>CAWKKX010000026.1:0-14721 GCA_963850365.1 uncultured Chloroflexia bacterium
ATATGGAGAATTTGTATGGCTCTCACGCAAGAAAACTGGCTCCGTGTGGAACCAGTTTTCTTTTTGCTCCATTCTGCTTTTCTCATCTTGTGTTCTTTTCGCCCTATTTTACACCGGTAAAATGATATGATATTTTGCCACACTTCATAACCAGTGCATCATACACATCGGCCGGACCAAAATCGGAGATAACGCTGGCCTCGAAAAAGAGAAAATCTTCGCCCTCGTTAAACTTATTGGTTGACTTCAGATCCAGGTGGCCCAACATCTGGAGATACTTACGAAAATGCGTTTTGAGAGCATCACGCCCCTTTACAACAAAATCGAATCCGACGAGAACAGCATCTTCATTATAGTGATTATCGACTAAACCATCGACATCTTTTGCCACCAGATAGTCAATCTGCTCTTTATAAAACTCTCTTGCCTGTATCTTTTCCATAAACTTAGTACCCCATTCCTCTACATATAGAATTGTCAGTGCAATTTTGCCTTCTGCAACTGACCACCTGTAATATTGGCACCACTCAAATTAGCACCCTTGAGATTCGCATCCCCCAGATCTGCGCCGCTCAGATTTGCATTGCTTAGATCCGCACCACTCAAGTTAGCACCACTCAAGTTAGCACCACTCAGATTTGCCCCACGTAACTCCGTGTGCTCCAGATCGACCCCGCTTAGATCGACCCCGCTTAGAGAGACAACTACTGATTTTCCGGTGATAAGATAGGCCTCATAAAGAAAGCGCACAATCATGGCTTTTCGGGTAGGATCTTTCAAGCGGCCCAGTGCAACCATCGTCTTTGCGCGTGCCACCACATTAGCGCCACGCGGTGCCGCCGAACTTCCAAGCCGGTTATCCAACAGAAGCCCGGTGATACCATCGAGATAAAGCGCCAGTGTGGCCTCCTCTTCCTGATCACTTGCCATCCTGAGGTCATTCTGTCGATTCGCCTCCGCGATGCGCAGTTCATTATCATGCTGCGCCTGACTGACATCACCCTGCTGCACACTAAAAACAATCGTTGCGCACATCACTACAACCGGAATTGCCAGGGTCCCAAATAAAGTAAGCCAATCCCAGATCGTCTTATCTTCAAATGCAGCCCAGATACGCCTGATATCCTTCTCCTCCTGCTCTTGCAGCTCATAAGAGCCAGCAGGCGAGTTTTTCCCTTTTGGCCTCGTGACTTTCTCCATAGCTCAAAACCCTTAGCAAAGCCTATTACGTCCCTTTTTGGTCAAAAGTTGCCAGAGAAACAAGAGATTCTGGCTTACCTATAGGCCAATGAATGCTAAGTATAGTAATACACTTTGAATTTTAAAACTATACTTTACCCTCTACTGTCTCTATTATAAACAGACAAGAAAGCAATATATTTAAATGGAATAGAATCGGAGTTATAATAAACCGCCTGGACTGCAAGGTTCCTAACAGGCGAGAGGAAAAGCGGCATTTAGCGCCCCAACTTCCCTTTATAGTTCTTCAACATATCTCTTGCGATACGTACTTTCTCCATCAGCCATAAGATGAAGCCACGCTCCGCCGTTGCCCAGACTAAATGGCCTTGCGTATTGGTCAAAGAATCTTTATACGCTTCATCTCCGGCCAGGAAATCGTATTTCAGCAGCCCTGGATTGCCATGCTGCTCTTCTATAAGGCCACGTTGCCTGCACTCCTCCATACAAATCACGTGGGTGATGAAGCCCGGCTTCAACTTAGCATCCTCAAATCGAGCGATACCACCTTTCGTATACATAACATGCCCATTTTCGACGTAGTGAAAGATGCAGCCCAGCGTGGTCTCACCGGCCTTGACGCGACACACAATCAAAGAACCCTGCGGCCAGAGCTTCAGCGTATCAATCATGCCAGCATAATAAGATCGGAGATATGGTTTATTAAAAGCTCCGGTCTTAAAAATCCCTAATTTACCCTTTACACGAGTCCAATGTCTTTGGTGCAGATCAATTAATTCTTTTAGAATGTCTTTTGCTTGCTCCGCGTTTTCCGCCCACTCGATAGTTACTTGCCCATAGAACTCCTCGAACAGACGAGTACTACGACGAACATGATAACGAGTATTTTTGCCCAATGATGACAAGACATCCTGATAGCCGTCATCTATAGCCTTACGGAAATCAAAGATGGGAGTCTTCCTCTCCTGAACCTCAAAATGAAGACCTGCCTTCTTTCCAGCCTGGAGCAATACGTCCGCATCCTCAGGAACGAACCCATCAATATGCAATTCAGACCAGCGAAACCGACGCTGAAGCGCTTTTATCAGCGCCTGCGCAAAGCTATCCTGATACGCTGGCACGACCAGCAGCCGATTATATTCTACATACTTGCCTGTCCCCACGTGTATGCGCGTAATGGATATACGCTTTCTCTTATAGGTAGCCTGAACTACTACTGTGGCCCCAATAACCTGATTATCGCACAACCCGAAGACAAACATACATTGCAATATATCAACATGGTACGCAAGCCACGTCTCGATCCAGGCCCAGGAATTCGTCAAATTTGTATTATTTGTGAGCTTTTCTAATTCTTGCCATCTACGTGCGGCCTCCGCTTTTGCCGCATAAGGCAACAATTCAATCACAACTGGCGCTTGAGTATACTTTTTATTGTACTTCATTTGTATACCGCTTACTATCAACTTTTTATTCGCTATCATTCTTTTCGTTCCTCAGTTACATAAAAGCTCTACGTCACAGTAACTTTTATCGAGCTAATAGATTAGAGAGCACCAGTATTGACAGAGAGGCCGCCATCGATAGTAAAAGTTGAACCAGTCACATAAGCAGAAGCATCGGAGGCAAGATAGACAGCCAACCTGGCGACCTCTTCCGGCTGTCCCATACGATGCAGCGGAATCTCATTGAGCAAAGCCTGATACTTATTGGCATCGGCCTTCACATCGGCATCAATCGGAGTATCAACGGCACCGGGGGCAATATTATTGACCGTTATATTATGTGGAGCGAGTTCCAGGCAGATAGTACGTGTAAACATACGCAGACCGCCCTTCGCACAACAATACGGCACATTCTGTGGCATCGCGATATCCTCATGCACCGAAGAAATATTGATAATCCGGCCCGCCACCTTATTCTTCACCATCACGCGTGCCGCCGCCTGGGCACAGAAGAAAGCACCCTTGAGATCGGTATCAATCACACGATCAAACTGCTCCTCCGTCACATCCAAAAACGGACTATGAATCTCCATACCTGCATTATTCACAAAGATGTCCAGGCGACCAAGCTGACTCACCGCCTGCTCAATCACACCTATCGCCTGCTGATACTGTGAAACATCGGCCTGCACAACCAGGCACTTACCGCCGCTCTTCTCGATCAACTGCTGCACTTCAGCCGCTTTTGGCTGATTATGCGCGTAGGTCACAACAACGGTTGCACCTTCTTGCGCAAACTGTAACGCAATCGCCCGACCAATACCACTATCAGAACCGGTCACAATAGCCACTTTCTGATCTAGCTGCCCCATTATATGTTATCCTTTCAGCGGAAAATTTCGACGTAAGAACCATATTACCCATCCATATAGAGCACGTGTTACATAAAAGATAAGTAACATAGACACCACTATATACCATTGTATGCCACCATATGTACTATGTGTACCATATGTACCATATGTACTACAAACGCACCCCAAACAGTGCACAAATACATCTAAAAGTAGAGCCAGCTACGTATATATGTTGTTAACCTGCTCGATATCTATTTTACAAAATAGATATGAGAACAACATGAAACGATGCTTCAGCTAAAGAAAGGTTAGTCGGCTCGGTTGGGAATCGTGCCAAAAGATGGAATTTTATAAACCTCTCTCCTATTCCTTTGACATGGAAATACTCTTTATGTTAAATAAAGAAGAGCAGATTTGTGAGGCGCATGCGATAGAAATGTAGGCCGCAATTCTGCGCATTCACAGTTAGTTCTGCTCATCCAGTCGAACAATATCTGTAAAAATATTGATAGAAACACAGCTCACACCAATAGTTCAGCTTATTTAGCACGGCTATAAGAGCGAAAGTGTATACTTATCTGGGCATACCATGTTATTTATTAGCACCAGGCAAAATCCTGTGACGGACAGCTTGTTGTGCATAAAGAAAGATATTTGAAAAGGAAGCGCGTAATGTACCAAGATCCCAATTTCTCACCAAACTCGACAGAAGACCTCTCTAACATCCCACAGTTGCCTTTTCCAGATCCAATCGATGCATTACAAGATCCTTTTCCGGCTGCTATCCCTACACAACCCGCAACCATCCCAGGCTCACCGCAACCCTTCTTGCCTGAGCAAGCTACCCCTGCCATCGACTTTACGCAAATCCCTAGCTCGCCACAGCTTGAGCAAGCTACCGCTACTTTCCCAGGCTTGCAACAACCGCCTTTTCCCATCCAACCTACCCCTATCCTTGACTCTACGCAAAGCCCTAACTCGCCACAGCTACCCTTTCCTGCATACCCTACCCCTATCCCTGACTCTACGCAAAGCCCTAACTCGCCACAGCTACCCTTTCCTGCACACCCTACCCCTGCCATTGACTCTACGCAAAGCTCCGGCTCGCCACAATCGACCACCGCTATCGACTATATGAAAAACCCTCATGCGCCACAACAATTGCCATCGACCGAGACCGTAGATATCAAGCAAATTCATCGTTTGCAACAAATGTCGTTAAGCAACGGGGACGCACAACAAGCCTGGTCACAGACATCATTGGCAACCGAAGCTGGCACACAAGCAATGTTCGCAAGACAGCCATCGTTGACGCAGATGCCGGGGCTCGTGGAAATCCCTATTACTACAACACAAAGTTTGCCGGCGGTAGCGCCCGGCACCGCACAGCTTCCCAAGCCAGTACCCAGCAACCAGGATGCGAAAAGAGCCATCATCAACGGGGTCATCTCTATTATAGTTAGCACCTTCACCCTCCTGACAATCGCAGGCTTCGCGGGACTTATTATCGGTACATTTGCCATTATCTATGGCATTATGGGGCTCAGACTAGCATTGTTTCTTCCAAATAAAGTTGGCTGGAGGCAGGCTGTCGTCGGGATTGCATTGGGCTTGATTGCATGGTGCATAGTCATTGCTGCAGCCACATTCCACGTACCCTTATCCAGTTAAGCACGACAAAAACCATGTTAAAATAACTATATATAAAATATTTATTAATTTTTTGTTGAAACCCATACATTACCTGGACATACAGCCTTTCCTTCATGTAAAATTGCAAAGGACCAACAACTCTATAACATGTCAGGTGCTCCCGAAAAGTGAGGAATAGAAGGATAGACACAGTATGTCAGCGTTCTCTGATACTTTTAGTAAAGCGAGACAGAGCGAATCACCCAGCACATACATGGTGCAAGATCGGCAGAACAGAGATGAGCTTCTCCGCCTGACGATACAAGACCACATGTTTAACACAGCGATGGGCGGAGTCCTGGCAGAACAGGAAGAACCTGCACGCTTTAAAAAGGTGCTTGACGTTGGTTGTGGCACCGGGAGCTGGGTCATTGAAGCCGCCCGCATTTATCCTACAATGTCACTTGTTGGCATCGATATTAGCCAGAGTATGATCGATTATGCAAACACACAGGCGCAGGCGCAAGAGGTTGCGAAGCGCGTTACGTTTCAACGCCTGGACGCACTGGTATTACCAGGCATCGCAGATAGATCATTTGACCTGATCAATCTACGCTTTGGCATCAGCTATCTACGTCTATGGGACTGGCCTCAAGTGATGCGCGAAATGGTCCGTGTGGCGCGACCGGGCGGTATCATACGGCTAACGGACGCAGAAATTATACATCCCGGCAATAGTGTTGCACTACAGAAGCTCTGCGAGATGTTTCTGCTCGCCCTCTACCGTTCGCACCATCTTTCCGCACAAGATCCGACTGGCATCATTCCTTACCTGCCAACCTTCCTGGCACAACAACATTGCCAGGACATACAGACACGGCCATATGTGCTGCATTATCGCGCCGGCACAACGACAGGCGAGGCGTTTTACCAGGACGCGATGTACATATTTCGCACTATTCGCCCGTTTTTACACAAATGGGGTGCCATGACCCCAGATTACGATGATCTCTATCAACAAATGCTCACCGATATCAAACAACCTGGCTTCTGCGCCCGCATCAATTTCTCTACGGTCTGGGGCCGCACTAGCAGCAAGTAGGCGGCGATTGGTTTTCTTATTTCTTACCTGTGGCAGGCAGGGGCGTAGACGGCGACCTTTGTGGTTGCCGTCCTGTGCCCCGTAGGGGTATGGCCCTGTGGGGGTCCCATTGACTCCAACCTCTTCTTATTGGGGTTCGAAAAGGCTGCATGAGTGGATTTCAGGGAGAATAGCGGCATAGGTGTTGGGTAGGGGACGCGATAGGGAAAATCTGGTCCGTACCCAAACAGTATTGCTCGTTTCGCCCTGAAATACACGTACGTGATCAATTGGTTGGCCGGCAAAACCGAAGCACGTGGCCTCTTCGAACCTTCTAGACAATTTCGTTGGAGTCAGTGTGGCTTGCCGCCATTTGAAGTATGCCAGTGCACTAACCTTTAGTGCTCGCATATTGGCTCATGATATCGCGCAACTGCGCCAGGTGCGACAGACCGTGTCCGATGCTCAAAGCACCCAGGCCAATTGCATTCATCGGGCCAAAGACAGGTACGCGGGTCACGGTCAGGTCAAGATGAGGTTCGTCGGGCCACGCATCAAGGAACGCATGGCACATACGCTGGCTCTCCTGCAGGCGTGCCTGTACCTTCTGAGATGTAGAGAGCTCTTCCCACGGCACCTCATAGCGCAGACGTCCTTCAACGGGCACACCACGAGCCAGCATAGCTCCAACTGCAGTGGCCTCTTCCGCAGCTGCAGTCACATGGGCAACGACATGACCTATCGTCCAGCCCTGCTCACTTTGATCGCTGGCAACAGGATCACGAGGCACAAAGACGACCGCAGCATCAGTCGCTCCAGCCAGTATCTGCGCAATGTCAGCAAAAAGTTCATCAAGCATAGTATACAAATCGGCATGTCGCACGTCGCGTACGGCGTCAGCAAAGCTTAGCTTGCCCGCGAATACTGCACCTATATCAATTTTCATAACGCTTTCTTCTCCATCGTGAAAGGCTATAGATAGGCATGTACAGCGTCTCTGTATCTCTCTGTATTTGTAATTTGTACGTCTAGACCTGTCATAAACCTATCGACAATTTAGTTGGCATGCAAATTTATTTTCGGAAAACAAAAAGAGCGCGCTTACTTTCTCCCTTCGCAGTTCTGCAACGCACGTGTAAGCAAGCGAATAAAAAAAGTACGTTCGTCGGCAGAAAAATCTGCAAATGCACTTGCAATTACCTCATCTTCAAGACCCAATGTAACCTGTTCAAGGGCTCGTCCCCGCTCAGTAAGAAACACGCGCTGCACCCGCTTATCAAGAACATCGGGACTGCGTTGGACAAGCCCCAGGTGGGTCATACGCTGAACCAGTCCTGTGATTGTAGCTCCATCCAGGCCAAGCAGCTCTTGCAACTCCACCTGTGATCTCCCCTCCTGTTGCCAGAGTGGCTTGAGCACTGCCCACTGTGACATGGTCAAGCCATGTACTTTTAACTTGCGATCCATATCCAGTATGATAATATGGGCCAACTTCGTAATAAGCAATCCAGGGCATTCAGAAAATTCCACGCCTTCAATCTCCCGACCATAAAGTTTGCATACCAATAATATACCCGATCTTGCAGCGCACTGTCAAGGAGAGTAGCATGGCATATTTGTACTGTAACTCTCTGACGTATCTGTCTACGAAGTAGTTATATAGCACTAAATTATTTTGTCGCGACTCATCCGTAGGACAAGGCATCATGACCACTTGTAGACAGACCGCAGCGCGAGAAACGCTGGTGAGGCATTGACTCTAAAGTATTCGTAATGAGTGGCAAAGAAAGAAGTATTCGTAATGAGTGGCAAAGCAGGAGGGTATTTCCTATGGCAGTCCAAAGACATCTTTTCCTTATCGTTGTTGGCGTTTTGCTGGTGACGCTTGCCAGTAGTTGCTCGGATGCTACGCAGGCAACGCAGTCAGCACCCTCAGGTCCGCGCTTTAATGCGCCTGGCAACATACTCATCTCGGACCAATTCAACAACCGCATCGTTGAAATGGATCACAGCGGGCACATCGTATGGACCTTTGGCTCCGGCAAACCGACGCTTTGTAATCCTGGTCCCGGTACAATTATCGGTCTCAACGACGCGGAACGCTTGAGCGGAGGCTTGACGCTGGCGGCAGGCACGGGCATTCCTGCGGGCTCTGCAAGTTTACCCAAAGGTTGTGTGGATAACCGCGTCATCATCGTCGATCAGCAAGGCAAAATTGTGTGGCAATACGGGCAGGCCGGCGTCTCTGGCTCTGGCGCTAACGAGTTAAATGCGCCCGTCTTTGCCATCCAGCTACCTAACCACAATATTATGGTCGTTGATCAGGGTAATAATCGTGTCATCGAAATCGACAAGGCCAGCAAACAGATCATCTGGACATACGGCCCCAAGGATAGCCCTGGCGCACTTAATAATCCCAACAGTGCCGAGCTGCTACCCAACGGGGATATCCTGATCGCAGACGAGAATAACAACCGCATCATCGAGGTTACACGCGCTGGAAGCATAGTGTGGCAATATGATCAGGGGCTCAGCGGCGCAGCGTTTGCCAGTCGGCTCCCAAATGGCGATACATTGATTACCGATTCAGCTCATAGCCGCGTGATAGAGGTGACGCCGGATAAAAAAGTAGTCTTTGCCTACTTCACCAATACGGACCAGAAGAGCAATACGGCCCCTCTACCGACCAATGCAGTGCTCCTGGCAAATGGGGCGATTAGTATTGCGGATCAGTTCAATAACCGAGTTCTCATCATTCATCCCGAAATGGAATTCCAGTACGGAACGCTCAATGTAACCGGCAATGGCCCCAACCAGCTCAATGGACCCTATACATCCTATGTGATCGGCGATTATACGGGACAGACACCGCCACCGCCAACCTTCTAGCCCGCTCAAATGCAGTTAATTTTCTGTTGACATATTATGACATAGAAAATTAACGGCCAGCCTTCTAGCTCGCTCACTCGCCCATGCAAGCGAACGACAACGAAAAAGAAAAAATGTATATCGAGCGTGAGGTACTTTCCCTCGCGAGGGAAAGTACCTCACTGCGTAAGTTTTGCAAAAGAAGGAAAGAAAACAGAATGCCCGGAAAAAAAGATCTGCTCCAGCACTGGTTCCATCTACTGATAGGAGTGGCAGCTATCCTGCTGCTGCTCGCAGCCTGCTCGCGCAACCCTACAGCCAGCACAGATGCCGCAACGATCACCGTAGATACCGCTCAAACCCCGCTGGCTAGCACAAGCAACACACCTGTTCCAGCCACGCCCACAACGACTCAAGCCACGCCCGTTTCGGGTTCTCCGCAGACCATAATGATCACTAATAGCAGTGGAAGTTACGGCTTCGACCCAGGATTACTAACCATCAAAGCAGGCACAACCATCATCTGGAAGAACGTATCGTCCGCCCCTCATACGGTTACCAGTGATGACGGGACAACATTTGATAGTGGAAATATGCCGGTTGGTGGCAGCTATCATTTCACATTTACTGCCGCTGGCTCATTCCCCTATCACTGCAACGTCCATCCTTACATGCGCTCGACAATCGTGGTGGTGTAAATATATACTCCACTTCACCGTGCCCCCTTTTCAAGCATCATACAGTGAGGGGTCGTGATGAAGTGATGCTAGCGAGGGGTAGTGAAAGGGTCGCGGTAGTACCTTGATCCTGCACGCTAGTCAGGGTCAGAGTGCCATTGTGCATAACAGCAATGCCGTGGGCAATGGAGAGGCCAAGGCCCGCACCACCGGCCTCGCGTACACGGGCTTTATCGACGCGATAGAAACGTTCGCTCAAGTATGGTAAGTGCTCAGGAGGAATGCCGATGCCAGAGTCCACCACTTCCAGGCACGCCCGCCCATCGCGGATAGAGGTACGGATGGTCACCTGACCGCCTGCTCGATTATACTTAATGGCATTGTCCAACAATACTAACGTCGCTTGCTCTAAGAGCGTTGAGTCTCCAATTGTCAGTGTATTGGCGCTACTCTCATGTCGAACCACGACCTCTTTTTGTTGCGCGAAGGCCGTGACACGTTGCACAATCCTATCGGCCAGCGCATCCAGGCTCACAACCTCGTGCTCATAATGCTGCACACCAGCATCCAGGCGAGCGAGTGTCAGCATACTACTAGCGAGAAACGCCATATGCTTCACCTCGGCCACGATATCTTCTAGTAGTGCGACATCTTCCTCTGCCATGTGTTCGCGACCACGCAAGAGTACTTCGGCATCGGCACGCATAAGTGTCAGAGGAGTACGTAGTTCATGCGAGGCGTCGGCGATAAAACGTTGTTGGCGCACAAAGGCCAGGTGCGCCGGTGCCAGCGCCCGATTAGCCAGGAATAGTCCTCCTAGACCTGCGCCAAGCAAGCAAACGCCTCCCACACTTAAAAGGAGTACGAGCAACAAAGAGAGAATGCCTATCTGTATATTAACAGGCTCACTAATCAGTATAACCCCACTATAGCCGCCTTTATGCACATCTGGGATTGCCAATGCATAACAATCGACAACCCCAGTCGAGCCTCCAACATTGACAATATCAGTTGCCAGACCATCAGTTAAAGCCTTCTTGACCAGCGAAATATTCAGAAACGCCGCCGGGAGCGTGGCCGTCTTATTATTATGGAGGAACACGCCCTCTTGATTGTAGCACGCAACAAATTCGGGTATCGCTTGCTGTACACCAATATTATATGGCGGATGATCAAAGGGACCTGGCTGGACAGCCGCAGGCATGCAAGCTTGAGCCATTGAACCCTTTTGCCATTCATCTGCACGTACATGCGCATGTGCAGCAATACTATCATTTATAGGACCAAAAAGAAAATGTTGCGCCCCAAAGTAGAGCACAACGCAGAAAAAAACAAGCGCCGCACCCAGCACCGCGCAATACCAGAGAGTCAGGCGCATACGCAAGCCTTGAAAGAGGGTCGCACCCGGCTCTCTTGAGGACTTCCTTGCCCGGCTCCATACAGCCCACTTACGTTCCCTTTTCATGTCCAGTGCCTTTTTTTCCTGCTATATAAATTGCATGATACATATTATATATTATATATATACCATAATATATGATGCAATATCACGCCTCAATCCTGTAGCCAACGCCCCGTACAGTCTTGATAAGCGGATGTGAAAAGCCCTGATCGATCTTATCACGAAGGTAGTGAATATAAATATCTACTACATTGGAGAGCGCATCCATATCATAGCGCCAGACGGCGTCGGTGATCTGCGTACGCGTAAGCACACGGCCAGCATGACGCATCAAGTACTCTAAAAGAGCAAATTCTTTAGCCGTCAACTCGATGACACGCTGGCCACGACGTGCCTCGTGGCGCACAAGATCGAGCGTAAGATCGCCCACGCTGAGCTGCGGTAGCTCATCAAAGGGACGATCCCGGCGGCGCAACAGAGCATTGATACGCGCGAGCAGTTCCTCCATAGCAAAGGGTTTGGTGAGATAGTCATCTGCCCCCGCGTTCAGACCCTGCACACGATCCTCCACCGACCCACGCGCAGTGAGCATCAATATAGAAGATGTTATGTGCTCAGCACGCATCTGGCGGCAGATCTCTACCCCATCAAGACCTGGCAGCATAACATCCAGAATCACAACATCATAGGTACCACTCAACGCCAGATCAAGGCCCTTATGTCCATCGTGCGCCATATCAACGGTATGCCGCTCCTCTAATAGGACGCGGCGGAGCAAAAGTGCCAGGCGTTGCTCGTCTTCCACTACAAGAATATGCATTGGGCGGTCTACTCCTTTTTCTAGCGCCAGCCAATAATTCTAATGGGCTATTATCGCTCTATCTTACTATCTTATATCCCATATTCTCTATTTTAATAGTATACTATTCCATCACAATTTCCCCAACACAACAACACTTCCCTTCTATCACACGAAAAACATAAATGTTTACACACTCATTCCCTCCCTCCCTTCCTATTCACCCATCCATGCATCCATCCAAATTCCCGTTTCATACGTCTCATACATATAGAATAGCAGCGACACATTAAAACAATATTGGAAATAAATGTGAAATTTCTCATCTATGACGATAGAATTGACGACATCATCAGGATAAATATCAGGTCCAGTAGACCTCCTTCCAGATGCTCTATCAAACTTGATTGCACCGTCTCGCAACGTGTGTCATGCTGGACGAAGTTTATGATATTATATATCGCATATACTTATTAGCGAATTTTGTCGATCACACATCTATCTATATTAATAATAATTTATCTATATATAAAGCTAGCACAAAACACAATTTACGTATATCATTACTTTTGTCACGCTTTTACATAAGGTGCTAAAAAAATGTTAGAATGAGGGAACAGTAAAAATATAGTCTGCCCTCTATATTTTGGATTGACTCACCTGATCATAATTCATTGTGTCCAGCATTGAAACACTGATTTTAGGGAGTAAAGCACATTACCCGGATATCCAGGGATACATATTTCTTTCTATTATAGTAGGAGAAGACAGCATTTCAATGTAGGTAAAACAAAAGTATGTCGAACAGTAATAATGATCGTACAGGACAAAAAGTAAGTAGTTACCATCTCCTACGGTTAATTGGTCAGGGTGGTTTTGCGGATGTCTATCTGGGAGAGCATATTTATCTTAAGACATTGGCGGCCGTAAAAATTCTCCATATCCGTGCAGATAACGCTGATCGGCCCGATATTTTAAATGAAGCACGCGCAATTGCACAATTGGAACACCCAAATATTGTTCGGCCTATTCGAATTTGGCATTGAAAATGGGTATCCATTCTTAATTACTAAGCTCGCAGCGCGGGGTTCGTTACGCGATTACCACCCTAAAGGCGCTCGTTTACCGATTGACCTCGTCATCATGTACGCCCAACAAATCGCGTCGGCCCTGGATTATGCACACCAAAACAAGCTGATACACCGCGATGTCAAGCCTGCAAATATGTTGTTAGGGCAGAAAAATCAGGTGCTACTGACAGATTTTGGCCTGGTGATAATGGCTCAAGCGACACATTCCAAATCATCGGAGAATCTGGCAGAAGGAACAGTCGCCTATATGGCACCCGAACAATTGCGCGGCCACCCCCGCTTTGCCAGCGATCAATATGCGCTGGGCGTGGTAGTCTATGAATGGCTCTGTGGGAAGCGTCCCTTCGTTGGTTCATTCGTTGAAGTAGCAAGCCAGCATATGCTAGAGTCTCCACCATCAATGTGTGCAATCAACCCAACACTGAAGCCTGAAATAGAACAAGTGGTATTCAAGGCGCTCGCCAAAGATCCCGCCGAACGTTTCGCGAGTGTCGGGGACTTCGCGTCCGCTTTAAGCGACGCCCATAACAAACCGAGTCCCTTCCCAACGGACATCAGACAACTATCAGGTACACGACTGGCTGACGGGACATTGGACCAATTTCAGCCGTTCGACACAGAGAAAATTTCTGCTCTGCCACAGCTAACATCAACAACCTCTAAACTGAACGCCGAGGCACCCCCAAAGCCAGAAATACTTCCACCCACCGTGGGCACGTCAAGCGACAAACAGTCAATGTCGGCTCCGATGGGTCCGACTAGTCCGACGCCGCCCACAGTCTCCATTACAAAAAAACGAGTTTGCGCTTTCATCCCCTCAGAAAAACTGATTGTGCCAGATCCGCTTCCTGCACTCAACAGGCACCACCGCCCCCGGCAACACATTGACATCTAACAACGTTCAGTAAATCCCTGACTGGCACAAAAAAACCTTGAAGAGTACAATTATCATAGTAATACTGCTTCTGGCCCTCGGCGGCGTAGTGTTATGCAGCACCTTGTAAGTAAATTTATGAACGCGCAAAAGCTCACCAATCCATATCAATCAGAACAACGAACTCACTTCTACAGCTACAATTGGTGAAGCACAGAGGGTAATTTGGCACCAATACAGGTACCTATGCAGCCAGTACACCGATAAATAATATAAATACGAGAAGCGCTGGCCCCGCAGTACATATGCCGCTCCCGAATTCCACTCCTAATGTACCAAAAGCAACTATTGTACCAGCCAGTCAACCTGACGGATCGACTCCTGGGATCCACCGCACGCCCTATACAAGCATTAGTCCTACCGATACGCCTACAACCCCTACAACGCCCGATACAACCCCTACAACGCCCGATACAACCTCTAGTCCAAACTTGGAGTTGCTCCTATCTCTACTTCTACACAAACCTCAGATGATGGCAATGGCCAATGGCAATGGTAACGGTAATAATGGTAATGGCAAGGGTAATGGCTACGGAAAGGGTAATAATGGTACTGGCAAGGGTAAGGGCAAGAGTGGTGGATAAATATTTGTTAGAAGTATTATGATCTGGTACGAGGTGAGGAGAAGCTAGCTGGGCAATTGCCCGACACATCCAAAGTTTAATCTTAAAAACCTTAACTTTTCTTTGGAAGTGCCGGATAATTCATCCTGGTAATATAGTTCTCGCTAAAACG
>CAWKKX010000027.1:0-122293 GCA_963850365.1 uncultured Chloroflexia bacterium
TGCCCTTTTACAACGTATTTTATGTTGTAAAAGGGCAAAGTATGTATAATGGCAAAAATGTCAGAGGGAATTATTTATATTCGCCTGATATTTTTGCTGCCAGGGTTTGCGATGCTAACAGGTTACATGTCTTACCGCATACGTGCAATCTGGCGTGCAACGGATGTAGGCATTTCTGCAGAGGCGGCGCTCCCCTCGCTAGTATCTGACATGCTAACCATCTGTTCGCGCAGGATATCGACCTGGCCGATCATTGTGTGTTCTATCGTGCCCTGTTCAGCCGAGCCAACCCAGCGCATCATAGAAGAGAGGAAAAGCTCTTTTAAGTAGGCAAAGGAGAAACCAGTAGTCAGTTCACTTAGTTGAACTGTACCCTCTTCTGAGAGGCGTAGCGCTGGTTTGAGCGACTCATTCCACAGCGTAATATAGGCCAGCCGTTCGGGTTGCTCTGGAATATTGAAGGGGTACTTGCGGTCGAAACGACTGGGACGATCAAGGATCGAAGGATCGAGCTTCTCAGGATGGTTTGTGGTTGCAAGCGTGACGATACCTACATTTGTCGCAAAGCCATCCAACTCATTGAGGAAGAACGAGCGATTCTGCGGTGTCAGCAGCGAATCCAGATCCTCAAACACAAGTATACATGGAGCGGACTTACGCGCACGGTCGAAGACGAGAGCGATATTATCCTCTTCAGGCACACGTTCCGCACGAAAACTTTTGACGTAGAGACATGGCATCTTCAGCGCATTGATGAGCGCCTTAACCGTGTGTGTCTTCCCATTTCCTGGAGGGCCAACGAGGAGAATACCACGTTTCCAGGGAATGCCATACTCTTCGTAGGTCTGGCGCATAGCGAAAAACTGCTCCAGATCTGTACGGATCTGTTGTTTAAGGTCGCCATACAGGATCAGGTTATCAAACGACGCGCTTTGAATAGCCTGGAAGAGGCGTGCATCCTTGTGCCAGCAGCCACCGGAAAAGACAAGTACCTCGCCGCGCAGTTCCGCATTCCAGCGACAGACCGCCGTAATAAAATCCTTCGCCACTGCATGGCTAGCGCCAAGAATCCAATACGCATAGACAGGGCGCATAGATTCGACCCAGTGCATAACCAGGATATCAAAGGTATTGCTCTGCCACTTAACGACGAACCAGGCGTTTTTAGCTACATCGCTCATTTCCTGATCACTGGACGAGGGGAGTCCTGTGAGCATACTGCTAATAAAATTAATTCGAAAAGCTTGCTGAGGCTGCATCTGGTCCAGTTCGCGCCCATACCAGCGTGTAATGACCTGATCATGTATGAATGTTTGCATCTCCAGCGAGCAGTGTCCCGCCTGTGCATAGGTCTCGATATTAAAAAGGCTATCACCACCTTCAACTAACGCTTTTTCAGGAAATTTTTCTGCCAGATATTGACTGACATGATAATCAATAACGGGCGTAGGAAGAGCCAGAGCTTCGCGGATGATCTGTTCTTTTTCCAATATTCTCTCCTAAACATGGTATTTGATTGAAAGATGTCACTTTGCATGTACGGGTCAGGGCCGAAAAAGTTGGGAGGATAGGACACCTTAATTTGCCAAATCCAGGAAATGCCAATCCCCAGGGATGCATCTATTTATTTTCTGGTATAGTATAGATTGTATACTGCTAATAGTGTTTGTGGTACAAAATTTATCTTTTGCTTAATTGGAGGATCGTGTTATTTATGGAACAGACGAAGCTACATGCATTGTTAATAGAAGCGAGCGTGGATGAAGCAGCCTATATGTCGCAGCACCTGGAAAATTATCTCACAATGCGGGCCATTCCTGAGACGCTAGAAAAACTGGAAGCGCAGGATCTAAGCGAGGTTGAGGTGCTGATACCATTTATCCATTCAAAAATTGATCGCGGTGCGCTAGAGGCGATGCCGAAACTCAAGATCATCGCCACGCGCTCTACTGGCTATGATCATATCGACATGGCAGCCGCCCATGAGCGCGGTGTGCTGGTCGCAAACGTGCCGGGCTATGGCGAGACAGCCGTCGCGGAATTCACCTTTGCCCTGCTCTTATCGCTTTCGCGCAAAGTGCATCTGGCCGCCTCGCGCACCAGAGTTGGCAACTATACGCTTGAAGGCCTACGCGGCTTTGATCTCTACGGCAAGACGCTAGGCGTTATCGGTGCGGGCGCGATTGGCCTGCGCGTAGTGCGTATCGCAACTGGCTTTGGCATGCACGTATTGGTCTTTGATGAAATACAAAGGAAGCGCAATCGCCTGCTGGCCGAGGTGCTGGGTTTCAGCTATGTGCCGCTTGATGAGCTGCTTGCGCAATCTGACGTGGTCACCCTTCATGCACCCGCGCTACCCAGCACCAACCATATGCTGAACCGCGAGACGTTAGCAAAGGTGAAGCGTGGCGCTTACCTGATTAATACAGCGCGTGGCTCCCTGGTCGATACAAGGGCGCTCGCCTGGGCCCTGGATGAGCACATTCTGGCCGGAGTCGCGCTTGACGCCTTAGAAGGTGAAGAGTTCATCGAGCGCGAAGAAGAGTTGCTCAACCAGCCAGGCAACGAGGAAAAACTAAGGTTGCTTGTAAACAACAACATGTTACAGAGGCGTCCAAACGTCATTATTACGCCCCATATTGCCTTTAACTCCGCTGAAGCTTTGCGGCGTATCCAGGATACAACAATTGAGAACGTCCAGAAATTTATCGCAGGTGATCCGCAAAATATTGTCAAATAATACACATTCCAGCGCAACAATCTGGAGTATACCAGATCAATTTTTCTTAAATATGAGCCATGAATTGTGTACACCATTGACGGAGTTGAAGGGCTATATTGAACTGCTGCGCGCATTTCTCGCTTAAAATAAGTTCATCTTTAAAGCCAATAGAGATGCTTTAAACTTATGTCAACATACGCATCAACGCGCATCAATTTAAAACATAATGATCATTGATCGCGTAGACAAAAGAAAAAGAGTGCGATTCTCAAAATTTGCTACACAGGATAAGACATTTTTGCTATTGAGGCTAAAACGCCCTTAGCAGAAAATATTCGCCAAACTTATATATTTCTTGATCTTCTCTTGACATTTTTTACCCGAAGTGCTTCTATAAAATGCCTCTACCATAAAATATTCGCGTGAGAAAGTACATTTTTTCTTATAGGATATACTTATTAAGGAGGATGTATAGCCAGTTTAGCAACAAATAGCGACGTCATTCTGGTATATTATTATAGTATATATGATTAGTACACATGCTATATCAAGCTATCAGCGCAAAGACAATATTTTTTCCCATACCAGCTTGTTGCAACACACATATCGTAAAAGGGGGCCTGGGATTTTGAAGGTCAGTAACCCACGGAAATTCGCGAGTCGTCTGAAGATTCTTAAACTTATAAACAACTCAAAGCGGGGCTCACAACGCCTGACAGTTCTACTCACCGTGCTCTGTCTTGTGCTTATTATTTGCTCTCTCGTTCTCTATGGTCAAATCACCCATCTCAGAACGCCCGACAAAGATACCGCGACCCAATTTCCAGGTATTGGAATACAGACCCACGCGCAACCAACCAGCGGCCCTGAAGCATTATACCCTTCACACCACCCCACAACATCCAATACGGGCCAGGCAACCCCAACCAATGCAGCTGCAGCGCCCCCCACCCCCAACACAGCGCTGCCATCGCAACCTGGCGTGCCCGCGCTCGAAGCACTGGACATGGTTACCAACCAGGCATTCGGCCAGAACAACGTCTATGTCCCGAACGGCTGGGGGGTGCACAAAAACCGCATTATTCGCACAACAAGTGGCGACCTCTTCACCGTCTACATCCAGGCAGGCAGCAAAGATACGGATCGCGAATGGCACCTGATGCATAAGGCTCCGGGCGGTGGTTGGGCTGATATCCAGTCTGGCAATGCAGGCACTGAGGAGATCAATATCATACGTGGTGCCAACGATTCCATTCATCTCTTCGCCTGGCCGGGCACGGCAAACAAGCTGCAACATATCTCCTCAACCAACCTGGGCCAGACGTTTAAAAGCGAATTTATTCCCGGCAACTGGGCAATGCATACGGGCGTCCCTGAGCAAGGCTATAGTGGTAGCGGCACCAACGCCAACGGAGACATCATCTTTTTCCAGACTGGCATCGATAAACCGGGCTACTTCAACTGGACCTATTATAGTTCACGTACCAATACCTGGAACTCCCAGACTTCTACGATAGATGTACGCTATACGTATGCCTTCTTCTTCCCTGGCCTCAACAATGATGTACGTATTGTCGCAATGCGTGACGCGCACCGAGCCGAGCTTGGCTACAGTACCAGTAGCGGCTTCGACTATATTTTCAACTCTATCGGCTATTTCTATATACCCGATGTCAATCACCCATCGATCCAAAAAACAGATATTGTGCAAGTTTCACCACAGAATAATAGCGACTACGATGTCACCTACCTGACCGATACCTATATAGACACCCAGGGCCGTGTACACGCCCTCTATGACAACCAGTACGACGGCCCCCATGAGGCTATCCTGGTCAATGGACAGGTGACCAAAGACGTTCGGCTCGATGTCTCTGCCGCCACCAAGGTGCGCATGACCCAGGACTCGCTGGGCCACTACTACGTTATCACCATGGATGCATCGGGAAATTTCATCAACGTCTATCCCGGCACCGCTGGCGATAACGATGGCACCCAACTTCTGCCACCGACCAAACTCAACATCGCTAGATTCCCCGGCTGTACCGACGATGACTTCTGTAACGAGCCTACTTTTACCGTCCCACGCGCTGGAAACGCCATATCCGATCACATCGACGGCGTCTACGGCAACTATACTAATGTCATTCATTTCCGCATCAACCTGCGCAGCAACGGTGGCGGCGTCGCCTGACAGATGTAACTTGACTAATGGATCGTAGAAGAAATGGAATGATTGATGATACACAGCAATCCTTTCGAACGCGTTCGCTTCTCGACTGCACAGGTCATGCGCGGGGCTAGATGGGTCCACTAGAACAACGCATCGCGCAACAGGTGCCGCTTGAACCAGGCAGCGAAGAGGAGGTAGAATTGAGAGCAGGAGCAGTTCAGAGTATTGAACTGGCTTGCCGTCTCTTACCGCACAAATACGCTATTTTTCCAGCTCAGTTGGATAGCTTCCTTTGGAATACCGCGCAAGAGCATGTCCATGCCTCTCAAAGTCATCAAACGATTACTTATTTCTACTAGCAGAGACATCATAAAAAAGACCGACGCCGACCACCCACAACATTGTAGATAGCGAACGTCGGTATTTCTTAGATACAAGTGTTTGTTAACACTCACACAGAGTATACTCACATAAAATGAAGCATGTCAAGGAACATCTGGCGGCGAGCCGCCAGATGAACTGTACCAGAGCAATACTCTTGTTAGACGGTAATGAATTGGCCGGGTTTCGTCTTCACGGGCGACTCAACATAGAGGCTCTTGTACTCGTCCTGAATGCCTGCGTTATGAACCTGGATGGCCAGCGGACCTACACGGCCAGCGGTCACATCTTTGAAATCGAGCACCTCGACCCCTTTACAGGTCGTAGCAGTGCCGGTAAGTGGGCAACAAGCCATCCGAGCTACCCCGGTCGTCTGATTGCCTACAATTTCACACTGTGCCCAGTTGTTGACATTGATATGTGTATGGCTCAATGTTTTGAACAGGTTGTTACCATAGTTATTATGTCCTGGTCGATAATCCCAATGGTTACCGTTAGGGACACCAAACTGTAGGGCACTAAGAGCATCGCGAATCGGATTGGTGGTGCCCCAGATGAGCACGGTGGGATAGTGGTTGCCAACTATCTGCCTGACATTGAAGATCCAGCGGAAGGTTCCGACCTGCGTCTTATAATAGATCCATCCTCTGGCTGTTCCATTCCCATGAATGGCACCATTCTTCACAGTCCATAACCCGGCCCGAGATGAGGTCCAATTGTTGAGGGTTTTGCCATCAAACATCGAGACGAGGTTGGTATCTCCATAAGGATTCGTGCTTGCTTGTACAGCTGCTTGAGCTGGCAATGCAGATCCAAAAGAGGATAACATAAAAAAAGTTGCAAACACAAGCGCCAGACCTAAGGAGCTTTTCTTTCGCATTTTTGTATATTCCTTTCTTCTTTGAAACGCAATAATACATTCCCTGGTGAGGTTGAGAACTTGTCAGATCCTTCTGGAGTTTCTCCCAATTGATCTGATGATGCCGTGTGATCAGGTCAGTAAGACAAAACATGCTCTTGTCTGCCTTACTAACCTTTCCAAATCAGCTATGTAATACGATCAAGCTCACATTAGACGGTGATGAATTGACCGGGTTTCGTCTTCACAGGAGATTCGACATAGAGGCTCTTGTACTCGTCCTGAATGCCTGCATTATGAACCTGGAGGGCAAGCGGACCGACACGACCAGCGGTCACATCCTTGAAATCGAGCACCTCGACCCCTTTACAGGTCGTAGCAGTGCCGGTAAGTGGGCAACAGGCCAGGCGTGCGACCCCAGTCGCCTGGGTGCCGATAAGCTCGCATTGTGCCCATTGGGTCACGTCAAGGCGTCTATGATTGATAACCGTGAAGAGGTTATTCCCTGCGTTGTTGTGCCCTGGTCGGTAATCCCAATGATAACTATTGGGGGGCTGAAACTGGATCGCGCTCAGCGCATCACGAATCGGATTGGTGGTACCCCAGATGAGAACTGTTGGATCATGCTTGGCCCCCACGAGCGCTTGCTGCCTGACATTGAAGATCCAGCGGAAGGTACCAACCTGTTGCTTGTTATAATAGAGCCATCCCCTGGCATTTCCTGTACTATGGAGGGCATTGTTCTTAATGACCCATCCCTTTGAATTAGATGAGGTCCAACCATTGAGGGTTTTGCCATCAAACATCGAGACGAGGTTGGCATCTCCGTAGGGATTTGTGGTTGCTTGCACGGCCGCATGTGCCGGCAACACATATGCAAAAGAGGATAACATAAAAAAAGTCGCGAACACAAATGCCAGGATTAGGGGATTCTTTTCACGTAACTTGTGCATCTTACGTATACCTTTCTTCCTTGAATTACATTCGTACATCCATCCATCAATGAAGATGAACGTTGCCAGATCCTTCTGGAATCCTGATATCATTGCTTGATAGGCAACTTATCCATTAGTGAGGGTGAGAACTACCAAATCCTTCGGAAGTTCCACCTCAATTACCTGATGGGTAAACGTCAGCCAGTAAGGGTGAGAACCGCCAGATCTTTCTGGAGTCCCACCTCAATTACCTGATAGGTAATCGCCAGCCAATAAAAGTCAGAACCGCCAGATCCTTCTGGAGTCCCTCCTCGATTACCCAGTGGGTAAACGTCAGCCAATAAAAGTCGCTAGATTTTACTAAAAGTCGGTCCACTTTGATTTTTGTAAAAAATGAGATCAAATTTAACAAATTTTAAACTGGACCGACCCGACGACTAGAACCCTACCTCAATTTCTTAGTGAGTAACCGTAAGTAACCGCGAGCCATGAGCATTGAGGGTTGCGCTGAAACTGTTTGTGAAACTGCCCAGGTTGGTGTGGCTCCACAGATCGCGTACCGACGCTGAACCACTAAAGCCCAGGCTGCTCCAGTTTGCCGTTACCGTTGCCCTTGAACTACTCAGGTTAAAGAGGGCTACTGTATAGGTGTTCCCATTTTTGTAAAACCAGACCTGCTGATTTGAGGACTGTGAGACTGGATGTGCCGGGTGACCTGCCTGATCAACGGCAATTACCTCTTTATTGGTTAACAAAGAGAGGCCATAACTATCCATGCCCAACAGATTATCACCGGCATAGAGCGGGGCCGCTTCAATGCTCCATAGTGTCATATAAGTTTGTCGCTCATCGTTGGTAATGCCATCGGTAGCAGCACCATCGGAGATCTGGAGGGCATCGAAGTCATTCCACCCTCCTGGTCCAGCATACTGTACCCATCTCGGAGCATCGCTGAAACGTGTTACGACATGGGTCCAGTTGGTCAGGTGCGACCCGCAATTGTAGCATTCGACATCACCATCAATACGCCAGGCATTAGAATACTGTTTCCAGGTATTGGCGCTATTGACATTCAGTGTATTAGAAAGATCATAGACAATAGAACGCCCACTTTGTTTGAGAGCAGTGGACCAGGCCTGAATATCAGGCTCATCAAAAGTTCCAACGCCATCAATTTTCAGGTAATCAACGCCCCAGGAGGCCAGCTGCTTTGCCCAGGAGTTGATGTAAGCCTGAGCTCCGGGCTTGCTATAGTTGATATAATACATGACCTTATTTCTGGTACCACCACCAAAGTTATAGTTTATCTCCGTCTTACTCGTATCGGCGATATCCTTTGCGTGATAACTGGTACCTTCAATCGGCGTATTCTTATTGACCGCTGCTACTGGAATACCAGGGGTGACATAGAAACCAAACTTAAGGCCGAGGCCATGGACATAACTTGCAACGGACGCAATTCCATGGGGAAATTTAGAGGAATCAATCGCCCAGCGTCCATATTGGTCTACCGTTGTCGCTGGATTAAGATAATACCAATCATCCAACAACACATAATTATATCCAAACGCCTTTAATTTACTGGCTTCCACCCGAGCTTGTGCTTCTATATTAGATTCCGTCGGGTTTTTGCCTACATAGCTCCAGGTACTCCATCCCATAAAGGGAGTTGGTACCAGACCATTATTTTCGGCGTGTGCCACGTTCGCCCTGGGAGCGGTAATGCCCAGGAGTGAAACCGCGACAAGAAGAGCAATAAGTAAGATAGTCACACTGCGCCTATGCAGCATTCCTTGCGTGCATATCATGTTCTTTCCTTTCCTTCTCTCAGGAATGGTGGGAGCATCCCCACCAACATAGTATGAGCACTCTTAGATGCCTTGAAGGTTACATCTCTTCAACAGCTTGGATTATAGACATGTCGTCATCAGCATGCCTTGTTTTCTGGTTTAGCGGGCCGAATCTGCCATCGGGAACATGACCCCTCTCCGCTCCCTCCCAGGCGGGACAACTTCCCCTGTAAAAACCTATAATGAGACTACCAGCCCTCACACCTTATGGGCTCTTGCAACCTTCTCTGAGGATCTTGGGTTTTACCAATTGCCTACTATAAGTTGCACAAGCGCCATATGATGAATAAAGACAGGCATATCATACATTAATGAGAGGATGCAAAGCAGAATATACTGGACCGGCCAGAAGCTCTTCCCGTGCAAGAGCTAACAAACAGCACAGAGACACGAGAGGTGTCAAAACAGCTGATTCCTCAGCAAGTGCAAAAAATATCCCATTCCCATACACTTGCCCCGTTCATTGTGCTGATAGACATCCAGTGATGCAAGATCAAATAACGCATCTCTCATGGAGAGTGTAACATCATTGCATTCTATTGTCAAGATAGTTTACAATACAGACTGTACAATAGACATAATTATCCCGTTCTACCGGTTTTATAGAAATTTTGTAAGGTTTGCTATGACGATACCACCGTACAATGATGAAAAGTAGTCATCTAAAAGCGGTACGTCCTTTTTAAGAGCCTCTGGGAAAAGTATGACTCTGCTTGAGTCGTGCTGGTGACACCGGGGTGGGCGAACCTTAGCGATCAAACGCATGGAAGGAAAAGAGTATGCAACCCCAGGAGGAGCGGCATCTTCAGCACACTCGACTATATAGGAGGTCCCTTGAGGAGAATCACCGTAAGGGCACAGGCCAACGTCATATCCGTGAAGCCAATCGTTTCCTGATTCTCAATTATGTGCGCGAACAGAAAACTCTTCCGCGTGCGGACCTTGCCCGCTATACGGGGCTCTCACGTACGACCATTGGTACGATTATTGATGAGTTGGTAATGGAAGGGTTGATCCATGAGAAAACACCTGATAATGGAGATGATCGTCGCACCATTGGGCTCTCTTTCAATGCAACCGCCGGCTATGTGTTGGGATGCGCAATGGGGCGTCATCATCTAACGGTGCTCCTGAGCGATCTGGCAAGTACCCCGATCCAACGTGCCGATATCCCCTTCGATACCAATGAGGGGCCCGCTGCAAGTTTGCCACATCTGGGGCAAGCGCTCAAAATGTTTGTTGCTCAGCAGCAGATTGCCTGGGAGAAGGTTCTTGGCATAGGGCTGGGAGTGATTGGTCCACTTGACATGTCCTTACAAAATACTGTCGCACCTACCCCTTTCTTAGGCTGGGCTGGAGTCAACATCCAGAAAGCCCTGGAAGAAAAGCTAGAGGTGCCTGTGTATCTGGATAACGATGGCAACATGGGGGCAATAGGCGAACATCGTTATGGCGCGGGGCGCAACGTACGCAATCTGCTGTATATGAAAGTCGGCAGCGGCATCGGTGGTGGTCTTATCCTTGACAATCAGCTCTATCGAGGCACAAGCGGCACGGCTGGCGAGATTGGCCATACGCCGGTTGATTTCCAGGGCACGCTCTGCCGTTGTGGACATATTGGATGCCTGGAAACGGTGGCGGCCGCCCAGGGCATTCTCCTGGAAGTACAGCGACTCCTCCCAGAAGTGAGTACGATCATGCAAGTGGTTGAGGCGGCCAGAGAAGGCAACTGCGTCTGTCTGCATGCATTAGAGCGTGCCGGGCGCTACCTGGGGGCAGTCCTGGCCGGTTTCGTGAATACTATGAATCCAGCCGTGATTGTCCTTGATGGGAGTATTATGCAGGCAGGCGACCTCGTGCTACAGCCTCTACTCTCGACACTAGAAACCCATAGCTTACAGGTTCCGTTTGCAAACATGCAAGTGACCCTGGCACAATCCAGCGGCCTTTCTATTCCACTGGGCGGCATTGCAACCGTCCTTGACGCGATCTTTAGTAAGCATCCCTCTTCTATGCTTTAAAGAGTGCCGGCTTTCCATCGCCCTCGCCATCTTACAGGATGAGTTTGCGCGGCTGCGCCGCGCTCAATCTCTTCGTGCTACATTATTTCTTCATTTCATATATGTTTGCGGCGCAAAAACATATATGAAATGAAGAAATAATGTAGCACGAAAGGCAGATCGACACTTTCTCAAGAGACGTGTTACAATAAAATTGCACGAGAAATAGTATTTATGCCGACCAAGCTAAAGAGAAAGAGGCTTTTTATGACCACAACTATTCGTGTTACGATCTGGAATGAGTATCGCCACGAGCGCCATATGCCAGCAGTAGCTGAGATCTATCCTCATGGTATTCACAACACGCTCGCCCAGGCTCTAAGTACGGATGGCTATACGATACGCACGGCAACGCTCGATGAGCCCGAACATGGTCTGACGGATGAGGTTCTTGCCAATACCGATGTTATGCTCTGGTGGGGACATGCCGCACATAAAGATGTAAAAGATGAGATCGTTGCTAAAGTGCAGAAGCGTGTGCTTGATGGCATGGGATTGCTCGTTTTGCACTCGGGCCATGCTTCTAAGATCTTTAAGACGCTGATGGGCACAACCTGCGATCTTAAGTGGCGCGAGTCGGGTGATCGCGAACGCCTCTGGGTAGTCGCGCCCGGCCACCCGATCACCGAAGGCATCGGCGACTATATCCAGCTAGAGCACGAGGAGATGTATGGCGAACCCTTCGGCATTCCCGAACCCGATGCCCTGGTCTTCGTGAGCTGGTTTACGGGCGGTGAGGTCTTCCGTAGCGGCTGTTGCTATACTCGTGGACAGGGCAAAATCTTCTATTTCCGCCCAGGCCACGAGACTATCCCAACCTATCATAACGCTGAGGTGCAGCGTGTCATTAGCAACGCGATCCGCTGGGCCGCTCCTACGGCGGCTCGCGCCCTTGTGCTCGGCAACACCCCTCCCCTGGAAAAAAGTAATGGGTAGAATGTGAGCTTCTCTGCTTTCTGATGTATGTTCGCGCCTTCGGCGCTTTCACCTCGTTTTTCTGTAGTATATTTATTTTCCATTTTTACATATTTTGCACGAAGCGCAAAATATGTAAAAATGGAAAATAAATATACTACAGAATGAAAAGCGCGGTTTCGCCGCGCAAACTCATGTGATGAGACGGCTATGATAACGGCCATCGGACACTTTCATTGAAGAGGCACAGCTTCGCTATGCTAACCTATCAAGAGCGTGCATCACGACACAGCAGTTGTTTCAACACAATCTCAAACACCTGCTGCGCATTATCCTCGCACCTCTCGGTTCGCCATGCGACAAAACCATCGGGCCGCACAAGGATCGCTCCCCCAGGACTCATAGCATAGGTCGTGCTCCAGCTACCGCTTTGATCGACAAGGTCAGCATCAGGACCGGGACCAACGCGATAGAAGTCAAGCGCAAGAGTAGCGGCAGCCTCCCTGGCGGCCTCACGCCATAGCTCACCATCTGTGCCGGTGAGCAACACGAAATGGGTATCAAACAGGTCGAGGGTCGAGATGCGTTTGCCCTGCCGTTCGAGCCAGACATGTGGTGCTCGCGTGCCTGGTTGTCCATGCAGGTCTACAACTTTCATAGGAGCTGCCACCTGCTCCTCAGGGATAATCGCGACCGATTGATACTGATAGCCTAACATAACGACCAAATCATCTAGCATGCCTGGCCCAACGGCCTCATCTCTGTACGTCTGGTTGTCCATGCGCAGGCCAGCCTGTTCGGTAGTAAGGTATGCAACGGGACGACGCTCGGCATCATAGGTTGCCAGCAGCGCGGGATCAGCCTGCCCGTGAAGCACAGTTGCAAGCTTCCATGCCAGGTTGTGGGCATCCTGTATGCCACTATTCATACCGAACGCGCCGGTGGGAGGCATTACATGAGCGGCATCGCCTGCGAGAAAGACGCGCTGCTGCTGAAAACTGTCTGCGACACGGATAGCCGCTTCCCAGGGCAGGATGCCTAAAACTTCAACTGCCATATCAGGAATGCCAATGGCCTGGCGCACAAGTTCTATACAGCGTTCCGGCGGGAAATCTTTTACATCTATGTTGTGCTCCGGCCCATAGATCACATTGAATAGCCAGCGATCAGCATTGTTGACGGAGACGAGGATACCTCGCACGTCGGAATTCTCTACGATGCAGAGGATAAAATGGCGATCCTGGACCAGAGCGCCCAGATCTGCACGGAAGTAGGTGTTGATGTTGTGGCTCAACGTCCCTCGCCCATGCCTCTCGATATGCAACATCTGACGAATGGGACTGCCAACACCATCGGCTGCGACCACGTACTGCGCACGAACAGCATACTCTATTCCTGTCGTTCTGTCTTTGATGTATGCAGTTACGCCTGTGGCATCCTGTTCAAGGCCAACGCACTCATTTGAGAAGCGCAGTTCACAGCCCGCGTCACGCGCCGTTGCAACCAGAATTGGCTCCAGTTCATCCTGTGCGCACATGCACCAGCTCGCCGGGGAAAGCCTGTCAAATTGTTCCTGCGCAACTGGAACCGCACGAGCGGGAAAACGCCGACGCTCGGTACCGGCCAGGGTCTCGACTATAAGGAAGATGTTATTACCGGCAAGCACCGAGCCCGCAACGCGAATCGGCTCCTCAAGTCCTAACTGCCGATACAATTCCATTGTACGTATATTAATGCCACGTGCACGTGGATGAATCGAAGTGCCTGGATGCCGCTCAACCAGTAGCGAATGGATACCATGCCGGGCCAGAAAAAGCGCGGTGGACAGGCCAACGGGACCCGCACCTACGATCAAAACCGGAACCTCAATAGTCTGCATGTGGATGCTCCTTCTATTATTTATGTTACAAATCGCACGACAACAACCATTCATAATTGTTGTCTTTTTCACTCCAACACGACGCTCAAAAAAATCCTGGGACACAATCTAATAGAGGATCACTTGCCTGCATGCATACCTGTAGTATAGAATAAACGACAAGCGGTCCTCCGCTCAGGTGTATGGTGGCTAGTTTTCCAGGCTCAGACACCATACACGCTCGCAATCACGTACATATGATTCGTTCTTTATTCGTGTTATGCTTCTGTCCTTTCTCCTTCTATTCTCAGTTCTATTTGCTGCGAGCTTTCTTGCTCAATGCGTTGAATTTCACGGGTACGAATTTGCATAGCCCATTCTAACTCTAACTGACCCTGAGCAACTTTATGTTGCATTGTGTCGAGCACGTTTTCAAAGAAGAGTGGATACGCTATCGCATCACCCTCGTGCCTGAAATCCTCTGCTTCCGCTTTATAATAGAGTACTTGCGCCTGACAATAGTTGATATAGTGGTTAATCAAGTGGAGACGCTCTTTAGGAGCGAGCAAGTAGAGATAACCAACCTTGTGCTGGAAGATTTTCGTATAATCGCCCTGATTGGCCGAAGTGTTCAGCATCAATTGGTGGAAGCGCTTGCGCCCTTGCTCGGTAATGACAAAAGTGCGTGTATGACGATCCTCTTTCCCGTTTTCCGTCTCAACAGCGCTAATCAGCTCCGCCTGCTCCAATCTTGTAAGTAAAGGATAAAGCGTCCCATTGCTCAATTTGGCCCAGGGTCCGATAATATCATTGATGATTTTCGCCAGCACATAACCATGTAAAGGCATGCGCATTAGCAAGGAAAGGATCATTAATTCATACATCTGCACTTCTCCTCTCGCAATATTTCTTCTGCTACAAACGTAATACACGGTCAATAACAAACCGCCGTCGCTACTCCGAATAATGGAGTACTTTCAGACTTTCGAACCACACGTCGTTTAATAGGTCGGATAGACATATTATACTGAATCATCCTATCATTGTCAAGGATATTCCTGCTCTGGCACAGTTCATGTGAAGGGAGGCCGTGTAGCGACTCCGCAGGGGGGCACTGACTCCAATTACATTGCCTAAAAGGTTCAAGGAGGCCACGTGATGAGGTTTCGCCGCAAAGCCAATTGACCGCATACGTGTATTTTATGGCGAAACGAGCAATACAGTTCGGGTAGGGGACGCGATAGGGGAAATCTGGTCTCTACAGTCACGCGCGATAAATCGCTAGAAGAGCTGTAAAAGGGAATTTAGGTGGATTTCGTGGCGAGCATGGGAGGAGAGCGCGGGTAGGGGACGCGATAGGGGAAATCTGGTCCCTACAGTCATGCGCGATAAATCGCTATTTAAATATTTTTGTGTATTGGAAACGCATAATAGCATATAAACGCGCAACAATAAATGCCAGAGGAAAGACAAAAAAGCGGATCAAACGCTTTTTTGTCTTTCCTCTTTTCTATCTTTTTCCTTCTTTTAAAACCTCGATAACGTTTATTAGCGATTTATCGCGCGTGACTGTAGGGACCAGATTTCCCCTATCGCGTCCCCTACCCGTCGCATTCTCCTGCGCTCACCCTGAAATCTTTCACATTTCCCTTTTTACAGCTCTTCTAGCGATTTATCGCGCGTGACTGTAGGGACCAGATTTCCCCTATCGCGTCCCCTACCCGCGCTCTCCTCCCATGCTCGCCACGAAATCCACCCACCCACCCTATCGCGTCCCCTACGGCTCTGTCAAACTTCATCGCACGGGCCCCGCGTAGCGACCCCAAAGGGGCACGGCAATCCCTTGTGGTTGTCGTCGTGGAACCGCCTGTGGAGCCGAGCCAGGGCAACCCCATAGGGGCACGGCAGGGACAAGCCACTGTCGCTACGCGGCCTCCCGTCACATGAAGTGGGTCAGAGCATTCCATCGCAATCTGGCGCAAATAAACTGCTTGCAACGCAATTAACTATCTTATCAGCTTCATATAATATATCTTCCCGCAAGAGAGGAGAGGAATGGTCGCCTGGACCATTCCTCTCCTCTCTTCACAAAAAGACAGACTGGCGAAATCTAGCGTGCGTGATTCGCGACGAAGGCCACGCCGATGACGATACCCAACACGAAAGACACGACAACGATTGTGATAGGGACAAGGAGAACAACCCATGTTGCCTTGCCACCGCTCAAACGATGGACGGCCATCGTCATAAAGACCTGTAGAACGATACTATAAATGCCCAACCCAATCCCAAGTGACGAAGCAATCGCGGAAGGCAAGCCAAGTAAAGCGATGATGATATTAAGAACATTAGTAACAATGGCAATTGGTGCTGCATACAAAAGGGAACTGTAGCTATATGCAATAAACGTGCCTCTACCTCCAAAAGCCCTGGCAAGCAGCTGATAGATACCTACTCCAATGAAGAAAAAGAGTGGCATGAGAACGATATTGCTAAGTGCAAAAGCCCCCAGAGTACGTCCTGAGTAGCTCAATAGTCTGCACAGGGACGTGGCTATTTGCTAATGAGTCTGGCAGAGTGGTATTAAACTGCACCAGTAGCGCAAGAGCACCGACGATGCTGAGCAGGATGATCTGCACCCAGATGATATCCCAGGCTGCCTTGCCTTGCTCTTGCGCAAACACGGCCGTTCCCGGATGGGTCAACACACGGACATATTGATCAGGTAACTGCCGAATCGCTTCTCCTAACGGGAGAGGCCGGGTCGGAGGTATCTCGCTATTCGGAGGTAACGGAGGAGCGCCATAAGGCCACTCCGGGGAAGCGCCATACGGCGGAACACTCCCTGGAGGAGTTCCATATGGTGATGTTTCATAGTTTGGTCCAGATCCCGCATTTGGGTCTTCAGACATATCAATTGCCTTCTTTCCTATATTTTTACTTTCGCGCGTAATTTCTTAAGATCATGGTAGAGGTAATTCATCAGTGAGAGAATGCCTTATCATACAAAACGTAAACTTTTGCTCTATCTCCAATTTATTAAGGTCACACTAGAAATAGCCCACAAGCGATTATTATTATTATTGCTCTACTATAAAGAACGCAAATGATTGCTCTATCGTCGCTCATTAGCATGGAAAGGGCTGGGACTCAAGAAGAAGCTGGAGGAGCATTTTTGCCAACCACGCCTCGTAGCGATTGGGTTCCCAGCCACGTTCACTGACGAGCAGCCGGTAGAGGTCATAGCTTGTCAGCGCCCATAGTTCATCGGTAGCCTCATCGGGTTGGAGATCGTGGCGCAATACTCCCTGGTTAGCCAGGGAGACAACTAAACGTTCCTGGTTCTCTCTGCGACGCGCTTCGATCTGTTGCGCTAGTTCTGTCAGTTCGGGGGCAATGGTAGCGGCTCCCCGCAACAGGTCGAACTCGGGAGCAAGGGATTCGTAGGCCTGACGACTGATCGAAGCTGCGAGTACCACCCGTTGCGCTGGATCTGGATGAGTTTGAAGCTGCCCAAGGAGTTGCTGATAGCGTTGACCAAAGGTGGATGGTCGCAACAATTCAGCAAGCACTTCTCGCTTCGAACCAAATGCGGCTGTAACCGTCTTTGGAGACAGTCCGGCAGCCCTCGCGATGGCGTCAATGGTTGTACCAGCATAGCCCTGCTGCAAGAAGAGGGCACGAGCCTCTTGCAAAATACGTTGGCAACCTGGGCACTTATCCTACGTGCCCCCATTCAAGTCGCTGGCTTTTCGACCCATATCGGCCTATCGATAGAGTTTGTCACCTTCGGGCTCCTGCTCCTTGGGAATATTCCTATCGCCCTTGCCCTGCTAAAGTTCTCAGACGAGGCGGTGGTACCTACCAAGGAGCATCCGGTACTAGTCATGGAATGTGAGCAACCTTCTCCCAAGAAGTTGGGCTGAATAGCCATCAACTTAAGAATTGATGAGCTTATTAGAAGAGAAAAAGAAAGGCACAATTATTGCATTCTTCATGCAAAATAGGACGAAACCTATATGTGCCGATTTATTGTGCACATCCCAGCTTCAAACTGGTAGGAAAAGAATATAGTCTGCTAATTATCCAATACGCTCTATTCTTTCATACACCATGATAACTGCTACAAGTGCTAAAATAGAGTAAGAAGCAAAAAGCGATTCCTTACTCTATCTTAGTATACTTTAAGCCATAGTCTCGCATACTGAATGGAAGGAATAGTCTTAGTCTATGTGGCGGACTCCCGAAGAACTGGTGGAGATAGGCTTTCGCCGCTCCCGTGTGGTGATGATGAACGAGGCACATGATGGCATGATGCGCTCTCTACGCACGCGTAAGATTGGACGGCGCATTCTTCTAAATGCACATCAATCAGGCGTACGATATCTCGCTATGGAGGCTCTGTATCCATCCTCCGTCGCTGAAGAGAGTAACCATACGAGGCGCTTACCAGAGAAGACGGATGATGGGTATCTCAATCAGCCAGAAATGCGGGCATTCGTTCAAGCGGCGCTTGATCTCGGCTGGACGCTTATTGCGTATGAAGCCGATATGAAGCAAGCGCCAAATAAGGACCCATTTAGCCTGGAGGCCACAAACTGGCGTGAAGAGATGCAAGCACACAACCTTGTTACGGCACTACACGCCATCCCACTTGATGCACATCTTCTGGTCTGGTGTGGCAACGGACACCTGGAAAAGGATCTGCCTCACAGCACAAAAATTGTTTGCGCTGGGCAGCTCGTTCCTAAGCCTGCTGACGAGCCTGATTGGCCCCCAATCCCAATGGGCCATTGGCTCAAGCATTTGAGCCGCCTTGATCCTTTTACCATTGATCAGACAGTCACGGTTAATTTTCCCAGCATGCATGCAGTACAACGGCGGTTGCAATGGCCTGACGGCTGGCTTTCCGAGCTAGAGCAACGGGGAGGCACGGCAGGCTTCCTCAAAGAGGAACTTCCCCCACCATTGTCATCCTGGGCACAAAGATCGGCCAATGCAATTTTGCTCTCGATAGACAACGAGATGGAGTAGTTCCTTTAGTGAATCCATATAATGTGCACTTTTCCATTTTTTGCACGATGTGCAAAAAAATGGAAAAGTGCACATTATATGGATTCACTACTGTCACCTCAAAAATATATCATAATCATTCTCATCCTTGTTGAGCGGCAACGGAGGTTCCTGCTACAACTCAATAATTTCCTACACGGCCTCTTCGTCCTGTTTCATCGCCTCCAAGAGGACGGTATATTCTTGCTGGACTCTCTGTGTTGTGGGATGTTCTGCACCAAGTGTTCGTGCATAGATCGAGAGGGCACGCTGATAGAACCCCTTTGCTTCCTGAAAGCGCTGCTGTTGCTTAGAGAGGATGGCCAACCAGCATAGGCTATCTGCTATACCGGGATGTTCCGGTCCCAGCGCGTGTTCCCTTATGTGCAAAGCTCGCTGGAACATTGGCTCCGCCTCGTCATACTTGTCCCGTGCATAATAGAGCGCTGCCAGATTGTTCAGGCTCTGAGCTGTGTCGGGATGCTCTGCTCCTAACTGCTCCTCCCAAATCTTTAGCGCTCTCACATACAACGGCTCCGCCTCCGCGTCCTTCCCCTGACTCCGGTACAGATAGGCCATATTGTTCAGGCTCGCTGCCGTGTCGGGATGCTCTGCTCCTAACTGCTCCTCCCTGATCTTTAGCGCTCTCGCATACAACGGCTCCGCCTCCACGTACTTCCCCTGACTCCAGTACAATTCTGCCAGATTGTTCAGGCTCGTTGCCGTTGAGGGATGCTCTGCTCCTAACTGCTCCTCTTTTATCTTTAGCGCTCTCACATACAACGGCTCCGCCTCTGCGTACTTTCCCTGACTCCGGTACAATCCTGCCAGATTGTTCAGGCTCCTTGCCGTGTCGGGATGCTCTGCTCCTAACTGCTCCTCCCTGATCTTTAGCGCTCTCACATACAACGGCCCCGCCTCCGCGTCCTTCCCCTGACTCCGATACAATCCTGCCAGATTGTTCAGGCTCTGAGCCATGTCGGGATGCTCTGCTCCTAGCTGCTCCTCCCTGATCTTTAGCGCTTTCACATACAACGGCTCCGCATCCGCGTACTTTCCCTGACTCCGATACAATTCTGCCAGATTGTTCAGGCTCGTTGCTGTATGCGGATGCTCTGCTCCTAACTGCTCCTCATAGATCTTTAGCGCTCTCACATACAACGGCTCCGCCTCCGCATACTTCCCCTGGCTCTCGTACAATCCTGCCAGATCGTTCAGGCTCGTTGCCGTGTCGGGATGCTCTCCTCCTAACTGCTCCTCCCTGATCTTTAGCGCTCTCACATACAACGGCTCCGCCTCCGCATACTTCCCCTGACTCTCGTACAATCCTGCCAGATCGTTCAGGCTCGTTGCCGTGTCGGGATGCTCTGCTCCTTGCACTTCTTCACTGATCTGGAGGGCCTGCTTTAGTAGCGGTTCCGCCTCACGGTAACGAGCACGCTCCACGAGATACCACCCGGTCTGCTGCAAGAGGAGAGCCGCTGCGGCAACATGCACATGCTGATGCTCAATCAATTCTCCACACGCCAGGGCATGCGCCAGGATTCGTTCCCACCAGGGCCAACGTCCATGCTCGACGGGAGGCAAGGCGACCTCGATAGCACGCACGGTTCGCTCGGTCCATTCTCTCTCATTCTGCTCATCCATTTGATCTTTGAGCACGGCTTGCACTAATCGATGCACACTCAGCGTTTTCGCGCTGACATCACGATGGACGAGAGAATATGCTCCCAGGATAGCCAGAGCGTTGTGAAAGGTCGAGGAGGTCATCTCCCAACGGTTGCAGCAGTGGCCCAAGATGCTCTGCTCCTGTGACGATGATCTCTTCAGGGATCGCGTCAGGGGCCAGATACGCACAGAAGCGCAGGAGGTCCGCTGCTGCCGCGTTCTGCTGCTCCACCTTCTGAAAGGAGAGCGACCAGGTGGTGGTTACCGGTTCGGGATGGTCGCTGATCAGTCCTCGGCGCTCGTTGAGGAGTTTGGTTTTGTGCGTGCGGTAGAGGGCCTGGTACTCTGAGAGGCTACAGGGGATTTCTTCGATATAGGCACCCGCTTGATCGAGGGCGAGAGGCAGCCCACCAAGCTCATGCGTGATTGCTCTCGCCAGGGCTACGTCTGAAGGTGAAGCGGTCTCCAATGACGCATCTGGTGCGATCAGGTCGGCACGACGCAAGAGCAACAATGCTCCGGCATCCGTATCCATTGTCCTCACCTCTATTCGTTTAGCCAGTCTGCCCGCCGATTGGGCACGGGTCGTGAGCAGGATATGACCAGCAAGAGGAGAAGGGAGAAACTCGCGCACGATCCCCAGGTCGTCGGCATTATCGAGAATCAGTAACCACGATGTCTGCGTCTTGAGCCATTGAAGGACTGCATCGACGATTATGGTCTGATCCTGCTGGTCCTTTTGTGGCAGGTTGAGCGTGCCAGCGATCTCCACATAGCCAGAGATGAGCGCCTCGCGGGTATCCGCACGCGTCCACAACACCGCCTTGTAGTCCTGGCGGTGTCGATGCGCGTACTCCACGGCGATCTGTGTCTTGCCTATCCCACCAAGCCCACTGATGGCCTGTGGCTGGGAGAGTGCGGTCGCTTCTCCCGTCTGTAGTGTCTCGGCGAGTTGCGTCAGGATCTGCTCACGCCCGGTAAAGACTGGATTACGCGGATAGGGGACCTGCCAGATCGTAGGGGCTGTGGAAGGAGGTGTACGCAGCGTCAATGCGGGGAGCGTGTGCAGCACCTTGCGGATCTCGTTGACCACCTCTGTAAAGCCGGCATCGCGATGTTCCCATCCCTCCAGTGGGATGCCATTGCGTGGCAGCATCTGGAGGGATGCAAAGGGAGCGCCTTGCCAATTACATGGACGCAGCAAAATGGGGAGAAGCTGTACGTCCCCGGCTCTGTGACGCTCCATAGCACGTTGCAGTTCGACTTTATAGACGTGCTCAGAGGCCAGAAAATCGGGGCTAATCAGTAGCAAAATGAGGGATGCGGTATTTAAATGATCATCGAGTTCGTGTTTCCAGTCGCCGCCCGCCGTACTCTTACGTCGATGCCAGATGACGATGCTCTTCGAATGGAGTAGCATACTCAGGTGCCGTTCGAGTGACTCCTGGAAGGAGGCGTCTTCATCGGCATAGGAGCAGAAGACTTCAATTGGTGCAGGCGGCAGTTGCATAGGTTTGATGATATCCTTCCTCGATGTAGAATGGAGTCTTCTAGCAAGAGTATAGTGTATTTCTCTTTAAGCCGCAAGTGCCTGATGTATTACGCTGGCGACGGGCAAAAACTGGTCTGTATGGCGTTGACAACACATCAATTTAAGAATTGCTAAGCTTATTGAGCGAGAAAAAGCAAGGCACGGTTATTGCGTTTTTCATGCAAAATACGCCGAAACCTATAGGTGCCGATTTATCGTGCATAATTACCATTAACCTAAGAATTGATGAGTTTATTGAGCGAGAAAAAGAAAGGTATGCTTATTGTATTTTTCGTGCAAAACACACCGAAGCCTATAGGTACCAATTTATTGTGCACCGTCAGTGCCATCAACGTAAGCATGGATAAGCTTATTTCGGATGAGAAATATGACGCAAACATCGTTTTTGCTCGTATAAACTCTATAATATATAGGTGCCAATTCATTGTGCACATACCGGCTTCAGCCGGAGGGTTCCACGGAACTTCCTTATACACGAAATGTTCGCTTTGACTTTCCAGCACGAAAAACTTGCCCATATTCCACATTGCCATTGCCAAAAGGAGCGATACATGTAATTTATGCAAATAATCTATGTAAACTTTTATGTATAGAAGCACGCTTTGTAGCACCCTCCGGCTGAAGCCGGTGTGTGCACGATAAATCGGCACCTATAGGTTACAGCATGTTTTACATGAAAAATCCATAACCGTACCTTGCTTTTTCTCGCTCAATAAGCTCATCCATTCTTACATTGATGGCACTTACGGTGCACAATAAATTGGCGTCTATATATTTCAGTGTAGTTTACGGGAAAACAATGTTTGCATCACACTTCTTACTCAGAATAAACTCATCAATTATTACATTGATGGCAATTGGTGCCAATTTATTGTGCACAGACCGGCTTCAGCCGGAGTGAACCACAAAACGTGCTTATACACACTGATGTTCACCTATCTTATGTACGCAAATTACATGTATTGCTCCTTTTATCGATGAAAGCATGGAACAGATTTATGTTTTTCGGGCTGTAAATTCAAATCGAACATTTGCGTGTATAAGTACGTTTTGTGGAACTCTCCGGCTGAAGCCGGTCTGTGCACAATGAATTGGCACCTATATATTTCAGGAGTTTTACGAGCAAATACGATTTTTGCAACATATTTCTCACTCAAAATAAACTCATCTTTTCTTATATTGATGGTACTTACGCTGCACAATAAATCGGTACCTATACTTTTATTCACTTCATATCATATATCACCCATTCATCCTATCATTACATTGCAACATTGAATATATCTCTATTATTTGGCATACTAATTATATGTTTTATCTCTTTTCATGTTGTGCAGTGAAATAGTGTGGGAAGATGAAGGTAGGAAGATGATGACAAAGCGCATCCCCGATTATGATTATAGCCAACCTGGTTTCTACTGTAATACCATTTGCACGCTCGGACATAAACTCTGCTTTGGCAAGGTCATCGATGCGCATATGCACCTCAGTCCTCGCGGCGAGATTGCTCGATCCGTTTGGAACTCTCTTCCCGCGCGTTTCCCCCATGTCAAACTCGATGCATTTGTATGTATGCCAAACCATGTTCATATGATCATTGAATTAGTTGAACTTGACGAAGAAAATGAGGATAAACGTCAACCAAGTTGGGAGATTGTACGTTCATTTAAGGCTGTCACCACCCGCTTGATCCGTACATCACCAGACAAGCCGTGGTTTGCCTGGCAACCTGACACATTTGAATCGCTCCTTCTTACGGAGAGACAATTGAACGCTACACGCCAGTATATCCACAATAATCCTGAACGCTGGCAGATGGATAAGTTTTACAAACCTTATTAAAGACGCTAGAGCGTCGATCAAGTAACCGAAAGCCAGCGAATAAGCTCTAGCATTATCGAGCTCAACGAGTATCTGCTAAAGTCACCTTGAAACCTTAGATGGCATTACTTGACTGACGCTCTAGAGGATGCCGATTTATCATGTACAATACATGTCAATGTAAAATTTTGAGCTCACTTTGAGTGAGAAAAGCCCACCCCCTTCTTATATTTAATATCTATTGGGGCACGATTATTTAATATCTATTGGGGCACGATGGCGATGGCTACCCCACAGCGTCATCAGCGCTTAACGCGCTCCCATAGCAAGCAAAGAGCCAGGGGGCCGCGTGCTTGCGGCGCTCTTCGTATGCACGAATCTCGTCGGCATGCGAGAGCGTCCAGCCGATATTATCCAGGCCAGCGAGCAAGGACTGTTTTCTGAACGGGTCGATCTCGAAATGCAATACACGCTGGTCAGGCAGTATAACGGATTGAGCCGCCAGGTCGATGCTGAGTTTGTAGCCTTCAGTGGCCTCAATCTGGGCAAAGAGCTCTTGTACGATTGCAGCATCAAGCGTCACGGGCAGGATGCCGTTGTTGAAGCAGTTGTTGTAGAAGATGTCCGCAAAGCTGGGGGCGATGATGCAGCGAAAACCGAACTCGCGTATGGCCCAGGGCGCATGCTCACGCGAGGAGCCACAGCCAAAATTGTCGCCCGTTAGCAGTACACTTGCACCCTGGTAGCGTGGCCTATTGAGCATAAAATCAGGGTTGGGTACACCATCGTTGAGGAAACGCCAGTTGGCGAAGAGCACATTGGCAAAACCTGTGCGCTTGATTGTCTTGAGGAAACGGGCCGGTGTGATCTCGTCCGTGTTGACGTTGGTTCGGTCCAGAGGAGCCACCAGCCCCATATGCGTTGTAAATGGTTCCATGTTCGCGCTCTCTCCCTTTACTTGCTCTGGTTACAGTAGAAAACTACTAGACTGTTGCGGGCCGATTTATCGTGCACCGTAAGTGCCATCAACGTAAGAATTGCTGGCTTATTTTGAATGGGAAAGGTGACACAAGCATCGTTTTTACACGTAAAACATCTGTAACATATAGGTGCCAATTTATTGTGCACAGGCCGGCTTCCCCAAAGGGGCACGGCAGCCGGAGAGCACCACGGAACTTCCTTATACATGAGACGTTCGCTTTGCCTTTCCAGCCCGAAAAACACACAGCAGTTCCACAGTTTCAGCGTCAAAAGTCGCGATACTTGTATTTTATGCAAATGAGCTATGTAAACTTTTGTGTGTATAAGCATGTTTTGTGAAACCCTCCGGCTGAAGCCGGCCTGCTGTGTGCCCTTTGGGTATGCACAATAAATTGGCACCAATTGCCATCAACTTAAGAATTGCTGAGCTTATTTCGGATGAGAAACATGACGCAGACATCGCTTTTGCCCATGAAACATCTGGAATCTATAGGTGCCAATTTATTGTGCACATCCCGGCTTCAGCCGGAGAGCACCACGTAACTTCCTAATACACGAAACGTTCGCTTTGCCTTTCCAAGCCGAATAATTCACATGTGTTCTATATTTTTAGCATCAAAAGGGGCGATGTCTGTAATTTGAGCAAAAGAGATAGGTGAAATTTTGTGTATAGAAGCACGTTTTGTGGAACCCTCCGGCTGAAGCCGGGATGTGCACAATAAATTGGCACCTATAGGTTTCAGAGCATATTGCATGAAAAATGCAATAACCGTGCCTTGCTTTTTCTCGCTCAATAAGCTCATCAATGCTTACGTTGATGGCAATTGGGATCGATCCCGCGTAGCCACCCCACAGGGGCACGGCAATGAAGTTTGACAGAACACTACAGACCCCGTATATCCACAAAATGTCCAGCGATAGCTGCGGCGGCGGCCATCGCGGGGCTGACAAGATGGGTGCGTCCCCCACGTCCCTGGCGTCCCTCGAAGTTGCGGTTACTGGTCGAGGCGCAACGCTCACCCTCGGCCAGGCGATCCCCATTCATTGCAATACACATGCTACAGCCAGCCTCGCGCCACTCAAAACCGGCTGCACGGAAGATGTCGGCCAGCCCTTCTTCTTCAGCCTGACGGCGCACCTGCATCGAGCCCGGCACGACCATCGCACGCACATGAGCAGCAACATGCTTGCCCTTGACATAGTGAGCCGCCATACGCAGATCCTCCAGGCGCGAATTGGTGCAGGAGCCGATAAAGACGGTATCCAGTCTGATATCGCTGATCTTCTGCCCGGCATGTAAACCCATATATTGCAATGCACGCTCGTAGCTCTGACGCTGCAAAGGATCACGCTCGGCAGCAGGATCGGGCACCGTAGCGGTAACATCGGAGACCATGCCAGGATTGATGCCCCATGTTACCTGGGGTGCCAGATCAGCGACGTTGATCTCATAGGATGCGTCAAATTGTGCGTCGGGATCGCTGGCAAGCTGTCGCCAGTCCGCCTGCGCCTGCTCGAAAAGCTCACCTTTGGGAGCAAAGAGGCGACCTTTGATATAGGTGAACGTCGTCTCATCGGGCGCAACCATGCCTGCACGTGCGCCCGCCTCAATAGCCATGTTGCACAGCGTCATGCGACCCTCCATTGAGAGTGCACGCACAGTTGAGCCGCTGAATTCGATGACATGACCGGTGCCGATACCGGTACCGAGTTTGCCGATCATGGCGAGGGCGACATCTTTGGCTGTGACGCCGGGCGCAAGCGTACCCTCAATGCGGATATTCATGGTCCTGGGTCTGGTCTGTAGCAGGCATTGCGTCGCCAGGACATGCTCTACCTCGCTGGTGCCGATACCGACGGCAAAGACACCGAGAGCGCCATGCGTTGAGGTATGTGAGTCGCCACACACAAGCGTCATGCCGGGCAGCGTGAGGCCGAGTTCGGGGCCGATGATGTGCACAATACCCTGATGCGCGTCGGCCATATCGTACAGGGTTAGACCAAAGTCGCGTGCATTCTGCTCCATCGTGGTAATGCAGAGCGTACTCTCCTGATCCACCACATCAAGCATGCGTCGTCCGTTGACCGTAGGCACATTATGATCGAGGACGGCAACCGTAGCATCGGGACGGTGGACGGGAAGTCCAGCTGTACGCAAGCCCGCGAAAGCCTGGGGCGAGGTCGCCTCGTGAACAAGATGGCGATCAATATACAGTACGGTCAACTCGCCCGCCACATCGCGCACCACGTGGGCATCCCAGATCTTTTCAAACATCGTCTTTGGCATAATCATGTCTCCGTAGCGTGTGATCTCAATTTTCTTTTACGGTAGCCGCTTCAGCAATATAACGCAGATCCATCTCCTCCAACACCTTCTTCTTGCCGAGCAGCAACTTCGCCATCGCAAATGCGCGGTTCAACTGCTCTTTTTCCATCGCGTACCCCAGTTCGTGCATCTGAGCTGCAAGTGCGGCACGACCCGAAAGTTTTCCCACATGCATACGACGCTCAGCCGGACTCAAGCCAATAGATTCGGGCGTCATAATCTCATATGTACGGACATCCTTGAGCACACCATCCTGATGGATACCGCCGCCATGCGAGAAGGCATTCTGACCAACCACCGACTTCGTCCACTGCACACTCATGCCGGAGAGCCTCGCCACCAGGCGGCTCGTCGGTATTATCTTCCTCGTATCGACATGCACATCCAGATTAAGATCAGCCGAGCGTGTGCGGATCGCCATAATCACCTCTTCGCTGGCCGCATTGCCGGCCCGCTCACCCAGACCGTTCATACACGTATCGACACGTTCCGCGCCGTTGCGCAGACCCTCGATAGCGTTGGCGACCGCAAGACCAAGATCGTCATGGCAATGCACAGAGATACGCGCCTGCGGAAACTCCTGCTTGACATCCGCGACCAGCTTGCCGAATTCCCAGGGGAGCGCAATGCCCACGGTATCACAGATCGAGATGAAGCGAGCGCCCTCTTTAAGCACAGCCTCACACATCTCCAGGAGGAAGTCGTATTCTGTACGCGTCGAATCCTCGAAGGCAAAATCGACGTTCTCGGTATAGCCATATGCATGCGCCACCGCCACACGGGCCATCTCACGCACCTCGTCACGCGTCTTGCCCAATTTGACCTGGCGATGGAGCGGCGAGGTACTGATAAAGGGATGAATAACGGGGACCTCGGCATCCTGCACCGCCTCCCACGCTCGATCAATGTCGGCGAGACGGGTGCGAGCAATCGAGCAGATCTCGGCATTGCGGACATTTTCGGCGATCAGATGGATGCAATCAAATTCGGAGGGCGAAGAGACCGCAAAGCCACAGTCAAGCGTGTCAAAACCCATATCGGCCAACGCCTGCGCAATCGCCAGCTTCTCCTCCGGGAAGTAGTTCACACCCGGAGTCTGCTCGCCATCGCGGAGCGTGGTTTCAAAAAATTTAATGATGCGCGGTTCAGTTAGCATCGAAAAATGCTCCTTTGCATTTAATGCTCTCTACACGCTTCCTTGCGTACAGAAAAGACACAGACAGATGATAGGAGTTGAGGGGACGTAAAGCAGACTGAGTGCAGAAACGGGAGAGGGAGGCGTTCCCTTCCAGACAGTTTGCCGCCCGAAACTCCTTTGTTTCGAATTGCCAGCACAGACAGACAGACAGAAGACAGAGTCAAGCCACTAACAAATTATACGCACATCTAGAAATCTATGCAAGCACCACCGGACCCTCTTCAGGGCTTTCCAATTCTAATAAACAGAAAGAACATTGCCCAGTTAAAATCAGATCAAGGGCCTGGTCGTACTGAGCATCAAAATAGCGCATCTATTGCTTGACTTCGATATACTTTTTCTGCATATGATAGAGAATATCCAGGTTGTTGCAACTTTCAGCTGTGCTCCGGTGTTTTATATAATGGTACTAGTAGACTAAACAGGGCCATGCGATAAAATATCAGGAAAGATGCATTTCCAATAAATTCTTTCTCAAAATTGGTCCATTTTTGTCTACATAAGGGGTATTAGCATAATAGAACCATAATAGAATAAAACTGGAATAAGGTTATAAAGAATAAAAAGGGGTATAAAAGTGGGCAAGTTAGATGGCAAAATTGCGATTGTGACTGGAGCTGGACGAGGGATAGGACGAGCAATTGCAGAAGCATATCTCCAGGAAGGGGCATCGGTGACCATAACGGCTGCCCGGGGACAAGCCGAACTCGATCACTTTGTACAGCAGGGCTGGTCTGAGCAGGTGCTCCCACTTCTCGCTGATGTGACTGATCCGCAAGCATGCGAACAGGTCGTCGATCAGACCATCCAACGCTTTGGGCAGATCGATATCCTGGTGAACAATGCCGGTCGCGGAATAAAGACAGGATCATCTAGCTTTTGGGATGTAGAGCCTTCGAGCTGGCACATGGTCATTGAAACCAATGTTAACGGGCCATTCTACATGGCACGTGCTGTCGTTACACGCATGATGGGTCAGCAGCGTCAAGGAAGTATCATCAATATCAGTACGACCCATGAGACGATGAAGCGGCGCAGTTTTTCTCCCTATGGGCCGTCGAAGGCGGCACTGGAGTCTGCTTCTGCTATATGGGCACACGATCTTGCCACTGCTCGTATTCGTGTCAATATTTTACTGCCAGGTGGCCCGACCAACACCGGGATGCTCCCTTCTGGCACGCCCGAAAACGTGCGGGCAGGCTTGCTCCAGCCAGAAATCATGAAAGCTCCTGCTGTGTTTCTCGCCTCAGATGAGTCAAAAGGGATAACAGGTCGTCGCTTGACTGCTACGGAATGGAACGCGGTGAATCCGATGGGACAGGAAATTGCTGAGGGGATTGGATAGCTTTTTCTTACTCGGATGGTTTCTTGACCCTCAATGTTATATAGTCCACACGAGATTTCCTCGTAGCTTTTGTATTCTACAAGGAAATCTCTTCTTTTGTCCCTCAGCCAGGAAATTTGGAACGCCCTGCTACACATTGCATCAACTAGACACAGCTATTGATTTCTGCTACTATACACTTGAGGAAACAATAAGCGCACGATGGCTGAGTCGATTCCGCTCCATCGATTGGCCCGGGGCATGACTCATTCATTAGACACCACCAAATTATATATTTAAGCACGATTTGCAACAGGCAGTTGAAACCAGCGCGTGGACGTGATGGAGAGAGCGGACCGGATATGCAGGACAATCTCATCGTTTTTCCAGAGCCATCTCCGGGTGACAAAGCCCAGCTTGTCACCTATGTTCTCCCTGTACCGCTCACTCCGCTGATTGGCCGTGAGCAGGAGGTGCAGGCGATCAAGGCGTTACTCTTACGCCCAGATGTGCGCCTGCTCACCCTCACTGGTACAGGGGGCGTAGGCAAGACACGCCTGGCGCTTGAGGTTGCCAGGGAGCTGGTACACGACTTCGCCGATGGCGTCTTCTTTATCTCCCTGGCTCCCCTCAGCGATCCCGCCTTCGTCGTCGCGGCCATCGCTCACAGTATGGGACTCATGGAGAGTGGATCGCTGCCCTTGCTGGATCTGCTCAAGACCTCGCAACGCGACAAGCAACGGCTCCTCGTTCTAGACAACTTTGAACATGTCATCGCAGCAGCGCCACTGCTTGCCGAACTGTTGGAAGCCTGCCCTGATCTCAAGCTCCTTGTGACGAGCCGTGAAGTATTGCGCCTGCGTGGCGAACACCAATGTGTTGTCCCACCTCTCGCGCTTCCAGACCTCAAGCACCTCCCAGATGACAAATCGCTCACACACGTTCCATCAGTGAACCTGTTTCTGCAACGGGCACGAACCATCCAAGCCGATTTTCATGTGACGACAGACAATGCAGCGACCATTGCTGAGATCTGTCTCCGCCTCGATGGATTGCCGCTGGCCATCGAACTGGCGGCAGCTCGCATCAAGCTGCTCCCACCACAGGCACTGCTCATGAGATTGAATCACCGACTGCACGTCTTGACTCAAGGCACACGTGATCTTCCTCTGCGGCAGCAGACCTTACGCAACACCATTGCGTGGAGCTATAACCTGCTTGATGTAGAAGAGCAGAAGCTCTTCCGCGCTCTCTCGGTCTTCGCCGGTGGCTGCACCCTGGAAGCCGCCGAGGTCATCTGTGGTACTCCTGAGAATGCTTCTGCAGGTCTGGTTAGCCTGGTACTGAACGGCGTCACTTCGCTTCTCGACAAGAGTCTGGTGCAGCAGACAGCGCAAGAAGGAGAGCAGTCTCGCCTGCTCATGCTGGAGACGATCCGCGAATATGGGTTGGAGATGCTTGCTTCAGGTGGGGAAGTGGAAGCCATACGCGAGGCGCACGCGACCTACTATCTGGCGCTAGCAGAGCAGGCCGAGCCGCAAATGAGCGGCCCACAGCAGATTAGCTGGTTCGAGCGACTCGAACGGGAGCATGACAACCTGCGTGCAGTACTCAGCTGGTGCTCAGACGCGCACAGGAGCGAGTTGGCTTTGCGCCTGGGTGGCACATTGGCGCAGTTCTGGGAGATACGTGGGTATGTGAGCGAAGGACGGCATTGGTTGGAGCGAGTCCTCTCGATCAGTCGTGGAGTCAGATCAGCCGGGCGAGCGAAAGCGCTCATCGGTGCTGGACGGATAGCATGCTTTCAAGACGACTTCGGTCAGGCTGAGGCGTGGTGCAGGGAGGGTTTGGCGCTGCACCGAGAACTGGGAGATCGCCAGGGCAGCGCAGCCGTACTCTTGATCTGGGGATATGTGATCTGGGGATATGCTGCGATGATGAGGGGCAACTATACACAGGCACGCTCACTGCTTGAGGAAGCGCTGGCCCTCTTTAGGGAGGTAGGTGAACCGGTTGACGGTGTTCCCGTCCTCTATGTTCTAGCCAATGTGCTGTTTTTTCAAGGCGACTATGCACAGGCACATGCGTTGCTGGAGGAAAGCCAGGTACGCTCCAAAGAGGCAGGCGATGTCCAGAGCTATGCCACCTCACTTATGGTGCTGGGAATGGTACTGCTCTTTGAGGGCAATCTTGCACGAGCACACGACTGCCTTGAGGAATGCCTCGCCGTCGCCAGGGAGGTGGGTTACAAGCGCAACCTCGCTCTCTCGCTCCTCTTCCTGGGAATAGTGGCCGGGGTGCAAGGGGATATGGTCAAGGCCCGATCACTGTTAGAGGAGAGCCAGCCGCTCTTCAAAGAGGCGGGAGGGCGGGGACGTATGGCAGAAGTTTTTGCTGCCCAGGGGCTCATATCGTTGGGTGAAGGTGACTCTCCAGCAGCTCGTGCGCTGCTTGAGGAAAGCTTGAAGCTTTCCCTTGAGCTGGACAACAAATGGACTAGCGCCTGGAGTTTGGAGGGATTAGCAGCCGTGGCGGCAGCACAGGGAGAGCCTGTCCGGGCAGTTTGGTTCATGGGTACCGCCCAGGCGGTACGTGAGGCCATCGGAACGCCTCAGCCATCCTTTTTGCAAGCTATGCACGAGTTCACCATCACATCTGTGCGCACACAACTGGGAGAGCAGGCTTTTGATGCCGCCTGGGCTCAAGGACGAACCATGACACCAGAACATATCCTGCTCAGCCTGGAACCGATGCCAGCACCAAAGCCTCCTCTCGCGACCACATCCTCGGCAGCCGTTGCCCCTCAGTCTCATGCTGGCCTCACTGTGCGTGAATTGGAGGTGCTACGCCTCCTCGCCCAAGGGTTGACCAGTGCCCAGATTGCCAAACAGCTCGTCATCGGCGTGGTTACGGTCAATTTTCATGTGCGCTCGATCTACAGCAAACTGGGTGTATCCTCCCGCAGTGCGGCAACTCGCTATGCTATCGAGCACCACCTGGCGTAAGATCTCCTCATTCTCAGAGACGTTCGCCTTCTCCATGTGACTGACAGCACCCAGAAGACGAGCTAGCTTCTCGCGCGCGTTCATCCGGTATGCTCTCTTCCCGCGCCAGTCTCCCCGTCAAAACTGATAGGGCATCGCCGCCGAGCTCCCTCTCCTCGTGCCGAAAAGATCCCTCAGTTCTGACGGCGCATTCTCAACCCTCACACGCTAGACTTGTGATGTGACGCGAGAAGCTTACATACATGTCTAAACAAGGAGAAAGAAATTATGTCTTCTACCACACTGTCTCGTCTGAGCGGCATAGTTCTCATGCTTGCCGCAATCCTCGGTATTATTGCAAATGTAGCCACCACGTTGATTTTCCCAGATACGAGCCCGACCGTCCCCCCCAGTGCCGTCATGAGCGCTGCCTGGGGTCCCTTATGGATTATGAGCTTTATCAGCGGCATCTTCTTCTTGTTCGGGCTGCCTGGACTCTACTTGCGTCAGGCGCAGCATACCGGGTTTGTCGGACTGCTTGGCTTTGTTCTGACGTTCCTCGGCTTTCTTTTCCTTTACGTCGTCGCTGGCTTTTTCTTTATGTCGGTTCTGCCATACCTGGCTCCCAGGGGCTCAACTGTCATTCAAGACAGTTTCTCGACGGTTATTCTCTTTGGTCTGGGAGGCAGCATCCTCCTCTTCCTGGGAACCATTTTGCTGGGCATCTCCATCATTCGAGCTGGAGTCTTTCCGCGTCTGGCAGGCATTCTGGTGATCATTGGGGGCATGCTCAGTCCAGCCGCGGTCCTTGGCCTTAACGTGATTGTCTCCCTGATCGGGAGTCTCGCAACCATCCTGTTCATGCTGGGGCTGGCCTGGGCTGGTTCTCTTCTCTTCTCACGCTCAGAGAGCATCGTAGGGCAAGCACAGCCATCGTCCACTGCGACATCTTCTGCAAGGACTTAGAGGAGGTGGTTTTATGTCTCGCATCCTCATTTGGTTTGTCATCAGGCATGAGGACGCGAGACATAAGACTGCGAGAATCTTTCTCTCTTATAGCTCAGTAGGTTCAGCAGGAAGAAGACGGTTCTTTACAGAAGGAGTTTCATCCATGTCACAAATGATCCCTACCGCACCAGAAACGAAGCCAGGAGGGGGGCCGAGGAAAGTTCCTGGCCCGCGCAGCCTCCCACCATTTGGGAGTGCGCCTGCGATGGCGCACGATACTGAGGGCTTTACCTTCAAAATGTGGCGGCGCTATGGAGACCTTGTTCGTGTCCGCTTTTTGTTGTGGCCCGGCTATTTGCTCTACCACCCCGACGCTGTGAAGTACGTCATGCACGATCATCATCGCAACTACGACAAACAGTCATCGTTGCTGAACTCGTTCAGTACCTTCTTCGGCAACGGACTCTTCACCAACAATGGCGAGTCCTGGCTACATCAGCGACGGCTCATGCAGCCCGCATTCCACCACAAGCGCCTAGCGCACTTCGGCACGGTCATGACCGACGCGACACTGGCTATGCTCGAACGCTGGCAGAACGCAGGTTCGCAACCGCTGGATATTGAGACGGAGATGACGCGCCTCACACTACGCATCGCTGGCCTGACGCTCTTCAACCTGGACCTGAGTAGTGATGTAGATATGGTCGGTCACACTTTTACCACGATGCTGCCTCAGCTCACGCACTATGTCCTCGTTCCATTTCCCCCGCTCTGGGTGCCTACACCGCGCAACCGTCGTCTGCAAGCTGGGCTACAGACGCTGAACCAGGTGGTCTATGAGCTTATCAGCCAGCGGCGTAAACACCTCGCCGAATCGCCCGTGGAGACGGGGGACCTGCTCTCGATGTTGCTCCTGGCACGAGATGAGCAGACCAGCGAGGGAATGAACGATCAGCAGGTGCGAGACGAGGTGATGACCCTCCTCCTTGCTGGGCATGAGACCACATCTGCCACCCTCACCTGGATCTGCTATCTCCTCTCCCAGCATCCCGAGGTGGAGCAGCGCCTCCATGACGAGGTGGATCGCGTCCTGGGCGGACAGATCCCAACCGTTGACCGCCTGGGCGACCTCCCCTACACGCGTAACGTGATTCAGGAGGCCATGCGGCTCTACCCGCCAGCCTTTTTCATCATCCGTCACGCCATCGCCGACGACGAGATCGGCGGCTATCCCGTTCCGGCCAACAGCCTGATCTTCCTGATGGCGCACATGGTACATCGGCACCCAGCATTCTGGGAGGAGCCAGAGCACTTCGACCCGGACCGCTTCACCCCAGAACGCTCGGCTCATCGTCCGCACTATGCCTACATTCCCTTTGGAGGTGGGCCACGCCTGTGCATCGGCAATAGCCTCGCCATGATGGAGGCGCAGCTCGTCCTGGCAACTGTTGCCCAGCGTTACTCCCTCCACCTCGTTCCTGGTCATCCAGTTGAACTGCAGGTGTCGGTGGCAACTCGCCCCCGCCATGGCCTGCCCATGACGCTGCACCCTCGTTAAAGGATGCATGCCCGCGCGACGCAGATTCAAGCGGGCGGCGTGGATGAGCATTCATCTTTAATATTACTCGCGCATACCGCGTGCAGGCAATGGACGCACCACCGGGCTCATCACCGGCAAATCCTTCTTGCCACGCGGCAGGCGCTGGCGCACCAGATAGTTTTGAGCGTTAGCCAGATCATTTTTCTCCAAGGTGATATCTTCACCGAAACGCTTAAAGAAAGAAAGCTCGAAATTGGGAGTCTCGCCAAGCGCACCATGTGGACACACTTCGACGCAATCGCCACAGAAGATGCAGCGATCCAACGCGAAAGCATAGCGCGATAGAAAGCGTTCAGCCATCATAAGCGAGCCGGTCGGGCAAACCTGTACGCAAGCACCACAAGAGACACAATCAGTATCGTGCAAGCTGACGTTGAACGGCGTTGCCACAATAGTATCAAACCCCTTGCCAAACATACCATAGCAGTCAGGACCGATAACGTCATGGCAGACGCGTACACATTGGGTGCAATTGATGCATTTATTGGGATCACGCAAGATAAAGCTATGCGAGAGGTCCACCTCGTAGTCATGATAGTCGTGCGGCTCGCCATCGTGGAAACGATTGTCGGCCAGGCCATGCTCGATACTATATTTCTGCAGATCGCACTGACCGGCGGCCGGGCAGGCACATTGCAGACAACGGGCAGCTTCGCGCTGCGCCTGCTCCTGGAGATAACCCATCTCGATCAATTCGAAGCTGCGCTCACGTTGCGCATAAGGCAACATCGGCATCTTCACCTTTGGCTCAACCGGCTTATATGGCACGATGTCGAAGAGATCCGGGCGGCGCTCTTCCAACTCCAAGCGGCGGGCCACCTCGTTCATATCCTCGCCCATCAGGAACGCGTGGATAGAGCGGGCACCAAGTTTTCCCTGCGCGATACACTCGATGATCGTGCTGGCCCCTAATTGAGCATCACCGCCCGCAAAGACGCCGTTGCGGTCGGTCATAAAATTGTACGGATTGGTCTGGATTGTCTTGCGCTTCGACCACTTCACGCCAGATCGCTCATCGAGCACTTTCATATCAACGGCCTGACCTATGGCCGGGATAACCGTATTACACTTAATGACAAACTCGGAACCAGGGATTGGCACAGGACGACGACGGCCACTAGCGTCCGGCTCACCCGGCTTTGTACGCGCATATTCTATACCTGTCACCCTGCCATTTTCCGCGAGAACACGCTGCTGCGAGACCCGAAGCTGCAAATTTGTGCCCTCGGCCATACCATCTTCGCGCTCTTCAAGCGTTGCGTTCATATCGTCCCAACTGCGGTAATAGGTCGTGTGCACCCTGGCACCCAGGCGTAGCGAGGTACGAGTACAATCAAATGTCGTAAAACCGCCCCCAATGACCACAACTTCATCGCCTTCTTTTACCGGAACCGGCTTGCCCTCAACCTTATCATAGAGAAACTTAATGGCATTGACGACACCTTCCGCATCCTCGCCCGGAATCTTCATCTGATTGCTCGTCCAGCATCCAATCGCGAGATAGACGGCATCGAAGCCTTGCGCGAAAAGATCATCGACCTCAAAGTCACGGCCAAGCTTCATATTGCATTGCAAGTCCACGCCCAACTGCCAGACATGAGCAATCTCACGATCCATCATATCCTTGGGCAAGCGATACTCAGGGATACCATAGCGCAACATGCCGCCCGCCTGCGGCTGCATATCAAAGATCTTCACAGAATGCCCACGCAACGCCAGATAATATGCGCAAGCAAGGCCAGCCGGACCAGCTCCAACAATCGCAATCCTCTTGCCCGTCGGCGGATCTTGCACATAAGGCAGTGGAGGATCAAGCAAACAAGTCTCAGCGGCATGCCCGTGCATGCGACAGATAGCAATCTCTTCATCGACCAGTGCACGGCGGCAGGCCGATTGGCAAGGAGCGGGACACGTCAAGCCAAGAATATAAGGGAACGGCAACACCTCTTTCACCAGGCGAGCCGCCTCCTTCATCGATCCTTGCGCGATCAGCTCAAGGTAACCGGGAATATCAATGTGCGTGGGGCAGTCAACCTGACATGGCGGCTGACAATAGGCGTTATGATCTGAGAGCATCATCTCCAGATTTGTGCGACGGATGTGGAAGAGCTCATCCGAATTCGTCGTCACGATCATACCGGGCTCCGCTGGCGTATTGCAGGAAGGAAGCGGGCGCTCAAGCCCTGCGATATGCACCAGACACATACGACACGCGGACGTCGGCTCCAGCTTCTCATCATTGCACAGATTAGGGATATCAACGATCCCATTATCATTCGCCACACTCAGGATGGACTGCCCTTGATACGCCTGCATCTGTCGCCCATCGACCGTAATAACAAAAGCAAGGTGACCGACATCGTTGCGCTCCATCGGAGTCTCTGCTACCGTCTTAGCAACTAGATTATCTCTGATTGACATCGCCATAGAGATTTCCTCTTTACTTATTATTTAACTTCACTATGCTTATTCACTTTTATTCTAACGAAAATCTCAACACGCGACAACTATTAGACTGTTGATCTTCGCTTGACGGGAGGCCGCGTAGCGACAATCCCTTGTGGTTGTCGTCCTGGCCCGGCTCTACAGGCGGTTCCACGACGACAACCACAAGGGTCGTCGCTACGCGGGATCGATCAAATGAAGGCGAACAGTCTACTATTTCCTTACCATTTACCTTCAACATTTTCTAGAAAAGGCATCTAAAAGTCTAGCTCTTCCCGCTACCTCACCGCAGGAAGCACAAGTTTTATCGCTTGACAAACCGACTGTAGTGATTTACTCTTTCTTTACCAGGAACAATCTCAAAAATGGGCGACAGCAGCGAAAGACTTGCAAGTCATCCATAACTAGTAGAGCTATATGAAGCAGTGGAGAGCTCAAAGATTCGTACACAATTGAGCTCAAACAAGGAACTCTCCACTGCTTCATATGGCTCTACAACACTACTTTTCAGGCTATAAGAAAAATCAATATGGTTTATGTCAGGGAGGACATTGTTTATGAGCAAAGACATGGATCGTCGTCACTTTTTAGGGGTGCTCGGTAGCGGCGCGGTGGCTGCTGCTCTTGTTGGCGAAAACGTTGTGCATGCCGCTACACAGATTTCAACATCGATTACTATAAATGGAACAGGCAGTGGTGGCACACTTGATGGATTTGGGGCAATAAGTGGTGGGGGTGGGACCTCTCGTCTCCTTTTTGATTATCCTGCGAAACAGCAGGGTGAGATTCTCGATTATCTCTTCAAGCCGAACTATGGGGCCAGTCTGCATATCTTCAAAGTTGAAATTGGTGGTGATACCAATTCGACAAATGGTGCAGAAGCAAGCCATATGCGCAGCCGCACCGACCAGAATTATAATCGTGGCTACGAGTGGTGGCTGATGGAACAGGCGAAAGCACGCAATCCAAACATCAAGCTCTATGGCCTGGAATGGGGGGCTCCAGGCTGGTTCCAGGCAAGCGCGGATATCGACGCGAAACATGCGTTCTGGTCACACGATAACATCACCTATATCATTAACTGGATTCAGCATGCCAAATCGGATCATGGCTTGCACATTGACTATATCGGCGGCTGGAATGAGAGCGGCTACAATAAGATCTGGTACGAGGATCTCAAAAAGGCGCTGGTGAGCAATGGCTTGACGACGAAGATCGTTGCTTCGGACGATGCTGGCTGGGCCGTGGCGACCGATATGAAAAACGATGCGGCATTTAATAATGCTATCGATATCGTAGGATCGCACTATCCCGCGACACGACCACCGACAGCCGATGCAAAAAGCCTGAACAAGCCTCTCTGGGCCAGTGAAAATGCTACGTATCAAACGGATGTTGGCTACAAGTTTGTCGCTCAGACGCTTAATAATGATTATATCTCGGAAGGGCTGACGGGCGATATTCGCTGGTGCATGGCTTCGGCCTGGTATCCCTCCCTGCCCTTTTCTGGTGCCGGGCTGCTGCTGGCTCAGGAACCCTGGTCAGGCAACTATGTTATTGGCCGCGATATCTGGGCGATGGCTCACACGACCCAGTTTACACAGCCTGGCTGGCAGTATCTCAATGGTGCCTGTGGTTACCTCGGTGGGAATAGCAGCAATGGGAGCTATGTTACGCTCAAATCTCCCAATGGGAAGGACTATAGCGTCATTATCCAGACGATGGGCGTGAGTGTGGCTCAGACGGCCAGTTTCACGGTGACGGGCGGACTTTCTACCGGGACCGTTCACGTCTGGGCCTCTAATTTCAATTCTGCGAATAACGCTGACCATTTTGTGCATCAGCAGGATATAACACCCAATAAAGGGGTTTTCTCATTGACAGTGCAGCCTGGTTATGTTTATAGCATTACTACGACGACTGGTCAGAGCAAGGGCACTGCGACTTCGCCAGCCTCAAAAGGGCTAGCACTGCCATATAGTGAGAACTTTGATACCTATGCAGCTGGCAAGCTGGCCCGCTACTTCTCCGATGTCAACGGCGCTTTTGAAACGGCTCCAGCTGGCGCTGGTCGCAGCGGCATGAGTCTCCGTCAAGTCATCACGACTGCACCGATTGCCTGGCATAGCGGTTCACCAACGGCTCCCCTTACTGTCATGGGTGATATTAATTGGGCCAACTACCATGTCAGCGTAGACGTCTTACTTGAGCAAGCGGGCTATCTTGAGCTGATCGGCAATCTCGTCAGCCAGGTCAGGCTGAGCGGCGCTTCAGAGGGGTATCACCTGCGCATAACCAACACAGGCAATTGGACTCTCTTCAAGGAAGCTTCCACGACCAGCAACACGATTCAGGATACAACCCTGGCTTCGGGCACGGTCTCTTTTAGCCTGAATACCTGGCACACGCTCTCTCTGGTTGTAGCGCGTGGCACAGTTCAGGCTCTGATCGATAAAAAGAGTGTTGCCAGCGTCAAGGACTCGACATATACTCATGGTCCAATCGGTCTATTGGCGAGCAAGTGGATACATGCACAGTTCGACAATGTCTCTATTGTGTCGGCTTAACATCTCTGCCTCTTACACCAAAAAATTAGTGGTAAGATCTTTTTCTTAATATTGCTCTGTCAATCTTGATTGCACCTTTTTCGCCAATCGCGTAGCGACTGCCACGAGGGTCGTCGCTACGCGATTGGCACAATCACAGGCTACGGCTCTACTGCTCTATATAAATGGTACCTTCTTTAACCACAAAGTGTAGTGTGCTCCACTTATTGACCATATCCGCTGACCCTAACGGGCCCTGGCGACAACGTGATCCCTTGCTTGATACGAAACGGCTCCCTATATATCTCTTTCTTACGCGCCAGCCAGCTCACCTCGATACCAGGATGAAATCCGCCGCCCGCACAATTCTCCAACGCCGCACGATCAAGCCCTTCAGGAGTAATCAGCTCCTGAGCGGAAAGCGTCGGAGGATTCCAATCGCTCTGGAAGTGTCCACGTTGCCACTGATCTAGCAGGGCATACTGTGTGCGCGTAAGAGATAAGAAGTGGAGCGGATTGTCAGGGTGATCATAGTCATGCATCGCAAAGCCGATTGGCTGATTGGCAGGATTAGGCGCATCAGGATTGCGCAGGCGGCCAAAGATGGTTGCCCTCAAGCTCGCAGCCGCACCTTGCTTAAAGGGCTGGAACTGTTGCGCATTGAAGTCCCAGTTTGTAGGCACCTCCGGTGTCTCCGGGCCAACAAAATAGTGATCTGCATCCGCATCACCCCACACGCGCAATACCAATCGCAGGGTGGATCTTGAAAACAGGCGTGCTGGTGGTATCTTGCATATATTACACCTTTCACAGCAAGTATCTCTCCAGGCCGCACATCTTAACAATCCCACCCATACTTTTCCTCATAAGAGCCGAGAGTAAAACGCAATTTGGAATATCAATGGCAAGGGTTTGATGAAGAAATCTTCATCTCCCCCATTACTAATAGGTCACCGTAGCCGCTTTACGGAGATAAGTATCATCGGTGAGTTGCTTGAGCATGAAATCTGCAACATCGGCGCGTGAGATCTCTTCGCCGTGGTAGCCGGGTGGAAGATGCTCGCCTACCTTGTAGATACCAGTGTGAGGACCATCGTTTAGCCGAGTGGGATGAATAAGAATCCAGTCTAACGAGGTACGCTGGAGGGCCTCTTCTGAAAGCTTCACGTCAGTATAGATATTTTTCAGCAAGATGGGTTCAACAATATATTCAAAGACAAAGCCGAGTTTGCCAACGCTCTCTGGATCGATGGCGGCAGTAGATACCCAGATGAGGCGTCGTACGCTCTGCTTTTCCATGGCAGTGATAAGGTTCGCCACACCTTGAGAATAGACGGTAGTTTTCTTCCCCGGACTTGGTTTGACGCCAACGCCCGCAAGAATAGCATCATGACCACGTACAGCAAGTTCGACAGTTTCAAGCGAGAAAATATCTCCCTGAGCTATGCTCAGATTGGCGTGCTGGACCAGGAAAGTCTCTGGATTGCGCACAAAAGCGGTAACTTCATGCCCTGCCGCTAGAGCCAGGGCAACAACCTGACGACCAAGGCCACTATTTGCGCCCACAACTAGAATTTTCAATACATTTACCTCTCTCACGTAGATTCTTCTTCCAGAATCACAATTTCACAGTAGCTGCGTATTTAAGAATAAAAGGCTACGAAAGCTATGGTCTATTCGAAGTTTATACTTCTCTAAATTTATACACTATAGAAATGTAAATGTAAATGTAAGTATATCAGGCTCCTATACATTTGATATTTAGGCCTGACTGCTCTATTTTTTATATACATATATGAGTCATCCCGAATTTTTACATCTGCCAGTGCCTTCTGCGCTTGCTCCTTTTCTTCTTTTAGTATATATTTTTATATTTTTGTATAGCAAAGAGATATAAAATATATACTAAAATCATGTTTTGCCTATTTTGCTTTTTGCCAATGGCAAAAAGCAAAATAGGCAAAACATGATTTTAAGAAATTTGAAAAATAAGGCAAAAATCAAGGTGTTTTGGTATCAATTGAGACATGATCTCAATTAAATCGAGAAAGACAAAGGAAGGAAGCGGCACGTATTGGCCGTTTTCGATAAATTTCACTCTTGTACATTTATCGAAAACGTTATTTTGAGCCAAATTGTTGCATATGTTTTTGTTCGCGCTCAAGTGCATCGGGTGGGAATGGTTTTTCGCCGCCGATGACGCGTGCATCCAGGGTAAGCTCAGCCGATTCTTCCATGATGATGATTAATTGTGCCGTTGCCAGGGGACTACTACTGAAGGCGAGCAGGCCATGATTGCCCAATAGAACAGCGGGCACGGTGGGATGTTTTTCCAGTTGCTCAATGATATTTGTGATTGATTCGCGTGAGCCGCGTGGTGCCCATTTCGCCACAGGCACATCCTCTGTAATGCCGAAGCGCAGGAATGCCTCGTATACGCATGGCAATGGTTGGTAGGCCAGGGCAAAGCTCGTTACATGAGGCGAATGCGTATGAATAACGGAGTTGACGCTTTTCCGTGTTCGGTACACGGCTGCGTGCATGCCAACAATTTCGCGTGTAGCTGGATCAACTTCGCCCTCGACTCGCTCGCCATCAAATGTCACGACGGCTATCTGCTCTGGCTTGACCTGGCTGCCCAGGCCCGTACCGATCAGCAACATACGCTCTTCTGGCAAGCGCACACTCATATTGCCATGTCCGCTGTGCGACATAACGCCCGACTGAAAGAGGCGCTCAATCGCCAGGACCAACTGCTCTCGCTGCTCTTTATAGCTCAGTTCTGCCATATTCCCTCCCACGACTAAAAGTTGCGCTCGTATTTATTTTACGTTGTGTAGGCAAAAAATATTACGGTAAAACGATATCTCCTTCTCTATTTTACCACAAGCTAGCCCTTGCGAACGTGAAAAGTTCTTCCTCATACAATCCTGAAGCATATGCTGTCAGCATATATTTTCTCTTCTCACCTATATAGAAACTCGTGTAACATCTTGCTTATAGAAAACAACTAGTAGAAAACAAGAGGCAAAACATATGAGGATTCTTATCTTCGGCGGTACAGGTTTCCTGGGCCGTTATCTCGTTGAGGCGGCATTAGCGCAACAACATACAGTGACGCTCTTCAATCGTGGCCACACCCATCCCGAACTGTTTCCACAATTGGAGCAGTTGCATGGTGACCGCAATAGCGACCTGCAGATGCTCCTGGGGCGTACCTGGGATGTGGTGATCGATTCTAATGGGCAAATTCCGCTCCAGGTACGAGAGAGCGCCAGATTGCTCGCCACTAACATTGCACACTATACTTTTATCTCTACCACTTCAGTCTACGCCGATTATACAGTAGCATCTATTGATGAACGCTCACCCGTCTATCAGCTGGAAGATCCCACCAACGAGGCAATGACGCCGGAGACCTATGGGGCACGCAAAGCGCTCTGTGAGCACTACGCGGAGCAGGCACTACCCGGCCGCGTGCTCATCATCCGTCCTGGCCTTATCGTAGGACCCCATGATCCTACTGATCGTTTCACGTACTGGCCGCATCGCGTCGCTTTGGGTGGGCAGATACTCGCACCCGGCGATCCAGAACAGCCGGTGCAATTCATCGATGTGCGCGACCTCGCGTCATGGATCATTGGTATGGTTGAAGCGCGTCAGATCGGCATCTATAACGCCAAAGGGCCCGCCGACACCTTGACGATGCGCCAGTTCTTGATGCGTTGCCGTGAAGAGAGTGGCAGCAACGCACATTTTGAGTGGGTGAGTGAGCAATTTCTCCAAGAAAATGCAGTTATGCCATATCTGCAAATGCCCCTCTGGGTACCAGGCGAGATGATAGGTTTCTCGCGGGTCAATTGTCAAAAAGCCATTGCCGCAGGACTGAACTTTCGTCCACTCGCTGCGACAATCCAGGACACGCTCGCCTGGGACGCTACACACCCGGCTGATTACACATTGCGTGCAGGTCTCACGCTTGCACATGAACGGCGGCTTTTACATATGTGGCATCTATTCATATCAGACAGAGGGGGTGCACGATTCCGATAGAGAATATTGAAGCGATGACCCCCAACCTAATTTTAGCGATGGATTTACTTCTCCATTATTGTCGGAGAAGGTGAGCGTTGCTGCAATATTTGCAGGAAATCCGTTCATCAGCAATTGCCATCCGTCAACCGGAGCTTCAGAAAGAGTTCCTCCGGCTCCTACTACTCCCCCTGCCTGCGCCACTGTCCATGATACGGTAGCATTTGCGTTTTTGTTGGGAACATAGAGGTAGAGAGAACAACTTGAAGCTCCACTTACGGGCAATACGTTATATTCGACGGTCACACAAGGGGTCTGAAATTTATTTGTGTTTGTCCAGTCGATAGGATTTCCATAGAAATCGATGTCTGTATAATATTGTGCCTGGTCGGGCTGTGGAGAGGCACATCCCGCTGGCTGTACGACGTTGGGTCGATAACATTTATTCTCCCAATTCTCCTGGCACGGTTGATGGGAGGAATGTGTAATAAGAAAATCTTGTAAATGAGCAGTTTGAGCATGAGCAGTTTGAGGAGAAATAGCTACCAGAATGGCAAATACTCCAATCGAAAAAAGTGTCACTAGATTTTTCATAATAAGTTTTCCATGGTTCATACGAAAAGCATACCTCTTCAGTTAAAAGTGTTTTTTTTGTTGATCCTCACATAGTTACTATATCGCATAACTTTTCGCATGTAACAGGTAAATTATTGCTGCCTCTGAGTAGTGGAAAAGGAAAGCTGCTGGTACACTCTTCGGTATCAAAAAGCGAAATGTTATGCGATATCATGATTATGCCAGCTTAAGAGAGGAAATATAAATAACATCCTTTATCATTTTGTTTAACAAAGGGTCTCGACTTTTATGCTTGCTTGCTATTCATTGGCCGCAAAAGGCTAGTGACACGAAGACAAAGATGGTTTTTTCCTGTATAATAGTCTCTATTTAACCGAGAAGTTAGTTTCTGTGTGAGAAGTTATATTTATGACAAAAGGAAGGCCAAGATTAGTAGAGGAACGACTGCGCCGTCGTTGGTCGCAACGAGACCTGGCTGATAAATTGGGCACGACATTTGTGAGCATTAGCCGCTGGGAGAGAGGTACCAATGAACCAAGCTCTTATTTTCGTCAACAGATTGGGGAGCTGTTTGAGAAAAGTGCGGAAGAATTAGATTTTTTGCTGGCGATAGTTGAGAATCCTGTTCTTAAGGATGAGGTGCAAATCCAGGCAGTTGAGGCATCATCCGAGCAGCAAAAAAAAGAGATAAGCGCTACATCGGAACAGCAGCATGAACCGGGAACAGACAGTGCCATGGAGGATCTTCTTGCGCCTCCCGCAGATAGCGGGGCTTCCTCTATTTCTTCATTTTCTCCTCTTGAGATGCAGCCAGGCAGTCTACTCATAGCTCAGCATCCACGTGAGCGGAATCAGGCCCGTATGATAGAGCTTGTTGCAAGCATCTGGATTACTGGAATGCTGGAGCAGTCATTGCATGGAGCAACCTTACAGGCTCTTGGCCTCTATGAGCGCCCGCAAGTTATTACGAATCCCTGGGCCCTGCTGCTCCAGGAGTTGGAGCGACCAGAGCAATTGTTGCCTCGGGGCACTTCAATTGCTCAAGTTTATGATGCGACCGGGGGACACCTCTTGCTGCTTGGGGAACCAGGCTCAGGCAAAACTACTCTCTTACTTGAGCTTGCTCGCACTCTTCTTAGTCGCGCCCGCCAGGATTCAAGCCATCCGATCCCTGTTGTCTTTAACCTTTCCTCCTGGGTTGTAAAACAGCAGTCGCTTGAACGCTGGATGATTGATGAGTTACAGGAAAAGTATCAGGTTCCGCGCACACTTGGTAAGCAATGGATAGATGCTGATGCGATTATTCCGCTCTTAGATGGACTTGACGAGGTCGCTGCCCCCTATAGATCCCTCTGTATTGAGGTCCTTAATCGCTATCGACAGAATCATGGTCTGCTGCCAACCGTCGTCTGTAGCCGGTACGCCGATTATCTCGCACAAAACAAGCATATCCTGTTGCGTAGTGCCGTCGTCCTTCAGCCTTTAGATTCCCAGCAGATCTCCGACTACCTTGCTGATTTTGGTGCACAAGTAGAAGGGCTTCGTCGTGCCTTAGATGAGGATGAGGAACTTCAAAAATTAGCTACCACTCCGCTCATGCTAAGCGTTTTAACGCTAACATATCATGGCGTACCACAAAGCGATGTGATGATGGTAATGAACACACAAGAGAGTCGTCGTCGCTATATCTTTGAACGTTATGTTGAACGTATGTTGCGACATCGCAGTGCATTGCACCATTATACAACACAACAGACGATGTCCTGGCTCATAGAATTAGCCCGGCAGTTGACGAATCATCAAGAGACTGCTTTTTACATTGAGCGCATTCAATTTGATTGGCTCTCGCCGAGCCGCATCCGTCACCTCTTGCCTGCGGTGTCTGTCGGACTGATGCAAGGATTATTCATCGGCATCGTTTTTACGCTCTTCTGCCTACTCTTTCATAGCCTTAAAAGTAGTTTGATTATTGGAGGCGTTCTTACGCTCTGGAATGTAGGCTTCAGTTCCATGCTCAATGGTATCATTTTAGAATGGCTATACAGGTCTGACCAAAGCGAGCCTATCGAGCCTATACAGAAGCGTTACTCATTGACCGATGCCTCTATAAAGCTCCTGAGCAACCACGTTATCTACGGGATTGTCTTTGTGATCTTGAACAACCTGTGCATCGGGCTTATGTTTGGCTTACTCCCCGACCTGCGCATGACCTTACTAGACGCGTTAAGATATGGCGTGTTTTATAGTTTCCTCATTGGGGGCGCATTTCTGGCGCAGGGACCAATAGTATCCACAATTCGACCGGCAGAAACCGTGACGTGGTCATGGAAAACCGTTCAGCATAATGCCATCAAATATATGGCGATTGGCGTGGCGATTGGATTAATATATGGCCTTATTTATCCACCGATAGTCACCGTGGTCATTGTCTTATTTGCAATCGTCGGTTCACTTCTCGCATCTGGCGTCTCCAACAAAGCACTAGAACCACACCAGCGACTACGCCCTAACCAGGGAATCAGACGTTCTGGCCGCAACAGTTTGCAGACGGGCATCGTGGCCGGGGGCTTCACGATGCTGATGCTGAGCTTCTCCTTTGGCTACTTCTATGGACCATTCACGGGATTATTCTACAGCCTGATCCCTGCATTAAGCGTTGGGATTTGTCTTACCTCCCAACGAGGCGGCACCGCTTACTTATTGCATTTCATTGTGCGTGGACTACTCTGGTGGGAAGGAAAGTTGCCCTGGAACTACGCACAATTTCTTGATGAGGCTGCGGATCGCATTATTCTACGCAAAGTTGGTGGCGGCTATATTTTTATTCATCGTTATGTACTGGAATATTTCGCATCTTTGGAAAGGGCCACACCAGCACTTACTGAAGAGCAGCGCCAGATACGCCGTCGGATTCTACAAGGATCTGTAGCTTTTACAACAGGTGGAGCTATCACATGGCTTACGGCTATAGACCTTATTCCCACTCCCGTCGGCACACCACTCTATGTTTACGTAAAACATACCGGGCCCGTTAACACTATCGCTATCTCCCCTGATAGTATGCTTGTTGTCTCTGGAAGCGACGATACTACTATGCGTATATGGGAAGCAACGACGGGTAGAGACCTTACCGTTTTTTACGGGCAAGTACCTGTTACAACGCTAGCATGGTCACCTGACGGATTATGGATCGCGATTGGGAAAGAGAATGGGGTGCTTCACCTCTGGGATGTGCGCAAAAATATGCTACTCCAGACGTATACAGATCAGATAAACGCAGGGGCGCTTAAAGATATATGCTGGTCTCCCGATGGACAGATGCTGGCTACACTAAGTAACAGTGGTCGTCTGCGTGTATGGCAAATCAGGGATCAACGGACAATAGTCTTTCTTGCGGGCAAAGCAAATGCAGAGGGAAGGATGATCACCTGGTCCCCTGATAACAGCAAACTTGCATTTGTCGCCACCGACAAAACTATCCATATCTGGCATATCCATCAGCAACGTTATGAAGAAGCATTGGCAACGGCTGGCGATCTTCGCAGCATCGCATGGTCACCCGATGGGAGAACAATTGCCGCTTGCGTCTACCAAGGCTGGGTACAGACCTGGAATGCGCTAACCTACCAGAAAAAGAACGTCTATACGACTGCACTGCCAGAAACATCCTGTGTATGCTGGTCGCCCGACAGCCAGCGCTTGCTCACCAGCCAGGGACATCAAAGTCTCCAAGTATGGGATGTACACCAGGAAACAGCACTCTTGACCATTTTCGATCAAGGTGGCGTTGTTCAAGATGCTCAATACGCCCCTGATGGAACTTTTTTTGCCTCAGCAATCGCTGACACGACCGTCCGTATCTGGCAAGCTCGCTAGTACGGTAAAGACAAGCGGGGGATGAAAAAACCAAGCGCGATAATTTCCCCCAACCACAACAAACAGACGCCACCTTTTATCCATGTGGGACATCTTTTAAACCAGAGAAAGAGCGGCGCATAGGGCAGAAAGGTTATAAGCGGCGCAAGTTCCCCCACAATAATGAGCGTAAAAAGCTGCGGTCCATGCCAATGCACCTGCCCATAGCGTATCGCCACGGGCAAGACAACCGAGCTACCCGTGATCCAGACGCCATAGCTTAGTTGAGCAGACCAGAAGAAAAACAAGGACAAGAAAGCATCAGCGAGCATAAAACCTATGAGATATATAATGTGCCTGGCATATCTTTGGAGCATAATAAGTTTTTGTTCCATTTCTGACAATAAGACAATGACTAGATAATAATTATAACGATCAATATGCTGAATAAGGTAATATATTTGAGATGTTATGCCACTTTTCTTCTCATCACATTAAAACGCCTATTCTCCTGCAAGAGATGGAAGACGCACACGGAAAAAACTGTTAGCCTCATCCCAATGATGGACATAAAGATAACTACTACTACGATCCAAATTCGTCGAGAGCTGTGCAGACCAGCAGAGCCCACATCTTTCGTGTGCAGGATGGATCAGTGGAGTCGCGAACACCTGCCAGGTGGAGGCTTGCGGCTTCCAGAGCCAAAGCCAGAGAGCTTGCATAGGGTCTGTTAGAGTATTCAAAGAGGACGGCAGGCCAACCTTAGGATCAGGCCCAAAAGCAAGAAGTTCGCCACCATCGGTAATAACCAGGACCTGGAGCAGGCCCGGACGCTCTGCGCTGGTACCACGTATAGGAAGCGGCGGCAGCAGGGACCATTGCTGCCCATTTGTGCTCTGAAGTACTTTTGACTCATAAAGAGCGGAAGGGATCTGCTCACCACCCAGAGCATAGAAGGGAATCTGCGCGGCTTTACCCAACATCGGCGAGACAAGCAAAAAATTGTCCCCTGGCGGAGGAATCATCCCCGTCTGGTCCCAGGAAGTGCCAGCATCATAGCTCATCCATAGCAGAGCTTCAGCGCGGTCAGCAGGAGATAGGACTCTGGTACCAAGCACTAAGCGCCCTCCTTGACCGACCTGCGGAGGGAGGAAGAAACCATGCGGCTCAACCTTACCATCAATGCGCAACCAGGTGAGGCCATCATCGTCGCTGCGGGCCAGCAGGCTGTGCTGAAACGTATCTTGTCGCGTTCGATAGTCATACCACAAATAGAGGTGGCTGCCAGCTACGATAATCGCATTCTGCCCGATTGTTGCCCCACGAGGTACGATGGTGGCAAGGGAAGACTGTCGCTTCGTAACAACAGATCATTTTTCAATGGAAAAGATGCTGTACAGATTTGCGTTCGTTCTCTGACATCTTTGGCTTCCAGAATGGGACGAGCCACGAAGGTTCCGCCTTGATCGAACCTTCAGCCAAAAAATTCGATCATTAGGGCTGATTCTGTCGAACCTTCAGCCAAATTACCACATAAGCGGGCTTGCAACTCCTGGTGATAAATGCCCTACCAAGTGAGCAGGTTTGGCCCTCAAACGTGAGAAATTGCCCTCACCTCAATCTTGAGCATCAGTACACACGTTTCCTGAAAAACCACTTTTCATCTGGCTTCTTTCACTGCTATCTTGTAATTTGGAGAGAGATCTAGAAGAGATGCTCTCAGCATTGATACTCATTCAAGATTCCGGCGGCTTCAGTACTATCTATGCCAGATGCAGAACAGCTTTGCCAGTGAATTGTCTTTGCAGCAAGCGTTGTACGACATCAGCAATCTCGTGCCAGGAAGCCTCTACCTCGATTGGTGCCCGCAATTGCTGGCTGGCTACCAGGTGCGCGAGCCTGGCCAGATCTTCAGATCCTGCGCGATGATCTAATTCATCATACAGACTCAGCCCGTAGAGGGTCGTTCCCCTCGCACGGATGAGATCTCTGATATCGATGGTGGCCTCTGACGATGCCGACCAGCCTAGCGTGACGCAGGTTCCCCTGGTTGCTAACAGAGAGAGTGCCCTGGCAAGGGTTTTCCCACCAAGCGATTCGATAATCAAGTGGTACGGACCATAGGCACGCGCAGGTTCAAGATCGTCTCCCACGATCACCTCATCGGCTCCCGCTGCGCGTACTAACGCCTCGTTGTGAGCAGAGCGAACCAAACCAACGACAGAGGCACCGCTGAGCCTGGCAAGCTGATGCGCGAAGAGTCCCACCCCACCTGTGGAGCCTGTAATCAACACGCGCTTGTTCAGAAGAAGCCCTCCTTTCTCAAGTGCACGAAGCGCGGTGAGGCCAGCAGTAGGTAAGGTTGCCGCCTGAGCAAATGTCACACTGGCGGGAATTTCGGCCAGACTGGACGTCGGAACTGCCACCTGCTCAGCCCATGAGCCTGCTGCAACAAAGCCCACCACCCGGCTCCCCACCTTCGGCCCTGTTCCATTGGCAGCTGGCTTGATGACCGTTCCAGCCAGATCCCAACCGAGTCGCCTACCCGCTTCTGCCATCATGGCAAGCCCCGCCTCTGCTCGATTCAACGAAATGGCCTCCACCTGAACAAGCGCTTCCAACGGGCCAGCCTGGGGTGCTTCGACCTCTTTGATGGCAAGCCGCCCTCTCACCTCAGGATCAACGACTATCGCACGTATTGAACTCATATATCTCTTCCTTTTCCTTGATAGCAATTTGGGAAATTCTCCCATTAGACGTAGAGTTGGGGAATCGGCGCGTGTGACTATACCATGCGTGTACTGGGTAGGTTCGCTTCGTGGCCCGTACCTCAGATCGCGAGTCCGATCAGCGCTCGATGGGAGCCTACCGGTTCGCGTCTCCACTGCAGCGATGGGTCCACTCACCTCATCCGTCACTAGTGTATAATAAGAGGCAGGTTTTAACGAGAGAAGCGTTTATCCTAGAACTAGCACTTCTCGTTTCCGGTCACAGAACAGAGCGGAGCCTGTCACATGCCTATGAATCAATTGGAGTTGGATCGTCATCACGAATTAGCCGCGTTCTTGCGCAGCCGCCGCGCTCGCGTCTCGCCAGAACAGGTGGGATTACCGGGAGGGACACGAAGGCGGACCCCGGGATTACGGCGGGCAGAAGTGGCACAGCTTTCCGGAGTCAGCCCGGAGTGGTATACCTGGCTGGAGCAGGGACGGGATATTCACGTCTCAGCACACGTGTTGGAATGTCTGGCGAGCGGCTTGCAGATGGACGCCAACGAACGCGCTCATTTATTTTTGCTCGCTCTCAGACAACCCCCTCCCGTCGAGACGTTTTTACCAACGACGATCAGCTCGACCTTCCACCAGTTTCTCACTCAACTTGGGACTATCCCGGCGTGCGTCGTTGATGCTCGTTTGAATGTCGTGGCGTGGAATGCTGCCTGTCGCGTCGTTTTTGGCGACTTTGCCACACGAACTGCACAAGAGCGCAACTTGATCTGGCAATTATTCACTTCCTCTGCGCGGCAAGCAAACGAGGAGTGGGAGGAACTGGCACGCGTGTATGTGGCGCAATTTCGCGCTGGATATGGTCGTTTCATCAACGATCCCTGGTGGGCTACACAGATCGCTGAACTCTCCCGGATCAGTCCAGAGTTTCGGGAATTATGGGCTTGTCATGATGTGCTCAATGTGTCGGAAGGACGCAAAACGATGCATCATTCGCTTGTCGGAGAACTGGCGTTTGATTTTCTCTGGTTCCAGGAGATCGATTCACGCGGTCTGCGACTGCTGATTCACACGCCGCGAAGCAACTCTGGAACCGCCGAGAAAATTGAGCGGCTTCTCTCCTGTGAGTCTGACATGCCAATGGTTCGTCGATCTCTCGATGAGGAACGCGATTTACATATTTAGAAAACAGGAGACAAGATGAGGAGCGGTTTTTCCAGGAAACGTGTGTACTGGTGCTCAAGATTGAGGTGAGGGCAATTTCTCACGTTTGAGGGCCAAACCTGCTCACTTGGTAGGGCATTTACCACCAGGAGTGCGAGCAGAACCGGTACAGGCATAGATGAGCGCAGGATTGTCGGGCGAGACGATAGAGAAGAGCAAAACAGCGTTAGGAGTCGGGAAAGCAAGAGATTCCCACGTAGAAGAGGGGAGTTGTAGCTGTTGTGCTGCCTGACTGGCTATTGGAGAGGCAAGCTGGGTTGAAGATGCCATCTGTCTGCTCAAAGGTAAAGGGGCACAGCCAGCCATCAGTAGCAAACAAAGTACAAGACACAGGCCAATATTCTGCTTCATGGGAAAAGGCATAAAAGAACCTCCTCTCTTATCTTCTACATATACTTTGCTCTTTACATATTATTACGCAAAACGCAACAATATGTAAAGAGCAAAGTATATGTAGAAGAGCGTTGTATGTGTTAGTAACTCGATCTTGAAAAATAGTCAAGGACGATGATAGAAATTGGTTGACACTCAAACGGAGCTATGCTATTGTAACTGTACATGCTGCTCAGAGCAGCGCGAAGTTCCCAGTAAAGAAATAATTTAAGAAAGGGATGGATATGGCTAGAGCGACAACGAAGCTCACCAAAGGGTGGTGCTTTCGTTCCCGTTATGCATGCGTTCACGCGTTTCGTGTCGCCCAAGGCCGTACTATGCCCTTTTTGGGTATATATGGTGACGCGAAGCTGGAGATAACCTGGTAGAACGTCAAATCGACAAGCCGTGGGTGATACACAAAGATCTCGCCCACGGCTTGTTTGTTTCCTTCCATTTCTTATGTGCACTGCACTGCACAAGCCGTGGGCGAAGAGCAGCCTACGGCTTTTTGTGTTGTCTGTAAAAGATAGACCTAAGAGAATGGAGTTTTCCCTGATGACATCTGACAAGCGCGAAACTAATGCTCTCTGGCGCAATCACAACTACTTGCTCTTACAAGGGGGCCAGATGGTTTCGTTTATTGGAAACCAGCAGCAATTTATTGCGCTCCCGCTCCTGGTCTTAGCTCTCACCAGATCTGCCGTCCAGGCTGGTCTTGCCGTGGGTTTGAGCACCATTGCCGCTCTGGTGGTTAGCCCGTTGGCAGGCGTACTGGTTGATAATTGGGACAGAAAAAGGACCATGATGATCTGTGACGCCGGGCGTATGCTGCTCACATTCACACTTCCTCTGGCCTTCTGGTTCCACATGCTAACAATGCTCCAAATTTATGTCGTGGTAACGATAGCAAGCATTTTCGGCACACTTTTTAGCATCGCGAATACGGCCGCGCTGCCCAATGTGGTGACGCGAGAGCAACTCCCGGTCGCGCTTTCTCAAACGCAAGCAGCATATTCTTGTATCCGCACGTTTGGATCACTGCTAGGCGGCACGCTCTATAGCCTTGGAAGCACCTTCCCATTTCTGGTAAACGCCGTCTCTTTTGGCGCATCAGTGTTTTCGCTCTCGCTCATGCGCGGGAATTTCCAGAGCAGCCAGGAACGTGCTCATCAGCCACTGCATAAGGCCATCACGGAAGGTTTTGCATGGTTGTGGGGACAGCCCCTGCTCAGATTTCTCACCATCGTGAATGGGGCAGATAGCTTACGCTACGGTGCAGGTTACCTGGTCATTCTGGTTCTCGCACAGGAACTGCATATCTCCTCTGGCGGCATCGGCGCGATCTTTACCGGGGCAGCCGTAGGCGCGTTGCTCGGCAATCTTGTGAGCAATCGCGTGCGTAAACATGTGAGCTTTGGGAAGATTGCGATCAGCATGCTCTGGCTTGAAGCTCTGATGTTTCCGCTCTATGCGGTCGCGCCCAATGCCGTGGTCATGTGCCTCATCGCAGCGGCAGAGGAGTTTGTGGGCCCTATGTATACGATCTCGCTCGATACCTATCGGCTCATGGCCACGCCCGATGCCCTACGTGGTCGCATGAGTAGTACCGTGCAATTGATGGTGCAGGGAGCCGGGTCTTTGGGGGCTATCCTTGGAGGTGTCTTGATTCAAGGCGTGGGTGCGCATGGGAGCGCACTTCTCCTGGGTGCGTGGCTGCTGATGCTGGCTATTGCTACTACCTTGAATAAGCAGGTTCGCCACGCAGCGTTTTCAACCGCTGATCCAGTAGATCTGTAGATATGCAATAGAAGCAAATGGCAAAAGAGTCTCCTTTCATGTAAAAGAGACAACGATGGACTTATCAAAGCTGATCCATCGTTGTCTGCACCACCAAAAAGAATAAGCGCAGCAATAGGCACGGGAGTCAGGGGAGAAACGTGAATTGTGCCACCGCACGCACAAGTACAGACAGGCGGATCAGCGTGATATGATTGGGATATATTTTTATAAAGGACATTATCGACCTATGGTTCCCTCTGAATTTAAAGATTTTTTTGTCGCGGGTACCGGTGCTGGTGCCGCCCTGATTGGCCTACTTTTTGTTGCCATCGCAGTAGCGCCAGAGCGCACCGTCATGAGTGGTGCGCCATCAGAAAGCCGTGCAGTCGCATCCAGCGCGTTTACGGCTTTAGTCAATGCTTTTTTTATCTCATTTAACGCCCTGCTCCCACATTCAAACATGACATGGCTCTCGCTTGTAATGAGTGGAATAGGCATCACGAACAGTCTATTGCTAGGCTTTACCGAACTACGGAAGCCTTCCAACTGGCGCGAAGGCATACGGCGATCAGTACTAATCTTAACAAGCCTGATTCTCTATGGATTTGAGCTGCATTATGCCATTCTGCTCCTGAACTCACCCAACGATGCAGGGTCGGTTTTCGCATTAGCAACATTAGTTATGGGCGTGTATGGTCTTGGCATCATACGGGCATGGGAATTGCTGGGAGCCAGTCGCTTCGGGTTTCTGCGCTGGCTTAACCCGCTCTACGATATAAATGAAAATCGTCTGAAAGAAGCGGATAGCGAGAAAACAATACAATAAGCACACAGCATCTTTTTTTATGTAGAAAAGACTATGGGCGCAAAAATTCATATTCATTAAAATCATAGACGGATTGGTAGCCTACCTGCTGATAAATCCGCTCACCACCCAGCACCAAAATGATACACTCTTAACCATCACACACATGCTGGCAGTCGTCTCTTTACTTTTAAGGCTATAAGAAAGATATGGCTATGAACATCAAGAGGACTTTGTTCGCTGAAGAACACACGATGTTTCGCGACGCGTTCCGACATTTCGTGGGCAAGGAGATGGTTCCTTATAATGAGCAGTGGGAGAAGGATGGCGTGGTTTCGCGTGATCTATGGCTGAAGGCTGGTGAGCAGGGCTTTCTGGGCTTGACGGTGCCGGAGGAATACGGTGGCGCGGGCGTGCACGATTTTAGCTTTAGCGCGATTATTGCGGAGGAGCTGGCGCGGGCGGGGGTGGTTAGCGCGGGCATGGGCATCGGGCTGCATAACGATATTGTGCTCCCCTATTTCTTGCGCTACACGACCGATGAGCAGAAACGACGCTGGCTACCAGGTATGTGCTCCGGCGAGTTGATTACTGCGCTTGCTATGAGCGAGCCGGATGCGGGTAGCGACCTGGCCGCTGTGCGTACGACGGCGATACGCAAGGACGATCATTATCTGCTCAATGGGCAGAAGATGTTTATTACGAATGGTATCCTGAGCAATGTGATTATTGTGGTGGCAAAAACAAATCCTGAGCTGCGCCACAAAGGGATCAGCCTGCTGGTCGTTGAGGACGGGATGGCGGGCTTCCAGCGTGGTCGCAAGCTCGAAAAGATGGGGCTTAAAGCTCAGGATACGGCTGAACTCTTCTTTGAGGATGTTCAGGTTCCGCTGAACAATCTGCTGGGCGAGGAGGGGCAGGGCTTTTATTATCTGATGAGCAAGCTACCAGAGGAGCGCTTGAATATTTCTGTTCAGGCGGTGGCGGCGTGTGAGGTGGCTCTGGATATCACGCTGGCATACTGCAAGGAGCGTACGGCCTTCGGGCAGCCCATTGGCAGCTTCCAGAACTCACGCTTCAAGCTGGCGGAGATGAAAACTGAGATTGAGATTGCACGAGTCTTCGTTGATCGCTGCATTGAGGAGCTCAATGCAGAGAGGCTAAGTGCGGAGACGGCGGCGATGGCGAAATGGTGGACGACCGATCTGCAGAAGCGCGTACTCGACCAGTGCGTCCAGCTACATGGCGGCTACGGCTATATGCTGGAGTATCCAATCGCCCGCGCCTACCTGGACGCACGCGTACAAACTATCTACGCTGGCACGAACGAAATTATGAAAGAGATTATTGGCCGCTCTATGGGCGTCTAGCATCCCTGTCTTCTCTATAATATTGCACTTTTACAATTATTGCACGATGCATAGTAATTGTAAAAGTGCAATATTATAGAAGACGCCTCTTCTATCATTTTTACATCATAAAGAAAGTAAAGACGACTTCTAAGGCAAGCAAACATATTGCGGAATTCACTTGACTTACATCGAATAGTTTGTATATACTTGTCTGCGAATGACATAAGCACTCTCTGCCATTTCATTTTATTGGTGGAGTCCCCGATACACTCAATATCATGAAAGCAATACGAAAACGTCCCCCATCACTTTATTATAAGTGGATAGATGCTATGGAAAACGGGGATACGTTTTTGGGCCTATGTTTTCTAAGTTCCTTAACAATTCCTTTATAAACAGTACGAAGTTCTTTTACATTAGGAGTTTGTATGGGTAGTACGCAAGAAGCTTCCACTCTCAAAGCAGGGGTGGACCGTCCAAGTATCATTCGCCATGTGGTGCTTTTCGCTATTTGTTTTTTATATCTTATTTCGTATATTGATCGTGGCGCAATCTCGATCACGGCACCGCAGATTACGAAGCAATTTCATTTCACAGCTACTCAGATGGGATTTATTTTTTCTGCATTTTCAGTAACCTACTCATTGTTACCAGTCTTTGTGGGTGCCCTGGGTGATCGTCGTGGAGCCCGCACGCTCCTTCCGATTCTGATGGGTTGGTGGTCAATATTTACGATCTTGACTGGTCTGGCATCATCGTTCATTTCGTTCATCGTAGTTCGTCTGCTCTTTGGGCTGGGCGAGTCGGGGAGCCTACCGGTCTCGACCAGTACGCTTGCAAACTGGTATCCACCCTCGGCGCGTGGTTTCCTACAAGGAATTACACATGCAGCGGCACGTGTTGGCGCTGCTATTGCGGTACCTATCGTTGTTGCGCTTGTAATCGCCTTCCATAACTGGCGACCGTCATATTATATTCTGGGCGCTGTAGGTCTTGTGTGGGCCGTTCTCTTTTATTTCTTCTTTCGCGATAAGCCTTCTCAGGTTAAAACAGTCAACGCATCCGAGCTTGCAATCATTGATCGTGGTCGCAGTGCGGCGGCAGCTTCGACCGCCACCAGGCCAACTGTGCCGTGGAAGCGTATTCTGAGCAGCAAAGACATCTGGATCTTAGCTATCACGCAATTTATCTATGGCTACACGTTCTGGATCTATTTCACCTGGCTCCCGACCTACCTCACGGGCGAGAGACACTTCTCGTTTGCGCAGCTTGGCATCGTGGCGAGCCTCCCGCTCTTCGGTGGCGTGCTTGGCGATATTACCGGTGGCTGGGCTTCCGACCAGCTCTATAAGGTAACCGGAAACCTCAATCTGGCACGTCGTACGACCATCGTTATCTCGTTCATCGGGGCGGCGGCCTTCACGGTGCCGGCGATCCTCACCAAAAGTCCGCTTACGGCCGAACTTTTGACTATTGGAACGCTCTTTATGCTTGAATGCGCGGTCTCGAATATCTGGGCGGTGGCGATGGATCTGGGCGGCGAGTACTATAGCGGTACGGTCTCAGGTTTTGTGAGCATGGCATTTGGTATCGCTGGCATTATTGCACCTTCCGTCTTTGGCATACAAAAGGACGCAACCGGCACATCGCTTGTGGGCTTTATGACCGGCTCAGTCCTCCTGGTGCTGGGAGCTTTCTTGATCTTCCTGGTCAATGCGAACAAAACAATATACCCGGACGATCTTGCGCTTGCCGCTATGCATGATGGATCACAGGCCAGTGACCACAAGCTGCATTTAAGCGATATTGCACTAAACGATGAGCAATTCCCAGAAGCCATTGGCGAACTGAAAACGCCTCCCACTACTGAAGTAGATGCGGCAACGACGAATACCGACAACACGGTTTTATCCGCCGAGACCACTCCGGTTGATGAAAATGCTGGTAGTGCCGACACGGTTTTACCCGCCGCGACCGCTCCTGTTGATGAAAACATTGATACACCTGCGGATAAAATAGTAGAATCACCTTCTACTAATTAGTTACCTCTGTTGCAGTATAGCAAGACTCCATCGAGAACAGACAAGGCCCTCCTCCCTACATAACAAGTAGGGAGGAGGGCATTTCACTTAAGCATGTATCTCAATCTTCACAAGAATTTCTACAGGATCTAGCGTCATTGTACCATGTTGGAGAAGGCGATCCAGCAGGGGCAGGACGGCTTGTAGATGTTCCTCACTATCCACAACTTCGATGATCAGGGGCAGGTTCTCTACGCTATCAGGGAAGCGAGCTGTCAAGAGATGATGTTCCGGTCCAAAACCCTCGATGCCGCGCAAGATCGTGGCACCCATGATACCATGATGATAAAGCTCTTCCACAATCGCCCGATAAAGTGGTTTGCCGCGCCACTCTTGCGCTTCTCCAAGAAAGATGCGTAGCCGCTTCCCAGGCCGAGTGACAAATGGAGTATTGCTCATGGCTTTCTGTTGTCCTCCATAAAAAGGCGCAGCAGATCGAAGCGACTCACCACCCCAACAAGTCGCTCCTCCTGATCAACGACGGGCAAAATCTTGTGGTGGGTTGCCATCATTCGTTCAACGGCATCCTGGACGGGCAACGTTGCGAGGATTGTCACCACCGCCGTATTCATTACATCGGCGGCAACGCGTGCCTTACCGGACTTTGTTAACGTCCCTAATGTCCCGGTAGGTAAGCGTTGAGGCTTTCCAAGTGCCCATGCTTTTAAAACAGTCAGCAGGCGCGGGCGTGCATCCTCCTCAATATGAGAAAGGATATCTACATCGCTAATAATCCCTCGTACTCTTTGTTCTTTATCTACGACAATCACCCGCTTTACTGGTGAAGTAATTAACAGGTCAATGACATCTACTAATGTCATTTGCTCTTCCGCGATTATGACATCGGAATTAGTATATGTCGAGACGAGCTGTTGCTGAGCTGGGAGTTCCGGCAAAGATGCTGTGTATACCACCAGCTGTGTATCACTGGCGGCTTCAACATTTGTGAGTGGACTTATGCGTAGCGCCTGCAAGAGATCTGCACGCGTAACCATACCAAGTACAACTCTGTTATTATCAATCACTGGTAGATTGCGCAGTTGTGTTTCAACGAGAAGCTGAGCCGCATCGCGCAGTGGTTGATCCGGCCCAATTGTACGCACATGAGGATTCATAATGTCCTGCGCGGTACGTGTATTCTGTCGCCCTTTTTGCAACGACGCCTCGACATCATGCGCGGTAAGAGCGTCAAGCTCGCGAGCAGCTCGCAAGAGACCTCGGCGCATGGGCAACAAATCAGCCTTTATGAGATCACCAATACTCACAATACCATGCAAGCAGCGCTGTTCATCCACCACGGGCAACACGCGGAACTGCGCCTGCAACAACATCTCCATGACCGTTGTCACCGGCGTCTCAAGCTGAACAGTCACAACCGCAGTTTCCATGATGTGACGAACCGGTACCAGAATATCCTGGCGACGAGCATGGGTGTATTTAAGCACATCAACATCTTGCAAGGTCATAAGCCCCCCTTGCATCATCTCCTGCATGCGTGGAATTACGCGAGCGAGCCGGGCGGGTTGATCAATTACCGTAATAATCACTGGAGCGTCCGACGACAAACGCCATATATGCTGCTCATGTAAACGTGATCCGGCACCATAGCCTGCGATGGCCCTTGTTGCCGTGGCACCCGCGCACCCTTGCTCACGCAACAGTTGAATGATAGCTACATAGAGAGGCATCTCCTTCCAGCGATCAGACTCGCCAAGATAGATCGTCAGAAGTTGAGCTTTGCCTTGTCGTAACAAACTCATAGTTTTGGCCTCCTCGCACTCTTTGTGCCGAGCATCATTGCTCGTCTCTTCTATAAATCATAGTATCATTTACGCACATATTCTTCAATTGCTGTCTCCTGTACAGCAACAATCCCTCATCGCTCCGACCAATGCGTAATGAGCAGGAGTCAATGTCCCTCATGGCCATCGTCACCCATTATTCCCTGCTATTTGTAAACGTATAGATAATATGGAATAATATAAAAGAGCAATTAGAATCATGAAAGGACAAACGGCATTTCTTCCTTGCAACGAAGGAGGGTCGAAGGCTCAACACTAACACGACTTATGAACAATCTTTTGTGCAAAGATACAACACCCCTTGCACCTCTCACAGCGAACCAACATCCATCACCTATAAACAAGCTACTCTACCACTCCACCCGGATTATAGTAATCGTTGCCTTTATTGCCGGTATACTACTCTTGCTCTACGATGTATTGCCAATTGTTTTTCCACATGCGCCTATCTCGGCGGCCCCATTGCTCTTCATTGGTGTGGCCTATCTTGGCTTCCAGGGCCTTATCAAACCGACGCCCCTCGACCTCTGCAAAGCGCTCATCGTCAGTACAGCATTTCTGCTCTGGGGCGTTGACCAACTCTTGCCAGCGAGCTCGTTTGCGACGACGCTCGGCGACGTGGTAATCACCCTCTATGTCGTAGACCTGGGATGGATGATGCTTGATCGCCTCAAACAGAAGGTGATAAACAAATAGATGCACGCTATTATACGCCCGCTTACAGCAGACGATGAACCATTTCTCTGGCAAGCACTATACTATGCCGCACACATGGAAGAGGAGGGTGCAACATCGCCAAGCGCAGCAAAAAGTGATCCTAACCTTATACGCTACGTGAAAGATTGGGGACAACGCCCAGGTGATCTTGGCTTCCTCGCGCTTGATCCCCATAACCAGCAACCCATCGGCGCGGCATGGTTACGCCTACTCATTGGCCCGGACCAGACTATCGCCTATATAAATGATTCTACACCCGAACTAGCCATAGCCGTCCTTCCCGGCTACCATGGCAAAGGGCTGGGTACTCGGCTCCTCACACATATACTAGAAACAGCCAGGCACCTCAATACACTCAGTACACACAACCCTTCCACGCCTCCCACTCTTAGCATCCCAGCAATCGCCCTTAGCGTCCGTGCTACCAACCCGGCAAAGAGGCTATATGAAAGGATGGGATTCGTTGTCGTGGGTACAACGACGAATCGCGTAGGCACTGAGTCGCTCATCATGCTCATCCGCTTCATTTAGAGAGAAAGTGTCAGCTTCCCATCATAACGGGTTTGTGAGTTTTCCCATGCATGTTCACGCTTTTGGCACTTACACATCTTTTTCTTTTTGTACATGCATTTATATTTTTATGCATGGCAGGCGTTCTGGCTTGGATCAACGCCTGGATAGAAAACGCCGCTACCAATACACTTCATTTCAAAGTGACCACTCTGAGATACATCTAAAACAAGGATAGCTTTATTCTGTGGATTGCCATCTGTGTTAAAAGCAATATAACCACTCACACCTTGAAATGTAACATCAGGCAGCTTCACGGCTATAGCCTGGGGTACAATCCTAGCCACATCCTGGGGCGTGTTCAGCGGAGATGCCATCTGAACCGCTTTCATTAGTGCTATAGCGGCATCATACGCAAGGATAGCATCAGAATTAGGACGATCAAAATCATAGTCACCATGATGATGTGGTCAGGATCGAAATTTGCAGCATACTCATCGAAAAATGGAGTGCTCACCTGGTCTTTTGTAACAATGGACCATTCATCAGGATATGCATAGGACAGTGAAGTACCAGCGGCCATGAGCTACTAGACTCAGCAACATATGCTCCATCGCCCGCAATGATAGGCACCGTAGCATAATTTCCTTCCATGGGTAGTGCATCCTGGAACAGCGTCGCATCATGGAGGGTAACACCCGCGAAGTAGAACACATCAACATCGGGATGTTGCTTGATTGCTTGCTTAATAAGTTGAGAGAAGGTCGGTTCATTTGTTTTATTTGTAGCAAATGTAAACCCTACAGCCTTTCCACCAGCGTATAAGTCTGGCCCTTTGCAGGAAGTACTGTTCCACCTTCGCGGGTAAAATCAGCCTCAAAATCACGAACAATGTTCGTGCTATAAGCATCAGAGGCATCGAAAAAGACGACGACATTCTGCTTTTTTAATCTTTGCTTCACAAAATCAGCAGATGTTTGAGCCTGTAGCTTATTGGGAGGGACCACACGAAAAAAGTAAGGAGAGATCCCTGTAAGGTCATCGCTTGAAGCTGATGGGGAAACTATAGGGATTTGAGCTGCGGCCAGGATAGGGAGAGCATTCTGGCTACTGCGCGAAGTCGGCCAACCCAGCACACCAACCACATGCTCTTGTTTAGCGATGCTGCACAATTTGTTGAGCGACAGGCACAACATAGTTTAGCTCTCGGCCGTGTTCGCAATAAGAAGCCGCAATTTCACCGCATGGTTTGACTGTTAAATTCGCTCTGCAATGTATAGGCACCACGCAAAGTACGTTGTGTCGCGATATCGGAAGAGACTGAGCCCAAAATCCACCGCCACAACGAGCGTAATAAAGCTCCCAGCGCTGACAGCTCGAATATTCTCCAGATATATTTTTGCTTCCCCGTCATTGGTATCTTGCGCCAAACCACCTTCTAATGCAATGCTAGCAGTCTGCGAATCATGATTTTTCAGCGCCTGCGCAGCCGTCGCCTTCGCGGCACTATCAGTATACTTGAGGATCAGACATCGAAGGCCGGGAACGAGCCATCATTGACCCCGATATATTGCTCCTTAGAAAATTGGATAACTCCCAGCCCATCAGGCAATTTGGGCACCACCACTGGTGTTACAACTGGAGTTGGTGTTGCACTTCCCCTTTGCAATCTCTCATAAAGGAAGTGTGCTCCCACAGACATTATTACTAGAAACACAATAAGAAGTAGTATAAATATAGTGCTTGCCTTGAGTCTAAATTGAGGTAGATTATGTGGCAGACGCGGCATTGACGGCCGAAAGCCAGGGCGCGACCACATACGTGGTAGAGACGAGCCTCCTCTTCGTGGTACAGGACCTGCTCTCCCTGGGGCAGGAGGTATCTGCCATGATGTTGGAGGCATGTTTCCTCCGGGCGAAGGTGAGACGGCAGGCGATTGTTGTCGGATGGGGGAAGGTTGGGGTAATGCCACCTCATCAAGCATTCTCTTACAATTCCAACAACTAAGTGTACCTTTATTATTATAAGCGCCGCAAGTTGCACATTGTTGCTGTCCTGGATTAGCCATAAGAGACCTCCAATAGCATCTGGTTAATTAAAATCCAATGGATTCGATTTATTTTTTAATGCCCGATTCTTTCGCCTTTCCTTGCTCAATTCTTGCTGTACATCTATATACTTTTTCTCTAATATATCGATATAAGCTTGATTACGTATATTGCTACGATCATAGACATCAATGGCATTTCTATAGGCCTCAGCAGCCTCATGGAAGCGTTTCGCTCCCAACAAAGCGTCTCCATATTCTTTATATAGATAGATATCATCATGATCTTCATTCAATGCGATGCTATAAACTGCGCAAGCTGCTGCATAGTCTCCACTCTTATATAAGAGACTTCCCTTCTGTTTCCTGATCGCCACCTTGTCAGAGCAAATTTCGATTGCGCCATCACAAAGAGCCAGAGCCTCTTTCTGTTGCCCCACCCGCCATAAAAACATACTCTTCTGTATGTAGAGTTCAGCCGATTGACGGTTTGCTAAAATAGCTTCATTACAAACCTCAATAGCTTGTGTCAGATCAGATAATTGCATATAGAGTGTAGCCATGGCCTGGTATGCTTGTACATTATGGAGATCATGGTTAACAACATTTCGGTACGCATCAAGCGCTTTCTGCCATTTTTCCCATTTACAATAAATATCAGCTACCTTACACCATATATCTGCTTTGTTCTTCTCTACCGTTACATCATCCACAAATGGATCATATGGAAAAAGTGATAACGCAAGCTGATACTCCTGCAGCGCATCCTCATATTTTGCGTCGGCAACATGTTTCTGGGCACTCGTTAACAATTGATCCCTCTTGCGATTCGCCTTGATGATATCAACTATCTTACGAACTCCAGTTCTCACATCCAGATATGCCTCGTCTTTGTCGAGCCAGCGCGTTATAGATTCGCCATTATGAGGTAATACTTGCAAGCCCTCGAACTCATCACCATCTAAAGCCATTGGTCGCAGCATAATAGGCACAATATAGGCTTTCCGATTCGCATACAGAGTCTTAGCGATTTGCATCAAATTGGCATTGTCAGCCGAGTTCTGAAAATCTGCACTTTCTAACAAAAGAATAATGTCCGCAGAAGCCATGTTAGCGCGGATAGTTTTTTCGCGCTCACTTCCTGCTAGTCCGCTATAATAGTTTTTTGTTACGACCTCAGGAATTTTGCTTACATGCTTGTCTAACTCGTCCCTCTTTTTTTGATCATCTTTGGACTTAGGATCATAGCAGTAAACTATATTTACCGGTTCTATCTCTAGCTGCATACAATACCCTCAACTTAACATCCTTGCCACAATGAAATTACCAACAATCAGGTCATATACATGTATAAACTAAGTTCAGTCGCGTATACCACCATCCACACTATTATATCTACATTCTTCTATTAAAATAGGGAAAGCAAATTGCTCTCCCAGTCATGCTAAGTACTCCGCTCGCTTGTCGATCCTATTCACGATAGAACCTCAATTACTATTTTCGCCTCAGCTTCATAAGCTCAATCAGCTTCGATGATCTACGTTTTAACTTATCATATGCGCCATATTTTGTCAATCAGATTCCAATCTTTTGTCTACAAAATACAATATATAAACAATAGCTTCATTTCTATATTACAAACCTGATTCTTTATTTTATTCAAAATATTATTCGTAGATATTAGCAAATATGTATCAGGTACTTTTATTGTGAATTGTTCACTTATATGCATTCTATTTTTACAGAGGTTGACATACTATTTTAGTTTATTAAGATATAGAATCGTTGCGGCATTAGAAAAGAAATGACTCAAAAGGGTGAGGGACAAACTAGAAATCGCGGCGTAAAGGAAACATAAGAAAGAACAGCAAACTTACATGATTTCATGCCTTACTATAAATAACGTCTATAGTGGCTCATAATCAAATGTGTTCGATTGAAGTGGCTAAGGCGTTGCACAACTTCCAGCGCTGACCCATGTGCGTAACGCAACAGGATCATCACCCTGGATCGCTATTGAGGCAGAAATCATACTTCATGCATGGCAGGCATTCTGGCTCTGATCAACGCCTGGATAGAAAGTGCCGCTACCGATACACTTCATCTTAATGTAACCAGCATCAGCCACATATAAAACAACGATGGCTTTATTCTGCGGATTGCCATCGGCGTTAAAAGCAATATAACCGCTGAGACCCTGAAAGGTAACCCTGGGCAACATCGCAGCTATATTCTGGGGCGTAATCCTGGCTACATCCTGGGGCGTGTTTAGTGGAGATGCCATCTGAGCCGCCTTTATTAGTGCTGTGGCGGCATCATACGCAAGGATAGCATCGGCATTAGGACGATCAAAGTTATAGTCGCCATGATGTATATTTCTAGGGTCAAAATTTGCTGCATACTCATTGAAAAATGGCGTGCTCACATGATCATTTGTCACAATGTGCCATTCATCGGGATATGCATAGGCGGCAAAATACCAGCGATTATAGCTAGTGTGCTCTGCAACATATGATCCATTTCCCCCAATAACAGACAAGCTAGCATCATCTTTGGCAATAGAAGAAAGTCCATCCTGGAATAGTGCAGCATCATGGGATGTAACCCCGGCAAAATAGAATATATCAACTTTAGAATATTGCTTGATCGCCTGCTGAATAAGTTGAGAGAATTTCTGTTGATCTGTTTCGTTCGTAGAGAATTGGAACCCTACCGCGCTCGTACCATTATAGGCATAGTTCTCAGAAAGTATCGTCCCCTTCTTATTGGTAAAGTCAGCCTCAAAATCATTGGCGATGGTCGAGCTATCAGTATCGTGAGCATCAAAAAAGACAACTGCATTCTTTGCATTTAATTGCTCCCTGGCAAAATCAGCAGCTACCTGGGCCTGCTGGTTATTAGGAGGTACAACACGGAAAAAGTAGGGCGAACTGTTTGTAAGTTCATCGCTTGACGCTGATGGAGAAACCATAGGGATTTGGGCTGCGGCCAGAATAGGGAGAGCATTCAGGCTACTATGCGAAGTCAGCCAACCTAGCACACCCACAACGGGCGCTTTTTTGGCAATACGCACGATTTGTTGAGCAACAGACTCAACATAGCCAGGTTTGCTAGCAGTGTTCGCAATGAGGAGCCGTAATCTCACTGCATGTTTTTCACTATTAAATTCGTTCTGCAGTGTATAAGCACCACGTAAAGTACGTTGTGATGCGGTATCAGGGAACGGTTGCACAAAATCCACTGCCACGACAAGCGTAATATAGTTCCCAAAGACAATAGCCCTAATATTCGCCAGATATATTTGTGCCTCGGCATCACTGGCATCTTGTCCCAGGCCTTTTTTTAACGCGGTGATAGCCGTCTGCGGATCATTATTTTTCAGCGCCTGCGCAGCTTCCGCCTTCGCTGCATCATCAGCATGATTAGAATAAACATCAAAGGCTGGAAACGAGCCATCATTGACCCCTATATACTGCCCATCAGGGAGCCTGACAACTCCTAGCCCCTCAGGCAACGGTGGAAGAGTTGACGTTGACTCTGGCGTTGGCTGAGTTTTTTTTCCTGGCATAGGCGGATAAATGTTCATTGTCATCATAACTACTACAACAGAGATGATAACAATTATGGTATTCTCTCTCGATCTGTGATTGCTCCATAGACCTGTTAATCGATGCCGAATAGTTACAAAAAAAGGTGAAATAGGTGATGTAGGCGCGATAGGCGGCGGTTCAGGTGCATTGTTCCCTGGTTGAGTGCCCCCTGGCCCTGCTCCTCCTGGACGACGCGACAAGGAGGCCATCCCTTCTGGACTATTCGACGGAGCAGGCACTCCAGTTGCACCTCCTGCATCTTTTGGTAAAATAACAGATTTTGTCTGCTGCGTGTTTTGTAACGTGGATAGCTCCTCTGTTGCCGCAATAGTATCTTCTGCATCTTTTGACAAAATAACTGGCAATACTCTCTGTTGCCCATTTGATGGAGTGGATGCACCAAGCATTAACCTACAATTTTTACAAAAAAGTGCTTGTTTATCATTAATGGTGCCGCAAGTACTACACTCCATTTCTGCACCGGCCATACAAAACCTCCAATATCCCATTTGACCCATCAACCAATAAAAGTAACATGGCTTTTCAGCGTTCAGCATACTCTTTTGCTGCCCGAACAGCTTTTCTTTTCTGGATCATTCCCTCGTATGCATCTCTGTCTTTTTTCTCTAACATTTCGATATAGGTTTGATTATTTATAGCTTTATCATCATAAGCCCTGGCCCTATTATCAAACGTTTTGATGGCTTTTTCGTAGGCTTCAAAAGCCTCCTCGAAGCGTTTGTTCGCCAATAGGGCATCTCCATATTCACTATACAGGTAGATATTATCTGGATCATGGGTCAGGGCATCTTCATAAACTTCGCAAGCCTCTATATATCTCCCACTACGGTACAAAAGAGTTCCTTTCTGCCTTATAAGTACGATTTTATTGGCACAAGCGGAGATCGCTTTATTACATGTAGCAAGAGCCTTCTCAAGCTGTCCCGCCTGCGATAAAAGGGCTATCTTACGTGTGTATAGTTCAGCCGATTGAGAGTTTGCAAAAATGGCATTTGTATACACGTCAATGGCATCGGTCGTCTCAGATAATTGCATGTGAATTTCTGCCATTGTGATGTGCGTTTTCACATCGCTAGGGTCATAGCCCACGACTTTTTGACAAGCTAAAAGCGCTTGCTGCCAGTTTTCACGCTTATAATTAATAGTGACAACCCATCTCCATATATCCGCTTTTTTCTTCTGAATAGACGTATTGTCGGCAGGTACTTCCTCTACAATAGGATATTTCAGAGCTTCGCTGCATTCTTTGAGTACATCATCATATCCTTCGCAAGCAAAATGCTGCTCAGCTTTTATTAAATGAATACTAGCTATTTCGCACCATATATCTGCTTTCTGTTTTTGAATAGAAGTATAATCAAAAAATGTGTCATCTTGAGAAAAGTGTTGTATTGCATTTATATATACCTTCAGCGCATTATCATAGTTTTTCTTATTAAAGTATATTTTTCCATTTTTTATGTACTCTTTCCTTGTACGATTGATATGGATCGTATTAACGATATTCTTAATTTCATTTCTTACAGCCTGGCATGCTTTATCTCTATCACTATATGCAGTTATATATTTATATTCTCCATTATCGCGCGGCAGTCCTTGCAATTCGCTAAAACGGCGGCCTTCAAACTCGATTTCACGAAGCAAGATAGGTACGACATGCACTTCCTGCTTAGCATACATCTCTTTAGCTATCTTCTCCAAATTGAGGCATTCATCTGATACATGAAAATCTATACTTTCCAATAAAAGCAGAATATCGGCAGAAGCTAGAAAGTTATTGATAGTTTCTTTGCGAGGCCTTCCCAAAGGTACATCATTATAATCTTGTGTTACTACACCCGTAATTTTACTTATGTGCTTAATCAAGTCGTCTTTTATGGCAGTATCAATTCTTGAGTCATGGTTATAGCAATAAACTATATTTATCGGTTTCATCTGCGCTTCAGCCATAACCGTTTATCCTTATATTGCCATCCGTTGCTACAATAAAATCATCGATAGTTAGTTTATCGGGGCATTTACTAGCGCTAATTTTGCACAATACAATTTATATACCGCTTGTATGTTGCGCTTAAGCTCTTCTATTTGAATGACTGGGCAGGCAGACTGCTCTCTTAACCATGCAAAGTATTCTGCTTACTTGTCAACCCTATGCGCTATTAAACGGTAATTGCAAGCTTCGCATCAGCTTCACAAGCTTAATCAGGTCTGATAATCTACGCTTTAACTTATCATATGCACGCTGCTTTGTCAACCAAATTCCAATCTTTTATGTATAAATATTGTCTATATTTAGTTACAATTTCTTATATATTTTTAGTATTTTCTTGTATAAAAGATAAATATCCTCATACTTCTTATATATGCATGTTCTCTCACTCATATATATGCCAATTAAAATTGAATTATCAATGCAAGAAAAGAATAACGGCGTTTATAGGATAGAGAAAGCGAGCAATAAGATATTATGAAATATCGGCGCTTGCCACGTGATTGTTGTTTTTACAATGGCTGTTGCCTGCGCAACTAATGCTAGCCATCAATGACTCAAAGGGGTGGAGGGACAAACTAGAAATCGTAGAACAAAGAGAAGTTGAGTAAGGATGGATAGTAAGCCTACTATAAATAACGTATACGCCGGCTCATAATCAAATCTACTCTGTTGAGGCAACTTATGTATACTGACAGCTTGCTTTTTTCATCAAACCATCAGCATACACAGAATAACTACGATGCCCTTATACCATAGAAAGCTAACGATGGGATGCCGGAAACGACTGCTTTTTGCGTCCTGATCGTTGCCTTTACAATGATTAATTCCACGACCTTTGCAATGAACCCGGCAATTAAAAAAACGGTCTCAAAAGAGTTGAGGGGCAGGACAGGATTAGCTGAGCCCTGGAAGAATTGGAAGGAGCAGTATAGCAAGGCAATATAGCATGCAGCTGCATAGACCCACCAGGCTAGCAGGTGGCAGAATGCGGCTATTCCTCCAAGCCAGCGGGGGCCGCGCTGCTCTTGCAAACGCTCTATCTCGTCGATGGACGTTACTGCGTCAATGGAGCCTGCAAAAGAGGCTACGATGATATAGAGCTGGATGGGAAATTGGCGCACAACTTTTGATTTGCACGCAGGCTTTGTCGAGCGTACAGGCTGCGGCTCCATTGCTTTCACCTTTAAGATGACGTTACCTGTTACTTTATTATATCGAACTTCCGCTAATGCTTTTTCGTCCTGCTGGTTATCTTGCTCGATAAATGCATCGAGGATCGTGGTGTCGGTCCCTAGATTGAAAGATAGAAATTCCTGTGCCGCCTCCTCACGCTGGTTGGCCTGCCTGAGCGGCACGTAAGAAGAGCGAACTTCAACCTTGACAATGGACGTTTCCGCTGGCAGTTTCCGGCGCTTCTTTTCTGGAAATGCGGGATCGTTGAGATTGGCAAGCAGGCCATTATAAACGATCTGGTAAGACACTACGGCCAGCGGAGTAAGGTCAAGGGGCAACAGGATAAACATGCTCAGTAGAGCCAGCAACAGTACAAGCAAGAATGTCCCCGATGCGGCCAGCGGCTCCCCACTAATGCGTCGCCAACCATCGACAAAGGGTTGTTGCCAGGCAAGCGGGCTCAGGCAAGAATAACCACTTACACAGCTCTTTTCATACGCTCGCACTACAAACTGAACTCGCTCTGCTGCCGGCAACAAAAAGTTGTTATAGTCGATATTTTGTCTCGCATCATTATGTGAATTGAATTGGATCTGCTCATCTGCGGCCTCGATGGCTCGCTGACTTACCTGGATCGCCGCATCTGCGGGTAGATTTTGATAATTATATTGCAGTATTTGTGTATTATTGGTTATCAGAGCATTTGTGTCTCCCACCTCGCTTTTAAGAAGTGGCAATCGTCCCTCTATCCCAACTATATCCAGGCGCACCCGGCCGGATTGATCCTGATTCTGTATAGAAGCGAGTCGTTTTTGTAGAAGAGAGAGTTGTTTTTGCAGAACGGTTTCTTGATCTTGTAGATTGTTATACTGATTCTCCAATTGAATTGTCTGCTGCTGTAAATGGGCTTGCTGGCTAGCCTGATTGCTAAGATTCGGTAGCGCCACAAAAAACATATTGAGCGGGATAATCAGCAGCGCCAATGCGGTCTGAGCAAAACGACGATGCGAACGCGAGGCCATTCCTATAAATAGTAAGCATGGGGCTGCAATGACAAAAGGGAACGCCAGATGCGAGTAATCCACCAACAACGCATACATTGTTATACAAGCCAGTGCCCCATAAGCACACCATGTTGCAAATATCTGACCACAGGAGCTTCTAAGAAATTCTAGAAGCCAGGGGATTTCCCCTGATTGTAATTGCATAACTGGTTCCTTCCAATTATAGTAAAATAGAGAGCTATCGCTATCATAAATAACGTATAGGCCGGTCTATAGTAAATGGAAGAGGTACCAATTAAGCAGAGTGGCTACCCACCCGGCTCGTATTAAACAGGGCATCGAGGACAGTCGCGACCCCACCCAGCGGTATGGCCAGGCCACTGGATTGCGCCAGGGTGACTTGCACGTGCGCAAACGGAACCTGCAAACAATGGGCTTCCAGGGTAGAGAGCAGAGGATGCAACACGAGGTCGCCCGCCTGCATAGTACTACCATCAAGGACAATCACGGCTGGATTCATATTATTCACGAACCCGGCCAGCACAAATCCCAGATAGCGCCCGGCACGCTCCAATATATGCAAACAGGCACTATTGCCTGTCCTGGCCGCTTCAATCACTTGCATGATCGTGCTCACTTCTGGAAAAAGCCGCCGTACCTCCAGGAGAATGCCCGGAACACCCACGACGGTCTCCAGGCACCCGATATGCCCACAACGACAGAGCGTGCCCTGGAAATCAACGGGCGTATGCCCAATCTCGCCCGCCGTGCCGCAGGTGCCTCGATAGAGTTGATTGTTGAGGATAAGGCCACCACCGATGCCACTACCGACTTTCACATACAGCAAGTTGCGCACATTGCGTCCGGCACCATAGCAATGTTCGCCCACAGCACCCATGTTGCCATCATTATCCAGATATACCGCTACGCCCAGGGCTTCCTCCAGGGATTCCTGGATATTGACCCCCGCCCAACCTATAAAAGGGGTTGGCTCGGTGGTACTATGCAAGGATTGATCAAGTGGACCCACTACCCCCAGTCCAACACCAAGGACCTTCTCCCAGGCAATCTGCTGCTGAGCCACAAACGCCTTGAGCGCTTGCCCCAGGTACTGCAAACCGGCTGCGGGCCCTTCGTTAGTGACAAATGGGATATCAGCACGCTGGATCGGCGTACTTGCAAGATCGCTCAATAGCATGGTCAGATGATGACGCCCCATCGCGCATCCCAACACATAGCCAGCGGTCGCATTGAAGGAGAGCCCAATGGTGCGACGATCATCCCCATCATGCGGTATGTGCTCCGTGATCAACCCTTCTACCACCAACTCATCAATAATCGTACCAATGGTCGTACGCGAGAGCCCTGTATAGCGGGCAAGGTCTGCGCGTGGAAGAGTTTTCTGCTCACGCACATAATTGAGAATCAGGAAACGATTCGCCTCACGAACATGGTGCTGGTCTGTCCCTTTGCGGTGATTCTCCTCAAGGGGCCTTCTGCGTGATCGTGCATGCAAAAGATGCTGCTCCTGGTGCATACTTTTCTCCTATCTATAAGGTTGATTGGACAAGATCACTTGCTCTGGTGTCACAAACATAAACCGGTCATACTTCTTCCAGAGAACCATCAAAGGGACAGAGCTGCCCAGACACTTACTTTATTATTAGTGTAAGCAGCATAACGGTAGCCAACATTAAAAGCAGGAAATCGAGGCAAACACATCATTATATAATCTCTATTGTAAACTATCTTGACAATAAAATGCAATGATACTACATTTTCTCTGGTGGATGTGTTTTTTGATAATGCAATGATATTACATTCCTCTGAGAACGTCTCACTCCCATCACACTCACCTTCTCGCAAGATATTCTAACATGGCTTCGCTACTCATCTAAACCTTTTTACATATTTTACGTATTTTTACAAAGTGTAAAAAATATATATAAAGAACAGCTTCTAACCTGTAACATTTAGTAAATGCCTTTTTATAGTTTTACGCTTCTGTATATAATTTTCCCCCTGATGTATAAAATTGCTCCAATATAAAAAGAGAGCTCGCTTAAACAAATATTTAAGCGAGCTCTCTGATATGTCTTTGAAGACAAAAATGCTACATGGTCTGATTTTGTCGGGAAGTCGTTTGCTGTTTGGCAGCCGCACTATTCGGATGGAAGAGATAGCTAGAGGACTCCGGGTCCAAAGCACCGGCCGGTGCCTGTTGCACTAGCTGAACAAAATTGTCTAGATCGGTCTGTAGAGCGTGCTGGAAACGGCTTCCTACCCCGGCTTTTTCTCCCAGGTCGCCGAGAATGCCAGCGGGGGGATCATAGCTGATCGAAACGACCACCCGTGTCTGCTGATCTGCCGTGGGTTCAAAAGTAATTGTCCCAAAGTTCTCTAAACCATTGGTAGAACGCCAGCCTATCTGACGATCCTGAGCCCAATTCTCGTTGATGGCATCCCATTCGTGATGGCCTGCAATGTCCGCGACCCAATGGCTTCTCTCATGATCATAGTAGGTAACTTCTTTGACAAAGCTCATAAACTTGGGGAAGTCATTAAAATGCGTAAACAACGTATATACTTGATGAACAGGAGCAGGAACAGTAACAGATGCTTCGTGTGTAGTGTACTTCTCAGCCATATCTTTCATTCTTCCTTTTAGAGTACGAGCACACAACTTGTTTTGGAGTCAATCGGATTTTACCTTTTGTTTCTGTGCTCAAGAAGCAAAAGAGTTCAGAAAACGTGTGTACTATCTTAAACAGATGCTCTATCTCAGAGGCTCTTCTTTACACATCATCTTCATTTAGTGATACGATCCTACCAATACCAAAGCGTCAGTCTGTAACCTTTTTCTTGTCACAACTTCGTTATTCTTAGCAAATTTCTCCTTTGGTATCCCTGGGATAGCGCGTCAACGTGTTATGGATAGAAAATCACCTGTATATAGTGAAGAAGTGAGGTAGGTAATATCATGACCCAACTACGCGGCGCTATCCTGGATATAGATGGCACACTCATCGATAGTAACGATGCTCATGCACACGCCTGGGTAGAGGCTATGGCTAAATATGGACACGACGTTCCTTTCGATAAAGTTCGTCCTTTGATCGGTATGGGGGGCGATAAAGTTTTGCCAGAGACGGTCAATGTTTCTAAAGATAGTGAAGAGGGCAAAAAGATCAGCAAGAGCCGAAAGGAGATTTTTAAGTCGCGCTACCTTTCAAGCTTGAAGCCTTTTCCGCACGCGCTCGACTTGCTTCAGCATATGCATGATTGTGGCCTGAAGCTCGTCATCGCGACCTCCGCCGAACCAGATGAGCTGCATGCCATGCTGGATATCATCGGTCCTGATGCTGAGGGCCTGTTTGAAAAACAAACAACTTCAAAGGATGCGAAAAATTCTAAGCCCGATCCCGACATTATGCATGTAGCCCTTGAGCGCATCGGCTACTCTGCGCATGAGGTCGTGATGATCGGCGATACCGCCTATGATGTCGAAGCTGCACAAAAGGCCGCTATTAAAACAATCGCATTGCGCAGCGGTGGTTGGAGCGATCAGGACCTTGCCGGCGCTATCGCTCTCTATGATAGCCCCGCCGACTTGCTGGCTCATTACGACGAATCACCTCTCGCTACCGGCATCTAAGCTCAATGTCGCTTGAGGAAGTCTATAATAAGCTTACTCAATAGCTCCGGTTGAGCAAGCATAGGACGATGGCCGCAACCTGGTATTGTGGTGAAAGAAGCATGAGGCAATGCTGCTTGTAGAGCTTGCCCTAAAGAAAGTGGCAGCAACGCATCACGCTCACCCCAGATGATGAGCGTGGGGAGAGTAATAGAGGCAATATCCGCACGAAAATCGCTGCGTATCATTTCTTGCGCCGTCTGCCAGAACAGGCGTGGACGTGGTCGCAGGACATCGTAAATCAGCGTCGGCGGGTAGCTGCCATTTCCTGGTTGAAAAAATGAGTACATAGAACGCATTATAAGCTCCGGTAGCCGAGCATTCAACGGCATGCCAGCAGCATTGACTAGAACGAGCTGCTTGACCAGATCCGGGGCTAATGCTGCCATCTGAATCGCAATCGCTCCTCCCATAGACTGCCCGATCAGCACAACTGAAGAGAGTTGCAGCCCGCGTAGCCATGTGAGCAATAAGGGGGCCATCGTGCGTAGCCTCCACGGCGCTTTAAATGTGCTCCGTCCATAGCCCGGTAAATCTACGACAAATACCTGGTACTCTTGCGCGAGATATGGCAATATCCATCGCCAGACCTGTCCCGAAGTTCCGAAGCCATGGATCAGCACGAGCGGCACGCCACTACCACTTACACTATAATGTATACATTGACCCTCTATGTACATGGTATACGATTTTTCTACTTGACTCTTTTTCTCTAACATCCTTCGTCCTATTCTGCCATAAAAGTTTATCAATGTCGCCTGGATGGTGGACGACCCTTGATCCTGAAGCCATAAACATTTCGTTAATAGTATACACTTTTACTTATCTTCATGATAACGGCGAGTTCTTTGGTTTTCGTTCACTCTCTCTACTCTCATCTAAAAGGATAGGTGATGCTTTTTTGTTATCGGATTCTTAAAAAAGTGGTATTAGACATATTATCACTTCACCACTATACTTCTTCTGTGGACGGAAAATACACGAGCCTGATTCAAGAAGGGATCAATCAAGATGAAGCAAGACGAAACAAAACTTACAGCAGAGCAAAATCAGCTTATCCAGGAACAATTTGGCGCAACTGCTCAGGATTATGTCACCAGCAAAGTTCACGCCGAAGGGCCTGATCTCCCCTGGCTTATTGAAGCGGCTGCCCTTACCGGGCATGAACTGGTTGTCGATGTTGCCACGGGGACTGGTCATACGGCCCTGGCTCTGGCACCTTATGCACGCGAGGTATTTGCCATCGATTTCACCATCCCGATGCTTGCGGCGGCGCGGCAACTTGCTCAGGAACGGCATATCACGAATATTCGTTTCGTCGAAGGCGATGCCCATGCGCTTCCTCTGGCTGATAGTAGCGTTGATATTGTAACCTGCCGCAAAGCTGCCCATCACTTTACTAACGTAGCGCAGGCGGTAAGCGAATGGGCACGTGTCCTCAAGCCTGGGGGCAAGCTCTTTCTGATTGATAGTATTGTTGCAGAAGATCCACACCTCGACGCTTACGTTAATGAGATTGAGGTGCTCCGCGACCAATCCCATGTTCGTAGCTATAGCTATTCGGAATGGCTCACATTGCTCAAGGCCGCTGGCTTTGAGGCACATACCCTACGTAGCTGGGGTATCCATATGGACGTTCCTACATGGACACAACGTATGCGCACGCCAACCGAGAAGGTTAAACGCATCCTCAGCCTCTTTGCAAGCGCAACACCCGAGGTACGCGATTACCTGCATATCGAGAATTTCGATGGGGTCTTTACATTTGATTTGCCTGCGGCATTCATAGTAGGGACAAGAAGAAAAATATAAGGATTGCCACTACGTAGCTTGTGGGTAATTGATACCCACAAGCCACTCTGTCCCATCTTACTGAGCTATTTAACAAACGGCCAGCCAGCAGCATTCCAGCCAATCAAGTTGATGCCGAGCGTCGGATTGCCGCCGTTGTTGGCATCATGATACTGATAGTTGAAGAGGGTGGTGCCAGCATCGGTTGTGAATGAGCCACCACCGGGTCCGGTGACGTTATTATGCGTGCTGAGAATGATCGTCCCACCACCAATGAGCATGTTCAAGCCGCTCTCATCGGTGTATGGTCCGGTGATACTGGTCGAGCGTCCAACTATCTCGTGATAGGTTGCATCCGCTGTGCAGCATCCATCGAGCGAGGCAAACAGGTAGTAGAAGCCACCATGCGGATAGATATAGGAAGCTTCAATCCCCTTAGCTATATTTAAACGTTCTGCCAGATGATAGAATGTCTTGTCTGAGGCTAATTGCTTGCCCGTCGTAGGGTTAATGTGGATCATGTAGATACCAGTCCAATAAGAACCAAACGAGAGCCACATCGCGCCAGATGCATCTACAACCAGGCAGGGGTCAATGGTGTTATAGAGGCTGCCGGAGCCGGATGTGATGACGATCCCCTGATCAACCCAACTGCCAGGCGCGGCCGTGCTACTCGTTGCCAGGCCTATCGCCGAGGTGTTTGAACCGAATGTGGAGACGGCAAAGTAGAGCCAATATTTGTTATTGTGGAATGAGATGTCCGGTGCCCAGACATCGCCGGTCCCACCATTATAGGTGCTAATCCAGGATGGTAGTTTGGTGAAGGCCGTCCCTGCGTTCGTGAAGTGAATACGATCCGTCGAAGCACGCATTTCGATGCCGTCAAAAGGGGCGGCCTTGTTCGTGCTGGTGCTGAAGACGTAGTAGGTTCCGTTGCTGGCCTTGATCATCGATGGGTCGCGGACCGTTGTGTCCCCGCTAATCGTACCAGGATTGACATAGACAGCTTTCCCGGTCGAGACCAGCGTCCAGAGCTGGCTGTTCGCGCCGCTGTAGGCTAGCTGAACTACGGAAGATCCTGTAGTGCTCAAAGCCAGACCACTGTTCTGACTGATGATTTTATAATTGCCGCCGCCCGTATTCGTAAACTGCCAGAGGTGGTCCGCGGTGCCGTTGTCCGCCCATTGCAGGGCATTAGCTCCCGATGTCTGAACGCCACCACTTATGCCAAGAATCTCTTCACTATTGAGATTCTCGATCTTGTAATTACCCCCACCATCGGAGATGAAGTGCCAGAGGTGGCCCGCTGCGCCGTTGTCGGACGATAGAACAGCGGCGGCACCTGCGGTTAGAGAGCCGGATGTAATACCAAGCACCAATCCGCTGCTCTTGTTGACAATCTTGTACTGGTTGGTGACATCAAGCGTTGCAGCGGCAAATGCTCTCTGTTGGGGCCAGCCAACGCACATACCGATGAGAACAGCTAGTATGGCTATAATCATCATAAAACGTCTCATAGGAGAAGAGTCCTTTCTCTGTAACAGATATACAAACATCAGTGTTGCTGGTCTGTCTGAGGCTAGATCCATACCGCATAGCAAAATGAATATAGAGAAAATAGACATAATGATGCAATAATGGCATCTACGTGAAAACAGGGTATGAAAGAAACAATTTGCGCATATAGCATATATATGAAGGTCTTGAGGATTGCTATTTGGGAGCAGCGACGAACGTTATCAAAGCACCTCCTTGAGCTTTACCGTTTCTCCGCGCAAACATGTGGTAACCATCCCTCCTCAGAAGATGGTATACATATATTATAGTAAGCGACTCACGCTATGTCAATGCATGCTTGGTCATTCTTTAAGAGCAAATACTGCCCATATGCGCAATATTTATGTCCATTTGATAGTATCTTGTATACGTACTAAATTCCTACTACTGGCAATAAAAAGTTTCTAACCAGAATGATAGCCTTATCAGGAACGTCAGCTTTTGTTAGAAATTTGACGGCTTCTGGCATTCAGGAAGTTGCAAACTCTTGCTCCTCTGGTATATACTTTAGTCAGTACTGACTATCGTACTCAGAGAGCGTCAACCTCATAGCTAGAGGTTTGCACTCGATCTTTAGTTTTAAGGAAAATGCATGCACAAAGTTCTTTTGATTCTGGGTCTGCTGTTACGTGGTCCCTTACATGGTTATGAGATGTACCGCATCATTGAGGCACATGGGGAGCTTTATGCCGATCTTAAAAAGGCTAATCTCTATTACTTGCTTGATCGGTTAGCTGCTGAAGGCGATTTAGCGGTCGAGATCAAAGCGGGTGCACGGGGACCACGCAAAGAACGGCTCACCTATACGCTGACAGATCAGGGGAGAACACACTTTCTTCAACTATTGCGTGAGATCTTGCTTTCTTATGAGGTTATTCATACGAGCGTTGGGACCGCTGTAATCTTTTTATCTCACCTGCCAGCATCTGAGGGCATCGAGCTTCTGCAAGAGCGCCGACGTCTCATTGCGACTCGCCGTACACAATTCCCGCCCGAACCTTCAAGCGATGCCGCCCCCCTGGTGCGCATCTCATTTGATCATATCATTAGCTTAATCGATGCCGAACTAGCCTGGATTGATCGCTCACTCACTTATCTGCACAGCTTGCATTGGACATCAAACATGCATACACCCCATAGAGAGAGTGAACCTTAAATACTCCTGACAATTTAGTCAGTACTGACTTTTGAATAATAGATAAAAGAAGTATCCAAGAGGATAAAGCGTACGATGATTGAGAAACAAACACCAAAGGCTGATGGCAAGATAAGCCCATTGCGCGTCTTCATGCGCCTGCTGGGTCGCCTGCTTTCCGGGAATAAAGCTGGTGATAACACGCAGGCAGTAGAGATGATACATCGTATTGATAGACTGAAAGACGTATTAAAGGTTGTTGACCCACTACACCGTTCCCGGCGAGGCGGGAAAAATATCTGGCCGGTAACGTCCGGGTCTTATATTCTGGGCGATCCCCTGGCTACCATCGCGGTCTGTACTCTTACGAGCCCGGAGTTAATGCAGCCTCTCGCTCGCTTGCCCGGAGTAGCAATTGCTGGCAGTATCTATACGCCTAACCTGGGCATCGAGAAGATTATTCGCAATGTGACTGCAAATCGAGCGCTGCGCTTCCTCGTATTATGCGGCAAAGAATCGCCGATCTTCTATCCTGCGCAGGCACTGCGTGCACTGCTGACAGTTGGTATCACGCCTGACAAGCTGATCATTGACGCCCAGGGCCCCCTACCCATTTTGAAGAATCTTCCATCTGCGCAGATTGCCGCATTTTGTCGCCAGATCGAACTGGTTGATTGCACAGGTACGACAGACCTTGTCGTGCTTGCCAATCATATACAGGCTCTTGCCCTTACGAAACGCAGCCCGTTCGCTGAACGCTGGGAACAGGACGCAGGCCAGTCTAATATACAGGTCAGCGAGGCACAGTCGGAACGCTTTACGCGCCTCAGGCCTGGCGGCAAGCGTCAACCGCTGGCCTATGATCCAAAGGGATTCTTTATCATTACCTTGAATCGGCCAGAAAACGAAATTATCGTTCGTCACTATCTCCCCGCTAATGTGCCCGCGCACGAGATGCGAGGACGGTCGGCAGAGTCACTGATCCTTGGCTTGCTGCGGGAGAATCTGCTCTCACAACTCAGTCATGCGGGCTATCTTGGCGTTGAACTGGCAAAGGCAGAGGCAGCCCTCCGCTTTGGCTGGCAATATGAGCAGGATCGCCCCTTGCGCCCCGCCGTTGACGGTCCCATGCTCAACGAGGCCGTACGAATACATAGAGAACGCAATGATAAACGCAATGATACAACGCAATGAACATCACATCATAATAAGTGCATTCAAGCTTGAAATGCGGAATACTTTGGTATAGTTTCAGCTTGATTACCTCACAATTCATTCCGCGAACGTTGCTTGAATGCACTTACTGCTCTGTCAAACTTCAATTGAAGGGAGGCCGCGTAGCGACAATCCCTTGTGGTTGCCGTGCCCCTGTGGGGTCGTCGTGGAATTGCCTGTAGAGCCGGGCCAGGACAACAGGGACAAGCCGCTGTCGCTACGCGGCTTGCCGTGCAATGAAGTTTGACAGAGCAATACGCATATCGAGAACATATTGAGCAATATGTTCTCGATATGCATATGCGTATTATAAAGCCTCTCTACGTGAGTGAGTGGGAGGATGTGGGATGTAGCGCCTGTTTAAGGGCGTGATTACGCTCCGCGATGCAACGGCGCGAGACTGCCGCTTCTGGCGCAAGAGCATCCCAGCCATGAAATGTGCGTGGATAGACGTGCAATTCGACAGGAATACCAGCCCGGAGGAGCCGTTGCGCATACTCGATATCTTCGTCGAGGAACACTTCGTGCGAGCCGACGGCCATGTAGGTCGGCGGTAATCCGCTCAGGTTGGTAGCACGCGCCGCCGCCGCGTAGGGCGAGACGTTCGGGCCACCTGCAGCTTCACCCAGATAGGCTCGCCAGCCATTCCTGTTGCTTTGCCGAGTCCATACTGGCGCTTCGGCAAACGCTTCGCTGGACAACGTGGTATCCCGATCATCGAGCATCGGGTAGATCAGCAATTGAAATATAACTGGAACCTCGCCCCGGTCACGGGCCAGTAGTACCAGGCCAGCGGCAAGGCCACCGCCTGCGCTCGATCCACCCACGGCGATGCGCGACCGATCAATGCCCAGCTCCCCGGCATGCTCCGCCGTCCACTTGAGCGCGGCATAGCAATCCTCAACGGGGGCGGGGAAAGGATGCTCCGGGGCCAACCGATAATCTACCGATACGACCACGCAGCCAACGGCCTCGACGATGTCCCGCACCACAATATCATCTTGTTGCGCGTCACCAATGACATATCCACCACCATGAATCCAAAATAAAGCCGGCAGTGTACCGCTGCTCCTGGCGGGTCGGTAGATCAGCACGGGAACATCGGGTGCGCCCTGCGGTCCGGGCACGCTGCGGTCCTCTCTGACGACATGCGCGGAGTCGGGCATGCCAGCCATCACCATCTCAAACATCTTCGTAGAGAACTCGCGCGAGGCGGGCAAATCCTCCCAGTTAAGCATAGATCCAACGGGTAATACCTGCAATACTGCGACCAGCTCGGGATCGTAAATCTGTGCAAGATCCATGTGTGCTCCTTTTGTATGATGTGTCTTCTCGCTCAAACCTTCGCGGCATCGTTGCCGCTACCATAAATTATAGTTCCTCCGCTTCTGGCTTTTCAATACGTGTTCGCGCCTTTTTACTTCTCCCACACATATACACATTTACGTAACTCTGTACGCCCGTGCTTTCTCATTTGCTGACTACTGTTGCCTTTGCCTCGGCTAAGCGTCCATATGCGTTTCACCGTCAAACCAAAAGATTCTGCCATTGCGGCAAGGATGAGATCGACTGGAACCTCTTCGCCCGCATAGCGCACATTATCATTCACCATCACAATCGTGCCGCCCGGTTTCAGGATACGAGCAAGTTCATGGACAATAAAACACATCTCATAAAAATAATTGCGTACCAATGACGCAATACCAGCATTGTTTAAGATACCTTGCACCTGATAGCTATCCAGGATGGTAAGTATTTCTTGCAGGGCATCTTGTTTGTGGAATGCAGCTTCAATATTCGCAAAATCTACATCTTTGCCTATTTCTTTATAAAAGCTATGTAATTGCTCTTGTTTATCTTTATTCTCTACGGTACACGATAACATATCCTGACGCAGTTGCTTGACCTTACCTTCGTTACAGCCTAAAAACACTAGCTCAAGAGCATATGTACGGGTATAGTCATAGCGATTCGCATATGGGGGCGAGGTTAAAATTGCGTCAATAGAGTTGCTATCTATTAGGGGAAGCATATAAAGACAGGAGCCTTCGTACAGTTCAGGCATTAAATAAGTTTTTTCGGCAATTGTTTTTGCTTCCGTTTTTTCCTCGAAAAGTGTTTTTTGCGTGTATTGTTCTCCGAAGTCGCTTACCATTTGCTTTAATTTATTTTCGATTGCTTCACGAAATGCGTAAATTTTGCCCTTATTAAATGCTTTCTCTCCCTGGGAACGACCTGAACGCGCATCCCAACGTAAATATTGCCCGTCCTTCCGTCGTATAACTGATCTCCTCAAGAATACACATTGCGGCATAGAGAAGCAATGTACGCATATCTTCATCATATTGCTGGCAATAGGCTATATAGCCAGCAAGCTGCTTTCCCTCCGCCTCAGGAATGGCTCCATTGGTGATTACGATATGCTTTAGCTCATACATTGGATCATAGTAATCGGCAAAATTCACGTCCATGATCGCTGTTGTAAGAGCACGAAATGCGTCTACATGGATCCTTTCAGCAATAAAGCGGGCCTGGGTGGCATAGACGCCTACGGGCAAAAGTTCAATACCCTTCGTTTGCCATCCCTTGACACTGGCGGCAAATAACGCTGAACCGGCTCCAGAGAAGGGGTCAAGCAATATACCTGCTTTTACATGCTTCAGAATATCGCTAATTACGTAGTCAACAAACGGTTCTGAGAAGCCTTCTTTGTATCTAAACCAGCCATAAAAAGGCAACTTTTTATTTGCTTGATTGCTTACAAGGGATCGATCTAATGCAGTGTTTGTTACAATCTGTAGTTCGAATTTCTTGTGAAGCTTCTCTCTCTCAACAGAAAGAGGCGTGGTTGCCTGAGGAGGAGGAGAATCGGGCGATACGGGATCTGGAGGAGCATCATCAAAGGTGTCAGCGAGAGTATCCGCAAAGATACTTCCTGGAAACTCTTTATGCATATGCGTAACATCAACCTTACGTTTAACCATCTTCCCCATCCTAGAAAATATTTACAGTATGTGTTTTTATGTAGCCCAGCTATTTTACATGTTTGCACATCTTTGCGCAATGTGCAAAGATGTGCAAACATGTAAAATAGCTGGGCTACTCAAGCCTGGACAACGGAGACGGCCATACCGTCGATATCACTGTCATCGTAAGGCAATGTCTTTGAGAACATCGGGAGTGCAACGCTGACGAGGCGTGGATGCTCCAGGATCTTGTGTGTGTATGCGGCAGCTCCAGCGGCGTTTTCATCTGGTGCAGGCGTCTGAAAGGCACGACCATTACGGATGATGTTGTCGGCAACGATCAGCGATCCAACGCGGCTCAACCTGATGGCCCAGTCTAGATACTGCGGATAATTTCCCTTATCGGCGTCGATGAAGATCAGGTCAAAGGGTGCCTCAGAAACGAGCGTAGGCAGCAGATCAAGGGCCGAGCCAACACGTACTTCGGTGCGGTCGCTGACGCCAGCTGCGGCAAAAGTTGCGCGGGCAATCTCGGCATGCTTAGGGCTGACCTCCAGCGAGATCAGCTTGCCATGCGCGGGAAGGCTACGCGCCAACCAGGTACCAGAATAGCCAGCCAGGGCCCCGATTTCGAGGATTTTATGCGCTCCACAGGTCAGCGCCAGGACCTGCAATAGCTTCCCTTGCAGCGGCGAGATCTGGATCGCGGGTACGCCTTCGGTCTCGGCAGTGGCAATTGAGCCGCGCAAGGCTTCGTCCTCAGGCGCGAACCGCACATTCAATTCGTGGTTGATAAAAGCTCGCATCTGGACATTATTTCGCAACTGCTCGTCACCAGGTGATGATAAACTCATGAACTTTTTTTCTCCTTTGCACTTAGCCAATCATCTTGCTGTAATTACTTTATCCAGGCATGGTTTTACAATTATACAACGCCCAAGGCGCGAACACTCAGAGGAAAGAAATAAGCTATAACATAGGGATCTAACACTTCCTAAATACTGCATATTGGTATACCATCTGAAAAATAAATACTAAAGTTGTAATATAGCAAAGAGAGAGCAAAAATGGGGATGATAACCACGAAGAATATTTCCAGATAGACAAAGACAATCATCAACATTTATCGTTAAATGAGTTTATGAGCCTGACAAGCCAGCTACTCCTTGACAAAGATAGCTTCATTATGTATCATTTTGGTATACCATTTGTTTTGTATAGCAGTTTCTCAGGGTTGAGTTCATTGAAAGGAAACTTCTCATGGGAGAGAGTATTACTCCTATTTCTTCAACGCAACAGAATTCCGAGGCAGCGATAGTTCCTGCTCGCTTGCATCATGTGAATCTGAAGACGACTAAGTTTGAGGAGATGCGAGACTTTTATACATTGTTGCTTGGTATCCATCCAGTCGCTGAAGTTGGCACCTACGGTTGGTACGCCTATGACATGGCGAACCATCGCATTGCGCTTATGCACGAACCCATCTTTACCCCAAGAGTACCCTGTAGCGCAGGAATGCATCACGTAGCATTCGAATACGATTCTATTAATGACCTGATGCATACCTACCAGCGTCTCAAGCGCGTAGATGTGGTGCCTGCCCTGACCATGAATCACGGAATGACAACTTCCTATTATTATCGTGATCCCGATGGCAACTACGTTGAGATGCAAGTGGATAACTTCGGCTCTGATCCCAGCAAAGGTGTTGCCTTTATGCACACAGCTCCGTTTCTTACAAACCCGATTGGTGTACCAATTAACCCGGAAACCTACCTGGCTGCCTGGCAGAAGGGCGCAACCCTTTCAGAGTTGCATCAACGGTCCTACGCTGGCGAATTCGTCGAGGGTGCACCCGAAATTGTGATTGACTAACTTCTCCTTATCGCGCTAGCATGCCTTGTAGCTGGCTTCTGTTGCCGGCCGCAATCCAGGTTCCGCCCGTGGTCATTGCGCTGGGAGGTTTCGACGGCTGGCACGAAGAATACTATCAGGAGACAACAAAACGTGACACAATACACGCCAATCAAATCTCCAGAGGGAGAGAAAAACGCAAGTGGCATCGCAGAATTGTATACACGTCTACGTACGATGATTCTCAATGGCATGTATCCACCAGGCACGCTGCTACCACAGAGGCAGCTCGCGCAAGCACTTGGCGTCAGCCGTACACCCCTGCGCGAAGTGCTGCGTATATTACAAACAGAGGGTCTTATCGAGGCAGGGAGATACCAGCGCTGTCAGGTTGCACCTTTCGAGCCGGAGGTGCTCGATGCACTCTACGCCTGCCGCATTCAGTTGGAGACGCTGGGCGTTGCTCTGACTATTCACCATCTACAAGCGCACGATCTGGATGCTCTGAGCAAGGCTGTGGCAGAAATGCATACCATTCACGATCCCGATGCCTGGGAGGAACCTCATCACCGCTTTCATCGTCTCCTGGTCTCCTACGCGGGCAAAAGCCTGTGTGAGACCATCAATAGTTATGCTGAACGCAGTGAACGTTATGTGCGCCTCTATGGACGTATTGACCCGGAGGCTCGCTTCGCCAGCTTGCTCAATCACGAGCAGATTGTGCAGGCATATAAAGAACACAACGAGGAGAGGGCTGTACAACTACTGGCCCGTCATCTGACAAGGACGGCCCTGACGATCCTGGCATTGATGGCCCCGGAGTACGAACCAGTAGCAATCAGAACGGCCTTGCATCTCGTGCGCACAGACTCTTCTAAAGAAACGATAAGCCCCAGGAGAGAGTATAAAACGAAACGCGAAAAAACGGCTGATGTCCATTCTTGAGGTGTTTTCCGATTAGACCGTACCATAAAAAACGACCGGCGTCTACTCTTGACTTGAAGCGTTTTCCTACAATGACGAAAGGATGCTTTTTATGCTTCACGCGCGTCACATGGTCGCACCCGAATTGTTTCGACCGGCACTTGATCTGCCTGCGATCCCCTACGATCACCTCTTGCGCACATCTGCTGAACGCTCCCCTGAGCGTCCAGCAATCATTTTTCATAACCTCACCCTGACCTATCGTGAGGTCGTTTCGATGGTCAATAGTATCGCCAATGGCCTGCTAGACCTGGGGATGAGCAAAGGTGAACGTATCTGCCTGTTTACCCCGAACCGACCAGAATATAGCATCATGCTTAATGCAGCCGCAACAATCGGCGCAGTCGTGACGCCAATGAACCCGGCCTACAAAGAGCGCGAAGTTGCTTATCAGCTCTCCAATTCTGAGGCAAAAGTCATTGTTGTCTACCGCGATCTCGTCCCGCTGCTCCAGAGCGTTCTGGCACATAATACGTTTCCACAGCTCAAGCACATCATCATCACCGGTCTGCAGGCAAACGATCATATAGAAGAGCTGCCTCCACTGCATACAGTCTCGTTTGCTCAGATCCTACGTGCATCATCGTCCAAACATCCTGTCCCTATCGCGCTCAACGTCGATGATGTCTTCGCGCTACCCTATTCTTCTGGCACGACCGGGCTGCCGAAAGGCGTGATGCTAAGCCACCGTAACCTGGTCTCCAACCATCTGCAGTTCTTAGCGGGTGCCGGCATCACGTCCAGCGATGTGACCATCATTTTCTTGCCCATGTATCATATCTACGGCGTGCTACTCACTGGTAGCTTCCTTGCGGCGGGCGCAACCCAGATACAGCTAGAGCGCTTCGAGATGAGCAGCGTCCTCGATCAGTGCGCGGAACACGGCGTGACATGGTTCTTTGCGGTCCCACCCGTCATCCTGGCCCTGGTGAATACACCCGATCTCAGCAAACTTAAAAGCGTCAAATTCCTCATGAATGCAGCCGCGCCCTTGCCTCCTGAACGTGCCCGCACTTTATACGACAAAACAGGCATTACCATCATACAGGGCTATGGCCTGACAGAATCATCGCCCGTGACGCATATCTCACCGACAAATCCTGCTCTGATGCGCCTGGATACCGTAGGGATGCTGACTCACAATACCGAGCATAAGATCGTGGATAGCGAGACGGGGATACACGAGTTGCCCCAGGGTGAGGATGGCGAGATAGTCGTACGCGGCCCACAGATCATGCGGGGATACTGGAAAGCCCCAGAAGAGACGGCACAGACACTAAAGGATGGTTGGCTCTATACCGGCGATATCGGCCATATTGATATCGACGGCTCCCTGATCATAGTGGATCGCAAGAAAGAAATGATCAAGTATAAAGGCTTTAGCATCGCCCCCGCCGAGCTCGAAGCGCTACTCTTAGAGCACACGGCGATACAAGACGCGGCGGTGATCGGGGTGCCCGACGAAGAAGCTGGCGAAGTCCCCAAAGCCTTCATCGTGCTACGTCCCGGCCACCAGGTCACGGCTGATGACCTGATCCTGTTTGTGAATAAGAGATTGGCGGGCTATAAGAAACTTCACCAGGTCGAGTTCATCTCAGCCATCCCCAAAGTGCCATCCGGGAAAATACTGCGCCGCGAACTTAAAGAGCATGAGCGACTACTTCGGGCGCAACAAAGTATAGGAGATCGCTAAATTGTCGATTATATGCCGGATGAGAGGAAAGTTAGTATGGTAATAGCCTGTTTATGAGAGCACAATGTGGTATTCTTTTCTTAGAATGGATTGTAATCGGCTTCCTTTGATCAGATGTTGAGATAAGGATTGTGAACGATAGGTGCAAGGACGCACGCTTTATCATACTTGCGCATTGCCTCACTCATCTTTATGAGATGCCAATGCACAATCTGCACCGGAGCAGGAGAATTCTATTATGCAAATACCCAACCGTTTATCTCTAGATGAAACTAATTCGGCTGTACTCACACTCATAGTTGAGGGCGATCAGGATACAGGATGTTTTCTGACGCTTAGTGTGCAGCCGGAAGAACGACCGCGACCGGTGGTCGCACCACCCTCTACAGTTGACATACAGCATACTCATATCAAACAAACCGATGCTCTTCCGCTTTCTATCTTGCATGTTATACTTGAGCACCTTCACTACCGCGCCGACTCAGAAGGACATATAAGGCTCAGGATGCAAGGAGAGCTGGATACTTTCTCACGGGCGATTGAGCATCAGCTTGTCACACAAAAGAGTTGATTGAACAAATAAAAACATTGCCTGTTATACAGCTAACGGTAATGTTATAGTGCAATGACCTGTTGCACTGCAATCGTGACAAAGATAAATAACGCCTCGCTGCTTACCCGTTTTGCCTGCTCACACTGGAGTATCCAGGAAAGTGAGCAGGTGACTCAAAATTTACGTGGAAAGAGAGGGCTTCAGGAGCTGTGCCATGATGCCCTCCGCCACCTGGCACAGCTCAGCTCTTCTTTCACGGCACTTGCGCTCATTGCTCAGCGAGCAAGATGACTCCAGAAGAGCCATCAACCGTAATCTGCTGGCCCGTGGTGATCCGCTCGGTGGCACCAGGCACGCCCACTACGGCCGGAATGCCATACTCGCGAGCAACCACAGCACCATGGGACATTGCGCCACCCATCTCCATCACCAGCCCGCCAGCCGTCAGGAAGAGCGGAGTCCAGCCAGGATCGGTTGAGGGTGCAACCAGGATCTCGCCGGGCTCCAGACGAGCACCCGTAGGATCAAGGATCACGCGGGCCTTAGCCGTGACGCTCCCCGCCGATGCTGGCGTTCCTTTAAGCATGAGCACGTTCTCAGCTGCACTACCCACATGGTCCTCAGCAGTTGGTTCGGTCCCATCCGAGAGCAGTACCCGTGGGATATGCCGACGCTTGAGTTCCTGTTCGTAGTTCATACGGCGTTCCCGCACGAGAGGACGCTGGTCCGTCCCGGCCAGGGCTGCGTTTGCTTCCGGCAAGGTGATGAAGAAGATGTCTTCAGCCAGCTCCAGGCGTCCCGCCTCGGCCAGCTCCCGACCCACCGGCCAGAGGATTGCTCGTATCTGCCCAAACAACATCACCAGGCAAAACTTTGGGGCCTCGCGCAAGCCGAGCAGGGCACGCACACGCCTGAGCAAGAAACCAATCAGCTTACCTCGCAGCCATCCTTTACGTGCCGCACGAGCAGTAAGCGAAACTATCATCGCCCCGGCGGCCTCGGCACCGCGTTGGAACTGTACATCGGGGGCCAGATCCAGGTTTGTGAGCTGCAGGTAGTTAGCGAGGACACCCAGTAGATGCGTTGGATCTTCACACCAATGGGGAAGGCCCAGGTCAATTTCAGCAACACCACGATGACCATAGGTCTGCAAAAAATCTGCCAGACCCTTCTGTAACAGCGGAGGGAGCACACCAGCACGATAGTCCTGAGCCAGGCGCTCTGCTGTGGTGTCATGAAGTACCTGCGCGGAGTCGGTCCGTACCTGTTGGGCAAGCTGCCATAGAGCAAGATCCATCTCCGTGGTCGGATTATATGGCAGGCTACGTAACACTGTCTGTCGTTCATCAGCGGTAGCAAGGCTACCCAGGAGTTTGCCCGCCAGCATATTTGCCATGACGCCGCAAAGGACTGTGGGCAAGAGCCTCGATACGATATATACCGGTCTGGTAACAAAGAGGTCCTCGACTCTAGTCAAGCGCTCGGTCGCGCTGGTATCCGCTGGCAGCTCACTCAAAGTAGACAGGTGCTCTTCCATCCGCTTTACCCGTCTGCGTATTGTCGCCGGGCTAAGCAATGCCAGGAGAAAATAGAAGGGAGTACGCGCTCGAATGATCGCTCTGCAAATGCTGCCGAGCAGGCGCAAGGGCCGCGCTGGCCGCAGCGAGAGACGAGGATCATTGGCAAGCTGCTGAAAAATAGTAGCGGTACGAGCCTCCATTGCTCCAAACACCCTCCCCAAGAAGATACGTCCAAAAACATTACGTAGAAAGGGGGTTACATCGACATAAAGGCGCTGCCCTGGCCGTTTGAGGAATAGGGCACCTGTGAGGCGATGCGGCGGTGGAAAACCAATAAACGTCGTGAACGAGGAACTTAGCAGTTGAAATCCCTGTAGTCCCATAGGAGTAAACGGCCGATAGACACCCTGGGCAACGCTGAGCGAAAAGTAGACACGCAGCTCGTTATCCGGTGCATCGTCCGGCAAAGGGTACAGGGTCGTAATAGGTCGAGCCTGGGTCAGCCAGAGATGACTAGAACTATCAAAAGCCCATTCGATATCCTGTGGCGTGCCATAATGAGCCTCGACCTGCTCACCGAGCGCCACGATGGCACGTATCTGCTCATCGGAGAGACTGGACTCGTCGCTGCGATCAGCGAACTCGACGCGCTGTGTGCCGCCCCCTGGCACGGCCTGCACCGCCAGCCGCTTCTCCCCAGGGCGGCGTTCAATAATTGCCCCTGTCGCAGTATCAACGACAAAATGGTCGGGGTTGACCGCGCCAGAGACAACGGACTCACCCAGGCCCAGACTGGCATCGATCACAGCCTGGCGGCGACGCCCGGTTATCGGATTCGCTGTGAAGAGTATCCCGGCGACCTCCGCTTCGACCATACGCTGAACGACAACGGCAAGGCGAACGTCCCACTGCTCAATGCCGTTGCTGGCACGATAGCTGACCGCGCGATCCGTCCACAGCGAAGCCCAGCAGCGGCGTACAGCATCGAGCAGCGCCTCCACGCCAACAACGTTCAAATAGGTATCTTGTTGACCGGCAAAGCTAGCGAAGGGCAAATCTTCGGCGGTAGCGGAGGAGCGCACCGCCACGGGCACAATCTCGCCATCGCCCAAAGTCCGATAGGCTTCAGTTAGAGCCTGTGAGATCGACGCGGGCACTGGTGCGGCTAATAGCTTCTCGCGTGCCGCAGTAGCCAGCTCCGCCAGGTGAGCGCTTGCATCGGAACGAGTTGCCGCCAGCTCTGCCAGCAAAGGCTCAAGGTGAGCCCCCTCAGCAACCAACCTGTAAGCTTCTGACGTCACACAAAAGCCGACCGGCACCGGCAATGCGGCCTGTGTGAGCTCCCCTAAATTTGCGGCCTTCCCCCCGACAAGCGCAAGAAAGGTACGGTCAACCGCATCAAAAGGTAAGATGATTTGAACTGCTTGCTCGCTACTCGCCTGCTGTTGGTTTTCCCGCTGAATGCTCATAGCCCCTCCTGCCAGCTTCGGCCCGGCTCATGGTCGAGCGACTTAGCTTCCTAATTAGTATAGTCCTTTGGTACGATCTTTGTAAACGAATTGAGATGTGAAAAATATCGAAGAACTTCCACCTTTTCCACTGGAATGGGTGGATAGGCACAATGCGTTGATAGCCAGGCTCAAGAAGAAGGTTTAAGGGCTTTCATTACGCGTAAAAGGCCGGCGCTTTCTTGAGCGTCTGCCACTGTTGACCATCATGGCCAAAGACGACGAGCCCCACCTGCTCACGCTCGACCAGATCAAGGAGTTTTCGGGTGCTGGCACGCAACTGCTCCTCGTTGTCATCGGTCGGCCAGGCCCGACGATCAGGGGTAAAAAGGCGTTCCTGAACAACTGCATCGATTGCTAGCAACACACGCCCAGTCTGTGGCAGGGATACCAGAACGGACTGATGGCCAGGGGTATGCCCACTGGTCTCAAGCAGCATCAGGCCGGGCAGAAGTTCGGTGTCTCCCTCAATCAGCCGATAACGCAGTGCCGGCTGATCCCAGTGCTTGCGTGCGGCAGCAAAGCGTGCATGTCCGCTTCGCGCCAGTTCATAGTGTTCGCGCTGGACAATGAACTCCGCCTTTGTAAAGGCATCGTGATATCCCGCGTGGTCCACGTCGAAATGGGTGCAGATGAGAAAATCGATGTCGTCAGGATGCAGATCAAGGTTGGCGAGATGCTCCAGCACATTTTTCTTCTTCTCGGCTAAAGGTGCTCCTGGTGGTGGTGCGTAGTCCGCAGGAAGTCCACTATCGATGAGAATATTCTTCCGCTCGCTGGTCTGAACCAGATAACATCCCGACGACATGGCCACCGTTTGGCCTGTAGCTAATGGTATAGTCGCGGTACTCAACTGCATGAGATACAGTCGTTGTGCAATTGTCTTGATCACTAGTCTCTCCCTATCCTTTCTTGAAGAAAGACAAAATCGCGTCATGGGTCGATATCTTTTGCAGGTCAAAGATCAGCCAGGGTGGATTGGCGTCTTTGCTTTATATACCCAAGTATAAGGTAAAGAACGCGCACGTACATCGGCCCTTTGGACGATGTGCAGAGCGGTGAAATATGGTAATGTAAAGATGCCAGGAGAGCTCAGTATTTTTCCGTTTCCAACCCATATTCCACAGTTTCAGACCGAGTGCTTATCTGACAGCGCCGTAAAACCGCTGGCTTGAGCCAAGGGGATACAAGGCGCGTTCCTTCTGGTGGCGCGATGGGTGGGAAAACAAGAAAAGATAACTGTCGATGGACAGAGTTACTGATTTCTGTTATACTGCGTGCATGGAACAGAAAACAAAGAGTAACTCGAACGTGGTCTACAGTTGTTACTATCATCTGGTGTGGGTTCCAAAGTATCGACGCAAGGTGTTGGTAGACCCGTACGATGCACGGCTCAAGGAGATTGTTCGTGAGATCATAGGGCGATGGGGGCAAGAGTGCATTGAGATGGAAGTCCTGCCCGATCATATTCACCTCTTGGTGGGCTGTGATCCTCAATTCGGGATTCATCGTCTTGTCCGGCTTGTCAAAGGAGCGTCCAGCCATCAGATGCGAGAGGAATTCCCCGAACTCAAGAAACGCTTACCCAGCCTGTGGAATAATTCATACTATGTGGGGACAACCGGTGGGGTCACCCTCGAAGTGATCAAACGCTATGTGGAAGGGCAAAAAGGGAAATGAGTCTCAAGACGTATAAATATCGCCTCTATCCTACCAAGAAACAAGCGCAAACCTTGCAGTGGACACTCGATAGGAATAGGGAACTCTATAATGCCGCACTGCAAGAACGTCGTGATGCTTGGAATAGCTGCAAACAGCACCCAAACTACTACGATCCGCAGTGGCGTCAAGAGCACGCAGGGGCGTATAGTATCAGTTGCTACGATCAAATCAACCAACTCCCACATATGAAGGAGGCCAGGCAAGAGTACAAAGACATGCATTCACAGGTGTTGCAAGAGACACTGCGCCGGGTCGAGAAAGCGTTCAAAGCGTTCTTTCGTCGTGTCCGAGAGGGACAAACGCCCGGCTATCCACGATTCCAGGGCAAAGACCACTACGATAGCTTTTGCTTCCCACAGGGCGGTTTCGGGGTTGAGAAGCGAGGTGAGAAGAAGCACGTCCTGATCCTCTCAAAAATTGGGCATATCAAGATCAAACTTCATCGTCCTGTGCAGGGAGCGATGAAAACCTGTACCCTGAAGAGGGAAGGGAAGACATGGTCTGTGTGCATAGCATGTGAAGTGGGCATTCTAAAGCGAACCCCACACACTGATGAAGCGGTGGGGGTCGATATGGGCCTGTATCACCTTGCCGCACTCTCAAGTGGTGATGTGATCGACAACCCACGCTTCTACCGTCAGGCGCAAGAGAAGCTTGCGAGGATGCAGCAAGACCTCTCACGCAAGAAAAAAGGCTCCCATCGTCGCAAGAAGACGGTGCAGCGATTGTCAAAGGCATACCGCAAGGTACGCAACCAACGACATGATTTCTTGCATCAATGGTCGCGTCGTTTGGTCAACACCTACGAGACGATTGTCTTTGAGGAGTTGGCACCTGCAAAGATGAGCAAACGAGCGAAACCCAGGCAGGACGAAGAGGGAACCTACCTTGCCAATGGGGCAGCGGTCAAATCCGGTTTGAATAAGAGCATACGTGATGCGGGGTGGTCCACCTTCATCGCCCTGTGCGAGTACAAAGCTGAGAATGCTGGTATCGTCAAGGTGGTGAAAGTGGACCCATACAAAACCTCGCAAGTCTGCAGTGGATGTCTTCATGAAGGGCCACACAAGGATCTTAGCGAACGGGTGCATACCTGTGAGAAGTGTGGGCTGGTGCTCGATAGAGATGTCAATGCGGCAATTACTATTCTTGCCGTCTGGCAAGATGGCTTGAAGTTGCGCCCCGCACCCAAGACGAAGAAGCCCAAGACAAGACAGAAGAACGCCCAGGCTCGGACGGAGCCTTTAGAGGACGCGCCTCTGAGAAGCCCCCGACTTTAGTCGTGGGGAGTCGTCACAAAAGCTCCATCGCCGAGCGACGAGATCGTCTGGCCCAGCCAGAAACTGGCGAACGTAGTCGATTGTAGCGCCTGTGCCAGGCGTATGCTGTGCCAGGAAGTAATCCTCATGTATTTTCTCCTTGCGACTTTTCTGTAGTATAGCAAGGCATGAGGTCATTCGGGGACCTATTTACCGCTATGCATCGCCTCTGACATCTTTTCGATACTCTTTCAGTAACTTTTGTACTTTTGGCCCGATTATAAAGCGACAATACGCTTGCGCTGGATTGCGGTCGTAGTAGTCTTTGTGATATGACTCGGCTGGATAAAAGTTGCTGAAAGGCGTAATCTCTGTGACGATAGGCTTTTTGTAGGGATGAGATAGGATTGTTCCAGTGCGGCCTTCGATGCCAGGGCTAGGCTATCTCTTTCCTCATACGCATCAAGCGATGAAGCGTGTACCAAAAAAGGGGCGGGTACACATTTCACGGCTGGCAATGGAGAAGAGAAGGCGATGAAGCGAGTACATAAAAAGGGGCGAGTACCCATTTCACGGCGGCCAGTGGAGAAGATGAAGGGTAGGGGACGCGATAGAGGAAAATCTGGTCCCTACGTTCACGCGCGATAAATCGCTAGAATACGATGAATAAGCGAAAGAGAAGAAAGAAACAAGATAAATACACACGACGGAGAAATACAGAGCAGGCACTCTTTTCTCTCTTGCCATCCCTTTCATTCTTCTATATTCCTATTTTTTATTTCGCCTTTGAACGTAGCTTTTCCCTTCTTTAAGCGATTTATCGCGCGTGAACGTAGGGACCAGATTTTCCTCTATCGCGTCCCCTACCCGCCACTTACTCATATGCTCGCCTTGAAATCCACACATTGCCCTTCTTGTATCACCTCCTTAGAAGAAAGAGGGCAAAATGGAGGGATCAGATGGTGCTGCTGCCTTGTGCTCGCATCTTTCTTGGACCGCTTCTCAGGCGTATCGACAAAAATGAGCTCTCAGCCATGCATGCAAGTCGAGCAAGATCGATCAACAATGGAATTCATTTATGGAAAATACGTTTTTCCTCTTCTATTTCTTTACCGCGTCTTCCACTTCTACTGTCGAAAGGAATTCATTGCGCGAATCACCTTTCTATCATGAGGAGATGTTTCACGCCTCTTGACAAAAAAAAGGCTCCTTCCTCATACGCATCAAGCGATGAAGCGAATACACAAAAAGGGGCGGTTACCCATTTCAAGGCGAGCAGAGGAGAAGGTGACGGGTAGGGGACGCGATAGAGGAAAATCTGGTCCCTACATTCACACGCGATAAATTGCTAGAATACGATGAATAAGCGAAAGAGAAGAAAGAAACAAGATAAATACACACAACGGAGAAATACAGAGCAGGCACTCTTTTCTCTCTTGCCATCCCTTTTATTCTTCTATATTCCTATTTTTTATTTCGCCTTTGAACGTAGCTTTTCCCTTCTTTAAGCGATTTATCGCGCGTGAACGTAGGGACCAGATTTTCCTCTATCGCGTCCCCTACCCGCCACTTACTCATATGCTCGCCTTGAAATCCACACATTGCCCTTCTTGTATCACCTCCTTAGAAGAAAGAGGGCAAAATGGAGGGATCAGATGGTGCTGCTGCCTTGTTCTTGCATCTTTCTTGGACCCTATAGTCATCAACCTAAGAATGGATGAGCTTATTGAGCGAGAAAAAGGAAGATACGGATATTATATTTTTCATGCAGAACACTCGAAAGTTAGAGATCACGGGCAGGACGAGCCGCCCGTGTTTAATTTGATGGTATCAAGCCCACATGGGTCTCTTCTGCCATTTTGCCTCTGTTCAAGTTTGAAGGGACACGCTCAGATGGCATGAGTATCAAGCCCGCACGGGTCTCTTCTTCCTTTTTGCCGGTAAGACCTGAGCCAAATCAATTGTATCAGTAATGGTATCAAGCCCGCATGGGTCCCTTCTCCCTTTTTGCCGATGGCTTTCAAATTCTGATTGGGGACCCAGAGAGGTATCAAGCCCGCATGGGTCCCTTCTCCCTTTTTACCCTTGCAGCCTATATGGCTGCAATTGAGCCGCTAGCGTATCAAGCCCGCATGGGTCCCTTCTTCCATTTAGCCCCTGTGGTGGTGAGCTGTGGCGAGCAACAATTGGTTGGTATCAAGCCCGCATGGGTCCCTTCTTCCATTTCGCCTCTGCTCCAATGAGCTCAAGAACAACGAGTCCGATAAGTATCAAGCCCGCATGGGTCCCTTCTTCCATTTCGCCACACGATAACCCATATGCACAAGGCGCAGACCATGGTATCAAGCCCGCATGGGTCCCTTCTTCCATTTCGCCTGGCAAGATGGCCGGGAATATTACAATATGTTGTAGTATCAAGCCCGCATGGGTCCCTTCTTCCATTTCGCCAATTGCCCGACGGCGTCGTGTGTTTCGATAAGCTGTATCAAGCCCGCATGGGTCCCTTCTTCCATTTCGCCAGAAGGACTAGTAGACTAGCGGAAGCTGGCACACCAGTATCAAGCCCGCATGGGTCCCTTCTTCCATTTCGCCTGTAAATCTCTCGTTTGATCTTACCGGGGATAAGGTGTATCAAGCCCGCATGGGTCCCTTCTTCCATTTCGCCTTGCATAGATGCTAAGTGGCGTAACTGGAAAGGCATCGTATCAAGCCCGCATGGGTCCCTTCTTCCATTTCGCCTCTGAAGGTTCTTGCGCCTTTTGAAGGGGATCAGGGTATCAAGCCCGCATGGGTCCCTTCTACCATTTAGCCATTGCTGGTGCGATTGCACAATATCGGCGCCCCATTGGTATCAAGCCCGCATGGGTCCCTTCTACCATTTAGCCTCCTACCCTCACAGTATAGCACCAGAAGCGGCTTCAGACAAGGGAATTCGCGGATCTCTTTTTCTCGACCCTGGGTTTTGGGTGGAACCTGCCCTGATATCGCCTGAAGTGTCTTGTGGAGGCAGGCGCGGATCTCAGCTCAGAGGTACCATTGCTGGAGATCCGCGCTCAATTGATCAGCTTACCTTCTACCATGCCATCACTTCGCTGCTTTGACCTAATCGACATGTTGTACATGAGCACGTAAATCACGCCATTACGTGTATCTAGCATACTCTTGACGATACTGCCCATTTGCTTTCTGTGAGGAGCGATATCAATAGTCATATAAAACCTTCAAGTTCCTTTAGAGACTTCTCCAGATTTTTCTTCTGCTCCTTCCTCTGTGATCTAGGGACCAGAGCTTGAATATGGCACTATCGGTATCCATCGCAAACGGTACACGTTGTCTGAGCCTCCAATTGGGCATGAATGTTGTACAGTAGAAATACAATCAAAGCAAAGGAGTCAGGAAAGGACCAATACTCATGAATGAATCTGAGATCAGCCAGTATCTCACTGGGACATTTGAAGGCGTGGATGTGGTGGTCGCTTCGGGCGACAGCTTCTTCTTCTATAACCCGGATAGTACCATACCGCCGGATCACCGATTTCCGTTTGTGACACTTGTGACCAGCGATATCAATGACCCGTTCTCTCACCTCAACCGTCCGTCGGTCTTTCGCTTGAACATCGGCATCGGCAAGCAGACATTTCACTCGCTCTTCGGCGATCCTGCGGCGTTACCTTCCATCAGCGCGGCTGACAGCGGCGAGATCTCTCGCGACTACGACTTCACCACCCTGGATCAGTTGATGCCTCACCCAGTGTATGGCCGAATGTTGTGGGTGTGTGTGCTCAACCCCAGCGACGAGACGTTTGAGACAAACGTGCGACCACTGCTTACCGAGGCTTATGAAATGGAGGTGAACAAGCACAAGAGACGAGTAGCTCGCAGGCAGGTTCCAACCGCAGAAGATGAAACCATATGAGTTCGCGGCGTCCAATACGCATCAACCTAAGAATTGCAGAGCTTATTGGATGAGAAAAAGGAAGGCATGGGCATTGTATTTTTCATGCAAAACACACCGAAATCTATAGGTGCCGATAAATTGGCACCAATTGCCATCAACGTAAGAATAGATGAGCTTATTGAGTGGGAAAAAGAAAAGTACGCATATCGCATTTTTCATGCAATATGCTCTGAAACCTATAGGTGCCAATTTATTGTGCACATCCCGGCTTCAGCCGGAGGGTTCCACAAAACGTGCTTCTATACACAAATGTTCACCTATCTCTTTTGCTCAAATTACAGACATCGCCCCTTTTGATGCTAAAAATATAGAACACATGTGAATTATTCGGCTTGGAAAGGCAAAGCGAACGTTTCGTGTATTAGGAAGTTCCGTGGTGCTCTCCGGCTGCCGTGCCCCTTTGGGGAAGCCGGGATGTGCACAATAAATTGGCACCTATAGATTCCAGATGTTTCATGGGCAAAAGCGATGTCTGCGTCATGTTTCTCATCCGAAATAAGCTCAGCAATTCTTACGTTGATGGCAATTGGTGCCGATAAATGACTCCTTTGGGAAATTTTGTACGGACAAGTTTGATTCGGCAACAAGTGATTGCAGAATTACATAAAACGATCATAGCACGCAAAACGCGCTCCATGACGCAGCGTTTCCTGCAACGAAACCCAGCAATTGCACATGTCTTGTACAGAAACGTGCGTTATGTAACATCGGCTCATACCTCGTCCGTTCCGTTTGGTTGTCCGTACAAAATTTCCCAAAGGAGTCATAAATCGGCACCTATAGATTCCAGAAGTTTCACAAGTAAAAACAACAATTGCACCACGTTTCTCATTTAGAAAAAGCTCAGCAATTCTCAGGTTGATGGCACGTACAAGTGCACAATAAATCTAGTACTACAGTGGTAACTAAGGGAGAAGTCTGGTAAGATAGGAGGAAGAAGAGAGGCAATAACAGTTCAAAGACCCAGAAAGGATTCGCTACCATGAACATAACCCTTGAACAGATATATTCGGCAACTCGTTCGCTCTTACGCATTTTTTTGCCGGCCACGGTATTTATCCTCCTGTGCACAGCCATTTTTGTCGCGTTTCTCACCTGTTTACAGCTTCTACCAGACAGTCAAAAGCCACCTGTTGCCATGAGCACATACTGTCTGGGGTTCTTCATCCTCTTTATAGGCTTAGAAGTAGTCTTTATCTTCTTTGCAGCCAAATTTCTACGCAAACATTTTGGACATAAAGAACTCCCAGCTCAAAGGTTTGTCGTTTTCCTCAGCGGTATCCCCTTCTATATCGTCGAGATACTTTTCATACTTACATTTGTTTACAGCATTGATCCTAACATACCTGCTGCTGCATTATTTGTGAGTGTAGTTGGATCTCTGGGATTCTTTATTCTCTCATGCGTTTACTTCTTTTTAACGTGGTTCTTGTTAAAACGTTCAACTACTATTGCCCTCCAGCAATAGTCCACTCTCTTTACACTCAAAACATCTATTGTCCAAAGTCTCTCTCTCACGAGCCAGAGCTTCCGTCCCTCTTTCTCTGTCCCTGTAATCTCTATCCATGCCCAATCAAACTAGCACCTATTGCCTCTTTCCCATGAGAAACAAGGATTAGTGGCCGCGCAAGCTGGTGGGGTGGATGCGCAAAACGACGGGATACTGCGCCGCGAAATTCTCCGCCATAGAGAAGCTGCCGGTGATGAATTTCTGGTATTTCGCTACGAAAGCAGGATTTTTATCGGCGGAGGGACTATCCACGCTCAGCCGTGCCTCGCCGGTGAGCACGATAATGTCGCCGCCTGAGCTATTGCCGTCGAAGTTGAGAGAGACGCGAGGATTCTTTTGCAGATGCTCGTTGCGTTTGGCATCGACCTTGCTATACACCAAAATCGTCGATGTCTCGGCATCCCACAGGAACCATACGGGATTTGGTTGGGGCGTGCCCTTGCTGTCTATAGTCGTGAGCCAGAGAATAAAATCATCGCGTAACCGACGCGCAACATGCTCTCCGAAGGGAGTTGCTGGATCTGGAAGCTGAAATACCATAGCACTTTTCCTTTACTTAAATATTCATGGATATCAAATTCGTCGCTTCTGCCGCCTGCATCTAGAACAGGACAGGACAGGACAGGATGGGCACAATTCCAATCTCGCTTCTTGAAGTGCTCCATCACCATAAAATAACATCGGATTGGACCTTGCGTATTCCCTCATCAGATATGCAACAGGATTTCAGCCAACAAACATCCAGGCATGCGAGACGCCTGGACGTTTGTTTGTGAGAGCGGTCCCGTAATGCCAAAGCACTCCCCATGCCGGACGCTCAGCGCGATAGCGCGATAGCGCGATATTTACCGCTATGCATCGCCTTTGACATCTTTTCGATACTCTTTCAGTAACTTTTGTACCTTTGGCTCGATTATAAAGCGACAATACGCTTGCGCTGGATTGCGGTCATAGTAGTCTTTGTGATATGACTCGGCTGCATAAAAGTTGCTGAAAGGCGTAATCTCTGTGACGATAGGCTTTTTGTAGGTATGGGATTGTTCCAGTGCGGCCTTCGATGCCAGGGCTATCTCTTTTTGCTCTTCGGTACGGTAATAGATAGCCGAGCGATATTGCGTCCCAACATCATTGCCCTGCCAATTCAATGTTGTGGGATCGTGCATATGCCAGAAGATTTCCAGGAGCTTATCAAGTGAGATCACGGATGGATCATAGATGACCTCTGTGGCCTCGGCTGCCCCCGTTTTGCCTGTGCAGACCTGCTCATACGAAGGATCAGGGACCTTAGATGCCGCATACCCTGATGTGACAGTCTCCACACCCTTCAACCTTTGAAAGACTGCCTCCGTGCACCAGAAGCATCCATTGGCCAGAATAATACTTTCGAGCATATATTACCTCTCTTCTCTAGAGTGTTCCATTTTCACAACAAATACCCCTGACGGGGCACACGATGGCGAGGAATTATCGCTGCGCGTGGTTCCGTTTCTCCTGCGAACGAAACGCGATTTCCGCCCTTACACGGTACCACGGAATCTGGTCGCACGACAACCTTCTTCTCTAAGATCATCTCAGAGCCTTTTAGAAGCACAAACTGGTTATATTATAAGATATCCTGGGCCAATCAATAGAAGATTATCACTTGACTATTAGTATTAGGGCATGCTAATATCCAATGGAGAAAGTAAGATATTAGCATGCCCTAATATTTTGAGAAAATGGGTGAGGACGAACAAAGCGTCTAGCACGTTCTTTCATACTATGTAAGAAACGAATAACAAAGGAACGATCATAGGCATCATTTTCCATTCGCCGCAGGTCTTTATTCTCTTCCTGGCGTTGGCTGGGGGCGCGATTATTTATGTTGTCTCTGAACTACTAGGAGTAGCCAGGCGCTTTAAGGCTCCCGAAATTGTGATGTGGGGCCTGTTGATGGGCTTTCTTCTTGGCTATGCAACTGATCTGATCGTGACTTATGCAGGAGCTTGAAGCGATAAAATTTCTTAGGTTCCAATCTTCTCTCATTCTTGTAAAAAGCAGCACAATATAGCGTGATAAAGTACGAGAGAGATTTGGAGTCATTTTCTCTGGAAGGCGTCCTCTCAAGAAGAGGAATGCCGAGCGTTTTTCTTTCGATTTCGACATTTCCTTTCCAGGGAGCGGCGCTTTCACTTCAATCTCACGGTACGCAGCCAAAAGTACTCTTTTGCTTGAAGGTTGTACCCGGTATAGAGTATTATAACTGCATACCAATACGATTTTCTTGGTAAGGGTGCATTATAAATACGGTGCCTTTCATAATGTGATATATTTGGATTATGTACCCGCACAGCATCCACTGGTCACAGTGAAATGCATACCGACTATAGTAATAGGATAATGCACAGTATATCGATGATGTAATTGACATTGTCGATGAGTTACGAGGTGCTTCTAGACTCCCCATCTCATAGCACCAAAGAAGGAGAAGCTTTTTCATGGTTAAAACATTCTTTCGCAGTCGAATCTCTTTAATGATCCTGGTATCGTCGCTCGTGTTAGTATTTGCTCTCTCAGCATGCGGAGGCGATGCACCAGCGGCCAGCTCGACACCAGCCGGTTCCACGTCGTCCGGTGCCCCATCCGCTGACAGTGCGGCACAGAAAGTTACTATTACCGAGCAGACCGGTGGAAATGATGTCTACGCATTCGCTCCTGCTACACTCTCTATCAAAGCGGGTGACAGCGTACAGTGGGTCAATAATTCAGACGAAAACCACAAACTGGTAGTCAGCCCGGCCGGCCCTACCGCTGGCACCGTTACCAAGAGTGGTTCGAATGACAATACCATGACTGTGAAATTCCCTACTGCTGGCACCTATACAGTCACCAGCCAGCTCGTTGATCGTCTGAAAGACGGAAAACACACGCCCGATCCTGCAGACAGCAAAGCAACGATCACTATCACCGTCAGCTAACGAAGATCTCCTCTTTTAGATAGAGTTGGTTCATCGTATACTTGCTCTATTTGAAGTGGTTAAGATACAGAGCCATCACAGACACTTAGAAAGTCTGTGGTGGCTCTTTTTATGTAGTGCATGAACTTTGCCGGGCAGTGATTATTTCACGACGTTGGCAAGTCTGTGCTCGGTAGAGCAGGATCGGCCAGGGGGAGGGTGAACCAGAAGGTCGAGCCACGACCGGGTTCGCTATCGATGCCGACCTGGCCGCGCTGGCGTTCGATGATCATGCGGCTGATGTGCAGGCCCAGTCCCAGGCCGATGCCGGAGCCGGTCTTGACTTCGATGCCGGGGACGCGATAGAAGCGCTCCCAGATGTGTTGCTGCTGGTCGGGGGTGAGTCCCGGACCTTCATCGCGGACGGAGACGCGGACCTGTGTGGCGATGATCTCAACATCGATGGCAACGGGTTTTGTAGCCGCGGAGTATTTCAGGGCGTTGGAAAGGTAGTTGCTAATGACCTGACGCAAGCGGTCGGCGTCGGCCAGCACAAGGATCTCGCCAGAAGTGGCAATGGACAGCTCCAGGGTGCGTTCTGGGGTGATATATTGTTGGTCTTCGATGACCTCGCGCATTAATAGGGCGAGGTCGCATAGGTCGGGATATAACTCCAGGCGGTTGGCGTGTATACGCGAGACATCTAAGAGATCGCTCACCAGGCGATTCTGCATGGCGATCTGGCGCTCGGTGCGCTTGAGGTGCCCTTGTACCTGGGCGAGTTGATGTAATGCATCGGCGGGAATATCTTGCGTAAGCAGGCGACCTAGCTGGCGTCTGGCAAGCTGGACGCTGGCCTTGACTGTTGTAAGGGGGGTACGCAGCTCGTGGCTGGCGATGCCGATGAATTCATCCATGAGCTGGTTAGCTTCACGCAGGGCATGCTCATTGGCCTGGGCCTCGGCCCGCTCTCGTGCCAGGCGCTCACGATCAGTGATATCGCGGTTGATCTCCAGGATCGAAGAAGGTTTCCCGGCTGTGTCACGAACGACAATCTGGCGACTTTCGACAGTAAGTTGTGCACCATCGCGACGTGTGTGCTGCAAGATGCCTTCCCATTGACCATGTGCGGTCAGTGCTGTATCGATGGCTTCTTGCAAGAAGGGGAAGCGGGTGGCCAGCAGGGTATGGATCGCCTGGCCCAATGCCTCCGCTTTCGTCCAGCCATAAAGGTGTTCCGCGCCCTGATTCCAGAACTGAACCCGGTTCGCGGGATCACGTACGATCACCGCATCGTGGGCCAGCTCGATAAGCTCGCTCAGGCGCTGGTTCGAAGCTTGCAACTCTTCGCGCTCTATGACCAGTGCAATCAAGCGACCAGCCACTTGCGCTAAAGAGATCTCTTCGGCGCTGTAATCATGCTCAGCGTCACGGTGATCTAGTTGCAGCAAGCCAAGAAGCCGGCCGTTGAGACTCAACGGCGCAATAAGTAGAGAGCGGATACTATAAGGGTTGGGCCATGCGTTGTAGGGAGGTTGGGAGAAATCCAGGATGAATACCTCTTGCTGGTACAGACGTGGTGCCAGAGCCGGGTCGAGACCACCATCGGCCTGTTCTTGCATGCTCCACCACTGTTGCTCTTCCTCGGCCGATAAGCCAACCACGGCCAGGGGTCGTAGCCGTTCTGTGCCAGGTTCTAGCTGGTGTAGACTCAAGCGATCACAGCCCAACACGTCGCGTGTGAGTATCGCAATCTGCTGAATAATATGGCGCAGTCTCGGCGCTGTGTTCTGGTCCGAGCCTTTTTCACCTTTTCTATCGGCCGCGTTTCCCCCTCTGTTCCCTGAACTATTACCTGTGCTATAGCGATCAGGGCTTGCAACGCATGATAGGTACGTTGCTCCATTTGCTTACGCTCTGTTATGTTGATCGATGTGCCGGTCAAGCCGACAATCGCCCCAGTATGATCGCGTAGTGGTTCAAACGTGAGCAACTGTGAGCGTATGCCATAAGCTGTGACGATTTGTACCTCTTCTTTTGCACTTTCCCCGCTGGTCAATACTTGTTGCTTAATCTTTGTAAGATGCATTGCCTCTTCGGGCGACACAAAGTCCGCGTCCGTCTTGCCAACAATAGATTCGGGGGTAGCCGAGGGAGGATTATACATCCAGAGGTAGCGCAGGTCGCGGTCCTGCTGGAAGACGGCAATGGAAGAATTGCGCAGGGCCACACGCAGCATCTCCTCGTTCTGCCTGAGCGCTTCTTCTATATGCTTACGTGCGGTGATATCGGTGAAGAGACCAAGAATGCTAACAATAGAACCATTGGCATCGTAGATCGGGCTGGTCGAAACCATAGCTTCCAGCGGAGTGCCATCGTTGCGACGAAAACGGAACTCGAACTGCTCGCGCCGTCCCAATAGGTTGCTGGCGAGGCGCAGGCGTGCGCTGGCTCTATCTTCAGGGAAGATGCAGTCCAGGACTGTGCGTTGCAGCAGTTCTGCGGTTGAGTAGCCAAGCATCGTGGCCAGACGCTCATTTGTGTAGAGTGTACGAAGCGCGGGGAGTATGGGGAGTATAGGACGCATGCGGGATTTGCGGGAGACGGGTGAGGTGGGTGAAGGAGGGGGATCAATAGCAATGAGCCAGATGCCTTCGTTGGCGGTCTGCACAATTGTACGATAGTGCGCCTCGCTCTTGCGCAACGCATCTTCCATACGGTTGCGCTCCGTTACGTCTCGAATAACAATTACGCCCCCTACAATCTGGCCCTGTGCATCGCGCATGGGGGAACCGCTCATGCTAAATAAGCGCTCCTCGCCAGTGAGGGTTTGTACCAGGACGTCTGGCGCTTGCGTGCCCTTGAGCTCCTCACCACGTAAGAGACGGCTCACCGGCCACTGCTCTTCGGTCAGGGGTAGACCTTGTGGGGTGCGCAGGCGAAGACGTACCGCACTGTCACGCAAAGAAGAGGAACGGGCATAGGGATGCTCCTTGCTCCCTAAGAGTTCGCGGCCAGCTGTGTTGGTCTTGATGAGCTGCCCACGCCCATCATAGACAAAGACGCCATCTGCCATCGCATCAAAGACTGCCTCTAACTGGCCGCTCGCGTCCAGTGCACCAGTGATGTATTCTACCGGTTGGCCCTTTGTATCGCTCTCTTGTTCGTATAATGGCATGGCTCTTTTCCTTGTCACCCTAAAATAAATAGTACATAGTCTGTCCACAGAAATGTTGAGTACGTGCATAGTGTTATTGTATATATCATATGTCAATGTGGGGATGCTCTGCCAGTTCATTGCCCCTTTCGTCCGGGCATTCCATAATATCTACTTCAACCTCTACTTTTATAGCAACGGTCTCTTATGATGAGTTATTTATGAAACTCTCGCGGGCACTGAGACGAGTTATTTATAGACTGGGGAGAATATACCATCATTAACTCATGCGTGCTCGTCAGTTCAAAAACGCTTTTCTGATCCATTGCTTACTAGTAATACGAATGTCGAGCGCCAAAAGAATAAAGGTGGAGTCTACTTTACTCAATACGGATATAGTATATACATGGAGGTCTCTTATGATACGCTTCGGCTGGAAAGCTGGACCTGAGCAATATGGTCCAAAAGAACTGTTAACTTATGCGGTTGCCGCCGATCAGGCTGGCTTCGATCTGCTCGACGTTAGCGACCACTTTAATCCCTGGAGCGAGGCGGGCCAATGCCCATTTAGCTGGACCTGGCTAGGGGCAGCGGCGGTGCAGACAAGTAATATACACCTGGGAACAGGCGTTACCTGCCCTCTTTTCCGCTATCATCCCTCGATTATCGCCCAGGCCGCGGCAACCGTTTCGAGCCTGGCACCTGGTCGAGCTTACCTGGGCGTCGGGACTGGCGAGGCATTAAACGAATATACCACTACAGATGAGTGGCCTGGCTATGAGGAGCGGCAAGAGCGCCTGGCCGAGGCAATTGAGCTGATACGTGCCCTATGGAATGGCGAGCGGGTCAGCTATAAAGGAACATATTATCGCACACAGCAAGCGAAATTATACACCCCACCGGCCAGCGCTATTCCCATCTATGTTTCTACGCTCGCACCCCATAGCGCCAGGTTTGCGGGAACATATGGCGATGGCCTCTTTACTGTCGGTGGCAAGCAGCCTGCCGTCTATCACGAACTCTTACAAAACTTTGAGGATGCCGCCAGGGCCGCTGGAAAAAATCCGGCACACATGCCCCGACTGATCGAACTCAATGTCGCCTACACCCAGGATGTGGACGCGGCTGTACAAGAACAACTGAAATACTGGGCTGGTACCTACGTTCCGGCACTCTTTGATCAGAAAATCTATACGCCAACGATGTCGCAGGAGAACGGTGAGGTAATTGGCGCAGATACCGTGCATAAGACTGGCTGCTTCTCCGCAAATAAAGAAGATCATGTTCAATTCGTACAGCAATATATCGATCTTGGCTTTGATACGCTGATCGTTCATTCCGCTGGCCCGGATCAAGAGAAGTTTATTAAAGATTACGCTCGTGACATTCTGCCCCGGCTGCGTACATTAGCAAGCCGCCAGCGCGTCAGCGCATAACAAGAAGTTTTTTACATATAGAGAAAGTGCACCTTCCCCTATCTTTGCACTGCAAAGTAGGGGAAGGTGCACTTTCTATGTAACACTTATAATTTGGACGCGATTAATTATGCGAGGTTGCAATTGTGATTATCTCTTTCGATACTGATCATTTTAGGAAAGAATATGTTGTCAAAGAAGCATCTTGCAACGTCCAATCATACGCTTGTGACCAACCTCTATCAACGTTATGCGCCGGCATTACTCACGTATATTTGCCGGCAAGTCCCGACCAGGGAAGATGCAGAGGATATCCTGCTGGAAGTATTTCAAGCAGCGGTCGAGAGCGATGTTTTACCTACGCTGGACGATGGGAAGCAACGATCCTGGCTCTGGACGGTGGCTCATAATAAAACGACTGACCACCATCGGCTTCTGCACCGCCGCCCAAACTCCTCCGTCGCGTTAGAGGAGGTCGAGGGAGCCTTATATGCCGATGATCACTATGCCCCGGAGTCTGCCGCTCTACGCCAGGAGGCATATACCGAGCTGCGAAAGCATGTAATATCGCTACCTGAACCACATCAGGAAATTTTACGTTTGCGTTTTGGGCATGGTTTGAGATGTAACGAGATTGCTCAACGTTTGAACAAAAACAGTACTGCCACTCGTGTGATGCTCTCGCGCACCCTGAACATGTTGCGCAACATCTACGAGCAACGCAGGGAGGACTATTGAGATGAGCAACAATAACAATCAGTTTACGCCAGAGCAGGTAGATGAACAGATAGATCAACTTTTACACCGTGCTCCCAACTCATCCAATAAGTTTTTGATTGATGACTTGCAACACATGTACCAGAAGGATCTACGCTCACTGAAGAAAGTACAGCAGCGCCTGGGGCTGCAGGGCGAGATGCCACTGTATATAGAGCAAGCACAGGAACCTATAAGCGTGATGCAAGTCCAAAAGCATCAATCAAAGAAAAGGAATTACCAAATGTACCAAGTGCAAAAAAAACCGATTATGCACGCCATCTCGATTATCGTTCCCGCGGCCGTCATGGCGATAATCATCGGCAGCCTCGTCTTCGTCTTCGCACTCTCGCGTCACAATGCGACTACACGCACCGGTTCATTCACGAATCTGCAGCAGTCAGCAGTTTCATCGCAAGCAATCTATGCTCATGATATAAATAACCTGTACAAGCTCGATGCTCAAACAAGTAAAGTGCTCTGGACGTTACCATTCAAATATACATTAAAAGTTGTTTCCGCTGGCAGCACCATCTATGCATTGCAGTTCCAGTCTGTTATAGCTGTTGATGCAAATAGCGGAAAACTGCTCTGGAGCCATACATTTACAAACACGGGAGCAGTAGACATGATCTACGCCAAAGATATGCTCTATGTCAGTACAGAAATTGGTAGCGACGAAAATGTAACGCCACCAACGAGTTCGGGCCAGGTCTATGTGCTCAACGCACACGATGGCAGCCAGAATACGACCTATCCTGCCACAGATGGTACATGGGGATTGGCCATAGAGAACGGTATACTGGCAGTCGGCGCTGGCGAGGGCCTGGCGGCATATGATACGGCCAGCGGCAAACAAATCTGGCATGTAAGTTCCCAGGCACCAGTGAACACTCCAGCGAGAGGTATCAGCATTGTCAACGGAGTCGTATACGCTATATTCCTCACAAACGACAAGAAGCCAATCTATGCTCCAGGCAAGAAAGTAACCGAAGGAACATACACCAGCTACATCGCCGCTTATCAGACCAGAAACGGTCAGCAGGTTTGGAAGAGTCAGGACTTCACTGGCACTAACATTACGGGCCTTGCCGTAGATCATCATAACGTCTACTTTGTAGCAATGAATGAACCCAACCTGGGCAAAGGGGTTGCCTATGCATACGATACCCAACAGAACAAACAACTCTGGCATCACGATCCACTCATTTTAGCACCAAACCAACTACTATCCCAGCTCAGTAAACTTGACCTCGACCTATATGCTATAAAGCAGGTTGGGAGCTTTATAGCATATAGATGTTGACCGATCAACCGCCTGCTGAAAACGGAGAGAGATAAGAGAATGATGCTAGGTAAAGTGGTAATGACAACAGCAACCAGCGCCTTTTAGCGTAGAAGATAAGAAATGGACGGAAAAGATGGCGACGATGATGACGCACAACACGCTACACAAAGAGCGTTCGAGAGCAAAGATACATCACGTCATCCAGCCACGCCTGAGCACCTGCGCGCCACAGAGCGACCGACCGTCAAACCAAGAAAGAAAGCGGTAACGACAGGGGCAGCTTGTGCCAGACTCACCGCAGCGCTCTGGCTGACCGCAGTGACGATCCAGTTGCCAAAGCCGATCTCTGCGGCGGCAAAGAGATTTACCTGTAAAACGATCAACAATAGCACTCTCTGTCTGAGAACGCTCTTCCATTCACTGTTTGCTAGACTTGATTTATGCTACACTTTCGTTGCATGACGTGATCAGCTCAGGAAACCGCTGCAAAAGGAGCAACGCAATGGTGATGGCGGCAATACCAGCACTGACGAAGCAGGAAAAGCTCTCAGGCTCTGGAAAAAGTGCAGACTGAAGGCCAGCAGCAAGGGTCCCAGCAGCGATCCCAGGCCGAACAGCCCGTGAAAAGTATTCAATTCTGAGGCCAGTGTCTCCTGGAACGTCAGCGTGGCAATGGTATTCAAACTGGGGTCAATGAAGCCGAACCCCAGCCCAATCATCATCTGGCCAAGGAGTAACACGGAAAAGGAACCGGTCAGAACGATCGTTGAGAACCTGAACCCAGCAAAAACAGGCTCAGCACGTGGAGATATTTGGGTTGAACATACCTCATGAGGAAGCCGGAGAAGACGGTGCCGAGCACACTGCCAAAAGCCGAGAAGGCGAACAGCGATCCCGATACTTCCAGGGAGACATGGGTATTGCTTGCCAATCGGATCAGCGAGGCTCCCGGCAGCGCGCTCAGCATGCAGATAGCGATATACGTCAGACCCAGTGTCAGCACGAGCAGACGGCGGATGAAGGTAGTGTTGGACATGAAAGATCGATTCATTGGATTTTCTTTCTATATGATGGATGTGTGAAGGAGGATCGAGCAAGGAAGGTGAGGTTCAATTAACACGGGGCTGAGATACATCACAGGATGCGCGTCAACGCACATGCTAGAACCAACTCGATGAGAGTTGTGCGTGAAGAGGGCGCTATTCACAAACAGCCACGTAAGCGCGATCTGTGCCGGGCTTACGCGGTCAAAAGTGGTTTCACACCGCCTGAGGGGAACAGATATCTTTTAACTCATCGGCCAGATGATAGCACGAAGACCGCATTGGTGTCAATGGATTCGGGATGCACACATCTTCTCTTCAATTCCATACGCAAGGAGGTTCATGCTATAAAGCGAGGATTGTTGCTTTCTTCGATTCAGCATACATTGCACTTCTTGACCCTCAACCTCTATGCTATAAAGCAGGATGGGAGCTTTCCTCAATTATAGAATACCTTGTACTTTTACTATTTGGCTCTGCTAAATAGTAAAGGGACAAGGTATTTTATGAACTAAAGATGCAAATTAGACTATGCGGCGGAAATTTGCCATTGCTGGTTGGTTCCACCGGTAGAGGACCATTCGATTACAGATGCTCCGTTGGCGGTAGAGGACCCGCTCACATCGGCATAAAGTCCGCTGCTCTGGTTGACAATGTAGTAGTAGCCGTTGCCTGCCGAGACCAGGTTCCACCACTGATTGGAGCCATTGGTATCATTCCATTGATCTAACTGGGTGCCTGTGGTCTTGGAGCCACCTGGATCGTCGAGTAGCAGGCCGCTGTTGCGGTTCACCAGCTTATAGCCACCGTTGACGCTGACTTCCTGCCATTGCTGATTGGCTGAGGCTGCGTAGGGCCATTGGATTGCATGTCCACCATTGGTGGTGGAGGCACCTGAGATGTCGAGCGCCTGTCCGCTGTTGCGATTGATGATCTTATAGTACGTGGTGGTTCCACCACCACCGCCACCAGCATTAGAGCCCACACCATAGCCGTATTCAAGGCGATCCACGCCTGTGCTGTTGTTGTTGGTGAGGGAGAGATTGGTGCCGCTACCGTTGAGCGTTTCCATCGAGAACCAGTCTCCGGCACGCAGGCCGGGCCAGTAGATGGTACCCATCCCCAGACTCCGTGCGGTATCGGTCAGCGCGTAGAGGTAGGAGATGTTGTTGTCGCCGTCGCGGGGGCCATCGTAGTTGACTCCGGTGGTCATGGGTACGCCGAACTCGGTGATAATGGCTCGCGAGGCATAACCGGCGAGATGGCTGTTGAGCTCGGTAACCCACGCTTGCTCGGTGGTGTGCACGATGCCGAAGACGCTGTACAGATGGAGGGACAAGAGCGTGCCGTTGAGACGAGAGTCCCCGCCAACTGGCCCAAGATTGGCGTCGTTGCCGGTGCCCGCTACGACGATGCGCCCGCGCGAGACCTGGGGATAGTGAGCCACGAAGCCTGCTGCAAAGTTGGCCCAGGCTGTGTCGCTATATCCCGATGGCTCGTTGAAGATCTCGAAATAGAATTTGCTGTTCGAGTTATATTTGTTGATCACAACGTCCCACATATTATAGAACGCGGTCGTGTCCGTGACGTATGATGGTCCGCCCGGCGGTGCCCAGGGGGCGATCATGACATTCATACCCAGTGCAGAGGCAGCGTCAAAGGCCGCAACATAGCTCCCCCACCAGGACGAGGAGACGGTCTGTTCATTGATGCCAAAGCGGACGGTGTTGGCGTTGAGGTTGCTCTGAAATCCTTTGAGGATCGCGGTTGACTTGGCGTACGTGGTGGCATAGTTATCCGAGCTTGATAGGCCCGATGGGATGATCGGTCCATTGACAAAATTATCCCGTATGTCTGCCCAGTTTACCCCTCTGAACTGGCTGGTGGCCGCGTGCGCTGCCGGTGGATTAACGGCCTGGATCGCGAGAAGCATTATCATGAGAAATGCGCTGAACATACAGGTAAGATGTACATTACGGTAACGTGACATGATTTTTTCCTCCTTAGAATTTAATTTTGTGGCAAGAGGCCGCGTAGCGACCCCATAGGGGCATACCCCTGTGGGGGTCGTCGTCCACTCGCCTGTCAAGCCGAGCCACCACGGCAAGGACCCCTAAAGGGGGCATACCCCTAGCGGGGCACACGGCGGCAAGCCGTTGTCCACCCGCCTGTCAAGCCGAGCCACCACGACAACCACAAGGGTCGCCGTGCCCCTATGGGGTCGCTACGCGGCGATTATGCACCACCAGGATTAGAGGCCGTAGCCGTGTTTAAGACGATCCACGCCAGTTTTGTTGTTGTTGGTGAGGGAGAGATTGGTGCCGCTACCGTTGAGCGTCTCCATCGAGAACCAGTCTCCGGCACGCAGGCCGGGCCAGTAGATAGTGCCCATCCCCAGACTCCGTGCGGTATCGGTCAGCGCGTAGAGGTAGGAGATGTTGTTGTTGCCGTCGCGGGGGCCATCGTAGTTGACTCCGGTGGTCATGGGTACGCCGAACTCGGTGATAATGGCTCGCGAGGCATAACCGGCGAGATGGCTGTTGAGCTCGGTAACCCACGCCTGCTCGGTGGTGTGTACGATGCCGAAGACGCTGTACAGATGGAGGGACAATAACGTACCTTTGAGACGAGAGTCCCCGCCGACTGGCCCAAGATTGGCGTCGTTGCCGGTGCCCGCTACGACGATGCGACCGCGCGAGACCTTGGGATAATGGGCTACGAAGCCTGCTGCAAAGTTGGCCCAGGCTGTGTCGCTATATCCTGAGGGCTCGTTGAAGATCTCGAAATAGAATTTGCTGTTCGAATTATATTTGTTGATCACGACGTTCCACATATTATAGAATGCGGTCGTGTCCGTGACGTATGATGGTCCGCCCGGCGGTGCCCAGGGGGCGATCATGACCTTCATACCCAGTGCAGATGCGGCGTCAAAGGCCGCAATATAGCTACCCCACCAGGACGAGGAGACGGTCTTTTCATTGATGCCAAAGCGGACGGTGTTGGCACCGAGGTTGCTCTTGAATCCTTTGATGATCGCGGTTGACTTGGCGTACGTGGTGGCATAGTTGTCTGAGCTTGACAGGCCCGATGGGATGATCGGTCCATTGACAAAATTATCCCGTATGTCTGCCCAGTTTACCCCTCTGAACTGGCCGGTGGCCGCATGCGCTGCCGGTGGATTAACGAACTGGATCGCGAGAAGCATTGTCATTAGAAATGCGCTCAATATACAGACAAGATGTACATTACGGTAACGAGACATGATTTTCTTTCTCCTTAAATTTAGCCTTGTGGCGAGAGGCCGCGTAGCGACCCCACAGGGGCACGGCAAGCCGCTGTCGCTACGCGGGCACCCGGCTGTCGAGCCGAGTCAGAGCAGTACTAGTCTGTTGCGGATCATTTGATGGCTTGCCGCGTAGCGACAGCGGCTTGCCGTGCCCCTATGGGGTCCCTGTCGTGGTGGCCCGACTCTACAGGCGGTTCCACGACGACCCCGCAGGGGCACGGCAACCACAAGGGATTGCCGCTACGCGGCCAACCGTCAATTGAAGATTAACAGTCTAGTACAACGGGGGTCGCGGTTCAAGTGAAATACGGGAGTTGGTCGCGACCCCCATTGTCGTTTGGGACTAGGCAGCACTGATCTGCCACTGCTGATTGGTTCCACCCGTAGAGGACCATTCGATTACAGATGCTCCATTGGCAGTTGAGGCCCCGCTCACATCGGCATAAAGTCCGCTACTCTGGTTGACAATGTAGTAGTAGCCGTTGCCCGCTGAGACCAGATTCCACCACTGATTGGAGCCATTGGTATCATTCCATTGATCTAACTGGGTTCCTGTTGTCTTTGAGCCACCTGGATCGTCGAGCAGCAGGCCACTGTTGCGATTCACCAGCTTATAGCCACCGTTGACGCTGACTTCCTGCCATTGCTGGTTGGCTGAGGCTGCGTAGGGCCATTGGATTACATGTCCACCATTGGCGGTTGAGGCACCTGAGATGTCGAGCGCCTGTCCGCTGTTGCGGTTGATGATCTTATAGTACGTGGTGGTTCCGCCGCTGGTGGGAACGACCTTTAGCAGCCGAGAGGCATGGGTATTGAGCGTTGCACTGAAGCTATTCGTAGAGGTTCCGAGATTGGTACGGCTCCACAGATCACGGACGATTGCGGCTCCGCTGAATCCCAGGCTGCTCCAGTTTGCCGTGACGGTCGCCGTAGAGCCGCCCAGGTTGAAGAGTGCGACTGTATAGCTGCCGTCGCCGTTGTTGGTGTACCAGACCTGCTGGTTGCTGGACTGCGACACCGGCACGGCCGCTTTGCCTTTCTGGTCTACCGCGATGACTTCATCGTTGGTAAGTAAAGAGAGGCCATAGCTATCCATTGTAGTAAGATCATCGCCCGCATAGAGGGGAGCAGCTTCGATGGACCAGAGCGTCATATACGTCTGCCGTTCATCGTTCGTGATGCCATCCTTTGCCCCATCGGCTACATTGAGCGAGTCCAGATCATTCCAGCCGCCGGGACCTGCGAGAGGAGCCCATGCCGGAGCATCGTTGAAGCGAGTCGAGACGGTCGCCCAATCAACCAGGGTTGAGCAGGCCGAATAGCATTGCACATCGCCCTCAATGCGCCATGCATTAGAATATGTGCGCCAGAAATTGATATTGCTGCGATCCAGCGTGTTCGAGAGATCAAATACTATCGGGCGTCCACTCTGTTGCAGGGCTACCGACCAGTCCTGGACATCCTGTTGATTCCAATCGCCGACGGCATCAATCTTCAGGAAATCCACGCCCCAGGAGGCATATTGATTGGCCCAGGAATTGATAAAGGCTTGCGCAGCCGGGCTGGAGTAATTGAGGTAATACATCACATTGCCAAAGCCACCATAATTATTCTGGTATTTGCTGGTATTAGCAGCATCTTTGGCGTGATAGCTTGTACCTTGAATGGGGGTATTCTGGTTAACAGCCGCTACCGGGATGCCCGGCGTCACATAGATGCCAAATTTGAGTCCAAGGCTGTGAACATAGCTGGCAACCGCAGCCATGCCATTGGGGAATTGCGCCGAATTGATCTGCCAGCGTCCATACTGATCGACGGTCGTGCCAGGATTGAGGTAATAGTGATCATCGAGCAAAATATAGTTGTAGCCATGTGACTTTAACTTGCTGGCTACGACGTTCGCTTGCGCCTCGACGTTCGCCTGCGTAGGATAACCACCATCAAAGCTCCAGGTACTCCATCCCATAAATGGTGTTGTTGCAACGCCATTATTTTCAGCGTGGGCCGGGATAGTGTTATGCCCGCTCACACTCCAAAGGGCCGTAGTAAAAGTAACCAGCAGAATGGCAACCATGCTGCTTCTCAAGAAGGTTCTCTGCTTTCCTTGCATCATTTGTTCTCCTCATAATGGTAGGGTCATTCCCACCAGTATCATCGAGATCAGAACGCCTTTCGTCTTAAAAGGTTACCAATTTTCAGTTATAAATTTGCAATTCTCCTTCCCTTCTTTTGTTTAATTGCATTTTTCAACGCATACAGCAAGTCTACCATATTTTTTCTTATAAAAGAAGTTCTAACATATAGTTCTCTACATGGGGAAACACGCTTTACTGCACAAAAACAATACCATATCCGCTTGAGTTTGTCAAAAGCTCGACCAGGTGGCGCGGCACGTAGCCCCGCCCCTCGGTAGTTCATTGATCGTTTTCCATAGGTTGAGATCTCGGATCTCAGCAATCCTTACAAGTGCTCATTGGGGAAAACTGGAGTACGCGGCCACCGCCCATTGCTTTCGCTAATTTCAGGGCCAGATATGCCGTCGTACTACTATCTCCCACGCCCAGAGACGCCGTACGGCCCGTTGCCAATACAAATTTTTCGAGCATCTTCTCACACCAGGCATCATCAAATTGACCATTGAATAGAATGCTATCGCCCGCGCAAAATATAACCATGCCACTATTTTGCAAAATAGCCTCTCGGATCTCAGCCAGAACTCTGGAGACCATGTTACTAAAAAGTGAGAGTGCATCCATATCATTTTTAATTATGTAGAATTCTATAATACTGCCAATCTTATCTCCATCCAATCCATAAAACTTTACCCCCTCATTATAAATCTTTTGTGTCATCTCTACCTTCCAATCATATATAGAGCAAGCAATAAAAATACCACAAAGGCATCTTCATATTATGTCAGCAGATCTACGACCACTTTATTTATATACGCAAAAATTGTATATATTCAAACGAGCTACGTCATTTATAGTAGGCAATACTTTATAGAACCATTGCCGAAATGAACAGCTTCCATCATGTAGTCAGGCGACATTATATAGTACCTTTGTCGAAAAGAGCCATTTTTTCATAGGAAATCGCTTTGCATCGTTGCATTCGTGATATGATCAATAAGGTTAAATGTTTCGGCATAGTAGTGTCTGTATCTGGAGGGATACGTGAGAAATCGTCTACCGACCCTTTTAATCGGTGGCCCACCGAACGCGGGCAAATCAGTCTTATTTCATAGTTTGTCGAGTGCGCTCCATCGACAGAACATCCGTCATTATGCGTTACGTGCCTGCCCCGATGGAGAAGGCAACTGGTCACAGGAAAGTGATCGTGTAACGGCCGAGAATCTGCACGCCCGCATCAAAGGCTAATGGACCTCAAAGTATGTGACACGCATTTGTAGCACCCTTGAACAACGTCATCTACCCTTCCTGGTTGATATGGGAGGTAAACCTCAGGGCTCGCAATTAGACATGTTCCGCTATTGTACCCATTCTGTACTCCTCCTGCGAGAAGACGAGATCGAACTGCGCAATCTATGGTTGCGTCTCTGTCGTGAGAACGATGTCTACCCCATCGCACAACTTTATTCGCAGCGCGAAGGCATCTCCAGCATAACGGCCCACACGCCGGTTTTAGAAGGAAACATCACGAGGCTAGAACGCGGCAGAATGGCCGAGGGAGCGTTATTCAATCACCTTGTCGCGCGGATCGCCGATCTATTTAGTACCTACGCTCTGCATGAGATGTGCCTCGCTCACCTGGAACGCGCACCATACCGCGCACTCAATTTGTACGATAGCGTGCCAGCGAGCAAAAACTGGGAAATAGAGCAGCTCAAACCTTTTCTCACCAGTCTCGAAACCTGGCGTGTAGCCGCAATTTACGGACGTGCGCCCAGTTGGGTGTATGCCGCTATTGCCGGACATACAGGACAACCGGAATTGTACCAGTTCGATCATGCGCTTGGCTGGATACAGCCCGTTGATGTTCGACTGAGTTTTGCCCGGAATCCAGAAATTCAATGCCTCACAAGCTACGATCCTGATCTCGCTGCAACGACGTTGACTATCACCTTCCCTCTTACACGCCTGGAGTACTTTCAGCCTGAACCTCTACCATTCCCGGTGGTGTCGCCTGGGCACGGTGTGATCCTTGATGGACCCCTTCCACTCTGGCTCGTCACGGCCCTTGTGCGCTTATACAAACATGCCGGGGTGCCCTGGATCGCGACTTTTGAGCCGCGTAAACAGGGGAGTGTGGTTGTCTACTCGCGCGTCAACGACCGCCAGATCGGTGAGCTTGTACCAATGCCTGTTCTGCAAACCCGCAATCTTGTGCCTTTGTTGGCGTAATCATACATAGGAGCAAGGCAACCACAAGGAACACTGACTCCAACTTCTTCTTGTTGGGGTTCGAAAAGGCTATATGAGGAGATTTCAGGGTGAACAACGTCGTAGGCATTGTGTAGGGACGCAATAGGGAAAAGATAGTTTTTCCCTATTGCGTCCCTACACAAACACTATTGCTCGTTTCGCCATGAAATACACGTACGCGGTCAATTGGCTTCCTGGCAAAACCTCATCACGTGGCCTCTTTGAACCTTCCAGACAATGGAGTTGGAGTCAATGCGGCTTGCTGTGCCCCTGTGGGATCGCTACGCGGGACGCGTGCAATAAAACTTGACAGAGCATTATTGTCCTTTATGGTTGCCTTCGCCCCTCTGGGGTTACCTTTCGTCCTTCACATCAACCACGAAGACAACACTTGGGGGACACTGAGTATAATGCACATTCTATCCCCAACTCTACAATAAAACCTTTTCTCTAGCTTCTCAAAATATGACGCAAAGGTACTCATTACTTGCGTTCTATATAAAAAGCCATCTATATTGCTATTACAACAGAAATGCGACTTTTACTGTGTGGAATTAAAATGATTGGAACAATATAATGATACTCAGCTTTCTACGATCACGAATACTCCTAATAGTTGTAGGTATTAGCTGCGAGCTACTATATTTTTTCTATTTTTTACAGCGATTCCCACTGATTCGTTATTATAATGATTTAACCGATATGGGTATGATCACTGAATTTTCGCATGCAAGCTTTTTATCGTTTATAATCGTATGTAGCCTGCTCTTTATCCTCTTTGGCTCAGCCTGGTGGAAAACACAACAATTGCATGATCGAGGTACACTATGGCTCATCCTCAGCTTCGGAGCAATTTTCGCTCTTACCACCCTCTTTGTTTATCCTATCACAGCAATCGATGTATTCAACTATATTGCTGAAAGCCTTGTGCTACTAGACTATCATGCGAACCCAATGCTCGTCTCACTCTCCCAACATCCACAGGACCCACTTGCCTACCTGGCGGTTGCCTGGGGAGCATACCCGGCCTCTTATGGGCCAATAGGGCTACTTATCGATACTCTCCCCAATATATTCGCAAACAGAAATATATTGATGAATTTGATCCTTCTAAAAGCAATCTTCTCGGCAGCGATACTAATGGGAGCATTCGTGACTTATAAAATTCTTACGCGCATCGGACCCAAGTTTGCGCTGGCAGGGGCACTAGCGCTGGCCTGGAATCCCTTTGCCCTCTTTGAGTACTCCGCGAACAGCCATAACGATATCATTATGGTCCTCTTCATCCTGCTCGCGGTGCTTGCTTTGGTAGAGGAGCGCCCCATACTCGCACTGGTTCTAATCACTGCCTCTGCACTAACAAAATACGCCTCGCTTCCACTCATCCCGCTCTTCTTTATCTATAGCTTCATACATCAACCAGACAACCAGCAACGTATGCAATACACAATCCGTGCAACCGCTGCTACCTTACTCCTCACCCTCTTGACCTTCGGACCCTTCTGGGACGGACCACATACATTTGATAGCCTATTCTTCGTCAACAACATCAATCTCTCTTCATTCAATATGTTTCTAAACGACATATCCTCGCTGACTATTTCTTTGGATCAGGCAAAGCAGTGGGGGCTTGTTCTATTTGGAACGTTCTATCTCTATGCGCTATTCCTCTGTAGCAGGAAAATAGAAGACATGCTGCGCGGTTGCTTTATAGCCATGTTTGCTCTGCTGGCCTTTGGAGTCACTAATGTTGAAGTATGGTATGCCATCTGGCCCTTTACGCTGGCCATCCTTGTTCCAGCTATAGAGGAAACGTTAATTGCATTCATATTCATCTATGGCGCAATGCTTACAGAACTGGTACATGCCTATGTATGGCCCTGGATCAATGTCCAGGCGAATATTTATACTTCTATGCTGATCAATAGCATTGCTTATCTTACCATCTTTCTTCCTGCACTTATTTTGCTGCTTGGTCTGGAGGGCAGGCGCATCACCCAAATCAGTACACAATTTCTGTTAGCAAAAAAAAGCGAATCAGCAAATGAGAAATTTAGCGTTATACGCGAATCATACGACGGCCTTAACTCAGGAGGAAGCCAAAACCGAAACAGTTTCACAGCAGCAATTTAATTTTTAGTGGCATCCTCTTCTCTAAATTCACCATTTATATACTATTAGTCTGTTAAGGCTCAATTGACGGCTCGCCGCGTAGCGACAATCCCTTGTGGTTGCCGTGCCCCTTTGGGGTCGTCGTGGAACCGCCTGTAGAGCCGGGCCACGACGACCCCAAAGGGGCACGGCAACCACAAGGGACACTGACTCCAACTTCTTCTTGTTGGGGTTCGAAAAGGTTGCATGAGTGGATTTCAGGGCGAACAGCGTCATAGTCGTTGGATAGGGACGCGATAGGGAAAAACTGGTCCCTACATTCTCGCGCGATAAATCGCTCAGAACGAGAGAGAACAGGCACAAATGAGAAGAGAGACGCAACGATGGACTGGATTTTAAAAAAGGAAGAGACAGGGTTCCTTTTTCGTCTCATGATCTTTTTATCCTCTTTTCAATCTCATATGCGATATATCTCTACTTATAGCGATTTATCGCGCGAGAATGTAGGGACCAGTTTTTCCCTATCGCGTCCCTACCCAAACGCTATTACTCGTTTCGCCATGAAATACACGTATGCGGTCAATTGGCTTCCTGGCAAAACCTCATCATGTGGCCTCTTTGAACCTTCCAGACAATGGAGTTGGAGGGTCAGAAAGGCTGTACGAGTGGATTTCAGCGCGAACAGCGTCATAGGCGTTGGATAGGGACGCGATAGGGAAAAACTGGTCCCTACATTCTCGCGCGATAAATCGCTCAGAAAGAGAGATAACATGCAAAAATGAGAAGAGAGACGCAACGATGGACTGGATTTTAAAAAAGGAAGAGACAGTGTTCCTTTTTCTTCTCATAATCTTTTTATCCTCTTTTCAATCTCATATGCGATATATATTATTTATAGCGATTTATCGCGCGAAAACGTAGGGACCAGTTTTTCCCTATCGCGTCCCTATCCAAACACTATTGCTCGTTTCGCCATGAAATACACGTACGCGGTCAATTGGCTTCCTGGCAAAATCTCATCACATGGCCTCTTTGAACCTTCCAGACAATAGAGTTGGAGGGTCGAAAAGGTTGCATGAGTGGATTTCAGGGCGAACAGCGTCGTAGGCGTTGGATAGGGACGCGATAGGGATGTC
>CAWKKX010000028.1:0-49676 GCA_963850365.1 uncultured Chloroflexia bacterium
TGAATTACAGACTTTGTGATGACTGGTTGCCTGGATGTCTTTTATCATATTGATATAAAGCTATTTTTCATTATTGAAATGATTATTACAAACGCACAACACTCCTGTTGTTACTTACGCCACGCGACAGAGAGGCTTTCGCATGCGCAGCGGGGCGGGGCAGCGACACTTTAATCAACTATCGGTATTTTCGTTAGTTATCACATTACGAAACACACGGGGCGAAGCAAGGAGATTCTGTATGCAAGCTTCCATACAAAATAAGCCAGCACGAACTGGTGGCCTACCCTATAAATGGATAGTCGCCATCGTCGTGATTTTCGGACTATTCATGGTGATCCTGGATACCACTATCGTCAACAATGCTATCTCGCGGCTACAAACTGCTTTTGGAGCGAGCCTGGCTGATGTGGCCTGGGTCTCAACGGGCTATACACTGACAGAAGGGATCGGTGCCACGCTGGCTCCGTTCTTTTCCTCGCGCCTGGGCATTAAACGCTTTTATATGATCCTTTTGGCGCTCTTTACTATCAGTTCGGCCTGCTGTGGCCTGGCCTGGAGCCTGGGTGCATTGATCACTTTCCGCATCATCCAGGGCCTTGCTGGCGCGTCGCTGATGCCGATGTCGATCACGTTGCTCTATAATGAGTTTCCTCCTGAAGAGCGTGGTACTGCGATGGGGGCACTGGGTATCCCTATTCTGATCGCTCCAGCTCTCGGTCCGACTCTGGGCGGCTATCTTGTGACGTATTGGAGCTGGCAGTGGGTGTTCTACATCAATCTACCCATTGGTATCGCTGGCTTCTTTATGGCGATGATCTACTTGCGCGAGGCCAAACCTCTGCGGGGCGCTCCTTTTGATTTCCTTGGCTTCCTCTTTGTTGGCACTGGTTTAGGTACGCTGCTCTACGCTCTTGATGATGCGGGTACGGACGGCTGGGGATCAACGAAAGTCCAGAGCTTCCTGCTTATCGCGGCAATGTCCTTTATGATCTTTGTGATTGTGGAATGGCTGATGACGAGCAATGGTAAAGAGCCTTTGCTGGATCTGCGCCTCTTTCGCGACCGAAACTTTACGGGGGGCAATCTGGCTACAGTTATGACGACGATTGCGCTCTTTGGGGGTCTGTACCTGGTGCCCATCTATCTGCAAGGTTTGCGCGGCTTGACTGCTTATGAATCGGGTATCGAATTGCTGCCGCAAGCGCTGGCCTCGATGGTGGCGGTGACGCTAGGAGGGTTTCTGTCTGACAAGATTGGGGTGAAGACGGTGACGATTCCAGGATTGGCTATTCTGGGTTTCGCGCTCTGGCGCATGTCGTTGCTCTCAACCCATACGCCGCTGGCGGATCTGCGCTGGTTGCTCCTCTTACGTGGCTTTGGCCTGGGACTCTGCGCTCAAACGGCGAGTAGAGTTGCGATGAGTACGCTGCAAGGGAAGCAATTGTCGCAGGGGTCTTCCCTTAACTCGGTGATTCGCTCGTGCTCTTCTGCGATGGGTGTGGCGCTTATGACTACTCTGGTCTCCTCTCGTCGCCAATTTCACTATGTGCGTCTGGCTGAGCAGGTCACTCTGACTTCTTCGGGCGCGACATACTTGCAGCAGTTGACTCTGATGTTCCTGAGTCGTGGCTTCACACAAGCAAACGCACGGCTAGCTGCGATCCGGGAGATGGCCCAACAGGTGCAGCAACAGGCTTTCCAGTTAGCGATCAATGATGCATTTTTGTTCACGGTGAGTGCTGTTGTTCTTACGGTGCTCCTCTTTGCTTTCGTGATCCAGACGGCCCCACCAAAGGCAAAGGTAGCCAACCGTCCTGCAACTCCTGGTCAGAATAAAGAGGTGGTGCAGGAGTCGGAAGAAGAAGAAGAGGCTGCGGTGTTTGTGCATTAGATGGAGTGGGATTTGATCTACATCACGCCCACCCTCTCGCACGCTGAGTTTGTCTTTTATGACATAACATATAAATAAATGCACTTTGACATATTTTTGCTCTAGCAAAAATATGTCAAAGTGCATTATATAAAGATCAGGGAACGCCCCTCCCTTTCATACAATCATCAAGGAACGCTAGAAAGCTACGTTTCGGCAACGGTACATATACTATACTCCCCTTAAGACGACAAACAACATATCGTCCTCGCAAAACGCTGCATTGTTTCTATAGCAAAAATAGAAACTACTATTAAAGGGGATTTGGTCATGTCAACTAAAACACACTCTATCCTGGCCGCTATCAGTGGTATTCTTGGTACTCTTATGCTTATTGCGTCTTTTAGCATGAATATAGGTCCGCCGCTTGACGCGACCGGTGCTCAGGCCATCGCTTTTAATAACCAGAACTTTAGCTTGATCCTCTGGGGAGCCTGGCTCCAGGCTATCGGCCCTGTCTTTATCGTACTTTTTGCTTTTAGTCTGGTTTCCCTGGCTGGAGCTACTACGCGCGTTGTTGGCTGGATGACCATCTTTGGAGCAGTCACGCTCATGACGGTTAGCCTCATAGAGATCGTTTTTTACATAAGTGCTTTATACAGCAATCCGCCAGTGATGGCACAGATTAGCTACGAACTTATTCATGCGGTCCAGCACCTCTACTTTATAGTAGCAGCGCCGGCTCTCTTCCTGCCGCTGGGTATTATCATCATTAGCTCAGATGTCCTTCCACGATTATTAGGGTACCTGGCATTTGTGCTGGCGGCCGCCTTTGCTCTCGCGGGCATCGGTACTCTCTTTAGCCTCACCATACCTGCAATCGTCCAGGCTTCTGCAAGTATCCAGATACTCTGGTGGTTAGCCACCACCATTACACTTATTGTTCGGGCTTTAAAAACATCGCCAGCTAAAACTGTAAATAGCCAGATAGTGTAGTCGAAAACCTAAAAAAAGAAGGGAATGGCAAAACGATGATTATCACACAAACAAGCGATCTAGCCACGATGATCAATGTGTTCAGCGTGGAACCAGAGAAACAGGAGCAACTTATTCAGATCTGGCTGGAGGATGGCAAGCAATTTGAGCACATGCCCGGATTTGTCTCGACCACACTCCATCGTAGTCTTGACGGGACACGAGTTATTAACTATGCTCAGTTCCAGAGAACAGACGATTGGGAGAAAAACATTCATCAACGAGCGAGTCAACTCTTCGGCAGGTTTAAGGGCGTTGGTATGTCAGACCCGCACCTCTACGAGATCGTGTACCAGAAGGCCACGGCGACGGATGCAGTAACGATTGCACCAACGAATCCGGTCGCCACGATGATCAATGTGTTCAGCGTTGAGCCTGAGAAGCAAGACCAGCTCATACAGATCTGGCTAACGGTTGCGGATAGATCTGACCTTATGCCGGGATTCGTCTCTGCTACATTGCTACGCAGTCTTGATGGCACGCGGGTTATCAACTATGCACAATTCCAGCACGGAGAGGATTGGGAGGAAAACTTGCATAAACAAGCAGCTCAACTCTTTGCTCATTTCAAGAGCATTGGAAAGTCAGACCCACACCTCTACGAGATCGTGTACCAGCATAGGGCATCTGAGGCGCGTTAGACTAAGAAACGGGCATACACGCCTAAGGCGGTGGGAATCAAACACTCTCAAAGATAGCCCATATCTTTTGCCAGAGGCACGGCTTGCAGGAGAAGAGAGCAAGCTTCCTCCTGCTGTCCGGCATCCCATGCTTGTAAAATCTCATCAAGGAGAACGCGCAACTTTGCAGCCAGCGGTTGCTGTGTTGGTTCGAGGAGCATGCGTATATAGTCTGTTGCTTCCGCTATCTTATCCTGGGTGAGCACTACACCAATTAAAGGCCACAGGCCCGTCCAGTAAAATGAATCGCTATGCCGATCTTCCAATAGAGCCCTGCCATAGGACTCGGCCTGGCTTAGATCGCCATCGCGCCATGCTAGCCATGCACGGTGCCCTACGATAATACGGATATTCCTGGCCTCTGGCAACATCTGGGCATGGGTGATTACTTGTCGCACTTTTTCCACTTGCCCTTGTTGTCTGAAGATGAATGGTAAAAACGTCAGGCAGCGGGCAAGAACCGTTGCATCGCCAACCTGCTCACCTATATGCATAGCTACATGCATCTGTTGCTCTGCCTCAGCAAGATGGCCAGACCATAAGAGACAGACGCCAAGCGCAAATCGAGCAAACCCTGTTAAGCTTTTATCCCCTGTTTGCTGTACTATAGCCAGTGCATTGCGGCAATACGAGACTGTTTCCTCTGCTACCACATAACGATCACGCTCAATGTCTCTGAGACAGACGGCCAGATAGAAGCGGCCGCGTTGCTCTGCCGTACCATGCTGTTCCACGAGGGGTTGTACCTTCTCAAGTACAATAGTCGTTTCATCCACGGAAGAGCGCCTTGGAAAAAGTTGAGCAAGTTGAAGTTGTATCCACTCTTGCTGCCACCCTGCTCCCGACGCAGCTGCTTGCTCTAAAAGATGTTCGGCTTCTTTATATCCCTGGAAAGCATTGCTATGCGTAGTGCCTTGATGATTGGCAGGGGCCTCTTGCCATGTGCTGGCACTCTTTCGTTGGAGGCGTGCCCGCCAGATATACTCCTGCTCCGAGAGATAGACCATCGCACGTTGATAAGCTTGTCGTGCCTCCTGAAGCTGTCCTATTCGCTCGTAGACTCCCCCCATCTTCTCGTACAAATCTGCAACCTCCTGATACGGCCGCTCTTTCAGCATACGCGGGCCACCTGGATGGGCTTTCAATAGTGTGATGGCTTGTTGAAATGCCGTGATGGCCTCTTCATTCGCGTAGACCTGCCCGGCAATATTACCGGCCCGTTGATAATAAGGGATTGCTTGTTCTGTGAGACCTGCACGCTCATAATGGGCGGCAATCTGCACACAAACGGCATCCAGGTCTTCAGCGTAGACAATCTCAAATGCCTTTGCCGCACGACGATGCAGGAGGCGTCGGTGTGCTGAACTCAAGGATGCATAAACATGTTCTCGCAGCTTGTCGTGGTTAAAATAATAGGTCGCCAGCGTTCCCTCCCCTTGTTCACGCACGATACGCCTCTGCCATAGTTCATCCAGCCCCTGCACCAGCGACTCTTCATCGTTACTACTACCATGTGCAAGCACGGCGAAGGGAAATGCTCGCCCAATGACCGCAGCCAGGTCCGCCAGCGCACGGGCAGATGGGGAGAGTTGCGCAAGCCGAGCAGCCAGCACGGTCTGTATTGTTGACGGAAGCGTTGAGGTAGATCGGATGGAGAGAGGGTGTGGTATATCCACAACATCTGGCTCTGCATCACGCAGCACCAAAGTTCCAGCACGCACCATCTCAACAACGAATAACGGGTTACCTTCTGTCTCGCTATACACTATATTCATCATGGGCACATCGAGCTGGTGGCCTATAACATGTTCCGCCAACGCTATCGTCTCCGTCGCATTGAGCGGCTCAAGGGCGATTTCTGTCACTAGATTGTGGCGTTGCAGTGCACCCTGCCATGCCAACAGGGGATGTCCTGGCAGTATCTCATCTGAGCGCATTGTCCCAATGAGTAGCAAGCGTGCTTTCGGCTCAAAACGCAAGAGATAATGCACCCATTCCAGGGTTTCTTTGTCACACCACTGCAGGTCATCGAGCAGGAGCAACAATGGTTGACGAGTATCAAGCAACGCATGCGCCAGCGCATCAAAGAAATGCTGCCGTTGCCATCCTTCCGTCATAGGTCTGGGGTGAGGGAGGTCAGGGCGTCTCATGAGCAGATCGGGTACCAATCGCGCGACCTCGGTAAGCCAGAGAGGCTCGAGGGCCAACAAGCTTTGCTGTATGCTATCTGCCCGCAACCATGATGTCACGGGAGCATATGCTAATCGTCCTTCAACTGTATAACACTGAGCGCTTGCAGTCGTCATTCCTTGCCGACTGACCCAGGTCAGCAGTTCCTCCGCCAACTTTGTTTTACCAATACCAGCCTCTCCAGAGAGTATGATCAGGTGGGGATATCCACTCGCGGCCCTACGCCATGCCGCCTGGAGGCGAGTCCATTCCTGCTTTCGGCCAACCAGAGGTGCCCCCATTACTCGTGGTGAAGCTAAGCTTCTCTTCTGCTTCGATTCCGTGTCCATCTGCAAAAGAGCTTCATAGGCCTGACGTGTTGCCTCACTCGGCTCAATCGCTAGCTCGCGCTCCAAGGTCGTGGCACAAGTATGATAGGCTCGTAACGCCGCTGCTCGGTTGCCACACAGGCTATAAAAGGACATTAATTGCCGATAGCTTGCTTCATGGAGCGGATCATAGCGCAGGAGTTGCTGCGCTACTTTGATCGCTGCATCGTACGCACGCTCCTGTTCTAAGAGTTCGATCAAGCGTTCCGCCGCCGAGAAAAACTGTTGCCGGATGCGATCCCGTTCGGGCACAATCCATTCATCGTAGCAACTGGGCAATAAATCACCACGATACAAGTATAATACTTGCTCTAATGCCTGCTGCGTCGCGATTGTATTCTGATCATGTTCGGCTTGCTCCGCCTGGATAAGTGCCTGCTCAACATTCAAGATATCAAGCGTCCAAGAGGTCTCCGCATCCTCTGGTAGCCACTGCAAGCTATGTTTATCAATATGCAGGAAAGCGTCGGCATGCGGAAGGGCTAGTCGCAATTGATAGACCAGTTTGCGCAGATTGGCGCGTGCCTGAACCTCAGTGGAGTCAGGCCAGAAAAGAAAGGCCAGGTGTAAACGTGCCTGAGGTGCCGTTCGATGGAGCACAAGGTAGGCAAGCAAAGATTGTAAACGAGCCACATTGACTGTCGTTACAGGCATATCATCCAATACTAACAGAAAATCGCCCAAAAGATGTATACGCAGAATTGGCAGCACCAGCAGCTTCCTTTCAAGTTTTGGAGATGTGCAATATGGTCGGTAAATGCCCATTGCCGACCATATTATAGCAGAAAAACGCTGCGATAGATACCTTTAACTGCAAATTGCTCTGCCTACTATTTTATCAATTTTCAATTGACTCGGCCTGTGTAGCGACCCCTAGGGGCACACGGCGGCAAGCTGCTGTCGTTATACGGTGTGAATCAATTGAAGATCAACATAGCCCTATTCTTCCCGCACACCAGCATCATCCCCCCACCAACACGACCCACACAAGACCACCTCCCAACAAGTACAAAGCGCCATCGAACACGACCATCACGTGCACAGCCAGCATCCCCGCTATCCCCATACCAACCACCTGAGCCAAGGCCTGCACAGCCGTGTATGCCGCCAGGACTTTGCCCGCAACGCTTTTAGCAGCACGCCTCTGCAGAAAGGTCAGTAGCTGAATAGTCGTTGCCGCCGTCATCGCACCAAATACCAGGCTCAATAGCAACCCGGCAACCAGCGTATGCATAAAGACGATAAGCGGCAGCATACATCCACCAATGATAAAGCATCCTGATACTAAACCGCTTACTTTCCATCGTCCTCGTCCCCTGACGATCCGTTCCAGCAACAGACTTATCGCCCCTTCGCCGATTGCCTGGGCAGTCAATATCCACCCATAAGCCAGGGGCCCGGCAACGAGTATTGTTCGCACATAGACGGGTAAAAGAATGCTCAGTGTTCCCGCTGTAAATGCCACAATTGCAACTAAAATGAACGGTCCACTCGCCCCCCACATGACGCTCATCCTGATAGATGTCCATCGCGCCCGCCTCGCCAAAATGCCAGGGATCTCAGATAATGCCAGCATTCCCCGCAGCTCACTTGAGCCAGCCAGGAGACGCCTTCTTATCACCCCTGGAAAGCCAGTACCCACACGTTGAGATGGGGCAATGTTCAAGAGGCAGATACTTCCGGCCGAGATCATAAACGATGCTGCATCAATGCCGATGATTCCTGCCGGGCCCAGATGAAGAAGCGCAAAGGCGCTCAGGGATGGCGCAACGATACGCACAATACTATCGCTGACCATATAAAGTGCATTAGTGGTTAGAAGGGCAGGGGGTTCGATCATTTGTGGAAGTAGTGCACCACGCGCTGGCCAGAAGAATACTGCAAGGGCCGACTGGACAAACGAGACGAGATAAATGGGCCATACTATATGAGGTTGCAGCAGGACTACGATGAACAACAACAGGAACAGTATGGCACGGGCACTTTCAGCAATAAACATAATGCTTCGACGATCCCAGTTATCCACGACAATACCAGCAAAGGGGGCAAAAAGAATCATAGGGACGGTCGAGACAATGAGCACGGTCCCGGTAGCTGACGCTGAGCCTGTCTGCTCATAGATCCAGAAGGTTATGGCAATAAAGAAAACGTAGTCGCCTAAAATGGAGATGGTATGGGCAATCCATAGCAGTAAAAAGTTCCGCTGCACAAGCAATGCAAACACGAGCTACTCCTCCGTCAGGCTCGCCACGACAAATATATGCTAATTGTGCGCAGTAGAAGAGGGGAAAAGTGCGCAAACAATCAGAAGGGGGGATACGGAAGAAAACCGGCGAGCTGATTGGAGTAGTCTGCCTACCTCGTGTATTATAGCAAACATAGTCAAGGACAATATTTTGCACTCTCAGTACGATCAGTAAAAAGTCGCTATAGATCATTGTATATAAATGTATGTCATTTACTTCTTTATTTCTATTGTTTATACTGTAAATACATATAAGACAATCCATAATGTTCTTTTTACTGCTTCCTTCTCTATCCACCTTTTTATTCCATATAATTTTTGAGCGTGTCCAATGTAATAAGAGAAAGCCGAGGAGCTCAAGAGGAGCCATCAGTCGATCTCGGAAAAAGAACGCTATATTAGGAGAAAAAGATGGAAGAGACGACGTCAGAGCCAACGTCAACAATAGCTTTTAAAATAGTATCCATCGAACGAGATATTTTAGCGCTCAAAACGCAGATAAAATTGAGCATTTCACTGCGGGAAAACGATTTAAACCTCCAAATTGTCCACGGTATTATTGCGCGTATGGGAGAAGATGTAGAAAATACAAAAATTCAGGTAGAACACATTATGAAGAAACAGATAGATCTAGGAAATGAAGCTATTTCCCAATTAGAAGCTCAAAAAAGAAGACAGACAGCATTGCAAATTAAATACTTGTGGGGAATCATCTCGATTGTTATAAGTTTTGGTATAAGTGTGCTCGTGGGGTATGTTACTCATCTGTTTCACTAAACGGAGGAGAAAATATGTTTACGACAAAGAGATTGCGGTATCGATCTATGTTATAAGATGCGAAAGTATTCTGCCTATCTATCGAAGAATGGTCTTTTGATTCGTGGTGATGTGGGAGGTGGGATCGTGTCCCAACGAAAAACATTTCGTACGATGATCAGAAGCACAGCGCTTCTGCTCATGCTGCTTCTGATCGGATTTGAGTGTATACCTGATCTCTCTGGGGGAGATGCTCAAGCTACCAACGAGGCTGCGCTTCAACTCACACGCAGTCAGATCCTCGTCAATGCGGCTTACACATTGGAGTATCGTCCAGCGGCGCAATATGCACAAGCGATGCGCGACCTGAAGAGCGTTTTGCCCGTTTTTGAACAGGAGCAGACCGCACTGCAGAGCAACCCGGCGGTGGACGTACAAAGTCTTTTGCAAGAGGCGAGTGGTGATTATCTTGCGCTGATTACCGGAACACAGATCATCATTGCCCATCCAAAGCGTGTCGTTGATCCTCTTGAGGTCAACATTCTGGTTTTACATGAACACAATTATCTGGTCACAATGAATGCACTCGTGCTCATCTTGCCACGACATGCTGAAGATCGCAATATTCAACTCTTCGTGATCCAGATCGTGATCCAGATCGTGTTTCTTCTTCTAATACTCTTTGCGTTGGCAACGCAACTGGTGAGAAACAAAGCACTAGAGCCAGTACAGGACCCCTTTGTTGTGAGAGGACTGATTGTGTTGGGGATGATCGTGCTGGTGCTGTGTGCGCTGATAGGACAAGAGACCGTGCCACTTGGCATCGGTAATGACCTTGCCTCCTTCTCTCAAGCTACCCTACAACGGACACGCTGCGAGGTCATGACCAAGTCGGCATTAGTGCTGGCGTATCGTTCAGCGGCGGAGAAAACGCCAGCACTGAGTGATCTACAGATCGTCTTGCCATTGTTCCAGCAAGAACAAGCCACGTTGCTGAGCAATGGGAATACACAGGTGCACCGTCAGGTCCTACAAGCAGCAGCGGAGTACCAGATGATGAGTGAAGCGGCACAAGCAATCATTGCACAGTCAGACAAGAGCGTTGATCCGGCGGTAGTCAACACGATTGTGTCGCAGGCACCTATGTGTGTTTCCAGGATGAATAACATCGTTGCTGCCTTGCAGAACCAGATGGAGCAGCAGACGATCCTGATCTTCCAGGTAGAGGTAGCCATCGAGGGCGTGCTTCTCCTCTTTTTCGGCACACTTCTCTTCTTGCCGCACGATCTGTTTGTGTCCCAGAAAAAGGAGTCAGAAAGAGCGAAAGAATTGACTGCGTGAGATGGTTGGTGTCAGTAGCAACCAGGCCTGTCGTTATGTAGTCTTTTGCGTATTCGTGTGTTGTGAAGGCAAAACTATCTCTAGCACCTTCTCAAATTTCTATAGAAAGACAACAACATTTACATCTTACCATTCCCATATATCGCCACACGGACCAGCTCGCATCAAGATTAACAATCCAGTATGGTAAGATAGAAAAAGCTGTAAATTCGAATTAAGATGGATAGTCCAGTATGGTAAGATAAAGAAAAGAGGCAAGTGGAGTTTATATATGCAAGAAGACCACATACATCCCCTTGGGCGAGCAATTGACGTGCATGCTCACTATCTGACACCCACCTATCGGCGAGCATGCGAGGCCGCAGGCTTGTTGCAGCCGGATGGTTTTCCGACGCTGCCTGATTGGAGTCCTGGAGCGGCTCTCGATCTTATGGACCAGGTGGGAGTGGCAACTGCATTATTGTCCGTGTCATCGCCGGGCGTTCATTTCGGCGATGACGCAGCTGCATGTGCGCTGGCACGGCAGATAAACGAGGAAGGGGCGGCGATTGTTGCTTCCCATCCTGGCCGCTTCGGGTTGCTGGCTTCTCTGCCGCTGCCAGATGTCGAGGGTGCTCGCTCCGAGCTGGCTTATGCGCTCGATCATCTGCATGCCGATGGGATCGCGCTGCTCACGAACTACCAGGGACAGTACCTTGGTGATCCAGCGTTTGAGTCGGTGATGGCCGACCTGGACCGGCACCATGCCATCGCTGTATTACATCCTACATCACCAGCTTGCTGGGAGGCAGTCTCCTTTGGACGACCTCGTCCAATGCTGGAATTTCCTATGGACACTACTCGTGCGGTCGCCAATCTCGCGCTCACGGGCACCCTTGACCGCTATCCAAACATCCGCTTCGTGATTCCACATGCCGGGGGCGCTCTGCCCGTGCTTGCTGATCGCATACACGGGTTCTCAGCGGTGATGGCCGCAGGAACCGAGCAGCCATTTGTAGATGTGCTTGCTGCGTTACGCCGACTCTACTACGATCTGGCCGGAACGCCTTTGCCGCGAGCGTTGCCTGCCCTCTTGAATCTTGTCGATTCTGATCGGTTGCTCTATGGAAGCGATTTTCCATTTACAAACGGTGCGCTGGTCGAACTCCTGGCAACGATGCTTGCAACAACTGAGATCCTCAACGATAGGCAAAAACAGGCTATGCTGTATGGTAACGCCCTGCGGCTGTTTCCTCGCTTTGAGCAGCGTTGATTGTTTTTTCTCAATATTGTTTCTCGGCTCCCTTGCTCTTCACTCGTTTTTATTTTTGATGAGATCGATAGATTACTAAAGTACATTCTACATTCTTCCCGGAAAAAGGATGGAAAAACTATATAATGTGATAGAGTGAGAAAGGAAGGAGTTGGGAGAGGCGTCTGGCTGTGGTAAAGAGATATAGAAGGTGTATCAGATATGGAATTGCGCCACTTGCGTTATTTTGTGGCATTGGCGGAGGAGCTCCATTTTGGACGCGCGGCGGCACGCTTGCTAATAACGCAGCCACCGCTGAGTCAGCAGATACAGGGGCTAGAGGAGGAACTGGGGGTGCAGCTTTTTGTGCGTACAAAGAGGCATGTGCAGTTGACTGAGGCGGGACAGGCGTTTCTGGTAGAGGCCCGGCTGACTCTGAGTCAGGTGGCACGGGCTGTTCACGTGGCACAGAGGGTTGAGCGCGGCGAGATTGGCAAACTGGCTGTTGGCTTTGTGGGCTCGACCGGCTATGGGATTCTGCCGCAAATTGTGCATATAATGCATGAACGTTACCCCGATGTGCAATTGACGTTGCAGGAGATGACGACTTCGCAACAGTTGCGGGCGCTTCGTCTTGAACATATCCATGCAGGCTTTTTTCGCCCACCTTTAAAGAATGAGGATGATACGGTGCAAACGGAGACGCTGCTGCAGGAAGAACTGGTTGTGGCCTTGCATGAGTTGCATCCGCTGGCAGCGCTGGCTCAGGTTCCGATGCGCTGTTTGGAAAAAGAGCCCTTTGTCTTGTTTCCCTCTCGGCATGGTCCTGGCTTCTATCAACAAATTATGCGCCTGTGTACGGATGCTGGCTTTGTGCCCACTGTGGCTCAGGAGGCCATTGAGATGCAGACGATCATTAATCTTGTCGCCGCGAGAGTAGGGGTTTCCCTTGTGCCTGCCTCGCTTATGAATTTGCGGCGGCAAGGTGTTGTGTATCGACCTCTCCAGGAGACACAATTGATCGGGCTTGCGGTGATGTGGAGGTCAACAGATACAAGCGGTGTATTACAACAGTTTTTGCGCGTGGTACGTGAAGTGACGCAAGAGGTGTGATATGGGTCTCTACCCTGTTGGGGACAGATTTTTCAAGCTCACCCCTGAAAGTCGCAGGTAGTGAATCGGGGTCTTGACATGCTTCGGAATAGCAGGTATACTCCAACTAGTTAGAATTCTAATGAATAGCTGAAGGGTTTCAGAACGGAGAAGTGAGGGCGTCCATTGGTGAACATCATCGATAGTAGGATCAGGTTGTACGTGAGCCAGATTGGTCTGCGGATGAAGTACCTGCTCAATGAGCGGCTACTTCCCTATGGCATCACTTCTCAGCAGGCACGTATCGTTGATTTTGTTGGTGATGGGCAAGCACAAGGAAAGGTCATTTGTCAAAAGGACATTGAGGAGGCATTTGAACTCAAAGGTTCGTCTATTACCAGCCTGCTGCAGGGACTGGAAAGAAAGAATTTTATTATGCGTCGCCTCGATCCTTCCGATGAGCGCAGGAAGTTTGTGATCCTTCTCCCAAAGGGGCTGGAGTTACTTCACGACTTCGAGTCTGTTTTTCAGCAAATGGATGAAAAATTAGTACGCGATCTCACTGTAGAGCAACAACAAATGCTGGTACAAATACTCGAACGGATGGTTCACAATTTAGCACAATAGGTCCGCTGCTTTTTTTTGCGGATATAATTAGAATTCTAACAATATCAATTCTAATAGTATGGATTCTATCTTTCAAAGCAATTATGCATAGAGTAAGCACTTGTTTAACGAGAAAAGGAGAAAAAAACATGAAGAAAATTAAGCGAGCGAACATGATCACAGCCATCACCAATGCGCGTGTCTTCGACGGGGAGCGCGTCATCGACGAACGGACAGTTGTGATCGACGGGGCACACATCAGTGCTGTTGGTGGCGCTATGCCAACCGGAGCGGCCATCATCGATGCCCGTGGCGCGACTCTGATGCCTGGACTCATCGATGCTCACGTTCACACGTCTCTCGATGGGCTACGCGATGCCCTCGCCTTCGGCATTACGACCGAACTCGAGATGCAAGGCTACTGGACAGATCAGGATCGCAAGGAGGTTGCCGAGCGCGACGATGTTGCGGACGTTCGTTCTGCCTATATGGCCATCACCGCTCCAGGCGGCCACCCAAGCGAGCTCATGCCTGACGACGGGTATCCCGCCGCCAACGCTGACCACCATCCCGCCGACGACGGTCACGGACACAACTTTGTCGCTCCGTTCGCATCGACCCCGGAGGAGGCGGCCGATTTCGTCGCCAGGCTCGTCGCCAACGGTTCCGACTACATCAAGATTATGATCGAGGAAGGAAGCGTTCTCGGTGCGCCCGGACTCCCTATGCTGAACAACGACACTATCGTCGCAGCCGTCCGCGCGGCACACTACTACGGAAAACTTGCAATCGCTCACACCCTGACAGCCGCTGCAACCCAGCAGGCTATCGCAGCGGGGATGGATGGCCTGGCGCACGTGTTCATCGACCACTCCCATACTCCCGAACTCGTCGCCACCATCGCTGACTCTGGCGCGTTCGTAACTCCGTGCCTGGTGCTGAACTCCTCGATCATGGGCCATCCTGCAACGGACCTCGCTGGCGACGAACGTGTCAGTTCCAAACTGAGCCAAGCGTGGCTCGACACGCTTCGCAGCTGCTTCAACACCTTCCCGCAAGGCAACTTCAATGACGTTCTTGCCACCGTTGCTGCCCTGCACAAGGCCGGTGTAGACATTCTGGCTGGCACCGACGTGGCACCGCTACCCCTGCCCCACCTCGGTGGCCTCGCCCACGGTGCCAGCTTGCACCACGAACTGCAACTGCTGGTCATGGCTGGACTGACACCCATCGAGGCACTCCGGGCGGCCACATCCCTGCCCGCACGCCGTTTCGGACTCACCGACCGAGGCCGTGTAGCACCCGGAGCACGCGCCGACCTGCTGCTAATCGACGGCGACCCAACAACCAATATCGCTGACACGCTGTCCACCCGCGCAGTGTGGCGCGGTGGTGTCCCAATCATGCACGACTCACTGATGTTGCTCTGACCCACTTCAAATGGCATTCCAACAGTTCTGGGAAAAAGGTTGTCCGTCTGTAACCCTAAGCGTATATATATATAGGGCTACATAAAAATAGCTGCTTATGTCTACTCATACTTTCTGGTTCTCTCTTGAGCCATGCTATGTGTCTCAAAGAGACGAGGAAGAGACAGAAGCAGCGTTAGTAAGAAAAGGAGATATGACGAAAAAATCCAAGCATATGGGCATGCATCTCAGGGATGTTTCTATAAACACGCTATTTTAAGCGTGCTATTTGTGTATTACAGAAAGGATTCTGATTTCATGATAGATAAAACCTGTACAATGTCGCGCAGGTACGCCTCTATTCTCCTGACAAGGATGGTCTGTGCAGCCATGATGTCACTTTTTGTTGCAGGCATAGTCGTGGGTGGCAACGTGGCTCACGCACTTCCCGGTATCTGCAATGTGAAAAGTTTTGGTGCTGTAGGCAATGGAATACATAAGGATACCGCCGCGATTCAAAAGGCGCTAGATTCTTGTAATACTCTAGGTTCAGTTGTAGAATTACCACCTGGAATTTATCTAAGTGCTCCACTATTTCTGAGGAACAATAGTAGGCTACAGATTGATCCAGGAGCAACACTCGACGCTTCACGAACGCTGAGCGATTACATCATCCCCCACGGAGTCACATTACACACCAAAGTGCTCGCGTTTCTCAATGGATACAAGCTTACTAATGTGACAATTGACGGGGGTGGCGTGATCAATGGGGAAGGTGACGTCTGGTGGGCCACTGGGAAGGCGGCTGATGAGCGCCCACGACTGATCGAACTGGACTATATCACTCACGCAGCAATCGGGCGCATTCATCTTGAGAATGCAGGGAGCACACACGTGTACACCTTCGCATCCAACCAGATCAATATCGGACACTGTGACCATCGCAGCACCCCCGAACTTGCCAGATACGGACGGTATCGACTTCAGTAATTCACAAGGCGAGGTTACCGAGTGCAACATTGATACTGGCGGTGACAACATTGCAATCGTCTCAGGGATTGGAGAGAGCAGTGCTCCACAACTTGGCTCCTCCAATATCCAGGTCCTGGGCTGTCAGTTTAAGCATGGGCAAGGGGTGTCGATTGGCAACGGAACAACAGGCAGCGTAAAAGGTATTAATGTGTCTAATTCTACGTTCAACGGCACCACCAACGGCATTCGTATTCAATCGAATCGGACCGTTGGCGGCGAGGTTGCAAATGTCATCTATAGCAACCTGACGATGACCAACGTCAGCCACCCGATCCTCTTCAGCGGTTACTCTTCCACTATCCCATCGTCGGATTCACCACATCCCATCACCACTACGACCCCATACTATCACGATATCACTGTTCAAAATCTGGTAGCGACCGGAGCCAGCGATGCAGGCACCATTGTAGGGGTTCCTGAGAAACCGCTCACTGCTATCACCCTCAGTGCGGTGACAATCACAGCACAGACGGGATTAGTGGTCAGAAACGCCACGGTGACGGTTATCTGCTGGGACAAAAATAACGGTTTCTCGCGGCAATGCGTACATTATTGAGTCGAAAGGCAAGGTAATCACATCATAACCTCTGGTTCACTGAGTTCTCAAGAAACAAGATCGGGCAGATTAGTTCCGGTTTGTCATGAGGATTTTGCCAGGATTTCATTCAGGCCACAGACTCTTGTCTGAGGAAGATCAGGACAGAGAGATTCTCTGGCAGTCTGGCGACCAGCCATTGAGAAGCAAGGTAAAGATGGTCTGAAATCCTGGGCCTCCGGCACTTGAAACATCCTGTGCCGGAGGCCCATCACTCCGAAAGAGCAAGATCGAAGAAGTTTTTCCGCCTTCCTATGTTATAATTCCTTCAGGAACTTATTTTCTATTCTTTTCTTTGTGGCTTCCGCGCATAATAAACAGAGAGGACGCTTATGCCTACTGCCATTGTGATCCTACCGCCAATGTTGCGTGAGAAAACCGATCAGCAGGCTCGTTTGAACGCAGAAGGGGCGACGATCCGCGACATCATTGAGAATTTGGAGCACCGCTTTCCCGGCATACGCTTCCATCTCTGCTACGAAACAGGCGAGCTACGCCCATATGTCAACATCTTTATCGAACAGACAAACATCCGCTACCTGCAAGGGTTGGACACACTCGTTACTACCGGAGCACGCATCCGCGTCCTTCCCTCGGTTGCCGGTGGCTGATGAATGCTTACTCTTTCCCATTAAGGAGATACGAGGTATGACACAACGGAAACAGTATCCTGCCGGCACAGTTATTCTGACCGTAGGGACGAAACGTGGACTCTTCCTGCTCACCTCACCCGACCGAGTTCACTGGACCGTCGAGAACACGACGCTCAACGTCAATCGTGTTTTTTACGCCGTGCTTGATCGGCGTGCCGACTATCGCCTCTTCGCGGCTGACAATGGAGATTTCTTCGGCACCTTTTTGCGCTATAGCGACGATTTTGGACAGAGTTGGCAGGAGCCACGCGAGGGCATCCAGTTCGCACCGGAGAGCGGTCTGAGCCTCAAAAACATCTGGTACATCGAGCCGGGCCGTCCCAATGAGCCAGGCATGATCTACGCAGGTACTGATCCGGCGTGCCTGTGGATTAGCGCCAATAGCGGCGAGACGTGGGAGCCAAATGCTGGCCTGCTTGAGCATCCTACCCGTGATCGCTGGGAACCGGGTGCAGGCGGACTTTGCTTGCATTCGATTGTGGTAGACCCAACCAATGCTAAGCGTATGTGGGTAGGTATCTCCGCCGTAGGTTGCCTGCGAACCGATGACGGCGGGAAGAGCTGGACGTTCGCCAACAAGAATACGCGTGCCGATTTTCTCCCGGATCGCTATCCTGAGTTTGGGCAGTGCATCCACCGCCTGTTGCAACATCCTACACAACCGGACGTGCTCTATCAGCAGAATCATTGCGGCCTGTACAAAAGCCTGAATGCTGGCGAGGACTGGATCGACGTGCACAGCAACTTATCCTCTGATTTCGGCTTCCCGCTCGCCCTCGATCCGCATCATCCTGACACGCTCTATGCAGTGGTCGAAGGCCAGGCACGCAACAACATCGGTCCACAATTCACTGTCTACCGCACACAAAACGTGGGCGAGGAATGGGAAGCGCTGACACATGGCCTCCCTGGCTGGACCAAACGTGCGCCTGGGCGTGCTACGCCACGGGATGTGTACGGATGAACTGGACCCCTGCGGCGTCTACGTTGGCACCAATACAGGCCAATTGTTCGCCAGCAACAATCGAGGCGAAAGCTGGCAGTTGATCGCTGACTATCTGCCTTCGATCTACTCGGTCAACGCAACCTATCTGCACTAGCAATACAACTACAAGCGAGTATATTTCAGATGGGAAAGCTATCGTCCTCGTCCACAGCGATGCCATCGTGAATAGCACGCTCGATGATTTGTGCCGCGTGAGCTTCGGCTTGCAACCAGAGGCGTTCGAATTCGTCTGCGGGTAGCGATGCACGCACCCAGCGCGGCACTTGCTCCGCATCAATGTTTTTGTGGATGGCATCGGCAATCTCCGTGGCCAGCCAGAAGCAAGCCAGCGCAGCGTCGAAGCGCTGGACAATGGCAAATAAGCGCCCCAGATTCCTCAGCACCGTCGCCTCCTCCCAACGATCACCAATCTCGCGGAAGATGGCTAGCGCCTGCGTGTAATATTCAAAGGCCGCCTCCTTCTGCGACAACTCTCGATGAAGTAAACCTAGATCGCTATAGACAATACCCTGGCACCTCGACGATCCCCAATATCCAAATAAAGATCGAGTGATTGTTGATAATACTGCTCGGCCTGATCGTATTGCTTCATAGCAGCATACACTTCACCTATATTATTACATGTTTGTGCCTCTTCCCTCATATCTTTGCTGGCCTGATGTATAACTAACGCCTGATCATAATATTTTAAGGCTTGATCATAGCGGTCACTACGTATATTTGGAGCTTGCTCACGCTGCCCAAGGCTCTGATACGCTCTTCCTAGATTATTGAGAGTAGTCCCTTTCACTGCAATTTCGTCCGCGCTCTTCCCATAAATATGCATTGCTTCCTCATAGTAGTTTAATGCATGTTCTATTTGACCAGATGACCGATAGATTGCGCCTAAATTATTTAAAGCTTTAGCTTCACCTTCAACTATACCTATTTGTTTAAATAGAATAATCGCTTTCTCGAAATAGCGCTGTGCCTCTTCTCTTTGGCCCAGCGCACTATAGATTTCACCTACATCATTATATATATGTGCCTTTTGCTCAATGATGGGTTGCCAGTTTGCAGAAGGTAATAATAATACATACAGTTCCAGTAATACAGCATTGTAGCCCCAGCGTTGGAGATCCTTAAAAATATGCTCTTTTATGATTAGATCGTAGGCCGCTTGCTGCTGACCGGCCTGACAATAATGCCAGATTGCTTCAATGAGGTATTGTGCATCCTCTATGCGCCGCCGCTGGCGTGGTTGAGTTATAAGCGAGAACTGGTGTAGATAGTACTGTGCGGCCTGGCTATGGGCGTTGCGCAGGCTAGTACTGTTTGTGCCTGCTGCATCTTCCAGAAAATGTTTGTGGGCATATTCGGCGATGATTGGATGCAATTCATACCTCCCCTCGCTGGCGCTCTGACGCAGGATGAGGCCACGTTGCTGCAATACGTTCAACGCTGCTGTCAATTGCTCTTGAGAAAGCTGGTTTGGTAGCGCAACCTGTGCGGCTCGCCTTGGAACAGCCACGCGATAGACGGAGAAAGCAAACAGCAGATCGCGCTGGCCGACATTGAGCTGCTGACCATAGATATAGTCGAACAGGTTGCGGCCGACATCCTCCACCCAGAGTTGCCGGTAGCCAGGATCATTGAGCAAAGCCGCTAGCCTTATCGAGCCACTACCTCGCCACAATTTATCCAGCAAGACCAGCGCCAGCGGAAGACCTCTACAGCACTCCACAGCTAGTGCCAGATCTGCATCGCTGTCCTGCATGCCCCATTGACGTAAAAGCGCAATGCCTTCATCCCTCTGCAAACCGACCACGGCCAACTCCTGCATACAGACAGGCCGATATATCTGTGCGCCTTGCGGCCAGATGCGCGAGGTGAGCAACAAACGGCAACGACACAACTGGCTATTGATCATATCGAGCCACTCAGCAACGCCAGCCTTCTCAGCGCGGACAGCTCCAGTCTGCGCATCTAACCACTCCTCGAACTGATCCAGCAGAATCAGGCGCAGCGTGTCGCAATGATAAAGTTCGTTGAACAGTGCAAACGCCTGATCCTGTGCGGTAAGATTGCCATAATCCAGCGCTGGCTTGCCCAGAGTCTGGCGCAACGTTCCGACCAGATCGATCAACGTGGCGGCAGGATTGAGCCTGAAGCGCAGAGCCTCGCCAGTGAATGGTCCCATACCAGCAAGCCGCTGCTCTTCCGCGTGCTGAAAAACGAGCGCAGCCAGCGTTGATTTCCCGATACCACCCATACCCGTTAGCACCAGGGCTGATGTATTCCCCTGCATCAGTCTCTGGTACACTTCCTGGACAAGACTTGCACGTGGATAGACAATTCTAACATCGAGCAAACCAGGCAACGGCTTGAGATTGCGCAGAACCGGGGATGCAACTTGCCGGACAGGCTGCAAGCTTTCGACCACACGACGAATGCCATTGGCAACATCATTATATACTACATCACGCTTTACCCAGGTCGTGATAGGTCTACCATCTACAGGCAATACCGCCAGGCTATGAATAGCCGTCTTCGCCAGGTCAGGTGTTGGGCGTGCAATGACAGGCAAAACGACAATATTATGCGCCTCCTTCCGCTCCATAGCACGCTGCAACTGAGCATAACATTCGTCATCAGCGATATAAGATGGACTGATAAGCAGAAGAACAACCTGAGCCGCATCCAGGTGCATAGCAATCTCACGAGCCCGATCCTGCCCAACAGTGACCATTTGTACAGACCAGACAGTAATCAACTTCTCCCTCTTCAGCATAGCCAGATGCTTATCTAGCTCAGCAAGCAGATCCTGGTCAGCTTGTGCATAGGAATAAAAGATGGCAATGCTCATTGCTTACGTAGGCTCTCTAACATCCTTCTATTCCACATTAAAACATTCGCACGTATAAACATACAAATCACTTCTCAAAAACCAGCTAGTCGTCTATCAGCAGTTAACTTACCGTGCCGAGCCGACTGTTGTAAACTCTTCCAGACGGGGAGTCGTTTAATATCACGGGATAACTGATTCAATTGTTGTAGGGCATTTTCATAATCCTCGTGAGCGGATTGAGCCCATTGTTTCTTTCGTTTAGGATCTGACAGAGCATCACTCTTTTCTAGTGCTCTATCGCCCTCATCAACAGCTTCACTTATTGATGCAAAAACTTGATCAAGGCTATCATCTTCTTCTGCACTAATATCACCTTCCTCCTCCTCATTAATAAATTCATTTAATAGTGTAAAGACATGATTAGAAACACTATTGGCTTCTGCACTAATACCATCCTCAAGTTCAACTTCTTGAGTACCTATGAAAACTTGAGTGCGAGCATCTTCCAAAGGATGCAGCCAGGGAGCAGGCCTGCTGAGTAAAGTTGCTGGTGGATTCATATATCTTCCTTCCTATTCAAATTCCGTATATTACCATTTGCCAACCTGATTCTTACGAAGTGATTGCAACACATGATATACCTCTATCCCTCTTTGCATTCATACATACAACTATATGAATCATTACTTAAACATCAGCTAACTGCTGGTAGGCAGCTAACTTACCCTGCTGGGCAGATTGTTGCAAATCCTTCCAAGCTGGAAGTCGTTTAAAATCACGGGATAACTGATTTAACTGTTGCAGAGCATCTTCATAAGCATCATGAGCGGATTGAGCAAACTGTTTCTTTCGTTTAGGATTTGATGTAACATCGCTCATTCCTAGTGCTCTATCAGCCTCATCGAGAGCCTCATTTACTGATGCAAAAACATGATCAGAATCATCATCGTCCTGTACACCAGTATCGCCGCGTGTACCACCCAAACGGTCCTGGCTACGTTCATATTGTTCTTCCAACGCATCGAGTATAGTAGGAAAGAGCTGGTTGGCGGCGTGGCGGGCATCATCCTGATCAATATAGTCCATCAAGGTTTTTTCGATGGAGGTAGTGAGGATCGCGGCCCGCAGGTGCATCATATCGGCCTGGGGCAGGTTCAGGGTGTTGCGTAAAAGCTCCATTTCGGTGACATTGAGCACGGGAAAACTTTTAGGGGTGTGTAGCGATTGGGAGAGGCGGCGGACTTTCTCAGGGTTGATGCCAACACGCTCATCAAGCTGGCTCACGTTCAGATTATATTTACGTAGCAGGTTTTGTAGTTCGCGTGCAAAAATGTTCCAGCCATTCATCTGCGACTGACCACGGTACATCTTTTCTACTCCTTTGGATATACATATATAGATATTCTTGCTTAGTCATAGTGTACTCTATAATAGCGTTTTAAAACAGCCGCATGTTTGCGAGCAGAGGAATGATATTGCCGTTTGCAATTGCGTCGCATAGTATGGCAGAATGGAGAAAGTTTCTAAACTTCTAGCTATGATTGTTTAGAAACGCTGCACGCTCTTGAGATAATGCAGTTACACGATAGTATCACTGAATGCTATTTTCCAGATCAGGAAGGCTGCACCTGAATCTTGTGCGTACAACCTATTTCGATACATTTCGTGTACCTTATCTGAGCAGAGGATTCTATCGGCCACTAATGATGAAAGGGATCTGTCATGGACAAAGTACGTTGGGGAGTCCTGAGTACCGCCCATATTGGCACCGGCAAGGTTATTCCCGCCATGCAAAAGGGCAAGTTTATCGAATTTGACGCACTTGCATCGCGCGATCTGGCAAAGGGTAAGGCGGTGGCCGCACAATTGGGTATCCCAAAGGTGTATGGGTCCTATGAAGATTTGCTCGCGGACCCCACCATCGATGCTATCTACAATCCGCTGCCCAATCACCTGCATGTCCCCTGGTCGATCAAAGCGCTTGAAGCTGGCAAACATGTCCTCTGCGAAAAGCCCATCGCCCTGACCTCTACGGAAGCGCAAAAGCTTGCTGACACAGCCAAACACTACCCGCATCTGAAGATTATGGAAGCATTTATGTACCGCTTCCACCCACAATGGCAGCGAACACGACAAATGGTTAACGAGGGGAAGATCGGTGAGTTACGCACAATTCAATCAATTTTCTCCTACTATCTTGACGATGCCAACAATATTCGCAACATAGCAGAAATGGGCGGTGGAGGAATGATGGATATTGGTTGCTACACTATTTCGCTCTCGCGCTTTATCTTTGGGGCTGAGCCAGCACGAGCCTGCGGCATTGTAGAGTACGATCCACGTTTCAAGACCGACCGCCTCGCCTCAGGCATACTGGACTTTGGCCGTGGCACCTCGACCTTCACCGTCTCAACGCAATTAGCATACTATCAACGCGTAAACATCTTCGGCACCACGGGACGCATCGAGATCGAGATCCCCTTCAACGCCCCGCCTGACCGTCCATGCAAAATCTGGTATCAACACGACAATGAGATCGAGGAGATCGTCTTCGAGGCCTGCGACCAGTATACGCTGCAAGGTGACCAATTTTCGCAAGCGATCCTCAACAATACCAGCGTCCCCACGCCAATTGAAGATGCCGTCGCCAATTTGAAAGCCGTCGAGTCTATTATCAGCAGCGCAAAAAGTGGTGGATGGGCGTAAAGACCTACTGCCCATTCGCATTCATCGGCGGCATGCGGGTCGGATTTGAGCCATCAGGATTGTTGACATTAATCATCGTAATCATGCCGCCGGGATATACGCCGTTATTGGTTGCGTTCTCGTCGATGTGGTCATGGAACATAAAGCGCCCCACCTGATCGAGGCGTAAGATGATATCATAACGTGCGCCAGGATCAACAAGCAAAGTATCTTTATAGTAAGGCTGATCTAGCTTGTGACCATCGGCCCCAATCACAAGAAAGTGGAAACCATGTGTGTGCATCATATGCACCTTTGAACCTGCATTGATCAAGCGAACAAGCACAACCTGGCCAATCGTCGCATTGATGCTATCATCCGGGTCCATCATAGTATCCGGGTAAGCTTTTCCATTAATAAAGAAGTAATCGGGCAAATAATTGGTCCATTTGACAGCAGGACCACCTTTATACAAAGCAGCATATTCTTCCTGGTGCTCGACACTATCCATCTCGCTAAGCACGAAAGTATACTGCTTGCTGAAAGAAGGGGTGTCAGGATAAGCGCTACTGGGATCGGTCGCGGGCTGCACAAGGAAAGCGCCATACAGCCCCATCTGGAGATGTTGCGCGGCATCCACACGGCAATGGTACCAATATGTACCTGCGCTCGAAGCGACAAAATGGTATGTAAAGCGTTCGCCAGCTTTAATAGGACCCTGATAGGGCAGATTGAAACCATCCATCGTAAGTGCAAACCCATCTCCACCAGGATTATACCTGGTCTTTGTCGGATCTGCATCGTTCACCAGTGTGAGGTTAACGATATCGCCTTCGGTGGTTACAAGGGTTGGACCGGGGACCTGAGCGTGCCCATGTGGATCATTGGTATAGCCAAAAGCATGAATCTGCGCCCCATCGGGCAATTTAAGTATAGTATCACGTACATAAAGAGTGAAATTGCGTATCTGTGGCATGGACTGGTAAAGGCCAGCCGACGCAGGCTGTGTTGCCGGGCTTGTCTGAGTACAGGTTACAAGGGCACCAGAGATGAACAAAGCGACGCAAAAGAGCGTCAAGCCCAATAGAAGCCGTGTTCTTGTTCTCTTATTCTTCTTAATCACTACACTTTTTAACATATACCCTGCCACGCATGAAAAAGTATTATCTTGCTTTTTAGAACAGAATTCATTTTAACTCTAACAATTTAATCGTAGCATAGGGCCTATGCTACGTCAAACTGTCTGCGCAGAGAGAAGGACTTACGGGCCATAGACGAGTTTAACATTGTTGAGGTATCGCCCGGATAACGAAATGATAGGAAATAGCGCAATTTGCAATAAAGGAACTGTTGAGTAATGAGAGAACCTCTGAGTTTGACTCCAAAGCTTAAAAACACCCTTATCGGAATAGGGGGTCGAGGCTACACGTGATTCCTCATATAGCACATGAGGCCAGAGAGAGTTGTTCGAGCTTTCTGGCTGTCTCCTCGCATGCGGGCAGATAGACCACCATTTTCAGTCCTGGTGAGCCGTCTATCTGAAAGGTGCTGTGTTCGAAAACGAGCGAGCCTACTTGAGGATGATTGAGTTCCTTCCGCCCGTCCTGTCGCCCTTGCACTTCATACTTCGACCACCAGCACGCAAATTCTGGACTGCGCTGTTGAAGTTCTGTAATTAATGCATGAAACTGTGCATCATTGCGATACTGGCTGTGACTGGAACGGAACTGCGCCAGCATGCGCTGTGCGACTCCTTCCCAATCCACGAAGCGACGACGAGACTCCTCGTTGGTAAAGGTGAAATGCACGATATTGCGCTCTTCTACCGGAATGGTTGCGAAGTTTACAAACACCTGACACGCCGCCCCATTCCAGGCGAGTACGTCCCATCTTCGGCCTGTGATGTACGCGGGATTGGTTCCCATCTGCTCAAGGAGTCGAGAGAGAAAAGGACTCACCTCCTCTTGCTGCGGGACTGGATACGCAGGAGATGTTTGCCCCGCGAGAAGAAAGAGATAGGCTTTTTCAGCAGGAGTCAGCCTGAAGGTATGTGCGAGACTCTCAAGCACCTGGGTGGAGACGTGGATGTCTCGCCCCTGTTCCAGCCACGTATACCAAGTCACGCCAACGCCAGTAAGCTGAGCAACTTCCTCTCGTCGCAATCCCGCCGTTTTGCGGCGCGCTACATGCGGTAACCCCACTTCTTCCGGTAACAGATGACTTCTCCGAGTTCGTAAGAAGTTTGCCAGTTCCGAGCGCAACTCGTTCTGCGTCATGCAACGGTCCTTTCCCTGGTAGTACTACTACTAGTAGCAACACACTCTGGTATAGCTTTCAATTGTATGGCACTATACTATCATACCGAGATACAACTGTGAAAGGAAACTTTGTATGAAAGCCGCAATTCTGAAAGCATTTGGTCAGCCTCTTCTTCTTGAAGATATTCCTGAACCTGTTCCCAGCGCGGGTGAAGTCCTCATTCGTGTGCTGGCGGCCCCTGTTGGTTGGTATGCACAAGAAGTCTTTAGTGGAGAAAGACCCTATCCCCTGGTCCTTCCTCTTGCTCCCGGCTGTGGAGCAATTGGAGTCGTGGAAAAAACTGGACCTGATACCACTCGACTCCAACCTGGTCAGCTTGTTTTTTGTGATCCGATGGTTCGACCACGCGACGACAGCACGACACCAGCCAATAGTATGCTGCAAGGATGGATAGCCCGAGGAGAGGGGCCACAGAAACTCCAAACCTACTTTCGCAATGGTCCATTTGCTGAAAAGATGCTCATTCCCCTTGAGAATGCTGTTCCACTCGACCATATGGATGACAGAGACCCTGTGAAACTGACCTGGTTGGTTGCCCTGCTCGTTCCTTACGGTGGACTGTTAGCCGCAAACGTCCAGCCGGGACAGACGGTGATGGTGAATGGAGCCACTGGCTTCTTTGGCGGGGCAGGAGTGGCGGTTGCTCTAGCGATGGGCGTGGAACGAGTCGTTGCGCCTGGAAGAAATAAGGACCGTCTTGATATCCTGGTGAACCACTTTGGGGAACGTGTCCGTCCCGTTCTGCTCTCTGACAATGAAGCAAGCAATAGGCAACGCATTGCACAGGCTGCCGAGGGTCCAATTGACTGCATGCTCGATATATTGGGGCAAACACAAGATGCTGGGCCAACTCGTCGCGGCATTCTGGCGGTACGCCCAAACGGAACCGCTGTTTTGATGGGAGGCGTCAATGCTGACATAGAGATACCGTACTGGTATGTCATGCATAATAACATCGTGATACGCGGTCAGTATATGTATCCACAACACGCTCCCTCATTGCTCGCAGGATTAATTCGCGCTGGTCTACTCCGTCTCGACGTGCTCTCAACCCGTGTCTTCCCCCTCGAAGAGGTGAATTCAGCAATCCGGTACGCACACGACCATGGGAGTGCTTTTCAACTGACGGTGCTGACGCCGTAGCGTGATGGTCTCCTTTGGAAATGATGGCAAGTTGACTTTTTCCTGGATTAGGAACAGGAACCTATGGATGATAAACGGACCCTACTACTATTAGCTTTTTGTCGCACAAGGACAGGGACTTGTGGTAATAAAGGAGCCAATTATGTCACTTTTCACTACCGAGAAACGTATCTAACGATAGCGCCAACAGAGCTTGCCGACAAAGCAAACAAGTCACGGCGGCGCTTAATATGATATATGTACATATATAAATGCATCATACTTGAAAGGAGACGTTAAAAATGTGGTTCCCTTCGAAAAAAAGCATAGTGCGCGTATGCGTGTTCGCACTCTTTACAGCATGTCTGGGACTTTATCTCACAACCGGACAAGCCGCCGCCTCGGCATCATATTCTTCCTGGCAAACCGGATGTGATAATCAGTGTCACCATCACAGCAACTGTAATAGTGACCGTGACGACAACGACAACAACTGCAATAATGACTGTAACAATAATGACTGTAACAATAACTGCGGTTATTATGGGTACAATTATGACAATAACGATGGTCATAATTATAACTATTATCAGTGCAATTACTATAACACTGATCACGGCAATTACACCGATAACTGCGACGGGTGGGATACAGTTACGGGGGCTTGCATACATTGGAAATTGAATATCAGCAATCCGCAATCAACGTTTTGTGATCAATGGGATTCTCATACCGGGTACTGCACACACTGGGCAACAAACTCGTCTAATGATAATTAATTTTATCAGATAGCAGCAATCTGAAACTCCAGGCATGTGTATTCATCTCACTCGATGCAATGAGTTCGCAAGCCTATAGCGACCTGAACCGTTATGCTACCAAAATGATTCAAGTGGTAGTATAACGGTTCAGGTCGTTTTTCATACTTATTCCTGGATCACCTGCGTACTGCCAGCATACATATAGGCGAAAATCTACTCAAAGGAACATATCTCCTTATGCTGTCTTGTACCCACATTTTTCAAGATCATCAATGGCAAGCCCGATAACAGGCCGAACGAAATGCTCCCCGTCGTTCTCATAGATGAGGTTGAACTCATCCTTACCGAGACACCTGAGAAAGGGCGCTAGAAAGATGTGGGTACTGCCCCCTAACCACTTCTTCATTACGGAACATGATGTTTCTCATTACAGTATAACCCATTAGTCCTCTTAGATAATTCTTACCTTTACACAAGATGCGAAAGCCTATATTTTCTTATCAGAAACAGTGTATTTTCTACGCTGTTAGTCATCATAACAGCTTTTCGTTTTTCCAACATATGACTTAGCCGTTGTTCGATTTTAGTGTATAACGCTTACTTATGATTCAAGAAGGCAAAAGTGCATGCAGAATCTTCTTTACCGAAATTATCTGAGGAGATTCTCCTGTAAAAATTTTCTCATTGCCAACTATATATCATAGTAGGTAATCAAACAGCTTCTACTGCATAAAAAGTGGCCATAAGCTATCTCATTAAGGAAATACGAAGGTTTTTTGACAAAGCAAAGCTATGATTGGGAAACTTTGAACTCTATCACAAAGTGGATGACAGCCAGCAAATGGATATAGTTCGATTTTCCTATCATAGCCATGATCTCTTAAGGAGATAACAATGGGTAAGAAATTGGTGACACTTCTCTACATCGTCACGCTCTCATTCATCCTTAGCGCCTATGGATTGCCACAAGCATCATTAAGTAGCCAATTAATAGCTACAGACTCATCCACACCCATACCCGCAGATACCCCTGTACCCACGCCCATACCCACAAGCACACCTATACCCGCAGGCACACCTGTGCCGACACCCGTACCACAAGCACGCCTATACCCGCAGGCACACCTATACCCACGCCCGTACCACCGCCAGGGAACGTCTACACATACCCGCCATTAAATACAACAGTATACACGGACAACTCCCCCGCTCTTTTACAAGGGAATGCAATGGGTGGATTGATTGCTACAACACCTCCCACCATCGATTTTAGCGTCGCGACAATTGATCCCCAAAAATATAGCACTGAATATGGCGATTGGGGTAACGCCGTCCTCGGCCCCGATGGCAAGTATTACTTTGGACTGGGAGATCATTCCAGCACAGTCGGTGGCTTTGACGGTGCTATATTAATGGATTACGATCCAGTCAAAAAGCAGCCGGAGATTCTCCTTTTTTCCAAAGACATTCTCGGTGCTGGTGGTGAGGGAAAATGGCACTGCCGCATGGATATCAACCCGAAGAATGGTGATATGTACTTCATCGGCTTTTATAACGGAGATCTCATTTATTACAATATCTATTCCCATATTGCAAAGAATATGGGCAAGCCCTCCCCAGGAGATGGCTGGGAAGAGGGTGGCTGGGACTATGAGCGCAACCTCTACTATGGCGTCGGCAATGGCAATAGCGCAACAAACAACGGCGGCGGCAAAGTCTTAGTCTACGACACCAGGCACCAAAAAACCATCTTCGCAGGCCAACCAGTTGACTCCCTCACAGGACAACCCTTTAATTGGTCTAATCGCGCACGACTGCTGGACCGCTCAACTGGTATTCTCTACGGAAGTGACCAGGCAACGCATCGTCTCGCCAAATATGACCCAAGGACCAATAAATTCTCTCTCTTGAACTCAACAATTGGTAGCGACCTGCGAGCATGGACCAACCACAAAGAAGGTGGCGCATTCTGGATTTTTGACAAGACTGGCGACGTCTATAAATTCTATCCAGAGCAGGATAAAGTAGTATCAATGGGGAAAAACTGGGGCAATGGCGTCTATACAGGAGCAATTGACACCAGCGATGATGGGAAATACTTGTACTATAGCATCTCTGATAGCGGTCAAGCGCTTGCCAATGGAGTTCCTATCATCCAATACAACACGGAAACCAACCAGAAGAAAGCAATCGCGTTTCTGAGTCCCTTTTATGCCAATACGCATAATTTCGCAACCAATAAAATCTATGGAGTAGCATTAAGCCGGGATGGATCATCACTATTCACTGTGAGCAACGGAAATATCGTCAACGGCGCACGCTATCCTGCCGTTTACAACATTTCTATTCCCGCATCCGAAAGACAAGCGAAAGGGTAAAAACGAAGGCTCTGAAGCGGCTTCAGAGCCTTCTCGTCCATTAATTTCATTGTGAAAAGCAATCAGAGGCTTGGTTGCGTATCGCCGTTCGTTCGATCAGCCATTACGCTGAAGCCTGCTCTGCTAAGGCGGTACGCGCCTTAGCAGAGCAGTTCACCTCCTACGACCGTCGGTATGAAGGCCGACGACAGAGGATAGTTGCTACTAATACCCGACTGAGACGATGTTGGCCTGGACCGCATTGTCTGCCGCATCGGTTGGGTAGCCCGTTGTCATCACCCCTTCGAAGAAGGTTCCGACGGATTTATTGCTGTTGTCGCCACCGGTTCCCAGGAGAATGGCCCCTTCCTGGTGCATGGGCGAATAGCCACCCCGGTTCGGCTCCGCGCCGCTGTACCAGGTGGTCAGGGCACCCGATTGCGCGTTGCCCCCCTTGACGGCGTATTTGTTCTGCCCATTGTTCTTGACGAGGGCCGTGACGAACGCGCTGTGATTCCCTTTGTTATTGGTGTAGCCTCCATTTCCTCCAGCAAAGAGTCCATTTTCCAGATCGGCCTGCACCCAGGGACCAGAGCCGGAACACGGCCCGAGCTGGCACCAGGAGCTGAAGTTGACCGCGTCCATGTGGCCGCTACCGTTGGCTCTGTTATTCGTCTCGCCGTTGCCGTAGTCGAAGCAGCACTTGTTGTTGAAATGAGTGCCGCTGGTCACCATGTACATCCCCTCCGGGGCACCATTCTTTGCCACTCCCGAGGTGGAGTTGTCCCGATAGCCCACGCCAGCTGTCACGTAGAGTCCATAGACTTTATGACCGCCGACCGTGAGTGGGAGCGCGGCAGCGTTGGCACCATGATCCTGCCCACCATGCTGGCCCGGTCCTTCGATGGTGAGGTTGTTGTGCTTCGCAGACTGGTCGTAGATCACCGTGATAATACATGAGGTGCCAGCACAGAACTTGTCTTGCGCGGCGGCGTTGGCGTAGCCTCCCGCCGTGAGAGTTCCGATATTGGTGGTCTTGGAATCCGACGCTCGCTTGACCTGGTACATCGGTCCGTTGTAGGCGGAGAACAGCGCTCGCACCGTGCTATGTGCGGCGACACAGGGGGTGCCAGCGGCAGCATAAATATCGCAGGGCAGCGGGCCGGCTGCCTGGGCCGGCATGCCAGAAACACTGAGTGTGCTGAGAACGAGACCTACAGCAGCAATGAGAATCAGGAGCGTTCTCCTGGGGCAAGAGCTTAGAAATTGAGCGTATGAAGAAGATCGTTTCACGTCCTTGTGTCCTTTCCACTATCGGGAAACAGTACAATTTCCTATCATAATAACAGGAAAAATGCGCTCGCCAAAAAATCCATGGCATCCATTGCTTCTTAAAGTGTAAGCGTTTGCAAACACTAAGAAAAATATACTCTCTTTATGCCAATACTGTCAACCTTCTTTACAAAAGCCTGGATTTGTGATGCTTTGGCAAGTTCCCTGCTGATCTGAGTAGTTACTTTCATTTTTTATAATTTTTGACCGTACTTTCGCGCACAACAAGATGGCATGGCACCTCAGCCCGCTCAGGAGGGCCGGTCCGTGTGCCTGCAATGCGCCCAAGCAGGAACTCAACGGCCAGCTCGCCAATCTTCTCTTTGTCGGGCGAGATCGTCGTTAAAGATGGGATAGTGAAACGCCCATCCTCGATATCGTCGAAGCCCACGACGGCAACGTCGTCGGGCACACGTAGCCCCGCTTCGTACAGTGCGCGTATGGCTCCCAGGGCCATGTGATCGTTGAAACAGAACACACCATCGGGCGGCGTATCCAACGTGAGCAATTGGCGGATACCCTGGGCTCCATTCGTACGGCTATAAAGAGGAATGTCTCGCACGATCAGTTGCTGATCAATAGGGATGTTGGCCTCGGTTAATGCTTCGATATAACCACGCAAGCGAAAACGGGCGGTCTCTGTCTCGCCTATCAGCGTCTTCTGCATGCCAAGAGCCGCAATACGCCGCCGCCCCAGGCTCAAAAGATGCTGGGTAGCCAGACGAGCAGCCGTCACATTATCATAGGTAACATGATCATAGGGCACATCAAGGAAACGCTCACCGAGCAAAACGACCGGTTGCCCCTTCTGGCGCAGGTTGAGATCTTCAGGCTCTAAGGACAGTGGACTTAAAATAATCCCATCAATCAAATGTGGACGCAGACCATTCACCGCGAGACGCTCTTTGGCACGCTCACCATGCGTATGATCGACCAGCACGCTATAGCCACGCGCCTCCGCAGCGGCTATCACTGCCTTTCCAATGTCCGAGAAATACACATTGCTGAGATCAGGAATGGCAAAGGCAAGCACGCCCGAATGCCCATTACGCAAATAGCGTGCCGAGAGGTTCGGCTGATAGTTAAGCTCCTCCAATGCGACCTGCACCCGCTGACGCATTTCATTCGTCACATGTTCATAGTTATTGACCACATTAGATACAGTTCTAATAGAGACTCCAGCTCTCATTGCGACGTCTTTTAGGGTTGCCACCTTGTATATTTATCCTTATATGCTTGTGTTTACAGCTCTGTTCATACAATACTCGGATATAGCAAACGTGTCAATCTCTTATAAGGTCTTGACATTGACAAACACCGATTACCATGGTATATTTTCTTTGCAACGTTGCAAATCGGTAAAGTAGCTGCTGATTGCTACACCTTGTGTCTGGTATGTATCAATGTTGAACATGAAAGGATGCATGAGTATGAAGTTCTCTGTTATCAGACTCTTCAGTACACTTTTGAGCATGACGCTCCTCCTGGTAACCTTTGTCGTTAGTAGTGGTAGTGCCAATGCAGTAGCGACAAGGCAGGCTGTTTCTACATCCAGCCATATCCCAACAATTCAGGGAGATCTCGCAGCCCATGACCCGGCCCTCATCAAGCAAGGCGGTACCTATTATGTCTTCTCGACAGGCGGCGGTCTTGAGATCAGGACGTCCTCTAATCTTGTAACATGGACGCGAAAAGGCTCTGTCTTTAGCAAAATACCATCGTGGGTAACTAGCGCAGTGGGGAACATTAGGGATCTGTGGGCACCCGATATTCACCTTGTCAACGGAACCTATTATCTCTATTATGCAGGCTCAACTTTTGGGTCAAACAACTCGGTCATTGGCCTGGCAACCAATAAGACCTTGAATCCGTCTGATTCTAACTATCATTGGGTTGATCAAGGGTTGGTGATACGGACAACGACGGCGAACAATTATAACGCCATCGATCCTAACCTTTCGTTTGATACAAACAATGTACCCTGGCTCGCCTTTGGCTCGTTCTGGAGTGGCCTGAAATTACGCCGCCTCGATGCGCATACATTCAAGCCTTCGTCGGCTAACACTACTCTCTATTCCCTGGCACAAAGGCCCGCACCAGATGCGATTGAAGCCTCTTACATTGTCCACCATGGTAGCTACTATTATCTCTTTGTCTCAGTCGATACCTGCTGCCAGGGGGTCAATAGTACTTACAAGATCGCAGTTGGGCGTGCAAGCAACATTACAGGACCTTATGTGAGCGAGTCGGGCACGTCTATGCTACAAGGAGGATATACGATTTTGCTACAGAGAAGTGGCAATGTGATTGGTCCAGGTGGTCAATCGGTTTACCACGATGGGAACAGAGATTTGCTGATCCATCATTACTATGACGGTGCAAACAATGGGGCCGTCAAAATTCAAATTCGTCAGGTTAACTGGAGCAGCAACGGCTGGCCACAGCTTAGCGGTCCGATAAGCTAATCGACGAGATAAAAGCGGTTCGCCCGGCTCCACGTAGCGACGGTGGCATATCCCTTTCGCCGCCCAGTGCGTGAAAAATGGCAACCACAACGAGTTATCGTTACGTGGGGCAGGGCAGACCGCTTTCAGATTGACAATGCAATGCTCAGAAATGAGCGTTTATTTTGACCATTCAGAGAGTGGGACATAGATTCTATATTCGCGATCTCTGACGTCATATATTATAGAGAAGGCAATATGAGCTCAGCGATAATAGAGAAGGAGATGACGAGTGGGAAAAATCAAAATTGACCTGGAGCGCAAAATAGGAAATGTTGACCGGCGCATCTTGAGCGGCTTTACAGAGCACCTGGGACGCTGCATCTATGGGGGAATCTTTGAAGAAGGTTCCGCACTCAGCGATGAATACGGTTTCAGGCGCGATGTGCTGGATGCGGCACGCGCCTTGCATATGCCATTGTTGCGCTGGCCCGGCGGCAATTTTGTGAGTGGCTATCACTGGCTCGACGGGGTTGGTCCACGCGATCAACGACCACGGCGCACAGATCTGGCCTGGTTCTCGGAAGAATCCAACCGTTTCGGCACTGACGAGTTTATGCAGTATTGTCGCGTGCTCGGTAGCGAGCCATATCTGTGCGTCAACATGGGCACTGGGACGCTGGACGAGGCACAGGCCTGGGTCGAATACTGCAACGGCACTGGCAATACCTATTGGGCAAATCTGCGGCGCAAGAACGGACATGAGGAGCCATATAAAGTCAAATACTGGGGCCTGGGCAATGAGATGTATGGCCCCTGGCAGATCGGTATGTTAGAAGCGCAGGACTATGTCAAAAAGGCACGCGAATTCGCCAAAGTTATGAAGTGGACTGACCCGACCATCGAGCTTGTGAGCTGCGGCGAGACTGGCGTGTCGGACTGGGATCGCACTGTCATTGAAGGGCTGGCGTCCGTGGTCGATCATCATAGCATTCACATCTATACGGGCAGCGACGACTATTACAGCAATGTGTTTGCGCCACATCAGGCTGAGCGTGCAATACGCACCAGTCAGTCCATGATCGATATGGCACGCTATAACCAGAAGATCGAGCATCCAGTCTCTATTGCCTACGATGAATGGAACGTCTGGTATCGCCAGCGCGACCCTAAATCCGGGCTTGAGGAACAGTATAATCTTGCCGATGCCCTTGCCGTCGCTACCTATCTCAATATTTTTGTTCGACACTGCAAGAGCGTCAAGATCGCCAACCTCGCCCAGCTCGTCAACGTCATTGCACCTATATTTACAAATAAAGAAGGGATGTTCCTGCAAACAATCTATCATCCTCTGCGCCTCTTCGGTGAACATTTGCAGGAGATCGCGCTGGATGTCTTTGTGGATAGCGAGACATACACATTCTCACCTGCAAAAGAAAGCTCTTTCTGGCCTCACCGAGTCGCCGACCTTGGACCATTCCAGTTCCTGGATGTAAGCGCAACCTGCGACGCCGGCGAACAGACAATCGCCCTCGCAGTGGTCAACCGCGACGAGCAGCGGGCTCAGACCACAACCATTCAATTGACCGATACAACCTGGGTGCACAATATCGTCGCGTACGAAGTAGGAGGCGAGCAGCCCGATATCGTCAATTCGTTTGAGCATCCCGACGCAATCACTATAAAAGAACAACACCTGAAAGAACCGGGGCAAACGTTTAGCTACACTTTCCCACCCCATTCTTTCACGTTGTTACGTATGCAGATTGTGTAAAACCTTCGTTCTTGTAATCATCGTTTTGTAGGCTTTTCTAATAGTTAGTTTAGTTTCACCGCTTCAATCAGCGAAGATATTACTCACGGCGCAGAGAGGATAGACTATGGTTGAGCAAAATGGAACACTAAAAGACTGGGCCAGGCAAACGAGCCGGGGGCAGATGAGCCGCCGAACGTTTTTGGAGCGCAGCGCTGCATTGGGCCTGGGAGGCACGGCAGCGCTAACGCTACTGGATGCTTGCGGTAGCAGCAGTAGCGCAAGTGGCACAGATCTCACCTATTGGAACCTATTCGGGGGCGGCGACGGCGCACGCATGATCCAGATGGAGAACAGTTTCAGCAAAAGCAACCCTCATATTAATCTCCAATCGGTCACGCTTGTCTGGGGCGATCCTTATTACACCAAGCTAGCAATGGCTGCAGCTGGAGGACGACCACCCGATGTAGCCATTTCGCATATGACACGCGTAGCAACCTACGCAGCACAAGGTTTATTAGAGCCATTTGACATCAGTGAGCTGGCAAAGCATGGCATCACGGAAGACAAGTTTCTCCCCTCAATCTGGCAAAGGGCATTTCATTACGGGAAACTCTACACTATTCCTCTAGACACACATCCATTCGTCATGTACTACAACGTGGATATCTGCCGCAAGGCCGGTCTGCTTGACGCGAACGGGAATCTCAAACCAATACAGGGTGCCGACGCACTGATGAATGCTTTAAAGGCTGCCAAACAAGCTTCGGGCGAGTACGGGGTCGTCTTTGAGGTACAAGGCGTCACACCATGGCGGATATTCTATACCCTCTACAGCCAGCTAGGCGGCCTGGTACTCTCACCGGATGGGAAACAACTGGTGCTCGATGATACTAAAGCGGAGCAGGTGCTTGCTTTTATGGCTGACCTTACCATCACGAATAAAGTGGCTGCACCAAACATCGACTATCCTGGCTCGATTGCTCTCTTTGGCGGCGGCAAGTCAGCATTCTTATGGAATGGCGAATGGGAAGTAACAACGTTCGCAACACAAAAGAACTTTGCATATAATATGGTGCCCTTCCCGCTTGTCTACGATCAATACCGAGTCCAGGCAGATTCCCATGCATTTGTCATGCCGCGCCAGATCGCCTCAGATCCGGCACGCAGAGATGCGTCCTTGGAGTTCATCCGCTTTATGCTCAATGATAGCTACACCTGGGCACAGGGCGGCCACGTACCCGCTTACTTGCCCGTAACCGAGAGCACTGAGTACAAAAATTTGAAGCCGCAGTCGAACTACGCAAGTGTAGCTGCTAACGTTGTTGTCGATCCTAATGCGTGGTTTAGTGGCTCCGCATCTCAATTGGAGCAGCAGACTTCGGCGGCGCTCCAGACTGTGCTAAATGGACAGGCCAGCCCTCAGCAGGGTCTGAGCCAGCTCCGGGCAGCGCTTTTAAAGCTACTCGGCGTTAAGGTTCCATTTCAGCAGTAATCAGGACAATTTGGGCACGAGGATGGATGACACCCAATGATAAATGTAAGGAGCTATTATGTCAGATATAACAGTACAAGCGAGTAGCACACAGGCGGCTACGCAGACTCAGGTGCGAGAGCAAGCAAAGCAGCGGCGCATAAACCTGATCGGCATTGGTTTTGTGTTGCCATTTCTTATTGTCTATGCGGCTTTTATCATCTGGCCGGTTCTGCTTGGTCTGCGCATGAGCTTTTTCAATTGGACGTTGAGCGGTATTGGTGCGTCGGATTTCCTTGGCCTGGCCAACTATCAAGAGCTCTTTGGTGACTCGGCCTTCTGGCAATCATTGGCCGTGACATTACTCTTTACGGTCATTAGCACACCTTTACTCGTTGTCATTGCACTTGGATTGGCCTTACTTGTGAATCGGGCGATCCCTGCACAAAGCGCGTTCCGCACGATCTTCTTCGCACCCTTTGTGATGCCGGTCTCCGTGGTGGCTCTGATCTGGAACTGGCTGTATCAGCCGGGTTTTGGTCTCATTAATGGCATACTGGCAACGTTTGGACTAAAAAACGGAGTGAACTGGCTGTCTGATCCAGGTATCGCATTGGTATCAGTGGTGATCTTGACGATATGGTGGACAATTGGCTTCAATTTTGTGCTCTATCTCGCAGGCATGCAGCAGATTCCGCAGGATTTAAACGAGGCAGCTGCGCTCGATGGGGCGGGATACTGGGCAAGAATACGCTGGGTCACGATTCCGCTACTCTCAAGGACGACATTTGTCATACTCATCTTACAGGTCATTGCCTCGTTGCAGGTGTTCAACCAGGCTTACTTGCTGTTTAACGGTTCAGATGGCCCCAACTTCTCGACACGCGGGTTGATCCAATACATTTACGAGCAGGGGTTCACCGGCTACCGAGTCGGCTATGCCTCCGCGATGTCATATATCCTTTTCATTATCATTCTGATCATATCACTCGGACAGTTTGCAGTGCTCACACGGCAAAGAACGGAGGCATAAGATGGCAACCATCCAAAGTACAGTACAACCTGTACAACCTGCACAATCTCGCCAGACTATCAGCGCAAACCGACGAGGGCAGATGATCGGGAATGGTGTGGCTATGGCTGTGCTTATTGTGCTTGCAATACTATGGCTTCTCCCTATTGCATGGACCCTGGATACTGCGTTCAAGCCGGAAGGCGAGACAACGGCAATCCCGGTTTCCTGGCTGGCTTCACATTTCACGTTAGATGCATTTGTCACAACATTTGCCACGACGAGTCTGCCTCTCTGGTACTTCAATAGTATATTCACTTCCACGATTATCAGTGCAGCGACCGTGGTGCTGGCAAGCCTGGCCGCATTCGCATTCTCACGTATCCCATTTCGTGGGAGGAACATTCTTTTCTGGGTTATCCTGGCCGGCCTGATGATTCCAAGCCAGATCCTGATCATCCCGCTCTTCACGCAGATGGAGGCTCTGGGCCTGGTGGATACTTACTGGGCCATCATTCTGCCGCAGATCGCCTCGCCGATTGCCGTCTTTATCTTCAAGCAGTATTTCGACGGCATTCCGCGCGAATTGGAAGAGGCAGCGCTCATGGATGGTGCAAGCTTATTACGCGTCTACTGGCAAATCTGGATGCCGCTGGCACGGCCCGCTATCGCGGCTGTCGCGATCTTCGCCTTTGTCATCTCGTGGAACAACTTCCTCTTGCCATTTATCATGATTAGCGGGAACAATATGATGACGGTGCCCGTGGGGTTATCTACGGTGCAGACATCGTTTGGCATCCGTTACGCACAGATCATGGCATCGGCGGTGCTGGGCGGCATTCCCGTGCTCATCGTCTTCCTGTTCTTCCAGCGCCAGATTGTGCAAGGTATTGCCAGCACTGGCTTGAAGGGCTGAGTTTGATAATAGCAGGGATTAATACTCTCTTGCTATTTATTAGATGTAATAAATTTAGCTATTAGGAGTGCGAATAATTAAATAAATAGAAGACACCCCGGTCCCTGATATGTGGAACCGAGGTGTCTTTGTGGGCACGGATGAGATTAGCGGTGGTGGCGGTGGTGGTGATGGCGATGGCAATAATCATCATTGTCATACTCGCAGTCGTCATCGTCGTCATGGCGATAATGGTCGCCGCGTGCGCCGGTTACTTGCTCCAGATCCTGCTCATCGAGTTCTACGGCTGTTGGTTGTTCGTTGTTGTTGTTCTGTGCGCCAAATGCGCGGAAAATATTTTTCATCGTGTTCTTTCTCCCTTTCCTTTATAGACGACTGATAATCTTTTTTTCTTTCTTCGTGAGAGAAGTGTGTGTAGTTTCTTTTGTTTTCTCTCGATGGTCATAGTATAGCCTGGATCGAGGATAAGTTAGTAGGATCTGCCTCACAGATTGAGTGTGAAGCTGGTCACGATTTTGGGTTGGGCGAAAAGATCTATAAGCAAAGAGCCGTTATGAATCAATCTGCAATAATCAGCATTATAGTCACGTATTACTCAAAATTATTGAGAAACGGAGGTCTTCTGTGATAAAATCTAATGCGTCCTACCTGTAAGTATTTGGAAGATCTTCAAGAGTAATACACATGTTAAAAATAAAGCTCACCGCCGGTTCAATGTATATTAACGAGAGCGAGGCGCAGGCCGTGGAGCATCTCCAGCGGATATTACCGCAGGAAGAGGGCTATATCATCCCAGTCATGTTTGTCGGCAAACGGGTGACTAACCGCGAGATTGATGCGATTCTGCTCTTGCCTGATGCTATCTTTTTGCTCGACTTTAAAGATTGGCTAGGAGAGCGGGTTGAGGTTGAGGGGATCAATGGAGCTGCGAGACGGTTGCGTCGCGGGTCCTGGGAAAAAGGGGACAATTCGCTGCCGGATTATGAATATGCGGCACGTGAGATTGCTACTCGGCTGAAACGAGAGCGGCAGTGGCTACCGATTCGTCCGCGCATTTACTCGGTGATGGTCTTTACAGGTGATGCGCCAGTCTCATTCGCGGGCGGCGATCCTAATAATCCGCAACCTAAAGATGGCGTGGGTGCCTGTCGCCTTGAACAGTTTCCTCAACTGCTCAAAGCATTTCGTGCGGCTCAACCTACACCAACGCTACTCACCTCCTCTCAATGCTCAACGCTAGCCAAGACTCTTCTGGAGCAAGCAAAAGAACCATCCAGGCAAGTGCTGAAGCGCATTGATGATTATAAGATCATCGCCGAACACCACACCGATACCTTTCTCAACTGCAAAATCTACCTGGGAGAAGGGGAGCTTTTCAACGAGCTAGTCTGGATCAAAGAATATGAGCAGGTTTTTGCCGCTCCAGCACAACGCAATAAACGAGAACAATTAGTATTGCGTCATGCCGATATCCTGCGTCGCTTTCCGCAGCACCCGAATATCGTCGATTATCGCCTCTCCAAATCAACTGCCTCCCACCTCTATATCGTTCTGTCGCGCAAGCCGGGGGCCTTCCTCAGCGAGTTGCTCAGCCAGAAGCCAACTGGTCTCACAACGCAGGCTGACCTGGAGCGTATCCCATTTGATCTGAGTGCTCGCCTCCAGATCCTGGGTGGCCTCTTGAACGCATTGGAGTATCTCACACAGCAGCCTGGCTTTGAGCACAGTGCGTATCGCGACCTGAGACCGGATAGTATCTTTATACAATTCACAAGCACCACGCCGGTCGCACAGTTGTTCAATTTTGATTGTACGAAACTGCCCGGTTCCGCCACGAAGTTCAGTCATTTAAAAGCAGGAGCGAAGCGTTCTCCCCTCTGGGATGATTATGCCTCGCCCGAACTCTTAGAGTATATCGAGTCTGACCACACGGACCACACGAACCACACTAATCACACGAACTCCGGCACCTCACTCAGCTTTACAGGTGGCATCAAGAGCGATCTCTTCTCCTGGGCCATTATTGCCTGGGAATTGCTGACCGGCGAGTTGCCTTTCCCTGACACACAAGCAAAGCAGGCAGGCGAACGCCGCCCCTGGCTTATTCACCCTAGCCTTCAACAGCAAGCGGCGGCCAGTCACCTCGCACCCGAAGCCATACGCCTGCTACAAGCTTGCCTGGAGCCCTCTGCCGCATTGCGTCCCACTCTCTCGATGCTCAGGAGCCATTTTCCTTGAAGTAAGATCCCTTCTCTGAGCGATAACAATGTTGTCAGTAACCTCTAGCGCCTTGCTTAGAAAGAAAGATTAATGGTCGAATTAGAGCATACCACCACATCAAAATCATTTATCGGCGACTATATTCTAGGTGAACCAATTGGCAAGGGCGGCTTTGGGCAGGTTTATAAAGCTCAACATCGCTACCTGAAAAAGCAGGCCTGCATCAAGATTATCCGCTCCGATCATCAGAGTGACGAGGTATTGGCCGAAGCCCTCTGGCAGGAGGGTCAGGTGCTAAGCCAGTTAGACCACAAACATATCGTTCGCTTGCAAACCCTGACCGTCAAAGACAACCAGATCCACCTGATTATGGATTATATCGACGGGGGCGATCTCGCCACATTCTTCAAGGAAGCTCCCGGTCCTCTCCCGGTTGAAGAGGTTGACGATATTATTAGACAGATCGCCGATGGTTTGCATTACGCACACCAGCAACAGGTTATCCACCGTGATCTCAAACTGCCAAATATCTTACGAGATAAGGATGGGCGAGTCGTCATCGCTGATTTTGGGCTAGCAAAAGTGATTAAAGTACTTGATACAGCTCGCAGTCAGACCCAGAGCTCTCAGTCCGTGCTGGGCAACGCTGGCACCCCAGCCTATATGGCACCCGAACATTTCGCAGGCCGACCAGAGTATCGCAGCGATCTCTATAGCCTGGGCGTGATCACCTATCAGCTTCTTACCAAGCGGCTTCCCTTTACCGGCAACTGGGCACAAATGGAAGAGGGCCATTGTCACAAGCCCCCACCACCTTTGCGCGATAGCAATCCAAAACTTACCCCGGAGATCGAACAGGTAGTGCTCAAGATGCTGTCAAAAGAGCCGGAGAAGCGCTATCAGACCCCCATTGAGTTCCATCGTGCTCTGCATAGCGCCATCGTGAAGAAGACAGTGAAGGTTCATGTCAATCCCGATAATATTGCGAGCCTCCTGCCCCTCTTCCCCGATGACCAGGTCATTTGCCTGGACCCTGGCGAGTATCAAGGTCCATTTACCATTGAGAAGCGTATTCGCTTGCTTGGTGCTGGGCCAGCAACAAAATTGTATACAGTTGATGAACCCGTGTTACATATCCACGCCTCTGGTGTACGCCTGGAAAATATGATCATCCAACGCACACGCGAAAGCAACACGGAGGCAGTCATTCACGCAGAGACCGACGTCTCCTACGAATTGCGTTACGTGGCCGTTTCAGGCGGCATCGTGCAAGGCGCACATTGGGAGGATACCGAATGGCAGCTACCCGTTGGGGGCATCGATTTCGGGCGCATTCCGGTTGACAGCCAGCAGGTGAGGGCGACTTTGATTGAAGTCAAAGAATGGTGTACCGTCGAAACTAATGTGTCCGGGCTAGAGATATTCCCGGCTCGCATCTCGCCGGGTTCACATACCCTCTCGCTCACCTTTCGGGCGACCGGGCGACCTCCAGGCACGATCCTGAGTGGAGAGGTCATCCTAAAAGGTGAGACCGAAACACATACCATCCCGATTAAGGGCCAGATTGAACAACTATCCGTACCTTCTCTCGCACCGATCTCTACTTCACACATGGAGTGGCAATTTCAGCTCCAGGACGATGCCGCCCAAAATTTGCTGCGCGTCCTGGGCAGTGAAGAGGAGCAGAGCCTTAGCCAGACAATGGCAAAGAGGGACAGAAAGACCTGCACCTGCGCACAGAAATTTATGATCGTGGCACAAGCCTCCTTGAGAACCTCGTTGGGCTCACACCTTTTTGCTGGTATGTGAGGCGCTTCCGCGTAGATGAGATAGAAGTGGAAAATCCCGAAGAAGAGGTATGGGAGCTCACACTCGCCACCGATACCTCTCCATTTCCCCCTTTGCTGTTCGGACAGCAAAAAAACCCTGCGCCTGACCACCAAAGTTCTACGGGAAGGAAAAGGGAAAGTAAGAATTACCGCGATCCATTTTCTCAAATGGGAGGCTGGGGTCCAGAATCTTGTCTCGTTGCCTGCTCAGCTTCGGCTTGCCTCTTTTATACCAGGCTACAAAGGCATCTCCCCGGCATTCATGGCCCAAATACAAGAGCAACGTATCGAGAGTCCACAAGAGCTAGATGTGGACCAGCTTCGCGGCTGGGAGGCACTGCTCCATTTCCAGAAGGAACTCATCGAAAAACGCCAGTATTGGATCGGCTACAACAAGCATAACTACCGCGAGGGGAACGCTAAAGTCATATTCTACCTGGACCAACAAAGCGCCTACGATGGTCAGAAGGAGCCACTATCCTACGAGGAGTTTCAGGCACGAGCACGCGAATCAAAAAGAGAGCGCCTCCAATTGTTTCGCGAGTTCCCCGCAAATTCCAGACGTGCTCGTGGCCGGGATAACGGTGGTCGCGATATTGGTAACATGGAACAGTTTAACGCGGCCGAAGACACGCTCACAATCAGCCTTGACCGGGAGATGGCCAAAAGCTTGCATAACAATGCCTTTGACTTGCCACCAACCGGCTACCTTCACTTTGAGGCATGGGGAGACTCGCAGCAGATCACGAAACAGCAGAGCGCCATTATGGATTTGAAACAGGGAAAAACATACAATCCCCTGCTCTCCGACTTTTTCTTCGACCCTCTCAAAGCCCACCTCCCCCCGGCCATCCAACATCTGCAACCAGCCGATCTGCTCTCTGGCACATGTAATAGCGGCCAAATTACAGCCATTGAGATGGCCCTGGCGGTTCCCGATCTCCTGCTCATTCAAGGACCGCCCGGCACCGGAAAAACCACGGTGATCGCCGAGATTTGTTATCAGGTCGCGCTACGCGGTGGACGCACGCTCATCGCCTCGCAATCGAACCTGGCCGTCGATAACGCCCTTGGCCGCCTGATTCACAATCCAAGCATCCGTGCCGTCCGCAAAGGCAGCTCCGATTCGGTCGAAGATGAGGGCCGCAACTTTACAGAAGAACGCGTTGTCCACACCTGGCTCAAGAATACAGCCAAGGACTGTCATGAGAAGTTAGAGCAGAGAAAACAGATAATTGTGCTCCTCAACACAATCTTAAAAGGCGTACAACGCTTTTCCACATATCGCCAGATGGAAATAGAGCAGGAGCGCATACAACAATCCGCGCCAGGATAAATACAAACAGGTCAAGCTGGAGATCAGCGAACTCGAAGCTGGCAGCAACCAGAGCGCGGAAGAGATTAGAAAATACGCCCCGCTCCAGCAAATTTTCGCGGCCATTCTCGGCGCGACAATCGATTGGAAGAAGGCCAATATCAATGAATCTCTGCAAGGCGTTTTTCAGTATCTTGGTGAGGTAGGCAATAGAAAAGAATTTGTCAGGAATTTAAATGATTGTCTCCAGATTACGAAAGAGGTTGGCCTGATCCCCACAGGCGAGGGACAACTGCTGCAAAACGTGGCCTGGCTCAAAGAGATCGTGCCACTTTATATACAAACCTGGAACAACAACAAACAACTGCTCAGTCAGATAGAAGCTGTACTCAGCGAACAAGACAAAGCGCAACAACAACAACTGGATAGAGAAGCATCAGTTCAGGGCAAAAATGCACAGCGGCTTGCTCTTATTACACAGATTACACCCCTCCAGGACGAGATTCAGAGTCGCGCCAGCACTATACATACACTCCAGAGTGCCGCAAAGGCTCTTCCACATATAGATAGCATTAAGTCCATACTACAAGTATATATAGATACGGAAATTCGCAAACAGCTTGTGCAGCCTGGCCCGCTCAGCCCTCTGAGATTAGAAACGCTCACAAGCGAAATAGACACAGCTGTATGGAGCAAAGATTCGGCCAGCATACTTGCAGCCATGTGGCGCTCCGCCGAAAGTGCGACACAGAAGAGGATACAGAAAGCTGTCGAGGAGATAGCCCTATATCGACAGGCTTATACTGACCTCGTTGACTGTAATCAACGCTTTAAACAGGAATGGTCAGAACTTCCTGAAATCAGCCAGGAAATCGAACGTACAGCATATAGCAGGCAGACACAGCTTCCACAAAATAACGCCGCTTTTATCCGGCTCGTCGGCAACATTAAGCAGCATATAGATATCATCTCTGACATGCGTACAAAAAATCCGGGGCTAATTAGTCGATTATTTAAAGAACATGACAAACAACAACTCCTGAAACTGTTCGTTGAGACACGTGACTGGTTAGCCGCAGCCAACGAGGGGCACCGGCACATTCCTCAACTCATCCACGCCGACAATAGCACATTTGTAACGAATATAGCCGCTGGGCTTTCTTCCAAAATCAAGATGCAGCTTAAAGGACAAGAGGAAGCGGCTATTAACGCTTGCTGGGACGCTTCACGCACAAAAGATCAGCTAGAGTTAGAGAAAAAACAGCTCGAAGCAGCCCTTACGAACGAAGAAGCTCAGCTCTCAGAGGTGAAGACAGCTCTGGCCGCATGTGTACAGCGACGTGCCGATCTATTACAGAAACTGAGTAAAAACACTGCATTCCCCGCATCATTACGCCAGCTAGCGCAGCAGAATACTACGGCTTCCCCTGAGTTTATCGAGCTGTATCGAGCCCAGGTACAGCACTGGGCCGACGAGGTCCAACGCTTAGAGATGCTCCTGGCAACACTCTACGATGAGATAGAGAGCGCGGCAACAAAAGTACGGGAGCAACTTACCTATGCTCGCTCGTCGCTCGCGCAACAGCAGCAGCGCTTGCACGCCCTGCGCAGCGAGCAAGAGATACTTAGCGGCGAGATGCAACAGGCCCAGACAGATCTACAGACCGAACGCCAGTGGTGGCGCAATCTCTGGGAAACTATTCCAGCATACTTACGACCACTACCCCCACCAGATGGCATTCTTGCACACTCATTTCTAAACACCATACAGCAACAATTTGATGCCTGGAAGCAAGAACTAGAAAAGGAAGAAACGTTCTCTCGGCGTTATGATCGGCTCGTTGCCGATTGGGTCGTCGCCCTGCACAACATTTCTGATCGTGACCGGCAAGAGCTGGAAGATGTCTATCAGAAAAATGCCAACGTGATCGGCATTACCTGCGGACAGGCTCCTCGACTCTCCTATCGGGACTTCAGCACCATCTCTACCTTCAACGTCGTGATTATCGATGAAGTCAGTAAAGCCACGCCACCCGAACTGCTCCTGCCCGCAATTCGCGGCAAAAAGCTCATCCTGATCGGAGACCAGCATCAATTACCTCCCATGATCGAAGACAAAACGCTAGACCAGATGGCCGAAGAAATGGGCGAAGATCCCTTAGCATATCGCTCCCTCAACGAGCCCTACTTCAAACAGATCTATAGCAAAGCGCCCGACCAGATTAAGTGCATGCTGCACGTCCAGTACCGCATGCATCCCGACATCATGGCCGCAATCAATCAGTTTTACGAGCGTCCACTAGAATGCGGACTCAATCAGCCGGACAGCGAACGCGATCACCAGATGGCATCACCGCTTATCGGCCCCAAGAAGCACCTGATCTGGGTCACGACGCCTCCAGCCCCCTCACACGCGCCAAACCGCAGCGCCCAGAGAATCAGCGCCCGCAATCGCGCAAGCGGACGCGAAGTGTTTAACTATCAGAGCGCCCACAAAAGCTTTGGCGAAGAACGCGTCGGCACTTCTTTCGTGAACCGACGCGAAGTAGAAATCATCAAAAGGATCTGCCAGGAGTTCCAGCAGATCTGGGCACCGAAGAAAGCAAAAGGGACCGCACCAAAAGAAATCGGCATTATTACATTCTACGCAGAACAAAGCAAGCTTCTACAAAACAATCTGGGTATCTCAAAAGGTGGCAAAAGCTCACAATTTGACGCCCTTAACATCCGCGTCGGAACCGTTGACCGCTTCCAGGGCATGGAACGAGCCATTATTATCGTGAGCATGGTCCGCAATAATTCCCAGGGCGATATCGGTTTCGCCAAAAAGGATGAGCGCATCAATGTCGCCTTCTCGCGTGCACAGCAACTCTTAATCATCGTTGGTTGCCATGACCTCTTTTGCAGCAACGCACGCGGAGAGATGGCGGCAGAACGCTACCAGAACGTTTCAAAAATAGTCAAGCATCGAGGAGACTTCATTGATATTTCCAGCATCTAGCACGCACTTGCGCCCCATTGCCCCGGCGCTTATTGCGCAGGCCCAGAAGATAGAAGAACGCTCTCCTGGCCTGCACGTTTTAGCGGCACGTGAATTTCGCTATCCCATACAACAACAACAAGTCGGCGTGCAAGCTGAACGATATCGCAAGCTGAACCTGCTGGAAAAGTTTGTGCTGCGTGCTTATGCTGAGATAACGCCGACCCCTTCTCTTGCAGAACTGGCAGGCGCATTGGGCCTGGACCCCGTCTTTATCAGAAACACCTTCAATGATCTGGTCTCGCTCCAAAATATCAGTAAGAACCAGATCACCGAAGAGGGCAAAAAATCGCTCTCCTCAGAGACAGTCTCGGAAGGTTCTGAAGATGATACCTGGTACCTTATGCAAGATCTAGTCCAGAGCAATGTTAGCTTCTCGCGCTATCCTCAGCCTGAAATTAATGAGTATGAGTTTGAAGATCTCAGTTCCTATGTGCAGAAAGATCTGCGGCAGTTCCCCGCCTTTGAGCTTCGACCAGCCGCTCTTCAGTTGCAAGAGATGGGGTTAGATTTCCACAACCCCGATGAGGGTCGCTTTGTCACCGAGATCAAGCCAGAAGGCCAACCAGAAATTCGCTGGAAACTCGTCGCCATTTTTGTTCTCCATGACACTCTCAACGAGAGCACTGATAAAAGCATCGCCATTCAAGCTCGCTCGGAAGACCAATCGCTACCCATCATCGCCGAATGGCTCACATCCCTGATCCAGCAACAACGCCTTTCCTTGAAGACCCTCTGCGGGCTGGACGATGAGATGCTCGCTCAGGAAGAGATATTCCAACCAGGCGAGAACGTTGAGGAGCGCCTGGTTGAAGAGCGCTTAGAAGAGATCCATCGGCAAGCCGTACACCAGCTTCGTCTGAAAACAGAAGGTCAGGCGCTTGAAAAAGAGACCGGGACCGCCATTCAGCTACGCGATGTAGAAATTCGGCCTGCCTTCTTAAAGGCCTTACAAAGGGCACGCGAACAAATCATTATTTACTCCCCCTGGATCAACGAACAGGTGGTTGATAATGAATTCATTATATTGATGGAGGGCCTGGTGCGGAAAGGGGTCCATATCCTGATCGGTCATGGCATCGGGCGCGATGAGAATAGAGAAGAACGACCAATTCCACCTCACCTGCAACAACGTTTACGCGCCATCTTGACCGCTGAGGGCACACCAGGAGTCATTGCTGAGTGGCTGGGGAATTCGCATGCGAAAGAAATTATTATAGATGGCAGCATTCACTTTAGCGGATCGCATAACTGGCTTTCGTATCGAGGAGATCGCCTCCCACGCGGCGAGACGGTGTATCAAGTCACCATTGCGACAGAAGTCGAGAAGGCCTACAACCATCTTGCCCGGCGTTTTATTGAACATGCGCAAATCCTCTGGTCAAAGGCAATAGAGGAAGAGAACCGTATAGCGCTTTGTATCCTCTGCTATCTCGGACACGAACAGGATGCGATAGAATGGCTTCAGCGCGATGCTCGTTATCACCTCATTCCATTCTGGCTACAACTTGCCCGCCAATCTATTGCAGCGGACCATGCAACTCGCATTCTCGCCCCCCTGCACACGGTACTTGTCCTCTGCAACACGACTATTGAACTACAAGATCCTTTAAAAGCAAAAATAGCTAGCTCATTACAAGAAACCCTTAATAGTATAAAGTTAAAAAATCAGGGACTTGCAGCCAAATTTTTTAGTGATTACGACGCTGAATTGACGCAATTGCTGGCTCTATAAATAGAAAACACCCCAGTCCCTGATACGTGGGACGGGGTGTCTTTTGTGGGCGCGGCTGGGATTAGCCGTGGTGGTGGTGGTGGCGATGGTGGTGATGGCGATGGCAATAATCATCATTGTCATACTCGCAGTCGTCATCGTCGTCATGGCGATAATGGTTGCCGCCGCCGCCTGCGCCCGTTACTTGCTCCAGATCCTGCTCGTCGAGTTCTACGGCTGCTGGTTGTTCGTTGTTCGTGGTCTGGGTGCCAAATGCGCGAAAAATGTTTTTCATAATGTTTTTCTTCCTTTTCTTTATAGACGATTTTTAAACTTTTTCGTTCTTTGTGAGAGAAGTGTTATTCTTTTGTTTTCTCTTGATGGTCATAGTATAGCCTGGATCGGGATATGTTAGTAGGATCTGTCTCACAGATTGAGTGTGAA
>CAWKKX010000029.1:0-10461 GCA_963850365.1 uncultured Chloroflexia bacterium
TGTATAAAGCACTTATGTAAAAAACGATCTCTATGAGGCTAACCGTCATGAGCGTGACTGCTCCAAAGATGGTCATCCAGCCAACAACGCGCGTAGTAGCTCCAGCCAGGGAAACCAGACTAAAAGCAAAAAGTACGATAAAGACAGGACCGATAGCCTGGAGCCAGGCTCCCCAGAGGATCAAGCTAAAGTTCTGGTTATTAAAAGCGATGGCCTGAGCACCGGTCGCGTCAAGCGGCGCACCTATATTCATGCTAAAAGACGCAATAAGCATAAGAGTACCAAGAATTCCGCTGATAGCGGCCAGGATAGAGTGTGTTTTAGTTGACATGACCAAATCCCCTTTAAAAGTTGGCTTCTATTTTTGCTATAGAAACAATGCAGCGTTCTGCGAGGACGATATGTTGTTTGTCGTCTTAAGGAGAGTATAGTAGATGTACCGTTGCCGAAACGTAGCTTTCTAGCGTTCCTTGATGATTGTATAAAAGGGAGGAGCGTTCCTTGATCTTTTATGACATATAAATAAATGCACGTTGACATATTTTTGCTAGAGCAAAAATATGTCAACGTGCATTTATTTATATGTCATGTCATAAAAGACAAACTCAGCGTGCGAGAGGGTGGGCGTGATGTAGATCAAATCCCACTCATCTAATGCACAAACACCGCAGCCTCTTCTTCTTCTTCCGACTCCTGCACCACCTCTTTATTCTGACCAGGAGTTGCAGGACGGTTGGCTACCTTTGCCTTTGGTGGGGCCGTCTGGATCACGAAAGCAAAGAGGAGCACCGTAAGAACAACAGCACTCACCGTGAACAAAAATGCATCATTGATCGCTAACTGGAAAGCCTGTTGCTGCACCTGTTGCGCCATCTCCCGGATCGCAGCTAGCCGTGCGTTTGCTTGCGTGAAGCCACGACTCAGGAACATCAGAGTCAACTGCTGCAAGTATGTCGCGCCCGAAGAAGTCAGAGTAACCTGCTCAGCCAGACGCACATAGTGAAATTGGCGACGAGAGGAGACCAGCGTAGTCATAAGCGCCACACCCATCGCAGAAGAGCACGAGCGAATCACCGAGTTAAGGGAAGACCCCTGCGACAATTGCTTCCCTTGCAGCGTACTCATCGCAACTCTACTCGCCGTTTGAGCGCAGAGTCCCAGGCCAAAGCCACGTAAGAGGAGCAACCAGCGCAGATCCGCCAGCGGCGTATGGGTTGAGAGCAACGACATGCGCCAGAGCGCGAAACCCAGAATAGCCAATCCTGGAATCGTCACCGTCTTCACCCCAATCTTGTCAGACAGAAACCCTCCTAGCGTCACCGCCACCATCGAGGCCAGCGCTTGCGGCAGCAATTCGATACCCGACTCATAAGCAGTCAAGCCGCGCAAACCTTGCAGATAGATGGGCACCAGGTACAGACCCCCAAAGAGCGCAATCGTCGTCATAACTGTAGCCAGATTGCCCCCCGTAAAGTTTCGGTCGCGAAAGAGGCGCAGATCCAGCAAAGGCTCTTTACCATTGCTCGTCATCAGCCATTCCACAATCACAAAGAGCATAAAGGACATTGCCGCGATAAGCAGGAAGCTCTGGACTTTCGTTGATCCCCAGCCGTCCGTACCCGCATCATCAAGAGCGTAGAGCAGCGTACCTAAACCAGTGCCAACAAAGAGGAAGCCAAGGAAATCAAAAGGAGCGCCCCGCAGAGGTTTGGCCTCGCGCAAGTAGATCATCGCCATAAAGAAGCCAGCGATACCAATGGGTAGATTGATGTAGAACACCCACTGCCAGCTCCAATACGTCACAAGATAGCCCCCCAGAGTCGGACCGAGAGCTGGAGCGATCAGAATAGGGATACCCAGTGCCCCCATCGCAGTACCACGCTCTTCAGGAGGAAACTCATTATAGAGCAACGTGATCGACATCGGCATCAGCGACGCGCCAGCAAGGCCCTGGATGATGCGGAAAGTGATCAATGCACCCAGGCTCCAGGCCAGGCCACAGCAGGCCGAACTGATAGTAAAGAGCGCCAAAAGGATCATATAAAAGCGTTTAATGCCCAGGCGCGAGGAAAAGAACGGAGCCAGCGTGGCACCGATCCCTTCTGTCAGTGTATAGCCCGTTGAGACCCAGGCCACATCAGCCAGGCTCGCTCCAAAAGCAGTTTGTAGCCGCGAGATAGCATTGTTGACGATAGTGGTATCCAGGATAACCATGAATAGTCCGAAAATCACGACGATGGCGACTATCCATTTATAGGGTAGGCCACCAGTTCGTGCTGGCTTATTTTGTATGGAAGCTTGCATACAGAATCTCCTTGCTTCGCCCCGTGTGTTTCGTAATGTGATAACTAACGAAAATACCGATAGTTGATTAAAGTGTCGCTGCCCCGCCCCGCTGCGCATGCGAAAGCCTCTCTGTCGCGTGGCGTAAGTAACAACAGGAGTGTTGTGCGTTTGTAATAATCATTTCAATAATGAAAAATAGCTTTATATCAATATGATAAAAGACATCCAGGCAACCAGTCATCACAAAGTCTGTAATTCAGTAGAAAAGATACTATTGCTCTGGCACACTTCATCTGGCGGGAGGCCGCGTAGCGACAATCCCTTGTGGTTGCCGCCGTGTGCCCAGCATCATATACCTTGTAACAAGTACACAACCAAGTTTGACAAAGCACTATCAGCTATCAGCCTGTGAATCATCGCGCAACCAAGTTAGTCAGGCACGTGGGCTAACAAGCGCATCCACAAGTCGTTCGCAAAAGGCATGCGGCTCCGGTATTCCCCGATAGCGCATATTCTTGGCCAGGGTAAACAGGAGAGCCTGTGCCACCATCTCCGCGTCAAGTGGCCTGAACGCCCCCTGACCAGAGGCCTCCTCAAGGAATTCTGCGATCAACGTGATTATCCGATCCTCAAACTGCTGCAACGTCATACGCACCTGCTGATCCAGATGTGACTCCTGCTCCATAATGTGAGCCAGAGGCCTATGGCGTTGATAAGACTCAAAGCACTTCATGCAACACTCAACGAGCGTCGAGCGCGGGTCCGTGCTTCCGTTTGCGCGTGCATCTGCGAAATGTGCCTCAATCTCCGCTAAGAAAGAGCGCTTGATCAACAAACTTGCCAATATATTGTGCTTTGTGCCAAAATAGTAATGAATCAGTCCATGTGGCACACCCGCCTGCTGAGCGATGAGCTTGGTCGAAGTGGCTTCAAAGCCACGCTCGGCAAAGAGTTCCATCGCCGCATCCAGCAACCGTTCGCACGTCACGCCCTTCTTCATCACCTGAGTCGCGGGCTGCTCTTTTCCTGTTTCGGTAGCATGCGATGTTGTTGCCGCTTCCCCTGTTTCGTCGGTATGTGATGTTGTTGCTTCTATTGGTATATTGTTGGTCATCATGTTCTCCTTGCTATTCTGTTGCATCATTGCACTTATGTGGGTTGGGATAGTAGGTGTAGTTCAACCCACGTGGCGGCCATGTCACTTTGAGAATTGGTTGGCTGACCAGCCAATATGCTACTCAAAGAATAAACTACTCTGTGCTTGCTGTCAAGTGGCTGTGCAAATATACCAATATATCGGTAAGAAAAGGGGTCTAATCTTTCCCTTAGTACACTTTGTTGCTATGCGAGTGGGGAGGGATGTATGGGGGCAGGGCAGGTACCCACACGACACTTCTTTCTCACTCAAAAAACTACGTCGGCAATCTTTTTTTGAGATGTAAGCTGTTCATGCTTCCCTGCTGAAGTCTCTGTCTGAGATCTTTGATTTTTGCATCGTTACGGTCAACCTTGCGATACGCTAGCCAGAATTCGTTTGTCACCTTTTGAGAGGGTTCCCATAAGGATTGTAGCTGCCCTGCCTCTATACGCTCATGACAGAGATAATCAGGTAAAATACTGACTCCTCCACCTTTCTCTATTGCTTTTGCAATCACATATAAATCAGGAATGACGAGTGCAGCTTGAAACATAGGCCGTTTTCTAAAACACTGCAACCAGTAGCGACGAATAATCGGTAACTCGACTCCATAACTGATCCATTTCTGAGTTGTCAACCACTGCTCTACAGCTTCCAACTGTTCTACTTCTGATCGAGAGGTATCAACTGTGAGCGGTGCAAGATCAGGTGGTCCCACGACACGAAAATGTTCTTCATCGACCCTGTGATATTCTACCTCGCGCGAAGCAATCTGTTGTGTTGCAATCACCACATCGAGTTGCTCACGTTCTATCTCTTCTATAAGCGCTCGGGTTTCACCAAATCGAAGGATTAGGCGGTAAGGCAGCGTGATAAAATGGCTTAAGGCAACGTCAGCAAAATATTCTCGTGGTGAACCGCAACGAAGTAGAGGAAGCTCAGCCGCTGTGCTTTGTATTTCCTGAGACACTTGCTCTAAAGTCTCAAGGGCCTGTACTACCTGGCAGTAGAGTTGCTTACCTCGAGTCGTCGGGATCATTTGTCGTGGGGAGCGTGTAAACAATGGCTCACCGATTAGGGTTTCAAGCGCTGCGAGATGTTGTGTGACGGCAGGTTGCGTCAGAAAAAGCGTTCTCGCTGCTCCCGAAACTGTTCCAGCCCGATACACCGCAAGAAAACTTCGATACCATTCTAAATCTGCCATAATTATTTTTATACCTCCCTGCAGAATTTCTATTTGTATTATAGGTTGCAGCGGTTTACAATGCCAGGTAACAAGATATTGTCGCATGCATAAATCATGCATATCTTGTTCCAAGAAAATTTCTCATCTATTCAAAAGGAGTTGTGAGTATATGGTAACATCAAAGCGCATCTTAATTGTTGTCACCAGTCACGATCATATTGACGCAACCCATCCGACCGGACTGTGGTTCGAGGAGTTCGCGATTCCCTACAAAGAGTTCATCTCGCAAGGGTTTGAGATCACCGTTGCAAGCATACGTGGAGGCAATGTTCCTATTGACCCACGCAGTGAACCGAAACCAGAAGAGGCTGAACAGACAGCACAGGCTCGTGACGTTTTACTGCAGACTCGAACCATCAGCGAGGTGCGTGCCACTGGCTTTGATGCCATTTTCCTACCTGGTGGGCATGGAACGATGTTTGACTTGCCGGAGAATACGGCGCTCCAACACTTGCTTGGCGACTTTGCTCGTGAAGACAAAGTGATTGCTGCTGTCTGCCATGGTCCGGCGGGACTGGTCGGAGCACGGCTCGCTGATGGAACCCCTCTGGTTGCGGGCAGGACGATCACGGCCTTTACCAACAACGAAGAACGTGCTGCCGAGTTAGATCGATCCATGCCGTTCTTGCTGGAAAGTCGGTTGCGTGAACTGGGAGGACGTTTTGTCGTTCAGCCAAACTGGTCCGATCATGTCGAGCGTGATGGGAAGTTGATTACAGGTCAAAATCCTCAATCAAGTGGAAGTGTTGCCAGAGCAGTGATTGCGGCACTTCAAGGGTAAAAAGGTCTTCAGTTTCACACTGGGGAGTTCAGGTGGATCGTTGGAGCAATTGATACCCCTGAACTTCCAGTATAATGGTAATAGGAGACTGACAGAAAATTTATCCTATTTTACGTTTCATATGTTCATAGGCACTGATGGCCTCCCGTAGCCCTCCAAGGTATGCCTCTGGAGCGACATCATGAATATCCTCTATATTCTCGCTTGCACTGACTTGTGATTTAAAATTTATCTGGCCCACCTGATGAGAGAGTCTTTTGGCAAACTTGAGCAGGTTACATTCCATCTGTGTGACTAGCTCGCCTTCATCGATTGGGAAATAGGGCGGGATTGTTTCCCCTGCATAGTCCATGTGACCTCTTGAATAAACGAACGTATTGCTCATTCTCTTTCCATTTCGCATCTTCTCCTGAAGAAGAGAAAGATAATAAGATATTTGTATTTTTGAGGGGGAAGAACTATGAAAATAATATCACTTAAGGCAAGCGATCAAGAGATCCTGGATGCTGTACGAGAATGGGTAGATTTGCTCATCGAAGAGCGCTATATTGACGCCTACGAATTTTTGCATCATAAAGAAGGCCCCTATAGTTGGACACCAGAGCTAATTGCATCATTGATTCAAGACCATCGTTCTCCAGAGTTGTGGGATAACAATGAAATGTTCAGCGTCAATTTACTGCATGACCACGATGGTGGTTTTGTACCTCCTCAGTATCCTGGAGCGCGTCAGGATGTGCATCGATATCAAGATGATGATCCCGAAGACTTTGAATGGGAGATTCAAGAGCAGGAGAAGATAAAAGACGTTTTTGAAGATAGTGTTGTATTAAGTGAGAGGCAAGGAGGATATATCTGGTTTGATCTTCCGTTCGGCGATCTCACGGCCACACTTGATTTTCGAGTGGTGAATAACTCCTTTGTTCTTGAATTGAATGATATTCGGGTGATGTAATCAATTCGGTATTCTCTACGTTTTTATAGAGAACACCGACGTTTCGTTTGGTTGCCCGTACAAAATTTCTCAGCGGAGTCATACATTGGCATCTATAGGTTCTGGGGGTTCTACATGCAAAATACAATAATTGCGCCTTTCTTTTTCTAGCTCAATAAGCTCATCAATTCTTAGGTTGATGGCAATTGAGGCTAATGTATTGTTCACCGTCAGTGTATCAAGATAAGAATAGACGGGATTTTGAGCATAAAATATGTAAATTGAGCGAGAGATGTATTGCATAGGAAGGTGGTCAAGAGGCGAGAAAGCGGACGCCGCGAACCGTGGTCCCTACGGGACCCACCGTCAATAAATTATTTCAGTAGTAGGGATGATGAAAAACATTTAAAGATTTATGAGAGAATAAATCAGAGAAAAAGAATAAAGAGGACAAAAGGCAAGGTACCGATGAGAGCATGCGGCGTCCGCTTTCTCGCCTTCTGACCATCTTTCCATGCAATACATCTCCTGCGCTCAAAGCAGAACAGGTGAAGCATCATAACAATTCCTCAATCCAATAGTGAAGCTCGGTTCCTCTCTCTATCTTTACAGTTTTAAGGCCACATACTCTGCCCTCCCCCAAAACTGCAAATTTGAGAGATCCACTATCGAGATCTATATCTCTCAAATTTGCGATGTCTATCGTTGCTACAGCTTCAAATTTGCTAGTATTTTTTTCTATATGTATGTAATAATTATTATGTCAAAATAATATTTTATATGTAGTAATGCCCATAAAGAGGAGGTATCAATCTCAAAAGTACTAGTATAATGCCGAACAGATGAAGAAGAGGTGTAAAACTCTATACACTGCATAGTGTGCTTAAATTAAAGACATGCGCTTCTCCATAAAAGGAGCATCTGGCTTTATTAAAGAAGTCGAGAAGAGATGATTATCTCAGTATAGAAAGGATGGAGACCTTATGAGCAGGATAAACATATATGCAAAAAGCATAAAGTTACTCATCAGTTCCACTCTACTTGTTTTAGTAGCAGGGATTAGCATTTTCTCTTATGCATCTCACGCTCACGCAGATGGGACATTTTGCCAGTTAAATTCGGGAGATCCATGTAAAGAGGTGTTTGCAGCGGGAAGTGGAGACCAACCAATAGCAGTTACTCAGTATGGACCTGGAATGACCACTATTCAAAGTGTCCTGAGAGCATATGCCTTCGCAGGAGTTGACAGCAGAGAAAATGACACCTACGTATTGTTCCATCTCACAGTAACCCTCAGTCCTGATCTCAACGATAATTTTGAAAATTGGCTGATCCCCAATGGGCTTCTCCCTGATAGTTCACAGGCAGGTGATAAATCAACGCTTCATGTGAGACTATGGAGTACTAATATACGTTCTAATGATTGTACTATGACTACACCCTGTTCTCAGCAGAACTATCCTGGCTTGGATATGAACAATTACTGTTATCAAAATGGAGGGAGTCAAACCGCTGGCCTGTCTCAAAACCTTGGTCCTGCAAGTAGCGTAACAGGTATGACCTGAGTGTTGCTTCCCCCACCTATAATTGGTGTATACTTTCCCCCTCTAGTGACATCTATAGCCAGTACTATGACTATACCTTCAAGATACAAATGAAGTTAATTCCCAAATCACACAGGATTTCGTTTTTGCCCAATGGCAGCCGAGCAGTAATCACAATTTTAACATTGGATATTCGATCCAATCACATCTGAGTCAAGTAGCCCGAAATCACCGTTCCCAGTACGCTGGTCCTTCAATTAGCAACCCATCTATCGTCTATCCTACGTAATGCTCGACGAGATAGTGATGCCTTCAACTAATTGACATATAGAAGTACATAAGTATGCAAACCGAGCAGCTTACAAAGCTGTAGATGCTGTAAATAAGAAGTACGAACCTGAGGGAATAAAAATCAGGTTCGTACATTTTTTGCTATAAAAAGTGTGAAATACTGGTTTAAAATCCTTCGATAGTGCACTGACCCGGTTCATCTGGCGGCTGGCCGCGTAGCGACGACCCTTGTGGTTGGTGCTGTCGACCCGCCTATGGAGCCGATCCATGACGACAAGGACAAGCCGTTGTCGCTACGCGGGCTCCCATCAAATGAACTGTGCCAGAGCAATAGTGACTGTTGCACTGGCACAGTTCATTTGGCGGGTGGCCGCGTAGCGACAACGGTAGTGTGGGGTGGTGTGGGGCCCTTGCGGTTGCGTGTTCCCATCGCAATGAAGTTTGACAAAGCAGTAGGGGACGCGATAGGGTGGGTGGCTGGATTTCAGGGGAACGTGGAGGAGAGCAAGGGTAGGGGACGCGATAGGGGAAATCTGGTCACTCCATTCTCACGAGATAAATCGCTACGAAGCTGTAAAAGGGAAAATTGGAGGATTTCAGGGTGAGCGTGAGAGAGAAAATGGAGGGTAGGAGACGCGATAGGTGAAATCTGGTCCCTCCATTCACACGCGATAAATCGCTACTAAACGTTAGAAGGGTGTTATAGAGAAGAAAAAAGATAGAAAAGCGGAAAGACAAAAAAGCGGAGTAAGCGATTTTTGTTTTCGCCTGATATTCATTATTGTGCTTTTATATTATTAACATTTAAAATGCACAATAATATTTTCTGAGCGATTTATCGCGCGTGAATGTAGGGACCAGATTTCCCCTATCGCGTCCGCTAACCTTGTTTTCCTCTCACGTTCCCCTTGAAATCCACTTTCTCCCCTATCACACCTTCACTAGCGATTTATCGCGCGAGAATGTAGGGACCAGATTCCCCTATCGCGTCCGCTACCTTTGCTCTCCTCTCACGTTCCCCTTGAAATCCGATCTTTCTCCCCTATCACACCTTAACTAGCAATTTATCGCGCGAGAATGTAGGGACCAGATTTCCCCTATTGCGTCCCCTACCTTTGCTTTCTTCCTCGTTGCCCTTGAAATCCACCCAAGCTCCTTTATCACATCCCTGACAGCGTTTAACACGAGTGCTCTACTTTCCTCCACGAACTATTTTCCCTGGCACATTACACTATTTATGACCTCAATCGCTATGATCATACATAGGTTATATAGGGGATTGAAAAGAAGCTATTCACCCTGAAATCTCCTCATACAGCCTTTTCGAACCCCAAAACGAATAAGTTGGAGTCAGTGCGGCTTGCCGTGCACCCGCCTGTCGAGCCGAGCTAGGACAACAGGGACCCCACAGGGGCGCGGCAAGCCGCCGTCGCTACGCAGCGATCCGCCATTTGAGCCTTAACAGCGCAATATTGGTTAGCTAGTTTTCCCACGAAGGACGTAGGGATGGGCGTTTGCAAGTGGATGCCCTCTATACTTCTTAAATATAGAGGGCATCGTTTTTTGATGAGCTTTGCCGGATAGCTGGTTGTATATGTATGAATTGGTTTAGCGGAGAGCGCCGCGAATGGTCAGGCCGAAGCGTTCGACGATTGGCCCAAGTGTTGAGAGAAGGACGGAGCCGATAATGATGGTTACGATAACATTGGATACAGCCCAGATAAACCAGCCGGAAAGGAATGTGTTTGGAGGGTTGAGGCCGAATTGTACCAGGATAAAGTTGCCGTAGAGGCCACCAATAATATTATTGGGTAGCACGGCACAGACCAGGAAGAAGAGAAATCCTCTGATTGTGAAGACATCTTTGCCGATGGGACTCACACCGAAGCGGCGGGCAAAAAGACGATAGAGTATCACCGGCAGACCAAGCTGGATCAGGTCGGCGGCCCCAAAAGGGATAGCAGCGATTATAGGTATACCCGTCATCAAGCCTGCGCCGATAAAGTTGCCGATATACGCGATGACAAAGGTCCAGCCACCAAACCAGAGCGCAAAGGCAACACCGAAGCCAATGGCGAGAAGAATGTGAACTTACACCTACATAGGGGATGGGAGCAACAACGATGGGAGCCAGGATAGAACGGTATAGACGGCAGTGGCACCCGCAACGGTCACAAGTTGGGAGGAGTTGTCCGCCAGTGAATTTCAGGCTATAGTCAATGCTTGTAGAGCTACTCCCTT
>CAWKKX010000030.1:0-19258 GCA_963850365.1 uncultured Chloroflexia bacterium
CCTCTTCTTTCCCTCTCAGCCAACGCTTCACAGTACGCTTGAGCGCCACCGTCAAGACGCGAGCGAACAGAGCAGGTCGGGCCAGCGAACGCGGCGAACTTGCTAATATTATAACATTGAAGTATGCCTGGGCAATCTCGATATCGACAATTGCACTATAAAGCACGAGGTCGATATAGCGATGCAATAAGGGCATAGCTGGATTGGGACGAGCGCCTTTCAATACCACGCCCGGCGAACGCAGGTCCTGGTTGGTGGCAAGGAACCAGGCATCGGCAACGGTTGCGGCAAGTTGGCGCTGGAAGTATTGCTCGAAGTCCGGTCTGGGTGCGCTCTGCTGCTCCTGCAAGCAACGCTGCAAGGTCATGGCATCCATGGCACTGACCGTCATGCCCTGACCATAGATGGGGTTAAAGGCACAGACGGCATCTCCAGTAACAATGAAACCGCCAGGCCAGCGCTTCATATGTTCGAAGTGGCGCAGATGATTCTCAGGTGTGCGATACAGGCGAATAGGCGTCAATGGTCGTGCGACACGCAGGGCTTCGTAGATGCTAGGGTCAGCCAGTTCGCGTGCCGCTTGCAGAAAGCCTTCTTCATCCGTCGAGTCCGCGAATAGCCTGACCACCCATAACAGCCCAGCGTCACATGCCAACGCCCATTATCAACTGCAAGAATAAGGCCCGCATTCGGGTGAGATGGACGTCGGTTCACAATCAGGCTGTTCCATTCCGCCGGAAAATGCTCTGGCTTCGCGTAGAATCTTGAGGCGTATCGAAGATCGGAGTTGATCGTCTCCACAGGGGTAGCCTCATAGCCCAGATCGATCAGCCATTGCGGAGTCTGCGAATGACGGCCGCTAGCATCGACGACCAGGTCGGCATGCAGCGTATAAGGATGGCTCCCTTGCCCCCGCTCACGTATCTTGATGCCCGTCACACGTGTGCGATCCTGCGTGGCAAGCAGTCCCATGACCTCGGTATTGGTAATCATGCGCACCTCTGGCCGCTTCGCTACAGAATCACGTATATGCCACTCCAGCAAGGGGCGGCTGAAGCTGATAACCTCGCCCGGCAGCTTCGACGATGGAAGCAGCCCCGCCGGCGAAACGATGGCGAGCGGCACTACGTTAGTGCTGGACGTAGCGCCGTCCGCACGTAGTTCCTGCATAATCTCAGGGAAAAGCTGCTGTATAATAGGATAGGCGGTCGGCAAGCAACCCATGCGCATGATAGGACTGAGGCACACCCTTACGATGCTCAGGCGTTACCGGGAAAATGTCACGATCCACAATTGTAACGACATCAAAGTAATCGGCCAGCACACGAGCTGCCAGCAATCCGGCAATGCTACCACCAATGACCAGCGCATGACGGTCAGCACCCTTCTGAATATTCATCATTGTTTTGTCGCTCGTATTCACTATTGTCTCCCTCTCTCTGCTTGCTCTCTGCTTGCTCACAAAATTTGTGCTCTTCTCTCTCAAAATCGATATGGCAGGGTGGCCTGACACATCGACCATGCGCTGCAACCAATATCAAAACACATCCTTCGCATAACCTATCATCTATCCATCAGGTTTTCAAAACATAGGAATATATTTATTAGCGGTAACTAATATACAAAACGAAAAAATTTTGCTCTCATGAGCGTAGCTATGCTGTGTTATTGGTCTGGGCCAGTTCATTTGGCGGGAATTGCCATCAACTTAAGAATAGATGAGCTTATTCTGGATGAGAAAAGTGACGCAGACATCGCTTTTGCTCATGAAACATCTGGAATCTATATGTGCCAATTTATTGTGCACGTCAGTGCCATCACTAGGAATAGATGAGCTTATTCTGGATGAGAAAAGTGACGCAGATCGCTTTTGCTCATGAAACATTTGAATATAGGTGCCAAAGGGGGCACGGTCAGCCGGAGAGCACCACGGAACTTCCTTATACATGAGAAGTTCACTTTGCCTTTCCAGCCCGAAAATCACACAGCAGTTCCACAGTTTCAGCGTCAAAATTCGCGATGCGTGTATTTTATGCAAATGAGCTATGTAAACTTTTGTGTGTAGAAGCACGTTTTGTGGAACCCTCCAGCTGAAGCCGGCCTGGTGCACAATAAATTGGCACCTATAGGTTTCGTCGTGTTTTGCATGAAAAAAGCAATAACCGTGCCTTGCTTTTTCTCGCTCAATAAGCTCAGCAATTCTTAAGTTGATGGCAATTGGGCCAGCCCAATATGCCAATCTTATCGCTCTCTTGCCATGAAATGATCCTCTTCACTCTTATTAGTTAGTTAAAACTAACTAATAAGAGAATTATACATTGCTCAATACGTGTTGTCAAGGGGCAATGCTGTTGAGATCAGGGAAAGGAGACTGGGAAAGATGTAAGAAGCAAAAAAATTTAGTATAATAAGGCATATTTATTTGCTGCTACTTAGCGGCGCTTACTTGCTATCAAAAACACTAAAGGCGCATTAATAATTATGATACAGAACTCTTCACTCTCACTTTATCATTGCTATGCCTACGAAAACGCTCCACGACACGAGGCGGAACACACAATCTCTTCAACAACTCATACCTCATCAGATAACACTAACATCTCTTTTCCTTCCGATAGCAACCAACCAAACAACAATACCACCTCCTCTTCCGACAATACACCTGATGATACTAACCCCCAATAGCAACCAACCTGATGATATTACCGCTTCTTCCCTCAATAGCAACCAACTTGGTGACGCTGCCACTTCTCCCTCCGAGCACGACCAACCTGATGATACTACCCCTTCTTCCTCCGAGCACAACCAACCTGACAATGATGAGCAACCACGCAACCCTTACAAAGGGCTCCGCGCGTTCACGACAGACGATGCCCGCGACTTCTTTGACCGCGCGACATTCATCGATGCCCTTGCCCTCTCGATAGAAACTATGCTTACGCATGAGAAGAAAGGTGATTCGAGTTCACGGCTGCTTGCTATTATCGGTCCCAGCGGCTCCGGCAAATCAAGCCTTGCGATGGCGGGCTTGCTGCCATGCTTGCGTACAGGCGGCGTATTTGATAGCGAGGACTGGATCTACCTGCCTCCACTGGTCCCGACAGAGCATCCTATGGCCTCGCTGGCCCTTGCGCTCTCTCAACATACAGATCAGAAGGATAGTCAGCACGACGATCTACAGGATACGGCCGCCCTCCATCTCTATAGCGCAGAGCTGACAAAGCAAACAAACGGGCGAAGTACTCATGTGGTGCTCGTAGTGGATCAGTTTGAAGAGCTGCTCACGCTCACCAGCGACGAGGAAGAGCGCCAGCATTTCCTGGATCTACTGGTAAACGCCTGCACCCGGCCAGGCGGACCGCTCATCGTTGTCCTGACGCTACGCACAGATTTTGCGAATGGTTTCGCAGCATATCCTGACTTTCATGCTCTCATCCAAAGGCATCAGGAGCATTATGCAACCCTATGGCCCATGACACAGGATGACTTGCGCACTGTGATTACGCAACCTGCTCTCCTGCCGGATGTGCGGATCAGCTTTGAAGATGGACTGGTGGATATGCTCCTCGTGGATGCGCGGGGGCAGACAGAGATCTTGCCACACTTACAATTCACGCTCGACGAACTCTTTCGCATGCGCGTTGGGCGGCAGTTGACCCTGCAAGCGTATTCTGCACTGGATGGTCTGAAGGGTGCGCTATCTCAGCGTGCCGAGCACATATATCAAGCGTTGCCCTCGGACGAGCATCGCCTGAGCGCGAAGATTTTGTTTCTGCACCTGATTGATCCAGGGACGCCAGCGCGAGCTCCGACGCTCCGACGCACACTTCTCTCCACATTCGATTCTGAACAGACAGCACAAACAGTACAAACACAACCGATGCAGGAGACCATTGCGGCATTCATCAACGCTCGCTTGCTCACTACAGATAATGCCGTTGACACCACTACAATTGAGATAGGTCATGAGGTTGTGCTTCGCGCCTGGCCGCGCCTGGCTAATTGGCTACGTGTCGTGCGCGAGGATATACAATTGCGGCAGACGCTCAGTGAGGATGCGCTAGCATGGGAGCAGCAAGCACAACCTGAAAGGCAGCTTTATCGCGGTATTCAGCTCAGACAAGCTGTGACATGGGCGGCTCGCCATATGGCAAACGAGCGGGAAAGTAACTTCTTGCAGGCCAGTCTCGTTCGACATACCCGCCTCCTGACAGTTCGTATTATTATTGCTGCGCTTTTACTCATTTTGTTGGCGGGAGCTGCTGGCGCATATTATAGAAGCCAACAGTCGGCTACGCTCCTTGTGACGAATATGGGTAATAGCGGACAAGGTTCATTGCGCTGGTGTATCGAGAATGCGGCTACAAAGAGTACGATTACATTTGATCCGCATCTCAAGGGAATACTCACGTTTTCGGGCGGCAATCTGGCTGTCCCACAGGACAAAAACCTGACCATCCAGGGACCGGGCGCAAGGCAGCTGGTGATACGCAGCGGCGACACAAGCTCGACCATTGATATTTCAGGCTCCCTCACCATTTCCGACCTGAGCTTCCAGAGTAGCCAATTGACGAATCGCAGCATCTTCTCTAATCGCGGCTCCCTCACGCTGAATAATACTGCTATTGCTAACAACACTTCGAGTGGCAACGGCGGCGCGATCTACTCCTCCGGTGGCTCTCTTACGCTCAATAACACTACCGTTGCCAACAACACTTCGAATGGCGACGGCGGCGCGATCTATCTCTTTAAAGGGAAGCTCACGCTCAACCACAGCAGCATTTCCGGCAATACATCATCTAAAGGCAAGGGCGGGGCCATCTTCCTCTCCGGCGGCACGCTCACAATGGACAATAGCACGCTCTCAGCCAACGCGGCCAGCGCAAATAGTGGAGGCGGCATCTACGTATCTAATAGCACCCTCACGCTCAACAACGACACTATTTCCGGCAATCTAGCCAACATCGACGGAGGTGGCCTCTCCTCTTCCAATAGCGTACTTACCATCAATGAGAGCACCATCTTCGGCAATGCAGCTATCACAAACGGCGGTGGCCTCTCTATTAACGCTGCGAATACCTCGGCAGGCAACGCTCCAGTCATAGTGGAAAAGAGTATTATCGCTAGCAACCAGGCGGAGCAAGGACCCGACGTATCGGGAACACTTATCACTAACGGCTACAACTTGCTCGAATCTTTTAGTGGCGCGAACTTTATCGATCCCCAAAATCTGCATGGCACTGATAAAGAAATAAACAACCTTGCCGATATCCATATCGATGCCTCGCTAAACAAAAATGGTGGCCCCACTCTTACACACGCCCTGCAACAAGGCAGCCCGGCCATCGACGCTATCCCTTTGAGCGCTTGCGACCTCAAAACCAATCCCACTGACCAGCGCGGCGTAAAGCGGCCACAGGGGAATGCATGCGATATCGGTGCCTACGAATACCAATCACACTCATAACATTTTCTGGCAATTCGGCTTGCCCTGCGAAAAGCGATCTATTTATCGCAAAAGATAAAAACTTCATTCATAATATGGTATACTATCAAGAAACAGGAAAAGAGCCTACTAACGATGAGCCAGCAACCTGAAACGACAACGTCAGCGCAGGACGGTCGCACCTCGCATCGTCTCTTTGCCAACTATTACGAGCGCAACTCACGCGGTAGCCGGGTGGAGAACTTTATGCAGCCCTTGCGCAAGGAGATAACCGGGCAGGCGCATGGGCACGTACTGGAGATCGGGGCGGGCAATGGACTCAACTTCGCTTTCTATGATCCTGCTACGGTTGAGGACGTGGAAGCGATTGAGCCTGATAGCGCAATGCTGAGATATGCACGCGCACGAGCGGCGGCGGCACATGTGTCGGTCAACCTCGTCCAGGCTCCCGTGGAGAACTTACCCTTCGCGGACGAGAGCTTTGATAGTGCTGTCGCCACGCTGGTATTCTGTTCGGTCAGCGATCCTGCGCGTGGGCTGAGCGAGGTGAGGCGCGTGCTCAAACCCGGCGGTACACTGCTGATGATTGAACATGTACGTGCATATAAAACCTTTGCCACAATCATACAAAACATCATCACCCCCATTACACGACTGCTGGCCGGCAATTGTCACTGGAATCGCGACACCGAGAAAACGGTTCTCGAAGCGGGCTTCAAGATTGTGCAGAGGCGCGACCTCAAGTTGTTCATTATGCCTGGCGTCGTATTACAAGCAACAAAGTAAAGCGCTCATCTCTTTTCGCGTAGTTTCAGTGCTATGTATGGGTCATCCCTGATTTTGCACATAAATCAATTGCCTGCTCGCGTCTATCGGCGCTTGCTACTTTTCTTTCTTATTCATCGTCTTCTTTTGTCGAGAGAAACGTTAAGATGTCGTTGTGCATGTGGTGGAGCTTGCGTTCCATGTCATGAATCTGCGAGGTCATCATGCTCATTTCTATCTCCGCCTTTACATCGACCTGATAGTCCAGATCTGCCTTCACGCGATCTTTAGCGGCCTGCCGATTCTGGCTGACCAGGACGAAGATGGAGAGGAAGATGGCTTCTAGCGAGACGGCCATGGTGAGAAACTGGAACGGATAAGGATCGAACTGCACCATCTTTGGTCCCAGCGTATTTGCCGCGATCCAAAGCATAAACACGATCAGGTTGATGAGCAGAAAAGGAATTGAGCCACTGAACTCGGCAATCGCATCGGCAACGCGTTGTCCGATAGAGAGACTTTGATCCCCGGTATCGTTTGGATTGCGACCCACACGGGCACGTAAAATATCGTCGGTATGCTTGAGCTGATCAGCCAGCTCGGTCAAGGCATCAATGGCGGCGTCTGGCCGAGTGCGTAGAAATGAAAAGAAGTCTTCGCGGCTGAGTTCGAGCGTCACGACCTTTTCTTTCATAGTGGCCGTGGCACAGCGATTTGCCCCGGAGATCATCGCCAGTTCCCCGAAGAACTTGCCTGGCTCTAGAACGTCCAGGACCACTTTTTCCCCATCCGTATCAGTGAGCCAGATCTCCACTTCCCCTTGCTCAATGATGTGGAAGGTGGTTACCAGCTCATCATTTTTCATGATCTCCTGGCCGGGTTGAAAAACCCGCTCCGTCATAAGTGCACGTAACGCCTCAAGTTCTTGATCGTCCATGCTGGAAAAGAGTGGAATTTGTCCGAGTAATCGTGTGGTGACGAGTGTCATGATATTAGCGTATGCAACGCGAGGCTCCCTGGTCTGGTGTGAGCGGCAAGCGGCGCGGCATACATCCTTTCTGTATATTTCTTGAAGGCTCTTTTACTGCTGTGAGTATAGCGGAATGAGACCCCTCTTGCAAGGCAACCATTAATTAATTAGGAAATACAAGGGGGACTGGTATAGCGCAAATTCTTCGACCTCTTCACAAGGGGCGCAGGATGTGCTACGCTACGAAGAAATGAATATGCATGCCAAAAGGCACAAAAAGAACAGCTAGTCTAGCGTACAATATAATTATAAGCCGCTTACCCATTTGAATTGTACGGAGTATCCTGAAGGGATTTTTTGATGGATAAACACCAGCAACGGGAACTCGACCTTGTTCCTACGGAGGAACAAAACCAGGAGCCTGTCCTTACCGACGATCAGGAGAGCACAAGCGATCTTTCCTCCCTCCTCGATAATACTTTTGCCTATATCACCGATTATATGACGGAAGAAGAGGCAACGGAATATATTGCGAGTATCCTGGATGGGGTGGAGATTGAGAGCGAAAATACGCTGTTCGAGAATGTGACACCTTTTATCCACGAAAATATTAAGGTGACAAATTATCGACCCGACCAGGCGGTACGGGAGGCTTCATTGGCACAAAAAAGTATGTGGAAACCAGGCGATGGCGAGATTTCTTATCTGGCCTCGAATACTCTTGAGGTCTACCTGGGCACCCCTGAACGTCCTTTGGAGATTCCGCAGGCCCTTAAGCAGATACGCCAGTTGAGCGAGAGTACGGTGCTTACGGCTCGTATTGTGCTGGGTTTGTGGAATATTCGCCGCCACAATGATCGCGTCGCCAAAAATGGGAGCGTGGCGGTCTTGCTGGAGGAGATTCTGCAATGGCAAGGCGTGCAGAAACATAGCCGGATCGCTCATCCAGGCACGAATAAGCGCTATACCGATGGCTACCGCACAGAACAGAAACAACGCGTGCTACAAGATCTGGCTCTGCTCGCCTCCTGTAATGTACGCGGCAATTGCACGATTATGGTAAAGGGCAAATCGGTCTCGATTCAGGTCGATGGTCCCTACATGCGCTATTCGGTCGTGAGCCGCAGAACACAATTTAACGAGCGCATCATCGTAGGCTTCCTGGTCTCACCCGGCGACTGGATCAGTACCTACGAGCAACATCAGAATTATTATCTCGCAGAAGTCGATAGCCAGATATTTAAACTCAATCCGCAAAACGACCGCTATGCCCTGCGCATCTCGCTCTACATGACTGAGCGCTGGCGCGAACAGGCCAAACAGGGCGATTTCAGCACGCCAATTATGATGTCTGAACTGTTGGCGGCCAGTATGGTCGAGATTGACGAACGCCATATGACGGCACGCTTCATCCCACGTATCGAGGCTGCACTCCAAAAATTGGAAGAGATGGGCATTATCGGCAAACAAGTCTGCCTGACAAATGTGGATCGCAACCAGAGCCGTTGGAGCCGCGATTGGCTTGCCTCGCGCTGGGAGATCCTGCCACCGCTCAAACTCATCCAGGAATATCAGGCCATCAATAACTCGACGCGCAAACGTCAACGTCGCACACGCAACGGACGCGAACAATAATTAGATCTTTATGGCAAACGAATGGCACGTTTCTAATCTGGAAACGTGCCATTCGTTTGCCATAACAACCAGACACCCTGGCACTGACCCCACCGGGGTTCGGTGCGTTTTGTGCTGCTGAACCCGGCAATAGAGCCATTCGACCCTCCACAATTCGAAAATTCTCCCGAATTAATAAGTACTGATTCTATGGTACAGCATCATCGATTATGCTAAAATAAGCGACGAGCGATCATCTGTTCAACTTCTCCTGGAAAGATCGGCATTTCCTGTTTCGTTTCACAAGGCACAAAAACGCTACTATCATCATGACTTCAACATTATCAACCAGATCAGGAAAGAAAACCTCCTCAACAAAGAAAATAGTCATGTACAAAGCTACCAGACACCAATAAACGATCCTGCACAATCTGAATGGCTCAACTACGAATAATACGGTGATATACAAAAGTGTAAAATTTTTGTAAGAAATACAGGATCAGAAGTGCATCGAGAATCTATTCTTACAAATTTCACTTGCCTCACGGCCAGACCTTGTGTACAATACAATCATAATTGGACACACGGCTAAATGGTCGTGTTCTCTGGAGAGCGCCACCTCCAGCCAATAATCAAGCGCCGCGAGAAAAGGACTTCTAGAATGGCAATAGCAGACAATCCGACGAGCATCGGAAGTGCAACAAGCTTGAACACCTCGGCACTTTTTGCCGTCGTAAAAGTCGAGAAGGCAGGAGATATCCACCTGAAAGCTAAGCGATATGCAGAGGCCGTGGCAGCTTATGAGCAAGCAAACCATCTCGATCCAGAAGATGCACAACTTATCTCAACTTATTTTATAGTAAAAGGTGCATTATTTCGGGAACAACAGAGATACCAGGAAGCACTCGCCGTCTACGAGCAAGCGCAACAATATGAACGGAACCTGGCCCAGGTCTATACAGGAAAAGGGGAAGCATTACGAGCGCTGAAGAGGTATCAGGAAGCTCTAGTTGCATACGAGCAAGCACTACACTATGACCATGACCTGACCCTGGCCCACGTGGGACAAGGGGACGTATTACACGAGATGGGAAAGTTTCAGGAAGCGCTGATCGCCTATGAGCAAGCGCTAAACTTCGACCCGAACCTGGCAGCAGCCCATGTGGGGCAGGGAGAAACTCTATTTAAGTTAAGGAGGTATCAGGAAGCACTGGCGGCCCACAAGCGAGCAATTTACTGCGACCCAAATCTGGCCGTGGCCTATATGGGCAAAGGAGCAACTTTATTCAAGCTGAAATGGTATCAGGCAGCATTGGCGGCATACGAGCGAGCGCTCTATTGCGATCCCAAACTGCCCCGCGCTTATGCAGGAACCGGGACAGTATTAAGGACGTTACAGAGGTATCCAGAAGCGCTGGCAGCCTACGAGCAAGCGCTTCGCCTTGATCCAAATTATATCCAGGCCTACCTGGGAAAAGGGGGCATCTTGCTCCTGCTACAGAGATATGGCGAGGCATTAGGAGCATTTGGAACCGTGCAACGCCTTGATCCAAAGCAGACCCTGGCCTATACAGGAAAAGGGGAGGCTTTGCAGGGGCTACAACGCTATACAGAAGCGCTGGCAACCTATGAGCAGGCACTCCGCCTCGATCCCAGGCAGATCTCGGCCTACATGGGAAAAGGGGGCGTCTTGCTCATGTTAAGGAGATACAACGAAGCATTGGAAGCATTCGGAATCGTGCAACGCCATGATCCAACCCAGACTCTGGCCTACGCAGGAGCCGGGGAAGCTTTACAGGGGCTAAAACGCTATGAGGAAGCGCAAGCAGCCTACGATCAAATGCTCCATCTCGATCCGAGCCTGACCTGGCTATATGCCGAGAAAAATTTTGTATTAGATCAGTTAAAACAAACAAAATATAAACAAGAGCAAAAGTTTGTACAAGATCAATGGCTATTAAAATAAAACTATAGGTGTGGCTTCGCCGCGCCGCAAACTTTCTTCCTATTTTATTTATTGTTACAACTCATTGCGAGCAGCAATGAGTTGTAACAATAAATAAAATAGATCTATTAAATTTGATGCTCCCCAAAACACTATGAAATCGCTTATCCTTTCCTTTAATATAGTAGCGGTATTGCCACAAGAAATGTATACCAGCAAGACACCCATTTCGTAATAAAATGGAGAAGCTTGACGCCTCCTCCAATCAATCGTTTAATCTGGTAATTACATCACCCGGACAATTTGATAATTGGGAAAACAAAACGTCCAGGAAAAGATAGGATAGTATCGCGTCCAAAAATCTGATGATGTTTAGCACAAAAGATGTTGTATGATATGTTAAGCTTAGAAGTAATAAGCAAGTAGGGAGAAAGTTATGGGAATATGGGAATGGGCAGGAATGATCGGGAGCATTTTATTGCTTGATCTGGCTCTCAGTGGAGATAACGCCCTCGTTCTGGGTGCAACGGCGGCGGGTCTTCCGCACAGACAACGTTGGTATGCTCTCTTTTTTGGCGGAGCTGGCGCTATCTTACTGCGCATCATTTTCTCCTCCATTGCGACCATCGTGCTCAATATTCCCTGGCTTCAAACAATTGGCGCAGTCGTTTTGTTGCTAATCGCGGTCAAGCTTCTAGCCGAACGCAATCAAGGGTCCCAGGGGCAGGTAGAAGAGAAAGATAAACAGGTAAAGCAGGTAGAAGAACACATCACAGACAAGATAACGCGACAGCTACAAAGCAAAACAAGTTTCAAAACGGCGGCTCTAACCATTCTGGTTGCCGATGTGACGATGAGCCTGGATAATGTGCTGGCCATCGGTGCTGCGGCAAATGGCGACTTTATCCCCATGGCCCTTGGCCTGCTCCTTAGCATCGCGATCATCGTGAGCGGTAGCGCCCTGGTGGCTGAGCTGATGACACGTTTCGCCTGGCTACTCGATCTGGCCGCGCTGGTCCTGGCCTGGACAAGTGCCACGATGATGCATGATGACCTGGCAGTCCTGGTCTCGACTTCCCGCCTCCCCTGGTTGCTCGCACTCAACCAGATCAGCCCATTCTTCCATCTTTCCTGGCTGGCACTTTCATTGGCACTAGTAACGTGCAGTATTATCCTCGCCTTCGATTTTTATTTCCACCGGCAAGCCCGATTACGTAAAACTGCTTAGAGGATTTGTCTCCCTGAGCAGGCGCTCTATAAGAGCGATCAGCGCATGGTCAGCACCGGGCACACCGCGAAAACCGGGAAACGAATTAATATCCACCACGATTGGTCCTCGCTCAGTTATAAGGAGATCAACGCCGTAGAGGCGCAGATTGAAGGCGCGGCCAAGCGCTAACACAATATCAACCCATCGGCCTGGTATCTCCTCGTGCGCAATTGGAAAATCTTCTTTCGATGCATTGGCTTCTAATGGTGTGCGACGGCGTGCGGCAAATATGTGCTCGTCGATGACCCATAGCTTGATATCCCAGCCATCACCGGCGACAAACTCTTGTAGAATGACTGGCTCCTGGCTCCATTGCGCTGCAAGTGCCTGTAGTTGCTCAACGTTAAGTATTTTATCCACAAGGTCTCCGCGATGACTATAGCGGCTCTTAATGATGAGTGGAAAGGCTAAACTTGCCAGCAGATGTGAGTCAGCTAACAGATTCTCCAGTGTGGCAAAGCTCTGGGTCTGTGGACCGGGAATGTTGGCTTCGAGCATACGCATTGCCATAAGTACGCGGTTCTGACAGGCCGATGATGCAGCCCAACTGTTTACCACCAATGCTCCTTGTTGCTCAAGGAAGTGGGCGACATCCAGTGCCTGTGGCGCATGTGATTTCAGCAAGTAGAGGTCTGCCAGAGAGTGTATCTTTTCCTCTGCGATGGCCTCATCCCCTGTCAGCGTGCGTACATCGAGCAGGCGCACGGTGTGTGCCATGCTAAGTTGTTGCAGTGCCACAGCAATGACAGGATGACGAGGTGTTTCCGGGTTATCCATGATGAAGCAAATTTCCATCTTCTGACTCCTTGTTTACTCTCTGGCGGCTCGCCGCGTAGCGACGACCCTTGTGGTTGTCGTGGTGGCCCGGCGCTACAGGCGGTTCCACCACGACAACCACAAGGGTCGTCGCTACGCGGCGAACCGGCAATTGAGCCTTAACAGACTAGTATAGCACGTATAGCATAAGGCGAACCTCGTTACAAGCCCGCTTTTTAAACCGGGGTTCCTGACGGCAATAGCTTATAGTGTAGCGAGACTGCCGGAGCAATGTAGACATGATCCCCATCTGTAAGGGCAAGCTTCTCAACGCGACGGCCTTCATAGATAAGCCCATTCACACTGTCTCCATCCTCAATCAACCATACCTTGTTCTCATAGCGGATCTTGGCGTGATGACGAGAAACGCGTTTATTGTCTACCTGAATATCATTGCTCGAAAGACGACCAATGCTGAGAACTGGCTGGTTGAGCTGGTGTTTCCCAACAATCCGTCCGTCGAGCTCTACGAATACATGAGCGTTAGGCCGCTCTGCTTGCTTTTCTTTAGCTCCTATGCTATTATTACTATTATTGTACTGCCCTCTTACTAAGGCGGGCCCTTGCCATGCCCCTTGCCCGTTTTGAGGAATGGCGGGTACAGGGGGCACTTGATAGGGTTTGTCCATGGGTGGAAGCTCTGCAAAAGCCGAACGAATGATGGACTTATCGCCAGCTCGTTCGAGGTTATAGCGATTCTGATCTTTGAGGAGTTGTGCGAACACACCGCCCTGGAGCTTCAACTCTTTATAGGACCCCTGCTCGACAATATGACCATCTTTGAGAACAACAATCTCATCTACGTTGCCAAGTGTACTTAGCCGATGGGAAATGAGAAGCACTGTACGTCCAACGATCAACTTATCGAGTGCATGCATGACTTCTGCTTCGGCCTCGACATCCAGTGATGCAGTCGGTTCATCAAGGATAAGGATAGGTGCGTCGCGTACGATTGCACGCGCAATCGCCAGGCGTTGCCGCTGTCCACCGGAGAAATTCTTTCCTTGTTCGCGCACTAGCGTATTATAACCATCTGGCATACAAAGGATTGTATCATGAATCTGGGCTTGTTTGGCAGCTTCGATAATCTCCTGTGGGCTTGCTCCTGGTTTCCCTATCGCAATATTTTCATGAATCGTCCCCTCAAAGAGCACTGAATCTTGTAAAACCATACTCACATTCTGGCGTAACACATTAAGAGGGTACATGCGATTATCAACGCCATCGATTCTAACTGAGCCTTGCTGGATCTCATAGAAATGTGGAATCAACTTGACCAGCGTCGTTTTCCCCCCACCTGAGAGACCCACGAGCGCAACCTTGCGACCTGCTGGAATGTGCAAATTGATTCCTTTGAGCACAGGAGCTCTTGAAGCATAGCCAAAGACCACGTTGTCAAAGGTAATCTCGCCGCGCAGTCTTTGAGGACCATGATAAGGAGCTTGCTGATCCACAACTTCTGGTGCTTGATCCAGCACTTCTTGTATGCGCTCAGCTCCCGATGCGCCACTGCTGGCGAGATTTGTCAACTTTGAGAGATCGCGCATAGGTTGGTACAACAACTTGAGATAGGTAAGGAACAGAATGAGTGTACCAATATCGACGCTCTTTGCAGCAACGCTAAAAAAACCGAGGTGAAAGGTATGGCCACCGGCAACATATCCTCCCACACCAAGGACGGTGGCTGTACCGAGTGCGATGAAGATGGCTACGAGTGGCGTGAATTGTGCTTGTAGACTCCCAGCGAGCATCCCTGCTTTCTGATGCTTATCTACATAGCCTCCGAAGCGCATAGCTTCGCGCTCCTCACGGGTGAAAACTTTGATGACTGTGAGCGCATTGATATCTTCTGTGGCGACCTCTGCGACTTGTCCTGCCGCCTTTGCCGCCTTTTTGGCAGCCGTTTTGATACTCCTGGTATATCGGATGACAATCAGGAAAAGAGCCGGGGCGATGGCGAGCGAAATCAGCGTAAATTGTGGACTGATATAAAGCATAATGGCGGCGACACCGATGAGTGTCAGTATACCAGCAAGTAGGTCTACCAGTCCGTCTGTGACTAGCTTCTCGATGTCGCTAATATTGCCGGTGACACGTTGTACAAGGTCGCCCTTCTTCTGTTTGCCGTGCCAGTCCAGCGACAAGCGTTGCAGATGATCGAACAGTTGGTTGCGTAGCCTGGCTGTAAGGTTTTGCGCAATAAATGCAGCAAAAAAGAACCCAGTATAGGCCAGGAGAGCACTTATTATACCAAAGATGATCAGCAGTAGTACCGAAAAGACTATGACCCCATTAAGGCTATGGTGAGTAAATATAGGCTGTTCTTCCTTGTTCGTCCCTGAGGCAGGGCAGCGCGATGTTGGTGGGCCTTTACTTTGCAGGGACGGGTCAATAAAGGGCGTATCAAATAGGCCAAGGACAGGGTCTAGCAGCGGGAAGGTACAGGCCGGATCTGCAGCCTGATTGCTAATCTTACTGGGAATAAATTTAAGCGGCAAAGCCGTAATAATATCGCTCCCCACCTGCATAAACGTTACCAGGATAGCGAGAACAACCAGAAGGCGAAACCCCTTCAGGTTCCGATACAGAAATTTGAATAGCATTATCTCCTCCCAGACTCATAGGAAAGGGACAAACTTTTCTTGCCTGTCAACGAGTATTGCCGATTACGCTTCATACGTGCTAAACGTTTTCTCTCAGCATTTTTTGCGATATGAAGAATATATTCCGCGATGCGTACTACAGCACGCGGGACGTGGCCAAAACTGGGGAAGTCGTTGATATCTAAAATAGCAAGGCCCTGAGGTGTTTCAACAATATCGATTCCATAAATATCGAGGCCAAAGATTTTACCAACCTGAAGCGTAAGTTTACGTATCTCCGGTGTGAGTGGAATAAATTTTTCATCTACATCATCGTGTAGCGGTGATTTCTTTGCAATAGCTGCATAGACCTCTTTGCCTGTAACATACACTTTAATATCAAAGCCCGTATTTTCTGCATATCTTTGCGCTAGAAAGAAGCTATCGTCCGCCTCTGCAATCTCCAACGTCGCCAGTTCAGCAGGGCTATTCAGACGGTAGATACCTTTGCAGGAACTTCCGTTGCTCGGTTTGATTACAAGAGGATAGTCCTCTGCAGGAATCTGTTCGAGGAGGCGAGGATGAGCGACAAAATAGGTTGGCGGTATCGGCAAGCCGTGCGCACGTCCAAACGCGGCCGCGATAGCCTTATCTCGCACAAGGCGAATTGCCCGCGAGTTATTGATAGTTGGGATGCCTACCGCTTCTGCCGCTGCTAGAATACTCATGCCAGAGCCACCTGCCAACGATTTCAACACAAATGCATCGTAACCTTGCATGGAAAGATTGGATAAACAGGTAACAGATGTTCGTGTTTCCAGCACATCCACGTCATGACCCCATTGAAGCAATTGATCTGCAACGACCAAAGGCATAGGGTCATTGCGATATTGCTCTTCAACGATAAAGCAGAAACGCATTACTCACTCCTCTACAATACACCTGTGAAACTATATGATTGCTTTGTCAAAGTATATTCGTACCTACGCCTCATTGCTACACCTTGTGGTTGTCGTGCTCCTGTGGTGATATGCCTCTTTGTGGTTACCCTTTACTTGCCTTATTATCTGTGTGGACGACGACAACCACAAGGGTCGTCGCTACGCGGCGAGCCGCCAATGGCGCACTCCCATAATGTGTTGTACATCATAAAAGTGAGAAAACATTAAACGTATTAAAACATTAGATGGACTAAAACATTAAACGTGCTAAAACATTAAATGTACTATAGCATATCCTTAGAGAATAGGGAAGAGAACCTTTTTAGCGTTGATATTTTAAGACAAGACTTCCCTTTTCAATTCATTTGTACTCGTTTGACAGTAGGGCTTTGGCTCATGAGTTCAGCAGGGACAAGGGTGGCCTCCTGCCGCTGCAGACCTTTGCGCGAAGCACTAAGGGAGCGAACAGCACGCTTTTCACGTTCAAGGCGTGCACGATAGGCGGCATGGAGGATATATTCGGCGATGCAGGCAGCTTTACGTGGTACGCCGTTAAAGCTAGGGAAGTCATTGATGTCAACCAGCATCAATCCCTCTTCCGTCTCCAATACATCAACGCCGTAGAGGTCAAGCCCAAACACCTGACCTACACGCCGTGCAATTTTTAGCATCTCACGCGTGACCGGTATTTCATGTTCGACGTAGAGCCATGCAGCGGCGAGCTTTTGGCAATCGCATGGACTTCCTGGCCTGTAACATAGAGTTTGATGTCATAGCCGGTATTCTCGACATAGTGCATGGCCAGGTAGTACGATGTCTCATCTAGCTGAATTGTGGTCAACTCTTCAGGAGTCCGCACCAGATGTACGTCTTGCATAGAGGTGCCGTTGCTGGGCTTTACAACGATAGGATACGTTTCATGCGGCACGTTCACTAATGCGCCGGGATGGCCCACAAAGTAGGTGAGCGGAACAGGCAAGCCTTTGGCCTGAGCGAAGGCTACTGCACGGCTTTATCACGTATCAGGCGAATCGCGCGTGAGTTATTGATTGTGGGAATGCCAACTGCTTCAGCCGCCTCCAGGATGGTTAAACCTGGGCCATCGGAGACGGTTTTCAATACGTAGGCGTCATAGCTTGTTAAGAAGAGGTCGGTCAGGTTGGTAATGGCTACATATGGCTTTAGGACATCTATCTCATGTCCCCATTGCCGCAACTGATCTATCACAATCATCGGCATTAGCTTATGAACATATTTCTCTTCAAGGATAAAGCAGAAGCGCATAGTTACCTCCTCATTGTTATGATTTCGCCCGTTCGTCCTCATAACAAACACCTTTTCTACATATGTTTATTTCTGTTCCGCATTTGCCGGGGAAAATTGCCCTTATTGATTTTAGTGCAATACTATTAGCAAATTACCCTTATTGATTTTTAATGGGACCTCTATTGCTTATTGTTTGTATTATTGGTTATCGCTTGTTTGTGTTTTAACCTTAAACCTATCTCTATAGATTATACCAGATTTCTCTCTTTTTACTCTACAGAAAAGGCTCATCCGTGACTTTCGTGTTACAATCAAGTGTGGAATACCCAAATGCCCGCTGCTCTGCCCCCTGGTGGCGGAGTACTTTACTTTACTTCCGCTGCGGGATCATGGCAAGCTGTGTACGCAGCAGCAGATTCATTCTAATTGCTTGCATGAGCATGGTACGAATGCGGCGATAGGCAAGCAACTGTTCCGCTTGCGACAGTGCCGCCAGGGGAAGATCTTCGATTGACCAGAGCTGACGCCGACCGGCGTTGGGAATGATGGGTCACTGATCCGCTGCACCATTGCATAAGACGATGCCTTCATCCCAGGAACGGTCGAAGGATGGCTCTGCAATCTGGAAGGGGGAGAGCAAGGGAATATGGATCTCGTCCAGGACGCGACGGACCAGCGCGATCTCCTGCGCCCCGAAGGTCCCCGGCGCTATCCAGATATCCCACTCTACAAATGCTTGCGCGGCAAGCAGGCTGGCCGCCATGATTTCACGGACCGAGCGATGAGCACACAGGAAAAGGATACGTTTGCGATTTTCACCCATGCCGTTTCTCCCCTTCTCTAATCAACTATTTATTCAGAACCACAAGCACATATGCGATTTTCACTCATGCCGTTTCTCTCCCGATCAACTATTCAGAACCGCAAGCACATGACTCACCTGTGCGAGCCTCGTGCCAGGCTTCGAGACCCTCCTGGACAATGAAATATACTAATGCCAATCCTGCAAGCGGATCAGCCCACCACAACCCCAGGAAACGATTGAGCAGGAGGCCGGCCAGCAACGCAATTGACATGTACGCACAGGTGACACTACATGCAGCATCGGCTTTAAGGGCTGCACTCCCAATACGTTTGGCTATATGAAGCTTCCCTTGCCATAAAAGGGGCATGATGATGGCGGCGGCAACTGCAAGGCCGATGCCCCACCAGGAGGATTCAGGGTGTGTCCGGGTCAGGATGGTCCAGGCGCTATCGGCTACGATGTAGCAGGCAAGCGCAAACAGGCCAATGGCCGTCACCCAGGATGCCCGGCGCTCAGCTCGTTCGATACGTTCTTGCGATCCTCCACGGCGCTCGACCAGTAGCCGCCACAGCAAGATACCGCCTGCGAGCAGTTCTATGATGCTGTCAATGCCAAATCCTTCCAGCGAGACGCTGCGTGTGAGCATACCGGTTGTGAGTGCAACGGTTGCTTCTATCAGCATCCAGCCGATGGTGATTATTTCAATGCCAATCCCCAGGTGAATCAGGTCACCGCGAGAAGGTGTAGGCGATGGAATAGAAGCCGTCTTCAATATGATTTCTCCTTTCTTTCTGTATAGTATACCTCGGAAACGTGGTCCAATATGCCATATCTGAGA
>CAWKKX010000031.1:0-90366 GCA_963850365.1 uncultured Chloroflexia bacterium
AAAGACACTGACAGGGGTCTGCCTCACAGCCAGCAAGAATCCAGCCCTATTCGTCGAGAGGGGAGCGGCTGGAGCCTTGCTGCACTAAACAGATTAGTTATGCAGCGACCACTTGCCACTGCTGATTGGTGCCACCAGGGCCGGGCCATTCGACGACGATTGCCCCATTGGCGGTGGAGCCTCCACTGACATCAGCATAGAGACCACTACTCTGGTTGACAATGTAGTAATAGCCACTGCCCGCCGAGACGAGATTCCACCATTGATTAGAGCCGTTGGTATCGTTCCATTGATCCAGCTGGGTGCCATTGGTCTTGGAGCCTCCCGGATCGTCGAGCAACAGACCACTATTGCGATTGACGAGCTTATAGCCACCATTGACACTGACTTTCTGCCACTGCTGGTTAGCTGAGGCTGCGTAGGGCCATTGGATTGCCAGACCACCATTGACGGTGGAGCCCCCACTGATGTCGAGAGCCAGACCACTGTTGCGGTTGATGATCTTATAGTAGCTACCACCACCACCACCGCCGCCACTGCTACCACTATAACATGAACATTCATGGGAAGTTTGTTGGATTCCATTGGTACCAGCGATAATTCTGCTTCCCCAGGCCGTTCTTTGAGAAGGGTTAAAGTTTGTCACCATATCCAGATATTGAACTGGACTGCCATTCCCACTCCACGACCAGCCCATATAGCCAATTCCACGGGATTGTGCATCAGCCATAATTTGATTGGCATCGTCTGATGAGGAACTCCCAGACTGGGTAGCTCCAAATTCTCCAATCACCAGAGGCATGCCAGTATTGGAGAAGCTCGATAGATACGAGTCAACCGTTGATCCACTTGCATATACTCCATACATGTGGACACTGAAGATGGTATTGCGCATCGAATCAGCTGCTTCAACGCTGGTGGCATTATTGAGCATCGTATGACTATTGTCCTGTCCCCAATTGGGGCCATCCACCATGAGGGTATGTCGGAAACCGGCATTGCGCATGGCAACAATTGCATTCTTCGTCGCACTGACCCAACCAGAGGGATTCGAATTGCCCCAGGGTTCGTTCCCGATGTTGATGATGACCCAATTTTCCTGGCCAGTCAGAATGCTTTGCAGACTTTGCCAATACGAGACTGCCTGGGCTAATGATGCTGCTGACTGATCGCTATACCCTGTTGTATCATGATCTTCCAGCACACAAACCAACTTGTTGCTTTTGCATAGGTTGATTGCAGTCTGTACATTAGCCAGGCTGGTAGCTGCTCCTCCATTACTGCCCCCACTCAATACAACACGAACGGTATTAGCACCGGTCGCTTTGATATTAGGGAAAGAAGCATTTTGGCTAAGATACCAGGCATATCCATGGCTGATGCCCCGCATCATGAAATTGTTGCCGTTCACATCCAGAAGATTTCGTCCACTAATATGAAACCCAACAGATCCTGCGGCATGGGCAGAAGGGGCAGGAGAAAAAGGCTGCATAGTGAGAAATGTTGCCAGGGTGAGGGCAAATATTCCTATCAATGTAAAGTACGTACGAGGTCTACCAACGAAACTTGCACGTGCAGCCCTCTGATTTTGTGTGTGCTCGGCTGCCAGAGCAGAAAGTGGATCTGTGAGAGGAGATATACTGGTTGCACTACGACTAACTGCACCATTCGTACAAAAAAACGAATGTCGGCTCCGCTGGTTCCTTCCCATCTGTTCTTTCATCGAAGAACTCCTTTCTTCGCTTGAACTTACCATTTATAAAGGGATGTCGGTACTATATTACTATATAGTAAAAAAAAGGGTCTGTCAATTGACGGTGAGAGGACCACTTTTTAGATTAGAAAATGTGTAGTGACGAGGTTGGCTGAATATCAAAACATCAATAGCTCAAAAAAGTGATTGACGAACAGCCAAAAGATGATACTATCATGAGGCAAATTCGCGCATGGGGCGATGGCGGAATGGTAGACGCAGGGGACTTAAAATCCCCCGGCTGAAAAGTCGTGAGGGTTCGACTCCCTCTCGCCCCATCTATACTACTCCTATTTCTCTAAAGCATAATTTTTGCCCTTTATTGTGCAGCGCACAATAAAGGGCAAAAATTATGCTTTAGAAACTGCCTTTTCTCTCAGAACGCCATACTTTACCAGGTAGCATATCACACAGAAAACGCAAAGATAAATAGTGCATATACACTTCCCCATGCATGACTTTTGCATGAATGATGCATGTGCACAAAAATAGCTTAGAAATGGGAAGCTTCTAAGACCCCACTTTGTTCTCTATTGTGACATGAAATATTGTTCATTTTTTCGCCTGTATTTCCGCTCGCATAGCACAAATAGGGCCCCAAATAATGAACGTTTTTTCATCATAAAGTAGCGGTTAAGAGTAACTGAAGTACCATTTCTCTTGTCACTGAGGCGTACGCATGATACACTTAACAAAAGATTACAACTTTTTTAGCCGCTGCTCGTAGGAAATTATAGAGACGCCACGCGTGCTCTTTTAAATGATAAGATAAATTTTAAAGATAAATGAGCGGTGACAAATGCTAGAATCAACTGTAAACGCTTCAGATATGTTAGGTGGAATAGGGACTGGCACATTAGCAAAACCAGTCAGGAGATCGCGCCGCAGTCAAGGCAGCCAGACTGGTGCGGGAGTAGAGAGTATTAGCAGCGTAGATGTCATCAGCACCAGAACACAGGCCGGAGCAACAGTAGGATCGATGAGCGATTCGGCGCTTGTCGAGCTTGTGCTTAATGGTGACCAGGATATCTTCGCCGTGCTCGTTGAGCGCTATAAAGATGCCGTACAGAATCTTGCCTATAGGATGCTTGGGAATGTAACGGAAGCCGAAGATGTGGCCCAGGAAACATTTGTGCGAGCATATACACAACTCGCTACATATAAACCCGTGCACAAATTCAGCACCTGGTTACTCTCAATAGCCTCACATCTTGCCATTGATCAACTCAGAAGAAGGCGTTTCCTCGCCTTACCGCTAGAGGATGTACCCTTCTTAGAATGGATTGTTGACGTAGGCGTTGGGCCGGAACTATCTGCCTTACAGGGAGAGCAACAAGACGAAATTCAGGTCTACTTGCAGCGTCTACCAAGTAAATATCGCGCAGTTATCGTACTGCGTTATTGGTACGACTTCTCGTACGAAGAGATCGCGAACGCGTTAAAACTGACACCAGCCCTGGTCAAGGCGCGTTTACACCGAGCCCGTGAATTGTTGGCACGCTACATGCAACAGAACACGGTCAACGAGGAGGAGCAGGTCGATGCGCTGCCGCAACGCTAAAAAATGGCTATGCGCCCAGCGTGACATACATAACGAGTTACCCGAGGCGCAAAAGGTAAAAGAGCACCTCAAAGTGTGCGCATCCTGTCGTGCACAGGAGCAACATCAAAAATTGGTCGAAACTATGCTCGTTGTCACAACACCAAAAGCTCCTCCTATTCAAACTGCGAGCATTTCGACTGACAATATTATGCAGGCAATCAAGCAGCAGAAAAAAATTAATCAACAAGTTGAAGAGCTTCAGCAGCTGCAACAGATACGCATGGAGAAAATAAGAACTGTTGGGGCTGCCAGCGCTGCGCTAGGCTTCTTCACACTGAGCAGCGTGCCGCTCTTATTCCTGGCCATCACAATCATCCAAACAGATTTTGCGCTCAAAACACTCACGCTACTCAACGATTTTATAGAGTTGCTGATCATAGGGGGACAATACCTGCAGATGGGACTTATCCTGGTCACACGCGATAACTGGCTTCTATCAGCAATGGCATTTGTAGTAGTCGTCATGATGGGGATGTGGCTTCGCCTCATGCGTCCTCCACAAGAGGCGTAGACAGGTGAAGGTCATGGTCGAGATCTCGACCATGATAGGGAGTTCTAGTATGCAAAAGGTCTCGCGAAGACAACAACTCATGTTCACGCTGCCAGGTCTTATGCTTTTAGCCACATTCTTACTGGGAGGCGAGATAAAAGCTAGCGTAGATGCGCCAATAGTGTCTGCAGCAGAGGCAAAAAGCAGCATACAGGCGCAAGCCGGAGCACCTGAATGCATAGGGGAGCAACGCAAACCCTCGCTTGAAAGTGTCGTGGTAGTAAGTAGTGGTGAAATCGTGTGTGGAAACCTCACTTCATTTGGAGGTGAGGTCGTTATTCATGGTATAGTCAACGGCAATGTCGTTGCATTTGCAGGAAATGTCGTCATTGATGGTGCAGTGAATGGGACGGTTACCCTTTATGGGGGTAATTTCACCTCACAGGATGGTGCACATATCAACGGAGATATTCATGTATGTGGAGGTCGTTGGACAAGAGAAGCAGACTCGCAACTGTATGGCAGCATTATTGACTGCACGAAGGGCGTGGGTCTATTGTTGGGAAATGATGGGGGGATGGCTTTTCATTTCTGGTCAACGTTGGCCTGGGTAATACTTGGCATCCTACTTACCACATTACTACCCGAACATGTTATGTTAGTACGAACAACGGTTAGAAGCAAAACAAGACGCAGCTTCGCTTTAGGGCTCTTGAGTATTCTGCTAGCACCAGTCGTGCTTGCCGTATTGTTTGCACTTATCATAGCTATACCGCTGGCAATTTTAGTGGCAGTAGGATTGATTGCCGCATGGGCATTAGGTACAGTAGCAATTGGTTGGATTGTAGGGGATTATATTTTACGCAGAATAGTTCCACATCAGAATACCCGTCCCATGCAAGTTGGAGTGGGATTGACAGTGCTGGCATTGGTAGGGTCTCTCCCCAACATAGGCTGGCTTATCAGCCTGATTGCGGGTTTACTCGGATTGGGAGCAGTTTTTTTGAGTCGTTTTGGTACACGGCTCTATAGTCAACCCAGGCAACCACTTCCGCTGTAAATTATATCCTTTCACACTAGAAAGAGTACTCCTTCTATTAAGGGTATATCTTGCCCAAATGATATATTGAAGATATATTAATTAAGGGTGTATCTTGCCCAAATGATATATTGAAAGATATATTAAGAAATTATGCGCCGGGTCCTTTCAACATGCAGACGCAACAATTGGGGTCATGTAGTAGTAAGAATTACAAGAAACAAAACGCTGGAAAGATGGGACGGACATCACCGACACACAATGTCGAAAGATGCCGCCGAGGTGAATATGAGCATTGATGTTGAACTTACAGACCTTGCCTACGGAGGAGACGCCGTAGGCCGCTATGAAGGACGTGTTCTATTTGTACCCGGAGGAATTCCGGGTGAACGTGTGCGAGTCGAAATTGTCGAAGAGCGTCGTGGACATGCGCGTGCAGAGCTGCTGAGAGATTCTACGCCCTGCTCCTGAGCGCATTGAACCTATCTATCCACAACTCACAGACAGTGGTTGCCAATGGCAACATATTGCTTACCCCGCCCAATTAACCTGGAAGGCTCACATTGTGCGCCAATTGTTAGTGCGCATAGGGAAGCAACCGGATGCCCTTGTCCATCCTACAATCGGGATGCCCCCGACTGTTCCACCCTGGCACTATCGCAATTATGCTGTATTTACAATTGGAACATCAGGCGAGATTGGTTTTAAGCTAACCGAGAGTCACGATGTACAGGACCTAGAAGAGTGCGGCCTCTTACACCCTGCGCTGGATCAGGTCTATCGCTTAGTGCGCCAGAAGCTCATCGAATATTTTGGGGCTAGCCTGGGTGAAATGCTACAAAGCGTTACCATCCGTGGCGCAATTGGAGCGGTGAGCAATGCCGCGACAGGTATAGCCACCAACGCAGTAAAGGCTGTTCCGACGCTTCTGATCCTCAACGCACGCCCTGGTTCAATGTTCGAGAATCCGCATCAACTGGCACAAGAGCTCATGACCATCGCCCCTGGCATCGTTGGTGTCATCATTGAACGTGTCGGTGGTCGTTACGGGCGTGTCTTTGTAGGGCAAGAGTTTTTGACGGATGTTGTGCTCGGGCGGCGCTTTCGTATCTCGGCCAATTCATTCTTTCAGGTCAATCCAATCCAGAATTCGGTACTGGTCGAGCGTGCACTGGCTGCTCTGGAACCTCAACGCTCAGAGATCGTGCTTGATGGCTATAGTGGTGTAGGCTTTTTCTCGACCTTCCTGGCCTCACAGGGTGCCCGCGTCATCGCCGTCGAATCACAACCCAGCGCGGTTATGGATGCACGTGCTGGCTGTGCTCTGAACAATCAGAATAACATTACTGCCCTTGAAGGCACGCTCGAACGTATCCTGAGCCAACTCCACTACAGGCGAGAGCGTATCGATGTCGCGCTGGTCGATCCACCGCGTGCTGGCTGTCATCCCAAAGCATTGCAGGCCTTGCAGACGATGGCTCCCCGTGCAATTTGTTATGTCTCATGCGACCCAAGCACGCTTGCACGCGATATTGCAACACTCTGTTCAGGCGGTCGCTACCGGCTCGTATCTGCGCAACCAATTGATATGTTCCCACAAACATACCACATTGAGAGTGTGGCATTGCTTGTACGTGTAGGTTCGCGCTGATCCCTGGATGTTGCCTCATCAATAAGCAAGCAACACAGTTATGAGGGATAAAAAGAAAGAACTGGCCTCGTTTGGAGGTCAGTTCTTTCTTTGTCTCAGGTCTGGACGGAAGTAATTCATTTATAGAAAAGATGTTTTTCCTCTCCTATTTCTTTCCAGCGTCTTCCACTTCTACTGTCGAAAGGAATTCATAGCTCGAAATTTCCTTGTCCATCTTGCATGTTTTCCTCCTCTTTTTCTTCACAGCACCTTCTATCCCTACTATCGAAAGGAATTCATAGCTCGAATCACCTTTCTCTCATGAGGAGATGTCTTGTGCCTCTTGACAAAGAAGAGACTCCTTTCTCATACGCATCAAGCGATGCATCGCATACACAAAAAAGGGGAGGGGACGGATTTCAAGGCGGCCTGAGCCGTTCGCGATGCATCGCATACACAAAAAATGCGCGGTTACCCATTTCAAGGCGGGCAGAGGAGAAGATGAAGGGTAGCGGACGCGATAGGGGAAATCTGGTCCCTGCATTCTCGCGCGACAAATCGCTAGAAGAGCTGTAAAAGGGGAATTTGGTGGATTTCAGGGTGAGCGTGGGAGAATGCGACGGGTAGCGGACGCGATAGGGGAAATCTGGTCCCTACATTCTCGCGCGATAAATCGCTAGAATACGATGAATAAGCGAAAAAGAAGAAATAAACAAGAAAAATACACACGGCGGAGAAATTCAGAGTAGGCACTCTTTTCTCTCTTTCCATCCCTTTCATTCTGGCTCTCTATCCTTCATTCTTCTGTATTCCTATTTTATTTCGCCTTTAAACGTAGCTTCTCCCTTATTTAAGCGATTTATCGCGAGTGAACGTAGGGACCAGATTTCCCCTATCGCGTCCACTACCCTCCACTTCCTCCTCTGCCCGCCTTGAAATCCGCACCTTCCCCTTTTGGAGTACCTTCTTGAAAGAGAGCAAAATGGATGGATCAAATGGTGCTGCGGACTTGTCCTCACATCTTTCTTGGGCCGCTTCTCAGGCGTATATACACAAATGAACTCTCAGCCATGCATGCAAGTCGAGCCAGATCGATCAACAATTGAATTCTATCTATGATTTAGTTTCGACCCTCTGACGGGTCGCTTCGGCCATTTAGCCACAGGAATCCTCAGCTTGCACATCGATATTGGACATATGTTACAAGCCCTGACGGGTCGCTTCGGCCATTTAGCCCGTAGATATTGTTCTCGTTTGCTATCAGGTTGCTTAGTGTTACAAGCCCTCACGGGTCGCTTCGGCCATTTAGCCGCAGAGGGGATTTACTGGACTCTGCAAGACTATATATGTTACAAGCCCTCACGGGTCGCTTCGGCCATTTAGCCTTACAGACATGCTGCAGTACTATGCATCGATTACCCGGTAGTTACAAGCCCTCACGGGTCGCTTCGGCCATTTAGCCACATTATTGCAACAGTCGTTGTGGGACTCGAACCTGGTTACAAGCCCTCACGGGTCGCTTCGGCCATTTAGCCAGGAGCCTCTCCATGGAGTAGCCAACCAACTGGAACGTGTTACAAGCCCTCACGGGTCGCTTCGGCCATTTAGCCCCTGGTCTGATACTGGAAGTCAGTGTCGTTGACGGGTTACAAGCCCTGACGGGTCGCTTCGGCCATTTAGCCCTGAAAATCTCAGCTGTACGTCAATCTCAGATACTGGCGTTACAAGCCCTGACGGGTCGCTTCGGCCATTTAGCCAATTGCAATTGCTGTGCCTCACTGCTGACTTGGTTGCGTTACAAGCCCTCACGGGTCGCTTCGGCCATTTAGCCTTCAATTAAAGTGTACGTGCGGGTATGTGCCATCAGTGTTACAAGCCCTCACGGGTCGCTTCGGCCATTTAGCCGGCAAGTGGAGTTGGTTAGTGCGGATGGTATTGCGGGTTACAAGCCCTCACGGGTCGCTTCGGCCATTTAGCCGTGCTATAACATCGTGGTAATAACTGCCATGCGCTACTGTTACAAGCCCTGACGGGTCGCTTCGGCCATTTAGCCTGTATGACAATTACCCGATAGGTAATATTGTGACAGTTACAAGCCCTGACGGGTCGCTTCGGCCATTTAGCCCGTTAATCCTTGTAGGCAGACGCTAAGAATGTGATGCGGTTACAAGCCCTCACGGGTCGCTTCGGCCATTTAGCCTATGGCTTTGCAGATGACGCTAGTATCAAATCAGCGTTACAAGCCCTGACGGGTCGCTTCGGCCATTTAGCCGCGAAAGGCATATACCCTGGATACGACCGCAGGCAAAGTTACAAGCCCTCACGGGTCGCTTCGGCCATTTAGCCTTTGAAATAAGCTTGTTGGAGCTGCAGTCTTGCTGGGTTACAAGCCCTCACGGGTCGCTTCGGCCATTTAGCCCAGACGCCATTTAAAGTGACGAGCTCCCAGAACGTTCTAGTTACAAGCCCTGACGGGTCGCTTCGGCCATTTAGCCATGAGGAGCTACCCGATATTAGTTTCATAGAACTGTTACAAGCCCTCACGGGTCGCTTCGGCCATTTAGCCTTGGGTTTTTTGTGCCAAGGTATAGAAAGCCTTTAGTTACAAGCCCTCACGGGTCGCTTCGGCCATTTAGCCAGTACAGATAAACCATCGTACGATCAACTACTAAGGTTACAAGCCCTCACGGGTCGCTTCGGCCATTTAGCCCGACTCAAAGTTGTACCGGGGAGGCTACTGGTGGTGTTACAAGCCCTCACGGGTCGCTTCGGCCATTTAGCCTATCTGGTGTCACGCGTCCCGGCCTTAAAGGCACTGTTACAAGCCCTCACGGGTCGCTTCTGCCATTTAGCCGGAGTTGCTCTATCCATCATGCCAATGTGAAGTACGTTACAAGCCCTCACGGGTCGCTTCTGCCATTTAGCCCTTTATAGTAGTTGTTTCAAGTCGGATAAAATCTAAAGTTACAAGCCCTCACGGGTCGCTTCGGCCATTTAGCCATTCGTCCAACTCTTTGCCCTTGAGGCAATTCTCGTGTTACAAGCCCTCACGGGTCGCTTCGGCCATTTAGCCAGTGACATGTATCCATGGACTATGTGTATCTTGTACAAGCCTGACGGGTCGCTTCGGCCATTTAGCCAGGTAAAGACACTTCTTTCGCCTTTAATCTATGGTTACAAGCCCTCACGGGTCGCTTCGGCCATTTAGCCGACGAAAGAAGGAAGAGTTGGATAACTAGAGACTGGAGTTACAAGCCCTCACGGGTCGCTTCGGCCATTTAGCCTGGAATTGATCCACGTGTGGCTCCTTCAGCGTCGTTACAAGCCCTCACGGGTCGCTTCGGCCATTTAGCCTTCGATGGAAGGTGTTGTTGGTGGTGGGGTTCGTATGTTACAAGCCCTCACGGGTCGCTTCGGCCATTTAGCCAGAAAATGAGGTTCTCACGCAAGAGACAATATAGTCTGTTACAAGCCCTCACGGGTCGCTTCGGCCATTTAGCCCCCCGGACATAGCCTTAGGGGTCACGGACACTTAGTGTTACAAGCCCTCACGGGTCGCTTCGGCCATTTAGCCCATCTGCGCTCCGAAACTCTAGGCAGGTGGTATATATGTGTTACAAGCCCTCACGGGTCGCTTCGGCCATTTAGCCAGTACCAGGACTTTTGCCTCAGATGGGTAATTCTGGTATGTTACAAGCCCTCACGGGTCGCTTCGGCCATTTAGCCGAAAGCTAAGATTTAGCTTGCTCGGAAATAAACCCGTTACAAGCCCTCACGGGTCGCTTCGGCCATTTAGCCTCTGCATCAATCCTTCGTACGTCTGCTTCGTCAGTTACAAGCCCTCACGGGTCGCTTCGGCCATTTAGCCGTAAAAACCCAGGATGGGTAAATTGCAGATACTTGTTACAAGCCCTCACGGGTCGCTTCGGCCATTTAGCCCTCGAAAACCCTGATGCAAAGGGTGGCCAGGGAGCGGTTACAAGCCCTCACGGGTCGCTTCGGCCATTTAGCCCCATGATACGAATTGTGGGACATACTTAGCGAGATACGTTACAAGCCCTCACGGGTCGCTTCGGCCATTTAGCCACCAGAGATGCCAAACCGTATGCGTGAAACGTATCCGGTTACAAGCCCTCACGGGTCGCTTCGGCCATTTAGCCTTAGCAATTGGGTCAGGAACTCCAGCATCGCTGAGGTTACAAGCCCTCACGGGTCGCTTCGGCCATTTAGCCTCAAATGAACATTATCAAACGAACAGGTTTTGTCCGTTACAAGCCCTCACGGGTCGCTTCGGCCATTTAGCCGCAAACCGATTCTAGGTTATGCAACCAGGATTTCTGAGTTACAAGCCCTCACGGGTCGCTTCGGCCATTTAGCCTGCTACCCTCATAGTATAGCATGGGAGGCGGCTTCAGACAAGGGAATTCGCGGATCTCTTTGGGAGGGTATTTTGGAGGTGGCAATGAGGACAATATCTGTCCTATTACGGCCTGAAGTGGCTTGTGGGGCCAGGCGCGGATCTCAGCTCAGAGCCTCATTTTCGTCCAAATTAGCGGCACCATTCGCAATGATTACCCGCGTGGGAAGCGGGATGACAGACAAGCAAAACGCGTCTTAGTGAACTGCTCTGTACAGGGTCACCCCTCCGCTCAAGGATGAGCTTGTAGAATAAGGCCCCATCACCCCTTGAGCAAGACTGTCACTAATTTGGACCAAAATCAGGCAGAGGGCCACTGCTGGAGATCCGCGCTCAATTGCAGAGTTTATATAATATAGACCTTCTTTTCCTCTGGCGGAGGCCCTCCTACCGTTTCGACCCTGCTAACACAGTTTGCACAGAGCGGATAGAAACGCACACTGTCCTGATCTGCCAGCAGATGATCAGCAAGTTTTGCTTGCAAGAGGAGGAGCTCCTTGCGCGTCAAGAAACATTCAAAGAGCGAAAACTGTGTCCACTTGCCATATCCCAACAAGATTTTATGTATTTTTGTACGCCTCTTGTCGCTGGGAATATCATAGGCCACCACATAACAGGTCATCTGGTTGCCAGTCCTGGCCTGGTTACCCTGATTGCTATACAACATCTTTTCTGTCTGGTTCCCTCCGTTCTATTTGATCTGCAATGGTGGATAGGCATCTATCTCGCCAGTTAACGCTTTCGCAAGCAGCCGTGCCTGTAGTTCAAGACAGCGACGATAACTGGTCTTGTACCCGAACAATGGGATGCTGGATCTCTTCGTCGAGCCGCTCTTCAAATTGTGTAAAGAAGATGGTGCGCTTGTCTTGCTTTCAGCCGATAGGCCCCCACTTCTACAACGAAATCTGTTGGCGTGAGCATACGTTTATTGAGCATGTTCATGACCACCGAATCTACAATGACTGGGTCGGAACTCTTCGACAAGATCCAGTGCTAAGGAGGGGCGACCATAGAATGAGCTATGCAGATAACCGACAAAATGATCAAAGCCGACCAGTTGGATGGCGCTCGCTATTTTATTGGTTAACAACGAATAGCCAAAGCTGAGCAGAGCGTTGACGGGATCGGTTGGTGGACGCTTGACACGGCCTGGAAAGGGCCACTGCTTCTGATCCACCAGGAATGCGCCAAAGCAACGAAAATACGCTGCGCTGCCTGCTCCTTCCATCCCAAGAATCGTTTCTAATGGCGTGCCTGCAATGCCTTGATCCCCACCAACGATTAGCTTTGTCTCAAATGGCTGCTGGACTGAGAGTGACGTCAGATCCGCAATGATATTGGTCAGTTGCTCAATCGAACGGCTGATCTCGCTCTGCTGGTTGGTGCGGCGTGCTCGCAATAAGCGCTGGCGCTGGTTTGAGAGTTTGCCGATAACAAAGCGCCGCGCCAGTTCACAGCGCTTTGTCATATCCTGATGCGCCCGGTATTGTGCCTGCCGCAAGATGGCATTTTTGGAGAATGGGGGCGATAACCGTCCCTTAAACTGGCCGAAATGGTTTAAAAAGGTAATCTCGATATTGCGTTCCAGCAACAAATGCAGTGCCGATGTCGTCATGGTTATTTCGCCAAGGACTACGACTTCATCGACCTTAATAAGCGGTATGTGCTCTTTGCGAGCGGGAAGAGGAGGCACACCATCCTTTCCACGCTGCTCAGGGATCTCTACCAGCAACGCATCTTCTCCGTTGCGGCGGACAATGGCATAGGTCTGGGTCAGGTAAAGCGTTGGCACGGGAATGCTCCTTCTTTGTTTTGTGCTCTATGTATAGAAAAAGGAGGGTACTGCATGGTTCACCTATGAAGTACCCTGTTCACTGATCATAGGAAAGCCTGCATGGTTCTGGTCTGCTCATTTGTCCTTGCGTGATTGAAGATGCCGAACTTCCTCTGGCAGACAGAGAGGTAACAGGCTACAATTGGGACACCGCAGCGCCAATTTGCCCGTGAGTGGCGGCGGCGGGATTTCACGAGCTGCAACGTCAAATGCCCGGACGATTGCTGCACGCGTCCTGGCTCGCAATTGTGGGGTGAACTCGACCCGGACCCGTCGTTGCGACGCAACCGTGTAGATGTAGCCATATCCAATCGGCGCTTTGCCTGGCTGTTGCTCTTCCAGACACAGCGCCTGGGCACAGAGCTGCACATGATCATTGAGCCAATGACCCTGCGATCCACGCTTGTATTCCACTGGAATCAACACCCCGGCTCGCTCCTCGATCACATCGGCAAAGCCGATGATGCGTAACGTTTCGCTGGCGAGATACACCTGCGTGGTGTGTATCTCGCCCTCATCTGTGGTGTGCGTTCCAGGCTGATGCACACGCTGATGGGCCAATGTCCCTTCCAGCACAAATTCGTTGACCAGCGTCTCCCCCTGGACGAACTGGTAGTAGAATTTGCGCGGACAATACTCCAGTGCATTCAGTGAGGAGATCGGTATCATCTCCTCATGAGATATGTTTGTCATCGTTTCCCTTCCTGCTTTCGCTGTTTTAAGCCGTTTCTCCAGAAGGAGACAAAACAGCTATTCCCTCAGCATATTCATGTGTTGATAGGCACGCAGTTGATCTCCATCGGGTGTGGCAAAGATTCTGCCATGTTCTCCCAGGGGTTGCCAGTAGCGACGGAGCAGCCAGGCAAGCGTCTGACCAGGATGGCGTTTACTTGCCCAGTTGATGAGTTGCTGTTCCACCAGCTCATCGTATTGACTCATGGTTGCAGCGGCAACCACTCCCGTGTAGTAGGTCGCCCATCCCACAATCAGTGGATTGAGTTCGGCAATGACCTGTGCCTGCGGTGCGGTTTGCAACAGCTGCAATTTTTGTTCAATAGCCATCTGGTGACGCTTGTCGGCGTCCTGACTGGGAGTGACGATGGTTTTTACCAGCGATTGACGCCGGGGTGCAGGACCATTCGCCCTGCCTCTCGACGAATAGTCCTGTCCACGCTGCCCTTTGGAGACGGGCTCTCCTGATTCCTGGCGAATGCCAAAACCAAGAAAATCAAATCCCACTTGTCCTTGGTAGGGCGTCAGGGTATGCGTGATATGCGTCTTTTGAGGGTGGAGACGGAGCCCTATCGTTGCTAACCAGCGCCTAGCGTGCCTGATTGCCTGCTGCAATGCACTCAGGTCCGGGTGCACAATCACAAAATTATCCGCATACCGTACCAGAAGTGGCGGTTCCCTGATCTGACCGTTGGCAGTGCTTTCCAAGACGACCGCTTCCATTCCGTGCAATGCAATGTTCATAAGCAAAGGCGAGAGAACGCCTCCCTGGGCTATCCCCTTCTCGCTGGTGCTATAGGTGTTGCCATCCATAACTCCCGCTGTGAACCAGGCGTTGATCGCTTGCTTGAGGGCTGGAAAGGTTTGCAGCTTCTCCAGGACCACGTGCTGGCTCACATGATCGAATGCCGCTTCAATATCGGCATTGAATACAAAGGCTGGACGGCGCTCTATCGCGACCAGGATGGCGGCGATGGCATCGTGGGTGCTACGCCCAGGACGGAAGCCATAACTATGAGCTTCAAATTTCACCTCCCATTCTGGTTCAAGTGCCAGCTTCACCAGCGCTTGCTTGCAGCGGTCGATCATCGGCAGAATAGCAAGGGGACGCCATTCGGTGGTCCCCGGCTTTGGAATCCATACACGCCTGACCGGGAGCGCCGGCTGATGTTTCCAGTGCATGGGATGAATGACGTCCGCCATTGCCAGCCGCTCCTGGGCAGTGAGGGATTTGACACCATCAACCCCGGCGGTATCCTTTCCCTGGTTGTCTTTGGCGACCCGGCGAACGGCCAGGAGTCTGGCGGCCTCTGATTCCAGCAATCGCTGTTGGAGCGTGTGGATGGACTGTTTCTTCCCAGACTGGCTGGCCTGTGCAATCTGCTTTTGCATACGCACCACTTCCTGCTCCAATGCACCCCAGGAGAGGCGGCTGCGAATCGCAAGATCAGGTGCCGGGCGTGGACGCTGGCCTCCAACTGTTTTTTTCTCCTTCATCTGCTTCACTTTCTGTAGAGATACAGCCCGCTTGCCCTGGACACACCGGCAACGAAAAAGGTGTTATCCTGCTGCTGCTGGTATGTCCAGGTGAAAAGGCGACCGTCAGATGTTGCAGAGAAAACACTGCTTGTTTCTTTGCTGCACGCTCTCTCGATCCTCGTACACACACTGAGATCCATTGTTTTCATAGACCAGAATGGGCACGTGCCTTCTCGCATCGGTATATTGATTGACCAACATCTCTACGGCCATCGTTGCGATGAAGGTATTAAGTGTCTTGACCGCAGGCTCTTTGACCTCCTTCCCGGTCACATACCCCCTTTTCACCAGCGCAGTTCTCACCGTCGTATCTGGATGTCTCTCGCTTGCAACGTGAATAGGATTGATACGATTGAGGCACTGTAAACACAGGTGATCTCCCACTCTGGCAGTAATTACCTCTCCACTCATATCTTCAATGGTACTGCCTTTTACAGTAATGTTTACTCCGACCGAGAGGAACGGCACAAAGTACGCAACTGACAGTTCCTGAGCTCGGAGTCGGCTTGCATGGTTATCGGTTGCCACGATGATCCAATCGGAGAGTGCCAGGACGCATTCTACCTCCTGGTCGTGCACATCCTTCTTGCAGGCCAAAACCGTTGCATTTGGATTGATGTTGATAAGATGTCTTTTGACCACATCCACTTTCGAGCGATGCTGTTGCGCGTCTTCGTAATAGGCTCCGACGATGCGGTTCAAGTTCGATACTTCCAGGACATCAGGGTCGATGAGGTTGATCTCATGAAAGCCCATATGGATAAGATGCTCTGCGACAATTGAACCTAGTCCACCGACGCCCACGATGGAGATAACCTGATCATGCATGATGTCACGCATCACATCCATCCCAAGCACTAAGGCACTCCGATGGAAAAAGCCGCCAACGTCTGTCAACGACGTTTTGTCATCCTCCTCATCGCTAACTGAGTGAACGTCGGAGCTGCCAACATGCTCGTGACGCGTTTGCGTTTTTATCAGCGCATTTCTGGCAACAATCGCACGACTCCTGACCGACCAGAACCGTGCGGAGTACTGTCGTTGCGAGAAAACGATGCTGGCATAGTTGATGTTAACAAACGTCTCGTTCAAAAACTGGAAGAATGCTCGCTCATCTGCATCGTCGGTGGCCGAGAACGAGACGCGCCCCTGGGAGAACGGATGAGTATGCACATCGATCAGTGTATCAACATCGTATCTTTCGGTGAGTTCCACGAGTGATCGATGGATGAAATCTTTCTTGATGCGTAAAAAGGTCACACTCTGCTGCGCATAGTCCGCTGGTGCCGGAAACAGAAGATCGATGACATTTATGATCGTGTATCCATTAATCTTCCGCGTCTTTCCCAGGAGCACTGCAAACTGCTCTCTTGAGAGGTCGCCGAGCAGCCTCGCTCGCAGATGTGCAAGATCACCTTGTTTAAATTTGATGAGATAGCGTCCCTGTGTGCTCATTCGTCTGTCCCCGATAACACTTCGCTGATCAATGTAAAGTACGTCCAGAGGCTATCGCCCTTCCTCCAATCGCCAGCAAACCGTACTGGAGCGGGTTGCCAACTACCGGCGTTAATATAGACGCAATACCACTTCCAGCCCTGCGTTAACGGATCAGTACATGCATCATGATACGCCGACTGATACAGGTGTCCATTGACGGAAAGGGGAATATCTTCTTTGAGATAAAACCCAACCGGTGGCAACTCCGGGTACTCGGTGGGAAAGATGATCAGCAGATCGGTTGTTCTCGCAATGGGATGCCAGAGCGGTGGTAAGACATAGTTATTGGCAATCATCCAATCGGCATGCTCTTCATCGAACGAGACACCTTTCCGAAACAACTTTTCTGCAATATCGTAGACCTGTTCTGTGATGATCTGTTTTGAAAGATCTGTTCGGTTTCCTCCATAGGTGACCATCCCCTTGGTCCGGTCAGGGATGGTGGTAATTTTGACGGGATGACCATTTTTATCAAACAACTCCGCTGGTGTATAGGTATAATCTGACCGGACCGGTCGAAACGCCACGCCTTGTTGCATGACTGGACGCCGACCAGGACCAGGATTTACCTGCTGGATGAGATCTTGACCGGTAATACCTGCAGGCGGAACCTGAATCCTTCTGCCATTAATGATCGCCATGAGCATGTTCTCCTTTATTGTTAGAGATGGAAATGTCCAACTCGTCTGCATCGTTCTCGTTTCCGTTCTCGATACTGTCAAGAGTAAGAACGCTTGTCTTGTCGTCCTCTCGACCCGCTGCCAGTTTTCTATCATCCTCAAGTGCCGTGTGAAGATCACTTTCTTGTGACTGGATGAGATCTTTGTACAGCTCTTCCACATTTTCCTTCTCTTGCTCACTTTTTTGTATGGCAAGATACTCTTCGTAGTACACCGCTAAATCGATAAACCCTGAGCATTTGAGTAGAAACTCTGCGCTCAGCGTCTCTTCAAACGCAGCGACCTCGACGCGCACCCCGGATTTTCTTACGTCCTGCAGAAGCGAGACAAAATCAGCGTTGCTGGTTGCAACGACAATAATGTCCGGTTTCATCTGGTACACAACCTTTACTATATCCATTGTGATTTCTACATCAAAATTGCATCGATACGTTCCACCGGCAATACTTCCCATCTTGGTATTCACGATATAGCCAGCTCGCCAGAGCTCCTCGATATCCCGATCCAGGCGATGCTCGTTGCGAGGATTAATAGGAACGTAACAATAGGCATCGATGAGGAAGCGATCCTCACCAACATAGTGCAGCAAATCGTGATAGTTTAAACGATATCGTTTCTCCCGGACAGCCCTACTTATGTTCGCATAATCCAGAAAGAAGACGACTTTTTCTTTTTCCATGCTAATCTCTCCTGTTCCTTTGACTGTTTGTGTCAGGCCTTCTTTATGTTTGCACCTGCTATTGACCTGATAATTTACAACGCATCCATCTGCTTGATAGCATCCATGATCTCCTCAGAGAGTTGCCTGGCTTCTTTTAAGCTCCGTTGCGCCTGTTTTTGGGTAAAAATGGGAAGAGCGACGCCTATACAATGTTGAGCTCTGGTGAGGGCGGTTTGAGCGGCCAACCCCTGTAACATCTTCGCACGCTTGCAATAGGATCTCGCGAGCAACAATTGTACGCGAGCCCAATCGAGTGATTGGGGTAAGCATCGCTTCAACAAGGCAATGCTGCCAGCAATAATCGAGGCGTCCAGGACCGCATCGATTTCGCGGCCAATCTGCATTGCTTCCTGAAAGCTCTGAGGTGTTGTATTCACAGTGAAAACAAGGAATGAGCATTCAATACAGTGTTGAGCATCGATGAGCGCGGTGTGTTTCGCAACCGTTGTCTGTGATGCTGCCGCACGCTCCTGATACAATTTAGCGAGCAGCAACTGCATACGTGCCCAATCAAACGACTTTTCTCGACATACGTAAAGCAGGGCTTTCCCACACATGATTGCTTCATCGAGATCATGTGCAGATGCTTCCTTCTGTACCTCCGGCATTCGATGCAGGAGGAGGTCGGCGTTTTGCAGTTGAAGTGCCGTTGCGATGCGCTTCAAACGTTCGTCGCCCAGATGCCGAATCTGGCTATGCTCAATTCTAGAAATGTAGCCACGACCATTTTTGCCAAAGCCAGCCTGAACCGCCAGATCCGTGACGGTCAGGCCACGAAATCTGCGCCAAGCACGAATAGCCGTTCCCAACCCGTTTTCTGCTGGTGAATGGGAGGCAAGTTCTTCCTCTCTTCGGCCTCTCATCTGTTTTTTTCCTTTTCCTTACAATTGGCGTCCCGCGAGGGACACGACTGATCCCAATCATTGTTGAATATCCTGGAGAACTGCAAAAGAGAAACGGCATGCACACTCTCAGTTGTTGAAATGGTGTGATGAAGAGGGACACACTATGAAGAGCGAATCTACAAGCTACCTGGAGAATCTCCAATTTGATATTATTGAAGATTGTTTCCTTTCTGCTTTAAGCATACTTAGAGGGAAAGCACTTGTCAATGACATTTGAAGCATGTATACTCTTAATTGGAGTTTGTTGATTAACAAATAGGAACGTCGATGCAATGCAATGCGAATCGGGGCCTGGGATGATTGTTTTCGGAGAAGAGAAAACAATCTCTGTTGGCACATAATCAAGGAAAGGACAAGCGTGAGAGGTCGAAGAGAAAGAGAACTTGAGCCTTCTGTTCCATCCGAAGGTGGGTTAGGGGTCACGATTCGTGCCTGGCGCAGATTTCACGGGATGACCGTCACAGATCTAGCAGTTCGAGCTGGCTTTGGCAAAAATGGCCGTGGGTATATCTCTAAAATTGAGCATCATCAGATCAAGCGTCTGGGTGAGGAACAAATAATCGCAATCGCTCAAGCACTTGGCCTGACGCAGATCGATCTTCAACAGAGTCGCATGCCAGAAATGCAAGCAAGCCAACTCCCAGACAGAGCAACGTTAGATGACGCCATCGTTGGCTGTAAAGCCTGGTTACGTGTCTATACACAGGATGACAAGCGTTTAGATTGTGCAAGAATATATTTGAAGCTAGCGGAGCTCTATTGGGAGCGAAGAGCCTTGGCAGAACAGAGAGAGGAACGTGACATGTTCTTAGCAGAAGCACTACAAAGCATTGATCAGACGCTACCGATCTTTCGTGAAGAGGCTCCGGGTTCCTATGAAAAAGCGCAACATATACGCTCAACAATCGAGAGGGAGATCCACATTCAAGACCTGGATGACGCTATTGCCGGCTGCAAAGCCTTACTCAAGGTCAATCGCCAAGAGGAGCAGCCATTAGACTGGGCCAGAACGCATGCCAGGCTTGCCCAACTGTATTGGGACCGCGCCACTCAATCGGAAAAAGCAGAGGAGCGCCGTGGATGGTTGGGGAAAGCGCTGCAAAGCATCGATCTTGCTCTTCCCTTCTTCCATGGGCACGCACCCGTTTCCTATACACAAGCTCAAAAGATGCGTGTGTATCTTGAAGGTGCGCGAGAAAAAATCTCGCCTTCATCCTTCTGATCTTCATCATTCTTTTCGTTCCCTGGCAGGCAAAGCTTGCTGAACATCTGAAATCAGAGAGAGAGGATAGCGTGCGTTTCTATCCCCTCTGTGCTAGAGTTGTGTGAGCAAAGTCGAGAAGAAGGCCTGCCATGCAGCTAATCCACCAGCAAAGCACGCTTACTCAGTACAATCTCAATCTTGCTACCCTTCTCCATCACCGTGCCGGGAGGAGGATTTTGATGCACAACGTGGCCAGGAGGAACGCTAGGATTATCGACCGCCTCGCCCCATACCGACACATCCAGGCCAAACTCCTGTGCACAAGCCATCGCAGTCAGCAGATCCATATTTTTAAGATTGGGGGTTCCTCGGCCCTTCGAAGTCTCCTCAATCTTTGTTACGACTGTACTGAACCAATTGTAGAGATTCTTCTTCTCGTTATTCTCTTTATTGGCCGCATCCTCTTTCTCCTTGTGAGCTTTGATACCCGATATCTCATCCTGCAGCACAAAGGGATGGTCCACTCCCGCTAAAATGATATCGGGACTGCTGCCTGGTGTCTCCACATAGACATTACCCACATCAAGGAAACGTTCGATCACATTGGGAACTTTCACCTTCACATCACGAATATTCTTATATTCCGTCTCAATACGAGCCTCATAAAAAAAGATGAAGCTACGATGAATATCAACAATGCGTCGATTGGTCAGGATATAAATATCATCAATATAATTTGTGTATACCAGGGCAAGGGCAACCAGCAAACTCAGAATCACCAGGCCCATAAAGAGCCACCAGTACGTCCAGAGAGCAGCTGAGACCATCCCTGTGCCAGGTGCAAACAGAGCGATGGGGAACACAATCACAAGCAAGAGGCCGGGAATTAGTAAGTTGCGCCACAATATATATTGTGAACGTTGCACATACTTAACAGTATACTCGCCTGAAACATAACGCACATCGGCAGAAATATTCAAAATACCACCAAAAGTACGACGCGGACCCAGAAAACCCTGATTGCGGCGCAAGGGTAAGTCCTCATCAACATTTGGTAACTTTGGTACAGGCTTCGCCTTTGCCAGCGACTCAAGCACTTCAGCAAGATCAGGATCTTTCGGTTTCAGGGCCGGCGCATCCTTTGGCTTGCTAGCCGCTTTGAGACTCTCCGTAACACCCAGGATCGCATCGCGTACATCTCTGGGATTGGGCACATTTTTCATCAGAAAATCGCCACCAGTGAGATAGACATGCACCATACCAAAGCCCAGGATTAACCCTATCGGCGTTTCCACACCTACACCCACCTGCTGCACTCTCTCAAGAGGAGTTTGTTGGCGTGTCGGTTCCAGGAGACCACGCGCATTAATAATACGCTTATTGGTAATAATGTATGTTTCGTACCACCAGAGTACCAGATCGCGATAAGCAAACCAGGCACCCGTAATCAGTACCGCAACAAAAGCAGCAATTTCAAGGTAGACCCCTATTGAAGCCAGAGAAGAGTTTATAAAGATGCCCCCGCTAATTAAGAAAAGCACAATCAGTGCAACCAGAAACGGCAGCGCAGGTTTTATCAGGAACCACCAGTGCTTACGCACCACCAGGCGCACCTCTTCCCCCTCCTGCTGACCCGAAAAATGCCACATTTTATCGCGCCCCATTCTGAAGCGCAAAAGGTCAAAGCGAGTGCGGCCCGAACGCCAGGGATCATGAGACACCGACCCAGCCTTCGCCTTTTCCTTTTTGGATTGCTCAGCCATGTGTATTACCTCAAAGCATCAGTTCAACCTGATCAGAATAGTATTGTACGATACAGTCACGACACGATTACGATATAGTTACGATATAGTACAGTACGGCAACAAAGTATGCCTCAGCCAGGCTATGATTGGTGTCACCAAGCTGACAATATGAGCAGGATAACACTACCACTAAAATCTCTTCTTGCACCTAATCATACCACAAGTCAGGTACAAAACCTAGCCTCTCCAGCACAATTTTATACATCCACTTACACTTCCACATACTCACGCCTTCTGTGTCTACACCTTTATCCTTTTCTTACAGCAATTTATATTTTTACATCATAGCATGTTATTGCAATGTAATGCAATTAAAAGCACGAAATATTTGCCTGTGCCGAAGCCCGAGACAAGCCAGCATTCTCGCGAAGAACTACACTTTTTGGATATGCCAATTGGAATGTAAATTCGTAAACCCAGCCCAAATGTGCTATAATAGGAACAGGTAGGATTAAATTTTTAAGACCCCTCCCACTCAATCAATCAATCAATCAATGCTTCAATCCGATATCGCCTTCAGGCTATGTCTTACTTTTTGGTGAGGAAGTTTTTATGGAACCCGGCAATGTTAAGCCCGTTAATATCGTGACAGAAATGACAGGAGCCTATCTCGACTACTCCATGAGCGTCATTGTAAGCCGTGCGCTCCCCGATGTGCGAGATGGCCTGAAACCAGTTCATAGACGTGTGCTGTACGCAATGGACCAGATGGGTCTACAATCGACGAGACAATTCCGCAAGTGTGCAGGTACAGTAGGCGAAGTACTGAAGAGCTACCATCCTCACGGCGATTCGGCTGTCTACGACTCACTTGTACGCATGGCCCAACCCTGGTCGATGCGCTATCCGCTTATCCTTGGGCAAGGCAACTTCGGTTCGCAAGATGATGATCCGCCAGCGGCCATGCGTTACACAGAAGCAAAAATGGCTGCCATTGCCGACGAGCTTCTACGCGACATCGAAAAGGACACAGTAGATTTTCGACCAAACTACGATAACCAGACAGAAGAACCCTCCGTTATGCCCGCACGCTTACCAAACCTGCTCTTAAACGGCTCAACCGGCATTGCAGTGGGTATGGCAACAAATATCCCACCACACAACCTTATCGAAGTCTGTAATGGCATCGACTACCTGATCGACAATCCCGAAGCGACGACCGAAGACCTGGCACGCATCATTCGTGGGCCAGACTTCCCCACAGGTGGCATTATCCAGGGGCGAGAGGGCATCCGCAACACCTATGCCAATGGGCGAGGTCGCGTTGTCATTCGTGCACGCACACAGGTCGAAGAGACCGAGCGCGGTCGCATGAGTATCATCGTCACCGAGCTACCTTATCAGGTCAACAAAGCAGAGCTGGTCAAGAAAATTGCCGAACTGGTTCGTGACAAGAGGATCGATGGTATCTCCGAAGTTCGTGATGAGTCCGACCGCCAGGGTATGCGTATGTATATCGAGCTGAAGCGCGATGCCAACATGGATAGCGTGCTCAATGCATTATATAAATATACTGCGATGCAGGCCGCATTTAATACAAATATGCTCGCACTGGTAGATCAGCAACCACAGACCCTCACACTGAAGAAATTTTTACAGAACTACATTAGCCACCGTGAGATCGTGCTGACACGCCGCACAAAATATGAGTTGGCGAAAGCAGAAGCACGCAAACATATACTGGACGGCTTAAAGATCGCGCTGGACAACCTGGATGCAATAATCGCCATTATCCGTGCATCACGATCAGCATACGATGACGGTCTGGTCACACTACGCGAACAGTTTGGCTTCTCTGATGAGCAGGGCAAAGCTATCCTGGATATGCGCCTGGCACGCCTGGCTTCGATGGAACAAAAGAAAATCGAAGACGAGCTAAGCGAAGTGCTTAAAAATATCGCCTACTACCAGATACTCTTAGGCGACATCAACGAGATTCGCAGTTTGATTAAAGAAGACCTCAAAGAGCTCAAAGAGAAGTATGGCGATGCCCGGCGTACAGAAATTATCGAAACAGAGGCCAGCGATTTCAGAGACGAGGACCTGATACCAAACGAAGAGGTGGTCGTCACCCTCACCGAGAAAGGCTATATCAAACGCCTGCCCTCCAATACCTACCGGGCACAACGTCGCGGTGGACGCGGCGTCACAGGCATGGCGACTCGTGAAGATGATACCGTACGCCAGCTCCTGGTCACCCACACACATGATAGCCTGCTCTTTTTTACCGACCGTGGACGTGTCTTCCAACTTCGCGCATACGAACTACCCGATGTAAGCCGCACCGCCAAGGGTGACCATCTCATCAACATGATCGCCATTGAGCAACGCGAACGCGTTACCGCCATCGTCTCTGTACCCAAAGGGGCAGACGGTGACGTTATGATCGTCGCCACCCAGAAGGGCGAGGTCAAAAAAACCGCAATGAGCGAGTTCGAAGTCGTACGTCGGCAAGGCCTGATTGCTATGAACCTGGAAGAGGACGACGAACTGATCGGAGCCAAGCTCGCTAGCAACGGCGATGATATCCTGTTAATCACTGCCCAGGGGCAAGCAATTCGCTTCGGCGTCGATGACTTACGCCTGGCTTCACGCACCAGCGGCGGAGTGCGTGGCATTCGTCTGGACAAAGGCGATACCGTTGTTTCGCTCAATCTGGCACAAGCAGACTGCTCGCTGCTCATCGTGACAGAATATGGCTATGGGAAGCGCACACTGATCGAAGATTATCCACGCCACAATCGCGGCGGCGGCGGCGTCATCACCTCAAAGGTAACTGAGAAGACCGGGCCAGTCGCAGCGGCACGTATGATTAGCGAACTGGACAGCGACCTCATGGTCATCTCAGCCAGCGGAGTCGTCATTCGCACCGACGTGACACGTATCAAGACCAGTGGACGTGCAACACAAGGCGTCACCCTCATGAATCTGGGCGAGGGCGATTCAGTTGTCGCAATTGCTACGACCAACGGCAAAAAAGTACAGGGAAGTGAGGAGGATGAGGCACTAGATACAGAAAACGAGTCAACCGACACCGAAGAGGTAAATGAAAAAGCGGACCTCGTACCAGCAGTGACCGACGAGGCAACTACACCTGACGAAGAGTAAAACATGATTTTGGTATATATTTTTCCATCTTTTTGCTGGGCAAAAGGATGGAAAAATATATACCAAAATCATGGCCAGAACTGACTTTACTTCCTTCTCTGGCCAGAAGCGCAACACAACGAAAAACATCAACAGGGGCACACCAAATGCTTCAATAGCCACGCGAAGAGCCCACGAAGCAACTGCAGGATGCATATCGAGAAGAATCCAGCCCACCAGGGTTGAATAATAGGTCAGAAACGCAGTCGCCGAAAAAGTCAGCACAAATGCGACCAGAGCCCGTCCGAAACGACTGGCCGTAACAGGCAAGCAGACAACGGCAAGCCCCACAATCCACGTGAGATACCAGGCAAAAAACCACGGTGTCACCACTAGAAAAGCAGACAGCGAAGCCAGCGTCACCAGAGCAACAGTACGCGCAGTTGGGGCACGCCACAAGTAAATGCTACCAATCACAATTGGCAACCCAAGGGCCAGAATTGTAATCACATTCCATAGTTTACGATCCAGTAGAAAGTACAAAGCAGCAGGTAAACTACGCGTTGCATGCAGATATGAAAGGGCCGAAAGGACCGAGTTGAAAGACTCCATAGCCGAAGGCAGAGAAGAAAAGCTATTGACCACATCAGCCACACTATGACCAAACCAGAAAGGCCCGTAGAGAACGAGAACCACCCCGACACTTATACAGCTCGCCGTAACACCTGTCACTACAGCCGGACGCCAGGACAAACGCCTATTCTGTCCTCCTGTAAAACGTGCCGTGTAGCAGAAAAGCGCGATAATAAAGACCGCAACAGCAGGGGCTGCACTAAACTTAATGAGAGTAGCAAAAGTAAAAGCCAGCAACGGAGGAATATAGCCACGAGGGCGGGCAAGCGTGGCACGCACTTCCGCTCGTGCACACAAGAGCAAGCCGAGCAAGAGAAACGTAACCATAAAGACATCGTTATGTGCACCAAGGCTACTTTCCGCAAGCACAAGAGGATTCCAGGCATAGAGCAACGTACCAACCGTCACCGTACGATACGAACGCTGCATAGAACGCAAAGTAGCAGCCACCAGAGCAATATTGAGCAGGTGAGCCGCAAAGGCAAATACGCGAAAGGTAAAGATCACCCCCATCTGCCCGGTGCCACTTATAAACGAGAGCAAAACAGACACCGCCGTCCAGATCGGTCCATAGATAGAGACAGTATCCTTCCAGTAGACCCAATTATAAATTGCATCATGAGGGAAGGCCGAAGGAGGCACAAAATAGGGATTCGCGGCATAAAAAGCAAGTAATCGTCCATAACTGGCATATGAATAGATATCGCTGGTCAGAATGCCTGGCGTAAACAAATAAATGCCGCCCCCAACGATTGCACCCAGCCAGATCAAGCGCTGGACATTTTTATTGAAACCATACTGTGTATGTAGATAAGCGTATAAAGTAGCTAAGCCATAGATAGCAAACATACAGGCCAGCAAGACCACAAGCTCCAGGTAACCCGTCTTCTCGCGCGACAAATAAGCACTGCTAGCCAGATCTAAATTAGAAGGAATCCACTTCCCAAACCAGGCCAGTTTTATACTGACCCACCATTCGTTCTTGTCAAGTCCCGATACATTAAAAATCAGAGCAACACTGAACAGGATGCAGAGAACGTAGGCAAGAGTACAGCCAATCAGAGGCAGTAGAGATGCTTTCCTCCGCATAGCGAACAGCGATTTTGAGGATGACAGAGGAATGTTTGTATCGACAGTTTCAATAACATTCTCGATCAACAAAGAGTATCTCCTACAAAGACTAGTTCACCTCAGCACATCTATTCCACTACATTGAACAGACAGCGAACATATAGCAAACGGACATAGATTATTGAACATTTAACGATTTCATATTCCGGCGTACGCGCTTCCCTTGCCGCACCTGAGAGGCGGACAGACGATCTTTTTGGGCCTCCAGCATGACGAGAGGAAAGGGCCGATGGAATTGTTGAGCGAAAGTTTCCGCCTTCTCTTCAGTGAGATCGGCACGCCGTTCATAAGAACGGGCCAGAATATCACGTTTTACATCATCGGAAGCGTCAACCATGAGTAGATGGGCCAGCGCAAAATCCGGCTTGCCCTGCTCTGCATATACATCTGCAAACACCAACCCATCAACACCTTGCTCCAATTGCTCTCGTGCACGTACCAGAAAGACTTCGTTAAGCAAATTACTATAGAGATCATGGAACGTTGCAGGCATATTTGGCTCCCAAAACAATTGTCCATCTGGCAAACAGACATAATTACGTAATTTTTTAAAGCTACATTCTTATATCGTATGAGACTATGCTTTGACCACAAATTACACAATCTACCCCACCTGACTAAACAATTTTACACAACCATATTCTTATATCGTATGGGGTCACACTTTGACCACACATTACACAATCTACCCCACCAATGGATCTATACACAACGACCAGGAACCTGCCAATAGGCTCTCTTCTCACTCTTTATATTGAACGTAGTGATAATATACAAAGTATACGCAAGAGCAAATATAAAGCTATATCACGACATTGAGTAGACCCCTAATACAAGCAAGACGGTAGCAAGCGCTAGTAAGATACCGAAAGCAGCGACCGTGTATGTGTGACGACGCATCTGCTGTTCGCTACTCCCCCGAGAAGTCCACCAGGCCAGCCACAGATAGATAGGAAAGATACCCATAGTAAAACGGGCGCTACTCTGTAACGAACTGGTTGTCAGGGGCATAATAAAAAAGAGCAACGTAAAGATGCCATAGATACTCGGCAATCTACGAAAAATCAGGGGGAGCATAACAAGCATAACAAGCATACATACAATGTTTAACCCATAAAAGTTCCAGTCATAAGGACTGGCAGCCACCGGATGAGTAAAAGTTTCGAAAAGAAATTTTATGGGGTTACTAAAGTGCCGTCCCCAGCCCGTGCGCTCCGTTATAGTGAAAGGTAGAAATGTGCCAACCTTCCATTTACCATAAAAGCAAAAGAGGGCCAGACCAGAGGGGATCAACAATAGTGCCGCAATACCACGCCATGTCTGCCAGGAGCGCAGGGAGCGCAGCAAGCCAACAACTCTTGTTTTCACCCAGTATATAGCAGCAGCAAACCAGTCCCGCGAACGCACTTCGAATGGATAATACTGATCGGCAAGACACTGCCAGTACTCCCAACCCACGACCGCAGCCAGCAACACACCTTGTGGTCGCGTCAAAGCAGCCAGGGCCCCACACAGGCCAGCCAGCCACCAACGCCGCGTCCGTGCATAATAGACACACGCGATAGACAACGCAAGAAAGAGCGACTCTGGATAGACCGCCGAAAGATAATAACTTAACGGAAAGAGCGCAAGATAAAAAACAGCACGAGCTGCCATCGCGTGACTTAATTCTTTAGCCGTAAGCTTATATAAATAGATAGCAGCCACGATAGTCGCACAATTTACAACGACAATAGCGGCAAAAGTAAGCGCCATCGTGCTCGTACCAAAGGGGAAAGCCAGTAAGCGTATCAGCAGCGGGAAGAGCGGGAAAAAGGCCCAGTTACTTGCACCATGCAGCGAAGCCGCATCCCAATATCCACTCTGAGCAATCCCAATATAGAAATTACTATCAAAACGCAGCCACATCAACCAGAGCATCGCAGGGAATTCTCTGCCCTGGTCACCCATATGAATAGGTTGATGACGGTCAATAAGAGGAACAATATAGTAGGTCGTCACAACTCCGATAAGTAACAAAAGGAAACGAGTTACCAGCAATGGAAGGATAATAGCGGACCACAGTGGAACACGCTGAGTATCCTGATCCTGATCCTGAGAGCCCGCCTGTGCAACTCCTGCCAGATCAGAAGATACATTCTCTGGTACTGATGTTGTAATTGTCCGAATTGATAGTGGCATTTTGCAAAGTCCAGTCTCATGGATGTGTAGCATATAAGCGAATAGTAACAGTACGTGTCGATATACGATCAATAAAATGATACGTGGTATCAAGCCATTGTTGCGTAGACTGCACACGAGCAGCGCCCGCGTCATCAGGCACACGCCCAACAATAAGGAAGATACGCGGGTGAGTAGCGGCATAGGCAGCCAGCGCATGAGTATCAAGCGCAGCCGCATACCCTCCGGCTGCAGGATGGGCAGGCCCAAAGTTCTCCCAGGAGAAGCCACCGGGCGAGTCGGGCGAGAAATGAGCTGCACCTGGATAGGCATGCAAATAATATTCCACCGCAATCTGGCAACCCTGCGTTATCTCATTATCGTAGCAAACAAGGCCATCGCCGTTTTTATACTGCTGTTCGAGCCAGTGAACCGTTGAATTCCAGTCCTCGACCTGCGCACTTTGATAATAGAGTGGAACTGATGTAGCAGCCAGCACAACCAGCACCAGCATAAGCACAATTTGCACCACGCGCCAGCGCACAAGGACGATACAAGCCACAAAGAGTAAACAAAGTGCAGGCACAACCGTTACCAGATAGCGCGTGGAGAAGAGCCGAATCGACCCATGAGAAATCACATAGCTCACCACTATCGGGACAATCAGCCAGCACAACAACGACCAGGCAAACGGCACAATATTCTGAGCACGAGTAACCTCATCACTCAACACTTGCTTCTTCTGTACCAAACGCCAGAGAGCAGGAATAGAGCGCATACAATAAGCAGCGGCCAACGCACATAGACCCAGCAGCACAAAGACCGTGCCAACAACCAGATAGCGTTTGTTATAGCCACTGATCATAAAGAAAAGCGCAGGCAGATCGCCCCAATGCGGCACCGGCAGCCAGCCTGTTTTAGCCCCCTGTAAGCTTTCCAAAAACATTGGAAAGCTCAAGATGCCAATAACGACAAGGCTCACGATATACGCACGCACAGCCTTACGAGCTTGTACGCGCCATACATTAGGCAGCAATACAAAGCCAGCAAAGGCAACGATTTGAGCGAGTAAGATTAGCCCGGAAAATAGATGGGTATAGATGGCAAGAACCATAGCGATACAATAGCAGAGCCACCAACGAATACTCTGTTTCTGCATATTCTGCGTATTTTTTATATGCAATACAGCCAACAGAGCATACCAGGCAATACAGAGCAAAAGTAGTTGTAATGCATAGGCCCGTGTCTGCTGCGCATAAATAAGCTGCAAATAGTTCAAAAGATAAAGAAGCGTACCTACACAGGCTGCCATAGTGCCCAGGAAGCGTCGCCCTAAAGCAAAGAGCACAGCTGTACTGAGCGCCGAAAAAATAGCCGAAGGAAAACGTACAACGACCTCAGTCGGATTCAGACCAAGCCAACCCGTAAACCCAAGCCAGAAGTGCAGGAACAAATAATACAATTCCATATTTGGTTCAGGGCCAAAGATAATATGCCACATCAATGGCAACGGCTGCCGAGCCAATTCGACCGAAAATGCCTCATCAAACCAGATGCTAGGTGCTCCCAAACGATAAAAATTACAGCCTAGCGCGACGAGAAATAACAGAACTGTCATTACCCAATACCAGGGCACACGAGAGGCCCGGCTGGCTGCTTGCGGATGCCCAGTCGCATTGTTTGCAGCAGTGGGGGTAAGATTATCAGATACCTTTTCTTCGTTGCTACCGACAAATTCCATCGCTTCTTCTCTTCCAATCCATTAAACCATTGTATTCTAGTTCATGTGACGGGAGGCCGCGTAGCGACAATCCCTTGTGGTCTGCCGTGCCCCTGTGGGGTCGTCGTGGCTCGGCTCGACAGGCCGTTCCACGACGACAACCACAAGGGTCGTCGCTACGCGGTGAGCCGCCATTTGAAGCTTGCCAGAGCAATTACGACCGTTGCATTTAGTTCATTGCAGCATCTCTATGGCGTCTATTCTTCTAAACTAGGAACGAATGGAAACAGCCCATGTCACAAAAATCTCTATCCAGGCTATCCTACCACCTTGAATCACATGGGTGCATAGACCTACACATTTATAACATGTATACTATTAATGGTAAATTAAATTACCACTCAGCAGTACTATAATAACCCTTGAAATTGAACTCACGCGTTACCTGCTTTTCGCGAAAGCGTTTGTATTAACAGATAATTATAAATCTATTTTAGCAATGTAGGATATTTTATGTCATCTTCAATCTCTTATTCAGAAGAACAAAATCGAGGCAACAGCGACCAAAACCAAAATACGCAGCTACCATCTGCGAACGAAGTCGATGAATAATGATGCGGATCTAGCAGGAAAAGAGACTGCTACAGCAATAAGCAAGGCAAATTCGGAACAGAGTGCACGCCAGAACTGGATAGATGCATTTAAACATATTTTCCCTATCTATCTGGCAACGCATATAGGATTTGCTATGCTTACCTATCTGGCAAGCCTCTTCTCGATCAAGAACTTCTCGATCACTGTATTGGACCCCAAAACGCTGCTTACCACATGGGATCGCTGGGACTCAGGTCAATTCAAAGCGATTGCGCTGCATGGGTACGACCATATTTACCGCACGGCCTTTTTCCCACTCTATCCATATCTGGAACGTTTCGTGGCACTGGTGACGCATGATCCGTTTATTGCAGGATTGATCATCTCGAATATAGCGGGGATCATGCTCTTCGCGGTGCTCTATCGACTGGTAAAAGATGATTTCAACGAGAGCATGGCGACACGTACAGTGCTTTACATGGCGGTCTTTCCAACTAGCTTTTTCCTGGTGGCAACATACAACGAATCTCTTTTTCTCTGCCTGACATTGCTCAGCTTTTATGCCCTACGTCGCGGGCGCTGGTGGCAGGCGGGCATCTTCGGCTTGCTGGCTGCGCTCACACGCTCTTCCGGCTTATTTTTGCTGATACCATTCTGCTACGAATATTTACGCCAGCATCAGTTTCAATTGAGGGCGTTGCGCTTCAACGTTTTAAGCGGGCTACTCATCCCCATGGGTGTCGCGATTTTTGCAATCTATTGCTTTTTGCATTTCCACGATGCCCTGGCCTTTTCACACGCCCAGGCCACCTGGGGCCGTCAGCTACAACCGCCCTGGATGACGTTTATTGATGCACTCCTGATTATCAAGCACAATCCATTTTTGAGCTTTAACTCTATTCACACGATCATTGACTTTGCGGCATGCCTTTTTATGCTCGCGCTGACTATGCTTTGCTTCATAGGACCCTGGAAATTAGAGAAAGGGCAATGGGCTTACGCTCTTTATGCCGCAGCTTTCTACCTGTTTCTCATCATGTTCCCGGCCACAAACTTCCCGGTCCAGTCGCTCTCGCGGCAAGTGATAGAGATTTTTCCAGCCTTTATCATCCTGGCAATGCTTGGTAAGCACACTAACTTTAATCTGTATTACCTCACTATAATGGGGGGACTGCTGAGCTTTATGCTGCTGCAATATCTGACCGGTTACTGGATCGTTTAAAACTGGTTTTACGTATCTTATTTATTTGCGCAATAAAGTTGTGAAAATAAATAAGATAGGGTGTGATAAAATCTGTTCCTCCCCCCATAGTTGCCGCATAGGTAGAAATACAATAGATATCCACAGCAAAAAAGCTGTCTTTCGCTCCTGACCTGGCGCATACTGCTGACTAATCTGTTATAATAGCGGGGATCGTATGTGCGTAGAGGGAAAATAAAGATTATGCCTGAACAATATAGGGCCCTACAGGGCTTTCGAGACATTTTACCTGAAGAACAAGCTTACTGGCGTTTCATAGAGCAGACTACGGCGGAAGTGGCGCAGCTCTATGGCTATCAAAGGATAGAGACGCCCATACTAGAAGATACAACCGTTTTTCGCCGCAGCTCAGGCGAAGGGACGGACATCGTTGAGCATGAGATGTATAGCTTCGATGACCGGGCCGACAAAGAAGGACATCGGCAGAACATCTCGCTGCGACCAGAGGGGACGGCTGGCGTTGTGCGGGCGTATCTTGAACACGGTATGTTTAAGTTGCCCCAACCAGTAAAACTCTATTACATGAGCATGCCGATGTTCCGACGCGAGAAGCCACAGGCGGGACGCTATCGCGAACACCACCAGTTTGGCTGTGAAGCGCTCGGCGAGAGCGATCCAGCCGTCGATGCAGAGTTGATTGGTCTGCTCTACCAGATCTATACACGACTGGGCCTGATCAAAACCCTGCGCGTGTATATCAATAGCATCGGCGACCGCAACTGCCGCCCACAATACATTGAGATGCTGAAGGACTACTATCGTCCACTACTTAATGATTGCTGTCAGGATTGCCAGATGCGTTTCAATAAAAATCCACTGCGTCTACTTGATTGCAAAGAGCCGCAGGATAAACCCAAGATCGCTGGCGCACCACGCATTACAGATCATCTGTGTGAACCATGCGAAACGCACTTCACGGCGGTCAAACGCTTTCTGGATTTCAACGGTATACCTTACGAAGTGGATTCATTAATTGTACGTGGACTGGATTACTATACGCGTACAGTGTTTGAGTTTACGTCAAAAAGCGACAAGGTGGCACTGAACGGCGGTGGACGCTACGATGGGATGGCCGAGATCTTTGGCGGCGCACATACACCTGCCATCGGCTTTGGCCTGGGCATCGAGCGCGTAATCCTGGAACTAAAACGCCAGAATATAGTGCCGCCAGCCGAGCCCACAACCAGGGCCTTTGTTGTCTACTTTAGTAAAGAGCCTCCATTTAAGGATGCTGCCGTACAGATTACAGCACAACTACGACAAGCGGGTATAAAGGCCGAGATGAGCTACGGCGACCGTAGCCGAAAAGCACAGATGAAACAGGCCAATGCTTCTACTGCTGCCTTTGCCATCATCATAGGCGAAGACGAACTGGCCAATGGGCTTGTATCGGTCAAACATATGCTAGCCGAAGGCATGGGCATTGAGAATAAACAGATACAGATCAAACGAGAAGAGTTAGTAGAGTACTTACAGCAACACGAGAAGTAGTAGTAAGTGCACAATAAGCCACAGGTTACCTATAAAATGCGATCTGTGGCTTTTTGATAAATTTATTGGAAGAGTACGCAATGGATTCATATGCATCAAAACAAGATCTTCCATCGTCAGGTCAGCTTGATGGAGAGGTACAAACGCCTTCTGTTGATACTCTGCCTCAAGAAGAGATGATAGAAGATTTAAATGCATGGAAGGCTTTTACCAGGAAATGGGGGCATGCACTCTGGCAGATTTTACCAACCTATGTTGCAATACGTGTGGCTTGTATAGTCGCTTCAGCACTCTCAGTGCTTTTTGTGCTGGGCGATTTTGCACCGCAGAGTTATGCACTAAATACGATCTGGCACACATGGGATCACTGGGATACAGGTAATTTCGAAAATATTGCGCTACACAGCTATACTGTCCCGACGCTTACGGCCTTCTTTCCGCTCTATCCGGTGCTTATGCGCTTCACCGTCCCCTTTACGCATAATATACTTGTTACAGGCCTTATTGTTTCCAATCTGGCAAGCCTGGTGATGTCGGTTGTACTCTATCAACTCGTCTATGAAGATGTTGGCGAAGAGCAGGCAAATCGTGCAGTGCTCTATCTTTCACTCTTTCCCTCGGCCTTTTTTCTGGTAGCAGCTTACAATGAATCGCTTTTTATATGCCTGACCCTGCTCGGTTTCTATGCTATGCGGCATGGACAATGGTGGCTGGCTGGCGCGTTCGGCTTGCTGAGCTGCCTGACACGCTCGGCAGGTGTATTTCTCATGCTGCCTTTTTGTTATGAATATCTGCGGCAGCACCGCTGGCAAAATATTCGATTTGACAGTCTGGGAGTCCTCTTAATACCCGGCGGCCTGATCATTTTCGGGCTGTACTGCTACAAGCATTTTGGCGATTTCTTTATCTTCTCACGCGTACAGAGCGGCTGGTTTCGCCATCTGGAGCTTCCCTGGTATGGTATACAAGAGTCAATTCGCGCTATTTTGAGTAGTTCGGGATTGCTTAGTTTCCAGGGTCTACACAATACTATGCAGGCAGGTACAGACCTCTTTATATTGGGACTGTTGCTGCTTGGACTATTTGGTCCGTGGCGTTTCCCACGCAGCCAGTGGTCATATTTGATCTATGCTTTTGCGCTCTATCTCTTCCTCAATAGCGTGCCTGTAATAGGGGGAGCCACCCCACCATATACGCTTAAATCAATGATTCGCTTCCTGCTGGAAATCTTTCCCGCATTTATTATCCTGGCAAAAATAGGGAAATCGCGCTTTGTACATATGAATTATCTGCTGGTTGCGGGAAGTATCTTTTTCTTTCTCTGTACGCAATTTCTAACTGGCCATTGGATTCAATAAGAACTGGCTTGCTTTTAGATATTTTTACGCTTTTATCTATTCTTGCGTATTGTGCAAGGATAGATAAAAGCGTAAAAATATCTAAAAGCATTTATGATGGGCGTACTGGTCCTGGTGGGGGAGGATTCTCATTACTCCCTTCTTCTGTGACGGTGTAAGGCGGCACCTCAACGGGCACGCGATAGCCACCACTATAAGCGGTATCAGGACGAGGTTCGTTTTCGGCATGTGCCTTTGCTTGCGGCGGCTCCTGCGGTTGTGCAGGAGTGAGCAGATCGGTCGAGATCGCTTTAAATAGGCGCTCGATACGATCCCAGCGTGCGGGGAAGCGGTCGGAATAGAACTTCTCGCGCCCCTCACCGTCGTAGACGTAGAGCACGTAATCCTGATCGGCATAATGATACTGTATAGTAGTATATGGGACGCGTGCCAGTTCAACGACCTGCAAGGTTGGACGAGACGAGTTCTGCGCATCAAGCCCTGACTTGTCCTGTACTTTGCTCTCGGACTGTACCAGTTCGACCGTAGCTTTCCAGATATCTAACGGCACAAGATCGGGTGGAGCATCTTCATATAATGGATCATTGATTTCTGCACTATAGACCAGGTCACCATCTGCCTTTGTCAACTGCTGCACGGGAATGGGGCTCTTCCCGATGACACGAGTTTGTGAGCGCAAGTCAAAACTACGCGTAATTTCACGATGACGTACGACTTTCCCAGTGCCACCACAGATAGCACAGAGCGACATCTTGGCCCCCTGGCAGGCAGGACAGACACGTTTGCCATTGCCACAGGTACAATCGACCTCACCATTGATACAATCCGGGCAGGGTACGGTTGGACCTTTCGCTGCCGGATCTGTATCGACCGGATTAGGAATGGGTACGCCCTGCAAACGAATATTCTCGAATACATCGGATACTTTGTTGCCAAACGAACTGGCAACATTATCAGTCTGGCGCTTGATAAACGGCTTCTTCTCGCTCATCGTCCAGTCAGCAACATAGCCACGACCACGACAGGTATCACAGCGCTTCTTCGTACGGCCTTTACAGTCGGGGCAAACGATCCAGCCACGCCCAGTACAACCAGAACAGAGCACATGCCCGGTACTGTTGCACGTGGTACAAGCTACAATTTCATTCATACCTTCGAGGCGTGTACGCGATTGTGAGGCCTTGAGGCCCATTACCTCTGGCAGCTCATAATCCCATACAGGTAGAATCGGTCGTGGACGCACAACAATGTTCCCTATGTATGGCTCACTTACAATCTCCATGGCACGTGTCTCCCAGCGCGTCTCCAGGGAGATCTCCCAGACCTCATCCGTCCTCCAACTCGTAATATCCATATAGGAGCCGAGGTCGCGGGCCACACGCCAATTTTCGTTGCTCCATGCATTTATCAACTGGCGCAGACGTTGTTCTTCAATATTTGAGGACTGGCGCGGAGTAGGAGTGACCTGCGCCTGCGAGATATAATCGTTTGCCTTGTTGACAACGCGCTTCAAACGCGATTGAGCCTCGGTTGCACCTTGCGCCAGCTTCCGTCTGAGTTTCTTCTAACTGCTTGTCTATATTTTCCTGGTTTGGTGGTTGACCCGTGTTAGAATGCGGGTTCTGATCCCATTGGTCACCCATACGGATGCCTCCTACTATATGAAAAGGTGAAATTGCCTTATTAGCAATACGGTTGTAAAAGATTATTTCATGGTATATACGTTGGATAGATAAGAGGGTTGTAGCACATGACTGAGACACCAACTGTTTTCAGTACACTTTCTCAAGATAGCAAAGGAAAAATTTCTTCCTGCACAGGCACACCTGTAACCTCAGCATCGTGTTCCAGGATCAGAAGATCTACCTCGCTACGCACGCCAAATTCGGGCAGATAGATACCTGGCTCGATAGAATTGCAGGTCGAGGGGAGAAGTGTACGTTTATCCTGAGTTTCAAAATTATCAACATTGGCACCATTGCCATGCAGCACAGTACCGATACTATGACCTGTGCGATGCACAAAGAAGTCTGCATAGCCCGCTTTTGTAATGACATTACGCGCCACATCATCGACCTCGCTCCCTACAGCATATTTGCCAGCCGCCATACGAGCACGGATATAAGCGATAGCGCTATCGCGTGCACTACGAACTATTTCAAAAATCTCTTTGTGACGGGCAGGGACTTCGGCACGCGTGCCCGCAAAGGCGACCCAGGTATAGTCTGCAAAAATGGCATCGACTTGCGGCAGAGTGGCCCAGAAATCGAAGAGCACAAAATCGCCGCGCCTGATTGGACTATGATCGATGCTAGTCGGCTCGTAGTGGGGATTGCCACTGTGAGCATTCACCGCCACGATTGGCAATTCGTCAGCAGGCACTATCAGTCCCTCGTGTTGGATCAGAGCCACGAAGTGCTGCTGTACTGTATATTCATTGAGATCTTTGCCAGCCAGTAAATCCTGCCCAAGCTGGACGAACAGAGCATCTTTCGCCCTGATGAGCCGTCTGCCCGCCTCACGATGACTGTAGATCTGTTCGGGGCTTAATTGCGCGATAAAGAGCTGAGCCAGGTTAGCCGAACTTTCTATCTCGACGCCAAAGGACCGTACCAGCTCAATCGTACCCGCATCGACGCGCGACACATAAGGGATAGCGTTCATGGGCGAATATTCCATCGCAATACGCTGTCCTGGCTGCAAGCATGATCGTACAAGCTCATACATCTCCTGCCAGGTACGAAACTGAACGCGCCTACCCGGTAGCGATTGCAGGACGTGTGACTCGACGGCGCTGATAATGGCTGTTGGCATACCCTGAGCCGGCACAAAATAGAACCAGCGCCGTGTATGCATAACATCAGAAGGGAGCTGCAACACCTGGTAGGCAATGGGATTTGACCTGCGAAAGTCATAAAAGAGCCAGCCGTCCAGGTTCGCATCCCGCAACGATTGTTGAATACGTTCAAGGTCCATAAGATTATCCTCAGTCTTTGAAAATACGTCTGTTATCCCATTTGCGCATTGCTAGTCTGCGCAAGCGCATCAAGAACCGATTTGAGTGCCAGATGTTAGTGGTGGAAGCAAGCAAGCAAGCGGCTTATCTGCACTTCAATGTCAGCTTCGCTCGTATCTCCCCTAGTTATCAAAATTCTTGAGTTTGCATGCCATACTAGTATATAATAAAAGCAGAGAAATGCTAGCAATGCTAGCCCAAAGAAGGAAAAAATTGACCTGGAGGATGAAAGCATGGATGCAATGAGCATGAGTAGACCCTGGCTGCGGCGTTTCGCCCGGTTTGGTCTGGTCCTTGCCCTGGTACTGGGCTACCTTGGGATGCTGGCGGGAGTCGCCCTGCCTGCGAACGCCGCCACAAACCAGTTCCACGGGGTGAACTGGGCGGACCCGAACGACAACTTCGGCACCGGCAACCTGGTCCCGGTCGGTCTATCGGCATCGGACAGTTACGCAACCACACACACGAAGGCGACCGCGATCCTGAAGGGGTTCCAGAGCCTGGGGGCCAACACAGTGCGGATGCCGTTCAACTCGGCGACCACGTCTGGATCGTGGTGGAACAGCTACACTGGAGCCCTGGACGCGGCCAGCGCACTGGGTATGAACGTGGTCGTGGCCCCATGGCTGCAGAACGGGACGGTCAGCAACACCACGTCGTTCTACAAGATGTGGGATGTGGTGATCAACAAGTACCGTGGGAACAGCCACTTCTACTTCGACATCATGAACGAGCCCTGGGCGATGAGCGCCAGTGCTATAACGAACCTGGCGGCTACCTGGCTGTCGCGTTACTCCAACATTTCCCGAGGCCGGGTGATGGTTCCGGGTCTGTACTCCGACATCGACCTGTGCTCGATAGGTGCTGACTCGCGGTTGAACGGCACCCTGCTGTCGATCCACATGTACACGTTAGGCGGGGAGACCCATCCCACCGAGGCGGCATGGGTGACTAGCTTCAAGGGCCGCTTGTGCGGGTACGCCAGCCGGGCGGTCCTGACCGAGTTCGGCGTACCGATGAACACCGGCGTGAACTACGACGGCCCCAGGGACGGTACCAACAACGTTTCCTACCTCTACGCGCTCACCGACACGGTGCGCAACCTGGGTATGGGCTCGATCCTGTGGGTGGGCGTCAAGCAAGCCACTCAGACGCAGGGCCCTGGTCCGTGCTTTAACGCATCGTGCGCGATCACGTCGCTGAATGGCAGTGGCACCAAACTCTCCCTGAAGGTCACCAACCAATCCGGGCTGGACCGGCTGAAGTACGGCTGGGGCTGACCAACAGCACGCTGCCGAACATCTGGACCTGCAACGGAGGCAGCAACCAGAAGTGGACCCGACAATAACCCCATAATTCAACAGCAGAAGCCGGTCACGGACCAGGTACCGCGTACGCAGTACCTGGTCCGTCATATCGGGCGTCGATCAGCCCCACAGTCCGGCAGTACCGGATCAACGCTTGCCTCACTCTGGAACAGGATGTTTAGCATGTCTGGCTGGAATCTGCAAACCGAGAAACGCGCTAACCCTCAAACTCGATAAGCTAGTTGCTCTACCCCATTAGCTATCTAAATGATATAAATCGTATATTCATAATTTATTGAGCAAATATGTCACTATCAATAAGCAGATGAAACCAGGCATTCATTATGTATTATATATGGTGTCGCCTGATACTTGCTGGCAAATTTCTGAAGTGATCTCTTTCACTGTAAATCCGTGTTGTTGCAGTGTCTTCAGCATCTGATGTACCACTTCCTGTAGTGTATGCCGACGTTCCTCTTCAGTCATTCTTGGCACATCTGGAGCCACCAGCACACCTCGCCTGGCAGATGTTTGCACCCATGCGCCATGTTCCAGTGCGCTATATGCCCGCATGACAGTATTGGGTGCAACATTCAGATCATTTGCTAATTGACGTACTGATGGGAGACGATCTCCTGGAACAAGTTGCCCCGATGTAATTAGCACTTGTATTTGCAATTGTATTTGTTCATAAGGAGGTACTGGACTCTGATGATTGACAAGCACAAGAGCAGTGTTCATTATCGACGCCTGCCTACTCATGCAAACCTTCATCCACAGGCTGTTATCACCCCACGAACGTCTACCCGCGCGAAGATGCTGTGATCAAGCCCCTGGCCTATCAGCGCCATGTGAACAATTTCCTTAGCGTGGTTTTAGGACAAAAACCCTTGACTTTATCTACATTTACAGCTACTCTCAAAAGAAATTCTGGATCTTACAAGTATGTTCCGGCTAAAAATACTTGTACAAAAAGAAGCACACAACCCGACAATAGATCATACTGATAGAGGGCATGCATAATGAACCCGAAATGGTTACAAGGGACAAAATCATTGCAAACACCATCTCCGCGTAGGCCAATCCGGCCTAAGCGCAAGATGAGTCCAGTTCGTCTCGCCCTCATCATTTTTGTCACACTGCTCGTAACGGGCTGCGGGACATTTACCGCCATCTATTATTTCTATAATACGGCTATTCATGGACCGTTGAAAGCATTTATACGCCCGGTCAGCCGAGACGCTAATGAACCGTCCTCAGAAGTACAGGCAGGCGACAGTAGCCAGATTATGGGCAGGGCATGGAATATCTTGCTGCTGGGCAGCGACAACGATAGCAAATATACTTTTCCGGCCGTACTGACCCAGGTCATGATGGTGGTTCGTGTAGATACACTCAACAATACAGTTACGATGGTCTCTATTCCCCGCGACTCCTGGGTCTTTATTCCTGAAGCCGGAGGAATGCATAAAATTGATCAGGCATTTTTACTGGGCAGTCAACAAAGCAATAAATTCGAGGATGGTGTGCGCCTGGCACGGCTGACGGTTGAGAACGATTATGGCATCCCCATTGATCGCTACGCCTGGGTGGGCCTGGACGGTTTTGTGAAGGTGATCGACACTTTGGGTGGCATAGATATAGATGTCACACATCCAGTCGTCGATGATACCTACCCGGATGATGTTGGGAAGGGGAGCGATCCTAATAATCCTAATGCCTTTCGCCGCATATATATAGCGCCTGGTCCACAACACCTCAATGGCGATGAGGCCCTGCAATATGTGCGTTCACGTCACTCCGACCTGGTCGGCGACATAGGGCGCACAGCACGCCAGCAGCAGGTATTGAGCGCACTCAAACAGAAGCTCAATCCAAACAGCGTTGCGCAAAATATGTCGCAACTCCTGAAAGATCTCACAGGCAGCGTCTATACCGACCTGAGCGAAACAGAGATACTCGCATTCGCTAATTACAGCCGTAGCTTACCAGCTAACGCGGTACAACACCTGACGCTGGGCTTCGGCACAGGCGACCAGAGCTATGGAGAACAGGCCACCGTCTTTGATCCACTACTCAACACAAACCAGTCCGTTGTGCTTCCACACTGCGACAAGATTCAGCCCGTCATCAATCGCATCTTTAACGTTGGTGGCTTGAGCTGTAACGTGACCGGCTAATTCACAACCACCTCTACATGCAAAAGAGTATGGTACAATGGCATCAATACTGACACAGCAAAAGTAAAGGAAGCAGACTTGATCGCACCACAGCAAGTACGGCAAGAGAACGTCCATTACCTCCAGTTTGACCACTACCAGCAATTTCCAGAACTTATCCATGGCATCTTCACACGTGCAGGAGGATACAGCGAAGCTCCCTATGCCAGCCTCAACACATCAAAAATGGGAGATAGCATTGAGAACGTTGCACGCAATCGCCAGTGTGCCTTGGAGACGCTTAATATCGCCAATTATGCGTGTGTAACGCTGTGGCAAGTGCATGGCGCACAAGTCATCACACTGGATCTAAACGAGGAATGGCGCACCGATTGGGCCTCTCGTTCCTACTATGAACACAGTTGGACGCCACAATCCATTCACAAAGGGGACGCCTTGCTCTCCCAGCAACGCAGCACAGCCATAGCCTTCTCGTTCGCTGACTGTGTGCCCATTACCCTGTATGATCCGGTCCAACATGCCATTGGCATAGTACATGGAGGGTGGCGCGGCACCGCACGCGGGATCGTACTGGCAACAGTGCAGGAGATGGGCAAACGTTTCGGCACTTTAGCACAAGATCTCTATGCCGGTATTGGGCCAGCCATCGGACCCTGCTGCTACGAAATTTCACAGGAAGTGCAGGATCTCTTCACAGGCCAAAAGACATTTTCAGAACAGCCCACATGCGAGGATTACCAGGGCAGAGTAAGAGAGGCCGCCGTCTTCTCCACACAACAACGGCCAGACAAAACAAGCCTGCGCATCAACTTGCAAGCCACCAACCGCAACCAATTGATGATGGCGGGAGTACAACCTGACCACATTGAAGTGATGGATATTTGCACAGGCTGCAATACCGATCTCTTCTTCTCACATCGCAAAGAGCAAGGCAAAACGGGGCGCTTCGCCGTCGTCATGGCACTAACAGCCGCTTGATGGCAGATTTTTCGGGTGAAAGCACCCTACCTACAAGTGAATTATCTGGGCAAAATTATCCACGAGAATATCGCCTGACCATAGCTACAACGTACCAGTTCTGATTTACGTACTAGATATATATATGTAATAAATGCTAACCTTGTGCGATAGGCGCTATTCTATCTGAGCGGGTGTTAAAGTGGATATAATAGAAACAAAATGACTCTTAGAAAGATCAGTAGAGAGAGCGTACGTGGTAAACAAGCACCCAACAAACCAGGAAGAGATACTGGCAGAGAATATCACAGAAGTTCGTAAACAGATTGCCGCAGCAGCTCAGCGAGTGGGACGATCACCCGCTGATGTCACGCTTGTTGCAGTCTCAAAGACAAAGCCACTCGAACTCATAAAGATGGCATATAATGCAGGCGTGACAGATTTCGGCGAGAATCGGGTGCAAGAGGCCTTGACAAAAATGGCTGATTTTCATCCAGTAGACATACGCTGGCATATGATTGGGCATGTGCAAAGCAATAAAGCCGGGAAAGCTAGCGGCTCATTTGCTTGCATTCATAGCGTCGATAGCCTGCACGTGGCCCAGGCACTCAACCAGCATATGGAAAAAGCGCGTCAAGCACATACAACGTTCTTACGGCAGCCAGTACTACTCCAGGTCAATATCGCGGGCGAGCAAAGCAAAGAGGGTATGACTGCCGAAGAGACGCCACTACTGGCACGCCAGATCGTAGCTCTGCCATATCTCGACGTACAAGGCTTGATGACGGTGGCACCACTTGTGCAAAATCCAGAAGAAGTTCGACCAGTGTTTCGTCGCCTGCGCGAACTGAACGAGCAATTACGCCGGGAGGTTCCCGCAAGTTTATGGCCACATTTGTCGATGGGAATGACTGACGACTATCGTATCGCAATAGAAGAAGGTGCCACTATCGTACGCATCGGACGGGCGATCTTTGGCGAACGTATCAAAAAGGGATAAACCACATCTTGTGGCTGCACAGACCCACAAACACGAAAGAAGACCGACAGACATATAGCAATACTTTTAAACAAGGTGTAAGCAGGTTGAAATAGAGGAGAAGCTTTACATGAAACTTGACGATTTATTATTCACGCGCCGCATTCGACAAAACCATGCCCTGGAGCATGCCACCATCACTATCTTAAGCGGGATCATACCCACGTTAAGCGTAAGCGCACGTTCCAATTCGGACGGCTTTGTCATCTTCGGCGATGTGGATCTGGGCTTGCTGCGACGAGCGCTGGACGAGGCATTAGCCAGGCTTCAAGCGGGCGAAGCAGAGTTGGCGATCCATCCCAACTGTGGCACAAATCTAGCCGTTGGAGTCTCGCTCGTTACATTGGGGACAATGCTCGGCATGGCCTCCACCCAGACACGCACCCGCCTCGCCACCGCCGCCGCATCATCATTGACCGGTTGGTTCGCGGCGCGACCGCTGGGCGAATATGTGCAGAGACATTTCACCACCTTACCGGATTTAGCAGGTGTACGTGTCACCGATATCGCACGTCGTAAGATCTTCGGCTTCACCGTCGTCGAAGTACGTACTGTTCAGGAGTAGCTATGTTCACACCAGCACCGCTCCCCATACCTATAGTCCACTGGATCATCCAGCTAGGAATTGGCTTTCTGATTCTGGCCATGCTTGTACGGGCCATCGCGAGCTGGTTCAATTTCGGCGACCGCTTTCCTATTATTCGTTTCCTTGCACGCGTTACAGACCCTTTTATCGAGCCTGCACGCCGCATCGTTGGCCAGATTGGAGTGATCGATCTCTCATTCTTCATCGCCTGGTTCATGCTTCAGATAATCGAATTTCTCTTGTTACAATCACTGCCTACAGGTTGGTAGCAGCATGCGTATCTCTGTACGCGTCATTCCACGCAGTAGTAAGAACATACTGGAGTGGGAAGAGAGAGATGCTGGCAAACAAGAAGAGGTCCAGGGAGTCCAGGGGCTGAAACTGAAAGCACGCCTGACAGCCCCGCCGGTAGAGGGGGCTGCTAATGAAGCACTGGTCGCGCTACTAGCAGATAAACTCGCCCTACCCAGACGCAATATCAGCATTGTAAGTGGGGCGACCAGCAGGCAAAAAGTAGTAGAGATTACAGGAATGACGCTCGCAGAAGTAGCAACGAAAATTCCTGCAATGAAGTAACTCTGGCTGTCCTGAAAAGGATGTAAAGCCAGAGGAACCGCTCGACAAGTCGTAGGCGATGAACCACAAGAGAGTTCAGTAGCCTATCGGGAGGAAAGAAACTTTCTATCTGGCTCCAAGAGATTGAAGACTTGATCCCGCTTCTGAAAGAGTGGTCAATTTCGTCAGGGTATCTGTTCCAGGGAGAGGAGTTTCCACAATCATTTGTAAACCGGGATGGCCCCCAAGCTGGAAAGTCGTTGCCTGCAGAGTTAATAACCCAACGCGAGGATGATTGAGACGTGTCTGGCACGTACTGCAGCCTTGCACCTCATAACGCGGCCACCACTCACGAAATTCTGGACTCACCTGTTCGAGATCCGTAATCATTTCTGTCACCCATGTTTCTCCAATCGAGCGCTGGATGCTGATACGAAAGGAAGCCAGTGCATGTTGTGCTTTTCCCTCCCAATCGATGAGCCGTGTGCGTAGCCCTAGATCGGTAAAGAGTAACCAGAGGAAATTACGTTCTCGGGGAGACACGGTGCTAAAATCAGCATACACCTGACAGGCTGCCTGATTCCAGGCAATAATATCCCAACGAGGACAGACGACATACGCAGGGTAGACACCCATCGTCTCAATGATCAGTTGGAGCGCAGGATCAACCGTATCCTCCGCGGGAAAGGGGGTAACAGGAAGCTGCTTACGTGCCAGAAGAAAGAGATGGGCTTGCTCGTCTGCGTCGAGCCGTAAAACGCGAGCCAGGCTTTCCAGGATGGAAGCCGAGACCGTAATATCTCGTCCTTGTTCGAGCCAGGTATACCATGTCGTTCCCACTCCCGCGACCACTGCCAGTTCTTCCCGGCGCAGTCCTGGCGTCCTGCGTCGCTTTCCCACAGGCAATCCAACTTGATCGGGGGAAATGCGCTCCCGCCTGGTCCGCAAAAACGTGGCTAATGCTGATCGTTGCTCTTGCTCGTTCATTGTCTTCTTCCTTATCCTGTTAGTTTTTATACCAGAATAATTTGGCTTCTGGTTCTGGTATCCCTCTCATTGCATAATTCTAGCACACACATAAATATATGTGTCTCCGCTCTCACGAGCAAACTGTTGATGGACGAAATATAAGATGCCTTCTTGAAAGGAATACTCATGAAAGTAGCAATTATCACTGGCGGAAGCCGCGGAATTGGAAAAGCAATAGCGATGAACCTCGCCGCAAAAGGGCAGGATGTTATCCTGACCTATAGGAGCAAAAAAGCAGAAGCAGAAGAGGTGGTCGCGTCGATTGAGCAGCGTGGTCGCAAAGCCGTGGCACTGCAGCTCGATGTGTCTAACACCTCCTCATTTGCTGCCTTTGCAGAAGCGGTCAAGGAGACGCTCAAGCACAAGTGGAACAGGAACGATTTTGACTTCCTCGTCAATAATGGGGGATTTGGTTATCATGCAGCAATCACCGAGACGACCGAAGAGCAGTTTGACCAAATAGTCAATGTGCATTTCAAAGGGACCTTCTTCCTCACACAAACGCTTCTCCCCTTGATAGTGGATGGCGGACGAATCATCAACATATCCTCAGGCCTGACGCGCTTTTCCTATCCAGGCCAGAGTGTCTATGGCGCAGTGAAGGGGGCAATAGAGGTGCTGACTCGTTACATGGCACTTGAGCTTGGTTCGCGAGGCATTGCCGTCAATGTGGTCGCACCTGGTGGCATTGATACGGACTTTGGAGGTGGCATCATGCGTAATGAACAAGTTCGCCAATATGCTATCTCGCAGACCGCACTTGGTCGCATTGGTCAGCCAGAAGACGTTGGCGGTCTCGTCGCAGCACTCCTCTCCGAGGAGACCAGCTGGGTCAACGGGCAGAGAATAGAAGTTTCAGGGGGGACCAACCTTTAGAAGCGGGAGAAAGACGCGTTTAGATTTTTTATAATTATTGTACATATTACATTTTCGCCTTTTAGTGCACTTGAAGCACTAAAAGGCGAAAATGTAATATGTACAATAATTATAGTTATGGCAGTAACTTGCCAGAACCCAGTTGCGGCTCCATCTGGATATGGCCATCAGTACTAACCGCAAGGACAACAACAGGTTTATCCACAGGATCACCATTAGGCCCAAAGGCGATCTGGCCACTTACGCCCTGTAACGCATTCGTGCCGTTGATCTGCTGCAGAGCTTGCTGCAACTTCTCTGGTGTCAGTGTCTTCGCGCCGCCAGCACTGTTTTTCGCGCCTGTCAGAAGGGCAAGTGCGGCATCATAGGCCAGCATAACGTTACCATCTGCACGCGTGAAGCCATATGAACCTTGCGGATTACTGGCACTGAAGTCATTGATATAATCCTTAAAAAATGCTGGCTGCTTAGCACTTTGACCGAGAATAGACCATTCATCGGGATAGGCAAATGCGGTAAGGTGCAGACGGTTGAAGCTTGCCTGGCCCCGCTGATCATAGCCACCCAATTCGTACAGAGCGTCGCCACCCAGCAGTTTTGTGCTGGCAAGCGAATTGTATTTTGGCAGTTCGCTCAATATTGTATTCATATCACTGGCATAGCCAGAGAAGTAGATCATATCGGGCGTGGTACCCTGGCTAACTTGCCGCAGGGCCGAGGTGATAGATTGTGCATTCCCCCGTGTATAAGAGATCTGCTGGACTACCTGACCACCAATACTGCTATCAGTAAAGGATTTCGTGAAATCCTCCCCAAGGCTTCGGCTATAAGAATCGCTGACATCTGCAAAAACAACAGCTTTTTGCGCATTAAGCTTATCTTTTGCATATTTCGCACCCACCTGCGCTTCCATAAGATTAGTAGGTGCAACGCGGAAGAAGTAGCTGGATGCACCAGTGAGATCGTCGCTGGATGCCGTTCCAGAAACCATTGGGATCTTCGCCTGCCTGAAGATTGGAAATGCATTACCCGTATCTGAACTGAAAGGCCAACCCATCACACCCACAATTGTTGAGTCTTTCTGCGCAGCCTGCACTATCTGGTTTGCTACCCCAGAGACATTACTCAGCAGAATTTCCTGCATTAGCAATGAGTAAACGCACCTCGATACCACCAAGCAGCGCACCATTGTTCGCATTAAACTCCTTTTGTGCGACATAAGCACCTTGCAGATCCTCGCGGCCTGCACCCACATTGGACCCAGTCAGAATAGTGCCTACAGCAATCGTGATATACGGATTGCCAGAGGTCAGCACACGCTGATCTTCCAGATAGATCTGAGCCTCAGCATCGCTCGAATCCCGCCCAATGGCAGCTCGCCAGAGTGATATCGCCCCTGCGCTATCTCCCTGTGCTAATTTTGCGCCCGCCTGCTGCTTGTAATCACAACTTTTGCAATTTGGACGGCTCATATCAAATGCAGTTTTACCGTAGCTGAGGCCGAGCACTTCTCCGTTTACGTTATTCGTGCTGATAGGATCAGAGGAGGCAGAGCCAACATTCGACCCACTCTGACCAGTAGAGGAAGAGGAGGACCCTGCCTGGTTGCTCGCTGAGAAACGCGGTACAACGAAGATGAGTGCACCGATGACAATAATCACCAGGACTAGCAACCCGAAACTCCATAAGACATAGCCATTGTTGTTATTTTGCCTTTGTGGCTGTGAGGGTGGTGTAAACATACCAGCCTGTTGCTGAGGAGCAGAACGCATACCAGAAGATTGAGCATTGGGATAAGACCTTACTGGCTGCGGACGCGGCGACGGACCATGACCCTGTGAAGATGGACCGGCAGGGATTGGCGAGACTGGCGGGATTGGGGTTGGTCGCGATGGATTAAGCAGATAGCTGCTGGTATCGCCAGCCGAGTGGAAGCGCTGCTGCAAAATTGCATCGATCTCTTGCTTCATAGACGCTGCATTCTGATAGCGCTGCTTGATATCGATGGCAAGCGCATGCTCTAGCAAGCGGTCTAGCTCAGGAGAGACCTGATGATTAATCGAACTGGCTCGTGGATAACTAAAAGGAGGGAAGTTGCGCGGATCACGGTTTGTAACCAGGTGATGAAGTGTCGCTGCCAACGCATACAAGTCCGAGCGAACATCGGCGTTGCCCTGATACTGCTCTGGTGGAGCATAGCCAGGCGTGCCAAGGGCCGATGTTTGCTTGCGCTTGGCGTTTCTTGCCTCATCCGCACGTGCGATGCCAAAGTCTACCAGGCGAGCACGCTTATCGCGTGCACTAATAATAATGTTGGCAGGCTTAATATCGCGATGCACTATTGGCGGCTTCTGCTCCCCCAGATACTCCAGGATATCAAGCACCTGAGAGATATAAGTAAGCGCCTCTTTTTCAGGCATTGGTTTATTGGTCCGCTCCATATAGTCTTCCAGATTTTCGCCTGGTGCGTATTCCTGCACCATATAGTAGCGCGACCCTTCCTGGAAGCTATCGGTCACAGTAGGAATCAAAGGATGGTCGAGGTTAGCCAGTGTATCCACTTCACGCTCAAAATTGCGCACATCCTCTTGTCGCTGTACAGGATCGGCCTCATCGGAGAGCAATTCTTTAATGACAACACGCTTATTAGAGACACGTGTATCGCGGGCCAAAACGGCTGCCCCCATCCCACCCTGACCAAGCACCTTTTCCACTACATAGCGACCACTTTGGAGCTGGGTATTGGGGACAAGCGTGCGCGAATTGCCCTGTCCCCTCCCCCCGGTATTTGTCGTTGCACTAAAACCACCACTATTAACAGTAGTTGCCTGATTTGCGCCAAAACTACCACTTGTGCCAGTTGCAACAGTAGTAACGCCTGTAGAAGTCGTGGACGCATCAAGGTAGCCACCACAATTGGAGCAAAAAGTTTCTCCAACTGGATTATTTGTACCGCAATAAGGACATTTCATAATTCCCCACTCTTAACTCTGTTCCAAATCTGATCCACAAATTACATAAGAATACCGCTTTTTGTTACTGCACTTTGTTGTCCAGACCAGCGACAATCAGCGTACAATAGCAGTAAACACTTGCGAACCAAAAGTAGTCAATGCAAGTAATTAATCAACATGAGCAATAGAAGCAATATACTGGAATTGCTATTTTAAGAAGTGACCCAGGATAGTCGGTTCCATATGAATGTGCCCCGTTGCATCGACATAGAGAACTACAATAGCCTTCTCAGCAGGATCACCATTTGATCCGAACGCAATCTGCCCACTCACCCCCTGAATCGCTTTTGGACCATGAAGCGATTTCAACGCCTGTAAAACATCCTGTGATGTAACCGATGTTTTGCCTGTACTCAGCGCACCATTACATCCCGTTAATAAAGCAACCGTCGCATCATACGAAAGAATAACATCGTTGTCGGCGCGAGTAAAGCCATAGCTCAAGTTTGGCAAGCTAGCTGGATTATAGGCAGCGGGATACTCAGAGAAAAAGGCAGGTTTATTGGTGCTATAACCCAACACATCCCATTCATCAGGATAGGCAAAGGCAGTGAAACGCAGATGGCTAAAGTTTGCACGTGCCGTACTCTGATAACCACCCAATTCATAGAGAGCATCCCCACCCATAACAGGTAGATCATTGCCTACCGGCAGGTTAGAAAGCAGAGTGCTCACATCACCCGAATACCCAGAAAAGTAGAACAGGTCAGGATTATGAGCCAGAGCGTCGCTTACGGCAGCAGGCAGAGTGGCGGGTTTTCCTACTGTATAGTTCTCAGTCACCACAATCTGATTGTCACCGGAGACAAAGCTCTGCTTAAAATCTTGCGCCAGACTTTGACTATAAGAATCATTTGGATCATAGAACAACGCCACCCGTTTTGCATGTAAAGACTGCTGAACATAGGCAGCACCTTGAACACCCTGGCTCTTATTTGAAGGCACAACACGGAAGAAGTAGGGAGAGGCATCCGTAAGCGCATCGCTAGAAGCCGTCTGCGACATCATTGGAATGTGCGCATTACCCAGAACCTTCACTTCATTCAGTGCACGTGAACTGTACGGCCAACCAATAACGCCCATAAAGGTCTTATCGGTTTGAGCCAGTTGTACGATTTGTTGAGCAACATTTTGCGTATATGACGACTGGCTACCAGAATTTGCAATCAGCAAGCGCACCTGCAAGCCCTCATACAGCTTAGAAGCATCATTATATTCTTTTTGGGCAATATAGGCACCTTGTAAATCATCACGACCCACGGTTGTAAGAGTAGGGTCACCACTCAACATCGTTCCCACGACCAGCGTCACATATTTACTTCCAGAATTTATGACACGTAAATCTTCGAGATAGATGAGAGCTTCAGCATCATTCGGGCTAAGCGAAGTAGCCTGATTCAGCAGCGAGATCACTGCATTTGCGTCACTATTCTTCTGATTCAGAAGTTGTGCAGCCTGAGTTTTAAGCGCACCATCCTTTAGCGTCGTATCAAAAGCGAAAGTGCCATCACTAATACCAATATACTCATTGCCAAATTTGGTCACAGAGATGGGCGAAGATGATACCGTTGGCGTAGAAGTTGAAGATGATGTCGTGCGCGATGAAGATAAAAATGGACGAAAAACGAATACGCCACCAAGAATAACCAGCAACGCCAAAATTGCCGCAATAAGTATATAAAGTGTTCTGGGTCGCTTCTGCTGCGGCGCATTTCCTACTGCACCTGTTGTTCCTGGCAAGTAAGAGTTACCAGGCAAGGAGATGGGACCTGCATTCAGCGTAGACAAAGGCTGGACAGGGGTTATTGCAGACTGTCCAATAGCAGATTGCGCTGGCAGCGGCCACTGTGGAGAGCTTACCTGTTGGGTTACTTGACCTGATACATTCGCCGTCGTTATTACAGGTACTGAACCCGTTGCGCCAGAGGGTCCCAACGTATAGCTATCGATAGTGCCCGAAACACCAAAACGTTGACGCAGGATCATATCGATATCCTGCTTCATAGCAACGGCACTCTGATAACGTTGATTGATATCATTGTTCAAACTTCGTGTCAGCACACGCTCGATATCGGGGGTAAGCAATGGATTAAACGTGCGAGCAGGCGGATAGCTGAACGGAGAATGATTGCGAGGATCATGGTTTGTCAGCACATGATGCAGTGTCGCGGCCAGTGCATAAAGATCGGAGCGAGGATCGGCGTTCCCCTGGTATTGTTCGGGTGGAGCATAGCCAGGAGTGCCCAATGCGGTCGTCTGTTTATGCTTAGCATTCTTCGCCTCATCGGCACGGGCGATACCAAAGTCCACCAGATGCGCACGCCTATCTTTTGTGCCAATGATAATATTGGCAGGTTTAATATCGCGATGCACAATTGGTGGTGCCTGCTGCGATAAGTAGTCAAGCACATCGAGAATCTCAGAGGCACAAATCAATGCATCGCGCTCCTTCATCGGCGCATTCGAACGCTCCAGACGCTGCTCCAGGTTCTCGCCATCCACATATTCTTGCACCATGAAGTAACGTGTACCTTCCTGGAAATGGTCGGTAACGTTGGGAACCAGAGGATGATCAATATGAGCCAGGGTTGCCACCTCACGCTTAAAATTGCGTATGTCATCCAGGCGTTTACTCTGATCCACATTATCAGAAATGAGTTCTTTAATAACAACAAGCTTTCCATCCAGGCGAATATCAGTCGCAAGCAACGCTGCTCCCATACCTCCTTGACCAAGAACACTCTTGATCAGATAACGACCACCCTGTAGACGCGAACCAGGGAAGAGGGTACGCGCAGGATCAGTACCACTATTGGAAGGCGTTGCTGGAGTGGAAATCATCTTGCCACAATTACCACAATAGTGCATACCATCACGATTTTCGGTACCACAGTAAGGGCACTTCATCTTTTTGCCTGCCTTCTAAGATGTTAAAGATAGCTTTTACGTCTCTAACTCTTCTTCTAGGAAATATCTGATTGCACAGCCAGGGCATACAAGTAGCAAAATTATACTTGGTTTCCTTTTATAAGTCGAGGCTTAAAGCCACCAATACATTTCCTTCTATTACATACGTATGCTTAAGATAAAAGTTCAAATCGGGGAGCCTCTTATAAGCACAGACAACATTTCCATAAACAAGAAAATATTACCTCCTACAAACAAAGAGAATTGTTAGACCGGTTGCAGGAATTTGTACTATACATGCTGTACGAAGTTCATATATTAAGGTATAGTATACATATCATGTTGTCTATTTAAATTTACGGAATTGCGGAATTCAGAAATTTATAATTTGACATGATTTGACATAAATAATTAATATCTAAAATAGAAAGAAATGTAGGTACGCGACAAACAAGGGATGAGTTTCTTTCTATTTCTATGCTAAAGAGTTGTGGAGCAGCGTCGCAAAATGTAATAATTGATCATAGGAAAAACCTATGACTTTTCTAGTCTGTACCGCATAGTAACAGACAAGAATGAATGAGAACGAATGAACAGGGAACCACAACGAGGAACAATAACAGACCACCTTGCAGATATTATTGATATTTTACGCATTGGAAGCAAGAGTGGCACCCTCACCATTAAACGGGGCGAGGGTAAAACATTAGAAGAGGGCTCAATCACATTTGCTGCAGGACAGGCCATTGAAGCAAAAGTCAATCAGCAAATGGGTACGACAGCATTTAACTATCTCAGCTCCTGGGAAAGGTGTCATTTTTCGTTTGTCAGCCATGCTGTTACAGGTAAGCCCTCTCCCTCCGCTCAATTTACAACGTTTGCTCCAAAGACACAGACCAGTTCAGTAAACACAAGCAACGCAAGAGGGATCAACAGCACTGACCCAATGCAAGCAGCATATCAACAACATAGCTTCAGTAAACAGAACAATGCTCTACCACGACGTTTACTACGAGGTGAAGAGGCATTACAGTATCCAGAAAACGCACCGTTGCCTCGTATGCATCGGCGTTTACTATTGCTAATCGATGGCCGAAGAAATGTAAGCGAACTAGCACGGCTGATGACACGCGATATAGATGAGGTACAGAAGCTTCTAAAGGATCTAGAGCGCACTGGCCTGATTCAAAATTAAATGCGCTATCTATATAGAAGGAAACACGATATGCCTGTAACTAAAACTGCACTATTTTCACCTAGAAGATCTTCACTTACAATACGCGTTTCAGTTCTTCTTGTACTCGCGGTTGTGATTCCGCTACTCATTACAGCCATAGGGAGTGAACTTATTTTGCGCCCAACATTGCTCTCACAGGCGACAAGCGAGATGGGCAGTGATGCACAGTCACACTCACAAGCGATAGATTCTTTGCTCATTGCCAGTGTGCAAAATGTAGGTTTGATAGGACGCTTCCTGGCAATCCAAAAATTCCTCTCGGGCGATACGGTCTTTAAACAGCAAGCGCTGAATGAATTGGCGTTAGGAAACCATCTCAACTCCGACTATAGCAACTGGTCACTTTTTGATATGAATGGTAATGTGCGCCTTGCATATCCAACCATACCAGATGCACGTGGCAAGTACATGATTGCACCAGATATCATGCAACAACTACACGGCGTCAACAAAACTCTTATCTCGGACGTCTATTTTGACAAACAGACACGGATAGCCTTTATTGATATTTATACATCAATTACAACAACAGATGGGAAACAACTAGGATTCGGACGTTCAACACTCTCTTTAAATGCCATATGGACTGCAGTAAACAATGAGACAAATGCTGCACATGGTAGCTATGCTATGATTCTGGATGGGCACGGAGTGCGCATTGCATATACAAATATTGACAGTACAGCCACTACACTGCCACAAGCTTTATTCAAACCTATTGCTCCCATCTCACAAGCGCTACAGCAACGAGTTCACGATGAAAACCTTTATGGTGCTGGTAGCACAGGCATCAAAGTCTTGCCCGACCCCGAACTGGCAACACAGCAAAACAATCTTCAGGGCTCCACAACATTCCAATTCACGCCTGCATTGCAGGAAGAAGCGTTCCTGGCATATCGCGTAACGAGTAAGGTTGTGCCCTGGACGTATCTCGTACTTAGACCAGTCAACACGATTACCGGAGCTGCTAACCAGCAAGATCTTTACCTCTTTCTACTAGCAGCCTTTATCACACTGATTGCTGCTATTGTCGGCATTATCGTTGGTCGTGATATTACACGCCCGATCCTAAGTGCCGTTTCGTCTCTCCTTACCAGTAGCCAGATGTTAAAAACTCTTGCCGACCATGAACAGGTCATGGCAACAGAGCAAACGTGGATCGTAGAATCTTCACAAAACGGCCTGCAATCAGTGAAATACTATACAGAGGCGACAAGTATAGCCGCCCACAGGCTGGAAAATATCGGTAAGGAGATAGACAAAAATCTGGAACAACTGGACGCACAGCAGATGAGACGACTCCTTAATGAGATACAGACTGCAACAACCTACATTGAAAAAGCTACCACACACCAGAAACGAAGCAGTAAAAGTTTAACTACTGCGATTCAGGTCACCAACCAGGTGACCGAACAACTAGCCACCAATGCCACCTCTACAACCGATGCAGCCAAACAATTAGAAGAGGTTATCGAGAGACTACGTCGGATTGTCGGCGAGTAGAAAAAGGAAAGGATAGTGGAAAGATGAGCCGATTATTCGATCATAGTGGACGTGTATATTCTCTCCTCATTGCTATATTTACACTCTGTTGCATAATACTTTCAGCCTGCGATAGCAATGGAGCCTTGACCATAAACCAGGGGGGGGCATCCGGCAATGGAGGCAAAAATTGCACCAGGGTTGGTATACTCTTTCCTGATGCCACTACATCAGATCGCTGGGAGACAAAGGATCATCCACTGCTTGTACAAGCAATAAAGGCAACTATTCCTAACGTCACGATTGATTATAACAACGCCGAGGGGAGTTCCGATACACAGTTCAGTCAGGCTCAGGCGGACCTGGCACGCAATGATTGCATCCTGGTTGTTGCCCCACATGATAGCGTCGCGGCTGCGTCCATTGTATCGTTGGCCAAAGCACGCAATGTACCAGTCATTGCCTATGATCGCCTGATTCAGTCTAAAGATCTTAACTACTATGTATCTTTTAACAATATTGAAGTTGGTCGCTTGCAGGGACAATACATTGTGCAGCACTACCAGCAATATCAGCAAACGGGCAAGGCTAACGTTGTTATGATCAATGGTTCGCAGACAGACACAAATGCGTTGCTATTCAGTACAGGCAACCATACTGCTCTCGATCCTTTGTTTGCAAATGGGGATCTTAAAAATGTCTCCGAAACCTTCACGCCTGACTGGAACAATAACACAGCACAGGCCGAGATGGAAGCAGCCCTGGCCGATCAGCACAACGATATTCAGGTCGCGTATGTAGCAAATGACGGTATGGCCGATAACATCATTATAGCGCTCAAAGCTGCTGGCTTAGCTGGAAAGGTGCTTGTAACGGGTCAGGATGCAACTATATCTGGTATACACCACATACTCGCAGGTGAACAGGGCATGACTGTTTATAAACCTATTGCCAAACTAGCTCAATCAACCGGTGATCTCGTCAAAGCTCTCTCCAGCGGGTCAAATATCACTACGCTTACCAAAAACACAACCACTGGAACGTTTGATGGTGGTAATATACCTTCTATTCTTGATACACCTATCACGGTTGATAGCACCAATATCGGCACTACAGTGATTGCCGACAAATTTATAGCAAAGAAGGATGTATGCGACGGCATTCCGGCTGGAACAGATAATGTCTGCTAGCATCCTTTCTTCCATCTAGTTTGGCACTTTTCCATAGTTTGCACAAAGCGCAAACTATGGAAAAGTGCCAAATAGATAGCGCTTATCGCTCTTCTCGTTAGACAGCAACAACATCCACATGCTATACTGGCTCCATATCTGTCATCATTACAAAGTGTCAATGGAGTGGTAGTTATGGCCGCTAGCGAACGAGGTCCCCAGGAATTCTCTGACCAGAAGGGTACGCAAGAGAAAATCGCGGAACTGCGCGAGCTGCAGAAAAGTGCGCAGCTAGGTGGCGGAGCGAGACGTATCGCAGCTCAGCATAAAAAGGGCAAACTTACGGCGCGTGAGCGGCTCGATCTCTTACTGGACCCAGGCAGTTTTAACGAGCTTGACATGTTTGTCACACACCGGGCCAGCAACTTTGGCCTTGACGAACAGAGAATTCCGGGCGATGGAGTCGTTACTGGCTATGGGCAGATCGAAGGTCGTCTTGTTTATGCTTTCTCCCAGGACTTCACCGTTTTCGGTGGCTCGCTCTCTGAGGCTCACGCGGAAAAAATTTGTAAGGTCATGGACCTGGCGATGAAAAATGGCGCGCCCGTGATTGGACTCAATGACTCCGGTGGAGCACGCATTCAAGAGGGGGTTGTGAGCCTTGGGGCTTATGCAAACATCTTCCTGCGCAACACCCTGGCCTCAGGCGTTATCCCCCAAATTTCAGCGATTATGGGACCGTGCGCGGGCGGAGCTGTTTACTCTCCTGCAATCACGGACTTTATCTTCATGGTAGAAGAGAGCAGCTATATGTTTGTCACAGGCCCCAATGTCCTTAAAGCAGTTACACACGAAGATGTGACCTTTGAAGACCTTGGCGGTGCACAAGTTCACAATAGTACCAGCGGGGTCGCCCACTTTGCCTGCTCCAGTGAACCTGATTGTATCTACAAACTGCGCACGCTGCTGAGCTATCTACCTTCAAATAATGTGGATGACCCGCCTTACCTCATCCCTACGGACTCGCCCAGACGAGTGGCAGAAGAATTAAACAGTATCATCCCGGATAATCCTGGCAAGCCTTACAATATGAAAGAGGTTATTCAGTTTATTGTCGATGATGGTAAGTTTTTCGAGGTGCAGGAACTCTTTGCGCAAAACATCATTATAGGCTTCGCGCGTCTCAATGGGCGACCTATCGGCATCATCGCACAGCAACCACGCGTACTGGCAGGTGTATTAGACATCAACGCTTCCGATAAGGCGGCACGTTTCGTCCGTTTCTGTGACTGCTTTAACATCCCTATCATCACACTAGAAGATGTGCCCGGCTTCCTCCCTGGCGTAGGTCAAGAACACAGCGGCATCATCCGGCATGGCGCTAAACTCCTCTATGCCTATTGCGAAGCCACCGTCCCTAAGCTAACGGTGATTACACGCAAAGCCTATGGTGGAGCTTACGATGTCATGAGTAGCAAACATATTCGAGGCGATATAAACTATGCATGGCCGACAGCCGAAATAGCTGTCATGGGTGCCGAGGGTGCGGTCAATATTCTTTTTAAAGATGCGCTTGATCAGGCTCCTGATCCAGAACAGCGGCGCAAAGAGCTCATAGCCGAGTATAATGCACAATTCGCCAACCCCTATATTGCAGCCAGCCGTGGTTATATCGACGAGATCATCGAACCACGCCAGACACGAATCAAGCTCATTAATGCACTAGAAATGCTCAAAAACAAACGCGACACCAACCCTCCCAAAAAACACGGCAACATCCCTCTATAGCCTATTTTCAGGCTATTTTTCGAGTAACTCTAGTAGTACGCCATTAGTCCCTTTAGGATGGACGAAGATAGCCCGTCCCTCGGCAGCCAGACGCGGCTGCTGATCCAATACGGGAGCGCCTTTATCTTTCATTTCCTGGAGAGCAACATCAATATTATCCACTTCCAGGCAGATATGGTGCAGCCCTTCGCCATGCTTTTCTAAAAATTTTGTTAAGCTCGAAGCAGACTGAGTGGGTTCAATCAGCTCAATCTGACTACCATCGGGTCCGCCAAGGGGTAAGAAGGCAACACGTACTTGCTCTCCTGGTACATCATGGATCGAAATCTGTGCAATCCCTAATGTATCCCGGTAAAACGCCAGAGCCTGCTCCAGATTGTGCACAATGATAGCGACATGATCAATACGTTTAGGCATAAACATCCCCTGGCCTGACTATACTATTTATATAGATTCTACTCAATTGCCACAACGGACGGCATGCAAATTCCCAAGATTCAATTCATGGGGCACCACCGTAAGCGGACCAAGGCTACGTTGGATCGTACTCGACAACGTTTGTAACGCCATCAAGGCACCAATGCGCGTCTCCTCGGCATAGTGTAACATAGTAGACATCTGCTCAAATTCCGCCTGGGTCAAAACTTCATAGCTCAGATCTGGCTTAAACAGGAGGCTGAGATCGAGATCAATATATGATAGGCGTTCGAAAGACAGCATAGCAGGTTGAATGATATTTGCATACGTATGAATCAGCGTATCATTATTATAAAAAGCACTAAGCATATACCAACGTTGTGGCCAGAAAAACTGCACACAGTTGCTCCGCAGAGGACGTGTTCCCGAAGCCCAGTTCATCGGCGTACCAGCAGGCAACCATAAACGTACACACTCGACAAGATTATCAGCAGCCATTTCATTTCCCAATTGCAGATTATTGTCCAATTTATACGCCTGCCACGAACCTCGTAGCAATTGATCATAGCTACGACTCTCCACCAGAAAATCTCGTTGCATGATAATAACACTCCCTTCATTCTACCTTCATAGTAATGTAATTATGAGGGAGACGTCAAGTAGAAAAGACACATAAGCTATACAAGTTAACAGATTATGTCATGTTCTCTTCCTGATCCAGAGGTCCTCAGAGGTCAAAATAACAAAAACCAACCTCTCAACTCAGCATGCAGTAGAATGAAAAGAAGAGAAAAAACCGAGCAGGCAGGAGAGACAAAGTTCTGTACTGCTTTTACATGTTTTATACACTTTTGCTCATTGTGCAAAAGTGTATAAAACATGTAAATATAGCTTGCTTACAAAATAGCTCAGCCGGAGAAAAACTAGCGCTCGATTGGGGAACGAACAAGGCTGCCCCACTCGGTCCAGGAACCATCGTAGTTGCGCACATTTGGGTAGCCAAGCAGCCGGGTCAATACAAACCAGGTATGAGCCGAGCGCTCACCAATACGGCAGTAAGAGATAACTTCGTTCTCAGGTTTGATATCTTTACCTGCGTAGATTTGCTGCAGTTCTTCAGCAGACTTGAAAGTACCATCGGCATTAGCAGCTGTAGCCCAGGGGATATTTTTCGCTCCTGGGACGTGGCCCGCACGCTGCGCACCTTCCTGGGGATAGTTGACCATGTGCAGTAGCTCACCACTGTACTCTTGCGGCGAACGAACATCAATGAGACGACGATTGGGATTCTTCAAGCCGGCAGCAACATCATCGCGGAAAGCACGGTTGCTCTCATCAGCTGGCTGTGCCTTGTAATTTGTGGTCGCATGGTGTGGCACCTCTTTGGTGAATGGGCGACCTTCGGCTTCCCATTTTGCGCGTCCACCATTTAAGATTTTCAGGCCTTTATGACCATATTCGCTAAACAGCCAGTAAGCATAGGCAGCATACCAGTTATTGCGGTCGCCATAGAGAACGATAGTCGTATCATTGTTCACACCATAGCGGCTCAACAATTTCTCGAATCCCGCCTGATCAACAAAGTCGCGGCTCAAAGGATTCTGTACATCGACATGCCAGTCGAGCTTTACAGCACCAGGAATGTGACCAACCTCATACAGCAATACATCTTCGTCGGCCTCGATCAGGCGAACGTTGGCATCATTTAAATGGTCAGCGACCCAGCTTGTATCTACAAGTGTCTCTGGATGTGCATACTCAGACATATGTCTGGCCTCCTTATATTTATTCTATATTGTTGATTTAGTAGATCAACATTAAAAACTACTACTGTAGTATAAAAGGTGGAAGAGTTCGATGTCAAGGGCAAAACAGCACCTTTTATATTCCATGCTGGCAAAAAACACTGCGCAATGTTTTTTGCCAGCATGGAATATAAAAGGTGCGCATCGCCAGGTCCAGTCCACCTGGTAATTTCACTATAGGGAATACTGTTCAAACGACTAGTTACTTCTGCCTTACCCAGGATTATAATAGGCGGAGAATATCCGTAAGGCAGGATATTAGATGAGAGGGTACACCACTTTATGACAACACAACCCAACAAAACCACACGTGAACGCCACAAAAAAGATGAGCTACCAGACGAAGATTTCAGCTTTAAGAAAGTTTTTGGTTCTTTAACCAGTCTACCACGAGTGATGCGGCTCGTATGGGCAGCGAATTCCTTTTTAACTGTAGGCCTGGCACTGCTTAATATATTGCGCGGCATTACTCCGGCAATTACAGTTATCATCTCTCAGCTTGTCATTGATGCCGTACTACGAGGTATTAGAACCCATTCGATCAATCCTATCTGGTTGCCTGTGGGTTTACAACTGCTCGTTGGTGTCGTAGATCGATTACTAACTACTCTTAGTAACATCGACCAACAACTCTTACAAGAACATGTCTCAAACCGCATTCAGCTCCAGATCTTAGAGAAATCCAATACATTAGACCTCTCATTCTTCGAGAATCCCGAATTTTATGATCGCTTGCGCCACGCAGCCGACGAATCTACATATAAGCCAGTATCAATGATCTCAGATACATTTGGTCTGGGGCGAACATTTATCACCCTATTATCGATGCTCTTCTTACTATTCCAGCTCTCCTGGTGGCTAGCTATTATTGCCCTTATTATCCCCATCCCTTCTTTTATAGCTAGTAGCAAGTATGGCTGGATCGGTTATCACCGTATGCGACGGCAATCGCCAGAACGGCGGCAGGTGCAATATTTTACGCGTATCATGACCACCGACGACTACAATAAAGAGATCAAGCTCTTTAACCTGGGTACCTTCTTCATCGAGCGCTGCAAGTCTCTGATGGAGAAGTTCTATAACGAAAACAAAAAGATCTTGATCCCGCGCTATATGATCGGCTTTGTGTGGGCAGCGGTCACCGTAGCGGCAAACTCGGCAATTTATCTTTATATAGCGCTACAAGCTGTTTTTGGCAGCATCACGTTGGGGCAACTTACCAAGTTCACACAGGCCACGGTCCAGGCGGGCACAAACTTCCAGAGCATTTTAGATGGCTTCTCCAGCACCTATGAGAACAATCTGTTTGTAAGCACGCTCTTTGAATTTCTTGAATATACACCGAAGATCATTTCGCCCACGAACCCTACGCCAATTGACCCTTCCAGCACTATCAAAGGGTTAAGTATCGAGTTCAGAAATATCAGCTTTACCTATCCTGAGAAGAGCGAGCCCGCTCTGAAGAACATCAGCTTCACAATCAATGCTGGTGAAGCTATTGCCCTGGTCGGGCGTAACGGAGCGGGCAAAACTACTCTGGTCAAGTTGCTGACGCGCCTTTATGATCCAGATGAGGGTGACATTTTTGTTGGAGATCGTAACATCAAAGAATACGACCTCGATGATCTACGTGAGCAGGTCGGCGTTATTTTTCAAGACTATGTGCGCTACAATATGAAGGCCAACGAAAACATTGGCATGGGGCGCGTGGCCGAGATTGAGAATAATGCAATGATCAGTAGTGCGGCACAGAAGAGTGGGGCGGATATCGTGATTGAAAAGCTGGAGGAGGGCTACGAATCGATGCTTGGTCGCTGGTTTGACAAGGGAGTCCAGCTCAGTGGAGGCGAGTGGCAGAAAGTTGCACTGGCGCGTGCTTTTATACGTGATGCCCGCATCCTGGTACTCGATGAGCCTACCAGCGCCCTCGATCCCCAGGCCGAGTACGACGTTTTCAACCGTTTCCGCCAGTTGACCGAGGGCAAAACAGCTATCTTCATCAGTCACCGCTTCAGCACGGTACGCCTGGCCGACCGTATCTTTGTGATTGAGCAAGGCATCTTACACGAGAATGGCTCACACCAGGAACTCATGGACCTCAACGGTCGCTACGCAGAACTCTTTAACCTGCAAGCCGAAGCGTACCGCTGAGTATCGGGGTCGTGTTTTCTTTCTGCTCAAAATGCGCTGAGCGCATTTTGAGCAGAAAGAAAACACGACCCCGATACTCAGCGTAATTCTATACCCAACCCACGTTCTATCTCCGACAAATCGTAGATTCCCCCTTTTTGCTCATAGCCTCCATCAAATGGATCTTTAGTCAATAACATCGGTGTATCCAGATCTATAAAGCGGAAGCCTCCAACTCCGGCAGCGAAATGGGCGGCCGCGCTAATGCCCAGGCGTGATTCAATCATTGCACCGATCATTAGCTGAGTGCGCGTTGCATGACAAATGGCGGCAATCTCCATGGCCCCTATAAAACCAGTCTTCATCAATTTAATATTGATGACATTTGCAGCCCCTTCAGCAATCAAGCGGACAACGGCAGCCGAGCTAGAAGCACTTTCATCGGCGGCAATAGGCACGGTTGTATGCTGCATAACAGAACGCATACCGATAAAATCGTCTTTGTGGACTGGCTGCTCCAACATTAAAGGACGAATACCCCTATCGTCCAGGGCCTCTAAGCAGAGCAAGGCCTCGCTTGCCGTATAACCCTGGTTTGCGTCGAGCGTAATTCCCAGGTGTGGGGCACCGGAGCGCACAGCCTCCACGCGATCCACATCCTCCCGCAAGTCACCACCAACCTTGACTTTAATGTATGTAATACCACGCTTCATCGCCTCCTCCGCAAGTTTATAGCCACGTTCAGGCGTCACCATAGGAATGCTCATATCCGTCTCAACCATTGCGCTGGCACCACCAAAAAGACGTAGAGCGGCATCCTGTATGAACGAGTGAGGGCGTCCAGGATTGCCATTTCGATGCCCGCACAGACGGTCATCTGCGAAAAAAATAAGCTGCGCACAAGTTTGGCGAGTGCACGCCAGTGTGCAGCGTCGCGTCCAACCAGAAGTTCGGTGCAAGCACGAGCAGCTGCGAGCGCTGTTTCCTGCGACTCCCCTGTACTGGTGGACGGAAAAGGTGCACACTCTCCGTAGCCCCTACTCCCATCCTGGAGTATAATCGTGATAAGGACATTGTGCGCCTCTGAGATACTACCAGTCGAAATTGTAAAAGGTTCGAGCAAAGGAATGTTTAATGGCTCAACTGTTAGTGAGCGAATGATGGTACGCGGCATACACGTTCCTCCCTACTGTAAAAATAGGCTAGTGCATTCTCACTTGAATTTTTCAGTTTTTGTGTGTATACTTTCCCTATAGAGCTGGCTGGAACTCACGCATCAGATGCCCCGCTTAAAGGGCTTGAAACGTTGACGATCCTTGTGGCGTTCCAGCGCCAGCTCGATCAAACGGTCCAGCAATTCCTTGTAAGGTAATCCACTGGCCTCCCATAATTTAGGATACATACTAATCTGCGTAAAACCGGGCAAGGTATTCACTTCATTGATATAGATCTTTCCGGTCTCTTTTTCAATAAAAAAATCAACTCGTGCCAGGCCGCTTAAATCAAGGGCCAGAAAGGCTTCTATAGCATAGCGGCGTATCTCCTGAGCTACATCCAGTGAAATATCAGCAGGGATGATCGCCTGTGATGTATTATTGATATACTTAGCGTTATAATCATAGAATTCGTTGCCAGCAATTATTTCACCTACAACCGACACAATTGGCTCATCATTACCCAGCACCGCACATTCACACTCGCGACAGTTAATACCCTGTTCCACAATAATCTTATTGTCATATTCGGCGGCGATACTAAACGCTTGAGCCAGCTCCTCGCGATTGTGAGCTTTACTAACACCCACACTGGAACCCAGGTTGACTGGCTTCACAAAGTTTGGGTAACCGATCTGCTGCTCAACCTTATCAAGTACAGCTACCGGATCTCGTTCCCAACGGCTGCGCTTAAAGACCACATAATTAACGTTAGGCAAACCGACCGTTGCGAAGATCATTTTCATCTTCTCTTTGTCCATGCCCAGGGCCGAACCTAATACACCACAACCAACATAGGGAATACTGGCCATCTCAAGCATACCTTGTAGGGTCCCATCTTCGCCATAAGGACCATGCAAGACCGGAAAAATAACATCAATCGTGCCTCTATCCCCCAGCGGAACATCACCTTGTAACGGCATTAAACGACCAACGTGTTGGATCACTCGTCAAGGTAACGCTTGTCAGCCCCTGGATACTGGTATCCTGACCCTCTTGTCGTACGTCCTGTCGTCCGGCAGCAAGGAGCTTATCCGGTGAGGTTCCTAGCAGCCATGTGCCTGCCTTTGTAATGCCGATAGGGACTACTTCATACTTATCAAGGATTTAGATTCTCCATGACAGATTTAGCTGAAGATAGCGAAACCTCATGCTCACCAGAACGACCTCCAAACACAAGGCCTAGACGCAACTTTTTCTGTGGCATACCTTTTCCACCTCTCTTTTCTTCCGCTCACTGTCGGCCGCGTAGCGACGACCCTTGTGGTTGTCGTCGTGGCCCGGCTCTACAGGCGATTCCACGACGACAACCACAAGGGTCGTCGCTACGCGGCCGACAGTAAGCGGCTAACATCAAGAACACTAAGCATCCTGGAGCATTTTGAGCAATGTATCCATACCAAGACCAAGCGAGGCCTTCAGCAGCAACAGATCACTACTATGTACTTGCTCTTTGAGTAGATCCGCCACAGCCCTTTTGGCGGCCTCCAACTCTGCTCGATTCTCCAGGCTAGCCGAATAATAATATGCATGCTCGGCAGGCATGCCTGCCTCAAGCGCACCCTCGACATAGAAACGTGCCTGCTCACCAATCGCAACCAGGTAATCGACGAGCGAAGCTAGAGCGCGACCTGTCGCATAATGCTCCGAGCGTGCATATGGCCCCAACTCCAGGATATCGCCGAGCACAGCCCAACGCTTGCCAGTTGGATCAATCGCGGCCTCATGCATAGCCTGAGCGATTGCCAGGATCGATTGGCGATTGGCATTGTAGCTATCATCAATTAATGTACTACCGTTTGGTCCCGCTTTAATCTCGCCACGGCGCTTAAAAGCCGTCAGTGTTCCCAGAGCTGCCGCAATATCCTCAAGAGACATATCAGCCGCCAACCCAACAGCAGCGGCGGCCAGGGCGATGGTAATTCCATGCTCACCAGGAATATGAAGCTGCACATCGATCTGTTGTTCCTGATAGTGTAGCGTGAAACTATGACCGCGTAATGTATCCCCCCCAATAGTACTAGCTCTGACATCAGCACCGGGTAATGTCCCATAGTAAAGAACACGCGCCTGCGTCTTTGTATGCATAGCTCGTACATTAGGATCATCATAATTAAGAATAGCCAGGCCATCAGGAGTAAGGGCCTGGACGAGCTCGCTTTTGGCCTGTGCGATGCGCTCCTGCGAACCAAAATACTCAAGGTGAGATGATCCCACATTTGTGATAAGAGACCAGTTCGGTGCCGCTATCGTGCAAAGCTGCGCAAGCTCGCCAACCCATTGCGCACCCATTTCAAGCACCGCATAGCGATGCTGTGGCTCCAGGCGCAAGAGCGTAAGAGGATACCCAATCGCAGTATTATACGAGGCAAGTGTCTTAAGCGTGGGTGCCTTCCTGCTCAACACAGCCGCAACGGCCTCTTTCGTGCTTGTCTTCCCATTGCTGCCAGTAATGCCAATAAATATTGTATCGTGTTGGCGTAACGCGCGTGTGCGTGCAGTTGCATGCAGTGCATCAACGACATTGGGAACAACAATCTGGATAAAGTCAGAGGGGACATCCGCAGCGGGCTCACAACAAAGCGCCGCGATGGCTCCAGCGTGGGCAGCCGCCGCGATGAAACGATGACCATCTACCTGCGCCCCTTTAATGGCAACAAAAAGATCGCCAGACTCAACCTGACGACTATCGTGCTGTGCCGACCGAAAGATCAATTCGGGATCGGGCGGCGTATTGCTTCTTACAAAAACATTACTCGCATTACCTTGCAATATGTCATTGAGGGTAAACATCCTATCGCATCCTTTAGTATTTAAACGTAGTTAGAAACGCCGCTCTTCCCACAAGTAGCCTGACTGCGCTCTCGTTAAGAACGGCACTATTATATCGTGGGCTGATTATATCATGGTATGCCATTCCCGTCTCTGCCACGGCTCAGGTTGAATACCAATGCCTATCTTCTTTTCAAAAGTCGTTGAAAAGAGCTTGAATATCATAAAAGTAATGGTGTATAATCCTTACAGTGATATTTTGAAACCGACCGTGGTATAATATCAATAAGCTGTATAGTGCGTTGTTGCTCAGAATAGATCGTCTATTGTAAGCCGTGCGATACAGAAGAGTAATCGGGTTAGAAGCCCAGGAATTGAGAAACATACATGTCTTTAACTGATCAAACGTTGTATTGCCGGGACTGCAATGAAGAATTTACTTTTACCGTTGGCGAGCAAGAGTTTTATGCCAGTCGTGGGCTGACCAATACTCCTAGTCGCTGTCCTTCTTGCCGTGCTGCCAATAAGAGTCGTATGGGCGACCGCTCCCGCGCTCCTCGCGGCGGTAGTGGTGGTGGTGGCGGCTATCGTGAAGAGCGCCAGATGTATACCGCGATCTGTGCCAGCTGCGGGAAAGAAGCCCAGGTTCCTTTCCAGCCACGCGAAGATCGCCCTGTTTATTGCAGCGATTGTTTCCAGCCGCGCACCTCAGGTGGTCGCAGCAACGATCGTAGATCGCGCTGGTAATTTCTATGAGTGAAATTGTTATACAGGCAGGTGAATCGTTTGAATACGCACTCAAACGCTTCAACCGTAAAGTTCAAAATGCTGGTATCCTGGCTGAGGCGCGTCGTCGTAGGTATTACGAGAGCCCCCAGTCGCGTCGCAAGCGAAAAGCGGAAGCGGCACGCCGTAAACAGCGTCGTTCTCGTTTCTAAGCAAAGTATTGGCGTCAACGCCTAGCAGTAGAACGTTCAGTAAGAAATGCACCCGTATCTTATGGAAGGTAGCGGGTGCATTTTTTATGATATTCTATTCTTTTTCTAAACCTTGCCTGTTAGATAATACTAAAGGCAAAACATGATTTTAAGAAATTTGACAAATTTCGGGATGATCCATAATTAGGAAAAGAGCGGCGAAGCCGCGATAAGTCACAGCATGTGAAGAGCTAATTTAATATTAGCTACTTGACAATGGGAAGCATTATGTGGTAATCTTCAATGTAGTTAGTGAAGTTGCTAACTATTTACTAGTGATATCCTTGGAGGATTACTTTATGGTTTGGGAAATTGATAAATCGCATTCACGTTTCGGCTTTTCCGTTCGACATATGGTCATTAGTACGGTCCGTGGACAGTTTGACATTGTTCGTGGTTCGATCAGCATTAATGAAAATGATCTGGCACGTTCATCTGTTGAAGCGGAAGCGGAAGTGGCAAGCATTAATACACATGACGCTAATCGCGATGCTCACCTGCGCTCGCCCGATTTCTTTGATGCTGAAAAATATCCGCTCATTACGTTCAAGAGCACGAACGTTGAGCGCAATGGCGATGACTATAAAGTTACGGGCGATCTGACAATGCATGGCGTGACCAAGCCAGTTACGTTTGAGCTTGAGTATTCCGGCGCGATCAAAGATCCATATGGTCTACAGCGTGCTGGCTTCACAGCCAAGACCACTATTAGCCGCAAAGAATGGGGCTTGACCTGGCATCCAACACTTGAGACAGGGGGCGCAGTTGTCAGTGACGCAGTAAAGCTCGATCTCGAATTCGAGGCGGTTGAAAAAGGGGCAGTTCCCAGCCAGGTTTAATAGCATAACTTTTCCTGACAGACAAGTGGTGTGGATCTCCCCTTCTCCATACCGCTTGTCTTTCTTTAATTCACAACAGCCGTACTAAATCATTAAGGGCAGTTGTACATCCAATTCATTTTTGGCAGCCAGGCCGCCTTTAAGGACTAATTTGATATTTGCAGGTCTGGCAAGTTTGTTAATATCACTGGCTACTTGCCCATCAACCAGGATCACATCAGCCAGCTTCCCCGCTTCAAGGGTGCCCAATTGTGCATCCAGGTGTAAGAGGCGTGCGGCATGCAGAGTAGCAGCACTGATCGCTTGTAGTGGAGTCATGCCATTTTCGACCATGAGCTGCAATTCGCGACCGTTCTCGCCATGTGGACCCACACCAGCATCCGTACCCATCGCAATATTGATGCCAGCTTCTACGGCACGTCGGAAGCTCTGGCGATGATCGTCCAGAACACGACGAGATTTCTCCGCCATCACCGGAGGCAGAATATCGGGATGCTTGGCGGCAAACTCGGCAACCCAGACAGGGGCAATCAGGGTCGGCACAAGGTAAGCATCCTTCTCACGCATCAGATCAATAGCTTCATCATCCAGATAGATACCATGCTCAATCGAAGCGACACCGGCCCGCAAGGCGTTTTTAATACCCTGATTGCCCTGCGCATGAGCCATACAGCGTTTCTCCTGCGCCGCCGCTTCATAGACAGCCGCGGCAATCTCCTCGACCGTTAACTGCGAGGAGGTGGGAGCGTCCGCAGTCGAAAGCACACCGCCAGTCGTTGCCAGCTTGATCCAGTCAGCGCCCGCCCTGAGAATTTCGCGTGTCTTCTTACGCACCTGCTCGACCCCATCCGCTACGCCACTGGGCACGTCGTTAAGATGCAAGCCAAATAAGCCAAGATCCACGCAACATGGATAATAGCCATCGCCATGTCCCCCCGTTTGTGAGATTATTGAAACGGCAACTTGCATACGAGGTCCAGCGATAATGCCACGCTCAACGGCCATTTTGACACCAGCAGGCGTCCCGCCAGCATCGCGTACAGTTGTAATGCCTGCATTAAGGGTTGCACGTAAACGAGGAATGGCCTGCAATATGCTTAAAGAGGGCGGCGTGCCCAACGAGCGCACCAGGTTTACATGCTCCATCATAAAGTGCACATGCGTATCGATCAATGCTGGTAGCACACTCGCTCCCTGTGCATCAATGATGGTTGTGTCGCGTGGAATATGAACTTTCCCATCCGGCCCAACCGCGCTAATACGCTCACCATCGATCAGGACGGTCCCGTTAGTATAGGGATCACGACCAGTGCCATCGATAAGCGTTGCATTCGTAATTGCCAGCATAGACATTTCTGATTCTCCTTTGTAGTGGCGCATTGTATATCTTTTCATCATACAACATCTTTTTATCGCTAGCGATTACTGATTCGACTCTTCTCACATCAAGTGATCCTGCTTGCCTGGCGAGGTATCGAAAACGTTCTTTGAATTCATAGCGAATCCTCGACTTTCTCTGCGTATCCTACCAACTTTTGCCAGAGGATGGTGGTGCCCCGTTCCAGTAACACACAATCCTTGGGCTGAGCTACAGCAGGCTCGCCTTTCACGCGAGGGAAGGCCAGATAGCCATTGCTGTAGATTGAGTTGATCTGCTTGACAAATGTGCCTTTGACGCGCACCACATCGCCTTTGTGAAAGCCCTCAAGCTCTTCGTTGAGCTGATAACGTACCCGACCTTGCCCTTTGCGCGGCAGATCGTGATACCGTCTCCTCGTTCGACGAGGACGAAAAGCAATCCGATAGCAGCGATCCCGCTGATAAGGCACCACTTCTCCCGTCTCATAGGTCGCGATGCAGAGGGCATCCACATCGTGCGCTTTCGACAGGTCCAGATGCTTGCGCCAGGTCGCTGTTTGATAGCCGAACAGCGTTGTCAGAGGAGCGCCTTTCCCCAGCGTGGCGTACAGGGACGTTTTTCCTTGCATAGAGCGTTGGGCAATCTGATCAAGATGGCCGCTCACCCCTGTCACCTTGAGGGTCATTTTCCCCTGATGCAGGCGGCAATGGCACGATTCGCAGAGGGTGAGCAAGTTGCCCAAGGTATCTTTCCCCCCATGTTCCCGAAACTCGATGTGATGTGCTTCCAAGCGCACGCCCTGTTTGCGACACTGCTGACATTGGTAGTTGTCACGCATCAGGCAAGCGACGCGCAGATTCTCGTCCAAGCGCGTCGGATCTTGATAGCGACTGCCGCGTAGCGTGGGATCATTCAGACGGGCAATGTCTACTTGCACGTCCTCAATGACGATCCTGGCGATGGGCAACGGCAGGCGTTGCACGACCCGGATCACCTCTTCCACATTCGTTTTGATGGACGGCGGGAGACGGCCACTGCGTCTGCTGGAAGCCCGATTCTCGAAGCGTTGGGGCCGGTACCAGCGCCGATTGCGCCGATTGCGCCGATGGGCACGGCGAGCCTCCATCTTTTCTTTGACATCTTTGCGGTGGACGATTTCCCCTGACAGCAGGATCTCGCCTTTCCCCACACAGGCGAAACCCGTCACCGAACTGCCTTTATCGATGCCGACCACCACCTCCTGGACATGCTCTTCGCACTCCCAAAGCAGTTGAATGGTAAAGGGACTGCGTTCTTTGACTTTGGCTCGTCCATCTCGCAACAGTTTACGAGCTTTGGACGGCTTGCAGGGCATGAGCGCATGCCCATTCTGATTGACCACATACACCAAACACACCATAGCTTTAAGCTCTCCTTTCGGAAGTAAAACGCCCCTTGCGATTGTTCATTGAGGTTTTTACGCGCTGCACACATTCAGCTTTCGCCTACCCTTAATACAGCGCCACAGGGCCTGGAACTGGGACACCATTCCAGGGTGTGATCACTCAACAAACTCCTGCTCCACGACTCGCGTGAAGCCCGCTGGTAGTTCCATGAGCCAGTGAATTAAGGATTCGCTAGACTTTTAGCAACTATTCGGAATGCTTCTCTCATCCTTCCTCTGCAATATCATTATCATCGAACGAGATCGAGTACCGTACGAAATCATCGCTCTCGCAGAAGCGATCATAGAGGCGGCGTGCAGTAACATTCCCCTCACGCGTCATCCAGTACAGCCTCCCCCAATTCGACTTCTGAGCGAGACCAATCAAATGCTCAATTAGAGTTCGCCCCACGCCATGTCCTCGTGCCTCGCTGCACACAAATAGATCATCCAGGAGACACGATGGCTTCTCGCTCCACGTAGATGGATGCAGAATATAGTTCGCGAAACCCAGGGCAACCCCTTGAGTATCCGTAGCTAGCAGAGCATTGACCGAACTCGTCGGCTCAAGGATGCGTCTCCACGTTGCAATCGTCGTAGCCTTGGGCAAAGTAACCCCATAGAATTCGTTGTAGCCCTCCCACATCTGCCTCCACACTTCCTCATCCTGGGCCTGGACTGGCCGCACGACCACACTGTTCCGCGTAGAAGGGACTTCTTCATTCGTTTTGTCTGCCATAATTTTCCTTATCTTCGCTGAATACGTTTATAATACATTATACCTATCCAGGCATTTCTGCTTTAAATAAAAGCGTTGATAACTCCGCCAAAGATGAGATTTTCCACGTTTCTCCATAGCTAATGTTCTTGCCTTCTCGATCAAGAAGGACAGAGAGCATTCCTGCGTTGTTGGCACCAACAATATCTTTTTCTTCGTTTCCAACAAAGATCATCATATCAGGTTGAACATCCAGACGTCTCGCCAGTTCAAGATACCCATGGGCATCAGGTTTGCGATAGCCTGCCTCAACCGATGTGATGAATACATCTATATATTCAGCAATGGACTGAAGATCATGCTCTACATACTCTCGCTCCATTCCATAAGGCACATCAGTAAGTATACCTATTTTTATACCCTTCGCCTTCAGCGTTTGTAGCGTGGGCAGTGTATCCACATAAGTAAGCATGGTCCTCTGGAAAAACGAAAAAAAAGCTCGCTTCGCTACATTGAGTAAGAGATGGTCTGCTATTCCCCATGCCATTAAAACTTCGCCAAAAATGGTGTCAGCAGAAACTTCAGATGTGCGCGGATAGAGCCTGGTGTTATATTTCGCCAGAATTGACCCTGCTTGATCTAGAGCCTCTTTTCCTCCTTGATACAAACAGATTTTTGCAACCTGAGCTAATGCCTCTTGATACAAGGACTGCCAATTTAAGGGCACACCCTCGTAATGAATCAATGTTTCACCCAGGTCAAATCCAATAGCTCGATACATTTTATACCTCGTTTTTTAGATTTTTGCCTACAGTTCTGCAGAACTATAAGCAAAAATCTAAAAAAACATAAATTTACGTAACAGCACGCCAATCCAGTTTGATCTGCACCAGGAAAATGCTAGCAACAGTATATGCAAATAAGACACATACATCAACAATCAGGCCCGCCCCTATCTGCCCACTAAGCACAAAGCGGAAAGCATCAGCGGCATAAGTCAAGGGAAGAGTCTGGGACAGAATGCGCAATGGTAACGGAAATTTATACAATGGGATAAATAAAGGTGAGAGAAAACCAATCACAATCGTCACGATATTCGCAATCATCGTCGCCGCCTGACCGCTAGAGGCATAGCTGCCCAAAAAGCGGCCAGACCAGACAGGGCGGCAGAGACCAGTGGTATCAGCAAGAGCAACAACAGCCCACCTAGCAGCGGTAAACCGAGCAACAGCGAACCAACAATATATGTTATACACAAACCGGGAAGCGCGAAGAGCAGTGCCACCGAGACGATTGCCAGGATCAACACGAGCTTTGGAATGGGTTGCATTACCCAATAATCAAACTCACGGTTCTGGCGCGACCAACCTAGCTTTACAATCAGCGTAGAAGTGGGCCCAAAGGCAAGCGCAGCGGTGATAATACCTCCAAGCAGAAAGACCGCACTTCCATGACTCATAGTTCGACTGGTTGCTATAATGAGAAAAGCAAAAGAGAGCGGAAACAATAGGCTTCTGACTATATGAAACATCCAACTACTACGATATTCGGCCAGGAATACATACAGGAGTAAGAGGTATTGACGTAATGTCTTTGAGAATGTATAGGATGTCGGCATATAGGGCCGTGTAGCCGTCTGTGAGCTTACTGATATGTCTGGCATCGATAAATTTCTCCTCATGTATCACGGGTCAGGATAGATGGCACGTATTACACGACACGCCAATCCATTTTACGTTGAACAAGAAACAAGAAGCCAACAGAACAGGCTACGATGACAGCCAGATCCAATAGTGGAGGCAACTGCGTATGTCCACCTAACATGGCACGAAAGAGGTCCGCGACGTATGTAGTAGGAACAAAAAAGGCCAGTACACGCAGCACCAATGGCAGTTGTTCGGGACGAATTAGCATAGGCGAGAGAAAGCCGACTACCAACGTTAGAATATTGCTGACAACGCCTGCAGTCTCACCATTAGGTGTATAGCTACCCAATAGCGCTCCAAAGCCTGCCAGCGGGAGGGACCCCAGAGGAAGCAAAAGCAAAAACGGCAGCCCACCAGCAAGGGGAATCCCAAGCATATATGTAGCGAGAAGATATGCACAGATCAGTCCAGGCAGGGCAAGCAGCAGCGCAACCAGGCTCAACGCAAGCACAAAGACTAGCTTCGGCATCGGCAAGGTAGACCAATAATCGAACTCGTGCCGCTCGCGTCCAGCACCAATTTTATTGATGAGCAGAAAGGCTGGCCCAAAGGCGATAGCGGAAGCCATATTCCCACCAAGGATGAAGATAGCTTGCTCTGTACTCATTGAACCGGTTGCAGTTGTGATAAAGAAGATAAATCCAATCGGCCATACGAAGCCGAAAAATATATAGAAGAACCACAATGTCCGGTATTCAGATAAAAAGAGGCGCAGTAGAACAATAAACTGCCGGAACGCAACGGCAAAGGTATGCGGTGGTAATGCATATGGCAACGGTGCGACGATTTCGGCATTCTCTTCTGCTTTGGAGGAGGATAATGGTTTAGTCAAGGGTTATTGCTCCTCCCAACTGTAAATAGACATCTTCTAGCGAAGGTGTCAGGATGCGGAAGTCGTCGAGTTGATCAAGGCCAATCTGCGTCAGAACACTAGTAATGGCATCCTGCAACGCCTCGCGAGGACATAGGACAACACGATGTTGATGGGTCAACTCATGGGTCTCACCCAGCGAAGTCAGCAGTTGGCTATAACGATCATAGCCTACCTCATTGTGCTTCAGTAGCAATTCCAGGCGCACACGTTGATCCACCCTCATCTTTAGCGTGCCAGGCGTGCCAAGCGCAAGGAGCTGGCCCGCATTAATGATGCCCACACGCTGTAAAACGCGTTCAGCCTCTATGACATTATGTGTAACAATGATGATGGTTGTGCCCTCTTTGTTGAGTGACAACAACTTATCCCACACCATACGCCTTACCTGCGGATCAAGATTATTCGTGGGCTCATCAAAAATTTGTACCGGACGCTTCCCTACAAAGGTAACAGCAAGGCTAACGAGCTTTTGTTGACCGCCCGATAGCAATGCAATACGTTTTTTCCCAAAGGCATCGATGCCCAGTTCTTGTAACAACGCCCTTGCTCGCACACGCGCATCCGCCGCGCTCATTCCTTGCAACTGAGCAGTATAGAGCAAGGCCTCCTCTGGATAGAGATCTTTGAGCGCCTGGGTATTTTGTGCTTGCAGCGCCACATAATCGGGAATAAACTGCGGACTTTTAAGCACATCCATGCCAAACAAGCGCAGCGACCCTGACGTCGGACGCACCAGCCCGGCCATCTGATTCACTAGCGTTGATTTACCAGCCCCGTTTGGCCCCAGCAGGCCAAAGATCTCCCCCTCCTCAATCGATAGGGAAATCTCATCATTCGCTTTCTTGTTCGCGCCTTTATATATCTTTGTTAAACGTTCAACCTGGTAGACAGCAGCCATAGATCCTTGCTCCTTGCTTGCCAGTCAATAACGATATACATCTGCTATGTATCGTACCTGTGTTACTAACAAGGAGAAAGGCCCAGGCTATGCTTTGAGCATAGCCTGGCAAGGATTGTATGCTAAGAGCATATCAGATTGCTCATACAAGGAAGCTGCAAGGATTGTGTTACCACTAGATCTTATTTATCGAGCTAAGATTTACATTATAATAGACAGGGACGGTTTTCTGTTACAAACATAAGGAGCAAAACATGAAAGCAGCAGTTATTACCAGGCCAGGAGGCACCGAAGTATTAGAGGTGCGCGAGGTGGCGACACCAGAACCATTCGGCGATTGGGTGCGCGTACGAGTGCGTGCATCTGGCCTCAATCGAGCTGATCTGGCACAACGACAAGGCTACTATCCTGCACCAGCGGGATCGCCAGCCGATATTCCAGGCATGGAATTCGCAGGCGAGGTCGATGCGGTCGGTCCGCTAGTCAGGTCCTGGAAGCCAGGGCAAAGAGTGATGGGCATTGTTGGCGGAGGCGCTCAAGCAGAGTATATCGTGGCGCACGAAGGCATGCTGGTGAAGATTCCTGAGAATCTGGACTTTATACAAGCTGCCGCTATCCCAGAAGTCTTTATGACGGCGCACGATGCACTATTTACGCAGGCTGGCTTGCAAATGGGCGAGCACGTCCTGGTACACGCGGTAGGCAGCGGTGTGGGCACGGCGGCAATACAGCTTGCCAGCGCAGTTGGAGCCACGGTCTACGGCACTTCACGTACAGAAAGTAAGCTAGAACAAGCCAAAGCGCTTGGCCTTGAGGTTGGCCTGAGCCCCACTCATTTCGCCAAGAAATCCTGCAATTAACTCATGGGTCAGGTGTGCATGTGGTAATAGATTTCATCGGTGCAGACTATATGGAACAAAACCTGGATGCACTCGCAAGCTGGGGACGCCTCGTCTTCCTGTCAACACTGGGAGGAATACATGCCAGCGTCGATCTACGCAAAGTGATGGGGAAGCGCATTCAAATTCGTGGCTGTACCTTGCGCAATCGTACACTGGAGGAGAAGCTAGCAGTCACACACCGCTTTGCAACCCAGGTCGTGCCACTACTGGCAAAGGGGAAAGTCATCCCCATCGTGGAAGAGGTTTATCCCCTGCACGAGATCGGGAAAGCGCACGATGCGATGGCCGAGAACAAGAACTTTGGCAAACTGATCCTGCGCATCGACTGATTTTTGCCTGAAGCCTGCATTGTGTATCGACGACAGGTTAGACGCGTTCAAGAACCAGGAGTCCGGTCTCTTGTTCGCGTCTCACCACCTTCGCAATACTTGTACTGGCATTGAAGCGCATGCAGAAATCGATATCCTCCGACAGCCCTCCTGCGATCACCTGTTTGGCCGAGTTGCAATAATCGATCAATCCAGGCGGTGGATACATATGGTAAAGCGAGGTTGCGGCAATAACGCTCTCCTGAGACTCGATTGCGGGATACTGACGCTGAATCTCCAGGGCAAGATAACCCGCACACACGGTATCATCCAGGGCAAAATAACCATGCTCGGCGGCACAAACAATGGCAATATTGCCTGCTTGCTCATGAGCACAAGTAAGGGCATAAGACGTAACCGCATGTGCATTATAGAAACAGCCAGCCAGGCGAGTGCTCTGTTCGGGGCAGGCGAAAAAAGCACGAGTGCCGTTGGTTGTCGTGAGTATTAGTTCACGACCAGCAAGATTAGCACGTGCAAACTGAGACGGCGAATTGCCATAATCGAAGCCTGGCAACGGCTGAACGTTGCGCTCTCCGCATAACAACCGCCCAGGCACTTTTTGAGCCACCTCCCGCGCCTGCTCCACAGTATCCGCGACCAGAACGCGTGCGGCACCACGGTCGAATATGCTGGTGATAGCGGTCGTAGCACGAATGACATCTATTACAATGTAAATATCGTTTATTACTGGCTGAACTGCTAGAACATCGGCTGGACTCATAAAAACGTGTAGTTTCAAGCGCTATCTCCTGGCTTGGCTGGCGTTTTTCTTGTTTAGCTTCCTGTATTATTGAGATGGAGTATTGCATATGCGAGTCGGCATACCAGGAGCGCTACGGCTTCTCCTACCTGCAAGTCTCCGCACAGCAGATGGAAAATTTTGCTCCTGTGGTGGCACAGCTAACCGGGAAATAAACAGTGTAACTCTATCACTGTACTTTTTATCCCAGGTAGATCACTGCGTCGCAATCGCCGCCTTACCGCCGCGCAACACATATTTCTGGATCTTGCCCGTGGCAGTCTTAGGCAATTCAGTGACAAAGATGAACGATTTGGGCACTTTGAAGTGTGCCAGGTGGTCGCGCACAAACGTACGCAGTTCATCTACGGTTGCACGCTGGCCCGCCTTGAGCACAACAAATGCATGCGGTGCCTCGCCCCATTGCGCATCGGGCAGACCCACCACCGCAGCCTCCTGGACCGCAGGATGACGCAGCAACAGGGCCTCGACCTCAACCGAAGAAATATTCTCTCCCCCACTGATGATCACGTCTTTCAAGCGGTCGCGGATCTCGACATAACCATCGGGATGTACAACAGCAACGTCCCCAGTATGAAACCAACCACCGGCAAAGGCACGCGCCGTAGCTTCGGGATCGTTGTAATAACCCTTCATGACCACATTGCCGCATGCCACAATTTCGCCGAGCGAGGTGCCATCGTGCGCGACCTCCTGTCCCTGTTCATCAACGACCAGCAGTTCGCCGGAAGTGATCAGCTCCACGCCCTGGCGAGCCTTGACGGTTGCGCGTTCCTGCGGAGAGAGCGTAGCATGCTCCGGCCGTGGCTCGCAGATAGTAATAAATGGTGCCGTCTCAGTCAGGCCATACACATGTGTGATCTCCCATCCTAGTTCGCCCTCGACTCGCTCGATGGTTGCCGCAGCTGGTGGCGCACCTGCCGTTATCACGCGTACTTTCCGGCGATCCGACTCTTGCGTAGAGGACGTAGCCCCGGTGGCAGCGGGCAACAAGCTCTGCCTCGCCTCTTTGGGCATATTGGCAATACTGATCAGGATAGTTGGCGCGGCGCAGAGCAATGTTATCTTTTCATCACGGATCAGCGTGAAGATTGCACGCGGTTCCACCTTGCGCAGGCACACATGTGTCCCACCCACAGCCGTGACAGTCCAGACAAAGGTCCAACCGTTGGCATGGAACATCGGGAGCGTCCACAGATAGTGGTCAGTGGGCGACATCGAGATATGGATCAGCGTGCCGACGACATTTATATAAGCGTTGCGATGGGTGATCATTACGCCTTTGGGACGCGAGGTCGTGCCGCTGGTATAGTTGATGGTTAGCAGATCATCCTCGGCAAGCGGTGGCCGGCTAAACGTTTCTGGCGCACTTGCCAGCATGGATTCATAGTCAAGCCAGCCCGCGTCACGTAAGGGCTCGGTCAGGCCTTCGAGGGCCACTACATGCTTGACCTCTGGCAAATCGTGGCGAATGCGCTCAACATCTTCCAGATAGTCGCGGTGGACACAGACTACTGTTGCTCCACTATGTCCGATAATGTAGGCGAAATCGTCCGCGATGAGACGATAGTTGATCGGAACGAGTACAGCCCCAATCTGGGGTACAGCGTAAAAAGATTCAAGCTGGGCATGCGTATTGGGAGCAATGTAGGCAACACGGTCGCCCTTCTTGACGCCAAGCTGCTGAAGCGCAGCGGACCAGCGATCACAACGCCTACCAAATTCTGCATACGTCAGGCGCAAGCCCTCATCGACGACAGCCTCGCGATCAGGATACAAACGCCGGGAGCGGCGTAGAAACTCAAGTGGGGACAAAGGCGTTTCCATTGGATAACCTCCTTAAGCATCGGCATTACCGTTGACTTCAGCGTCTCATTGCGATTGCCACAACTCATACAAATGCAACTGAACAAGATTATCACCATTTTGATTATTCTGATGGGTCCCCTTGCGATTGCCACAACTCATACAAATGCAACCGACCAATCACCGCTCTTAATAAAATACCTTCATTGGCAAATTCCGGCGCGAGAACTATCATTGATTGCTAGTATAGCATATTCGTAGTGAGCTACGATAAGCCACGAGATGTGTAATAAACACTATCAACTTTCTGTTTGTTTATATAAAGGTCAAATGTCCTACCGTAATTTTCTGTGTACCAATTTTCAAGAGTTTCTCAAGATTTATCAATAGCGGCAAAAGGCACTGTATTTCTCTTGCAGGTATGCTACTATACATACAAAGCTGTACGACTTTCTGGGGAGCGCCTACTATGTCGCAAAAAATTCTTGTAATCGAAGATGAAGATGGTATCATTCACGTAATCAATTTGTACTTAAAAGACGCTGGCTTTCTGGTGGTCGTAGCGAAGGATGGCGCAGATGGCCTGGCACTGCATGCACGCGAACATCCTGACCTGGTAATCCTGGATATTATGCTGCCCGCTATCGATGGTTTTGAGGTTTGCCGCCGTATCCGCGCCTGGTCCAGTACGCCTATCTTGATGCTTACAGCACGTGGCGATGAGGAGAATCGGATCTCTGGCCTGGAATTAGGGGCCGATGATTATCTGGTGAAGCCATTTAGCCCACGCGAATTAGTCAGCCGCGTGCGAGCAATATTACGCCGCACAGGAAAATCTCTATCGACAGAGGGGAACTCAGTATCTGCTAGCAGCCCGGCAGCACCATTACTGGCAAAAAATGATGCATTTCTGCGCTTCCCTGGACTGACTATCGACCTGTTAGCCCGTCGTGTCGAGGTAAATGGATACGAGATAGCGTTAACCCCAACTGAATTTGATCTACTGGCGCTCCTGGCGAAATCCCCTGATCGCGTCTTCACGCGCGAAGTATTGATGAGTAAAGTATGGGGATACGATTACCTGGGCGATGGACATACAATCGATGTCCATATCAGTGCACTGCGCAAAAAAATCGAGACTGACCCCGATCAACGTTACATTAAAACGGTCTGGCGTGTAGGCTATCGCTTTGAGGCTAAAACGCGTTCTGTTGCATCATCATAGGGAGACAGCTATGCACGGACGTTGGAGGCAAAGTATTCGTTGGCGGCTGGTGTTTGGTTCGGTTCTGCTCGCTTTATTGACAACAACCCTGTTGGCGCTAACCGCCATCTCCGTGATTACCTACTACTACGGAGCAGATCAACAAAATCACCTGAGCACTTTTGCCAATGATAAAGCCCAAAATATTGGTACGATCATTCAAAGCAAGCCAAACTTACTAGCAAATGCAGCCAAACAGGCGATTAATAATCCAAACAACACCTATCATCAAGTTCGGCAGCCAACTACGATCATTTTGAGCCATGATAGTTTAATACCAGTTTATCCCAATCTGAGTAATCTTCTCGTAGGAAAATCCCAACAGACACAAAAAGGGAGATGCCGCCCTGGCACAATCTATAGTTCAAATCATTTATCCGTCAGCACAAAAAGACGACTTCATACGATTTAATAAGGCCATTAGCCAGGCACGAAGAGGAATTGAAACGAACGACAAATTTGGCAATAACAGCCCGGTCGAGGCAGCACAAGCATTTGCAGTCAGACCGATCTTTCCAGGCGGGCAGAAGGAGAGTCCATCTACACGTCCTATCGGTATCCTTATAGCAACAACCAGCGCCGACACTGTGCCCTCTTTTGTCTCTGCAGTCGGTATTGCCGTTTTCGGTGCATCATTTATCATTGCGATGATTGCAGCCATCATTGCAATCATATTCTCGCAAACAATCACTCGCCCACTGGAGCGGCTTACTAAAGCGTCTCGTATACTCGCATCAGGAGATTACAATGCTCGTGTCTCCACGCAAGCTCCTGGAGAACTTGGCGAGCTGGCCCAGACGTTCAACGAAATGGCCGACCAGCTTAAAAAAGATGTGGAAGAGTTGAGACAGCAAGAAGTATGGCGCAGTGAGTTGATTATGAATATAACTCACGATCTGGCAACACCACTTACAGCCATCGCCGGGCTGGGAGAAGCGCTGGTCGATGGCATCAATCAAAGCCGTGAAGATTATGAGGCCACAGGCAGCATTATTGTACGTGAGACATTGCGTTTGCACCGACTCGTACAGGATCTGCATGTGATGGCGAAAGTCGAGGCCGGGGCACTACAACCCAAAAAGAAATTGCTCCGCCTGGCCGCCCTGGTTGATGAAGTGTTTGCGGTCCAGGCAACCGAGTTTGAACGCCACCAGATTGAACCAAACAATGCAGTCGCGTTCAACCTCCCTGTGGTACAAATCGATTCTGATATGTTTATACGTGTCTTCTCCAATCTATTCACAAATGCTCTACGCCACACACCAGCGGGCGGAAAGATCACTGTAGAAGCACAGCAACAAGAAAATATGCTCTGCGTATCTGTAACAGATACAGGCGAAGGTATTCCAGAAAAGGCTTTAGCACGTGTCTTTGAGCGTTTCTACCGCGCTGATAGCTCACGCCAGTCGTCTAAAGGGGGAAGCGGCCTGGGGCTGGCAATCGTACGTGCCATTGTTGAGGCTCATGGCGGCACGATCTGGGCTGAAAGTGCGCCTGGGGCTGGTGCTCGCATTCGCTTCACACTGCCAATTTCTGCCCATGAACAATTCCCGATCCACGAACTACCAACCATGCCCATAACCCCTAAGAATATTCATCCTGTACGCCTGAAGCGCATAAATAAATAAACAACGAATATTGCACAATAAAGGGGCTGATTTTCAACGTATTATGTCCCTTCATAACATGTATACTACATTCTTACACATATCATCACATTGCACATTTTAGCGAAAGTGCTTCAGTATAGCCTATCCGAGGGATGCACTCGACTCGTTTCCGCTGCTAATGATATACTCTAGCTCAAACGCTTATCTATACATGAAGTATCATCTTTCATAATGAGATGACAATTTCTCTTTTGATAGGCAAACGACAATATAGCTAGCACAGAACAGTAAAGAGAATATAATGAGTTTTAATATAACTTCCAAACATGATTCTAATTCTCTACGTAGAGAAGCTCTTTTTGATGGCACGTCCCAGGAAATTATAGCGATACTGCAAAGGAGCGCTCAAAATGCACAAGCACTTGTAGCCGCTGATGAATGTTCCATAACCCTGTTACAGCCGGGCGAGTCTGTGCTTATAACATACTCCACAGGACAAGAGCCTGGCGAAAAACTCAAGCGCACGCATTTTCCACAGGATGAGAGCATTGAGGACTGGGCCGAGCAATATAGGAAAGCACTGCAGCTTCTCAATAATGCAGAGCAAACTTCTCCTGTTAGCTCCTGGCTTTCTGTTCCCTTATGTGAGAATGACATATTTATTGGCATGCTCTGCGTACGGAACTCCGAAACTGGAGCTTTTGACAGCCATATAGTAAAGATCCTCTCTATCTTTGCTGATCAGGTAACACTGACGGTCAGCAAACTGTTAAAAGCAAGCAGCGAGGTACAGAAAGCAATATATGACAAGACTCGTTTCTTCTCCCTGATCACCCATGAGCTGCGCTCCCCGCTCAACGCTATTAATGGCTATTTAGAGCTAGCCATGTCGGGCGTCGGGGGAGAACTAAACGAGCAACAATATGAATTTGTGCAACGTGCACGTGTGGGTAGCGAACATTTGTACGCACTCCTTGAAAACATGTTATTAATTTCCCGCGCCGACAACAGTCAGATGCAGCTTAATCGTGAGATAATCAAGCTACAGGATGTGATCGAAAATGCAGTTGAGGAATTGGAATTGACCGCATCAGATCAGCATATCGCCATTGAATGCACCACGACAAGCACCCATACCAGGATCTATGCCGATTCAGTACGTTTACAACAAGTGCTGCGCAATTTAGTCGGTAACGCTCTAAATTTCACTCCTGCCGGTGGAAAGATAACAATCAATACATCTATCGACCAGAACTGGAAGAATACAGTGCAGCCCAAGCAGCAGGACGACGAAAAGATGGATATATTGAAACTGCAGGTAAGTGACACAGGCATTGGGATCGCCCCAGAGCATCAGACACGTATCTTTGAGCGCTTTTTTCAGGTGCCAAATGAGAGCATAGGACGAGTTGGTGGTCCAGGCCTGGGACTCGCCATTGTAAAGATGATAGTCGAATTGCATGGTGGCAGTGTAACGGTCGATAGCGTACCCGATCAAGGTAGTACTTTTACCTGTATCTTGCCATGCGTCTTACCTTGAAGAGATGAGCTTGTTCTGCTTTTTCCAAATGAGCGTACTCTGCCTTTTCCCCTTGTACCATGCAAAAGTTCACATATACATATCCATATTTTGGCGAAAATAGCCGGTGACCCTTGACGGGGTTGTGAATGCATGCTATGCTCAGACTATTCCAATATGTTCCTTGCTGTTGAAAAACAAGGAATAAGGCTCGGCAATGGAAGCTTAATAGTATAAAGCTTTGTACAGAGAAGGAGATAAACTGTGGGTATGCTACGGATCATGTCCCGTCGCGGTGACGACAGAATCGCATGGGACGCTCAAAAGGTGGCAGAAAACGATCCTGAAGCTGTGGCAGCTGTTCGCGAGGCGGAACGCATCTTTAATGAAGAGCGCAAAAAAGGAACAACTGCATTTAAGGTAGAGCCAGGAAAAACTGTAGAACGTATCGATAAGTTTGATCGTACCGCCGAGCAAATTGTCCTTGTTCCACGCGTCGTCGGCGGTTGAGGAGAACAAACAGCTATGTTGGAAACACTGAGTTTATTCCTCGGTATCTGGCTGCTGTTTCTCTTACTCGCAATTTACTACCTATCACAATCTCCTGATGGGAGTGTGGGCCGTTTACGCGAGTCAGTGAGTGAGCATCTATCTGCTGAGAGCCGTGCGAAAGCGCTTCTGCGCGAGATGTTATCCGAAGGCCAATATCAGCAATTGATCAAATTTGGTTACCTCGAAGTAGTGAGTCCTTCTTTTAACAGCCGTATCTATCGCATCCCTGGCTCAGGTGGCCTGGTGAAGGTTTACGAACGCGGCAATGCAGTAATGGAGTTATGCTTGCAACCAGCTGAACCGTTACCCGATGGTGATGTTGTGGTTATGCATAAATTGATGATTGAGGCAAATGAGCAAGAGTATTTGCAGAAGGCGAACCACTTCGCCCCAGGCATTATTTCTCTGCGTTGCCAGCATCTTTAAAACGTTTAGCGATGGACCTGCGCTCCTCCGAACTGATGTGTAGGTAGAACCGTTACATTGATTAATCTAAGAAAAGGTAATCAATGTAGCGGCTTTTCTTTTTATTATTTACAGAAATGCAAAATATAGAAAAAGTATGTTAACGTTCCATGGTCCATAGAGAAGGTGCATGCCAGAGTTGAGTCGAGTCCCAGGTAGAACCCATCGTTGGTGGTAGCGCGGAGATATGGATACGGGCAGGATTTACTGCGGCCTCTTGCAGACGTGTACGCATGGTCTGCACAGCAATAGCAGGTGTGTTATTTGTACGACTAAGGTGAGCCAGCCAGAGCCAACGTGGCCCTTTAGGACGCCATGTTTTCAGTACAGCATCGGCGGCCTGGTCATTGGATAGATGACCGGTAGAACTGAAAATACGCTGCTTGAGCATTTGAGGATAAGGACCACGCAGAAGACGTTGACGATCATGATTGGATTCCAGAATAAGTAGATCAGCATACCGCATATACTTAAGCATAGTTGCAGTAACCTCGCCACTATCAGTCACGATACACATACGACACCCTCCAGCACTCAAGAGATATCCAGCAGGGGCCACAGCATCATGAGAGGTGGGAAAGGATTGCACTTCAATATCCCCAATCGTACAATGCGAGCCGCAAGAAAGAGGGATGGTTATAGGCGATTGTCTAGAGGATACAACGTGCATAGTAGTTTCTGCCGTAATACTATTTTCTTGCATGCTGGCTTCACCGCCCTGTACTAAAGATGGTGCTGGACTGACAGCCGCTTGCTCGTCTATATCAGGTTCGCTGCGTGCTGAAACGAGCTTCCCTGAGTCGGAGCGCCAGACACCGGAGGTAAGTCCTGCCTCAATGGCTGCATAGGTAAGAGGGTCAGTTACGATGGGCAAGGCGTACCGTTTAATAAGCATAGGAATACCTTGCACGTGATCGCTGTGCTCGTGCGTGACCAGAATAGCCTGGAGCTGCGCTGGCGAAACACCGACGGATATTAAACGTGCGGCTATTGTACGCAGGCTGAGACCTGCATCAATTAAAAGTTTTGTACGCCCCTGGGGACCAGCTTCAACGAGCAAAGCGTTACCAGTACTCCCACTTCCCAGCGAAACAACGCGCATAACACAACGACCCTCGTCAACTTTTGAAATATACAGTCAGGGCTTACGCAAGCCCAGTAAGTTTTGAGCGTTACGACCCAACACCAGTTCTAATGATGTCGCATCCAAACCAGACATTTTGATGTGGTTTATGACACGCTTCTGACGCAAGAGACCATAATCGCTTGCGAAGAGAATACGCTCCGCCCCTACCAGGCTGGCAACAATCGGAAAGATTGTATTGCGATAGAGATAAATGGTTGCAGCGGTATCATACCACACATGCGTCGTGATGCGCTGAATCTCCGGCATAAGGGAATAGAAAGGTAGCCCTCCACCCCAATGTGCAGCGATGAAATGAACATCCGGGAAGGCTGTGAGGAACGCGACGATATCCTGCAATGACACATCGCCTTTCCCCGGGTAGAGATGCCCGACTGGCTCGCTACAATGGGAGAGGACAAGCAGATGATACTGACGTACAACTTCTATAATGGGTGTCAGTAAGTGTATATCACTCAACTTATAACCCTGACCGTGCGGCATAAGTTCACCGAGGCCGATCATGCCAGCATTAGCGCAACGCTCTAGCTCGCGTACTGCCCGCAAGCCCGTTGTGGGTTGTAGCACAGCCATACCATAGAGACGGGTAGGATAGCGGCGCATAGCGTCAAGCACATAACTGTTGCTCTCTTCAATCAGACCAGGATCGGTCCAGCCAAATGAAAATGTCACAGAGGCATCTACGGCAGAGAGATCCATTTCTGCAATGAGGTCTTCGGCACTGGCCAGATGTATACGAGGATTGCTATAAAGAGCCTTGAACCAGGGATCTCGCTCACAGTAACGCTCTCGATGCTTAAGTACATCTGGCGGAAAAATATGTGTGTGAAAGTCAATGAGCATGCTATAACTCCCTTTAATATATATTTTTGCGCTTTTTCCTATTCCCGCATAGCAGGAATAGGAAAAAGCGCAAAAATATATATTAAAAAGAAGCCACTTGTGTGGGCAGGTGAGACGGCGATTTCCTATTTTCCCATGCAGTTGCCCACACAGTATCATCGGGGCTCAAGAGCTTAACTTCCGTGTTCGGGATGGGAACGGGTGTACCCTCTTCGCTCTTATCACCGGCTCACCTGCACACACAGGTGGCTTCTCATGCACTTCTTTCACAACTTCTGATTGTTCTTCCCTCAATTTTGCCGAGCGCTTTCATGCGTTCGAGCAAGCGTTGAAGCAGCGGTGGTCCACAAACCAACCACCTCCACGACGAAGATACTTTTCTTCATACAAGCCGTACGATCATTAGGGCGACTTAGCTTCGTGCGTTACCACACGTCCACCTGTCGTCTATCTACCAGGTCTTCTTCCTGGGATCTTGATCACACGCAGTGATGGGAAGACTCATCTTGGGTGCGGCTTCGCGCTTAGATGCCTTCAGCGCTTATCCCTTCTTGACGTAGCTATCCAGCTCTGGCCCAGGCAGGCCAACTGGCTCACCAGCGGTCAAGCCATCTCGGTCCTCTCGTACTGGAGATGACGCCCCTCAATCTTCCTACGCCCACGACGGATAGAGACCGAACTGTCTCGCGACGTTCTGAACCCAGCTCGCGTGCCGCTTTCATGGGCGAACAGCCCAACCCTTGGGACCTACTCCAGCCCCAGGATGCGACGAGCCGACATCGAGGTGCCAAACCTTGCCGTCGATGTGAACTCTTGGGCAAGATAAGCCTGTTATCCCCGGGGTAGCTTTTATCCGTTGAGCCACACTCCTTCCACTCGGGAATGTGGGATCACTAAGTCCGACTTTCGTCCCTGCTCGGCCTGTCCGCCTCGCAGTCAAGCTCTCTTGTGCCTTTACACTCTATACGGGTGATGTCCATCCACCCTGAGAGAACCTTTGAGCGCCTCCGTTACTCTTTGGGAGGCGACCGCCCCAGTCAAACTACCCGCCTGGTCCTGTCTGCTTGCCAGTTTATGGTCACGCATGAGATACAACACACAGCAAGAGTGGTATTTCACTGTTGCCTCCCTCACCCCCACAAGGATGAGTTCGCCAGCTCCCACCTATCCTACGCATGCTCCGCCTCATATCCGGGCCAAGGTGTAGTAAAGCTCCACGGGGTCTTTTTGTCCTGTCGTGGGTAACCCGTATCTTCACGGGTACTTCAATTTCGCCGAGTCCTCTGTCGAGACAGCGCTCAACTCGTTACTCCTTTCGTGCGGGTCGGAACTTACCCGACAAGGAATTTCGCTACCTTAGGACCGTTATAGTTACGGCCGCCGTTCACCGGGGCTTAGATTCGCAGCTACGTGCACCGCTCCTCGTAACCTTCCGGCACTGGGCAGGAGTCAGCCCCTATACTTCCACTTTCGTGTTCGCAGAGACCTGTGTTTTTGGTAAACAGTCGGTTGAGCCAATTTCTTGCAACCCCCTCATGCTCTCCCGAAGGATCACATTACTAGGGCACCCCTTCTTCCGAAGGTACGGGGTTAATTTGCCGAGTTCCTTAACAGAGGGTCGCTCGTTCACCTGGGGAGATGTCCCCCTGCCTACCAGTGTCGGTTTGCGGTACGGGCAGAGATCGTTCTGACTAGAGGCTTTTCTTGGCGGCATGGGGGCCGATGACTTCCGCCTGATTGCTCAAGCTCGGTGCTACTGTCACGCACTGGAAACCGGGATTTGCCTCGGCTTCACGCTTCATATAACACGCCCACCCTGTCCATTTGGTGGGTTCACCTTCCCTACCGCGTCCCCCCCTCGTTCATAACGAACGTCTCTGGTGCAGGGATATCCTACCTGCTTGCCATCGCCTACGACTATAACGTCCTCGGCTTAGGACCCGACTGACCCTGGGACGATTGACGGTGCCCAGGAACCCTCAGGCTTTCGGTGTGTCTGGTTTTCACAGACATGACGCTACTCATTCCGGCATTCTCACTTCTGTTCGCTCCACCAGTCCTTACAGTCTGGCTTCTCCGCTCACAGAACGCTCCCCTACCAATATGTTTCGATACAACATATTCCATGGCTTCGGTAGATGACTTTAGCCTCGCTACGTTGTCGGTGCCACTTCACTCGACCAGTGAGCTATTACGCACTCTTTCAATGGTGGCTGCTTCTGAGCCAACATCCTGGCTGTTTTTGCGAACTGACTCCCTTTGACACTCAGTCATCACTTAGAGACCTTAGCCGATGGTCTGGGCTGTTTCCCTTTCGACGACGAAGCTTAGCCCCCGCCGTCTCACTTGCGTTCACTCATCTTGTGGCATTCGCAGTTTGGTTGGGTTTGGTAACCAGCACTTGGCCCCTAGCCCATTCAGCGCTCTACCTCCACAAGACCTGATACGCAGCTGTACCTCAATACATTTCGGGGAGAACCAGCTATCTCCACGTTCGATTGGAATTTCTCCCCTATCCACAAGTCATCCCCTATTTTTGCAACAATAGTGGGTGCGAGCCTCGACGGACTGTTACATCCGCTTCACTCTGCTCATGGATAGCTCACGTGGTTTCGGGTCGCATCGTCGCTACATGCGCTCTCTTCAAACTCGGTTGCCCTCTGGCTCCCCAGCTTTAGCGCTGGTTAACCTGGCAACGACGATGCACTCGCCGGATCATTCTACAAAAGGCACGCCATCAGTCCTTAGTTCGCTCCTGCGAACAGTGACCTCTGACTGCTGGTGAGTACGTGGTTTCAGGGTCTCTTTCATCCCCCTCTCGGGGTACTTTTCACCTTTCCCTCACGGTACTTGTTCGCTATCGGTCGCACATGGTTTTTAGCCTTGGAGGGTGGTCCCCCCAGTTTCCCACAAGATTTCACGTGTCTCGTGGTACTCAGGATCCCGATCCACCGCACCCGATTGTACTCTACGGGGCTCTCACCCGCTCTGGCGACGCCTTCCAACGTCTTCGAGTAATCCTCGTTTGGTTTGATATCGGTCCTACAACCCCGCATATCCCGAGGGATACATGGTTTGGGCTGGTCCCGGTTCGCTCGCCACTACTACGGGAATCTCGGTTGATTTCTTCTTGTCGGGTTAATGAGATGTTTCAGTTCACCCGCTTCCCCCCGTCACTGCCTATGTGTTCAGCAGGCGGTCTCCAGACATCACTCTGGAGGAGTTGCCTCATTCGGAATCTTGGGGTTCATCGCTTGCATGCAGCTCCCCCCAAACGTTTCGCCGGTCTCCGCGTCCTTCTTCGGTCATGTGCGCCAAGGCATCCACCTCGTACTCTGTGTAGCTTGTTATGCTTCTTTGGTTCTCTACATCTTTTCGGTGTGTTTGCGTTGTCCTCTGCTTCAACTCTTGCTTCTCGCGCATTTCTTTCGCTCAGCAAAATTGAAGGAATACAATCTTCAGTTGTTCAAAGTACATCTGTCAGGTGGCCCCAACAGCTGGAGAGTGAAAAGCAGGCAGGTTCTGGTCCAAGTCTTCTGCACGTCCTTCTTGTTTCGACCTGGAAGTCGAT
>CAWKKX010000032.1:0-16761 GCA_963850365.1 uncultured Chloroflexia bacterium
TTTAAGGTTAAACCTGGAGCGATGTATATATTGAGAAAAGTGGATGTTTTCTTCTGAGTTTTACTCCTCTTTACACTTTCTGAGTAAGTGTGTATCATAGAAGAGGATGCTCGGCCATGAGTCCTCCCTGGTCCGGTTTGGACTTATGGCCGAGTGATTGACTGCTGTTGATTTGTGAATTGTAGACGCCTCTACGTGCCTCTATGGAGGTGGAAGCGGGTTAATCAGCCTGAGATGATGTCGGAACTCTCTCTTGTGCTTGATCGTCACTCACCGCTTCGCTGGCAGGTGTTTGATGTTTGCCACGCAGTAGAGAAGCAATGGCTGCTACCATGCACATCGCGGTGGAAAGGTAGAAGACGTTGCGTATCCCAAGCAGAAATGGTGGCGAGAGCTAGCGGTGACATCGTCCACTTCCCAGCACACCTCTACATCTCGCTCATCAGCGGGCCTTGCCGAGAATTTGTGCGCCGCTGGCTCAGGCAGGGGCCCCATACCCGCCGAACTGCAAGATGCCCGTGAGCCATTGGCTGAAACTCCCTGGTGTATGCTTGCTCCGTCTTCTTAGTCAATAAAACGTCAATGTTAGCGTTTTTGCTCATCTTCTGCCTCAAGCAGATAGCGTCGGACTTCTTGCTCATTATGTGCATTTACGACTTGAAGAAGGAGATACTGAAGTTGCTCAGGCGTTTTTAGTAGTACAACACGCTCTTGAGCTAACTGGGTAAGAGAAGCAAAACGATTCTGTACTATTGTCACAATATTTTGTTGCATGCCTTGTTGCATGCCTTGTTGCATGCCTTGTTGCACGGCTTGTTGCATGCCTTGTTGTACGCCTTGTTGTATGCCTTCTTGCAGCTTTTGTTCCAGCTCTTTATACAGCCAGGAATTTTTTAGTATGTTTTCCACCAAAGCAAACCTCCTTTGTAACCAGATCAAATCAACACCTTTATTATATGCTAACGAACCAAGACCGTAGAGTGACACAAGCAAGTCTTTGTATGGTGGCTCTCCCTTCGGCACCAGTTGTGTGATTGCCTGTTCTATTGCCTCGTGTTGTAGACCTTCACGCGTCAATGGCACGAGTGGTAGCAGTCCTTTGTGACCAGAATATAACAAAGCTTCTGTGGGAATTTCCCACATTTTGACGAATTCTCAAAGGAGAAATAATGAATTCTCTTCCCCAAAAGCAGATAGCCGGATGAGTGGAGACTCTATAAATGTTTTATGTGTACCTTTGTTCAGGTAGACGAGGAACGAGTGAACGGGTACGTTGTGCTCTATCGATGCCAGTACGTTATACTCCCACACCCTTTCCGCCATGTTTGCATCCGGGTTCTGCTGAAATTCGATGTGGAGCATATATGGACGATCATTGACACTTACATGATAGATCATGTCGGCGTCAATATTTCTGTTTTTTAAATGTGATGAAGCCTCCTGGACGAAGAGGGCACCACTTAATAACCAGGTTACGATGTCCTGGGGAATTACCCCAACCATTTTTTTAAGTTCACTATCCCAGGGACCGGGCATGTATTTTTTCCTCCCAACACGTTGACAACATCCTCTTATGTGTGAAGTATAGCAAAGAAAATATGGGTTGTCGATGGGAAATTGGAACAATATTACGAGGATGAAAAACATGTAATTATGGGTCTCCGATGGAAATTGGAACAATATTACTAGGATGAAAAACATGTAATGTTGTGCTCTATGCATGAAATTTAATTCATGGCCGAAATGTAGAAATGGTAGTTGTATAGAAGTGTTGAAAAATTCGTTTTAGTGCATCTTGACAATGGTTTTAGGTTTGTGCTATAAATATTTTAGTGGGCTAAAATTATTGTTTTGTTTAGTCTTTATTAGGAGGAGCAGTTCATGTCGCCTGAATTACAGACTTTGCCTGTACGTGCGGTGGATTGTTTGAAGTTGTGCTATAAGTTTCATGAGCGGGGGGAGCGGGTGACGACGAGGATGATTCGTGAGCGCCTGCAGACCCTGGAAGCGGATGGGCAGTTAAGCGATGCGACGATTACGCAGTTGTTTAAGTGGTTGGCGGAGCGGGGCTATGTGGTGCATACTCCCTATCACGGGGTGGAGCTGACGCCGACGGGTGAGGTGCTGGCGGCGCAACTTGTGCGCTTGCACCGGCTGCTTGAGCTTTTCCTGGTTCAGATTATGGGTTTTCCGCTGGATCAGGTGGATGCGGAGGCGGAGCGGCTTGAGCATTCGATCTCGGAGGCCTTTGAGGAGCGTATGGATGCGATGTTGAACTATCCGACGGAAGATCCACATGGTGATCCCATTCCCAGTAAGACGGGTATAGTCAAGGCGGTGTCGGCGCAGCCACTCTCGCATCTATTGCCGGGCCAAAGGGCCGTGGTGCAACGTGTTAACGATGATGAGCCGGATTTGTTGCGCTACCTGACTTCGCTTGGGCTTGTACCTGGTACGCTGGTGGCAATGGAATCCATTACTCCATATGGAGATGTTTATACACTCAAAATAGGTGATGTGACACAAACGGTTGGTGGCATGGTAACACAACATGTCCTGGTCCGTTCGATTATGCATGATGTCGCTGATAAACATGTAGCTGTCGAATGTATGGAGCAATCTGATGAGAACGTATCTAACAACGCCAATTGAGGGCGAGACCATTGATCTTGCAGATAAATCGGGGACCAGGGCGGCGGCACGTGCCGTCCTGGATGGCCGAACACGTGGCTTGCGTGCTATGTTGCCTTTTATTGGACCTGCTTTTATTGCCAGCGTTGCCTATATTGATCCTGGAAATTATGCGACGAATATTCAGGGTGGTAGTGCTTTTGGCTATAATCTGCTCTGGGTAATTGCGCTGGCTAATCTGATGGCGATGCTCTTGCAGGCCCTTTCTGCAAAGGTGGGAATTGCAACGGGTAAGAATCTTGCCGAGTTGTGCCATAAATACTTTTCAAGGCCAGTGAATTATGCGATGTGGGTTATCGCGGAGATTGCGGCGATGGCGACGGACCTGGCCGAATTTCTGGGTGCGAGTATTGGCTTGAATCTATTATTTGGTATTCCTCTGATCTATGCAACGCTGATTACTGGCGTGCTGACCTATATTATTCTGCTACTGGAGCGGCGTGGTTTTCGTCCGTTGGAAGCTGTGATTACCACGCTTGTCGGTGTGATCGCTCTATGTTATGTCCTTGAAACTATCTTCTCGCATCCTGATTGGAGTCAGGTGGCTTTTCATACGATTGTTCCCTGGGAAGGGAATACAAATAGCGTGCTTTTCTCGGTCGGTATTATCGGGGCAACTGTTATGCCCCATGTCATCTACCTGCATTCCTCGCTCACCCAGGGGCGTATCATCCCCCGCAACGAAAAAGAGGCGAAGCGCATCTTTCATCTGAGCATCCCGGATGTGGTGATCGCTATGGGGTTGGCCGGGCTGGTCAATATGGCCATGCTTTATATGGCTGCGGCAACCTTCCATGCCCATGGTCGCGTTAATATTGCGGACATTGGGGCAGCCTATCAGACGCTTATTCCGTTGTTGGGTCCAGCGGCGAGTATCATCTTTGCCGTCTCGTTGCTTGCCTCAGGCCTCTCTAGTTCTACGGTGGGGACGCTGGCGGGCCAGGTAGTCATGCAGGGTTTTGTCGGCTTTACTATCCCTATCTGGCTGCGTCGTCTGGTTACTATGGTGCCTGCTATTATCGTCGTGCTTGTTGGTGTCAATCCCACGCAGGCGCTAGTTATCAGCCAGGTTGTGTTGAGTTTTGTGTTGCCAGTGCCAGTAGTGACGCTTATCTTATTCACGAGGCGGCGCGACGTGATGGGGTCGCTGGTCAACAGTCGCTCGACGACGATTCTGGCCGTTTTGTGTGGTGTGGTGATTGTGTTGCTTAACATTGTTCTGCTCTACTTCACCTTTGCGCCATTGCTAGGCTGGTGGGTTCCGGTGTAATGCAGGGTGAGTAGTGCTCCTGCATTTGACGCTTACTTATGGTTGTTGCCCTCGCCCCAGTTGGGCTTGCCCAACCGGGACGAGAGATCAAGACGAACCTCTTTTGATGGAAGATAATTATTTAGCGTTTGGACCATGGGGGGGCCATCTCGCCGCGCATAAATCTGGTCACGAAATCTGTGGCAGGATATGTAACGCGCTGCATTTCTGCGATGACGGCCTGGTGATCGTAGTCGGCATAGTGTAGTTGCAGGCGGTGGCCGGTGGAGCTGGCGTCCAGAATAGCATAGCTAGCTTGCGTGCGGGGACTGAGCGGATTGCTGACGCTGCCCAGGTTGAAGACGCGTACTTGCCCAACAGTACGATCCAGGGGGAAGTGGGTATGGCCGACAATGACTAGATCGGCCTCGGCAGGGGCTAACTGGTTGTGCAGCTCGTCGTCGCTCAAGGCGGGCGTGATGCCTGGCCCGTCGTCCTGAGCGGGAGCGGCGTGCACGCCGAGCATGCGTGTGCCATCGGGTAGGGTCAGCCTTAGCTCAAGGGGGAGCTGCGCAAACCAGTCCCACCAGCCGCTGGCGCGAATGTAGCCCTGTGTCCAGCCCAGGCTGGTCGCCATCATTAGCACTTGTGGTAGTAGTTGTGGATTTTCCTGTACTTTTTCCAGCGTCGGGCCGGGCCGTTCGCTGCTGATCATGTAGCGATCATGATTGCCACGCAAGAAAGAGGCCTTGGGCAATTTTGTTACTCGCTCTACTACGCCCACTGGATCATAGCCCAGGGCCGAGAAATCGCCCAGTATCCAGTACATATCAACGCCACCCAGCGCCTCAATATCTGCGAGAACCGCATCAAGAGCCAGTGTATTTCCGTGAATATCAGATAGGAGAGCAATACGCATATAATTACTCCAGATGTACACTATTTTCTGTGAAGCTTTGCTTCTTCTTTGGCAATATCATTTTACCATATGCAAAATGTAGAGGGTAAAAAAGTAGAAAGAAATGCCGCATGGGTGCGTGCATGGAGAGAAAGACGAACCTTATCTTGACGCTGTTATTGAGTACATGCTAGACTGAATACAATAGAAATGCATGTTTTTTAGTTTTTGTGCGATTGAAAAGGAGATTTTATAGATGAAAAACTGGCTAGAACGCAATGAAATGGTTGTCAAGGAATTTCGTGCACATGGTGGTAAAGTGGAGGGTTGGGGATCATTGATTCTTTTAACAACTCGAGGAGCCAAAACTGGTCAGGAGCGCATAATTCCACTGATGCATGTTCCTTATGGAGATGCAGTATTAGCGATAGCTTCTAAGGGTGGCGCTGAAAAAAATCCTTTGTGGTATACCAATGTGCTGGCTCATCCCGATGTTACCGTCGAGGTTGGTGATGAGAAGTTTTCGACCACCGCTAGAGTTCTCACTGGCGAGGAGCGGGAAAAAGCGTTTGCGCGAGCGGTCGAGGTATTCCCTCCCTATGCTGAGTATCAAAAGAGAGCGCCCCGCGAAATTCCTGTTATTACTCTTGAACGGCCCGTCAAAAAAGTGTAGCGGGTGGTGTTAGCACGGTAACTATTTATGGTGTACCGTTCTATGCCCCCCCAGGATAGTTCAGGTGTTTTTGCATTATTACAATAATGCAAAAAACATCTGAAATATAAAATTGCTTGGGATTCTCGAATGACTTTCGGTTAGAGCAACTGCATGGTGCCCTGGTTGTCAAGATCATTGTACTTATTGCAGGGTAATAGCTCCGGTTGCTGCATTGACATGAAGTGGGACTGACGTCAATGGTGTGTTGGTCGGTCCGTCAAGGACGGCGGCTGAGTGTTTTGGATCAAATGTGGCTCCATGACAGGGGCAAATCAGATTCTGGCTCCCCGCATCATAGTCAACCTGGCAGCCGGCGTGGGTGCAGGTTGCATCATAGGCGACGAATTGATCGTTCGATAGATGGATGAGTACGCCGGGATCGCCCGATGATGGAATAGTAAAGGTGACGGCACTATTTTTAGCAACATCGCTCGTCTTTGCAATTACATTGGAGGATGAGGGTGAGCTGGCACCAGGTGTTCCGTTAGAGGATGAGGACGAGCTGCCATTGGCATTGGATTGGTCTGTGCTGGTTGGTGCCGCCGACGCTGGAGTGTTCGCGTTATCTTCCCCTGCTTGTCCCAGGCTACGCAACAGAAATGCGATAAATACGATGCCAAGTGCCCCGACTCCTCCGGTGAGCGCTCCTGCAAGGAAACTGCGCCGTGTTTGTTTTTTCTTCTGGATGACGCCTCTGATGTTTCTGCGCGCATTTTGTTGAACGGGCTGATTGTATCCTGGCGCATTTATTGAAGCTGTTGCCTCTGTTATATCTTGTGGTGCCTGATTTTCGCCGAAGAGGACAAAAAGAGAGCGCAATGCGATTCCTGGTTGCCGGTCATCTGGAGCAAGCGAAGAGATAATCCAAGCATCTATGCTTGGTAGCCCAGTATAAAGTGGGCCAACGAGGAGCAGTGTGAGCCAGGAGAAGGTAAAGACGATGTCAGCACCATAGAAGTATGGATAGACATGGAAGCTAGCGCTAAGGAAGAACGTAAGGCTGAGCAACATACCAAAAAGTGCCGCCAGACGAAAAAACAAGCCAAGAAGTGCTCCCAGGCCAATGGCGATCTCGCCGTAGGCGACAAGCTGGCCGAAGAGCGTTGCATGTGGTAAGGCAACGTTGAGCAGGAAATTATGCAGTGGCGATCCGTGCGCGAATGCCATGATCTGTTTCCCGATGTATCCATTTGCTGACGGACGGAAGAATTGTGGATCGGTCAGTTTCTGAATGCCGGCATACACAAACGTGATTCCCAAAAGAGTCGTAGCGGCGCTAATGTCCATCCTGGGAAGCGTCTTATGATGGGTGAAGCTGGGAAGTTGCCAGCAGTGCTATTCCCATCGAGCGTATTGTTGTGCGTTGATTGCTGTGCTGATTTTCGTTGCGCGGATGGTTTCATTTTGCTCCCTCTATATTCAACCTATCTTCTGACTGTATGAAGTATACAAGGAATTTATGAAACTGTGATGAATATTTCTTCTTCCTGCTGCGAAAGGTAGAGCGCCCTATTTTAGGGGCCGAACTCCTTTTACTTCACGACGAATTTTAAGAGCACCTCTAGGGCTAACACCGCTCCCAATCCGATATACACCATTTTCTGTATAGCTGCGAATTCACCTCGTGTGATAAATTGAGAAGATTGGTCTTTGACGCCTGTGAATTCGCCTCGTGTAACAAATTGAGATGTTTGATCTTTGACGCCTGTGAATTCGCCTCGTGTAACAAATTGAGATGTTTGATCTTTGACACCTGTGAATTCGCTTCGTGTAACAAATTGAGAAGATTGATCTTTTATCGTTGAGAATTCCGATCTCGTGATAAATTGTGCGGCCTGGTCTTTCAATTGTTCGCGAAATTCATTCATGCCCTCCAGTCGCCGTGTCATGCCCTCCTCAGATTTATCGACTGCTAATTGAAAGGCCGCAAAGTTCATATTCACAAGTGTCTGCATATCAGCGAAGCACCTATCTATAAATTCTTTTCTCATCATAATTATTTCAGAGAAGCCTACACCGACTTTATCTACTTTTGCTTGTACATCTAAGAAGCGCGTATCTACGTAGTCTTTTGTCGTCTCCAGTTTCTTGGAGAGCTCGATCTCGGCTTTATCGACTGCTATTTGGACCACGGATGTGCGCAAGTCCACGGCTTTTTGCATATCCTCAAAACGCGTATCTGATGCTGTTTGCATGTCTAAGAAGTGCCTATCTATATACGTCCTTGTATTTTCAATCTCCCTGATTATTTCGATCTGGGCTTTATTCATAGATACTTGAACGTCTGCGATGCGTATATCGAGAGTCGTTTGAATTTCATTGAAACGTGCATTATTGTATTCTCGCCTCTCCATAAAAGTCTTGGACAATGCTTCCTCAGATTTATCAATAGCTAATTGGGTGATGGAGAAACGTGTATTAACCGATATTTGAGCGTCTGAGAAGCGCGTATCCATATAATCTTTTGTGTTATCCAACTTTTTGGATAATTCTAGTTCGTTTTTATCGAAAGCTAAGCGGTTAACCACAAAACGTGCATCTATTGCTGTTAGAACATCTGTAAAGCGTAGATCTGTATAATCTTTTGCCGTGTCTAGCTTCTTGGAGAGTTCTAGCTCGGCTTTATCTGCTGCAATTTGTACAAATGATGTGCGTAATTCCACAGCTTTTTGCATATCCTCAAAACGTGAATTTGTTGTTAATTGAACATCTGCAAGGCGTGTATCTACATATGTCCTTAAGTCCATCGCATCCATTTTTTTCCTCCCCATCTTCCCCTCATTTACTATAGCTAGAGAAATGTGATTGGCCTCTCTTTGTCCGTTGTTGCGCTTTTTTTGAATGAGAAGTGTGGTGCTCTCTTTCCTAAAGTACGCACATAAAAGTTTCTGCTATCGTAAACACACTGTCTATATATATGACGTTTGAATGCAAGGACTATGTAACAATATACTGTAATATGCAATTAATTCGATGAAAAGGATACTTTATCGCCCATCATATCGGTTTGTAAACTATTGCGCTTTGCACAATAATTTGCAAACGTATATGATGGCTAATAAATAATGAGGAGAAGAAATATGACCAACCAGAACACATCCCGCCGTGCCAGGCAACCATTACTGAAGATGCCTGAGAAGCGGTCTTTGGCTGCACATATTCTGCGCGAGCCGCTCAACCCGTTTCCCTGGTATAAGCTGATGCGGGAGACGTGCCCGGTCTATTATGCGCCGGAGTTTAGCAGTTGGTTTGTGACGCGTTATCAGGATGTGTTGCGCGTGATTGATGATCCGGTTCTCTTCTCTTCGGAGCAGACGATCAGGAGCCGGGTGCGCTCCAACGGGAATGGCCGGTCAGCTCCAACGCTGCTATGGACCGATCCGCCGCGTCATGGGCAGTTGCGTGCGCTGGTCGGGCAGGCGTTTAACCCGCGTACGATAGTGGCATTGACACCGCGTATCAGCCAGATCGTGAATGCTCACCTGGACGCTGTGGCCGCTCAGGGTTGCATGGATGTAGTGTGCGATCTGGCGAATCCGTTGCCCATTATCGTCATAGCCGAACTGCTGGGCATTCCAACGACCGATCAAGGGCAGTTCAAATTGTGGTCTGACATCATCGTCAGTCCGGCGCGTCAGGAGAAGAAGCGGGCGGTCATCGAGATGAATGCCTATTTTCTTGCCATCCTCGCGCAGCGGCGTCAGCAGCCGCAGGACGATCTGGTCAGTGCGCTACTGGCGGCGCAGATTGATGGTATTCATCTTACAGATGCTGAGGTCTTGAGCTTTTGCCGCCTGCTACTGGTTGCGGGCCATGAGACATCCACCAACCTGATCGGGAACGCTTTGCTCACCCTTGACGAGCAGCCAGAGGTGATGGAAGCGTTGCGGGCAGATCCAGCGCTTCTGCCGGTTGCGGTAGAGGCTGTTGTACGCTATCGCACCCCCATCCAGCGCTTACGCCGTGTGGCGACCAGGGATACGCTGCTCGGAGGCTGCGAGATCAAGGCGGGCGAGATCGTAGCGCCCATTCTTGGCTCGGCCAACCGCGACGAGGCGCAATTTGAGCAGTCGGAAGTTTTCTCGTTGCAGGCAAACCGTCATATTGGCTTTGGACACGGCATCCACTACTGTCTGGGAGCTGCCCTTGCCCGCCTGGAAACACGGCTCGCGCTTGAAGCCCTGCTGACTCGCTTCACAGATATCAAGCGCGTCAAAGACGTGCCGCTACAGGCCGTTGCCAGCTCTTTTGTCTATGGCGTCAAGAGCTTGCCGATGACCTTCCGCGAAGGATGATAGAGCTTGAGATGCGTCCTCTTATCTTTTGCAGCGTAATTCGCTGTCAACTATTCCTGGTTACAAGAGAACGCATTTTACGAATATTGATGATTTGATGCTTTTTAATGTCCTATTATCAGGTGTATGAAGGCAGAATACGCTACAGGGGAAATAGAAGATGCTATAGTGTAAACAGAAGGGCTGAAGAAGCCAAGCACGAAAAACATCGAAAGCATCATAAAGTTCTGTTGGATGAACGGCCAGGACAATTTCAACTTCTGATCCAGGATCTCAATCGTCTTTTGGTGTATCAAAATTTAATCCTCTCTTTATCCCTTTGTATCTCACTGAACGTAGCCAAGTATCTAAGTAAGTATATCTACTACAAAAACATATCAATGTGTATATTACGTTCGTATATTGTAATGATATACAATATGGACCTAATTCGATAAAGTATGTATATGCAAATCTTGAATGTGGACGGTTTTGCATAGAAAGCAGCATAGCGTTCTGAGTCTGTATGTGATACAACTATTGGTAGTATTTATTTTTATGCAATAAAACCATCCAGGCTCTACCGATATATCAAGTATTTACATACCACTATGGAGCGTATTATGCAGAGTTTATCTCCTTCGCAAGCGACACCGCTTCCTCCTGGTGGAGAGAAGGCAGAAACACATACTATTCCACTCAAGAAATTATTCGCGCAATTAGAGAGTAGCGAGCAGGGCTTGACGGCTGAAGAGGCGAGCAGGCGATTGGATAAGTACGGCCCGAACGATACAACGGGCTTGAAGAGCACCTCGCCGGTAGTTCAGTTTCTGCGCCTGTTCTTGAATCCGCTCGTCGCTATCTTGCTCCTTGCCAGCATCGTCTCGGCGGTCCTGGGTGATCGTATCAATGCCAGCATTATCGTTGTCATTGTTCTGCTTAGCAATGTGCTTAACTTTGTGCAGACGTATCGCTCCCAGAGTGCGGTCGAGAAGCTGCGTGCCGACGTCTCCCCAACGGCCAGCGTGTTACGCGATGGCAAATGGCTTGAGCTGCCACGCCGTGAACTGGTGCCGGGCGATATTGTCCGTCTCACAGCGGGCGATCTGGTGCCGGGCGATGCACGGCTGGTCACAGCAACCGATCTGCATGTGCAGCAGGCGGCGCTGACCGGCGAGTCGCTGCCCGTGGATAAAGGCGCGGACGATGTAAGCGAGGCTACGGAAAGTTTTGCCGATGCACACAATAGCGTCTTTCTTGGTACCTCGGTCGTAAGTGGCCTGGGGACGGCGCTAATCACCGCAACGGGTCGCAATACAGCCTTCGGCGATATCGCTGTCCGCTTGGCGAGCCGCGCACCTGAGACCGAGTTTGAGCGTGGCATCAAGGGCTTTGGCATGCTGATCATGGAGACGGTCTTTTTCCTGGTCATCTTTATCGTCCTGGTGGGCATCATTGGGAAGCATAATCCATTTGAGACGGTGCTCTTCGCCATCTCGCTGGCCGTGGGCCTTACCCCTGAGTTCTTGCCCATGATTACGACGGTGACGCTGGGGCAGGGCGCTCTGCGCATGGCGAAGAAAAAGGTGATCGTCAAACACCTGGAATCGATTCAGAATTTTGGCAGCATCGACACATTGTGTAGCGATAAGACGGGTACGTTGACCAGCGGCGAGACGAAGCTTGAAGGATATCTCGATCTATCCGCTAAAGAATCCGAGCGTGTGTTGCTGTTCGGGTACTTAAATAGTACGTATCAGACCGGAATTAAAAGTCCACTTGATGAAGCTACGTTGCGTCATGGCAACATCGATGTTAGCGCGTATACTAAAGTTGGCGAGATCCCATTCGATTTTGAACGGCGCTGCCTCTCCGTGGCTGTACGGCACGGGGATGAATGTCTGCTGATCACAAAAGGTGCCCCCGAGAGCATACTGGCCCTCTGCACGACTTATGAAAGCGAGGGTGAATGCAAGCCGTTAGATGGTGTGGATGGCGAGATACGCGCAAAATATGTAAAGCAGTATTGTGATTTGAGCTCGCAGGGATACCGCGTGATCGCTGTCGCCTATCGTAATCTGCCGCAACAAGCAGATTATACGAAAGCGAACGAGCAGTCTCTGGTTCTGCTCGGCTTCCTGAACTTTGCTGATCCTCCCAAGGCCGATGTTGCCCAGATGCTCCTGGCGCTTAAGAGCGATGGTGTGCAGGTCAAGATTCTGACGGGCGACAACGAGCTGGTTACTCGTCATGTCTGCGAACAGGTCGGAATAGAGAGCAAGAGGATCGTTCTCGGCAGCGAACTGGAACACATGACCGATCCCGCATTGGCCCAGGTGGTTGGGGAGGTCAACGTGTTTGCCCGCGTCTCACCAGCGCAGAAGAACCGCATTATCCTGGCGCTCAAGAGCCATAAGCATGTTGTTGGTTATATAGGTGATGGTATCAACGATGCTCCCTCGTTGCATGCTGCCGACGTGGGCATCTCGGTCTCTACCGGCGTCGATGTCGCCAAGGATGCAGCGGATATTATCTTGCTCGAACAGAGTTTGCAGGTCTTGCACGAAGGCATCCTGGAGGGACGCAGAGCCTTCGGCAACGTTATCAAATACCTGTTGATGGGTACCAGCTCAAACTTTGGCAATATGTTCAGTATGGCGGGAGCGTATGTCTTCCTGCCCTTCTTACCAATGCTACCGTCGCAAATTCTCCTCAACAATTTTCTCTATGATCTCTCGCAAGTAACCATTCCGACCGATAACGTAGATGCAAGCTATATCAAGAAGCCGCAGCACTGGGATATCAAGTTGATCCGTAATTTTATGCTCTTCATCGGGCCTGTCAGCTCGATCTTCGACTTCCTGACCTTTTTTATTATGTTGCGTGTCTTTCATGCTGGAGCAGGCCTCTTTCATACCGGCTGGTTTGTAGAGTCGCTGGCTACCCAGACACTGGTCCTGTTTGTTATTCGTACCGCTGGCAATCCACTGCGCAGCCGCCCCAGTCTTCCATTGACAGTTACAACGTTATTGATCGTCTTTGTTGGCTTTGTGCTTCCATATACGCCACTCGCCGCGCCACTCGGTTTCACGCCCTTGCCGGCTCTCTACTTTCTCTTCCTGTTAGGCATGATCGTGGTCTACTTGCTTCTCGTCGAATTGGTCAAGCGTCGTTTGATGAGGCGATATGCGTAGTGCGTAGATTTTTATTACTTGATGATATTTGGGCGATTATATATATTATATGCGAAAACTGTGTTAATATGCAAAGAATCAAAAATGAGAATAGAGAAACATAGAAATTTGCAAAAGATAGAGCCTTATGGGCTTCCCCTGAGTGTATTTCGATCATTGCTCGATATTGCGCAGAAAAGCGATGTACTTATCTTTGGGGAGCTTCATGGCACGCAAGAAGTTCCACGTGTGATGCTCTCTTTGTTGGACGATCTAGCGACCGTAGGCTATCGTGGCCTTGCGCTGGAGATTCCGCGTGATGAGCGTTATGCAATCGAGCGCTGGGCCAAAGGACAGGATACAATATTGCCCGCATTCTTTGCCCGGCCCCTCGCCGATGGGCGGGGAAATTGCGAGGCGTTGACGCTCATTCAGTATGCAGTCCAGAACGATTGGTCGCTGCTGTGTTTTGATCAAGGGCCGGATCAGCCGGCGTTTCGCTGGTCTGATCGCGATGGCTGGATGGCTGAGAATCTCACTGAGCAGTGGCAGTATCTGTGCCCAGGTGCCAAGATCGTAGTGATTTGTGGTAGCATGCATTCAAGGCTCACCCTCTCATTGCTGCATGATGTAACAACCTCTTGCTGGCCCTCGTTCGCCTATCAGTTCCAGTTCGTTTACTCAAACAAGACCATCAGCACAATCAAGATTGGTTTTCAGAGCGGCACATACTTCAATATGAGGCGTCGTCATATTCATAGTTTTGACTGGAAATGGCTGCGTCCACTCAAAGAGCCGGTTCTCCACGCCTCAAAGGATCATTCATGTGAGCTTCTTTTACCTCATGCCACAGCAGCCACGTTTCTAGCGCCGCCTCACCAGTGGGCCAGCTCCTTAACTACGAGATTCTCGCATTAATGCTTTGTCAAACTTCATTCGAACCTTGTCGCGAGACGTGTGCTGCTCGGTGGGGGCAACAACCTACACAAGGGATTGTCGCGAGGTGTGTGCTGCTGGGTGGGGGCAACAACCACAAGGGATTGTCGCTACGCGGCGTGGTCCACGCCGCGTAGCGACAATCCCTTGTGGTTGTTGCCCCGTCCTTAGCAAAAATAATGTAAAAATAAAATTTAAGAGTATACAAGCTACTTATAGCTATTCAGAGGTATATAACCTTCTTTTCAAGACAACTTGCTACAAAACATCAGAAGAATCTAGCAAGCACTTTATTTATACACATGTGGTGAGAAAAGTACAGAGTTTTTAGCTCAGTGGTAGTTCACAAACACTAGTTTTAATACATGATTTATGATACACTATATAGTAGTAAAAGTACAGAGTGATGTATCACGGAAGAGGAGGGGTGCATGGAAGAGTTTGCCGTAGTACATACCGATCAAGTCGATAGCGGCCTTGCAGGGTACGCGCTAGGATTACAGATCAGGGAAGCAATGTTAACTGCCCCTGACGTTGTTTTACTATTTATTTCTCCGTCTTATGATCAGAGTCTTGTATTACACACATTGCAGGAAACATGTCGGTCGCGTTTGTTGCTTGGTTGCTCCTCGGCGGGCAAATTCACGAGCGAGGTACATGGCGTCAAACTCAGTTGTGCCCTGGCGATTCGTTCTGATCAGATGCGTTTTTCTGTTGGTGTTGGTCATCAGGTCAACAGCAATGGACTTGGGGCAGCGAGAGAACTGGTCTCTACGTTCCCTTCTTATACTGCGGACTATCCTTACCAGACCGGCCTTGTGCTGGCCGACGCCCTTGCGGGGCAGCTAGATATTTTTCTCGAACAACTTTCAATCCAGACCTGTGGTGCCTACCAGTTTGTCGGAGGGGCGGCAGGAGACAATAATCAATTTCGCTGGACACCGATATTCTATGGAACACGCATCATTACCGATGCTGCAGTTGTCCTCACGATCCAATCCAGGAAGCCGATTGGTATTGGCGCTTGCCATGGTTGGTGTCCCATTTCCCCGCCAATGCAGGTAACGAAGGCGCGTGGGACACATCTGATGCAACTGGATGGGCAGCCTGTGGTTGAGATTTTCCGTCACTATGCTACATCGCGTGGTCAGTGCTTTGATGTTGCAAATCCACTCCCCTTCTTCCTGCGCACCCTGATTGGTATTGAAGAGTCTGGATATACGCTTCGTGTGCCTCTCTTTATCACAGGGGATGGTGCAATTCGTTGTATGGCGGCGATTCCCGAACATGCGCACGTTTGCCTGATGGAGGCAACATCGCAATCACCAATCGAAGCGGCGGCTGAGGCGACGCGTCAGGCTTGCCAGCAGCTAGGTGATTCTACTCCGGCTGGCGCTCTCTTTTTTGATTGTGCCGCAACGCGTCTCGCGATGGGTGATGCTTTTGCCTTCGAGTTAGCAATGGTGCAAAGGCAGCTTGGGCCTGTGCCTTATGCTGGTTGTAATACATATGGGCAAATTGTTGGGAGGATGGGACAGAAAAACTCTTTTCATAATTGTACCGCTGTTGTATGCCTATTCCCTTCATAACACTGTTCGCGCTTTTTATGGATGCGCACGCTTACACCTCTTTTATTTATATATGTACATGCTGAGTTTCGGGCCTGGACGTTTCTGTTAGCCGGATCAAGTCTTCCTCGATCTCTTGGATGAGCTGCTGCCTCATCGTTGTGTAGGTATAAGAACCGTCCTGTACCATGCGAGCGATGGTTTGCTGAGGTAGGTTTATAAAGAAGGGCAGTTGGATCTCTTTGGGCGGCATCAGCTTGAGGTTTATGCGGCTGTGATCATACCATTGATCCGTCTCGATTGTCAGAACAAGCATATCTGCATAACATATGATACGTTCTTGCATACTGCTCAAGAATGCGCCAGGGAGGGTGCTTGATACCAGGAAGCACCCGGCGATCTGTAGACCTCGCATGATGGGAGCGGCGAATGCGCTACGTTCGTGTAGCCCCCAACGAGATGGAACGATGTGTGAACTATCATCCTCACGATCAGCCAGGAGTGGTCGGCCAGCGGTTGTCACTGCACCGGCTAGAGACTCGGCCCCAAACAAGTTGCATGTCTGCCGGAGATCTTGCGGCCAGGGATTGGTTCCTTTGCCGTCAGCAATATAAAGGCTGCGTACGGGATTGTCTGCACGCGAGGGAGGAAGGCATAGGAGCAGCGTACATGCAATGCCAAGTTGTTGTGGGTCCAGATGCTCAATCGCATCGGTCAGGACAAGCTGCTGAATGGTTGTTGAGCGCAGTGTTGGGGACAACTGCCGATAGGCAGAAAGAAGCTGCATATAAAAGTTATTGGAAGGAATATGCCCATCTTGAGATGTTGAATTTTGATCATCGTCCAGCCAATGTATTTGATCTTCTGCTAACAGGAGCATGAATTCTCCACGATATTCAGGGAATGCACTGAGAATTGCACGCAGCATTGCCGGGCGAGGCTTGGATGTATGAGCGATCCAGCGCGTAACTGTAATCACTGATACATTTAATTGATTTGCAAGGCGCTGCTTTTCCTTGGGTGTATCAACAAGGCGTCCCAGTAACTCATACCAGGTCTTAGGCTTTTGCACGTATTTGCCCCTTCATGTCCACTGAGTCCCGATAAAAACAAAAGCATATTGAGTATACTAAATGTTTTTGTAAATAGCAAGCGATTTCTGATCATCCGTTCGCCAAAAGCAGTAAATTAAAACAAGAATCGGCATTGTCAACATCCGTCTCTATGGACTCAATCTTTTATATTACCGTGTTTGTA
>CAWKKX010000033.1:0-8360 GCA_963850365.1 uncultured Chloroflexia bacterium
TTACAACACTTTAAACGCGTCCAGCAGCATTACAGCGCCCGAACGCTTGAACAGCTCGATGGTATGCGTTCCCTCTGACAAGCCTTGAATGCTATGCAGCGTCACCTGAACTTCATGGGAGAGGCTAAAGGCATTCACCGTCTTGTGGAGCGTCCCATCGATATAAACATCGACATGTCCGTGGTCAGGATGGGTTTCCGCAATGTACTCGATACCCGTCCCGTTAAAGGTATAGGCAACCGAGTCACCATCATTTGTTGTGAGATATGCATTATTGTTGGAGCTTCCTACGCCACGATTGACCACATGTGACCAGGCGACTCCGTTATAGACCACTCCAGTATCGTCACTATTCACTAACACTTTGCTCTGCGTAATTTTAAAGGCATATGCGTCGCTGCTAGGCACACCCGATGGCATGGTGATGGTCAAGGCAGTAGTGCTCTGGGTAAAGCTGACGGTGCCGCTATGACCGAGCAACTCGACTTTGGTAACGGTACCAACGTACGGTGAACCTTTTCTGAGGTTGGTAAGTGCCAGCGTAGCGCCCGGCCGCACGATAGAGATGGCGTAGACTATCGACCCGTTGCGGGTATAGTAAACATTGCCTTCCCCGAATACGGCAAAGGGTCGCGTCGCATAGATGGCTTCCCCATTGGTTTTTAGCCAGCTACCAATGCTCTTGACGATATCGATGGCCTTCTGATCCAAGTGCCCATCGCCATGCTGAGGCACGTTGATCAGATAGTTGCCGTTCTTGCTCACCGCGTTAATCAGATTGTGAATAACGGTCGTGGCGCTCATCGTAATCGGAGCGGGAGCATAGTAGTGCCAGGGGCCTAACGAGTTCTCCGCCTGCCAGGGATATGGCTGGATGGTTGTTGCAATCGCTTTTTCCCAGTCCTGGACCATCGCAGGTAGAGCTTGATCAGGTAGATGCTTCATATTGAGGACGACATTCATAGTATTGCCGTTCCACTGCAAGCTCTTATTGTAGTAATTTGCTGCGATCACATAGGACTGATTGGTGATGCTCCAGTCCGTGGCGGTGCCTGTAGGGTTGGTAGGATTCACTGAATCATCGAAGTAGAGAATGTCAGGCTTGTGCTTTGTGATCAGATCATCGACGCGCCAGTAGAACTGCCGCACATAGGGATCGGTGTCTTTTGGATGGTAGCCAGGGCCGGTATGCACAGGACCATTCAGATCAACGGGGTTCAGCCCATTCCACCATTTGCCGACGCCATCCTTTGCAGTCATGACGCCATCGTAGGGCACACCCGCTAAAGCACCGGTCTTGTCGTGATTATAACGTGCCGCCATGAAGAAGCCCCAGGCTGGTCCAGGGCAGGCATGATAGGTTACGCCGAAGTGAATGCCCTGCGCACGAGTCGCCGCCTCCCATTCGCCGATAATGGACGATTTTCTGCCTACCGTCTTGGAATTCCAGGGCTGATACGTCGAATCCCAGTTATCGTAGTTGTCATGATGGTTTGCCAGGGCCATAAAGTATTTCGCGCCGCCCTGCTGCACATAAAGCTTTAGCAATGCATTCGGGTCCCATTGGCTGCCGGTAAAGAGGTGGGTGATGTCCTTATAGCCACTTTTTGATGGATGTCCATAATGGGCGAGCTGATAGTTGTAATCGGCAGTCCCTTGCTGATACATGTGTACGGCGTACCAATCGCCAAATTCAGGCACTGATTGGGGGGACCAGTGCGCCCAGATACCAAATTTTGCGTCGCGATACCAGGTGGGGAAACGATACTGCTGCGCAATCGAAGTCCAGGCCGGGTCTGCCTTGTAGGGACCGCTGGCAGGAGTGAACGCGGGCAAGTTCCAGATATCCAGCGCCGCCGCATCTGTTGAGGCCGAGGCGGCATTTGCCAAAGGGGTCTTTCCAGTCAGGAGTTTCGCTGTTACGCCTGTTACCCCGCCAATCGTCGCGGTTGTGATAGCGGACGCTTTCAAAAAATTACGCCGTGTCACATTACGCTTGGTGCGGATCTGCTGGATTATACTTTTCATTGAACGCTTTGCCATGAAATGCTCTCCTTGCATTTAAAACTAACCTTGTCTACGGTAATGCTCTCCTTGCATTTGGAAGGCGAACTTTGCCTGTGAGTACGCTTCTATCCGTATGCATTGGCAGAAAGGAGTAAATAGGAACCAGGCCAGCATGATCTTTTATAACCTCAGAAAGCGGTTCCTCCACTGAGGACCGGCAAACAGAGGAGGTGGCGTTGGTTTTACATATGCGCTCCTTTCATCGCGATGTCTATACTCCTATTCCCTATATTACCACAAACATTATACTTTTTGCTGACAAGGGGTACTCATGTTTTGGCCCAATCTAACGGTATCCATGCCGTGACTTTTGTATCCTGATCCAGACGTAATGCCTCTGTTATTTCTTCCCACATTGCAAACGTTTTCTCTGACTGTCCTAATTCTATATATTCCCACGATTGTTCAGCCATAATTGCAGAAACCGCGCTCCACGAATAAATAAAATCGGTTCCATCTTCGTAATCTCTGACTGAACGGGCAAGAGTAAGACCTGTATTTACTGCTCGTTCAAACGGAATAAACTATTTGCTCAACATGTTCTCATTAAGAGGTTGGAAATTACCATTATTTCCTAATGAAACCACCACATTAATGACTGTATAAATAATCAGGAGTCTAGCATGAGTGTTATTCCAGAGAAAGATGTCAACTTATTGAGCACAAAAGCTCTGATTCATGTCGCTACTCTCGGCCCTAAAGGGGAGCCACAGAACACACCTGTCTGGTTTGACTGGGACGGAGATTTCGTAAAGATCAGCTTGACCAAAAATCGTCAGAAGTACCGCAATATACAGCGCGACCAGCGTGTTGCACTTTCCATCGTAGATCCTGAGAATCCCTATCACTATCTCGAAATTCGCGGGAAGGTTGCGCGCATCGAAGATGATCCGCAAAAGGCATTCATTGACGCGCTTGCAAAAAAATATCTTGGCCTGGACAAACATCCTTATTCACAGCCAGGCGATGAGCGCGTTATCCTCTATATAGAGCCCGAACACACGACGAGCATAGGCTAAATAGCTACAGTGCCTTTCTATACGTTATCACTCTTTAGCGCGATAATATATAGAAAGGCACTGTAGATTATAGATGCACTTCTTGTAATCGCGCCTGCTCTTTTTCCATCAGGGCAGTGACTTCGTCGAGGATGCCAGCTCCGCGTTGCCGGTCCTCAAGGGCGATGGATGTGCGGTGAGCGAGGATGTCATCGGGCTTGATTGCCATTTCGTAGCGGCACGCGTATATAACTTCGGCCTTGATATACGGCAAATCTCCGATGAGCGGGTCCGCCAGCGCGGGATTTTGCGCTATGATGTCCAGGATGGTCTGTGTGGCAGTTCCGTAGCAGCTCCCCAGATGCTCAAGCACCTGTGCACTCAGCCCAAGCTGCGCCCCTCGTCGCTCGACGATACGACGGATCGTTGACCAGCCTGCACTCCCCTGTAATGGCAGAGCTTTGGTCGGATGGATCACTTTTGTGCCATCACGTTTGCTCAAGACATCCACGGTATCCTGCGCCATTCTGCGATACGTTGTTAGCTTGCCCCCAACGATAGTAACCAGGCCAGACGCACTCTGGAGCACAACATGCGAACGTGACAGCTTCGCAGTCGATAGCTCTGTGTTGCGCGGCTTGACCAGAGGCCGATAGCCTGCATAGGTGGTGATAATATCTTTTTCGCTCAAATTTACATTCATGTAACGATTAAGATATTTGAGTAGATAGGTGATATCATCCTGCGTGGCCGTGGGATGATCGAGATCGCCGCTCCCGGTATCGGTTGTGCCAAAAACCACGCGTGACTCCCACGGTACCAGAAAGAGGATACGCTTGTCCTCCGTTTCCGGCAAGACAATGGCCGAGTCACCCATCTGGACATCCTCGCGTGACAGCACCAGGTGTACGCCTTTACTCGGCTCAATGTGTACCTGCGGCTCCGTGCCGGTGAGTTCTTCGAGTTGCTCAGAGAAAATGCCCGTTGCATTGACAATATGTCGTGCGTGCAGCGTTACCTCTTGACCATGCAGGCGATCACGAACAACAACGCCTCGAACCTTGTCGCCTTCCTTTATAAAGGAGACAACCTCGCTATAATTTGTGATCGTCGCGCCATAGCGTGCAGCGGTACAGATCAGTGCCAGCGTCAGACGAGCATCATTTGTTTGCGCATCATAGTAAGTAAATCCATCTTTGAGGCCCGTCTGAACCAGGGCAGGCGCAAGCTTGAGCACAGCCTCACGACTCAAATGACGATGCCATTTGACGCTGTGACCACCCGACATCAAATCATAGAGGAAAAGACCTATATTGAGTATAAAGCTCAGGCCAATGCCGCCCGGCGTTGTAAAGGGCATCCCCACCGGGTGACGATCTCCTGCATAAATAGGCAAGACAAACTCAAGAGGCTTCACTAGAAACGGCGCGTTTTGCAGTAGCAAACCACGCTCCACCAATGCTTCCTGCACCAGGCCAAAATCAAAGTTGGGCAGATAGCGAATACCACCATGAACCAGCTTTGTAGACTTACTGCTCGTCCCACTGGCAAAATCCGCTTTCTCGACAAGAGCGACGTTATACCCGCGTGCAACAGCATCAAGCGCAACACCGGCTCCTGTAACACCACCTCCAATGACTAAAACATCAAAGTGCTCGTTCTCCATACGCGTCAGATTGCGCGTTCGTTCGTTTGCTGAGAGTGCTTGCATAGCGATTACGAAAATACGAAGCAGCTCTCACGAGCACAAAGCGCTCGCCCCGCTCGACACTTCTTCGTATTTTCGCCCTTTCTTGATGTGCTTCAGATAAACCTGGTCTTCCTACTATTTTGCCTACATCGCGGCTGGCTCACGTACAGCTCTGTCAAACTTGATTGCACGGGTCCCGCGTAGCGGCCAGCCGCCAGATAAGTGTGCCAGACCAGTACAGCTTCGCTAACCATCACCGCGCCTCCAGATTTTTCAAGGCCCTTTGCCTCGATCACTCCATCTATAGTATAATCGTAAATGAACGCTCCCACAACACCCCCTGACAGTGGCACAACTAGCTGGTAAATGTCCTACCATGTGAGCAACTTTTGCCCTCAACCTTGAGCAGCATAACCATTGATCGAATGGAAAGCCGCTCTAGAAGCGAATCGCCACGTACCGTTTTTGTAAATTCAGTGCTCATTATTTGGGGTCCCAACAGAAAACCCCTCTAGTAAGGATGCGCCGGTTGTTCCAGTTTACAAAAAAACCTCTCCTGTGAGTGGAAGACTACTCATCTCACCTTTCAGTAAATGACGCTTTGATTATGATACGTTTTTGGATACTCTTCCAATCACGATGCTCATGCTCGCGGAGGCGATGCGCTTCCCAAGTCTCAGCTTCCACAAACGCCAAGAGGAATCTGGAGGGGAAAAATGTAGCTCCCCCAAGAGCTTCTGTCTCATTGTTGCGCGTATCTGGATGTTCGAACGAGAAGCAACGAGAAGCGGTTGCTGATCTGTCGATCTCCTTCTTTGGACGACAGATCAGCAACCGCTTCTCTCAAATCGATATGACTCCTCTTGAGGGAGCAGGGGCACCGTCTTAATGAGCGCAAACGTCCCGAAAGGTTGATAGAGTCTGCATTTACGCTGTGCGAGGGGCCATTGCTACCGTGAATTTACAAAGTGCATCAATACTGGTTTTACATGCCTCAATGGGCTGCTGGGCTCCGCGATCAACACGACTGAGATAGAGACCACTATCGGCCTGCAAGGCGATCTGATTATTGGGCAAAACCGTGACGCTAAATTGAGCAAAGATGTCAGCACTGCTGGTCTTCACCGCCTCAATGGCGTCCACTCCTTGCCGATGATTGACACGACCCCAAAACAGGCCATTATCGGCCTTGAAGGCGATCTTCCCACTTGGCAAGATACTCACGGTAAATTGTGATCTGGGGTTCGTACTAGGTTGGGCGTATTGCACCGAAGCCTCAATGGGATTCCAATTGGGATCAGAAGACGTCAAGAAGGTCACATTACGGTCATTATCGGCCACCAAAGTGATCACATCCTGATCGGCAAACGGGAGTATCATCCCGTTGGGAACTTGTACTCCCTGCATATTCCCGGCTGGGCTGTATCGACACACCAGATAGTCATTGGTACCATCACTGGCGATCCCACATCCCACGCTGGTGGTTGTTCTCCAAATCACCTGGGTATAGTGACCAGCATCCGCCCAGTTCCCTGTTTTCGAGGTATCAGCGAACACCCCTGGTTTGAAATTCCCTTGTTCCGAGCTTCCGCCGATGACGGTCTTTCCCCAGAAATCGACCATTTGCGCGGGAGTATTGCTTCCTTGCCCTGACTGCGCAATATTTTCTCCCAGGCCCGGCCTTGCGCTACTATCACTATGGACAAGATTATGGACATTCGTCGCCAGATTATCGGCCCAACTCTGAGCGCCGGTCGCCAACGTGCTGTCCCACTGTACGTTGGGGGTATTAATAGCCGGATCTGACCGATACGCATTATGCGCATCAACAATAGCCTGCTGATCTTGGGCGGTTAACGGCATGTAGTTTCTCCTTGCTTGCCATGAACGAGTAGAGTCAGAGAGTCCTTCGATGGACTTCTGTGTCAACACACATACAGGGCCTTTGTACGAGGGACGGCTACGACGGACGCAACTAGGCACAGAGAGCACGACGTGAAGAGCAAGCGAGTGACGAAAATGTCGGAAGAGGTGGCTCTGGCTGCAGATCCTGACTCATCCGATGCTGACAAATAAAATCGTAGAAAAGATGCATCCTTTCTGAGTATACCCAGGAGGTTGCGCCATTGTCAAGTATGCTTCTAGGCTAGTGGTAAATAGCCTCAATGTTCGGACAAAAATGATTTGCAATCATTCGCTTGTGGAGCGGCTTGATCCGTTACCAATGGTTGTGCTGCTCAAGATTGAGGGCAACTGCTCATGTTTAAGGGCAAAAGTTGCTCACATGGTAGGTCATTTACTACCAAAATCACGTGGTAATTGACCTGAATGTTCGACGGAATCACCCTCAATCATCGAATGTGGCCTTCAAGGTTCGATCCAGCCAAGGCCTCCGTGGCTTGTGCCGCTCCAGGGGCGGAAGATGCAAGAGAACGAATGGAAATTCATCATACGTCTTTCCTATTGAAAAATACACTGTTCTTATAAAATACTCTCAAGTGTGGAAATGGTGTCGAACATTGGGCGCACATTTTTTTGACCCCAATGTTCGACACCGGGCTTGTCTACGCTCAATTTGCGTCGAACATTCAGGTCAATTACCATCACGGGCCGGGTTGATCGCTATCCCTTCTCGTAATTTGGACTTTCTATTATCCTTTAAGTAAGAGGTAATCACGCTATCTCTGGAAAGATTAGTAAAAAATACTCATCAAGAATTTGTGGAGCACCGGAGAGTTCTGTGATTGAAGGGAAAAACGCATGTATCAACATACACATTCGCTGTATATAACGGGCACAAAAGCATACTACACTAGTAGACGACTTCTATCGACCGTGCGCGTCACGCTGGCCTCACTTCTCGCTACCGTTGTAGTGCTACTAGCAACCATCTCATCCGCACATGCCGCCCCAACGGTGGTATGGAGCGACAACTTCACTGCTACGAACCTAGACACATCCAAATGGACTGCCGTAAATGAGCCAAGCTGGAACAGGTACGAGCGCGAATCATATTCGTACAATAATACGTATATATGGGGCGGTGATCTTGTACTTAAAAGCAGCATGCTACCGGGCAACGTCTATACATCCGGTGAGGTAACCACAGCTCATACCTTCTCTTTCACCTATGGTACCATCGATATACGAGCCAGATTGCCCCACGGCCAGGGGATATGGCCCGCATTCTGGCTACTGAGCGCCAACTGCCAGATGTACCCATCCACCACATCCGGCTGCGCCGTCACACCCACGACAGGCTACGGCGAGATTGATATTATGGAGATGCTCGGACAAAATCCCAACTATATGTATATGACCAACCACTTCGGCAGTTTACCAGGCCAGAATCTATCTCACCAATGCACCTATACTGGCCCCAACTATTCCGCCGACTATCATATCTTCTCCGTGAACTGGCAACCGAACAGCATCACGTGGCTAATCGATGGCATACCGCACTGCCAGCAAACTGACGGCGTCCCCAATGGACCAATGTTCCTGGTGCTAAACACGGCCATTGGAGGAATGTTCCCCGGCAACCCAAACATTACAACGCCATTCCCACAATATACCGAGATTAATTATGTACATATTTCACAGTA
>CAWKKX010000034.1:0-48399 GCA_963850365.1 uncultured Chloroflexia bacterium
ACCTAAGAATGGATGAGCTTATCTTACGTACACGTTTCTCGCTCATAAGCTCATCCATTCTTAGGTTGATGCGTATTGGGGTGTATGGGAGCGTCCATTTATGATTATACTATAGGTAGAGTGATCGAGGCAAAGGGCCTTGAAAAATTTGGAGGTGCGGTGATGGTTAGCGAAGCTGTACTGGTCTGGCACACTTATCTGGTGGCTGGCCGCTACGCGGGACCCGTGCAATCAAGTTTGACAGAGCAGTACGTGAGCCAGCCGCGATGTAGCAAATAGTAGGAAGACTAGGTTTATTTGAAGCACATCAAGAAAGGGCGAAAATACCAAGAAGTATCGAGCGGGGCGAGCGCTTTGTACTCGTGAGGACTGGACTCTTCGTATTTTCGTAATCGCTATGCAAGCACTCTCAGCAAACGAACGAACGCGCAATCTGACGCGTATGGAGAACGAGCACTTTGATGTTTTAGTCATTGGAGGTGGTGTTACAGGAGCCGGTGTCGCGCTTGATGCTGTTGCACGTGGGTATAACGTCGCTCTTGTCGAGAAGGCGGATTTTGCCAGTGGAACAAGCAGTAAGTCTACAAAGCTCGTTCATGGTGGTATTCGTTATCTACCCAACTTTGACTTTGGCCTGGTGCAGGAAGCATTGGTGGAGCGTGGTTTGCTACTGCAAAATGCGCCGTTTCTAGTGAAGCCTCTTGAGTTTGTCTTACCTATTTACGAAGGGGATCGTCACCCGGTGGGGATGCCCTTTACAACGCCGGGCGGCATTGGCCTGAGCTTTATACTCGATATAGGTCTTTTCCTCTATGATTTGATGTCCGGTGGTCACAGCGTCAAATGGCATCGTCATTTGAGTCGTGAGGCTGTGCTCAAGCTTGCGCCTGCCCTGGCTCAGACGGGCCTCAAAGATGGCTTTACTTACTATGATGCGCAAACGAATGATGCTCGTCTGACGCTGGCGCTGATCTGTACCGCTGCACGCTATGGCGCGACGATCACAAATTATAGCGAGGTTGTCTCCTTTATAAAGGAAGGCGACAAGGTGCGGGGCGTTGTTGTTCGTGATCGGCTGAATGGTCAAGAGGTAACGCTGCACGCACGACATATTGTCAATGCAACGGGCATTTTCTCTGAGCAACTCGAAGAACTCACCGGCACGGAGCCGCAGGTACACATTGAGCCAAGTAAAGGCGTACACCTGGTGCTGTCGCGCGAGGATGTCCAGATGGGTGACTCGGCCATTGTCTTGCCGGAAACGGAGGACAAGCGTATCCTCTTTCTGGTACCGTGGGAGTCACGCGTGGTTTTTGGCACAACCGATACCGGGAGCGGTGATCTCGATCATCCCACGGCTACGCAGGATGATATCACCTATCTACTCAAATATCTTAATCGTTACATGAATGTAAATTTGAGCGAGAAAGATATTATTACCACCTATGCAGGCTATCGGCCTCTGGTCAAGCCGCGCAACACAGAGCTATCGACGGCGAAGCTGTCACGTTCGCATGTTGTGCTCCAGAGTGCGTCTGGTCTGGTTACTATCGTTGGTGGCAAGCTAACGACGTATCGCAGGATGGCGCAGGATACCGTGGATGTCTTGAGCAAACGTGATGGCACAAAAGTGATCCATCCGACTAAAGCTCTGCCATTACAGGGGAGTGCAGGCTGGTCAACGATCCGTCGTATCATCGAGCGACGAGGGGCGCAGCTTGGGCTGAGTGCACAGGTGCTTGAGCATCTGGGGAGCTGCTACGGAACTGCCACACAGACTATCCTGGACATCATAGCGCAAAATCCCGCGCTGGCGGACCCGCTCATCGGAGATTTGCCGTATATCAAGGCTGAAGTTATATACGCGTGCCGCTACGAAATGGCAATCAAGCCCGATGATATCCTCGCCCACCGTACATCCATCGCCCTTGAGGACCGGCAGCGCGGAGCTGGCATCCTCGACGAAGTCTCCGCCCTGATGGAGAAAGAGCAGGTGCGATTACAAGAAGTGCATCTATAATCTACAGTGCCTTTCTATATATTATCGCGCTAAAGAGTGATAACGTATAGAAAGGCACTGTAGCTATTTAGCCTATGCTCGTCGTGTGTTCGGGCTCTATATAGAGGATAACGCGCTCATCGCCTGGTTGTGAATAAGGGAATTTGTCCAGGCCAAGATATTTTTTCGCAAGCGCGTCAGCGAATGCCTCTTGCAGATCATCCTCAATGCGAGCAACCTTCCCGCGAATTTCGAGATAGTGATAGGGATTCTCGGGATCTACAATGGAAAGCGCAACACGCTGGTCGCGCTGTATATTACGGTACTTCTGACGATTTTTGGTCACGTTGATCTTCACGAACTCTCCGTCCCAGTCAAACCAGACAGGTGTACTCTGTGGCTCCCCTTTAGGGCCGAGGGTAGCGACATGAATTCAGAGCTTTTGTGCTTAATAAGTTGACATTTTTCTCTGGAATAACACTCATACTAGACTCCTGATTATTTATATGGTCATTAATGTGGTGGTTTCATTAGGAAATAATGGTAATTCCCTACCTCTTAATGAGAACATGCTGAGCAAATAGTTTATTCCGCATTTACGGGTATTGATTGAGCCGACTAACCTATGTACAGAGTGGGCCGCCTGACATATGGCTGAGCAATATTATAGAGAAGCCTTTTTATTTATTCGTGGGGATATATAGAATTAGGACCATTTAGAGAAAACGTTTGCAGTGCGGGAAGCATTACGTCTGGATCAGAATACAAGAGTCACGGCATGGATACCATTAGATTGGGCAAAAGTATGAGTACCCATTGCCAGCAAAAGGTATAATGTTTGTGGTAATATAGGGAATAGGAGTATAGACAACGCGATGAAAGGAGCGCATATATAAAATCAACGCCACGCTTTCTTTTGTTTGCTGATCTCCAGTGGAGGAACCGCTTTCTGAGGTTATAAAAGATCATGCTGGCCTGGTTCCTATTTACTCCTTTCTGCCAATGCATACGGATGTAAGCGTACTCATAGGCAAAGTTCGCCTTCCAAATGCAAGGAGAGCATTACCGTAGACAAAGTTAGTTTTAAATGCAAGGAGAGCATTTCATGGCAAAGCGTTCAATGAAAAGTATAATCCAGCAGATCCGCACAAAGCGTAATGTGACACGGCGTAATTTCTTGAAAGCGTCCGCTATCACAACCGCGACGATAGGCGGGGTAACAGGCGTAACCACGAAACTCCTGACTGGAAAGACCTCTTTAGCAAATGCCGCCTCGGCCTCAACAGATGCAGCGGCGCTGGATATCTGGAACTTGCCCGCATTTACTCCTGCCAGCGGGCCCTACAAGGCAGACCCGGCCTGGACTTCGATTGCGCAGCAGTATCGTTTCCCCACCTGGTATCGCGACGCAAAATTTGGTATCTGGGCGCACTGGTCCCCCCAATCAGTGCCTGAATTTGGCGATTGGTACGCCGTACACATGTATCAGCAAGGGACTGCCGATTACAACTACCAGCTCGCCCATTATGGACATCCATCAAAAAGTGGCTATAAGGACATCACCCACCTCTTTACCGGCAGCCAATGGGACCCAAATGCATTGCTAAAGCTTTATGTGCAGCAGGGCGGCGCGAAATATTTTATGGCCCTGGCAAACCATCATGACAACTACGATAACTGGGATTCGACGTATCAGCCCTGGAATTCCAAGACAGTAGGCAGAAAGTCATCCATTATTGGCGAATGGGAGGCGGCGACTCGTGCGCAGGGCATTCACTTCGGCGTAACCTATCATGCCTGCCCTGGACCAGCCTGGGGCTTCTTCATGGCGGCACGCTATAATCACGACAAGACCGGTGCTTTAGCGGGCGTGCCCTACGATGGCGTCATGACTGCAAAGGATGGCGTCGGCAAATGGTGGAATGGGCTGAACCCCGTTGATCTGAATGGTCCTGTGCATACCGGCCCTGGCTACCATCCAAAAGACACCGATCCCTATGTGCGGCAGTTCTACTGGCGCGTCGATGATCTGATCACAAAGCACAAGCCTGACATTCTCTACTTCGATGATTCAGTAAATCCTACCAATCCTACAGGCACCGCCACGGACTGGAGCATCACCAATCAGTCCTATGTGATCGCGGCAAATTACTATAATAAGAGCTTGCAGTGGAACGGCAATACTATGAATGTCGTCCTCAATATGAAGCATCTACCTGATCAAGCTCTACCTGCGATGGTCCAGGACTGGGAAAAAGCGATTGCAACAACCATCCAGCCATATCCCTGGCAGGCGGAGAACTCGTTAGGCCCCTGGCACTATTATGCTCCCGCTCCGATTACGATGAGCGCCACGACCGTTATTCACAATCTGATCAACGCGGTGAGCAAGAATGGCAACTATCTGATCAACGTGCCTCAGCATGGCGATGGGCACCTGGATCAGAAGGCCATCGATATCGTCAAGAGCATTGGTAGCTGGCTAAAAACCAATGGGGAAGCCATCTATGCAACGCGACCCTTTGCCGTATTCGGGGAAGGCAATGTTTACTATACCCGCAACGGGTCGATAGTCTATGCGATCTCTATCGTGCGGCCAGGCGCTACGCTGGCACTTACAAATCTCAGAAAAGGTTCACCGTACGTTGGTACCGTCACTAAAGTCGAGTTGCTCGGTCATACCGGCACCGTCAGCTTTACCCAGAGCAGTACTGACTTGACCATCACCATGCCATCGGGTGTGGCTAGCAGTGACGCGTATGCCTTTAAAATTACGCAGAGCAAAGTGTTGGTGAATAGTGACGATACTGGAGTGGTCTATAACGGAGTAGCGTGGTCACACGTCGTCAATCGTGGCGTAGGAAGCTCCAACAATAATGCATATCTCACAACAAATGATGGTGACTCGGTCGCCTATACCTTTAACGGGACGGGTATCGAGTACATTGCAGAAACCCATCCTGACCACGGGCATGTCGATGTCTATATCGATGGGACGCTCCACAAGACGGTGAATGCCTTTAGTCTATCTCATGAAGTTCAGGTGACGCTGCATAGCATTCAAGGCTTGTCAGAGGGAACGCATACCATCGAGCTGTTCAAGCGTTCGGGCGCTGTAATGCTGTTGGACGCGTTTAAAGTGTTGTAAGCGCATAGGGGCACACGGCGGCTTGCCGCCATGTGCCCCTGTGGGCTGATGCATATGAGTATCACCACTCTTTTCCACTATTTAGACCTGTGCCGTAGATAAGCGCTTTATAGAAGTTAGTGTTATCCAGATTAACACCAATCAGGCAAGCATTGGAGAGGTTGGCATTGCTCAAATCGGCGTTGCGCAGGTCGGCCTCAATCAGGAACGTATCGCTAAGATTGGCATCACGCAGATCGGGCATAATGTCGGGATGCTTTTCTCGCCACGAATTCCAATTGGCGGTACTTTGCAAGAGAAGTTTCAGATGTTGCGGATTAGCCATATGCTATAATCTCCCTTCGCTTTTTAGTTCAGATGCTAGATGATTTTAGGTGTTTCTATAATCATATCACAAAATGCACACGATATATGTATAAGAATATAAATCATATTTATCTATATAAAATTAAATCATTTAAGGGCAAGAGAATTCAAGAAACATAATATACCTTGTATAACTTATAAATATATGGTACTATTATCATTATGAAAGGTAAAGAAACCTTTCACCATCGGACAAATCTAATTGGTATGTAGATGTTTCTTTTGTTATGAGTGAGGTGGAAGGGAGGAGTTATGGCACAAAATGAATCCTACAGAATTGCATACTTCACCTTCGATTTGATGGCTGCTATATGCTACAGCAGCCAGGCAAATTCCGTTATTCTATGCCACCCTCAACAAATTCAAGCAACAACGACCACGACGGCAGTCAACCGTGAGTGCCCATGCACATAATCTAAACTTCCTGGTATACATATAGTTCAGTATAAGGAAGCCCATTCAGTCAGATTAGACGACATCAGGTACAAAACTACTGCATCAATTTGTAGACATCTACTTATTATATCCTTCAATCATTTCAACGTGTATAGCAGAGCATGTAGTGCAGTTTTCTCCCTTATTGAAATAATACATTCCAGGCATCGATTTCGGTAATAATGAATACTATTGCTCGATTTGCAGATCTAGCTTAACGAGAACGTACAGCAATTATCAATAGAAGCTTGAAAAATAATGGCGGTAATAGAATCAAAAAGCCACAAGGAAAAGTTTATTCGCTGGATTGAGAAAGGAGAATTACTGCTCAGTAGTAATATTGAGTGTAATATTAAAGAGTAGAAGTGGCTTCCGACATAGAGAGGAAACGGAGCAATGGAGAGGCAATTACCAGATCAAGTAGTGACATTAACTTTTAGGCTTAGCACGATTGAGCAAAATCTCACCGAACTGAAGGCGCAATTAGATCACTATGTGCCATTGCGCGAGAATGATTTACAGCTCAATTACATACGTGAAGTTGTTGGGCGTATTGAGAAAGAAGTTGTAGCTTCCAGGGAGCAAATTAATAGCATTGACGCGAAAGTGTCTACGCAGGAGCGTAATATCCAGCAACAAGGATCTGACGACCGCGAAACGTCCGCAGCTTTACAAATTAAGGTTTTATGGGGCATCATCTCGCTCGTTTTTGGTACCGTTGTAAGTATACTGGTGGGTTATGTCACCCATTTTTTTCACTAGTGGCGTGGAGGTGGACTCAATGAATACTATAGATAGAAATGCAAAAAGCCTGAATACATTTTTGGCCATCAAATGTGTCGCATCCATTCTCTTTACAATTGCTCTGATAGGTTTTGAAGCATTGCCGACGATTGAGGCTAGTGATACACAATACGTTACTCAGGCCGCCCTTCAGCGTACGCGTTCACAGATTTTTGCAAAATCTGCCCTGGTGCTTGCTTATCGTCCGAGCGCGGAAAGAATAGCAGCCATAAGTGATCTTGAAACAGCCTTGCCATTATTCGAGCAAGAGCAGGCAGTGCTCATAGGAAATACAGCATTGGACGTTCAAGTGCTTCTATCGCAGGCCAGACCAGATTATCTGGCGCTAGATCAGGCTGGAAAGTATATATTGGCTAATCAGATAGGACAAGATTGATCTGACCCAGGTAAACATCATTTTGGCTCATGAGAGGCCCTATCTCACCACCATGAATACTTTGCTACTGGTTTTGAATCAGCATACTTCCACAAATGATTTTAATCTCTTCCTTATGGAAATGAGTATCAGTGTCATGATACTGCTCTTCATGATTGTGTTTATCATGATAACAAAACATATGGTTAAAGGTATAGTGAAAGAGGAAGCCTGAATACATTTTTGGCCATCAAATGTGTCGCATCCATTCTCTTTACAATTGCTCTGATAGGTTTTGAAGCATTGCCGACGATTGAGGCTAGTGATACCCAATACGTTACTCAGGCTGCCTTCCAGCGTACGCGTTCACAGATTTTTGCAAAATCTGCCCTGGTGCTTGCTTATCGTCCGAGCGCGGAAAGAATAGCAGCCATAAGTGATCTCGAAACAGTCTTGCCATTATTCGAGCAAGAGGAAGCAGTACTCACAGGAAATACAGCGTCGGACGTTCAAGTGCTTCTATCGCAGGCCAGACCGGATTATCTGGCGCTGGATCAGGCTGGAAAGTCTATATTAGCCGATCAGACGGGTCAGATTGATATGACCCAGGTAAGCATCATTTTGGCTCATGAGAGGCCCTATCTCACCACCATGAATACTTTGCTACTGGTTTTGAATCAGCATACTTCCACAAATGATTTTAATCTCTTCCTTGTAGAAATGAGTATCAGCGTCATGATATTGCTCTTCATGATTGCGTTTATCATGATAACAAGACATATGGTTAAAGGTATAGTCAAAGAGGCAAAGGTAGCTCTAAGGCCCGCTGAAGAGGCAAAGGGAGCTCTGAGATTCGGTGAAGAAGCAAGGGTCGCACTAAGAGCGAGTGAAGAAGCAAGGGTGGTACTAAGAGCAAGTGAAGAGGCGAGGGGAGTACTAAGAGCAAGTGAAGAAGAGGCAAAGGGAGTACTAAGAGCAGGAGAAGAGGCGAAGGTAGCTCTAAGAGCAAGTGAAGAGGCGAAAGTAGCTCTAAGAGCAGGAGAAGAAGCAATAATTGTACTAAGAGCAAGTGAAGAGGCGAAGGTAGCTCTAAGATCTGGAGAAGAAGAGGCAAGAGGAGTGCTAAGAGCGAGTGAAGAAGAGGCGAAGGGAATACTAAGAGCAGGAGAAGAGGCGAAGGTAGTGCTAAGAGCGGGCGAGGAGGCGGAGGTAGTGCTAAGGGCAGGAGAAGAGCAAGAGGCGAAGGCGGTTCTAAGAGCGAGTGAAGAGGCCAGGGGAGTCGTGAGAGCCAGTGAAGAAGAGGCGAAGGTAGCTCTAAGATCCGGTGAGGAAGAGGCGAAGGGAGTGCTAAGAGCGGGCGAAGAGGCGAAAGTAGCGCTGAGAGCGGGCGAAGAGGCGAAGGTAGCGCTGAGAGCGGGCGAAGAGGCGAAGGTAGTGCTGAGAGCAAGTGAAGAGGCGCGGACAGTTCTAAGATCCAGTGAAGAAGAAGCGAAGGTAGCACTGAGAGTGGGCGAAGAGGCGAAGATAGCACTAAGAGCAAGCGAAGAGGCGAAGGTGGTTCTAAGAGCAAGCGAAGAGGCGAAGGCGGTTCTAAGAGCAAGCGAAGAGGCGAAGGTGGTTCTAAGAGCAAGTGAAGAAGAAGCGAAGGGAGTTCTAAGGTCTGGTGAAGAGGAGGCGAAGGTGGTCCTAAGAGCAGGAGAAGAGGCAAAGATGATTCTAAGAGCGAGTGAAGAAGCGAGGACAGTTCTAAGAGCAAGCGAAGAGGCGAAGGCAGTTCTAAGAGCAAGTGAAGAAGCGAGGGGAGCTCTGAGAGTAAGTGAAGAAGAGGCGAAGGGAGTGATAAGAGCGGGGGAAGAGGCAAAAAGCCTGAGAGCAGGAGAAGAGGCGAAGGTAGTCCTGAGAGCGAGTGAAGAGGCGAAGGTAGTCCTAAGAGCAGTGAAGAGGCGAAAGGTAGTTGCGCTGAGAGCAGGAGAAGAGGCGAAGGTAGTCCTAAGAGCAAGCGAAGAGGCGAAGGTAGTCCTAAGAGCAAGCGAAGAGGCGAAGGTAGTCCTAAGAGCAGGCGAAGAGGCGAGGGGATTAATAAGAGCGAGTGAAGAGGAGGCGAGGGGAGCTCTAAGAGTAAGTGAAGAGGAGGCAAAGGGGGCACTAAAAGTGGGAGAAGAGGCGAGAGCAGCTCTAAGGCTTGGAGAAGAGGCGAAGGTAGCCCTGAGAGCGGGAGAAGAAGTGAAGGTAGCTCTAAAATCTGGTGAAGAGGTGGAGGTAGCACTAAAAGCAGGTGAAGAGGTGATGTTAGCTCTTAGAGCGGAGGAAGAAGCGAAGGTAAAAGTAAGTATTGACAAAAATGCCCCGAAAATCTAACCTCTGCTTTTTCGTTCAAAAAGAGGAGAAGATGTAAGAGAAACCATAGCATCTTCTCCTCTGCCTTTCATCTTTACCTTAATGTCCGAAGACACCAGCCTGATGCAGGACACTATAGAACACCAGCAGGATCATCACAATCAGGTAGGCACGCAGCGCGAACAAAGAAAATTTCACACCCAGAGCCATCACCATAGGGCCTAGTCCCTCAGCCGAATGCTTCACTTCAGGCACATCATAAAGGGGGTGTACCAGCTCATAGATCTCAGCCTGCTTCTCAACATCATTCATAATTGTTGCCATCGTCGTATCCTTCCTTTTTTGCCGTGATTTTTCGTATAGTCAATGGATTGTTATCTTTGATTTAAGCGTTTGCTACGCGAGCGAGTCGCTTGATTGCGACGTAACACACAAGGGATTGCCATCGTGTGTGAGCCCCTCCACCTCCAGGGCCGCTACATGACCGACCGAATGCTTCAAGCTGAGAACAGCGTTGGTGTGATAACCTGGGCAGCCAGGATCAGAGAGAGTAAGAAGAGCACAATAATAATGGTCCAGTTGACGACATTATTCCAGGGCTTATTGATAAAATCGGGACCGAGCAATTGACGATCATTTAAGAGGATTTGCAGGAAAATGAGCATCGGAGGTAGGATTACGCCGGCTAGTACCTGGACCCCAATGATAATCACTTGCAGTGGTGCCCCTGGTACCAATACCAGCCCCGCCGCCGTAACTACACACAAGCTGTAGATGATATAGAATTTGGGTGAATCTTTTATGCTGCGGTTCAAGCTATGATCCCAGCCACGCACTTCGCTAATGGCCCACGAGCTGGATAGTGAGATAGCGGTTGCGCCCAGGATAGCGGCATTGACCATCATAATCGGTACCCCAATACGCACGACCGGGCCGAGTATAGGGCCGAGGGCCGTTGCCATCTGTGCTGGATCGCTGAAGGGGATGTGATAATGGTATGCAGCAGCCCCGACCAGCATCATAAAGGCCGCGATCACAATAGTGAAACATGCGCCAATGAAGGTATCCAGGCGCTCCCATTTTAAATCTGCGAAACGAAGTTTTTTATCTGCCACACAGCTCTGCTGGAAGAATAACTGCCAGGGAGCAATCGTCGTGCCGACAATACCGGTTACCAGGAAGATCAGGTTTGCGCTCAGACCGCCGGCGGGAATCTGCGGAACGAGGCTATCGTGCAACACTTGTGAGCCATCGGGATGTGCGATCAGGGCCAGCGCCAGCCAGCTTATATCGAGCAAGCACAAGAAGAGCGTGATACGTTCCCAGCGTAAGTACTTGCCCGTCGAGACCAGTAAGGTCAAGCCGACAGCCGCCACCGGCACCGAAATGTACGGCGAGATACCAAGCTGCGAAAGGCTCAGCGCAACGGCCGCAAACTCGGTCACCAGCGTCAGAAAATTGACCAGCAGCAGATCAAGCACGGAGAACAGGCCCCAACCTTTACCGAAGCGGTGGAAGATCAGCGCCGCATGGCCTTGACCGGTTGCGATGCCCAGGCGTGCCACCATCTCCTGGACGAAGTAAGTTATGGGTAGGAGCAGGAACAGCACCCAGAGCAGATGTGTCCCGTATTGTGCGCCCGCCTGCGTATAGGTCGAGACCGCGCCTGCATCGTTATCCGCCTCCATCACAATCAAGCCCGGACCCAGCACCATCAAAAACCAGACCAGATTGCGCATCCAGCGCGAACGCACCTTCATCATCCTGTTTGGTGCAACAACCGTCGTATCCACAGCCTGGATTGAAGTCTCAATATTTTTCATAGTAACATCCTCCTTACACACACTTGCCAGGGCAAAGTATGCGTGCGTAGTCGAGTATGCCCACCACACAAAACATGCCGTAGACTGCATTGTGACGAGAGATCGTCATAGCAGACTCAAACGGTATTATCATGTATCGTAGAAGCGAGAAAGCAATATTTCTTTCCAGGTCCTGGATCAGAGGCGCGACGGCACGAGAAAGCACATTTAAAGTGTGCTGCGATCAGTTACCTGAAAGATCACATATATATTGCTTGTCAATCAGGAGGAGTGAGAGGAGAAGATCAACCTGTTATTATCAAGGAAGAGAACAGGGGAAAACATCATCCTCACGCTTCTCGCTTTTTACCAATTTGTAGATGCAGGTAAAGCGAGGTGTGAGGTGATAGCAAGCGGGTTCAAAGAAGCGAAGCGCAACGAGACACAGCATCTATCAGATCAACATCGCCAGTCCTGCAGAAAGGGGTAGACGCCTCCACGTACTGGGAGGTTGACTACTACCACCGTCCATTCGGTTCCTACCTTTCGAAATGTTTTAAAACACATTGTTGACCACATACAATTTCATCTAGAGATAGATGTAGTCTGCTTGTGGCCAGTCAGCACTATGCATAAAACAATATTTACAAACAAAGTGCCGCAACAACATGTAAAACGAAAAACGGACACACAAAACACTAAACAAAACGATCTAGAGCGCCTTTGAGTTCGCGAATAGCCTCCTGCGAGTCGCCCTGCGTAACGGCCTTATTTACACAGTGATCGATATGTTGCTCCAGAATCGCCTTCCCCACCTGATCTAATCCCGCACGTACAGCTGCTATCTGAGTCAACATCTCATCGCAATCTCGACCCTCATCCCAGAGCCGTTTCAGGCTATTGGCATGACCCGCTACACGTGCAAGCCGCTTCGCAATATCCGCGTGTTCGGGTGTGGTATTGTGCATCATAACCTTGAAAAATCCTTTGTCGAGCTATCCACCCACCCCCATAGGGGGATGTCCAGCCCTCACCCGCATTATAGCCGCATAAGTGTTCATAAGTCAATACCTCTGGCAACCAAATTTCCTAACGCCCCCTAACAACTAAACTTGCCCAACTGCACAAATAGGCTAATAGCTGATTGGAAGACATATTTCCCATGTGGCTTAACAAATGCTTATAGCTACTATATACTAGTTTGTAAGTGAGATGCTAGCTTTATTTCCGATAGGATGTGGGCTTTTACATATTCTGCGCACTACACAGAATATGTAAAAGCCCACATCCTATCGGAAGTAGAGAGGAGGCGGCAATGTGGTAGAGCGCGAGCGAGCAGGAAAAGAGATAGAAGGTGAAGAAGATTGAATTTTTGAAAGAGCAAGCAATGGTTCCGACAGAGGAGAGAAACGATCAATTAAAGGCAAAAACGAGACTTTTGCGTTGGCAAATGTTGCGAGAGGTGCAAAGGCTCCTTCCTGATGAGCGCGTGGCCTTTTGTATGAGACATCTACAGGCGGAAAACGTGGACATTTACTATTCTCCTGATCATCAATCTGCTTATTATCGAGGATTAATGAGATGTGGATCAGTATGGGTTTGCCCTCAATGTGCAACGAGCATTTCTGAGCGGCGTCGGGCCGAGTTGGAGCAAGCAATTGAACGTTGTATCGCTCAAGGTGGAGCTATCTATTTAGCAACATATACCGTTTCCCATCAAGAATATGATGATCTCGCCGAATTGCTCACCGCTTTTGGTGCAGCCCGAAAACGAGCAAAGCTGGGACGTGCAGCCCAGAAACTCAAAACGCAGTTTGGCATTTTTGGCACGATAAGTGTACGCGAGGTCACATGGTCGAAACAGAACGGGTGGCATCCACATTGTCACGAGCTGATTTTTTGTGCGCGTGAAATCGATGCCGACGAATATGCTCAACGGGCTCGCCAACTCTGGCAAAAAGGTGCCGAACATGAAGGGTTAAGCATGAACGAACATGGCTTTCAACTCGATAAAACATCCGGCGCGATTGCTAGGTATGTCACGAAGTTTGGCCGACACTCCTCAGGAAATGGGTGGGATGTTGCCGCAGAAATGACAAAGGCTCACATGAAACACGGACGCTGGGAGCAGCATCTTACCCCTTTTGCTCTGCTGGAACGCATCTCATCAGGAGACGACGAGCTGAAGCCAGTCTTTCTCGAATATGCACGCTGCTTCAAAGGGAAACATCAACTCGTCTGGTCTTCAGGCCTCCGCGCTCGCCTTCTGGGGAACCCTCAAGAGCCATCAATGGAAGAGATTATACAGGACGTGGAAGACGATGAAGCGTTGCTATTGCAGTATCCCATGACAGACCGAGTTAATGGAGAAAACCTGACATCACTCCCAACATCTCCTGATGTAGAGAGTGATGACGGAACAATGACCCCTGACATATCAAGTGATTATGTGCTAGGACGGCTGAGTCGTTCGCAGTGGTCTATTGTGCTGAGAAAAAATGCCAGCGGAAAACTCCTGGAAGTTGCACGAACCGGTCATTGGCAAGCTGTCATGATGTTTTTGCAATCTCTGGTGGCTAACAATCAAGCCAGTTCCCTTCTACTAGGAATAGTTACTATAAACACTTCCGCAAAGATACTTTCTAATGAACGAATAGAACATACAACGATCTCCTTCGATAAAGAACTATTGAAACATGATGCAACGAACCGGGAACAGAAATGCTTTGCGAACTTTGTACCTCATCAGCTTCGGCATGCAAACTCCACAAACCTCCAGATACCACTGGTTGCGCTAATTACTCCTACGGTAGAAGGGCATATCCAGCCCACCCTCATAAAACGGCACACCAGTGACAGTGTTCAGCCCGGCCGTGCGAACTGTTGGCTGGGTGGGGAATAGGGAAGGAACAGTTCGCATGGCCCCTGTTGACAAGGAACCTTGCAATTGCAACGCGAACCCTTCTTCCCATTGCAACTGCAAACTTCCAACTATCCCGCAGGCCTGGCAATCTCTAGCAACATCAAGCCAAAACAATCTCACGAATTGCTCTAGCAACATCAACGAACGCGGAATCACGATCCTGCCATTCCGTAACTGGCTTAGCCCCTGACGGCAACATCGGGAATCCTTCAATGGGTTGGCCCCAATAGTCCACCGGACGTAGAATAACAGGGATGACACGAGCCATTCCTGCCCAATGACGCTCGATTGCCCGATTCATCTCTTCATAGCAACGATCAGAGTAAAGGTAGTCAGAGCTAACAAGCAAGAGAATAATGGCATCTGAACAGACATGAGCGTCAATCTTTTCCTCACGCATATCGCCAGCTTCAACCTCATCATGATGCCACACCGTAATCAACCCTTGTCGCCTCAAGCTACTGAGATGTGCTACAAGCTGTTGCCTTAGAACCTGATCTATCTCACAACTGGAAATGAAGACTTCAACCGGCGAACGATGAGTATTTGCCTGTAGAGAGAGGGGCAAAGAAAGAGGCGCGACAGCGGCGCTTGTGCTACTCTGTCGGCAACTGCAATTGTGCCCCAAAGAGAGGTGCGCAGCGGCGCTTGTGCTCCTTGGCAATATCCTGTTTGTTACCTGACAACATCCTGGTTGAGTACTCCCATCATTGAGATGCCATTGCAGCTGACGTCGGCATTTCTCGGTACAGATGCGAAAAAGGTTTCTGCGGAGGGATTTGGGGATGATGATTACTTTTGGTCGTCAGGTTGACCTTATGTCCCTCCTGGCATCGATCTTCAATCTCTTGTGATTACTATTGAAATGCGTTGGTAGGTAGTCGCTAAAGCTAGGATTCAAGGGCGCTAAAGCTCTTACAAATGAAGGATAAGGGAATACTAGAGCGTGTCCGAAAAGGCCGGAGAGGCTCGTTTCCATTGTTGAGTTTGTATCGGCTTCTGGAGCCATCTCATTTGTTTGCAAGGCGGCCAGCCAGAACGAACGGATTTGTCACATGATCCTGAAATGGCCCGGCAAGCCAAACCAACTTATCTGTGCTTATCGGGCTTCTAGAGCCTTTTCGGACACGCTCTAATGCTCTGGCACAGTTCATTTAACGGGAGGCCGCGTAGCGACAACGGCTTGTCCTTGTTGCCGTCCAGCCAGGTGAGAGGCGGTTCCATGACGACAACCCTTGTGGTTGTTGCCGTGGCCCGGCTCCACAGGCGGTTCCATGACGACAGGGACAAGCCACTGTCGCTACGCGGCCTCCCGCCTGCCGAGCCAGAGCACTAAAGAGCCTTACGTTTGTTTTTGGCACAGGGCGATGAAACACAGCTTCTTCTTGCCGGATTCGCGCATCATCTCTTCCGGCACATAGCCGTCTGGTAGCTCATCTAGCGGAACGTCGATTACGTCGAGAATGGTAAATGCGGCTCTTTTCAGAGCTTCTATGTAGCCGGCGCGTGAGTGGGATAAGTTGGGGAGCAGATATTTAGCGTCCGCGATTGTGAACTCGGTGCGCCATCCATACTCACTGATAGCATCGGGATGGAAGTCGGTGATGAGTAGATAGCCTGAGGGGCGCAAGAGGCGGGCGAATTCTTGCATGGCATGGGCGAGATTGGGTACGTGACAGAGGACGAGTGCGCATATAATGAAATCGAACATACCGGCTACAAATGGAAGATCGGCATCAAGCGATGCGGAGCGAAAATCTATGGTTAGCCCTTCTTTACGTGCGTTATCTTTGGCGACGGTGAGCATATCCGGTGATGGATCAATGGCGGTGACGGCTGCACCGTGCCGGGCAAGCTTTAATGCATGCCGACCTGTGCCCGTACCGACATCCAGAGCGTTTGTGATTGGTAATGTTGCAATAATGGCGTCAACGTGCGGCTCTTCTACAGCGATCAAAGCGTTTTTTTGTTGATCGTAGAACGACGCCCACAGCGCGTACCCCTTCTGCGTGCTCACTTTGCGCAATGGATATTCCGTTGCAAGAGACAGGGTGGTCGAGGATCGGTCAGCGGGCGTAACCAGGCGTAGCTCGGTCCCATCGCTCAGCTTGTACTGTGAGCAGATGGTTTGATTATGTTCGACGGCAAAGTCGTTGTCTTGTCGCGTATCCTCGTCCACTTCGCCCCAATCTCCATGTTTGTGCCTGGTCAAGTAGATCGCGGAGTCAGCGTCAACGGCTGCGAGTGCGGTAGAGGCGGCCGGCGTAATCCTTATAGTACCCGAACGAAATAATGGCATAGCGCAAATCCTCCCATCCTTTTCCAGCTAAGAGTGCAAACAGTTGGAGCGATATATTCCAGCGTATAAGCTTTGTACTTATCCTCTTATCTTTATTTATCAGCATTTTCGCATAACTCAATAGAAGAGTCAACAGAAGTTTATCGATCTATCAATCTATGGCCGTTCTCATGCGAGATGCTCGTTAATAAAGGCAAGCGTGGTTTTAATAATCTCTTTTGTACGATCATCATCATTGAAGATATCAAAGCCATGCTCACCGGTTGGATGATTCAAGAACGTCAGAGGAATGTTGCGTTTAATTGCCAGAGCTACGAATTCGTCGAGAATCTCGTTGAGAAAAGCTTTATCTTTTGCTGCTCTAGCGATGAAGAGTGGTGGAATGTTTGCAGGGTTCTCCTGGCTAAGGTGATAGAGAGGTGAGAATGCTTTTGCTACCTCTTCTTCTTCTGCACTAAAATGAAAATACTTGCGGTCCAAAAGTGTCATTCCACCGTAATAGACGATGACGCAGCGTATATATTTGGGTGTGCTATGTAGTGCCTCGCTTACACCATAAAGGGAGCCACTTGAGCAGGTCCAAACTCCCAGTGCGTCGGGATTAATCCCCAGTGTTTTCCCCTGAGTGCATATAAAGGTAAAAAGGTCATGAATGTCGCTGCCAGCTTCAGAGAGTTTGCTGAATCCTTCATCGGGACGGTGTTCGAACATAACGGCAATGAAGCCCGCTGCCGCTATGAGTTGGCACCAGGAGACATATTGTTGCACATCTCTCATCTGGTGCACATACTCTTGTCGTGAGCCGCCACTCACAAAAACTATGGCTGGACGAATAGAATCGGGTTGTCTATCAGGCGGATAATAGATATCCAACATCAGGTCTGCGCCATTGATAGTTTTATAGATAATATCTTTATATACAGGAACCTGTTCCATGTGTGGTAACTGATATACCACACGTTGTTTTAGTCTATTGTCTTGCATATAGTTCTTTCCTTTCCTTAACTATAAATGAAGAGAGGTACAGCGACTAATAAATGAAGTATAGCAAAAGTCGCCTTGAAAAACACCGGGCCTTTGGACGATGCGCACTGTTTGACGAGAGGTGTACAATAGGCGCAATCTCCAAATGATGTGCCACAAAGTCTTCACGTTTTGCCGCTCAACATGTATTTCACCTCCCAAAAAGCCTGGATGATATACTATCAGAAAGCGATATGTTTGTTATTGAGCAAGATTATGTTTGTTATTGAGCAAGATAAGGATAGGGGAGAGCTATGACGCATGTTTCTTATAACGATATAGCGGAGTGGTATGATCAATTTCTGCGTGAGCGACCTGTCTATACTGAAGTGATTCTTCCGAATCTGTTGGCGCTTGTCGGAGAAGTTGGCGGGGCAGCTGTTTGTGATCTGGCCTGTGGGCAGGGTTGGGTGGCGCGTGAGTTGGCGCGACGTGGAGCGCAGGTCACCGGCCTTGATCTGGCACCGAACCTGCTGGCACTCGCACAGCGCTATGAAGAGCAGGAGCCGCTGGGAATTGTGTATGTGCAAGGAGACGCTCAACGCGCTGATCCGTTGAACGATAGTGAGTTTGCGGGTTGTGTCTGTGTGATGGCGCTGATAAATATTCCTGATCTTCAAGCAACCTTCCAGAATGTACGACGGATTCTCAAACCTGGGGGCTGGTTTGTCTTTGCCATAACGCATCCTTGTTTCGAGACTCCTTACGCTCAATGGATATCCCTGCCGGATTCTGAGCACGCAATAGCCAGAAGTGTCACCGGCTATTTTGATGAGCGAGAGTGGTTTTCCACTAACCCGAACGGAATACGGAGCCGGGTTGCGGACCAGCACCGTATGCTCAGTACGTATCTCAACACGCTGAGCGCTACCGGCTTTGTGTTTGAACGCATGCTTGAACCAGGCCCATCGGTCAGACAAGCCGAACAGGTGCCAGGGAACCGCGAAGTCCCCACACTTCTGCTCATTCGCGCTCATGTCCTCAAATAGCGTAAAAAATGAGGAAGGGTTTAGCACGAATCGTAAATGATCAAGCAACGGTTCTATTTACCTGGCAGAGGAACTATATTTTTTCTTCTAATATTCCTGTGTTATACTAGCACAGATATAGATGGTACAGCCAGGAATCTTATGCGTGAAGTGCAGGAGATATACAGGTTGATTGCAAAGATTTTTTATATACATATGGGAGAGCATCTATTATGAGTGAGCTAGATAAGAAAAACCGTTTTGATGAAGAAGTATTTTCCTATAGCGCGATGAAAGACGGCACGGTCTTTCTCTTCTGGTACGGGAAGCAAGTCAAGATTTTGCAGGGCATGGCCGCACAGAATTTCTTGCAGGACATTATTCATGTGGATCAGGGGGGAGCACAAGTAATTATGGCTAGAGTGGCAGGCAATTTTAGGCATGGAAATGAACATTAATTTGTAGTTATTTTTAAGAGCGCATCTGCTTGAGAACGTATTTACTGCCCACATAATGCGCTTTTATCGCCTTGATTTTGCATCCATCTTCGCTTGTATTACCTTCTTTATATACCTTTACAGTTTATGTATCGCTATAATAGAAGTGAAACTATATAAATACAATAAAGCAGGTATTCGCGGCACATGCGTGAATGTTTGCTTTATTGTATTTTTTATGCTCATTTGGCCCAGGTGCTAATCTACATTTTACATATTAAAATTGTATAAAGAGCCATTAAGGCTATTTTAATTCTTTATTCGGTATGATACTATTTTGATATTAATAACTTATAGTTAAGGGTGGAATGGAAAGCTGGTAGGTAGCAGGCATACTGGGCACTACATATGCATGTAATTACGCCTGGGAAGGGTATGCGACGAGGATAATAATGTTTTCATGTATAAATGAAAAGATCATAGGTTCGAAAACCGAGATGTACATAATGTTTACCAGTCATGTTGATCTCATTATAGAGAAGCTTCTTTTTACAAAATGTTGAACGCCTTTCTTTTGAAAGCAACACATTTCTAGATAAGGAGAAGGAAAGGAACGTAGCGTGGTATCACCAGTACAGCGACAGGTTCTTCCAGAAGAGGAACCAGAAAGCGGAAAAGATTCACAAAACCGAGATCCATTGATCTCAGAAACCTACATCCCACGGATCATGCCACCGGTTTTCAGAACGAGTGATCTGGTGGTCCTTTTTCTCCTAAATGTCTTCTGGGTGACGAATATCACCCCCATTGTAGCTGGTGGTCCAGCAGGATTTCTCTACTGGATTCTGTGTGGCGTGACCTTTTTTATTCCCTGTTCTATTGTTATGGCCCAGCTCGCGAAGATGTTTCCGTATGAGGGAGGCATCGTTAATTGGACTAATCATGCTCTTGGTGCTCGTTGGGGCTTCTTTATTGGCCTCTGTGCCTGGCTACCGGGAATCCTTTCGATTGTCAATGCCGCCGCCGCGATAATCTCCTGGTTTCAGGCAATTGATGGGCAGTGGTTGACCCAGGTATGGCAGCAAGGGGTTGCTATCCTGCTTGTGCTTCTCTTGACGGGATTTCTGGCCTGCCAGCGTACACGTATGGTTCAAAACGTGCTTAACATAGCCGCGATAGCCATGGGTCTCTCCACGATCATTATTGTGTTGGCTGCTGTGATGTGGCTCTTGCGCGGCCATCATGCGGCAACGAACTTAACGACGAATTGGACATTTAACCCCTCAAATTTTGCATTGCTGGGAAGCGCAACGCTGGCTTTGCTTGGATCAGATATGCCGCTAGCCCTGGCTGGCGAGGTAGATCAGCGCAAGAGACGAAGTATCCTTTCTCACCATCTCACCTGGGGGACGTTGCTCACGCTCGGTGGATATCTGCTCTTTACATTCGCTGTGCTCGTTGTGCAAGGTGCGGACAACGCGGCTAATACGGTGAATCCGATGGTTCTGCTCATCAGTACCGTGGATATGGTGTTTGGAAAGGTGGTTGGGAACCTGATGGCGATTGGGCTAGGTTTCTATTTCTTGCTGATTCCGGTTGCCTATCATATGTGCTTTTCTCGTCTGTTACTGGTTGTATCGGTGGATCGTAGTGTATCAATATGGTTTGCCAGGCTCAACAAACATCGTGTGCCAATCAATGCCGTTATCGCGCAGACCGCGATAACGGTTGTGGCTGCGCTTGTGATCTACTTTCTCGTGCCGTCTATTTCTTTCCTGGGCAAGCCAGACCAGCTTTCGAGTATTGTGTATAACGTGATTGGCGCGAGCCTCCTCCTTGTGTGGGCATTCTCCTTTCTCTTTCCCTTTATTAACGTGATTGTCCTTTACTTCAAAGATCGCGGCCGTTTTCTGCAGAACCATATTCTGCCGCTTCCATTGCTTGTGCCCGTGCTGATGGGATGCTCTATTACAGGAATTTTGCTCTGTCTTTCTACTATTGTTTTCACGCTATTGAACTCGTTTATCCCAACATTGATACCCAATACTAGCTGGTGGTATGTGATCGGAGGAAGCGCTCTTGGCTGCATTGTGATCTTTGCGGTGTTTAGTCTGCTCTCTCATAGTGAGGCAAATTGGGAAGAAATGAACCGTGTGGGGTAATAATGGAACACACGAGTGCATTGATTTTCGCGATCTCGTCACATGAAAGGTCTACACGTTATGAGCCATCTGGCTATTACGGTTGTTCCGGCCAGCGCGGCGGTCGTCCCTGAGATCATTGATCTTATGTTGGCGCAGCAGGCCCGCCAGTTTGCACGCGATCCTCACCTTGCACGGGGAGGGTCGCGTTCTGATATTGAAAGTTGGCTTATGGATGGCCATGTGCAGAAAGGTGCTCTCGTGGCCCTTGATGAGCAAGGGCGTGTACGAGGCTATGCGCAGCCTGCTGTGTGGACGCTCAAGCCGACCAGTATTTTATTATCGTTTCTCACTGCGCGGAATGGGATCGTACAGAGGCTGACCCTGCCCGATCCGGGCGCTGAAGATGCCGAGGCGGTTACTTCTGCACTGCTCACGGCGCTCAATCATTTTTGGGAAAAGGCGGACACTTCGGGGGATCTTATTCGCTGGCCGAGCAACGATGTATGGTTTGATACTGCTTTTGTGGGCCAGGGTTTTGAGCTTGATAGTGTCTGTGCCTTGCGATCATTACGGCCGTTCTTTGTTTCTCGGTTGGGGCCAGATCCTTCCCTACATATCCGTAATGCGCGGCCCGATGATGAGGAGAGCCTGGTTGAGCTTTTTCGGAGCGAACTGCTCATTCACGAACGTTACACTCCATTCGTTCGCAGTAGTCCCCAGGTTCTGGACGCGTTTCGTGGAAAGCTTGGCTCTGTGTGGAAAGGGGAAGGGTTGGAAGAGGGGGCCCCTCTGGTGCTCGTTGCAGAACGGGAAGGTAGAGTGGTGGCAATGGCGGAGAATGTGCTCATCACAGCGGTGCCCGGTGACGAACCTGGCTTTACCCCTCAGGGACGCTATTGGTGTATAGACAATGTGAGTGTACGCGAGGAGATGCAGGGGAAGGGGATCGGGCGCTTGCTGGTCCAGGCGATTGAAGACGTTGTGTTGGACATGGGCCTGGATCTGAATGGCTATGCTTTATGGTTTAATCCGATCAACGCTCCTGCTGCACGTTTCTGGTCTCACCTTGACTTTCAACCGCTCTGGACAACATACCAACGGTTACACACGGCTATTGTCGAATCAAGATGATGAGACTATTTGTTAACCTTGCGAGTCGTTAGTGAGAAAGCAAAGGAGGTGTTATACACCATAAGTAATATTTTCTGGCTTTTCATTGTTTTTACCCTATCGAGGAGGTATTTTTAAGTATGACTACATCGGAGTCATCGAAACCAGACGAGATTCTTCCCGTAGCGCCAGGATCGAGTGTGCACGATATCGATGTCGAACAATTAACGGGCAATAAGCTGCGTAAGAATGTACTAACGCTTCCAACGATTGCTGTATTGTGCATTGCGGCTATTGCTCCTGCAGCGTCGATGCTTTTCAATGTGCCGGTTATGGCGTCACAGGCAGGCGCTTCGGTCACGCTAGTCTTTGTCCTTTCATCGATTGGCGTTCTCTTGCTTGGGGTCTCTGTTCTTTATTTTGCTAATCGCCTGTCATCGGCGGCCGGTTTCTCTACCTGGGTTCGGCATGGATTGGGGAAGGGCGCTGCCTTTCAGACCGGTTGGCTTATGATAGGAGGATATGCGCTTTTTGAAGCGGCGTTGCAAAGCACTGTGGGGGGATCACTTGATCCGATACTATCCGGCATTGGTTTTCACATACCTGGTGGCTGGGTTACGTATTCTATCCTCCTTATTGTTATTGTGGGAGTGCTCTCTTATTTCTCTATTACGACCTCTATCTGGGTCATGGCCCCCTTTGCAGTGCTTGAAATACTGGCTCTTATTATCCTCGACGTAGTCATTACTTTGCGGGGAGGTGTTGGGGGCCATGATTTTGTACATACATTTTTGCCGGCGGGATCAACCGTAAAAGGGGTTGCGCCCGGTGGAATACTGGGCATCGGTATTGCTATGGCTCTGGGCATTCTTGCGTTTGTGGGTTTTGAGACGGCGGCTGTCTATGGTGAGGAGGCACAGAATCCCAAACGTACTATCCCTGTTGCCGTTATTACACTGATAATCGGTCTTGCCGTGTTGTATACCTGGACCGCTTACTCCGCGACCATTGGTTTTGGCTGGCAGAATGCGGGCAGCGTCCTGGGCAATGTCGCGAACGCGCCGCAGCAATACATCACGTTAGCAAATACGTTTGTTGGGGGATGGCTTGGCATTGCCCTGGTCGTATTTGTGATTACCAGTAACTTTGCCAGTGGCTTTGCGATGCACCAGGCGATGGTACGCTATTTCTATGATATGGCGCGTGCAGGCATTTTCCCTGACACTTTTAGTCGTATTCATCCGCGCTGGAATAGTCCGTACATTGCATCAATCGTACAGAGCGTTTTCTCTATCCTGGTAATCATCTTTCTAGGTCTTGTGCTACAGCACACCAATAAGGATGGTAGCAGTATTTATGCATTTGGCTTTGCCGATGGGTCATATTGGCAGCAGACAAATGGAACGGTGAGCTTCGGATGGTTGGCAAGTATTGTGACGATGTGTATTATCGCCGTCTATATTATGACCAATATAGCTGCGCCCTTTTTTGCGCGTAGCAGGGGTGAATTACGGGTGCTTCCTCATATTGTTGCACCTGTGCTTAGCATTCTCCTGCTTTTATTGCCCCTTGCCTCTTATCTGGGACCAGCTATTCCGGGTGATATAGGTGCATTCTTTGTCAATCTGGGTTTTGCGTCAACACCATTTCCATCGAACATTCTACCATTGTTCGTCATTATTTGGGTTGTTATAGGTCTAATCTACGCGGCATATCTGGCGCGTAGATATCCAGATCGTTATGAGCGGATGGGCAGCATCGTGCGCAACGATTAGACATAGTGAGTGCGCTTGATCTCCCAGGCGTGGTGTTTGCTCATCGCGATCTGGGAGATCACTGTATTTATTAAAGAAGAGGCTGAACGTAAAAATTGGTAATACTGCTTTTAGAGTAAAAGAAAATTTACTGTTGGGGAGTAATGAAGATGTCTATCAGGACGTACAGAAAAGGGCGGAGAAGGAACACAAAATGATATGTGCGCATTGCGGCTATGAGAATACTGCTCTACAACAATCTTGCGCTCGCTGTGGTTTTTCCTTTACTTCATTTACAGTTCGTGAGGGAAAAGAAGTACCTGCAACCCGACCGACAAGAAGTAATATGTTGGGCCAGACATCTCCACGGTTGGCTACGCCTGCTGAGGGGAAAGGCTTTGTACCAGAGATGACCCTGCAGAAGAATCAGTATGTCCTTGGGCGGCGGCAAGAGGTGTGGCGCTGGGGTCCGAATATCTACGAAGTGCTCTGGCTTGCGCAAGACACGCTCAGTGGCGATACGGTGATGATCTGCGAGGTCGTTTCCACGTTCACGCATGCGACCATGCCTCTGTTTCTTAGCTCAGCTACAAAGGCATTGCTTACAAACAATAGTCAGCAAAATTTAACGAGGCTACTGGATGTCTTCATGGAGCATGGACGACATTTCTTTGTGTTTGAGTATCCAACTGGCGAATCTTTACAGATGTGCGTGCAACGTGGTGAACTACTGAGCGAACAAGAGGCCATCAAGTGTTATATACAGCTAGCTGAAGCGCTGCAATTTTTATCTCAGCAGCAACCGCCGCTTGTGCATGGTGCTATTCAGCCTGACCATATTTTCCATGTTGGGTCACGTTGGGTCCTGAGCAACGGCTCGGTTCTTGTGGCTGGAGGCGCGACTCAACTGCTCTCACAGCAGAAGGCAGCGCCAGAAATAATTGCCAATTTTCCTGTTCTCGCTGCGGACCTCTACGCACTGGCAGCGGTCATCTATTATGCCGTCACGGGAGCTATCCCATCTCAAAATAAAGAAATGCAGCAAGCTCAGCTAGCGAAATTTTCATTGTCGCCCACATTTGCTGCTCTATTGCTTGCTGGAATACACCCGCAATCGCAAAGAAGGTATCGTACTCCTACGGAGATAATGGGGGCGTTAAGAGGAGGTTTGCTGGAACAACCCCAGGAGGAATTGCATCTAAGTGTCAGGAACTCAGCAGTTAAAGATACGCCCCAGGCCGAGGCTCAGGTAGAGCAGTCGCTAAGCTCAAATCATGCATATAAGCAGGTACCTTTTACTGCACAGCGCGAACAACAGGAAATAGAAGATGGACTCTTGCCTTTGCCAGGAAGTTTTCCCGAGTTGCCTTACAGGTTTGACTGGCTTGTGGCTGCGGGTTGGGCCATAGGTATTCTTTTGTGTATAACAATCATCCTTATTATTGCTCGACAATAGTTGTATTATAAATGACCTCTTAACTAAGAATTGATAATTTTTGTGTGGTGGCAGAGCCTGCGTTTGCGTTCTTAGCTGCATAAGCAAGGGAGCCCTATACACATGAAAAGGATAAAAGTATAATGTTTAAGCATTTCGCTGCCATCCCAATCTTCCGGCGTCTCTTCCTGGCCTTTTTCTTAGCGGTGCTCATCCCTGATCTTATTATTCTTTCTATAAGCATCGTATATAGCCATGAATTGATTTTACATGGAATGAGCACGAGCGATATGGGCTCCTTCACGATTGGAACCATTCTCGCCTTACTTGTATCGACCGGGGTAGTAATCGCCTTAGGCTATCTGGTAAATAGTACGATCACTCAGCCCTTGAGCCAGCTCGCAACATTGGCAAAACGTATTCGGCAGGGTGAGACGAGTGCACGAGCTTCTATCGCTGGACGCGATGAAATTGCTATTGTCGCTTCATCGATCAACAGCATGCTGGATCAAATCGTAAAATTTATTGATGAAGCACAGGGGCAGCGTGACTTCCTACAAGGGCAGGTCGAGCGGCTTATCAGGCAAGTGGAGGTAGTGGGTGAGGGTAATCTGGATATCCGGGTTGAGGTGGTACACGAATCGCTGAGTGCGCTGGCTAATTCTTTCAACTATATGGTAGGCGAGTTGAGTAACCTGGTAATTCGTGTAAAGCAGGTCACGATTGAGGTGGAAAGCTCGACGATGGCGACACAGCAGGAAATGATCTATCTGGTTGCGGATGCTGATACCCAACTGCAACAAATTAGCAGGACAGCTAGCACGGTTGAGGCTATGACACAGGCCTGCCTCCAGGTCGTTGAACGAACCCAGGTGCTTGACCAGACGGCAAGGGAAGCCCGGCAGGCCGCCAATCAGGGTCGTCAGACGGTGCAGCAAACCCTGGAAGGTATCCACTCTATACACCAGAATGCTATGAGTACCGCTGCTCAGATTCAGATGCTTGGGGAGCGTTCACAGCAAATTGATGAGATTATTAGCTTTCTTGAAAACATTGCGCATCAGACCAATCGTCTCGCCCTTGATGCAACCATCCAGGTGGCGGTGGCTGGAAACGCGGCAAATACGGGCTTTGGCGCGATAGCCGATGGCATTCGCCGCCTTTCTGAAGAAACGAAAGAACAATTGAATACAGTGTCGCGCAACGTAAAAAGTGTGCGTACCGAGATTCTCACGGTTGCTAGCTCGATGCAGGAGTTCGAGAAGGAAACGACCACCGGGGCAAGCCGTATACAAGAAACCGGAAAATCGCTCTCGAAGATCTTTGGTATCGTTGAATTGCAGGCGGGCGAAATTGAAACAATCAACCGTATGATGGCACAATTACTTGGCTCCTCGCGTGAGATTTCGCAGATAATGAGTACTGTCTCTGATAATACTATGCATAATAGCAATCGAACTCGTGATATCGCTCAAAGAATGAAATATGCAGTTATGTTTATAAAGCAACTCAGAAAATATGTAGAAGCCTTCAGGGTTAAGAATGTTAGTATGACTGATCGTTCATCTACTAACAAAGATATGGGAAGTAGACGGCGCTAAGCAATCTTCATATAGTCTTTTCTTATACAATAAATAGCACTTTTCTATATTCTTGCGCTTAGTACAAAAATGTGGGAGAGTGCTATTTCTATGTATGAGATAGAGGAATCTTTGTATTAGGTAGAGGAAGAGGAGTGAGCATATACAGAACGAAATTTCGTTGGACATCTCTCGATGTTGTCTGTTTTTCTCGTATGAGTTGACAGGTACACGGAAAATATAGTACTGTTTTGTAGATAGATACGTTCGATGCTTCTGGTAACTCGTCCAGAAATAGGAAAAGAGACGGATAATTTTGTTTCCCATTGAGCTACGGGAGACGGTCGCTCGTCCAAAAGAAATGTATCTCTAAAGGATTAGAGAGGTTATGCTATGTCAAGGAGGACATTAACTATGAACGATCCTTCTGCCCCCATAAGGCATTATTCGAAATGGATAATGACCGCATTTATATGTAGTATTATTCTGGCAGTTTCTTTATTCTCCCCTTTGAGTAAAAGTACGCCAGCATATGCTGAGAGCAATGGGCTTGCGCTCACGCCGCCGATGGGCTTCAATGACTGGAACGCCTACGCGTGCAATATCACCGAGGCAGAAATGAGGCAGACGGCCGATTTTATTGTCTCTTCTGGCTTGAAGGCGCTTGGCTACAACTATGTAAATGTCGATGACTGCTGGCTGTCCGGTTCGCGCCACTCGGATGGTAGCCTGGGTGCCGACACTAAAAAGTTTCCCTCTGGCATCAAGGCGCTCGCTGACTACATACATAAGGATGGTCTCTTGTTCGGCATCTATGAGGGTGCGGGAACTAAAACGTGTAAAGGGCTACCTGGCAGCTATAACCATGAAACTCAGGATGCCAAAACTTTTGCCAGTTGGGGCGTAGATTTCCTCAAATATGATTGGTGTAGCGGCCATAGTGTGCCGTTTAGCAGCTTTTCGGGCCAGTCGCACGATCAGGTTGCCCAGACGTTGTATACGCGGATGAGTAAAGCGCTCGTTGCCTCCGGGCGTCCGATAGTTTTTAGCATGTGCAATGGTTCCGATTCGGCCGTTCATCCTTCCGTGTGGGGCGGACCGATATCAAATCTGTGGCGTACTACACCCGATATTAATGCAAGCTGGTCTAGCATTTATAGCAACTACACAAAAAATGCAGTCCTCTATACAAAGGCGGGTCCGAGCCACTGGAACGACCCCGATATGCTAGAGATCGGTAACGGCAGTTTGACTCAAAACGAGCAAGAGGCACACTTCAGCCTGTGGGCGGAAATGGCGTCCCCATTACTTATCGGCACAAAGCTGGTCACCGCGAGCACGGCAACGCTGAACGTGCTGAAGCGGCAGCCAGTTATCGCCGTTGACCAGGATAGCCTTGGGGTGCAGGGACATGTTATCGCGACATCCGGCGGTGGCCTGCTGCAGGTCCTGGCAAAGAAGTTGTCCAATGGTGATGTGTCGGTGGTCCTATTCAACGCCAGTACCTCGACCCAGACTATAACCACAAGTGCCTCCGCTGTCGGATTGTCCAAGGTCGCCAGTTACACATTAGAGAATCTCTGGACTGGCGCTCGTACTACGACAACAGGCACCATCACCGCCAGCGTACCGTCTCATGGAGTCGTCATGTATCGCGTACATCCTTAACGCTTCTAGTCCTTTACTACATACAATTTGTCCTTTTCTATATAAATTATATAGAAAAGGACAAATTGTATGTAGTAAATAAAAAGGGCGAATCTGTGGCTCTGAGCGAGTATAATGGCAGAATGGATATGGTATATTTCTTTCCTGTTTCAATCTTCTAGAGCAAAAATTTTCGCCTAAAGATCACAGTTAGTGTAGTTGCTATAGATGCCGTATGTAGAATTATTCTGAAAGCTGTGGGTACAATGCTTACCAGGTCCCAGCCGCCATCATCAAGGTAGCGGCGCATCACCATTTCCAAGCCCTCTAAGCGTGTTCCATCACTATAGGTGATAACGTAATCCTCGTGTGTTTCCTTTCCCTGGTGCACTGTTTGTAAAGAGAGGTTCAACGTACGATATTCCCATTTCTCCATGATGAATAGAGATCTCCTTGTTTTTTTACTTCTATTCCAGTAAGACGTATTTTTGTTATTTCTGTCCAATGAGTCTTTCCAATCAGTCTTTGGCGCATACCAAATTTGTAGGGGCTGTCTGCGTTGCCCGGTCAGTTTTTGTGAGAATATAAACATAGATTGACAATATAGGTGCAAATATAATACTGTTATTCTAGAGATATGTGCACTAGTTTTGATAGAGTAGTATCTCTCGTGAAACATAACAGGAAATGCCTCTCTAAAGGATTAGAGAGACGTATAGTCTGTCAAGGAGGATAGCACGCGCTATGAAAAGAATCATAGGTCGTCGTCGGTTTTTAGAGCTTTCGGCAGTGACGACCGCTGCCGCAGTTAGTGGCACGTTCGCTGAACACGCACTACTCGATGCTCAGGAAGCATCGGCCCATGCAGCGACATATAGCCCGCCCGCCTCCAATCGTGTCGATACGCTCATCGATACAGGATGGAAGTTTCTCAAGAGCGATGCCAGTGGTGCACAATCACCCACCTTCGACGACTCCACTTGGTCGGCTGTGACACTTCCTCATACATGGAACAACATCGATGGAGAGAATGGTGGCACTTATTATCGTGGCATCGGTTGGTATCGGTTGCACTATATAGTTCCGGCCTCTGCCGCAGGGCGTCGGCTCTACCTCCAATTCGACGGATCGAGCCTTGTCACCGACGTCTATGTCAATGGCACCAGCCTGGGCGAGCATCAGGGAGGATACACTCGCTTTTGCTTCGACGCCACCGCCGCGCTCACCGTGGGGGCCACCAATGTCATCGCAGTAAAAGTTAACAATGCTCTCACAACCAACATTCCGCCCCTCAACGGCGATTTCACCGTCTTTGGAGGTCTCTATCGTAGTGTGCACCTGATCGTCACCGACAACGTGCACATGCAATTGACGGATTATGGTTCCTCCGGCCTCTTCATACGCCAGACGCATGTCAGTTCGGCATCCGCTAGTCTACAAGTGACTGCCGAGACGTGGAATGACAACGCCACGCCACAGAGCATCACGCTCAACACGTTCATCGTAGATGCCAGCAACACGGTTGTGCGAACGCTCACCTCGACGCAGACTGTAGCGGCGCATACGGGTTTTCATTTTGTGCAGACGACCACCATGGCGAATCCGCACCTCTGGGATGGTCAACGCGACCCTTACCTCTACCATGTCTATGCGCAGGTGCAGGTCGGTACAGTTGTCAAGGATATCGTCTCGGCACCTCTGGGGTTGCGCTCGTACTCCATTGATGTCAACAAGGGCTTCTTCCTCAATGGGCATTACCTCGACTTGCATGGCGTCAACATGCACCAGGACCGTCTCGATCAGGGTTGGGCCATCAGCGACGCGGAACTGGACCAGGATTTTGGCCTGGTCACTGCGATGGGCGCGAATGTGATCCGCACATCCCACTATCAGCATGCCCAGCGTCTCTATGACGATGCCGATGCGGCGGGCGTGATCATCTGGTCCGAGCAACCGATCATCGGTGGCATTATCAGTACGACGGCATTTACGCAGAATGCCGAGCTGCAATTGACTGAGATGATTCGTCAGAATTACAACCATCCCTCGATTATCTTCTGGAGCATCGCCAACGAGGTGGCGAACAATGCCGCAACCAATACTCTGCTCCAGTCACTGAATAATCTCGCGCATGCTCAGGACCCTGACCGCATCACCACGCTGGCCAGCCATACTCCTTCTGGTGACGCCCTCTCAAAGCATACGGATACGGTGGGCTATAACCGCTATTATGGCTGGTATAGTGGTGTATTTAGCGATATAAATGCAGAGCTGGACAACACGCATAAGAACTTCCCGACGATGAGCTTTGCGCTGAGCGAGTATGGTGCGGGCGCAAGCATCAACCAGCACGAGGCAAATCCGACCCAGCCAGTTCCCGCCAGCAATCTTCATCCCGAAGAGTGGCAGGCGCTCTTCCACGAGGCATACTGGCAGTCGCTGGCCAGCAGGCCTTATGTCTGGGGCAAGTTTGTGTGGGTCATGTTTGATCTGGCCTCCGCCTCGCGGCACGAGGGCGATCACAATGGTCGCAACGATAAAGGGTTGGTCACTTATGACCACAAAACCTGCAAGGATGCCTACTTCTGGTACAAGGCCAATTGGACGACGGCTCCCTTCGTCTATATCACCGACCGCCGCTTTGTTACCCGCACCCTGCCAACTACGGACATTAAAGTGTACGCAAACACCAGTTCGGTTACTCTGACTGTCAACGGCGTTTCGCTGGGGGCGAGGACCAGCACAAACCATATCTTCTTGTGGCCGGCCGTCGCGCTGCAAGTTGGCAATAATGTTGTGAGTGTGGTGAGCACGCAGGGCGGCAATACTTATACTGATAGCGTGACGTGGACGCGGCAATAAAGGATGGTGACCCTGCCTGGGGTTGTTGGGGCTGAAACTTGAGAGAAAATATTTTTTCATTTCCTATAGTAGCGCTTGCAATTTGCTTTGTAGATTTGCTAGTGCGCTCTCGATGCTGCTCTGGCCGCTGAGGGCGCTGGAGACGTTGTCCTGTATAGCCTGGGAGATGAGGGGATAGTTTGTGGAGCGTGGACGGACCTGAGCTTGTTTGATGATCGGGGGAAGTTTACTGAACAGGGGGTTTTGTCCGAGGACGGATTGATCATGGTAGATGCTTTCTAACGTGACGGTGAACGAGGCGTCGATGGCGGCAAACTTTTGTGCATCCTCTTGAAGCATCCACTGGATGAACTCCCAGGCGGCCTCCTTTTGTTTAGAGAAGGCGTTGATGCCCAGTCCCCAGCCACCGAGACAGGAGTTCGTTGTGCCTCCGGGCTGGGCCGAGGGGAGGGAGGTCACATCGAAATTGAGCGCGACCTCTGGTTTAGCGGAATTGTAGGTCAGGGCAATATACGTTGGCCAGTTGCGCATAAACGCAACATCCCCACTTTCCCAGATGGCGGCGCTCTTCTCCTCATTTTCATTCAGGATATCGGGGGGTGAAATAGTCTTCAGTGATTGCATGATGGTAAGCGCTTGACGAGCTGCGGCGCTATTGACGGTGACCAGCTTAGGATTATGAGGGTCTAGAATGGTTCCTCCGCAGCTCGCCAAAACCTCCACAAAATTGCAGACCAGCCCTTCAAAATGCTTGCCCTGCCAGCCATAGCCGTAGCGAGTTTTGCTCTTCACACGTGGGTCGGAGGTAGCAAGCATGAGCTCATTCCAGGTTGTGGGAGGCGTCTGAAAGAGATCGGTGCGGTAATAGAGTAGTCCTACATCTGTGTGGAAAGGAGCAGCCCAGAGCTTACCCTGATAGGTCGAAGCGGCAAGCGGAGTCGAGAGGTAGCCCTGGCGCTTATTTACAGGCCAAAAGTCATCCAGGGGTATGACCCAGCCATTGTGGGCAAACTCCTCAGTCCAGATTACATCCATCGAAATGATGTCTGGGCTTACCTTATGCGCTTTAAGTGTGGCGACGAGATCATCATGCTGTTTGTCGCTTGATACGTCGAGGATAGTGACATGGATGCCATGTTTGTTTGTCATATTGAAAGTATCGGCGAGCGAACTATAGGTGCCTATATCGTCGTGCTCAGTCTCCCAGACAATAGAGATCGGTCCCGCATTGTTATCCAGGGAGGATTTGCCAGGGGTAGACGATGAAGGTGCATCACAACTCGTGAGCAGGGAAAGCATGGCACCGCCAGTTACACCCATACCGGCAACTCCCTTGCAGAAATCACGCCGGGTTGTCTTCCTGGCATCTAGCATAGCTGTACTATATTGTTTAGCAAGCATCGAAGCATCTCCTCTTCATATGTGGAAAAGCGCAATCAGGGATAACGACCCTGCAGATCCACAAGTTGGATACCTGACGGCTCGGATTCTAGCATAACGACCGCTTTCTCCTGCGGCTCACCATCACTGCTAAAAGAAATCTGCCCACTTATCCCCGAAAAAGTTGTATTATCTTTACTCTGTAGTACCTGCCCCACTGTTTTGAAGGTAAGAGGCTGTTTCAGTTTTGTGGCAACAATATCACTCATCTGCAAAAAGACGCCCGCTGCATCATAAGCAAGAATTGCATCGCTATCGGGCACGCGATAGGTAAATGGATTCCCAGAGTGCTGCTTTTGAGCATCAAAATTTTGTGCATACTCATCAAAGAAAGCAGGCTTCTTCGCAACTCGCCCTTGCCACTGCCACTCGTCATGAAAGGCAAACGAGGTAAAGAGCAACCCATTGAAGTTCGCCCGCGCATCTGACGAATGCACATATTGGTAGAGCACATCGCCACCCATGACTTGCACGCCCGGCCAGTGCTCATGTAGATAAGGAACCAGGAAACTTGCATCATCGGCACTGCCGGCCAGATAAATCAACTTAGGTGCAGGTGTATCACTCATAATGCTATCTACACGATTAGGAAGTGTATCTGCTGCAAGTCCAGATGTATACGCGTGTTCAGATATAGTGCCACCAGCAGCCAGAAACTGGCGTTTGAAGAATGTAGCTAAACTCATACTATAAGGACTTGTTGGGTTGTAAAGCAGCCCGACTTGTTTCGAAAGCGGAAGCGCATCTGTCACCGCGACCTGTGCCTCGCGTTGGAGAGATGGAGCTATACTGAAGAGAAAAGGTACCTCCATTGTAGAATATAAAGCCGTTGATGAAAGCATCGGGATACCATCTTTATTCAACTCCCGTACCAGATCGTCCGCGTCAGCAAGTTGGCCCGTAACGCCGATAATGGTTGTATCGTTTGTCGTCATCTGGCTGATCAGCTTTGCAATCGTGCCTCCATAGATCGTCGGATCATCAATATTTGCGATCTGCAGGCGTATTGGTAAACCAGTGGGCAACTTACGCTGGCTATTATATTCTTTTTGAGCTACACACGCACCTTGAAGAATGCTGCGGCCCCGATTAATGGCATCTTGATCCTTGCCGGTAAGCGTAACCACCACGACGATGGTCACATAAAACTTGCTCGAAGAATCAGACATATTTTGATTCTCTTGATAAATACATGCCTCTCCATCTGTCTCATCCTCGCGCACTGCGAGCTTCCAGTAGCCCTTTGCTGCCGTAGGGTTATTCACGATCAGAGCCTGCGCGGCCTCATCCTTCAGACGACCATCGATACGATCAGCGGTATCAAAATTTGCAAGGCCATAGCTCAAGCCAACAGACGAGCCATTTGCAAGGCGCATTGTATAGACCGGGGCGGAGGCGAGAGGGGGCGTTAGCCTCTGGTGAGCTAGTTGAGGAAGAACGAGTGGAAGAATGACGTCACGGAAGGTGAATCCTATAACTATAACTGATAGCAGAAACACTATAATTATCCCGCGTCGCGTCCAGTAGTGCCGCCAGCGCGACTCCAATGTATCTGCAGAACGTTGCAGGCGTGTATTCATGTGTTTGTATATAGACCCGGCAACAACCTCGACCCACCCGGATACAGAGGGGATTTGAAGAAGCCCCAAAAAGATAATAATAGCTGCAGCAGCTATTGATATATATGTATATGCAACGCTGGCAACAATCAGGCTAAGAAATACCATTACGCGTAGCACTATTGGAAAGAGAGGTCTCTCCCTTGTAGGGGCTGGAGTCTGAGTTAAGTTCTGTGTAGAGCTTCCCTGCTGTTCGTTTTCATCCGGTAATTCTTCCGACATGCTATCTACTCCTTGCATCTCGCCGCGATGTGAGATAAGTTGCTAGCGCCCTCCAAAGATGCTCTTAATCTAATGGACGTAAGAGCGCAAGAATTATCAAATTGCGTGTAGCTGAACTCGCTCCTGTTGATAAATCACTATGCTTTATGGACTTATATTACACTAATAGAGTAGAAAAGATAAAAGTATTGGAAGCGATGTTAGCATAAAGGTATATGGATTTGACATATATAATTTGATTTTAGTATAATAAGAAAGTAACGTATGAAAGAGTTATAGGTGCGTTACATTATATATAACTGGAAATATTTATTGTTTATGTTTTGATGTATATTCGATAGACTTAATTTCCAGTCTGGGTCCATTGAGGGTGAGTGAGACCTCGCATCTGTATTTTTTGTATTATGTTAAGGAGAGACTATGAAAAAGTATAAGTATTTATTAGGGATTTTGCTTGTGTTCTCGTTCACATTTCTTGTTGGTGGGCAGGCATATGCTGCAGACTGTAAAAGCTTCTTATACTGCAATATCTTCGGTACATCTGGATGGTCAATGTCAGGCACAGGGAGCTTTTCCCGATTCTACTTGTACGCCGGGAGATGTTTTTACGGACGCTACGGCGAGTGATGTCTGTACACCAGGCTATACCAAAACAGTACGCAATGTTCCAACGAGCTTGAAGAATCAAGTATATGCGAATTATGGCATTTTGAGCCATTCGTCTGGTGAATATGAAGTTGATCATTTTATTCCCTTGGAGTTAGGGGGATCGAATGATATAACGAATCTATGGCCGGAGCCTGCTAGCCCGGTGCCAGGCTTCCATGAGAAGGATCAGGTCGAAAATTATTTGCACGGTCAGGTCTGTTCGGGTGCCATGACCTTAGCTGAAGCCCAAAGCGAAATTTCGACCAATTGGGAGGATGTTTATAATAGTATGCCATAAGATAGTGGTGAATGTGTAAATTTCCATGTATACTTCCCTTGTGACTGAAAAACAGCACGATAAAAGTATCTCCTCTCATCCCATTATATCGTGCGTGCATTTAGTCACAAGGGAAGGAAGATACAATAACATGGAAGAGATACGTTCTATCCTCGACGGTATTCTTTCAAATGTCTTATGGTTGCCTATCGGTGCACTTCTGGCATATCTGTGGTTTTTGTTCCAGGTTCGACTTCCCAGGCGGCGACTCTGGCAGGTGAAAGATCCTTCCTCCCTCGTTGTCTGCGCCGCTACCTCCACGACGACCAATACTGGTGTCTATCATCGGCCCGCAACTGGCATCGGGCAAGTACGCGCACTTACACTCGCAACACGATCACTCAATCAGGCATATAGCAAACAATTGGACATCAAGAATATTTTGTTGTCCGTTGAACCTCTGCAAGAGCGTATCGAACATGATCTACTTATCCTGGGTGGCCCAAAGAATAATCAGATTGCGGCCCAGTTCCTTCGTCTTATGAATGAAGAGCAGCCAGTGACGGTGACGGGCAGCGTGATTAATTGGCGTGTGAATCGCGTTATGGATCAATGGGTGGACCAGGGCGCGATCCAATATGATGGACAGGCGATCAATGAACAAATAGTGGCGGATTATGGTTTGATTGTGCGTGCAAAAAGTCCATTCACGTCTTGTGATCGTACAGTTGTGCTTTTCTTTGGCTCACATACATTTGGTGTAGTTGCGGCGGCAAAGTTTTTTACCGAGGATATGTATAAACATATTGATAAGTTTCAACGTAATAATAGAAAGAACTTTGTTGTGCTTGTTAGTGCTCATATCATAGATGGGTATCCCACAAAAATGAAAGTCGAGAAAAGTTACACATGGTAGACGCACATCAGGGCTTTCTATCATCCACGCCTGAGTCGCCGCTACATTACATTTTGGAGGAGCAGGCGCTTATTGCGAAGACAGGGAGAGATGAGGATTGTGAGGATGCCATTTATGTTGGACCGAGTTTTGTGGCAGTGATTGATGGCGCGACCTCAAAGACGGAGCGACGATGGGATGGCGAGACGGGTGGCAGAGCGGCTGCACGCATTGTTGCAGAGACCTTCGACCGGCTTCCTTATGATGCGACCTTACAGCAAGCGGTGACTATTCTGACGATGGCAATCAAAGATTTCTATATCCGGCACGATGTCATTGATCTGGTGCAGGCCGATCCTGTGCAGCGTGCGGTGGCTGTATTTGCCGCTGTAAGTCTGTGGCGTAAAGAGCTATGGTTTGTTGGCGATGGTCAGTGCATGTTGAATCAGGAGTGCATAACAAATACGAAAGAAGGCGATAAGATTGCCGCGAACGCTCGTTCCCTCTTCCTGGAAGCCGAGCTCGCGCACGGGAAGACTATCCCCGATCTCATGCAGCATGATACGGGCCGCGATTTTATCTTACCTCTACTGTGCCAGCAAATGATCTTTCAGAATAATCCTGTGGCAGGTCAATACTGGTTTGCGGTGATTGATGGGTTCGCTGTGCCTGATACTGGATTGCAGGTTGTGGCCTTGCCGGATGATATAGAAACGCTTGTGCTCGCCTCTGATGGCTATCCTGTTCTAAAGGCGAATCTGACCGAGACCGAGCAAACACTCCAGGAGATACTCATGACTGATCCGCTACTCTTCCGCAGATATAAATCGACGAAGGGGCTCGTGGAGGGGAATGTCTCGTATGATGATCGGTCGTATGTGCGATTAAAGTTGGCGAGAGAGGCACGTGAGTAATTTATTTTTAGGGATGGTTCAAAACGATATGACACATTTGAAGCATGCTTTAATTTATAAAAGAAGGAAGAAAGGAGAGGGGAATAAACGGTGTACGTAGTTGATGGCGCCATTAGAAAGGAGCTTACCTTATTTCCCCCCTACCACCTGCTTTTATACTATCGTACACAGCGCGAAATGACAAGTAATTTCCCCTGATTCTACAGCATATTAACGCATTCTTAATGCAGTAAGGGAGCTACGAAGAATGGGTATAGGCATAACAACACGCAAAACAAAGAGCCCACCTTGTAAGGGTGGGCTCTGCTGTGTCTACCGCGACGTATCTGCCTACGGTGTTGCGTGTATGTTAATCAAAATGTGACATAACTGGTGATCCTTTCTCGCCTCCAATAACTACTTTCAACTCATCTATGTAAATTTAGGTGATCAATATGTTGTGCGGACGTAGGGTCGTTCTGGCGTGCTACATATTTCCGAATGAAGCCGCTGGAACAAACTTGATGGCATCTTGCCAGAGGTTGATGTGCTCCACGCTCAGGACGGTAAATGTGAGGGCGATGAAGGTTAAAATTGCGACGATGATGAGTGCTGCGAGAACCTGTTTGTTGGTGCGGAGTGCGATTGCCATGTGTGTGATCCCCTTTTCTTCCTGTTGTTGCTGTAGTTGCATCCCTACCGACACGAGGGTGCAAAACCGCATAGATAATCAATGATTAAAATTGTTATAAAACCAAAGATACAATGATGACCTAAGATGACCGTCTGAGTTTCATAACTCGTACTCCTGGCGAGAGGTGAAACATGGGCGCTTAGACTGTACATCCTCTCAACATGTCTGCGTACAGATAAAATGTATCTGTGTAACTAGCAGGAAGAACGCTTTGACTTGCACTATCGCAGGTCTGATCGTACCGACTCCGGGGCTTTTCCGCCGCTTCTCAGAGTCGCTCATCGCCACCGCCTCAAGCATTTGCATTCCCTACCCTGTGATTAAAATATAACTCATAAGTGGGCAAAACATAGCCTTTTTTATCCAGAAAGCGGGAGGTCTGCTCTGTGGTGGCTGGTAGATAGGGATAGTGGCTTCAATTGTCTATCGTCCGCTGCGGAGATAGAGGTAACGAATTCGGGGGCGCATCACAATTTGAGGTGGAGATCGCTGATTTTTTGGATGCCATGACCGGTTATTGCTATTTGATCAGCTCTCGTTTTATACTGTAAGAAACGAGTGGCAAACGAGTAAGAAAGGATGGAATCAGCCTGCACATCAACTATAATATATTGTGAAAAATAAGCCTGGTGCATTTGTGTATGCAGGTGCAAAGTGAATAGCGGCCTATGTAGTTCAGCATGTACGGTTAGCAATACCCATATAAGTCAAGCGGAAGGTGCGGTGTCCGTAAAACGCCATGCTTTTTGGGACTATTTGTTAATGCCAGTCACAACATACGGAACAATTCCCGCATAGCCAGCAATGAATGCGGAGTAAGAAAGGACATAGTCTAGCTATGAGCGACATCCAGGCGATTAATCAATTTCAAACATCCACAATAAAAGGCTTCCTCATTCTTGCCATCGGCCTGGCCTTTTTCTTTGCGGTCCATATCCCACAGCTCGCTATCCTTGCAGTCATGAACACCGATCTGCTCACTGCCCTCTACCTTTCCTTGGAGCACGGTGTTCTCGATGCCTGTTTTGTCCTCGCAGCCTTTTACCTTATGACCGCTGTCCTGGCACGTAGGGCCACCCTTGTCGATATGGGACTGATGCAGTTCCCTTTTCTTGAAAAAACATCCACGCGCGGATTGAGCATGCTCGTCTCTGGAGCCCCCCAACTCCTGATGGTGCTGGCCCTGATCCTTTTCGGCGGTTTTATCCTCCTCATTGTACAGAGACAATGGGAACTACTCCTGCAAAACGCTTTTCATTTGATTGCCCCAGTCAACAACTGGGGCTTGCCAGATCTGTGGCAGCAAAAGAAATTTTTTTTTTTTTTTTTTTTTTTTTTTTTTTTAAAAAAAAAAAAAAGAAGGGAAGAAAGGAGAGGGGAATAAACGGTGTATGTAGTTGATGGTACCATTAGAAAGGAGCCTTGACCTCATTTCCCCCCTCCCACCTGCTCTTATACTACCGTACACAGCGCGAAATAACAAGTAATTTTCCCTGATTCTACAGCATATTAACGCATTCTTAATGCAGTAAGGGAGCTACGAAGAACGGGTATAGGCATAACAACACGCAAAACAAAGAGCCCACCTTGTAAGGGTGGGCTCTGCTGTGTCTACCGCGACGTATCTGCCTACGGTGTTGCGTGTATGTTAATCAAAATGTGACATAACTGGTGATCCTTTCTCGCCTCCAATATCTACTTTCAACTCATCTATGTAAATTTAGGTAATCAATATGTTGTGCGGACGTAGGGTCGTTCTGGCGTGCTACATAGCTACCGAATGAAGCCGCTGGAACGAACTTGGTGGCTTCTTGCCAGAGGTTGATGTGTTCCACGCTCAGGACGGTAAATGTGAGGACGATGAAGGTTAAAATTGCGACGATGATAAGTGCTGCGAGAACCTGTTTGTTGGTGCGAAGTGCGATTGCCATGTGTGTAATCCCCTTTTCTTCCTGCTGTTGCTGTAGTTGCGTCCCTACCGACACGAGGGCGCAAAACCGCATAGATAATCAATGATTAAAATTGTTATAAAACCAAAGATACAATGATGACCTAAGATGACCGTCTGAGTTTCATAACTCGTACTCCTGGCGAGAGGTGAAACATGGGCGCTTAGACTGTACATCCTCTCAACATGTCTGCGTACAGATAAAATGTAACTGTGTAACTAGCAGGAAGAACGCTTTGACTTGCACTATCGCAGGTCTGATCGTCCCGACTCCGGGGCTTTTCCGCCGCTTCTCAGAGTCGCTCATCGCCACCGCCTCAAGCATTTGCATTCCCTACCCTGTGATTAAAATATAACTCATAAGTGGGCAAAACATAGCCTTTTTTATCCAGAAAGCGGGAGGTCTGCTCTGTGGTGGCTGGTAGATAGGGATAGTGGCTTCAATTGTCTATCGTCCGCTGCGGAGATAGAGGTAACGAATTCGGGGGTGCATCACAATTTGAGGTGGAGATCGCTGATTTTTTGGATGCCATGACTGGTTATTGCTATTTGATCAGCTTTCGTTTTATACTGTAAGAAACGAGTGGCAAACGAGTAAGAAAGGATGGAATCAGTCTGCACATCAACTATAATATATTGTGAAAAAATAAGCCTGGTGCATTTGTGTATGCAAGTGCAAAGTGAATAGCGGCCTATGTAGTTCAGCATGTACGGTTAGCAATACCCATATAAGTCAAGCGGAAGGTGCGGTGTCCATAAAACGCCATGCTTTTTGGGACTATTTGTTAATGCCAGTCACAACATACGGAACAATTCCCGCATAGCCAGCAATGAATGCGGAGTAAGAAAGGACATAGTCTAGCTATGAGCGACATCCAGGTGAGCAATCAATTTCAAACATCCACAATAAAAGGCTTTCTCATTCTTGCCATCGGCCTGGCCTTTTTCTTTGCTGTCTACATCCCGCAGGCCGCCATTCTTGCTGTCATGAACACCGATCTGCTCACTGCCCTCTACCTTTCCTTGGAGCACGGTATTCTCGATGCCTGTTATGTTCTTGCCGCATTTTACTTTATGACCGCCGTCCTGGCGCGTAGGGCCACCCTTGCCGATATGGGACTGGTGCAGTTCCCTTTTCTTGAAAAAACATCCACTCGCGGATTGCGCACGCTCGCCTCTGGAACTCTCTTCCTCCTGACTGCGCTGGCCCTGGTCCTTTTCGGCGATTTCATCCTCCTCATTGTACAGGGACAATGGGAACTACTCCTGCAAAACGCTTTTCATTTGATTGCGCCAGTCAACAATTGGGGTCTGCCAGATCTGTGGCAGCAAAAGCCAGTCTCCTTTGGAGTGGAGGTGTTCGTGCTCTGCGCCCTGGCCCCTTTTGCTGAGGAGGTGCTCTTCCGTGGCATGCTCTTTCAGTGGCTGACCAGGCGCTTTGGATTGTGGACAGGAGTACTCTCCAGCGCGTTCATTTTTAGCATCTTCCACGCGAACCTCTTTGGCTTTGCTAATTTCTTCTTGCTCGGTATTTTTGCGGCACTGCTCTTGCATACGAGTCGCTCACTCTGGCCTGGTATCGTGTTGCACTCCCTTTGGAACGTGCTCTTTGTCCTCTTTGCTCTCGGGGTGCTCCGCTAAAAAAGCGCGAAACAAGATATGGATAAGGTGATGCAGAAAATTTAGCATACCTTCTCCATCATACTTAGAATCTCATGCTCCTTTGGCAGCAGGCTCATATTTCGTAAGTTCGGCTTTTACTAATTGCAAACTTAGCTCAGCCTTGCACTCAGTAAACACTTGTAAAGCCTCTTGTAGATAGTCAAGTCCGCGTTGATACTCTTTATCTCTTACATTATTGTTTTGCAAGAATAAAGCACCATAAGATTGTATTGTACATGCATAATCTAGGCGCATGCCATTCTTGCTAAATGTACGATATGCTTGCTCAAAGTATTGGCTAGCTTGATCAAATAGTTGTTGTTCTACTAAGATATTGCCTAGCACATATTGTGCACGTGCAACAAGCCTGTGCCACTTAGATTGCTGTGCTTCGTTGAGAGCCTGTATAGCTTGCTCATGTGCCAACGTAACTTCGTTGAGTAGCAAGTACGTCTGAGCCATTGCCAGGTGGCCTTCTGTTCTGGTCTCTGCTTCTAAGCTGGTGAATGTGAGCGCGTGTTTCAGCGTCTTCAAGGCACGTTTGAGCAATCGCTTTTTCTCATAGAGATATGTTGTTGTATCAGATGCATGTATTTGCATATTTAAAGCCTGATTGTATGCGTAATTGTCCCAATACAACTAGAGCTAGACTGGCGCAGGGAGCCAAGCGGTTACTACGAGCTACCGATAAAGCAATGTGTAAAGTTGTTCCTGCTTCAGAAAGCTTTCCTTGTTCCTGTAAAACAGGGGTGAGATAGGAGTTCCACCAACTTATAGTTATAGGATCGTTAATGCTTTCGGCAAGTTCAATAGCCTTACGGCATTCTGTTTCTGCATGATCTAAGTGACCTAAACGTAAATCTAATAGACCTAAATTTGCAAGAACACATGACAAAAGAGGCACATCACCCATACGTTCAGCAATACTAAAAGAGTTTCGCAAAGCCGCTTGTGCCTGTGAATAGTCAGCCATGCTCAAGTATCTATCACCCACGTTGCAGCTAACAATAGCGATCTCGCGTGTACAATCGTACTGCTCAAAGATAGTAAGGGCTTTATTAAGGTCTTCTAGCCCATCTGTAACGCGGCCTTCAGAAGTCTTTATGTTGCTCAGTAGTATATATGTACGTCCTAGATCAACAGGATCTCCTACAAGTGTACGTCTAGGAACGGTCAAATAAGAGGCCGATGAGGATTGATGGTTTTCTTGTTTTAAAATCGTTGCAAATAAATCAAGTGCTTCATTTGCACTCTGGAGTGCATCTTTATAGTTACCCTCGCGCCAATAGAGGTAACCTTGACGTAATTTCAGACTAGCCCATGCAGGGCCTCCTGATATATTTGCGTTTCTTAATACTTGTTCACCGCGCTCTGTAGACTGCCTCATGCGAACTAAATCTCCACTATTAAGCCATGCAAGGGCGAGTTGGCACCAAATTATGGCCTGCAATTGTGCCTCTTGTAAAGGATCAATATATGATTCATTCGCATGCTTACGCGTACGAATATCCAATGATTGTTCATAAAAATGTAACGACTCTTCATCTTACCCTGAATCTTTGTACACTCAGCAAGAGCTCCAGAATATAGGATAGTTGTTGCCAATCTGCTGAGTCATTGCCCATATGTTCCAGGGTGATGCGGTAGTACTTCTCGGCTCCTGGGTATGAGGAGAGGGAGAAGGCGTAGTCGCCGGCTAATTGGGAGTAGTGGGCAATTTGTTGGGGGGCAGCACCGCCGAGGACGAGGTGGTGGGTGATGGTTGCAGCCTCTTTTTTCTCGTTGCCGGCGTAGAGTTGTTTGAAGACTTCGGCGGCGCGGCGGTGCTGGCTGGCGCGGCGGGCCGCTGATAGGCTTTCGTAGAGGTGGCTGGCAAGCAGGGGGTGCCAGAAGCTATAGGTCACGCGGGTGCCGACGCCCTCTTCTGTGAGCATGCCGGATTTGAGCGCTTCTTCGATCAGTTCGAGGACGGCGTCCTCGTCGTAGTTGGCGCTGCTCTCTTCCATTGCGCTTATGACCTGGAATTCGAAGGAGCTGCCGAGGACGGCGGCTTTGCTGAGCAGGCTGCGACACTTCTGGCTGAGGCGGCCCAGGCGCAGGGTGAGGACGGCGCTGATGGTGTCGGGCAGGGGGTTTTGCTCCTCGCTGAAGAGGTGTTCGGCGAGGGCGGGCTCGGTCTCGATGGTGCGGGCGAGTTCTTCGGCGAAGAAGGGGTTGCCGGCGGCTCGGTTGCTGATACGCTGTACCATGGGCTCGGATACCTGGGTGACCTGGGCGACGAGTGAGGCGATCTGGTCCTCGCGCAACGGTTCGAGGGGGATGGATTCGATGGCGTTCTCGCGTCTGAGGTCGGTGAGCAGGGGGCGCAAGGGGTGATCCTGGGAGAGCTCCATGTCGCGACAGGTGCCGACGATGACGATGGGGTAGCCGTGCGTGCGGCGGGCAAGATAGGCGAGCAGCTCACAACTGCTACTGTCCGCCCATTGCAGGTCGTCCAGCGCGATCAGGAGCGGGGTGCTCTCGCTGATCAATATGAGCAGTTCTTTGACGGCCTCCCACAATCTGAGCTGCTCTTGTTCGGGGGAGAGCGACATGGGGTAGCTCACCTGCGTCATTACCTCTTGTAGCTCTGGTAGCAGGTTGCTCAGGGACTGGAAGACGATAGGACGCTTATTGATCTCTTGCCGTTGCCATACGCCCTGCGTCATGGCTCTGCGCAGCACTTCGATCCACAGGTAATAGGGGGCCGTACCCTCCTGAGCGTAGACGCGGCTCCATGCCACCGCCCAGCCACGCCTTTTGGCTTCGCGACCCATTTCTTCGGCCAGACGCGTCTTGCCGATGCCCACGTCGCCCATCAGGAGCACACACTGCGGACGACGATGAGGGTCCAGAGTCGCCGCTGAGACACGCTTCTGAGCGGTAAGACGGAACTTTGCCGCCTGCTCTGTAACCTTCACAAGCGAGGTGAGGTGATCCAGTTCTTGTTCGCGCCCGACGAGGGGACTTTGATGGGCGCGACCGATCTGTACGCTGGCAATCTCGCTTGTGCCGCCGGGTCCCACGGGGGCGGCGCGGGTGGCCGTCTCGCGTTTCGCCTTCTCCGGCTGGTAGAGTGCCCCTTTCCCGGCCAACTCACGGCCAGCACGTAGATCATCATAGATCGCTCGCGTCTCCGGTAGGGGCGCGATGCGATACTCCTGTTGCAGTACTGTATGCAAACGTTTATATGCACGTAGCGCCTCGCCACGCCGACCCAGCTGTGCAAGCAAGCTCATCAAGCGCTGCACCGCCGCCTCGTTCGTTGGATCAATCGACAATAATCTATCTAGTGGATCAAGTGCGCCTGTAAAGGACTCGCGAGCAATCTGTAGATCGGCCAATTCTAGCAGGAGGCCGATCCAACTGCGCTGTAGCGTCTCGCGGCGCACGCGGGTCCACTCATTCTTAGCATCTTCGGGCAGGAAGGGGCCGGCGTAGAGGCCCGCCGCCTCGCGTAGCAGGCTCTCCTTCTCGCCATTATCCGTGCTCTCCGTGGCGCGATTAACCAGATTTTCGAATGCGTCGGCATCGATCCAGATATGCTGGTGATCGGCCAGCACCAGCACCTCGCGCTCTGTGAGCAGTAGAGGAGAGGTTGCGGGCCGATTGCGTCCCGGCTCGAAGAGTTGGCGCAGGCTATAGACCGAGCGATCCAGGCGGCTGGCGGCCATCTCCATCTCCAGGTCCGGCCACAGAGCTTCCATAATCTGTTCGCGTGTCAGCTTGCGGCCTCCCACGCTCACCAGGCAGCCGAGCAGAGCGCGTACACGTTGATGCTGCCAGGTTGCATCGGTGACAGTCTGCCATTCAAGCGGATCGCGCGGATTGCGGCGCTCCAGGCGAAACTGGCCCAGCGCATAGATACGCAGCGTTGACAGTTCGCGTTCCGTCTCTTGAGCGGTTGGAGCTGGTTTCGCCACACCCATCGCCACCTGAGCCTCCGGTGGCAGATGTTTCCCTACGTATGTACGCGTTGTACGACCATCAACCGTCTGGTAAGAATACCAATAGGGGCCATGCCCAACGCCCTCGCGGCACCGTTTACAGCGCGGCTTCCCGCAGTAGCTCACCTGCTGATGATAGGAAATTTTACTATTCATCGCACCCTCCTGAGTAAGCCGCCAGAGCACCTGAGAGCCACCTGAAGGCCACGTGTGAGCGTTGTGACCTTTGTGAAGTGGATATCTCGTAAGTATCTTGTGGCATTATAAACCGCCGTCTACGTCCGTCATATACAAAATAGAGCAAGAAACCTGCTTTTCTGTGCTGAATATCTATTGCCATCCCGTCCCGACGCTATCTTACTAATTTGACAACCCACAATGGATCAAATTATAAAAATGCTAGCTCTTAAATCTGCCTCATCCTGAAAACTCTCTAAAACGCAAAACTGTCTACCCATGAAATAGACGCCCCACGATACATAATCTGTCTGATAGTATATAGCATAAAAGATAAAACTTCATCTCGCCTTAAATCTACGTAAATATAGTGGTCCTTTTGGATATCTAGCACAATTGGGGTACAAATTGGGGAAAGTCGGGCTATTCAGCGAGGAATGGTTAAGTGAGTAGTGCACGAACGAAACGAAACGCTGGGATGAAGTCTCAATGAATAGCCCTGCGCGAAACAGCATATAAAATGATGTATCGCCATAACAATAATATAGACGAACGACCCACACGAATGTTAACATTTCTCAAGGATACGTTTAATAGAGCACGATTACAATTCAAGTGAATTTAGTGTTAATCGGTAGATTTATACTAATGAAATTTTAATAACGGGGTATAGTACTTTTTGTGCGGAGTAAGCCACTGGACCTTTTGCTTCCCTCTGTCCTATACTTGCTTTATGAGGAGTGTGAAGCCGACCGACCACAATGTGCTTCCCAGTGTTGCCATAATATGCAGAATATCGTACTTTATAGACGGGCATCAATTGAAAAAGGATGTGCTTATCTGACACAGTTTATATGGCGGGAGGGCGCGTAAGGCCGACCGTTGAGGTTGCCAATACACATCAATCTAAGAATTGCTGAGCTTTTGGGGCGAGAAAAAGGAAGGCATGGGTGTTGTGCTTTTCGTGCAAAACATACGGAAACCTATAGGTGCCGATTTATCATGCATAATAGCCATCAACCTAAGAAAGGATGAGATTATTTTGGATGAGAAACGTGAGGAAAATAATCGTATTCGCTCGTAAAAAATCTGGAATCTATAGGTGCCGATTTATCGTGCACAGGCCGGCTTCAGCCGGAGGAAACCACAAAACGTGCTTATACATGAAACGCTCACATATCTCATGTGAGCAATTACACGTATTGCTCCTGTTAACGATGAAATTGTGGAACTGAGGTGTGCTTTTCGTGCTGGAAAGTCAAAGCGAACATTGGTGTGTATAAGCACGTTCTGTAGTTCCCTCCGGCTGAAGCCGGTATGTGCACAATGAATCGGCACCTATAAATTCCAGAGGTTATACGAGTAAAAACGATTATTTCCTCACGTTTCTCATTCAAACAAAATAAACTCTGCAATTCTTAGGTTGATACATATTGTATTGGACGACCCTTGTAGTGGTTGGTCTCCAGGCAGGTGAGAGGCGGGAGGAGGACGGCAACCACAAGGGATTGCCGCTACGCGAGCCAGGGCCAGGGCGCGTCGCGCCGACCCTTGTGGTTGGCGTGCCCCTGTGGTTGTTGCCCTCTCGCCCTACATGACACAGCCCGCGAGATGGCTCGAATTAAGTTTGACAAAACAGTAGCTGTCCCATAAACGAACACAGAAAGGGTAAATTATATGGCGCGAGATGAAGAGGTACAGAGCGCAATTGATAATTGGGCTCCCAGATTTGTGTCTAACGGTGTAGACTTCAACGACTTTCAACGTGTCTCTAATAGCGTGGAGCGTTGGGATGATTGGTGTCAGAAATGGTCCGCATGCGGCGCGATGCATGAGCAGATGGGCGAGCAGGCCGAGGCCGATGAGCAATATGAATTGGCGGCCTATCATTTCTTTCACGCCGCTATCTCCTATCATTTTGGAAAATATCTATTTGTGCGTAAGCCGCAAGAGCTGCGTGCCGCACACGAGCACGTTGTACGCGACTATCAACGCGCCTTGCCGTATTTCGCTTTTCCAGGCGAGCACGTTGCCATTCCTTACGAAGGTGGCGCGACAATGTACGGTATTCTGAGGAAGCCCTGGCATACTCCCAAAGCGCCGGTCGTGATTCTGGTGCCTGGCTTGGATTCTGTCAAAGAGGAGCTGCATTTATATGGCGATGACTTTTTGATGCGCGGCCTAGCGGTGCTGGCAATCGATGGTCCCGGCCAGGGTGAGATGGAATTTGATTTTCCGCAACGCCATGATTATGAGGTCCCTATCAAGTATGCCGTCGATTACCTTGAGGGTCGCGCAGATGTAGATGCCAGGCGTGTAGGTTTAATGGGCGTAAGTTTTGGTGGGCAATTCGTTGTACGTGCCGCCGCGTTTGAGAAGCGTATAAAGGCAACCATCGAAAATTGTGGGCCATACGATCAGTTCGCGAACTTCCACGGACGTCCGCGTATAAGCCGTGAAACGCTCATTCATCGCCTGAAAGCTACCAGCGAGGAAGACGCGCTCAACAA
>CAWKKX010000035.1:0-22224 GCA_963850365.1 uncultured Chloroflexia bacterium
TCCTCACCCGATGAGCTCGCGCGGCTCCGCCGCCCCCTAAATGTTTTATGACACAAATTGCATGGTTACGCCGTAGCACACTAAGTGCGCTACGGCGTAACCATGCAATTTGTGTAATAAAAGAGATATAAACCTGTAGCTGTAAGTGAGCACTATTATTTGAGCAAATACTCCATCGCGAGAATAGACATGGTAATTTCTTACATATGTAAGAAAAAGTCATAGGGAAGCAACAAATTGAGATCGTCACTTGTCTACATCTTAGGGTTTGGTAAGAAAAGATGAAGCAAAGTAAATATGCAAGCATCTTACTCATTATATATCACCATAGGAAAAAAGTAGAAAGTACATGGGCCGATTCGCACAGGCCATGACGTTCATATTGTAAAATAAGGATGGCATTGTATAGTATAGGCTGTAATAAACGCAACAGTTCAAAAATTTAAGCCAGCACTGTATAGTGAAAACCAACACATAAGCAGAAACAAAAGGGAAGATCATAATTTCTATGGTAGAGAGCCTAAAATAGATAGAAGTAAGCAATCTCAGGCAGAATAGTGCCTACTCTTTAATATTATGGTTATAAAGGGCCAACATACTACATGAAGGGTTTTTATGCAAGCCGAAGTTCAAAAAATATCCTTTCTAAAAATCGAGCGCCATATTGTTCGCTACCTTATTGGATGTTTCACTGCAGCAGTGGGCATAGCGGACATGCTATCGGCAATTGTCCCCAAATCCAGCTGGAGTGACTTCCTGGGCGTGTGGCTCGTGATGCATAATCGTCTGCCAGCTCAAACATTCACGGTGGTAGTTGGCTTCTTCCTGCTCGTCCTTTCCTATGGAGTGGTAAAAGGGAAGAAGCATGCATGGCGCATTACATTGATTCTCCTCCTCCTATCGGCCGTCTTGCATGTGCAACGTAGTGGTTCAGTATTAGCAACAGTCGTAGCTCTCCTTCTGGCACTAGCATTAGCCATGTCATCGCGCTTTTTTCAGGCCAAAAGCGATCCCCCATCGGCACGCCGTGGCTATATAGCCTTATGCATGGGCCTGGGTATTGTGACCTTTTACACTATTGGTGGTTTTATCACCCTGTACAATGATTTCGAGCCCTGGATTGATCGCATTGGCATTCATGGCGTGATTTTGCGCATCTTTGCACACGGTCCAATTCATATTCCCCACGCGACACAAGCATTTCTATTCCAACATGCCTTACCTGTATTGTGTATCAGTGGGGTGCTCTATGGTATGGTGCAAATCTTCCGACCAGTGGCGGCAGTGTTCATGCCCGATATTCAAGAACGCGACAAGGTGAGCAAGCTTACACACCATTACGGCACAAACTCAATTAGCTACTTTGCGCTGGGTGAAGATAAAACCTACTTTTTCTCGGCATCAGGGAAGTCTGTTATCAGTTATGTGCTCCAGGGGAGTACAGCGGTCGTGGCGGGCGATCCCATTGGTCCTGAAGAGGAGATGCACAATGTCATCAAGCAATTCGTAGCTTTCTGCAATGAGCAAGACTGGACTATCGTCTTCTGGCAAGTACGTGCAGAGATCGCTACTCTCTATCGCGCTGCTGGCTTCCGCCTGCTGAAGATAGGTGAAGATGCCATTGTCAATCCACAAAACTTTACACTCAAAGGTGGCGCAATGGCAAATGTGCGCTCAAGTGCCAAACGCGCTGAGAAGGATGGTGTACACGTTATCTTCTATCGCGGGAAGATAACGGATACAGAACAGCTTACCCAGGTGGAGCAGATCTCGTATGAGTGGCTAGCGGCGAAGGGTGGCTCAGAAATGGGCTTTAGCATGGGCAACTTCGATCCACAAGGTGATAATGAGCAGCTTTATGCCCTGGCTGTTGATCAGCAAAATAAAGTACATGCGTTTGTCTCTTTTGTACCTGTCTATGGGCGGCACGGTTGGGGTTTAGACCTCATGCGCCGCGCTGAACAATGTGCACCAGGCACCATGGAACTCTTGCTCGCCCGCTCAATTGAATATATGAAATGTGATGGCGCTCAAATGGTTAGCCTGGGCCTGGCTCCGTTAAGCAATACAAATGCCGAGGACGAGACATTCCTGGGTACCAGCATCGATTTCTTGACCGACCGCTTCGGCAATCCTAGCAAAAATCAATCCCTGTGCAACTTCAAAAAGAAGTTCCAGCCGACCTGGGAGAGTCGTTACCTGGTCTATTCCGGTGCATTAAGTCTACCAAAGATCGGCTGGGCACTTTATAATGCGCATCAGTCTGATATGAACTTGATTAGAGCACTGCGCCAAACAATACGCGAGTGGCTACGTAACCGCCAGGAACTACACACTACTACACGTACTCTGGAGACGGCAAAGGCTTGATAGTGTGTTTCTAGCCCTTTATTCATAAGAATGGCACTTTTCCACATTTTGCGTAAGGCAAGATATGGAAAAGTGCCATTCTTATGAATGAATAAGCCCTGGGACTTGAGATAGCATATTGGCACAGATGAGGGAACTGCCGTATAATGAAAACGACATATATATGCTATTTCAAACTATCAATTCATTAACCTCAGGAGGCTTTTAATAATGGTCATAGCAACGTTAAGTCTTGGTGATCCGGTTTTGATTGGTGACTTCTTTGGTCTTTTGCTCTCGTTACCCATTGCTCTCTTTCTTGCATTCTGGATAAGTGCAGTAAAAAACCGCACGGCAGTTGTGGTGGGGGGATTTATAGCCGCACTGCTGGGCTTCTTCATTATTCTTGGTTGGGCGGGCACTCTCTTCTTTGATACACCACTACCTGGAGCAAATGGTGCTTCGGCCTTCTTCGGTAGTGTCCTCTTCTGCTCAATCATGGGACTTGTTGGTGGTATGGTCGCAGATCTCGTGGTAGCAAGTCGGAGTACACGCGACTATCGTCGCCACGTATCGCACGAATAGTGAGTACAGGCATGTTCTACTTACTACATGGCGAAGATGAGTTCACAAATCGCGAACACTTAAAAAAATTACGGCGACAGGGCGATTTTGGGTTTAACCAGGATATCTATAACGGCGCAGACAGCGACGTACGTGTAATCGTAATGAGCAGTAATACACTGCCATTTTTAAGTGAGCAACGCCTGATTGTAGTTGAAGGGCTACCAAAGAAAAAGCGCGGTGAAGTGGCACAGAATACATCTACTAGTCCGAAAGAAGAGACAACAAAGGGCGGCAAAGCTCGTAAAGGCAAGAAAAGCAACACAGTAGATGGCCGCGCAGGTTTCGAAAAAGTCCTGGCAGAACATGCCGCCATACTACCAGAGACAACTGTGCTGATCGTACTGGTTGAGGAAACTCTGGATAGCAATAATGTGCTGCTCAAGGCTGCTGAGAAGCATGGCAAGGTGATACAAAGCACCCTACCCAAGGGTGCTGCACTGGAGAAGTGGATTACCAACCGGGCAAAGAGTATTGAAGTAAAGATCGCACCGGATGCAGTCACAATACTAGCAAACTTCATCGGCAACGACCTGCGCCTTCTGGCCAATGAGCTTGATAAGCTGGCAATGTATGTTGGCAAGGGCGCAACAATCAAAATTGAAGATGTGCGTCAATTATCAGCGCAGGTACAGGAGGCTCGCATCTTTGACCTCACAGACGCTCTGGCACAGCGCAACCGCAAACAGGCTTTAAATATCCTGCATGACCTGCTAGGGGACGGCGAACCACCACTTAAGCTTATTAGTACAATCACCTCGCAAGTACGCTCATTGCTACTGGTTAAAGAGTTGGCCCAGAAAGGGATGCGTGCACCACAAATTGTCTCTACGCTGGGTATGGCACCTTTTATTGCCGATAAAGCCCTGCGCCAGGTCGGCAACTTCAGTATCCCACAACTGGAAAACGCCTATCGCCAACTGCTAGCAACCGATGCAGCACTCAAGCGGAGCCGCCTGACGCCAGAGATGGCTCTGGACTTATTAGTTGTTAATTTCGGTTTGTGAACGAAGAAGTATGCTACTACAACAACGTATTATTGAACGCATCCAACAACAAGGAGCGATCACTTTCGCTGCTTATATGCGTATGGCACTCTATGAACCCGACTACGGCTACTATGTAAGTGGGCGGATCAAGGTGGGTTGGGAGGGAGATTACTACACAAGCACTGATGTGGCAGATTTCTTCGCTCACTGTATGGGTCGCCAGTTACAACATATATGGGAAGAGCTTGGTCAACCCACACTCTTTACAGTTTTGGAACAAGGGGCCGGGCGCGGCGATCTTGCCAGGGCCGTTCGCAGATGGGCCACACTGGAAGCCCCGGATTTCAATATGGCGCTCGATTATCAAACTGAAGATATCAATGCTGGCCAGAACGCCCTGACCTCTACCACCCCGTCCCTGCATGAGAAAAGCACAAGCCTTCTGGCGAGCAATGAGATTAAGCAACAAGATAGAAACACGCAAACGCCTGCTGTTATTCTCTCAAACGAACTAGTAGACGCATTTCCCGTTCATATTGTGCAGAAGCAGGGAAAGAAACTTTACGAGCTTTATGTGGATGTTCAGGATGGTCTACTAATCGAGACATTCGCTGAACCAAGCAGCCCGGAGGTAGAGGGCTATCTGGATGCTAATAAGGTCCCCTGGCACACTTACGATGATGGATGGCGTGCAGAGATCAACCTGGACAGCATACTCTGGATGGCACAAACTGCTCAGCGCCTGACTGGACCAAAGCCCAAACAGAAGCGCCACGGCTTCATTCTTGCCATTGACTACGGGGACACTGCACGTAAGCTCTACACACGCGAGCGGCGCTACGGGACGCTTACCTGTTATTACCGACACCAATTGACCGATCAACCTCTATCACGACCAGGAGAACAAGATCTCACCGCTCATGTGAATTTCACAGCTTTGATTAACGAGGCCCGCAAGCACAGCCTGCGCTTACAAACCCTCACCACGCAACGAGAATGGTTAATCACAATGGGCATCTACGAAGAATTGGAACGTATACACCAGCGCGAGTTTGCCATTATCGATACTGCACGTGCCAGTGACAAAGGGCAAGCAGCCCTGCTGCAATGGTATAACCTGCGTCAACGCGTCTCGCTCCTGACTGCACCAACCGGCATGGGTAACTTCAAAGTCCTTATCCTCAAATGCTGAGAAGTTTTCTATGCTATCAATGTTCCTTTGTATGTAAATAATCATTAGTACATATACACAGGATAAAATTGAGGATTGCGTAAAAACAAGGTAATAACTACTGTATACCTCTTGCATGGCCTCTGCCACAAGGTCCAATGCTACTACTGTAAAGTGCAAGAGGTATTTTTTTTAGCGCGTGCGGGTTACCTCAGGTGTAATGAGTTTTGTCACACCATTTGTATTATTATAGCGGCGTCCGCGCCAATCAACGCCCTTGCCCGAAAGAATGTAGAGCATCGACTGCCCCAGGATACCCTCGAAGACCACGCCCGCCAGTGGATGAGCAAACGCATAATACCAGGGAACACGCAACGAACGATTGAGCCAGAAACGATAGGCAAGCAATGGCGCTAATTCTAGTATGGTGGCTGCAACAGCCTCAGGCATAGCAACAGTTGTCCCCTGCTTTGTTCTTACCAGCTTAGCCAACAGTGGCAACAAGAACGGCGCAATAGTGACCATAGGTAAACCAAAAAGCTCTAACAGGACAAAGGCCAGACCACCTCGATTGCCCAGATAGGCGTTCTTGCGCCAACCACGCCAGATAGCAGAGAAGCCTCGATACATATGCACATGTACCAGTCCTTGCCCATCAATAAAACGCAGGCGAAAACCATTCTGCTTCACAACCTGTGCCAGATCGCGATCATCAAGCAGCGTACCACGCAATTCTGGGCGGCCATATCCACCTAACTGATCATAAACTGCGCGACGAATAAGGATATATTGCCCATTAGCGACCGCAAGCGGACTGGCAGGGTCATTGACCAGGCGCGAAGGATAAAGCATGCTTATACCTAGATAAGCCATAGGCATCAGTGTGCGATCCCAGAACGTCGGCAAATCCTGGGTTGAGGCAAGTGTGAGAAGATCAGCCTTGTCATTCAAGGCCTGATTCAGCGCCGAGCGTAAAGCATTAGGGGCGTGCCAGGTATCCGCATCCGTAAAAAGTAGCCATGTTCCTTGCGCCTCCTGAACACCACTATGAAGCGCATGCGGCTTGCCTGCCCAATCAGCTGGCAGATCACGCAAGCGTAGCACCCAGAGCCGCTTACCATTTCCATGAGAGCCTGTCAATTCATCCAGGATACATTCAGTCGCATCAGTAGAACCATCATCAACCGCGATAACCTCGAAGTTGCCATAATCCTGTTCTAACAAAGATTCAACACAACGACGGATATTTTGCTCCTCATTGCGAGCCGGAACAATAATCGACACAAAGGGGCGCACAGCAGACGCAGCTTCATTAGTGGCCGATAGAGTTGCCTCCTGAAGAGGAAGCACTTCAAGCTGATCCTCTTTACGTGGTAGAGTACGCCACCAGATGAACAGGTAAAAACCTACCACCCCAACAACATGAGACCATAACACAAAGCGCGACAGGGATTGCCACCAATAGCGTTTTTTCATTAAAGCCATCCCATTTTATACTAATTTTCAGACCAACAAACCAATAAACCGCTTCTATGATCACAGTATCTTTCACGCGTATTTAAATGTAAAACAGAGTACTGTTTGGACACTCCCATTATAGCCATTATCGAGATATTATCACAACAGAGAGAGTGGCACACAGGATATACAAGACATACATCTGGCATATGATAGAAACTCATATTGCTACCATCCCCTGGCTGGTGTACAATTTGTCACAGAGATACCATCACCTTTTATGGTACTTCTTGCGGGTGCCGCCAACCAGCAAACCGACGATGCGTGTTTTCTCGTTCTATAAGTACTTCACAAGACTGTACATTGATATCGTACGGCGGCCAATGTAGAAGTTATACGAGATTAGGCGGGATATAAAGAGAAAATATGTCATACAGACTACACAGACAATTGCTGATCGTGCCAATAACATTGCTCCTAAGCATTGTAGCATTCATCAGCTTAACAATCTTGATAGCACCGTCGGTGGTCCAGGCACAGGCTTTCGTCATTGGCTCCGATCCAGTAGATGGCTCTACTATCAACAAAGTGCCCAATGAGATACATATCTTTTTCAACGCTGATATTAGTACGCTTAGTAGTGCCTATGCGTACTCATTAGAAGATGGAAAACTGAATGAGGTAAATGCTGGCCCAGCCAGTGTTTCTTTATCGAATCAACGTGATCTTGCTATAACAGTGAAAACACCTGCTAGTCAGGCAGAGGGTAGCTACGAGATTATATGGACGGCGGTAGCAAAGAACGATGGGCATACCACCAACGGCATCATCGGTTTTAATGTCGGCTATTCCAGCATAGGCGCGGCCGGGACAACAACACTTGGTCCCACAACGAGTAATGACCTTGATGAGATTCGCAGGCTTGACTTCACAAATATATTAACTATTATCTGGGAATGGCTAATCCTTGCAGCGTTTACCTTCTGGGTGGGTATACTGGTCATAGAACAATTTGTGCTCTCAAAAGAACGTGGCTTATTTCTACTGGCCAGAAAACGTACGATTTCACTACAGTGGCTCTGCCTTTTCACTCTATTTTTTGGAGAGGCCGTTTCTCTGATCCTACGCAACACAGATCTGGCACAGGCACAAGCAGACAACCACTTCCCCTTGACAAATCTATGGCGTATTATCGTGGACACACAATATGGCACGTTCTGGGTCACACGCATCATCTTAATTGCCTGCGCAATGGGCTTACTATATTGGACAGATCACAACAGGAACAAAGCCCAGGAAAGTGATAGCACAAAATCAACGGCAGGAAATCTCGGCGCATTGACATCAGCACAACTCCTGCCTGACTATCTCGTTAGCCCCAGGAGAACCCGGCAGCTGCAAGAAACATCGCAGGCCGAGCCAGCACTTCCCAGACTATACACAATCGCATGGCTGCTACTGGCAGGGCTTATTCTGTTTACCGAGGTAATGACCGACTCATTGGCACAGGTTATCACACCTCATATCAGTGCAATTCTATTCAACTGGCTCTACCTGGCTGCTCAAGGTATCTGGTTGGGGGGCTTCGCCTATCTTGCTTGTGTACTTCTTCCGCTCATTATGGGAGCCGAGTCCGAGTATAATATGGAGACCCTCCTTTCTTTGCTGAACCGCCTCACACCCATACTGCTCACTGGGATGAGTGTGCAATTCATCAGTGGAGTCTTCTTGAGCGAAGCAAGTATTACAGACAGCCAACAATGGCTAGGAGATCCATATGGACGCACACTTCTGGTCCAAATTCTGCTCATCGTGCTTACAACGGCACTCAGTCTGTACACTTTATTTATTGTACGACCCCGGCTGGCAAAGCAGGCCCTTTTACCGCCCATTGTCAATGATGAGCTATCCAACAGAAAGAAAAGACATGGGGCAGGCGACCAGATGGCAAAACTGCGCTTCATTGTCAACGGCCTCTCGTTATTAAGCGTTGGCATACTACTGTGTGCTGCATTCCTCTCTTTTTTTGCACCACCAATTCACTTTCCTGATATGCCGTATTCAATTCGATCAACAGAACCGACAAGTGCAACAAATGCGCAGACGAAACAGATGGGCAATCTCACCGTCACACTACAAGTGATGCCCGGCTTGACAGGCTACGCACACATCATTATCGTGGCGGTCAGCGACAGTAAAGGCAAGCCAGTCACCGATGCAAAGATAGATCTAACCTCCAATATGCGACTCATGGACATGGGTAGTGCACACGAAAGTATTGATGGCGGCACGCCAGTCTACATAGCCACGTTTGATAAGAAAGAGGCGTTTACTATGTCTGGCCTATGGTCAATCGACATCCAGATACAACGCCCAAAACAGTTACCTTTAAAAGAGACTTTTGAGGTTATGCTAACGGCATAACCTCAAAAGTCTCTTTTAAACCTTTTCTTATTTCTTATCTATTTTATTTACTGAGCCGATGCAAATTCCTGGCCTAGTGCTGCATAGTGCTCTGCACTGGTTGCCAGGCCCTCACGCTCGGCGGGGGTAAGGGCACGTATAACGCGAACAGGCACACCAAGCGCCAGAACATCCCCTGGTATATGTTTGCGCTCACTCACCAATGAACAAGCCCCTACAACAGTATGTGAATCGATCTTGGCATAGGATAAGATAGTTGCATTCATACCCACCAGCACCCGATCACCAAGTGTTGCTCCATGTACAATGGCATTATGCCCAATCGTACACTCTTCGCCTATTGTCACCGGAGCATCGCTATCTACATGCAATGTACAATTATCCTGAATATTGCTACGACGACCAACAATGATCTGAGCACTGTCCGCACGCAGAACCGCATTAAACCAGATGCTCACACCCTCATGCAGAATAACATTGCCAATAATCATAGCGCCAGGAGCAATAAATACATTGTTCGCAATGCTAGGCCAGATACCTTTGTAAGGTAAAATCGGCATATTTCCTCCTGAATGAAATTAATGAGACTAACGCAGGATATTGGTCATTACAAGCATCAAATTAGCAGGACGCTCGGCCATACGTCGCATAAGATAGGGATACCACTGCGAGCCATAGGGAACATAGACACGCATATTATAGCCCTGCTTCACCAATTTTTCCTGCAAATCACGACATATGCCATAGAGCATCTGAAATTCAAAAGAATCTTTGCTTATACCATGGTTGCGTACATAATCACATGCTGCCTCAATAATTGCCGGGTCATGCGTTGCAATGGCAGGAAAATTTCCACGTGACAGCAGCATCTTCATCAAGCGCACATAGTTCTCATCTACATCGCTTTCTTCCTGAAATGCAAGGTTTTGTGGCTCTTTATAGGCCCCTTTCACCAGGCGCACACGGACACCTTGCTCTATTAATTGCTCGATATCCTGGCCGCTGCGATAAAGGTAGGACTGAATAACTGTACCAACCTGATCATATTGTCGCTTCGCTTGCTGAGCTATCTCTATTGTCTGGGCAGTATAATCTGAGCCTTCCATATCAATACAGACAAAGATATTCTGCTGACGGCCTTGCTCCAGAATGGTGCGCAGATTTTCCTCGCAGAGTTCGCGCGAAATATCCAGTCCAAGTGCAGTCAGCTTAACAGAAATGTTCGCTTTAATAGCTGTTCTTTGGATCAAATTGATCGCACTAATATAATCACTGGCAGATTTTTGTGCCTCATGCTCATCCGCAACATTCTCGCCTAAGAGATCGAGAGCGACCTGAATGCCCTGCTTATTTAATGTATGTGTAACCTGGATTGCATCTTCAAGGACTTCGCCTGCGACAAAACGACGTGAAGCGCTACGGGTGATTCTATTCTGTATGACAAAATCACGCAAACGTTGATTCTGGGCGAGGTACAACAAAGTATCTTTAAGCATCACGGTACCCTTTCATGGTTAGGAGAGAAAAAGTCATTTTGCCAGTACATTTATTTTACAATTTTATAACATTCGTGCAATGCGAGAAATGTTGTAAAAATGTAAAATAAATGTACTAAATGAGCAAGCTTCACCACCTGATTGTCAGGCGTATAAGTCGATCCCACAGAGCATCAGGGAGAAAGCGGCGCAAGAGCATCAGGGCACTCGCTGAACCGGGCACTCCGTAGCGAGCGTGCGGTTTAGAGGTAGCCAGAATACGCACGACAGTATCAGCAAATTTCTGTACCGGGAAACCGTGCCTGCTGGCCCGGTCCGCAGATTTTTCCGCCATCTGTAAGAGACGCATATAAGGTCCATTATCTTTATGCTCCACCAAAGTCTCCATAGAACGTTGCATGCTGGTCTTCCATATACTGGTTGGACTGGTGGCAGGCTCAATCAATACGACATGGATACCAAACGGAGCCAGTTCAAGGCGTAGAGCATCACTCAACCCTTCGAGGGCAAATTTACTGGCAGAATACACACCAGATACCGGAACCGAGATGCGCCCACTAATGCTACTCACATTTATAATCGTACCACGCCCAACTTTGAGCAAAGGCAGAAATGCCTTGATGACCACTACCTGCGCAAAAACATTCAGTTCAAATTGAGCACGTATATGCCCTATTGGCATAAGCTCTATCGGTCCCCCATAACCCGAACCAGCATTATTTAACAGAGCATCAAGCCGTGGCGTAGAGGCCTCCAGTTCCCCGGAACGCAAACTGGCTTCGACCTCTCTTGCAAGAGCAGTAACCTCATCCTCGTGTGTAATGTCGCACAATAGAGGCGTCAAATTTTCCTGACAATTATGCGACACTGCCTCCGCCAACAGACTTTCCCGATCAGCTTCTTTACGTACAGTCGCAAAGACATGCCAACCACGGCTAGCAAGTTCCAGCGCAGTACAGCGCCCAAACCCGCTAGAGCAGCCAGTGATAACAATCGTTTTGCGCGTCATACACCATCTCCCTGTCCAATGCGGCTCCATAATCCCTGACGCATCAGCTCATTGCGTGCTTCAAAGCCAAAGAGTGCCGGGTTCATAGCACGACCATAACGAATAACCAGGCCACGCAGCATCTCGATCAGCTCTGATTTACAGGCAAGATCGTGTTCAAAAGGTATATGTTGGGCCAATCGTTCAATTGCCTGCCGGTTATACCATTGTTCCTGGGTCTCAGTCATAGAATTAGAAAACCCTTCTATCTGTATGTTACAATACAAGTTCGAAAGGAAGTTAGCAACTCTGTGCAAATGGTAACAGATGCAAAGATGCAGATGCAAGGGAGCAAGAAAACGAACACACTTCCTGATATAGCGTTATACAAAAAGGCAATAGGCATATCATCTATAGCCATTTTACCCTAAAGGATGCAGCAAGACTTGATCATACAAGGAGTTAGATGTTATTGTGAGTTAGTAGTAAGAAGTGTTGAGAGTATTGGATAATTGCAAACCATGCAAGAAGTCATATAAGGCAGGCAAGGAAGATGTTCTGTACCTATTGTAAGATGGAACGTGTAGAAAGCGGCGCTCCATGCCCAAATTGTGGGGCACCTTCTCCGCTTTTTAGTCAATCGCGATATACAAGTAAGGAAGCAGAAAATCCTGCTTCGCCAGGGTTTGGCGGACCAGGTACAGCCGAAACAGGATTCGGCGGACAATGGGAACAGCCAGTACCGCAAGTTTCATTTGAGCATCCTATCGCGCCTGTGCCAGGTACAGCTATGCCGTCCTGGCCGATGCAGGGGCCACAAAACTATTCGCCCGCCTGGCAACAACCTGCTGATGTGCATGCACCTGCCCCTCCCTGGCAACAACCCGCTGAAGCCTACAATCCGATGCCCTCATGGCAGCAATCCCCATCATTACAGCAAGGTAGCGGAAAGCTTAACGCGCAACCACCCTATGATTTAGCAGCGCGGGCAAACAACCAGCAGTCACTGGTCCCTTATGAACCTGGAATGGCACTACAATCATCGCAGCGGCAATCCACCATTTCGCTTCAATTGGTTCCAGACAATGCCATCCAACATTTGCTCATGCCAGAGCAAAATACAGGCGAAGCGGTCTATGTCGCCCCTATGTACACCAAGCCACGACCCATTGTGCCAAAATATCGCATTATCAGTGGTCTCCTCAGCGTCCTTATTATGGCGCTGGTAGTATGTGGAGGAGCAGGCTACTATGCGCAGACCCAGGGCGTGTTCGCAAAAACAAGTCAGTTCATAACAGGCGCACCTCCAAAAAATTTGCCGGCTGTCTCATCAGCCAATATCCCGGACCCACCTAAAACGACGAGCAAAGACGTTGGTCCAGCCTATAATGTTATTCCATCAGCCGTTACCACTCTCAATATCGATAAAAACAATCTTGCCAGACAACCTATCCTGGTATTTAAACCAGGACAACTCTTCTTTCTTGTTTTTAATGTGCAAGCCCCGGCCAATGGCAAAGGCGGCAAAGTCTATACCAAGTGGTATACCAACGATAAATTCTTTACTGTAATTACAAGTGGCGATACGCTGATCAAGCCAGGCGAAAACATGAGTGGACATATCCAGATGCGCTTTACAGCACCGCTATCGGGCCGGGTGGAACTCTACTGGAATGACCAGCTAGCACAAAAACTCTACTTTGCAGTTAAATAATCTGTTGCTTCAGCACTCTATCACAAAGAATGAGCATTTTTACAGCTTAGCGCACAATGTGCGCTAAGCTGTAAAAATGCTCATTCTTTGTGATACGGCTGCTACTTACACTGCGTCTCGACGGTAACATCGCCAAAGACCCTCACCTGGCAAGCAAGGCGCATACCTGGATTCTTCTTGAGATCGCTACCCAAACGGAGCTTTTCAAGGAAAGAGAGTTCGTTAGTATTTGTCGCAGGGGAGACAACAACCCGGTCGCTGGCACATAAGCCATTGCCATGACAATTGGCAAATTTCCACACGCCACAGTAGACAGGAACGTCATGCTCCAGCGCAGGATAACGAATCGTATCTCCTTCGGGTACCTCGACCTGTACATTTTCGCGCACATAATTGATAATTGGCACAGTTCCATCCTCCAAATACATTGGTATATTTATGCCTGGGTATATCTACTCTGACACAGATAGTGTATTTTATACCTGTCAGAATATAGCACAGAAGGTTGGGAGCGTCAATGAAGGATTAAATCTTTCGTTTAAAGGGCATGGTCTCCGCACAAACTCAGCAATCGTATTAGTTAACAGTAAAGGTAACAGGAACAGATTTCACAACCACACCAGCATCACTATCGCTAACATCAATTGTGGCCGTATAGGTGCCAGCACTCAAATCACTCCCATCGCAATGTATAGTAATGGTCGTGTTTTCTCCTGCAGCCAGTTCCCCGCTATTAGAGTCAAAAGAGAGCCACGATGTATCGTTGCCAGTCGAAGCCGGTTGAAGGCTCCAGTGAGCGGTCCCTGAGCCTTTATTGGTTATCGAGAGCTGTTGCGACGCACTTGTATCGCTAGCATTCGAGCAAGTCATTGCGGTAGGAGAGATGCTCAGAACCGGCTGAGCACTCTTAATTGCGATATCGACAGTTATCTTCTGACTAAATGCCCCACTGGCAAGCATAATTGTAGCCGTCAAAGTACCAGGATCGGCATTGGATACATTTGCACTTACTGTAAGACTCGTGCTCTCTCCAGCCCCCAGACTCCCCTGATCAGGTGTTACAGAAAAGACATTGTTCGCATCGTCATTTACGCTTGCACTCCACTGCACGTCAGCATCACCACTATTGGTGAGCGTCACACTTTGAGCAGATGGATTCTGCCCCTGGCTCGTTGAAAAATGTATCTTAGCGGCACTTACATTGATCGCAGGTACAGGTGGTGGTGTCACAACAGGCTGTGCAGTAGGTGATGGATTGGCAGGGGTGGGAAGTACGCCCGGTAAAGAAGACACAATAGGAGTATGCGTAGTTGAACCACCTGTCGTTGGATTACTCGTGACTGGAGACGTTGCTGCAAATACCGTGAGATTGACGCGCACCTGTGCATCTGCGCCACCAGTAAAATTAATTGTACCCTGATATTTGCCTGGCAGTAAACGTTGTGCACGAATGCTCACCGCAATGCTTTTCTTGTCTCCCGGTTTCAGTTGCCCATAGTTTGATGTCAACAAGAGCCAGGGCGTACTCTCATTGATAACGGCAGAAGCAGACCAGCTCAAAACATTGGTACTAGTGTTGTGCAGAGTGATATATTGAGCTACTGGATTATACAATGAGCTTGTCGTATAGGTCAACGAGGTCGTTGAAATGGCAAGCACGGGCGGTACAGGCTTGACGACCATTTGTATAGTAAGTGTTGATGCAGCAGCACCTTGTTGTGTGAATACAATATGCCCTGTATATGCTTGAGCAGCAAGACTACCACGATTCACGGTAATCTGGACACTCTCACTACCTTTAAACGTTCCATGATCAGGCGCGAGCGTTAACCACGGCTGATCACTCCGGGCATGCCAGATAAGGTCACCACCCCCCTTATTTGTCAACACAACAAGCTGTGAAGAAACCACCCCGGCGGCGGCATCGGGGAACTGAAGCTGTTCTTGAGCTAGCTGAAGAGTGGGTGGCGCTGAAGATGGAGCAAGGATGGTAATCTGCGTTGTCGCATCCATACCGCTGGTAGTATCGAGCGCATCGATAGTGTGTACTCCGCTAGTCCAGCGATCAGACACAGATATCAGCACAGAGAATCCTGTAAACTGATTGACACGGGCATTTATAGGTTGGCCGCTCTCGTTTAGAATAGGGGCACTCCCATCATAAGTAAAAGTTATCACGTCACCAACTGCAAAACCATTACCCAGGAGTGTAAAGCTATTATCCCCAACACGCATAGTATCAGGCGCCGCCTTCACTATTGCAGTTGCCTCAGTCCTATGCTTGCCAATCAGTACAAACGCAATAATGCTGGCTGCCAGAAGAAAGACAAGACAGGATAGCGTAATTCCTAACGAAATTACACGTGCAGAAAACAGTGCTTTTCCGGGCACAGAAGCAGGTAAGTGTACTCGTGCTGGTAAGCGCACCTGCGCACGTAGATGTGTAAGCCTGGTAGCAGGTCTCGGCCTCTCTGACTCACGCTCCTTTTTGAGCACAAAAGTCTCGCTAGTAGCGGGAAACACAATATGCTCAGGTTCTGGCTGCGCCCAATTCCTTTGCTCTGACTCCGCAGTTGCCGGACGCTGAATCGCGATTATACTCAATTCATATGGCTGATCTTCTGGATGAAAGCCAGCATAATGCCCAGCACGATAGGTAGAGGCAGGGGGAACAGAAGGAATACTTATATCTTTGTGTGTCTCTTTCGGCGCTACTTTTTCCTGCTTAGGTTTGAAAGATTTTCCACATCGACTGCACACTGGTGCATCAACTCGCTGTAATTTATGACAATAAGCACAACGCTTAGTATTTTTCAAAGCATTATTGAGAGGAAGCCATAGAGAGACAACTCTTCCTCCAACCTCCTGACACTACTTATTAAAGAAAGACTCTTACCCATATGTTCTCATATAAGACAACGTAGCAAGAACACACTTATCAAAGTGGTAACCTGTTATTATCAATATGTATAATCACATATACGCTTGCAACGACAAATTTCCATGCATGTATTTTATCATATATGCTGAAATTAAAGTTCAAAGCTTTTGCCTATCAATTCTTATAATTAGCTGGAGTAAAAAATGAAATTAATGCAAGGCAGAAGAAAAGAGAAGTGCAGCTAGACTGCATTTTAAACCATTCAATATAGTATTTACATTTTACACAAGCTATTGTGTAAAATGTAAATACTATATTGAATGACCCCTCTATGTAAAATTCATATCTGAAGGTGAGACAGGAGTAGTTGTAGGGGTAATAGAGGGTGTAGGAGTGGATGCGCTTATATTGATAACAATCCCTGCTCGATCCCCTGCCACTTTGACCATAATATCCCCCTGGTATACCACAGACCCGGCACTAGTTCCCCTGGCAGATAGGGTATAAGAACCATTGGGAATATTTGATAGAGAAAATTTCCCATTAGCATCTGCCTCTGTATTGCTCACAACATTGCCAGAGTCATCTGTCAATGTCACTTGCACGCCAGATAATGGCGTATTACAACTCGAATTGCTACAAGCATTCACGGTACCACTAAGGGTTGCACCAGTCACCGTCAAAGTAACAGAAACTTGCGGCTTGCCTGACACAACAGCATCACCACTACCAGACGCAGAGAACGTAATTGTAGCATTATATAAGCCAGGAGCTAGCGCGGTAGCATCGGCATTTACACTCAAAGAGCCATCATGCCCTGAGGTAGAGGAAAGAACCAGCCAACTGCTACCACCTGAATCTACGCTCCAGGTAACGGGCTGAGCACAACTACCAACTTCGCCCAAACTAATACTTTGCGCCGTCGATAGAGATCCTCGCAAGGCCGTAAAATTCAACTTGCCAGTGCCTAGCTGGAGCTGGCAGGTTTGCAGCACAGTCATTGTCACAGTAAACACCTGTGGACTCCCTTGAGCAGGTAGGCCAGCAGAGTCGGTGGCAGAAACAGAAACCGACGTTGTGTATATACCAGGAGCCAGACCAGCGCTATCTGGCGTAACGGTTATCGTTGCCGACTGGCCGCTGGATGCAAAGACCCCAGAAGAAGGCGTTAGCGTTAACCAGGGCGCATTTGAACTTGTAGAGGCCTGCCAGTTCACGGGCCAGCCACAATTGCCCGAGACCGTTAGCGCCTCTTGTAGTGGTGATGGGTTACCTTCACCCTGTGTTGAGTTAAAGGCCAGCGTGCTAGAAGATGGTTGGGATAGCGTGCATGGTGGTAAAACCACAAAATTAATATTCACCCTTTGAGGACTTCCACTTGCCACAGCATTGTTCTGATCCACTCCTTCCAGGGTAATCTGACCAACATAATTACCTGGTGTCAGACCACTTGCACTCACATTCACAGTTATATTTTTGGTCTGACCCGGTGGGATATTACCTCCACTAGGAGAAGCCCCAAGCCAGGAGGAGGCTAACTGCGCTACAGTGATATGCCAGAAGAGCGTACTTGCGCCTGTATTTGTAATCGCTACAGACTGCCCAGGCGGGTCTGGCTGTTTCTGAATAGTACTAAAATTCAAATTCAGTGGAGCAACGCTAATAATCGGTGCAGTAGGCAGAGGCGGGGCCTGAATTGTTAATTGTACTGCGACTGACTGCGTATTCTGGCCGACAGCGATCATAATATTGCCTGTATAGCTGCCAGGCTTCATCCCAGTTGTATTGATACTCACCTTCATCACAGAGGTTGTGACGCCTTTTAATTGACCACTGGTAGGAGTTATCAGCAACCAGTTATCAGATGCAACGGCATTCCAGGGCACTACATTCGGGCAGCCTGCGGCCGCTGTCAAGCTCAATGTCTGACCGGCCGGGCTATCCTGTCCAGAAACAGCTGTGAAGAGCAAAGTACCAGTGTTTAATGTGAGGCCACAACGCGGCTGTACGGTAAGAGAAACGCTTACAGCCTGCGGACTGTTAAGAGCATTATGCCCATCACTCACACTCAACATAACTTCACTCATATAGGTTCCTGGCAATAGACCCTGGCTATGTACCTGAACAACAACCGAACCAGTAGAGCCTGGCACGACCATACCTGATGTCTGAGTCGTATTTAACCAACCCATACTCGAACTCGATTGGGCCTGGTAAGAAGAGCTATCAGTTCCTGTTGTTTGCTGACTGCTACCAATCGACCAATAAAGCGGTTGCGAACCAGGATTACTTATAACCAGCGTCTGATTCCCTGGATCAGCCATACCATCGATAGCCGTAAAGGCAAGTACGGAGGGAGACACACTCAGCACAGCCCCAGGATTGGGGGGCAGAGGCAACACAGTCATATGCACTGCAATACTCTGAGGCACATCCACATTAGAAGAGAATGTAATCTTGCCAGTATAATCACCAGGATTAAGATGTGTACGTGAGCCTGCCACCTCAATAGACTGCTGACCACTAAAAACGCCATGGTTGGGAGAGATCATCAGCCACGCCGCATCACTACTCGCAGACCAGGCAATAGAGCCACTACCGCTATTCTTCAAGTTCAAAGGCTGGATCGTATTAGCTCCCTGAATAGATGAGCCAAAATCAACCATAGTCTCCTCAACCATCATGTGAGCAGGACGGGTTGGGCCAGCATCAATACGCAACATCGCACTGGCAGTATAGCGTGTTTGTATATCTTCTATCTCAAGCATATGGATGCCAGGGTTCCAATCGGTATCGATAAGCAGGACAACATCTTGCCGACCATCTGACCCAACCTGGACAGTAGATTTGCCCGTTGCCAGATGCACACGTTCCTGAATGTCGCGCGAAATAATCACAGAGGAGGAGGGCGAGAAATTTTTAAGATGGAGTGTAATGTTTTCACTATAGCGGACTACGTTTTTTGACAACACAAATGATGGAGGTAAAGAAGTAACTACTTTTGGTGCCCGATTATTTATCGATGCCACAAGCGCAATATCAATGGCAAAAGCGATTACAACAAGCACAATCGTACACGCAAATAAAATATATAACCATTTTCGGGAACGCGGCTGCACAACTTGAACAACGCCTGGAACACCTTGCCCCTGCACACTAGCCAGGCGTAGATCTTCTTCCTCAATACTCAAAGACTCTTTGCTAGTAGGAACACGACGCGTAGATAGCGGATCAGTATGATTCTTCAAGCTATCGTTTTCAGCTTCTTCTTCTGGCTCTTGCAGCCAGGGCCAGAAATCTGGCAGTTGGCTGGCAAACACATCCGGTTCGCCAGGCAATGTATCATAAGAAATAGGAGAGAGAGGTGTGTTATCGCGGTGGATATCAGCGGATATATCGTGTAGAGGTGTGAGGCGATTGGCACGCAGCACATGCGGTGAATGCTCTTTAGGTATAGCATCCGGTTCGGCAGCTATACGACGGGCCGCCTCATTCAGACGATTTAAAGACTGCTCTACTATATTGTTATACACCTGATAAATATTCGGCCCTTCTGGCTCTACTTTTGGCAGGTCGGCATTGTTATAAATCTGATAAGTATTTTGTTCTTCAGGGTCTACACTGGACAGTTCAGCAGTAGATGGTGCTAACTCCTGCGATGTTTTTTTTGCAACCGAAAGTACAGAAGGTATGGGTGTTATAGGATGACTTTGCACTGCTGGAAGTGGATTTGTTGCAAAGGAAGAGACATCGAGCGATACCTGCTCATCACCAGGATTATCATTCCATAATTGCAAATGACATCGCTCACACCAAAGGGAAGAAGCGCTATGCGGCTTATTACAATGCAAACACTGCTTCATTTTTTCAACTCTTCTCGAAAATACAAACCTTAACCCTCATCCATCCTTAAAACAAAGCATCAAGAGGATCATAAAATTCTGCATAAATTTTAAGATATATTTATGAACTAATCCTCAATAATTAAACGTTGAAAATATATAATTCGTCACTCAGCCTACTTAGAGTACTAAGTTCAGGACATCATACTACTAGAAGGGTGTATCATGTACGCCTTTTTGGTAACACAAGAGAGATATGCGATTTACCATATATAATTTGCAGTTTTACAACTACTGTGCAAAGTGTAGTAACTGTAAACGTGCAAACTATATATGATAGAGAATACCTATTTGTCTGTACTATTAACGTAAAACAGCACCAAAATCTTCATGCAGAATCTTCATGATATGGTCCTGAAGTGCGTTGACCTCACCATCTGTCAACGTCCGATCCTGCGACTGATAAACCAATGAATAGGTAAGATTTTTCTTACCTGCGGGAATTGGCTCACCTGTATATACATCAAAGAGGGTGACATTGCGCAACAGTTCACCACCGTGACGAATAATGTCGTCCTGAATATCCTGCGAGACTATATGTTGATCCACTACCAGGGCCAGGTCGCGCGTGAGCTCCTGATGACGCGAGATAGGCTGATAAACCACGCGTGCAGGTACAGCTGCATAGAGTTGCTCCAGGTCTAGCTCACAAAGGTATGTACGATGGGACAGGTCATAGCGCTGCTGCACCAGTGGATGTACTTCGCCCAACACACCAACCGGGCTATATATTTCCTCACCTGCATCATTAGTATAAGGCAACTCCAGCATGGCACAACGACCGGGATGGAAGGTTGGATGCTGCGTTGGCGTAAAGCGATAGTGTCGGATTTTTAAACCTTCCAGCAATGTCTCCAGCACACCTTTAAGATCATAGAAGTCAGCCGGACGCGATAAGTCGGGCACCCACGAGATCGCAGCCGGCCCATAGAGAGCAATACCCACAGAGCGGCGTTCATCGGGCAAAGCCAGCTTATCCTCCATTGGTAGATAACGGCGTCCAATCTCAAAAAATCGCAAGCCTGCGTTATTATGCTTGCTATTTGACTGTACCATCTCCAGCAAATTACTCATAAGCGTCAGGCGCATCACTTCCAGGCTAGGACTCAACGGATTGACCAGGGCAACGGCTGGAATTGTCGCAGGATCAAATGTGGCCACAGCCGTCGCTGCATTGTTTGTTATCGCAGCAGCTTGCACATCAGAGCGCCCGGGAGTCTGTAACAAAGCCAGGGCGGCATCCTCGTGCGTATAGGCCAGCAAATTTGCCATACGAGCACGACTTGTCAACGTATACGTCACAATCTCGTTCAAGCCACTCCCGACCAGCAGGTCACGAATCTCCTGTTCGCGCTCGAACCAGGTATCAACTGTTAGAGCAGGCAATGGACCTATCGGAATCGTGCTGGGGATGCGATCATAGCCGATCAGGCGCGCCACCTCCTCAACCAGGTCGGCCCCTTCCTCTATATCCGAACGATAAGACGGTATTGTTACTAACACCTTCTCGCCCTGCTCATCCGGTACCACAGTGAAATCAAGTGCACGCAGAGCAGTGATGATCTCATCCTGCGTTACTTTCATTGACGTCAACCACTCCACCTCATCCGTTGAGAACTCCAATGTACGAGGCTGAGCGGGCTGTGGATAGATATCTACAACACCCGGATTGACAACACCGCCCGCCAGCTCTACCATTAACTGGACTGCACGATTGGAGCCGGCCAGCGCCAGTTCAGGATCTAGCCCCTTCTCAAAGCGACTGGAAGCATCTGTACGTAGGCCCAGTACTGTCGATGTGTGACGGACATTGCCGCCCTTGAAGTTGGCCGCCTCCAATAGAATCGTTGTGGTCTTAGGGCTCACTTCGCTCTTTGCACCACCCATCACCCCGGCGATGCCAGTCGGCCCGGTTGGATCAGCGATCAACAACATATCAGTGGTAAGCTTGCGCTCACATCGTCGAGGGTGGTAATCGTCTCATCGGCCGAGCACGCCGGACGATGATATGTTCTTCCGGCACAAGGTCATGGTCATAGGCATGGAGCGGCTGACCAAACTCCAACATCACATAATTGGTAATATCGACAATATTATTAATTGGACGCATACCAGCTGCAAGCAAGCGCTGTCCCATCCAGCTCGGTGAGGGACCAATCTTCACGTTGCTTACCACGCAAAACGTAATGCGCGGACATAGGTCGGGGCCTCATTGGTCACCTTTATCA
>CAWKKX010000036.1:0-40624 GCA_963850365.1 uncultured Chloroflexia bacterium
CCGGTGACACGTTGTACAAGGTCGCCCTTCTTCTGTTTGCCGTGCCAGTCCAGCGACAAGCGTTGCAGATGATCGAATAGTTGGTTGCGTAGCCTGGCTGTAAGGTTTTGCGCAATAAATGCAGCAAAAAAGAACCCAGTATAGGCCAGGAGAGCACTTATTATACCAAAGATGATCAGCAGTAGTATCGAAAAGATGATGACCCCATTGAGGCTATGGTGAGTAAATTGAGGCTTTTCTTCCTGGTTCGTCCCTGAGGCAGGGCAGCGCGATGTTGGTAGGCCTTTACTTTGCAGGGACGGGTCAATAAAGGGTGTATCAAATAGGCCAAGGACAGGGTCTAGCAGCGGGAAGGTACAGGCCGGATCTGCAGCCTGATTGCTAATCTTACTGGGAATAAATTTAAGCGGCAAAGCCGTAATAATATCGCTCCCCACCTGCATAAACGTTACCAGGATAGCAAGAACAACCAGAAGGCGAAACCCTTTCAGGTTCCGATACAGAAATGAGAATAGCATTATCTCCTCCCGGACTCATAGGATAAGCAAGCCGCGATCTCCTTGAGCATTGCAGACAATTCTTGTGGCCGCGGACTATTAAGACGGTTGACGCGACGTGTAGCAATTTTGAAGAGAAGTGCGGCTTCATAGAGTCTAGAACGTTCCAGGATGCTATCAACAGAAGTCTGCATGCAACCAAGCTCAAGCATTGCTTGCTGATAAGTACTGCTGAATACTTTTGCCGCCGCCTCGAACCATTGACGCATACCCTGACGGGAATACCACAGCCCACTCGGACGCAGGTATGCAAGGAAATAACCGACATCGAGTGCGGAGTCCGCCAGACAAAATCCGTCAAAGTCTACTACAAAGACGCTATGACTGTGGAAGAGGAGCTGACTGGCCTTAAAGCCACCATGAGCAGATCGATAGACGTCAGGTTTTTGTGCCTCTAAACGTGTGGCAAGCTGTTGGACGAGTTGTTGCACATTTTCTGCCTGGGGTGGATTAGCGGCGGCGATCAGTTGGGCGCGTTCACGAGCACGCTTTGCCTCCTTTGCTCCTGTGCGCGGAGCGCTTTCATGAGGCTGCACCGTACTCGTGTGCAAGCGGGCTAATGCAATCGCTGTGAGTTCTAGCTCTTCGGTTGGAATATTCATGCCCATAATCTCACCACCACGCCCATAGCTCATGTGAGGCTGCAGGACGTCTTTACCAGGATATAATGGCTTCTCACGGTCGGCAGGTTGTACTGCCTCGTTAAATGTCAATCCAAGTATTTTGTTCATACCTAGCGGCTGAGGTAAGAGCGGCAGGTCCAGGGTGTGTCCTACAACTTTGTAGATCTGTGTAGCTCTCTGCTCTTGATAGAGTTTCTGCTGCAAAGACTGAACTGCAAGTGCCTGTTCCGGGTCAGCATAGACCTTCCCAAAGATCGCCACATTTTTGTGGCTGGATATTTTCTTATCGAGGTGTTTCAGGGTAAGCGAATAGCGAATAACACAGCGATTTGTGGGTTTATAGCGCACAGGTACTGCAGTTGCGGACACAAGTCGCCAGTCCTTGTTGCCCAATTGTTGCCACGCTGCTGCCTGCAAATCCTGAAGAAGTAAGCTCTGTTGGGAGGTATCACAACTTGCCGCAAGTGCAGGGAGGCTATTATCGGCGGGAAATGCCTGTACGGAGAGGCCCAGATCTTCTGCTCGCACAACTCCTGAAGGTTGTATCGTAACTGAAGCCTGCTGGGCCTGTGTTTTGCTAAAACGAATATATGCGCCCTCAAGAGCTTGTTCGTCGAGGGTCAGGCTAACTGAGCGGTACAGGTCATAGGAATATTTTCTTCGACCGCGCTTTACTTCATCCACATGGTAGATAACCGCAAGCCCTCGTCCCGGTTTGCGCCGCAGGTAGCGCACAAAAAGCTCTGATGGACCCTGTAGTCCCGGTAACAATGGACGTCTGGCCCTCTCAAAAAGACCTGTGACAATGGCTGGAAGGTTTGGGATAGAGAGACCAGCATTTGAATGATCTTGACTCATGCGCTGTGCTTCTGTCTTTCTTCTGTACTTAACATGACTGCATACTATCTACAAGGGACAAACTTTTCTTGCCTGTCAACGAGTATTGCCGATTACGCTTCATACGTGCTAAACGTTTTCTCTCAGCATTTTTTGCGATATGAAGAATATATTCCGCGATGCGTACTACAGCACGCGGGACGTGGCCAAAACTGGGGAAGTCGTTGATATCTAAAATAGCAAGGCCCTGAGGTGTTTCAACAATATCGATTCCATAAATATCGAGGCCAAAGATTTTACCAACCTGAAGCGTAAGTTTACGTATCTCCGGTGTGAGTGGAATAAATTTTTCATCTACATCATCGTGTAGCGGTGACTTCTTTGCAATAGCTGCATAGACCTCTTTGCCTGTAACATACACTTTAATATCAAAGCCCGTATTTTCTGCATATCTTTGTGCTAGAAAGAAGCTATCGTCCGCCTCTGCAATCTCCAACGTCGCCAGTTCAGCAGGGCTATTCAGACGGTAGATGCCTTTGCAGGAACTTCCGTTGCTCGGTTTGATTACAAGAGGATAGTCCTCTGCAGGAATCTGTTCGAGGAGGCGAGGATGAGCGACAAAGTAGGTTGGCGGTATCGGCAAGCCGTGCGCACGTCCAAACGCGGCCGCGATAGCCTTATCTCGCACAAGGCGAATCGCCCGCGAGTTATTGATAGTTGGGATGCCTACCGCTTCTGCCGCTGCTAGAATACTCATGCCAGAGCCACCTGCCAACGATTTCAACACAAATGCATCGTAACCTTGCATGGAAAGATTGGATAAACAGGTAACAGATGTTCGTGTTTCCAGCACATCCACGTCATGACCCCATTGAAGCAATTGATCTGCAACGACCAAAGGCATAGGGTCATTGCGATATTGCTCTTCAACGATAAAGCAGAAACGCATTACTCACTCCTCTACAATACACCTGTGAAACTATATGATTGCTTTGTAGTATATTAGTACCTATGGCTAATTGCTATGTAATGGCGCACTTCCATAATGTGTTGTACATCATAAAAGTGAGAAAACATTAAACGTATTAAAACATTAGATGGACTAAAACATTAAACGTGCTAAAACATTAAATGTACTATAGCATATCCTTAGAGAATAGGGAAGAGAACCTTTTTAGCGTTGATATTTTAAGACAAGACTTCCCTTTTCAATTCATTTGTACTCGTTTGACAGTAGGGCTTTGGCTCATGAGTTCAGCAGGGACAAGGGTGGCCTCCTGTCGCTGCAGACCTTTGCGCGAAGCACTAAGGGAGCGAACAGCACGCTTTTCACGTTCAAGGCGTGCACGATAGGCGGCATGGAGGATATATTCGGCGATGCAGGCAGCTTTACGTGGTACGCCGTAAAAGCTAGGGAAGTCATTGATGTCAACCAGGATCAATCCCTCTTCCGTCTCTAATACGTCAACGCCGTAGAGGTCAAGCCCAAACACCTGACCTACACGTCGTGCAATTTTTAGCATCTCACGCGTGACAGGTATTTCATGTTCGACGATAGAGCCATGCAGCGGTGAGCTTTTGGCAATCGCATGGACTTCCTGGCCTGTAACATAGAGTTTGATGTCGTAGCCGGTATTCTCGACATAGTGCATGGCCAGGTAGTACGATGTCTCATCTAGCTGCATTGTGGTCAACTCTTCGGGAGTTCGCACCAGATGTACGTCTTGCATCGAGGTACCGTTGCTGGGCTTTACAACAATAGGATACGTTTCATGCGGCACATTCACTAATGCACCGGGATGGCCCACAAAGTAGGTGAGCGGAACAGGCAAGCCTTTGGCCTGAGCGAAGGCTACTGCAACGGCTTTATCACGTATCAGGCGAATCGCGCGTGAGTTATTGATTGTGGGAATGCCGACTGCTTCAGCCGCCTCCAGGATGGTTAAACCTGGGCCATCGGAGACGGTTTTCAACACATAGGCGTCATAGCTTGTTAAAAAGAGGTCGGTCAGGTTGGTAATGGCTACATAGGGCTTTAGGACATCTATCTCATGTCCCCATTGCCGCAACTGATCTATCACAATCGTCGGCATTAGCTTATGGACATATTTCTCTTCAAGGATAAAGCAGAAGCGCATGGTTACCTCCTCATTGTTATGATTTCGCCTGCTCGTCCTCATAACAAACACCTTTTCTACATATAATTATTTCTGTTCCACATTTGCCTGGGGAAATTGCCCTTATTGATTTTAATGCAATACTATTAGCAAATTACCCTTATTGATTTTTAATGGGACATCCACTGCTTATTGTTTGTATTATTCGTTATCGCTTGTTTATGTTTTAACCTTAAACCTATCTCTATAGATTATACCAGATTTCTCTCTTTCTACTCTACAGAAGAGGCTCATCCGTGACTTTCGTGTTTCAATTACCCAAAATGCCTGCTGCTTTGCCCCTGGCGGCGGATTACATACGGCACGTCTTAAAGAGAGGCAGACACCAAAAAACCCAAGGGTGCGGTGAGTGGCGTCCAATATGCATCAACCTAAGAATGGGTGAGTTTATTCTGAATGAGAAAGATGACGCAACCATCGCTTTTACCCGTAAAACATCTGTAATATATAGGTGCCAATTCATTGTGCACAGGCCGGCTTCAGCCGGAGAGCACCACGGAACTTCCTTATACACGAAACGCTCGCTTTGTCTTCCTAGATCGAATAATCCATCTCCGCACCACAGTTTCATCGTCAAAAGGCGCGATGTATGTATTTTACGCATATGAGATAGGTGAACTTTTGTGTGCATAAGCATATTCTGTAATACCCTCCGGCTGAAGCCGGCCTGTGCACAATGAATTGGCACCTATAGGTTTCATTGCATTTGACATGCAAAACACAATAAATTGTGCTTTTCTTTTTCTCGCTCAACAAGCTCAGCAACTCTTAGGTTGATGCATATTGGGTGTGGTGAGTGACGTCCCCACTAAACAAGATCCTTACTTAGAAGAGGAAGACTCACTTTACTTGCGCTGCGGGATCATAGCAAGCTGTGTACGCAGCAGCAGATTCATTCTAATCGCCTGTATGAGCATGGTACGAATGCGGCGGTAGGCGAGCAGTTGTTCCGCTTGCGACAGTGCCGCCAGGGGAAGATCTTCGATTGACCAGAGCTGACGCCGACCGGCGTTGGGAATGACGGGTCACTGATCCGCCGCACCACTGCATAAGACGATGCCTTCATCCCAGGAACGGTCGAAGGATAGCTCTGCAATATGGAGCGGGGAGAGCAAGGGAATATGGATCTCGTCCAGGACGCGACGGACCAGCGCGACCTCCTCCGTCCCAAAGGTCCCTGGCACAATCCAGATATCCCACTCTACGGACGCTTGTGCAGCAAGCAGGCTGGCAGCCATAATTTCACGGACCGAGCGATAAGCACACAGGAAAAGGATGCGCTTGCGATTTTCACTCATGCCGTTTCTTCCCTTCTCTAATCAAGTATCAGAACCACAAGCACATGACTCACCTGTGCGAGCCTCGTGCCAGGCTTCAAGACCCTCCTGGACAATGAAATATACTAATGCCAATCCTGCAAGCGGATCAGCCCACCACAACCCCAGAAAACGATTGAGCAGAAGGCCGGCCAGCAACGCAATTGACATGTACGCACAGGTGACACTACATGCAGCGTCGGCTTTAAGGGCTGCACTCCCAATACGCTTGGCTATATGAAGCTTTCCTTGCCATAAGAGAGGCATGATGATGGCGGCGGCAACTGCAAGGCCGATGCCCCACCAGGAGGATTCAGGGTGTGTCCGGGTCAGGATGGTCCAGGCGCTATCAGCTATTATGTAGCAGGCAAGCGCAAACAGGCCAATAGCCGTCACCCAGGACGCTCGGCGCTCGGCTCGTTCGATATGCTCCTGTGATCCTCCATGACGCTCAACCAGTAGCCGCCACAGCAAGATACTGCCTGCGAGCAGTTCGATGATGCTGTCAATGCCAAATCCTTCCAGCGAGACGCTGCGTGTGAGAATACCAGTTGTGAGTGCAACTGTTGCCTCTATCAGCATCCAGACAATGGTGATTATTTCAATGCCAATCCCCAGGTGGATCAGGTCACCGCGAGAAGGTGTAGGCGATAGAATAGAAGCCAGCTTCAGCACAATTCCTCCTTTCTGTATAGTATACCTCGCAAACGTGGTCCCATACACATCAACCTGAGAGCTATTGGGCTCGTTTTGAGCGGGAAAGGCAAGGCAAGGCTACACCTTTGTAGCCTTCAGCGTAAACGTGAGGGGAATCATTGTCGCTTTGGCAGGATCAGTAATTCTATACCAACGGTCCGTATCTGGCTGCATAGCGGGCAGGCAATCCCAGGCGCAAAAGGGATATTCGTGGAGGAAATCAATGCGCAGCCCGGCCTCGATGAGCGAGCAGATAATCTCGCTAAACGTGTGGTTCCAGTTATACTCGGTCGTGTTTTGCACCTTTGCATTTTTGTCGGCATAGGTATTTTCGGTGGTAAATAAAAGGGCCTCGCGTGTGAAGTAGGGATATGTGATCTGAAAATTTGCTGAGTTCTCGTCGAAGGTCCACAGGAACGGGTGGCCCTCGGCGATATAGAAGAAGCCTCCAGGCTTGAGATAGTGCGCAATAACCTGCGCCCAGGGCCTCAAGTCTGGCAACCAGTTAAGCACGCCGTGCGATGTGTAGACAATATCAAACTGTCCGGCCGCATCAAATATCTTTGGGAGATCGTAGACATTTGAAAGCACAAAGTCAGCCGGAATAGCCAGCTCCTGACTTAAAGCGCGTGCCAGCGCAATGCCCCGATCCGAGTAATCCACCCCCGTCACCCTGGCCCCCAGTCGCGCCCACGAAAGCGTATCCAGGCCAAAGTGACATTGCAGATGCAACAATGACATACCTGCAACGTCGCCCACCTCCTCACGCTCAAGTGCCCGAATACGAATATCCCCTTTCTTGAAATTCTCAAGATTATAGTCACTGGATGCCGCAGCATGGATCGCAACCAGCTCGTTCCAGCGCAGCATATTCGTTTGCATATATTTTTCGTCCACGTTTACATCCTCCTAAATAGCAGATGGTTTTGCGCCGGCCCCACGAGAGGGCGCAGGCAAGGGACTCAAACCCTCTCTAAAGGCAAGGTGAACCAGAAAGTTGCGCCTTCCTTTTCCTGGCTCTCGACACCAACACGACCATTGTGTTGCTCGACAATGGTTCGACTGATAGAGAGGCCGAGGCCAAGCCCCACACCCGATCCGCTGAGAACCTCAATACCGGGTACGCGGTAGAAACGTTCCCAGATATGCTGTTGTTGTGTGATAGAGATTCCTGGGCCTTGATCTATTACAGACACACGGGTCTGCTGACCGCCTGGAACTTGCTCTATACAGACGGAGACTGGTTTGTCGGCATCGGAATATTTAAGGGCGTTGGATAGATAGTTGTTGAGTACCTGATAGATACGATCACGGTCGGCGATGACTGGCATCTCCTCATGTGGGTGGAGGTGTTCAAGCTTTACGATACGCGTCGGCGTCATATACTGCTGCTCTACGACAACTTCACGCACCAGGGCCACAAGGTCGAACTCGAAGAGGCGCAATTCGAGCCGCCCACGCTCAAGGCGTGAGACATCGAGCAGGTCCTGGACCAGACGATTCTGTAATTCTAGCTGCTTTTGCATACGCGTGAGAAAGACGAGTTGCTGCTCCATCGTCTCTATGATCTCTTTACCAATATTTGCATCTCCAGCTCCTCTATTTATTTCCGCATCTTGAGCGCTCCTTACGTTTTTAACACTATAATCTACATCCGTCTTTTCGGCACCCTGCGCCTTCTCAGCTGCTCCGTTCACCGCCACTTTTTCCAGCTTATTATAGTGAGCCATCTGGCGACGAAGCTGGCGCGTGGCAAGCTGTACATTGATTTTCATACTTGTAAGGGGGGTACGTAACTCATGACCAGCAATGCCGATAAATTCGTCTTTGAGCTGGTTGGCCGAGAGTGCGGCCAGCTCGTTGGCTCGCGACTGAGCAGCTTCGACGAGCAAGCGGTCGCGCTCCATGGCTAAGGCGGCAAGCCTGGTTACAGCCTTGGTAAGAGCTATCTCCTCAGGAGAGTAGATATGATCGACACCACCATAGTCAAGGGTAAGGAAGCCAAGCAAGCGATTATTGAGCACCATAGGGACAGCGAGCATCTGGCGAATGCCATACGGATTAGGTGCTTGATCGTAGGGAGGCTGTGTCATGTCGATCAGCAGGACTTCGTTGGCACGCAAGCGCTCGACCAGAACAGGATCAGAGTCAGAGAGCCGCACTTCTTGTGCCTCTTGCTCACGCCACCACTGCTCCTCTTGCTCAGGGGATAGCCCTACGACGGCCAATGGGTGCAACAGTTCCGTCTCTGGCTCTATACCTGTGAAGCCCAGACGTTGACAATCAAGGACCTTGCAAGTCAGATGTGCCAGGCGTTGCACCACTTTTTGCGAATGCTCTGAATGCACAGAGTCCACATGGCTGTTTACCGTTATTTCTGGCCCATCGGCTGCGCCCTGCACCAACACCTGAGCCATCTCAAGGAGGGCATTAAGAGCTGTGCGCGTACGCTGCTCAAGCTTGCGGCGCTCGGTCACGTCACGAGAAATAGAGATCGCGCCAGTAATCTTGCCCTGCTCATCGCGCAAGGGCGTCCCACTCATATTGAGCCACAGATCCTCGCCGTCAAACGTCTCCATACGTACATCGACCGCATCGTTACCGGTGATTGTTTCTCCTAGCAATACGCGTATCGCAGGAACCTGTTCTGCGGGCAACCGATCTCCCTTTGCGGACAATGTGCGAACTAGTGCTGCACGTTCGTAGATCGACTTTTGAAGATTTTCAGGCAGCGCGTAACGGCCCAGTTGCATACGTGCAGTCGCGTTTAACCGTACAATGCGACCGTTGACATCATAGACTATCACGCCGTCAGTGATAGCCTCGAAGAGAGCTTCGAGCTCTTTAGCATGGGCCCTGGCCTCTCGTTCCAGGCGATTACGCTCACTGAGGTCAAGCACAAAACACAACCAGACGAGCGGTTCCTGTTCTACTGTCGTGCCACCAATCAAGACAGGTATACGGCTGCCATCCTTTCGTATATATTCTTTCTCATATGGTGCAGCCTCCCCATGTATAGCAAAGTCCTTGATGGCTTGCTCATCTTGAAGAACATATTCTGCTGGTGTAATCGTACCCCGACTCACAAGCCCGGCCTCCAGGTCCTCACGGCTGTAACCAACCATATTAAGGAATGCGTCATTTGCCTCGATGATCCGTTCGTTATTGGAAATTATAAGCCCAACAAGATTTGCCTCAAAAAGACGCTGGAAGCGATTCTCGCTACGCAGGGCGCGCGCGAGCAAGCGTGTCCGCTCTTCTTCGGCACGAATACGATCCGTCAGGTCAAGGGCCGTTCCTATGATGCCAACAATCGCCCCCCCACTATCACGTAGCGGCTCTATGGTCAACTCAGTGACGCGCTCGCCTACATCGCTCGTCGTGGTCTGCACCAGTTCACGGATGCTCTGGCCGGTATCAAGCACATGGCGCTTGAGCAAGGTCAGGTGCTCTGCCTCTTCGGATCGCATAAAGTCCGCGTCGTTCTTTCCAAGAATACTTTCTGTTCTAACGGAATTATACAGACGCGTATAGCGCAGATCGCGATCCTGCTGATACACACTGATGGATGAATTACGTAAAGCCAGGCGCAGGCGCTCCTCACTAAGCTCAAGATCCTGCTCGGCACGCTTGTGATGAGTGATATCGGTATAAAGGCCAAGCATGCCCACTATCGCATCGGTTCCATCGCGCATAGGGCTGGTCGCCGCCATAGTATAAAGGATATTGCCGTCGCTGCGACGAAAGCGGAATTCGAACTGACCGGCGCGACCTTCCAGGCTGTTGACAATATATTGCTGACACTGCATCTCATCTTCAGGCAAGACAAACGAGAGCAACCTGCGCCCGACCAGTTCAGCAGCCGAGATGCCGAGCATCTCGGCCATGCGTTCATTGGCATACACCGTTCGCCCATGCTGATCAATAAGCCAGATGCCTTCGTTGGCGGTCTGCACGATTGCTCGATAACGCTCTTCAGAAGCACGCAAGGTAGTCAGGTCACGCGAGACGACCACGGCTCCTTGAATGACGCCCCCATCGATAGAGCGCACCGGTGCGGCACTCACCGAAATAATATGGTCACGTTGATCGGCAATGGCATGATAGCAAATCTCCTCACCAACAACCGACTCGCCTCGCAGCGCACGTGTCAGCGGTACATTGTCCTCTGTCAAAAGCTCACCATCTACCGAACGGATATTGAGAGCAGAGAGTGCGTCAGTCAGCATCATATCCTGAACCAGCACAACATCTCTCCTTTGTGCAGCTCGATTGAGAGGAGTTGAGCGACCATGCACATCATAGAGCAACATAGGGTCAGGGATGGCTTGCAGGATACCATCCAGACGACTAGCAAGCTGTTCAGCCTGCTCCCGCGCCCGCTGGATCTGACTGGCAAACAGACCAATGCTACAACCGACAATAAAATAGAGAGCGATGCCAACACCATCACCAATCTGTGCTAGAGTCAACGAGAGGTATGGTGGGAGCAAAAAAAATATCAGCAGAATACCCCCTATAAAGGTGGCAACAATGCTTGGCAGCGCCCCCCAGCCCAGAGCAACCAGGAGCGTACCTAGCAGGAACAAAGCGCCGGGAAAACGAAATGTGGGAAATAGCATCGTCAGGAAGGCTGTCAGAACTAACGCGATGCACTGCGCAATGAGCGCAACCAGGTAGCCAGCAACCGGATGATGCAAAGGAGGGGCAAGAAAACGCGACGTAAAGGTATTCTGTAAAAACCAATTTGGTAGCGCTCGCCAGCCTTTTTTATGCTTGCCAGATTGTCCAGGGGACAGGGATAACGAACCTCCTATGGGCTCTGGCGGGTGCTCTGAGACGGTTTCGTCCGGTTTGATTTTCATTTGGCTTTCCCTTTATTCCTTTTCGGACAAGCGGTCAGCGAGTGGCAGGGTAAACCAGAATGTGGCTCCCTGCCCTTGTATACTCTCGACGCCGACCTGACCGCCCTGGCGCTCAATAATAGTGCGGCAGATGTGTAATCCCAGCCCCAGACCAATGCCAGAGCCGCTTTTAACCGCAACTTCCGGCACACGATAGAAGCGCTCCCAAATATGCTCTTGCTGCACCCGTGAAAGCCCCGGCCCCTCATCCACAACCTCCACCCGCACACCCTTTTCTCTACGATAGAGACGAACCGCAACCGGCTTGCTTTCATCCGAATATTTGAGCGCGTTCGAAAGATAATTGTTGAGTACCTGCCCCACGCGATCCATATCGGCCTTAATCGGGGCCGTTGACTCCTCTATAGTAAGATTGATAGTGCGAGCCTCGGCCAGTTGGCGCTGATCCTCAACGACCTCACGCACAATAGAGACCAGATCATAGTGCCCGCTATGCAGTTCTAGCCGATTGGCGTGGATGCGTGAAACATCAAGCAGATCATTGATCAGCCGCGTCTGCACCAGGACATGGTGCTCGGCCCTTTCCAGGAAACGCGATATCAGAGTAAGCGAATTCTCCGTTTCTTGTGGTAAAGCAGCCTTCTGCGCGAGTACTTTTTTCATCTGCCGTCGTGCCAGCTGGACGTTCCCTTTGATCGTCGTGAGCGGAGATTTAAGTTCATGGCTGATAATACCGATAAAGTCATCCGTCTGGCGATTCACTTCGCGCAGGGTCAGCTCACGTGCAAGCGCATCCGTCTTCTCGCGTGCCAGCCGCTCCCGCTCTAGCATCAATGTAATCAATTTGCCAATAGCACGCAAGAGGACCTTCTCTTCTTCCAGAGGAAATTTGTGAGAGATGCTATCATAATTGATGGAGAGCACCCCCAGGAGCTGCTCCCCGATGCGTAAAGGGGCCGACAGCACTTGCTCGACACCATACATCGACGTACCAGGTGTACTCGGCTGGCTCATATTCAGCAGCAAGACCTCGCCCATCGTGAGCCTTGCGATATCGCCCGCAGAAAGATAATCGCTAAGACGGACGCTAGCGATCTGCTCACGCCCTATTTGCTCAAATTCAGGTGTACTATCTACACTCACCAGTAGATTAAGACGCAAGCTTTCAGGCTCAACGGTCACAATAATAGCCCCCTCACAACCTATCAGATCACAGGCACATTGAACTAATTGCTTCACATCGTTATGTTGAGACGAAGTATCCATGCTTGCCGGGTCCGGCACATTCACGAGCATCTCCGCCATTGCCAGCAACGTCTCCAACGCCTCCTGCGTGCGCTGCGCCCATTCGCGCCGCTCTGTAACATCCTCAATCAATGTGATCAGGTTTTGTGGCTTGCCCTCGCTATCATGCACAACCGAAACACTATTCTGAACCCAGATCAGCGAGCCATCTTTCCGCATATAACGCTTCTGCATCACAAAGCCAGGAATCGTGCCAGCGAGCAACTTACGCATAGAAGCGACGGTGTTTACACGAGCTTCAGGGTGCGTTATGGATATAAAATCCATCCCCCGTAATTCTTCCTCTGTATATCCTGTAATTTTACAATAAGTGGGATTCGTTTGCAAAAAATGCCCCTGCACGTCCGTCAGTGCCATGCCCACACTCGCGGAAGCAAAAGCGGTGCGGAAGCGCTCTTCGCTCTGTCGCAACGCTTCCTCGACGCGCCTGCGCTCCGTCACATCGCGACACACCAGGATAGCAGCACTGACCGCGCCTGTATCTGTATAGACCGGCATGCCTGTCACGCTCAAAAAAAGCGAACGCCCATCATATGTACGCATCAAAACATCAATAGCGGCTGCACCGTGGATGGCCTCACCACGCAGGACGGCAGCCTGGGGCCACTCGTCATAGGATAGTAGTCGGCCCTCTACATCATAGAGTTCAAAGAGATGTTTATATGTATGCAACCCCTCAGACGGCAACTGATCATCCAGGGAAACGCCCAATAGCTCGCGGGCCGCCCGATTCATACCGGTTACATGATTAACCGGCTCAACGATGAATAGCGGATCAGCGATTGCCTCGAAGATTGCCTCCAGAGTGCCAGTACGATTGATAGACTCACGCTGCAAATGCGCGATCTTAATCTGGGCCTGCACACGAGCAAGCACCTCGCGGGCCGAGAATGGCTTTACGAGATAGTCAACGGCACCAGCTTTCAGCCCTTCTATGACCGCTTCTTCGCCAGCCCGCGCCGAAAGCACAATGACCGGCATAAAGCGTGTGCGCGCATCGGCATGCAAAGCCGCCAGCAGGTCAAAACCACTGAGACCAGGCATCATCACATCGGTGAGGATCAGGTCGGGTGACCAGGATTGAGCATAGGTCAGGGCGGTTGCGCCATCAGATACAGTACGTACAGTATAGATTGGGCTCAGCAAGCGCTTGAGATGGTCGCGCATATCAGCATTGTCATCAACAACCAGGATGCGAGCAACCGCCGAGGAGGGCGAGGGGATGTTTGGCAAAGGAATAGTTGGAGGTTTTGAAGTAGGAATCGAGGAGGAGGCTCTCTGCTCATCCGCTTGCACAGGCTCAGGCAGCCAGCGCAGAGCCTCTTCAACGTAGGGCTCAGCCTCGACGACGGCTGAGAGCAAGCTGCTTGAATGACCAAGACGGTCCGCTGGCAGATGCGCACTGCCACGTGGGATGGTCACCGTGAACGTACTACCCACACCTGGCTGGCTCGTCACATCGATTGTTCCATGATGTATACGCACCAGTTCCTGGATCAATGCTAACCCAATACCTGAGCCTTCATAGGTACGAGCCTGCGTAGGATGAGCACGATAGAAACGTTCGAAGAGATGCGACAAGTCCTGAGGATCAATACCAACACCTGTGTCTGCGATAGAAAGTAGAATGTTAGCGCCCTCGGCACGCAATTGCACGCGAATCTCGCCCTGTAGAGTGAACTTGAACGCATTAGAGAGCAAATTGAGCACGATCTTTTCCCACATATCCTGATCCACATACACGTCGTCAGGCAGTGGCGAGACCTGGACAAGCAGGCGCAGCCCGGCTTGCTCGATAGCCGAGTGAAAAGCGCTGCATAGGTCGATAGTGAGACGCGCCAGGTCCGCAGGCTCATAGACGGCCTCCATGCGACCAGCCTCAATACGCGAGAAGTCGAGCAGGGTGTTTACCAATTTAAGCTGGCGTAGTCCATTGCGGCGTACCATCTCGACCTGCGAGCGTTGCGCATCTGTAAGTGGCTCCTGAGTATCCGCCAGCAGAGTCTCCAATGGGCCGAGCAGCAAGGTGAGCGGGGTACGAAACTCATGGCTAACATTGCTAAAGAAAGCGGTCTTGGCCCGATCCAGTTCTGCCAGGGCCTCGGCACGCTCACGCGCATCCTGCAGGACACGAGCACTGGCAATGGCTGTAGCCACCTGCCCCGCCACAAGCGAGAGGAACCCGCGATACTCATCATCCAGGCGATGGCGCGGATTGATACCTGCAACAAGAAAACCATAAGGGCTGCTCTCGCCGGCCCTGACAATCGGCAAAACAAATGCGGTTGTGGGCACCGGCTCGCTGTAAGAGGTAAGATCTTCAGCATATACAAGCGCAAGCTCCACAGGTTGCCCGGTTTCGGCAATCTGCGCGAACGGCCAGGGCGCATCAGGGTCGGCCAGCGAAATCGTGGCCTGGCGGCTAAATACCTCACTAACCAGACCAACATGGCGGGCAAGAGAAGCCGTCGCACCAGCAGCATCGAGCAGATAGAGCAGCACAAAAGGCAGATCGGCAGCATTGTCAGCGAGAGATGCGAGTGCAACTTTGCAAACCTCATCGGTACTAGGAGACTGAGAAGTATTAGCACCCAGGGCACGGAGCGTTGCCAGACGCCGTGTACCGAGTACAGCATCCGTCGTCTCAGTTACCGCACAGAACACTCCACCCACCTCGCCACTCTCATCACGAATGGGACTATAGGAAAAGGTGAAATAGGCTTCCTCAACATAGCCGTTGCGATCTAAGAGGAGCAACTGATTCTCCGACCAGGTCGCCTCGCTCGTCCTGAGCACCCCTTGCAGCATAGGGCCGATCACATCCCAGATCTCCGGCCAACACTCTTCCGCTCGCTGTCCCAACGCCTGTGGATGCTTGCTGATACCTAATATAGGACGATAAGCATCATTGTAAAACTGCACATGCTCCGGCCCCCAGAAAATAATAATGGGGAAGCGCGAGGTCAGACAAATACTGACCGCCGTGCGCAAGCTCTGAGGCCAATGCGATATATTACCCAGTATAAAGCCACTTGACGCACCCCAATCTTGCTCACGCATCAGACGGCCCATCTCCCCACCACCAGCCAGCGTATTGTCGGTTCGGCATGTCTCTGCCTGCTCATATCCTATATCCATAAATTGCTCCTCTTTGCCTCATTTTTCGGCCAAACTGCAACAATAGAAGCTTCAACAGGGAAAAATGTCTATTTATACACGTGCCAGACGCCAATAAGTTCATAGAAATAAACCCAAACAGTAGAATACCATAAAATAGAGATCTTCTCTCTTCATTCACGAGTGAGCGATACATTTAGTTGCAGAGATTACCTCTATGGGTATGCTTGCAGGCTGTGATCAAAAACGATTATATCTCTCTTTCCAGAAACACCGTTTCCTGTCGTATACATCACGGTCTGGCAACGGTTCTCCTATTTCTCAAAAACCTGTATGCTTTCTACAAGGCTAGCCACAACAAGTCCAGCCAGTACCGAATAGTAGTCTGTTACGGCTCAATTGCCGGCTGGCCGCGTAGCGACAATCCCTTATGGTTGTCGTGGTGGAACCGCCTGTAAAGCCGAACCAGGACGACAGGGGCAAGCCTGTGGCACTGACTCCAACTTATTCTTGTTGGAGGGTCGAAAAGGCTGCATGAGTGGATTTCAGGGCGAACAGCGTCATAGGTGTTGGGTAGTGGACGCGATAGGGAAAATCTGGTCTCTACATTCACGCGCGATAAATCGCTCAGAACTAGAGGAAATATGTGAGAATGAGAAAAGAAACGCAACGATGGATTGGATTTAAAAAGGAAGATACCGTGTTCCTTTTTCGTCTTTTCTTCTCATGGTCTCTTTCACATCCTTTCAAGCTTCTATACACTATATCTCTACTCATAGCGATTTATCGCGCGTAAACCTAGGGACCAGTTTTCCCTATCGCGTCCGTACCCAAACAGTATTGCTCGTTTCGCCCTGAAATACATATACTCGGTCAATTGGCTTCCAGGCAAAACCGAATCACGTGGCCTCTTTGAACCTTCTAGACAATGTAGTTGGAGTCAGTGGGACAAGCCGCTGTCGCTACGCGGCCTCCCATCAATTGAAGATCAACAGACTAATAGAAGCGCAGCGAAACGGCGCAGGAGAACATACAAGATGAGTCATTCCAATGAAAGAAACCGTGAATATCTGTTAAACACGAGAATCCGCTACATTTTGCTTAGTTGTGTCTTTCTGGCTGCAGCCTTTAATGGCTTATCTGGCAGCGGCATCAACCGAGCACTTATCGAAATGCCAGCATGGCAACACGTCGGGGCACTCGCCTGGGCCGCATTTAGTCGGTGGGCCGATCTGGGCACCAATGGCCTGTTCTTGTACCCATTTGAGAAGATCGGTGGAACCATTTTCAGCATTGCCGCTGCAGTCACGTTTTTCACTAATCGACGGCGTCTACCAGGCAATGGCGCTGCCCCCATCTATGCGGCGGCACTCTTCACACTCGCGTCGTTGCTTGTTACGACACAAGCTGCCCCACTCATGCTGAGCACATCACATATCAGCGACCCCGCCAGTCTCCAACGCGCCTTGAATGGATTCGCATTCTGGGAAAGTATACGAGCAGGCGTTCAGGCTCTCGCCTTTTGTGCCAACCTTTGGGCACTCGTGATCGTTTCCCGCCTGCACACAGCAAGCAAAGAGACAACTATATAAGTTCACGAAAGCCAGGCAGGAAAAAGGTGCCAGGCCCCACACAAATAGCAGGCGGTTTTGGGCAGGACAGATCCTTTCAGATTAAAGATACACCCCTATGAGATAATAGGGTAAGAATATTACCTTCAAGAGAAAAGAAAGGAACAGGACAAGATGCGATCTCTCAGCAAGCCATTGGTTAGCAATGGCTCGCCCCTGGAAATGAGACCGGAGAGACTGGGCTGGCTTGAGCCAACCGATGCACGCCTGCCCCCAAAACAGCTATGGGAGGTGTATCGCCAACAAGGTTACCTCTGGCTAAAAGGTTTCTTTGAGCGCGATGTGATTCTGGATTTCCGCGCGTATTTCTTTCATACGATCTTTTCTGGAGCGAAAACGTTCTTTGAGATCGTCAGTTCGCAGGAGTACGAGGATTTCTGCACTATGCCTTGTCTCTGGCATTTCTATCAGGAGTTTCTGGGGGGACCACCCTACTTACATAAACGCAAGCTCATTCGCTTCACCCACCCCAACGAGAGCCACTGCACTGGCGGACACTATGATCTAATCTATCTGCGTGCCGGGACTGACAAGCTCTGTACCAGTTGGATACCGCTTGGAGATATCCCGGTCGAGATGGGAGGCTTGATCTACCTGGAACATTCAGACACGATGGGACGCCAGCTGGAGGCCGAGTTTCAGCGCAAAAAACGCCCACCTCCCTCCTGAGGAGCGCATCAGTGCCTATAATCGCAATATGCGCGAGGGCGGCTGGATCAGCACCGATCTCACAAGCATGGCGAATCGCTTTAAGAGCCGCTGGCTGATCGCTGACTACGAGGCCGGCGATATGCTGATCCATAGCCCCTATATGGTTCATGCCGCAACACAGAACAGCGACCCCTTGCACAGGATGAGGCTCTCCACTGACATTCGCTTCCAGCGTACTGATGACGCTATTGACCCACGCTGGACCAATCACTGGGTCCCGGATGACAATCTATGATAGCACAAACAGAGCATTCATACGGCTTTGCCGCGCTTCGACTATCTCCTATATTATTTTACAATTTACATAAATTTTTGCGCTGAGCGCAAAAATTTATGTAAATTGTAAAATAATATAAATAATAAAAACAGGCACGAACGCCGAAGGCGTGAGCATTCATGGATATATTAGTGCAGCGATAAATCTAGAGCAGAAAGATATATATGCAGAAAACAGAAAAAACATCGCAAAAGACGTTACAAACTATAGCGACTGGTATTGCTGCTACAAGCCTACTTACGCTACCAGTCGCTCTAGAAGCTCGCCTGAAGCAACCTGCACAACCGCTAACCGATGCATGGCGGCATGTACCCATCGAACCCCGTCATTCCACGCTGCTCGGTCTGAGCTTTCGCACACCGCAAGTTGCTGCGCTCGGATTAGATGCGCGAACAACCCTGCAAACCTTGCTTGCTTATCCCTTTCACATCATTCGCTTAGGAGCATATTGGAATCAGATAGAACCTGAGCCGGACAGCTTTTGTCCCGACGAGCTTGATTGGCAGATCGATGCCGCCGAGCGAGCGGGCAAGCAGATTATTCTCTGTGTCGGCCCCCTGAAAACCTTTGGCTATCCCGAATTTTTTGTGCCCGCCCACCATCTAAAACACCCACTGCCAGAACATACCCTCATCAAGCCTGACGCGTTCTCTTCATTGTTGACAGCAGCAACCACATTCATTACACGTATCGTCGAGCGATACAAGCAACGGAAAAGCATTGTCGCCTGGCAACTAGAACACGAGGCCGTCGATCAGCTTGGGATTGAGCACAGCTGGCGTCTGGCTGTAGACTTTGTGGCAAAAGAAGTAGAAGCCCTCAAAAAAGCCGATCCCAGCAGGCCGGTAATGATGAATGGCTTTTTGCCAACCTCTTTGCTGGTCAGTCTTTCCCAATGGTGGCAGACGCGTGACCAGGGCGATTCGCTAGCAGTTGCGCAACGCCTGGCCGATATAGTTGGCATCGACTACTATCCACGTCACGCGCTGATGAACGTTGGCAGCAGAACGCTCTATCTGGACGGTAGCCAGAGTCTCTGGCAACAACGAAGGCAAAAACAGCTCTTCGCCTGGACCCACGCTCATGGGCAACAACTCATGATTACGGAGGGGCAGGCCGAGCCGTGGGAGACAGTAACGAACCCGCCTAATCCCTCCCGGCAGAGCATGTACAGTTGCTTACCAGAACACGTCATAGGCAATTATAATACCTGTATGCGCTGGTCCCAACCAGATACGCCTCTGTATGCATATCTTTTCTGGGGTGCAGAGTATTGGATGCTGCGCAAACAAAGTGGCGACACAAGCTATATACAGGCGTTTAACCGCATCCTTGAGCAGGCCTGACAACAAGTCCATTTAGCACAGCCGCGCGATTCTGCCCGGCTTGCGTGATTGCAGACATCTCACAGCAAGAAACACATGGCTATAAGAATACCTGGCAATGGGAAAGGAAAGGCGATGGAAGACAAAATACGTATGCAGGCACAACAGAGCAATCATCAAGCGTCCTCAAGGTGGAAAGGGTTGCAGGTCCGTATGACCCTGTCGTATATCGCGGTGACAATTGGGATGGTACTCTTCCTCCAGATCATCCACTCGCTAGTCATCCTTTTCGTCAAACCACTGAGCCTGACCTGGAACCAGATGATGCTACCGGATGCTGTCGTCTTTTCCCTGATTGCGGGACTCTTTGGCATCCTCTCCACGCGAGGAATCATTATGCGCCTGCATAGAATAGCGGCGGCAACGACCAGCTTTGCAATTGGTCAGTACGAGCAACGCCTGCCAGCGACGGCTGCAGATGAGATTGGGCAGCTCGAAGCCCACTTTAACCAGATGGCCGAACAGTTAGCCTCGCACACGGCACGAGAGAAGATCCTGGTTGAGCAAAACGCACGCCTGGAGGAGCGGACTCGCCTCTCGCGAGACCTGCACGATAGCGTCAAGCAGCAAATTTTTGCGCTCGCCGTGCAAGTCGAGCTGGCCCGTTTGCTCCTTGGGCAAGACAGTGCAGAAGCGGAAGAACATCTTAATTTCGCAGATGAGCTAAGCTACCAGGTCCAACTGGAGTTAACCACGCTGATCGACGCATTACGCCCCGCCGATCTGCAAGCAAAAGGGCTAATAACGGCGTTACGCGACTATGTGACGACCTGGAGCCGCCAATGTAATATTACAGCCACACTCTCTCTGCCGCAAAGCTGTTCGTTGCCAGCATTGATCGAGGAGGCCCTCTGGCGCGTGACGCAGGAAGCTCTCTCCAATATCGCACGCCACAGCCACGCCAGTACAATGCACCTTCATTTGGAGCGGTCAGAGCAGCATGTCACCTTGACTATCTCCGACAATGGACAGGGATTCGAGGCCAACTCACAGCAGCACAAAGGTGTTGGATTGCACTCGATGTGCTCACGCATCGAGCAGGTCGGGGGCACAACCCAGATCCAAAGCGGCAAAGGCGTGGGCACGCGCATTGTGATACACTGTCCTCTTCTCCCTCTGTGCGAAGAAGGGCAAGCAGAAAGCCAGGTAAGGGCATGAACGAGCCAATTACCATTCTCATCGTCGATGATCACACGATTGTTCGACAAGGCGTACGATCACTCCTGGACATGCATCCCGACCTGCAGGTGGTTGGAGAAGCCGAAAGCGCTGAGGCAGCTCTCCCACTTGTAGAGAAGCTGGTTCCCGATGTGGTGCTGCTAGACTTGTTGTTGCCAGGCATGAACGGCGTAGAAGCAACGCGCCGCATGAAACAGCTCAGCCCACGCACCCAGATTGTAGTGCTTACATCCTACGCGGAAGACGAACATATCTTCCCCGCGTTACGTGCAGGCGCACTCTCCTACCTCTTGAAAGATATCCGCCCACGAGAACTAGCCGATAGCATCAGGAAAGCCGCACATGGCGAATCCGTACTGCACTCACGCATCGCCGCACGGATGATTCAAGAGGTCCGCACGGCAAAACGGCAGGTGCCGCCCGCCTTTGCAGAACTTACCCCACGAGAACTGGAGGTGCTCCAGCTCATCGCTGACGGACAGACGAACGCCGACATTGCAGAGCAACTGGTATTAAGCGAAAAAACGGTGCGCGGATACGTGAGCAACCTTTTAAGCAAATTGCACCTGGAAGGCCGAACCCAGGCCGCCGTCTTCGCCTGGCAACAAGGGCTTATGGAACGCAACTAGAAAAGGAGTATATCAATGGCAGAGCATGAAGAAGCCCATAGCCAGCAGATCGAAGCGTTGTAGATACATTTATTGAAACAATCAATTTATTGTATTTTTCACGAAAAATACCCGAAAGGTATAGGTTACTATTTATTGTGCACCCTAAGTGCCATCATTCTAAGAATGCAAGAGCTTGTTCTGAATGAGAAAGGTGACGCAATTGTCGTTTCCCTCATAAAATGGCAGAAATGTAGAGATTCCAATTCATTGCGCACATTCCGGCTTCAGCCGGATGGAACCAGGAAATATGGTCTCTCCATTCACACGCGATAAATCGCTAGAAAAGCTGCATCAGGGCGAAAGCGTGGATTTCATGGCGAGCGTGTGAGCAGAGCGCGGGGAGCGGACGCGATAGGGGAAATCTGGTCCCTCCATTCTCGCGCGATAAATCGCCCAGAAAACATATTTGCGCATTTTATCGTCATATATAGATTTTTGTGTGTTTTGCATGAAAAGTTCAATGGTCGTGCCTTTCTTTTTCTCCCTCAATAAACTCATCCATTCTTAGGATGATAGCAATTGCTGCCAATCTCTACAAACCTCGACACAAACAGGCTTGACTTTTTCTATTTACTTATGTAAACTAAATGTTAGGTAAACTAAATGTTATGCAGACTAATGATTCGCTATCAGCTAAGAAGGATTGGTCACAATGGATAAAGTGAATGACTTGAGCGACCTGGATAGCTTTTGGGATACCAGGATCGGCACACTCCTGACGATGGCACAGCGTGTAGCATTCAACTGTTACAGTACTATGCTTGACCAACTGAAGATCACGCCGAGCGAGGCCGCTATTCTCAGCCTCCTCTCTCAGCAAGATACAGTGACGACCGGGGCGCTGGCTGAGATGTATCGTGTCAAGCCGCCAGTAATGACAGCGCTGGTCGATGAATTGGTACGTTTAGAGTTGGTAAAGAGATGCAGTCACCCGGATGACCGCCGCCGTAGTATCCTTGTTGCGACAGAAAAAGGGCGACAGATGATACTCGAAATCGATGTCATCGCAGATCAAATGCAAAATCTGCTGACGGCTAACTTAAGTGAGCAAGAGGCAGTTCAGCTCGCACTATCCCTAAAAAAAGTTATATATTCAGTGGAGGGTAAGAAAAGCAGATGAACACAAACAATTCAGTCCCCCTACAAGACGCGCAGAGTACGACATCCACAAATACTGCTAAGACGCAAGTTCCTGCGATTGAAATAAAGGATCTTTGTAAGTCGTTCAAAACCTTTCAGGCAATTGACCATCTCAGCCTGACGGTTCAGCAAGGGGAGATCTTCGGCCTGCTTGGACCTAATGGGTCGGGCAAGACGACGACGATCAATATGATTAGTGGCCTCTCCCAGCCGACGAGTGGCGAGATTCGTATATTAGGCTACGATGTGCGCCATGACCTGCGTAAGATACGCCGCCTGCTTGGCTCGGTGCCGCAGGAGACGGCCCTGTACGACGAGTTAACGGCCTGGGTGAATATGGATTTTCATGCAGACCTGTTCCGCATTCCGCGTGCGCAGAAGAAAGAGCGTATCACACGGACTTCTAGAGCTGGTGCAGTTGCTCGACCGCAAAGATTCGCGTGTGGGCACTTTTTCGGGCGGGATGAAGCGCCGCCTGGCCCTTGGTCGCGCCTTACTCCACGAGCCAAGGCTGATCTACCTGGATGAGCCAACGCTGGGCGTTGATGTACAGGCGCGTAACGCGATCTGGGACTATATACGCATACTGCGCAATGAGGGCAAAACTATTCTTATCACGACAAACTACCTAGAAGAGGCGCAGGCCCTCTGCGACCGCCTGGCTATCATTGATCGTGGCAAGTTGGTTGCCCTGGATACGCCCGACCATCTCAAGCAGACATACGGCGGCAGCATTATCGATATCGAGACCTCCTCGCGCACACAGTCCATTGATGAGCTACGTGCGCTACCTGGCGTCATGGAGGTGACACAGGATGCCGAGGCACATCTGCGCATCATCACTGAGGGCAGCAACAATGTGGTCCCGCAGGTGATCAACATTCTCTCACACGAGGGTGATCTGCGCAATCTGGTTGTGCGCGAACCTAACCTGGACGAGATTTTCCTGCGCCTGACAGGCAAAGCGCTCCGCGATTAACTTAGCTGCTCTCTATCATACCGGGAGGCCGATACTATGCAAGAAATTTTCTATCACCTGCGCGTGACCTGGGCCTGCGCAAAAAAAGATATCAGGACCGCCCTGACCGAACGTGTGTTCACTATCGTTGGGGTTTTTATCCCCATGAACTTTCTCATCCTGCTCAGCCTGTTCGTGCTCGCGGGCAGCAATGCTCCTACGGCAGTGGTTATGCAGGATAGGGGACCCTACGCGCAACAGCTCTACACGGCGATGAGCCACGCACACTCGTTTCGGCTACAACAGGCGAGCGCCGACGAGGCTAATAGCCTGCTCAGTGCGGGCAAAATAGTAGCAATCGTGACCATTCCTGCAAATTTCGATATAAGTGTGCAGCAGCATCAGCCGGTGCAGGTAGACTTGGCGATCAATAACCTCAATACCGATTTTACTGCAGATATCCGTCGCGCTGTACCGCTATCAATTACGACGTTTTATGCCAAAGCTTCTCCTCATCTGGTCTCGGTGAGCATGAGTGAGCAGGACGCCTATCCCCAGGATACCGATTATGTACATTACTTAGCGGTCTCGATTCTGGTCATTGGGGTCGTTGTGGGGGGTCTGCTACAAGCAGGCACTTCGGCGGCGCGTGAATGGGAGAAAGAGACAGTAAAAGAATTGCTGCTCTCACCGGCCAGCCGGGCCGCTATGTTGTTAGGGAAAATGCTGGGCGCGTTCCTTATGAGCCTGGCCTCAATTGTTGTCGTACTCGCGGTCGCTGGTCCTCTTGATGGGCGTCCAACCCTGTCCACTGGGGCGAGGTCATCGGCTTTACCTTGCTGACTCTAATCATCTTTACCGCCCTGGGTACGCTGCTAGGAACGCTGATCAAGCAGCGCCTGCCGCTTACGGCTCTTGCGTTAGGCATTTCGATACCTTTGTTCTTTGTTAGCGGACCCTTTGGCCCGATCTCGTTCGGCACCAAAGCAACGCAGATCATTGCTGAGATCTTCCCGGTTTATTACGCGATTGTATTGCAGCAGCATGCCTTTCACAATTTTACGTTAAACACGCTAGGCATAGGGCTGAATGTCTTGATCCTATGCGGTTATGCACTCGCTTTTCTGGCGCTGGCAACGCTCGCGCTACGCCGTAGTACGCTAGCCCATTAGCGAGGGCGACAACCACGCCCCTGTGGGGATCGCTACGCACCTTACCAATAAGGAGATTACGCATGAATTATACATTCGCTACTTTTTTACGCATGGCCTGGACCATTGCAATCAAAGATCTGCGAGTCTGGCTACGCCATCCTGAAAATATTGCCGCGACTCTCCTGCCACCGATGGCATTTCTGCTGGTGCAGGCACTGGGGGCAGCGGCAGTCGGGCACAGTCCGGTTGCGCTGGTGGTACAGGATCATGGTTCACAAGGCGTGCAGATGGCGCAAACCTTCCACGCAGCTGATGTCTTTCGCATTACCGATGCCAGTGCAAAACAGGCGCAAGTGCTGTATAACAATCTAGACGTGGTAGCCATCATTACCATTCCCGCCGATTTCACGCAGCGCGTCCAGCAACACGATCCGTCACCGGTCATGGTGCGGCTCAACAACCTGAACCTCGACTTCACCAACGATATTCGTCGCTCGGTCCCTGATGTGATCACGCAGTATTACCAGGCCCAGGGATCGGCCAGCCCCATTAAGATCTCGACGCATGAACACGACCTGCGCCAGCGCGACATAGAACTCTTCGAATATAATGTTGTCCCCACGCTTGTCCTTCTGCTAACAATTGGTGGGCTGATCACCAGTGGCCTATCGACGGCCCGCGAGTGGGAGACACGTACTATTAAAGAGGTTCTGATGTCGCCTGCAACTAACATGGCGATTATAGCTGGCAAGGTGCTGGCTGGCTTCGTCACGACCTTTGGTCTGGGGCTTATAGTCATCGCCCTGGGCTATATACTGGGCTGGACGCGGCCCGAAGGTGTTTACTGGTTGAGCACATTGCTTGTGGTTGCGCTTATCGCCCTGTTCGGTGCCGGTATGGGCGTTATGCTTGGCGCACTTATACAGCGTATCCAGGCCGTCAACTCCGTAGCAATCAACCTGGCGCTCTACCTCTTCTTTCTGGCGGGTGGGGTCAGCGTGCTGGCCTTTGAGCCTGTCTGGTTACAAAATATTGGCGCGTTCATCCCTCTGACATACGGCAATCACGCACTACAAATGTCCGTCTTCTATAATTCGTTCGATCAGCTTGGACTCGACGTGGCGATACTGGCGGGCTCGGCTATCGTTGCTATTGGCCTGGGCGGTCTCGCTATGCGCCGTGGCTTGCTCAACTAACATGCACACTGCGAGCTTGCTTGCATTGCGGCAGGAGCTCACTGGTTCATGATGCATATATAAATGAAATATTGTGAAAATTACATGTACAATATTTCATTTATATATGCATACATTCTTTTCACTTACATTCCTTATGATATAAATATATGAAAACGTTCTTTTCCCAATCGTTTTCCTTGTCCCGTTTCACAATCATAAGGAGATATGATGATAAGAAGATTTTCGCTCGCTTGCAGAACTCTTGTTTTTTTCACTCTTGCGCTCATAGCCGGGCTGTTAATGCAGAGCATTGGTGCTCCTGTACATAGTAGTGCCGCAACTGCCAATCAGACTGTGATACATGTTATTGAGCATCCTACCGATACGATCATTGATAATGCTCCCGTAGGTGACTCACCTGGAGATCTCGATGTTTATTCGGCTTCTCTTTATAATGCAACTGATCAAGTGCAGGTCGGTAACGATCAAGGAGTTTGCACACGAACGCTCGTTGGAATCGCCTATGAGTGCCACGGGACCATTTTCCTTAACGGGGGCCAGATCTCTATCGAGGGACCATACTACGATCATGCTGATTCTACAATGGCGATCACTGGTGGCACTGGCATATATAATCATGCGCGTGGACAGATGCTCCTCCACGTACATAACCTGGCCGGAACAGAATACGATTATACATTGTACTTGAGCTAAATTCAGTGAACCTGCCTGGGAGCTAGTTCGGCAATAAGTTAGATTGCTTCAGAAATTGCGCGACATAGCGACCAATAATATCAGTCTCCAGGTTGAGCTGCGAGCCGACCTGGAGATGTCCCAGGTTTGTGTGTTCACGCGTATAGGGGATAAGCGAGACGGAGAAGCGATCAGGCAGGCAATCGACGACGGTGAGGCTGACGCCGTTGATGGCAATAAAACCTTTGGCGATAATATAAGAGGCAAGCGGGCCGGGCAGCTCGATCTCCATATCCACACCGATGCCATCGGGCTTGAGCGCGAGAATCTTGGCGGTGCCTTCGATGTGGCCCTGCACCATGTGACCACCCATGCGACCATTGACGGCGAGCGAACGTTCCAGGTTCACAGGTGCACCCGCATCCAGAGCGCCCAGCCGCGTACGGCGCAGCGTCTCCGGCATCGTATCGACGCGAAACCAGTCATCGCCGCGCTCAATGACCGTCAGACAAATGCCATCGACCGCAACACTATCCTTAATCGCAACATCATGCAAGATATGCGACTGAATCACCAGGCTGCTCGGCTCGCTCTGGAGCAGCGTGCCAACTTCTTCTATGATACCTGTAAACATTATTTTTTCCTTAAATATGCTGTGATTATTATTTACAATATAAAACGCTGTGGTTCAGGATAGAACAGCAAACATGTATTATTGTTTGTAGCGATGCGCTCACTCACAGCTCTTCTCATCTCAGCATAGCATTGTTCTTTTCGGTTTTCAACAGCAGCTCACTCGTATTCCAACTCACTTTTTTCTCTGCTGAGTTGGCGCGACCTCACCACACTTCTAGTACTTATAGCACATTATTTACATTTTTCATAATTTTTTATGCTAGCATAAAAAATTATGAAAAATGTAAATAATGTGCTATACCAAAGAATCAATAATATATACACACACATATATCAGATCCCACAAAAGAGGAAAGTAATACTCCTCATCTTACAACACAAAAAATAAAGCATGGAGAGCAAACTATGACGATGCTGGTTCATTTAACGCCAGAAAAGAATATCAAACGCATCCTACACTCAGGCATAGCCAGAGGAGAAGGGGGTGTCTATTGTTTGCCAGTGATGCAAAACTACTATCTGGCACATCAGTGGTTGAGAGAGTTGAGACGCTTCAAGCAACGTCACATCATGGGCGTCTATTTTCGTATTCCTGATGATGAGATGGTCTGGTTTGGACATTATGGTAAAGTACACGAGCATATTCCTGTTGTCGAAGCCCATCGGCAGCTCTTGTCCGTGGACGATCCTCGTGGCTATGAACTCATTATTATGCGCACAATTCAGCCCAAAGAGATTCATAAAGTGCGCGAGGTATCGCAGGTGGTGGGATGGCGCTATAGCCCGAATATACGCCAATACGCTCGCTGCGGTTGCCCTGTCTGCGTTTCGCGCGGTGAGTTCAATTCCAGACGCAAACGTGAATTGAGACAGGACCCGCAACCCACTTACAACGAAATATTGGCAGCGTTACGAGCACAACATCTACTTGTATTCCAAAAAGGCCTCACCGAAGATATTCGCAATGAAATCATAAGTTTATTAGGAAAGTTGCGCTATCAAAGTGTCAGAATAGCCGCCGATCTCGAATTTCTCCTTTACTATCCATCACGAGACATCCTTGAGAAGCTTGATTGGACACTAGAGGCATATAATACAAAAGAGGGTGGTGCGTTGCGAAAAAAAGTGCATTCTGTGAATTTTCGCGCAAACTAATGAGGCGGCATAAACAACTGCAAGACGAGTAAACAGGCCATACCGATAAAGATTGTCAGCAGGACGTTTTTTGTGCGCCAGGCGACGAGTATGGCGAGGATCCCCGCGATGAGCCGAATGTTACTAAATGATACATTTAGTGAGCCGCCAGAGAAGAAGAGCGCGGGCGCGATGAGCGCTGAGAGCACGGCGATTGGCACGAAGCGTAGAGCCTGTTGCACCGTGGACGAGACCTGTATCTTGCCCATGAACACTATAAAGGATAGACGAATACCCAGGGTCAGCAGTCCGATAATGATGATGGTCACCCAAAGCAATCCCTGTGACATACCTACCCGTCTCCTTCCTAATAAGGCCGTTCGCCTTCATTTGACGGGTTGGCACGATGCGTCAATTGGCTCTGAGCCTGATTCAAGACGCTGATGCGAGCCTTCAAATGAAGAGCAACGGTCTACTATATATATACTTTATATAGACTTCATTATAGACTTTGTTTTCTTCATCTCTAGAGTGAGGCCGACAGCGATGCCAACCAGCGCGGCGACAGCTATCCCTAGTTTCAGTGGCAATGCAATGACGAGCAGCGCAGTCAACGCGGCGGTCAGTGCAGCAGTTACGCTCACGCGATCCTTGAGTGCGGGCACGACGAGCGCGATAAAAGTGAGCGTAGATGTGAAGTCCAGTGACCACGAAGCAGGGATGTGCCCGCCCAGGAATATACCCATAGCAGTACTCAGTTGCCAGGTCGTCCACAACGCCAGCCCGGCTCCCAGAAAATACCAGTGCTTCTGCGTATCGTCTCCTGGCTGCTGGTAGTGCAAGATGGTCACCGCGTAAGCCTCGTCGGTCAAGAGGTATGCCAGCAGCCACTTCCAGAGAGGATGGAGTTTGCGGGTGTAGGAAGACACCGATGCGCTATAGAGCATATGGCGGATATTCACGATAAAGGCTGTCAGGATGACGACAAGCGAAGGCGTGCCAGCCGCGATGAGCTGGGCGATTACGAATTGTGCCGAACCCGCGAAGACGATGCATGACATGGCTTGCGCGATACTCGCCGGGATGCCCGCACTGATTGCTGACACTCCATAGATCATACCGAAAGGCAGCACACCTAACAGGATTGGGAGTTCGTCTCTGATACCATGCAAGAATTCAGAATGTGAAGTTGTCATAGTGTCATTATAGAAGGCGCTGGGGAGACTGTCTTGTCTGATATTGCTATTTTTTACTCGCCGTACAGTCCGGGTGGCACGCCGACAATGCGCTTAAAGTGTTTGGTGAAGTGGCTCTGGTCCGCAAAGCCTACGGCCATTGCTGTGTCTATGCATGGCAAACCCAGACGTAACATATGCTTCGCATGCATGATCCGTATTTGTATCTGATAGGCATGAGGAGGCAAGCTCATCTGATCTCTAAACGAGCGGAGCAGGTGAAACGGGCTGAGATGAGCAATCGCGGCCAACTGTTCGAGTGAGATGTTCTCGGCGTAGTTTTCCTCGAGATAGGAGCGGACGCGCTGGATGCCCATATGCTCTTTCGCGCAACGGACGGGGACGCGGATGATCGTCGGCATAGCGCAAAATTAAGCGGGAGAGGGTCCATAAGAGCCGCGATTCCCGTTCAAGGGCGGACGCTTGTTCTTCCAACGCACGATGTGTGAGGGAAATTTCCATCATCATTTCAGGATCGTGGACCACAGCTTCAGCAAAGAAGGGGATATCGCGCTGCCGACCGGTGAGATCAGATACCGCACGTTGTAATAGCTCGATCGATGGGTAGAGTGTCCTATAGGTCCAACCGTGTTCGGTTGCGGACGAACCAGTATGCATTTCTCCAGGATTGATAAACACGATGCTTCCGGCCGGTGCGACATGTTGACTTCTCCGATAGGCAAACTGCTCCGCGCCTTGTTCAATGACGCCTATCACATAGCCCTCATGTGTATGGGGAGCAAAGGTGTGTGTGACATAGGTCGCATGCAGCAGTTCAAGATTACTCAGCGTGGCGTCATGCCAGAATTTGATATGCTCATAGGCACTCATGGTTCACCCGTTTCTCTTTCCGCCAGATAGCCAGGAATGGATCGATGATACTCAATCATAACATAATAATCTCGCACGAAAAACGCAATGCTCATGCACGTTTTAGTAAGTGCATTCAAGCATGAAATGCGGAATCCGTGCCCAGGTTCCGCGTAGCGACAAGGGGTGGTGTGGGGCGGTGTGGAGCCCTTGTGGTTGTCGTCCTCGCCCCCTCTGATACGCCCCGTGATGCGAACGCAATGACGTTTGACAAAGCAGTACGCGAATAGAGTTGTTTCATGGGAGCTCATTTGAGAGCGTCGTATCTGAAAGCGCATATGTAGAACAGCCACTTGACCTTTTTCGGTATTGTAGGTACTCTTCTAAAAGGTACACGTTGCACACGACAAAAAAGCATGGAAGGACAGGTTCGCTTATGGCTATTATGCAGAAGAAAAAAGGCAACTTACCCTTGCCACCAGTAGTTCCGGGAACGCCAGTTCTGGGCAATGTTCAAGATATGCTCGCAGATCCGTTAAAATTAATGGTTCGTGGCTATCAACAGCATGGACCAATCTTTAGAATCCGTGCGCTCCATCGTGAGTTTGCGGTTCTTGCCGGCATCGAAGCCAATCAATTTTTGACCGGTAAAGGGAAAGAGTACCTGAGCGTTAGAGAAGTATACGAGGGCGTTGCACTTGGCATGCAATCGACGAACTTCCTATTAAGCCATGATGGACAAAAGCATCGCGAGTTGCGCAAGGTGCTACGGCGACCGCTTTCAAAAACAGCGGTTGCGCCATCCATACCTACTATGATACACCTTACACAAAAGGTCGTACAATCCTGGAAAAACGACGAGCGTGTCTTGATTGTTCCCATGATGAAACAATTGATCACGACTCAATTAGGTGTCGTCCTGTTACACTATGACCCCAAAGAGTATTTTCAAGATCTACAGAAATTCTTTACAACGACCGCCGAAATATCTACAACTCATCAATTACCAATGTTCACCTTAAGACTCCCTGCTTTCCGTCGCACACAGGCACGCGTATTTCAGTTAGTTGACGAGGTGGTCGCATATCATAAAGCCAGGCCCAAAACGCCGGAGGATCGTACAATTATTGATGATGTCTTAGAGGCAGTCGATGAAAATGGCGCACCTTACCCACCTGATTTCTTACGCGCCGCAGTTATCGGGACCTATATTGCCGGCATCGATACCGTTGCCTTGACCTGTAGCTTTGCCATCTATGCCTTGCTAAAACATCCTAATGTCTGGGAACGCGTCTCGGCGGAGGTGCGCTCTGTGTTCAGCCAAACCAGTACGCCGACGATGCAAGAGTTCAAGCAGATGAAGGTACTACACGCGGCAATTCTGGAGATTCTACGCTATTATCCAGTTGGACCTGGTGTACCTCGTACAGCTGTTGATGACTTTGAGTTTGAGGGTTATAGAGTTCCAAAGGGAGCAAACGTGCTGGTTGGGACGGCCGTAACGCATTTTCTGCCTCAGTTTTTCCCTGACCCGCTCACCTTTGACATTGACCGCTACATTGAGCCGCGACACGAGCATCATCAAGCGAACGCATTCGCACCGTTTACCATTGGTGAGCATACATGTTTAGGAGCTGGCATGGCCGAAACTCCAGGTCATGGCGACCATAGCGGCGGTGGTCAATGCAGTCGATTTAAGCCTTGATCCACCCAATTTTGTTGTGCAACTCAAATCGGCACCGAGCGTGGGGCCGAAGCCTAATCTAGCGGTTCGCGTCAAAGCGTTGTAATTACAACACAACAATACTATCATCAACACTCTCTCACGCAAGCATGTGGGGGCGGATTATCTGTCCCCATCTTTTCCACCAGTTACTCCTCTTGCACTTTATGTAAAATGCACGAAACCTATAGATGACGATTTGTCGTGCACCGTAAGTGCCATCAACCTAAGAATGGATGAGCTTATTGAGCGAGAAAAAGGAAAGCACGCTTATTGTATTCTTCGTGCAAAACACGCTGCAATCTATAGGTGCCGATTTATCGTGCACACACCGGCTTCCCCCAAAGGGGGCACGGCAGCCGGAGAGTTCCACAAAACGTGCTTTTATACACAAATGTTCATCTGCCTTATTTGCATAAAATACGTGTATCGCTCCTTTTATTGGTTAAAATACAGGATAAATGTGAATTATCCGGTTTTAAAAGGCAGAGTGAGCTTTTCGTGTATTAGGAAGTTTCGTGGAACCCTCCGGCTGCCGTGCCCCTTTGGGGAAGCCGGTATGTGCGCAATGAATTGGCACCTATAGGTTCCGAATGTTTTACGAGCAAAAACGATGCTTGCGTCACATTTCTCATCCGAAATGAGCTCATCCATTCTTAGGTTGATGGCACTTACGGTGCACGATAAATCGGCACCTATAGGTTTAAGATGTTTTACGAGCAAAAACGATGCTTGCGTCACATTTCTCACTCAAAATAAGCTCATCCATTCTTGCGTTGATGGCAATTGGCCCCAATACGTTGGCGGAGAGTCAGGAGGCAAAGGCACATTAAGCGAAAAACACATGTGCAGGTTTCCAGCAGGATCATATATTTCTTTAGGATAATCTACCATCGTCCCAATCAAGATAATTTTATTATACATATTACACTCTCTACATAGCAGACCGCCTCCGAACTATCAACATTTGCAAACAACTATATATCGCAACAATTGTCAGTGCCAGGCCAAACCCAATCAATGCACCCAGCAGACTATCGTGCCAGGGATCAGGGGTGATAGGATGTGTTGGGATGATAAGATTAGTAATACTCAACTTTAACCAGGATTCCTCTGTAGCCAAATAATCGATCAGGGATTTAGTTATCTCGTATGAAAGCTGAGCCGCCACAATCGGGTCAGTGTCATCAACAACGATGAAGATAGTTGGAGCATCGGATTGAAGCGTTGTGGTCACCATAGCTTTCAACCGTTGCGTTGTCAGGCCGTGCCGGGCCGCGACAGGCTGGAGCACTTGATCCGTTTTAAGCAACTGATTGCATGTTGACATCACTGTGAAACCTGACTGCGGAAGTTCAGAGCTTTTATTCCAGTTAAAGGCGGCCACAAGCCGATTCGGGACATATATAGATGGACGTGAATCCTGAACCTGCGCAAGATCGATTCTAGTGACCGTAACAGTGAGCGTTGTCTGTGCTTCATAGATAGGTTGTATCATGAGATGGGTGACAAGGGGAGTTATGCCAGCACATAAAATCGTAGCGATTACTAGAATCAGTCCCCAGCGTCGTACAAATGGCAAACAAAGACTCAAAATATTTTGCATATCAATAGTATCCTTTTCAGCACTCTATAATGTGACTATTAGTATTCTAAACGTATCAGGTATAAATCATAAAAGGACAACTCATGGACAACAGACAACTACCAGTAGAATCACAAGTACAATATAGTTTTATCGGAGAGGTTAGCAACCTGTTCTGCTCTCCCCGTATCACAAATAGCCTCGTGGAGTTCTCTGTCAGGGCCACAAAAATTAGTCCCTTTGTTCCTGAGAAAGGTGCAGAATTGATTGATCAAGATGATCACGCACATCTCGTCACTATTCGTTCCGTTGGACGCCTTGCACCCGATCCCGCTTCAAACAAATGGCAGCCAGGCGACTTTCTGATTCGTGTTGAGGGTATTACGATGGACCAGGCTTTAAAGACAAGACAAATAAGACAAGCGCTATAACAGGCAAATTTTTATCTTATATTGCCTTTTGCACTCCTATTATGATTTTTACAATAATAGTGCAAAAGGCAATATAGTGTCTAGAGAGCGGCGAAGTCGCGACACGTCAATTTATGAAGGCGGAGTCAATGGGCTAGCTTTTTGCGCATCCAATCCGCCTGCTGGGGTCGATGCTTATAAGGGATGTTGTTACAGACGTGGTTACCATCCTCAAAAAGCCATAGCTCCGCATGCTTGCCAGCCTCGTCCGCTATACGCCTTCCCTGCGCGACCGGCACGAGCCTGTCTTTCACGCCGTGGATGACAAGCAAGGGAGATTCGATCCGCTCGGCGACGCCTTGCAAGTTGAATTGCTTTAATTTGTTGAGCGCATCTTGCTCGCTGGCAGCTTTCAGGCGATGGACCAGCGTTTCACGGCTTATACGCGGACGTGAGTGGAAGTTCGCGTACTGATCGTATGGCCCACAGTTTTCGATGGTGGCCTTTATACGCTTCTCAAATGCGGCGGCCCGTACAGCGAATTGCCCGCCAAAGCTTACGCCCATTAAACCTACACGCCTGGCATCTACATCTGCGCGACCCTCAAGGTAATCGACGGCATACTTGATAGGGACCTCATAATCATGACGTTGCGGAAACTCAAATTCCATCTCACCCTGGCCGGGACCATCGATTGCCAGCACGGCCAGCCCGCGCATCAAAAAGTCATCGCCATATAAATGCAGCTCCTCTTTGACAGAATCCAAGCCAGGCACCAGAATCACGACCGGCGCTTTGGGAGTATGCCAGGGCTTCCTCAAAATGCCGTACATTGTCGCACCACCTTCGTAAGGAATGGCAACATGCTCGCCTGGAAAAGCGAAATACGGCAAGGCGCGTTGATAGTCGCGTACAACGTGCTCGTGCGCGGCACGCAGCTCTTGCGGCTTACGCACAAATAGATATTTTCCAAAATGATAGGAGATGGCGGCATGGAAGAAATGATAGGCCGCCGATTCATATTGCTCATCGGCCTCGGCCTGCTCGCCCATCTGCTCATGCATCGCGCCGCATTCGGACCATTTCTGACACCAATCATCCCAACGCTCCACGCTATTAGAGACACGTTGAAAGTCGTTGAAGTCCACGCCGTTAGACACAAATCTGGGAGCCCAATTATCAATTGCGCTCTGTACCTCTTCATCTCGCGCCATATAATTTACCCTTTCTGTGTTCGTTTATGGGACAGCTACCCACGATAAAGCAAGTATAGGACAGAGGAAAGCAAAAGGTCCAGTGGCTTTCTCCACACCTCCACATAAAAAGTACTATACCCCCTTATTAAGATTTCATTAGTATAAATCTACCGATTAACACTAAATTTCCTTGAACTCTAATCGTGCTCTATTAAACGTATCCTTGAGGAATGTTAACATTCATGTGAATCGTTCGTCTATATTATTGTCATGGTGATACATCATTTTATATGCTGTTTCGCGCAGGGCTATTCACTGAGACTTCATCCCAGCGTTTCGTTTCGTTCGTGCACTACTCACTTAACCATTCCTCGCTGAATAGCCCGACTTTCCCCATTTTGTACCCCAATTGTGCTAGATATCCAAAAGGACCACTATATTTACGTAGATTTAAGGCGAGATGAAGTTTTATCTTTTATGCTATATACTATCAGACAGATTATGTATCGTGTGGCGTCTATTTCATGGGTAGACAGTTTTGCGGTTTTAGATAGTTTTCAGGATGAGACAGATTTAAAAGCTAGCATTTTTATAATTTGATCCATTGTGGGTTGTCAAATTAGTAAGATAGCGTCGGGACGGGATGGCAATATATATTCAGCACAGAAAAGCAGGTTTCTTGCTCTATTTTGTATATGACGGACGTAGACGGCGGTTTATAATGCCACAAGATACTTACGAGATATCCACTTCACAAAGGTCACAACGCTCACACGTGGCCTTCAGGTGGCTCTCAGGTGCTCTGGCGGCTTACTCAGGAGGGTGCGATGAATAGTAAAATTTCCTATCATCAGCAGGTGAGCTACTGCGGGAAGCCACGCTGTAAACGGTGCCGCGAGGGCGTTGGGCATGGCCCCTATTGGTATTCTTACCAGACGGTTGATGGTCGCACAACGCGTACATACGTAGGAAAACATCTGCCACCGGAGGCTCAGGTGGCGATGGGTGTGGCGAAACCAGCTCCAACCGCTCAGGAGACGGAACGCGAACTGTCAACGCTGCGTATCTATGCGCTGGGCCAGTTTCGCCTGGAGCGCCGTAATCCGCGCGATCCGCTTGAATGGCAGACTGTCACCGATGCAACCTGGCAGCATCAACGTGTACGCGCCCTGCTCGGCTGCCTGGTAAGCGTGGGAGGCCGCAAGCTGACACGCGAACAGATTATGGAGGCTCTGTGGCCGGACCTGGAGATGGAGATGGCCGCAAGTCGCCTGGATCGCTCGGTCTATAGCCTGCGCCAACTCTTCGAGCCGGGACGCAATCGGCCCGCAACATCTCCCCTACTGCTCACAGAGCGCGAGGTGCTGGTGCTGGCCGATCACCAGCATATCTGGATCGATGCCGACGCATTCGAAAATCTGGTTAATCGCGCCACTGAGAGCACGGATAATGGCGAGAAGGAGAGCTTGCTACGCGAGGCGGCGGGTCTCTACGCCGGCCCCTTCCTGCCCGAAGATGCTAAGAATGAGTGGACCCGCGTGCGCCGCGAGACGCTACAGCGCAGTTGGATCGGCCTCCTGCTAGAATTGGCCGATCTACAGATTGCTCGCGAGTCCTTTACGGGCGCACTTGATCCACTAGATAGATTGTTGTCGATTGATCCAACGAACGAGGCGGCGGTGCAGCGCTTGATGAGCTTGCTTGCACAGCTGGGTCGGCGTGGCGAGGCGCTACGTGCATACAAACGTTTGCATACAGTACTACAGCAGGAGTATCGCATCGCGCCCCTACCGGAGACGCGAGCGATCTACGATGATCTGCGTGCTGGCCGTGAGTTGGCCGGGAAAGGGGCACTCTACCAGCCGGAGAAGGCGAAACGCGAGACGGCCACCCGCGCCGCCCCCGTGGGACCCGGCGGCACAAGCGAGATTGCCAGCGTACAGATCGGTCGCGCCCATCAAAGTCCCCTCGTCGGACGCGAACAAGAGCTAGATCACCTAACCTCGCTTGTGAAGGTTACAGAGCAGGCGGCAAAGTTCCGTCTTACCGCTCAGAAGCGTGTCTCAGCGGCGACTCTGGACCCTCATCGTCGTCCACAGTGCGTGCTCCTGATGGGCGACGTGGGCATCGGCAAGACGCGCCTGGCCGAAGAAATGGGCCGCGAAGCCAAAAGGCGCGGCTGGGCGGTGGCATGGAGCCGCGTCTACGCTCAGGAGGGTACGGCCCCCTATTATCTATGGATCGAAGTGCTGCGTAGAGCCATGACGCAGGGCGTATGGCAGCGGCAAGAGATCAATAAGCGTCCTATCGTCTTCCAGTCCCTGAGCAACCTGCTACCAGAGCTACAAGAGGTAATGACGCAAGTGAGCTACCCCATGTCGCTCTCCCCCGAACAAGAGCAGCTCAGATTGTGGGAGGCCGTCAAAGAACTGCTCATATTGATCAGCGAGAGCACCCCGCTCCTGATCGCGCTGGACGACCTGCAATGGGCGGACAGTAGCAGTTGCGAACTGCTCGCCTATCTTGCCCGCCGCACACACGGCTACCCCATCGTCATCGTCGGCACCTGTCGCGACATGGAACTCTCCCCGGATCATCCCTTGCGCCCCCTACTCACCGACCTCAGACGCGAGAGCGCTATCGAATCCATCCCCCTCGAACCGTTGCGCGAGGACCAGATCGCCTCACTCGTCGCCCAGGTCACCCAGGTATCCGAGCCCATGGTACAGCGTATCAGTAACCGAGCTGCCGGCAACCCCTTCTTCGCCGAAGAACTCGCCCGCACCATCGAGACCGAGCCCGCCCTCGCCGAACACCTCTTCAGCGAGGAGCAAAACCCCCTGCCCGACACCATAAGCGCCGTCCTCACCCTGCGCCTGGGCCGCCTCAGCCAGAAGTGTCGCAGCCTGCTCAGCAAAGCCGCCGTCCTCGGTAGCTCCTTCGAATTCCAGGTCATAAGCGCGATGGAAGAGAGCAGCGCCAACTACGACGAGGACGCCGTCCTAGAGCTGATCGAAGAAGCGCTCAAATCCGGCATGCTCACAGAAGAGGGCGTCGGTACCCGCGTGACCTATAGCTTCTGGCACCCCCTGCTTGCCAGCCACCTCTACGAAAGCCTATCAGCGGCCCGCCGCGCCAGCCAGCACCGCCGCGCCGCCGAAGTCTTCAAACAACTCTACGCCGGCAACGAGAAAAAAGAGGCTGCAACCATCACCCACCACCTCGTCCTCGGCGGTGCTGCCCCCCAACAAATCGCCCACTACGCCCAATTAGCCGGCGACTACGCATTCTCCCTCTCCTCATACCCAGGAGCCGAGAAGTACTACCGCATCACCCTGGAACATATGGGCAATGATTCAGCAGATTGGCAACAACTATCCTATATTCTTGGAGCTTCTTGCTGAGTGTACAAGGATTCAGGGCAAGACTGAAGAGTCTCTCCATTTTTATGAACAATCGTTGGATGTTCGAACGCGCAAGCATGCCAATGAAGCATCCATTGATCCTTTACAAGAAGCACAGTTGCAGGCCATCATCTGGTGCCAAATCACCCTTGCGTGGCTGAACCGTGGAGATCTCATTCGTGCCAGACAGTCTAGTGAGCATGGTGAACAAGTATTAAGGGATGCAAATATATCAGGAGGCTCTGCCTGGGCTAGTCTGAAATTACGACAAGGCCATATCTATTGGCGCAAAGGTAATTATCAAGAAGCACTCCAGAGTGCAAACGAAGCACTTGATTTATTTACTATAGCATTGAAACAAGAAAACCATCAATCTTCATCAGCCCCTTATTTGACTCTTCCCAGGCGTACTCTTGCAGGAGATCCTGTTGATCTAGGGCGTACATATACACTACTGAGTAACTTAAAGACCTCAGAAGGCCATATTATAGATGGGCTACAAGATCTTAATAAGGCCCTTGCTATCTTTGAGCAGTATGATTGTACACGCGAGATCGCTATTGTTAGTTGCAACCTTGGTGATAGATATTTGAGCATGGCTGAATATTCCCAAGCACAGGCTGCTTTGCGAAACTCTTTTCGTAGTGCTGAACGCATGGGTGATGTGCCTCTATTATCATGCGTTTTTGCAAATTTGGGTCTATTGGATCTACGTTTAGGCCGCTTAGATGAGGCAGAGATAGAATGTCGTAAGGCTATTGAACTTGCTGAAAGCATTAACGATTCTATAACTATAAGCTGGTGGAACTCCTATCTTGCCCCTATATTACAGGAACAAGGAAAACTTTCTGAAGCAGGAACAGCTTTGTATACAGCGTTGTCGGTAGCTCGTAGTAATCGCTCAGCCCTCTGCGTAAGCCTAGCTCTCGTTCCATTGGGACAGTTACGCATTAATCAAGCTTTAAATTTGCAGATACATGCAGTTCACATACCAACACATTTAAATGTGAGAAAAACGATTGCTCAAACGTGCCCTGAAGACGCTAAAATATGCGCTCACACTCACCAGTTTAGAAGCAGAGACCAGAACAGAAGGCCGTCTGGCACTAGCCCAGACTTACTTATTACTCAACGAAGTGACATCGGCACACGAACAAGCCCTACAAGCTCTCAACGAAGCGCATCAATCCAAGTGGCACAGACTTGTTGCACGTGCACAATACGTGCTAGGAAACATATTCGTAGAGCAACAACTGTTTGATCAGGCCAGGGAGTACTTTGAACAAGCATACCGTACATTTAGCAAGAATGGCATGCGCCTGGACTATGCTCGTACAATACAATCCTATGGCACATTATTATTGGAAAACAATAATGTAAGAGACAAAGAATATCAACGTGGGCTTGACTATCTACAAGAGGCTTTACAAGTGTTTACTGAGTGTAAGGCTGAGCTAAGTTTACAATTGGTAAAAGCCGAACTTACGAAATATGAGCCAGCTGCCAAAGGAGCATAAGATTCGATTCTGATTTTTCAGACAATAATTTGAAATCGTTTTTGTGCTACAAAAACTGTATTTTCAGAGATAGATGCAATACGAGATATTCCGAGTATGATGGAAGGGGATGTGCTAAACTTTATGCATCTCCTTATCTACATATTGTTTCGCACCTTTTAGTGGAGCACCCCAAGAGCAAAGAGGACAAAGAGCATATTCCAAAAGGAATGCAACACGATACCAGGCCAAAGTGAGCGACTCGTACGTAAAAGCAGTGCCGCGAAAATACTGAGTAAGAAGAAATTAGCAAAGCCAAAGAGGCTCGTGTGGAAGATGCTAAAAATGAACGCGCTGGAGAGTACCCCTGTCCACAACCCAAAGCGCTTGGACAGCCATTGAAAGAGCACACCACGGAAGAGCACCTCCTCAGCAAAAGGGGCCAGGGCGCAGAGCACGAACACCTCCACTCCAAAGGAGACTGGCTTTTGCTGCCACAGATATGGCAGACCCCAATTGTTGACA
>CAWKKX010000037.1:0-65849 GCA_963850365.1 uncultured Chloroflexia bacterium
CGCGAGCAACCGTCATATTAGTATCCTGGCTACCATCCAGATAATAGGCGATAGAAGCGTTATACTCGGATGCCCGTGCACCGAAGCCGGGTGTGAGGAGCATCAAGTAGCCCTGATAATTGATCCCCTGTACATTCCTATATAACTTTGTGTGCCAGTTGACGAAATCAGTATGAGCATTTAGATACCAGGTATACCATTGCTGGACCTGGATTATTGAGAATGGGCGACCCTGATAAGTCGTTGCGCCCGGTCGCCAGTTGGGAAAGGGATTAGCGGCAATGGTTGCCGGGCGATCAGAATCGCGTCCCTGCGCATTTGCATCATAGGGCCAATAGCTATTTGTATGTCCACGTTGATCGTCGGCGGGCGGATACATCGTCTCTCCGATTGATCCGTTGACGTAGCCGCGGCCCAGATGTTTTTTAGCCCAATAGCAGGATTGGCGGCCGAATGTTGCATCACATGCGTCTCGAAGCGAGCAACCTGATCGCGCATCGTCTGGCTGAAGATAAAGTTCGGTTCCTCATACCCGCCCCCCCAGGTGATGGGCGCGGCAACCCCATACTGATTAATATAGCGCGAGTTGAGCTGGTTCATCACCCAGCTCGGCGGATAATGGATGGCCGGACTAATCACGATCTTCATGCCAGCCGCCAGATCCGTTTTAATACGGCCCATCACATCATCCATATATGCCTCATCAAACACACCCTCTGACTGCTCGTAGTTTTGCCAGCCGATTGTCTGGGTCGCGACCTGTATCCCGGCTGTACACTCTTGCGCCGCCCGTGCCGGGTCCGTCTCCAGCGTCCCAAACAGATAGGGCGTAGCTGCTTGTGGACAATAGACCGTGTTCGTATTTGTGTTATTGGCAAGGACAATATATGTTGGAATAGAAATGATGGCAACGAGAAAAAAGAGAAGAAGAACTTTATAAAGGTTATTCAGGCTATATATCTTGTTTATCATTAAATGTCCTATCTCTCTTCTCTGACCCTCGTTACACTGGGATTGCCGTCGTGTGGCCCGTAGGGATATAGAGGTATGCCCTTTTGGGGCCGGGCCCCTACGCCGCCAAATGGGTCCGCCCAACATAGATTCTCAACCCGAATATGGAGAGCAGCGCAAACACCAGGGCCGCATTCGTGGTAATCACAGCGCTCACCAACTGGGCTATATCAGCATGGTGCCAGAAGATGAGGCCAGTCTGTAAAATACAGGCTGATAAGATCATTATAACGAAGGAGCGATTACCGCATGCCAGGAAGTAAGTCATAAGCACCTGACCGATAGCAAGTAACAACATCGCCAACCCATAAGGCGCGAGCTCGACCGCGAACGCCGCGAACGCCGGCCCGAACATCAGCCCGGGTAATGAGCCCAGGCGCAAGCACAAACGGTATTTCGGCCACCACCGAGAGTAGCAAGACCGTCAGTATCGCTTGCAGCGCCTCGCGTGTATGCGGCCTCCCATTTTTATGGAGCGCCACGACCTTCGGAAACATAACCGTGCTCACACTACTCGTCACAAACAAGACGATCTTACCAATCGTAGCCAGCGCAGCATACAATCCAGCATCATGCGCATTCAGGAAATGCCTGGCAAGCACCGTATCAATAGTAGAGAGCGCCACGATGCCGCCCGCCGCAATAAGCGCAAGGGCCGAATAAGACCACAGTCCCCGCAATGAGCCTGTAGCAGCTCGCGGCCCCCTGATAACCTTTAATAGCGGTAGAAAGCTAATCAGGTATGCCAGCACTGCACTTACAACGATACCAAGGATTACGCCATTAACGCCCATCCCCAAAAGCACAAAGCCAATCGAGAACGCCAGGCGCAGGAACGCCGATAAAAATGTCATCGTAGAGAACCAGCCGAAGCTCTCCAGCCCCTGGATCGTCCCCAGGTTTAGAGGCGTTACAAATTCGATGATGAAGATGAAGCCCAGTATAATAACTCCTTGCGGCGAATTGAGATTGAGGAAAGATGCTACGTAGCCGCTTCCCGCAAGAAAAACGACCGTCATCACAACGCCAACGACAAGGAAAATGACGGTGAGACGGCGGATAAAGTCGTTCAGTTGGGCGTGGTCTCCGCTGGCGGATAAAGAAGATGCGTACTTTGCCGCTACCGTCGAGATGATCTGTGTTGGAGTTGTAAGCACAACGGTAAGTGCAATGAGGGCCGCAACTTGCCCATATTGCTGGATGCCAAGCACATGACCAAGAAATGGATGCAACAGATAGGCGAAGATGCCTGCCAGGACGTTTGTACAGAGCAGGAGCATATTATGGAATAGATAACGGTTAGCATGAAGCCAGCTAACGCGTTTTTTTCCGCGTGTGACCTGTGTGACCTGGACGTCGCTGCTGATGTCTAATTGCGCCGTTTTGAGCATTGGCTCGGTCGGTTGATCCTCTTCTTTAATAATGCTGCTGTCCAGGGGTCCTGTTTTGGAGAAAGAGTTAGCATTGATCTCAATACCATGCGCATCCAGCGTGGTGAGCCGCAATTTGCGCAATGAAGCTTGCTTTGCTCTCGCAATCGCTTGCGTTTGAGCCTCCTCGTCGGCTGTTGATACTTCTTGCGTGCTTTCAGGCAGATACACGCAAGGGAGGTCCGTAGTCATCTGGAAGCGAATAGGATCGGTATGTAAGGGTATAAGACTTTTTTTGCGGAAAGAAGCTTGTTTTGCCGTTGTTTTTAATTGAGCGTCATCAACCTCAGATTGTGCTTGAGTATCATTGTGGGATGAGGCCGTACTGATGTCAGTGTGTAAGGGCATGGGACTCCTTTTTAGCAGTTGTCTCGATTGAGGCATAAGCGTGCAACGTTTCTCGTGCAACTCGTTCCCAGGTGAATTCTCGTGTCCGCTCCAGGCCGTGCAGTCTGAGTGTGGTCTGGAGTATGGTATCGGTCAGGACTCTGTACAGGGTGTAAGCTAACTGCTCCGGGTCCTGGGCCTCGAATGTAAGCGCGGCATCGCCCACCGCTTCAAGTACGGCCGGTGTCGTTGACGTGACAACTGGTGTAGCGCATGCCATAGCCTCTAAAGGTGGAATGCCAAACCCTTCTATAAGCGATGGGAAGACGAACACATCGGCGAGGCTATAGACGACAGGCAGATCAGCCTCATGGATCATGCCGAGCCGTAGAACCCGCTCGGCGAGGCCATGAGCCGCGATCCGAGCGCCGACCTGATCGGGGAAGCGCGTATCGTGCTCACCGCCGATGACCAGCGTCGGCGCAATGGCAGGATCGAGACGCGCAAAAGCCTCAACCAGCGTCTCAACATTTTTATGTGGCCGTCCAGCTCCGACCGTCAATATAAAGTGTGCGGGCAGAGCATAGCGTGCCTGCACTGCAGCCAGGCGGGCCGGATCGCTCTCGCGTCGAAAAATCTGATCAACTCCATTGTTGATAACGTGGATGTGTGCGCGCTCAACATGATAATATTCCTGGATATCGCGGCTACTTGCCTCCGAGACCGTGAGCACGCGATCCGCTCGCTTGATGCCCATCTGCAAGACCGGACGGTAGAATTTCTGTAGGTAGCTCTGGATCTGATATTCGGGGTGGCGCTCGAAAATGAGATCATGGATGGTCATGACCATTTTAATGCGTGCCAACAACGGCAGGAGCACATAAGGTGAATGAAAGAGGTCGGCCCTCGCCTGCATGAGTAGGGGCGGCCAGGCGATCTGCTCACCGAGTGCATAGAGAGGGAATGGTATCGCTCGCAACTCAAGATTTGGCCGCCGCTTCCCCAGCGATTCTATATCGAAGCGGCTATTGCGATAGCCACGATAATAATAGGCTATATAGCGTCGCTGCGGGTCCAGCCTGGTCAACGCATCCAACAAATTATAAGCATGTCGTCCAATGCCGTGATACTGATCGTTTATATAGCGGGCATCGAATGCCACGCTCTTAATGGTTGCAGCTCTCATTTTTATCCCCTTTTGCCACTATCCTTTTGTATAATCCCATCTTCCCAAAGCTTGGGCCTTGTTGCTCAATGAGAGGATGAGTACCCTGCATAACCCATGCATAAAAATCAGGTGTCATTGCATCATACCCGCCCTCCGCGTCCTTAGAGCTCATAATAAAGTAGCATGTGTGCATGCTAGCAATCAGCTTCTCATCGCGATCAAGTCGGATATTATATGCCGGCGATATGAGATAGACCGTAACATCATCGCTTACCACTATGGTTGTCCCGGCTGGCAAGTGCGTGGTCACATATCTAATCGTATTAATATAGCTATTATCAACCCCCATGACATCTGTGTGCATCCACAAATAGCCATTAACGACCAGCACCAGGAGGAAGCTAGCCAGGATCGCTTTCCCCAGCGTCCGGTATTGTACAGGCAAAAAAGCCGTGAGCCGGCCATCCCTGAGCGCTACTCTCTTTGGTAGGGGTGCATATAAGATAGTTTCGATGGACGCAATCAGGACACAGCCAGCGATAATAGTTGATGGCACAATCAAGAAGTAAGCATATTGATCGCTAATATTGGTGAGCACTGATCCGAACCCGAAACTAAATATGCTCCATACCACGAGATAGCGTGCGGCCGTAACCTTTCTGAAATACAGGAAGAGCACGATTGTAAAGATGCCTGCGAACCCAATGAGCATATAGCTTGTTATATATGGTGTTACCCTGGATAATAGATTATGTACAAAGGTAAGTCTGTTTGCGGTAGGAAGATAGGTTCCTGGAGGTGGAGCGGATTTATGCCCTGTGATCAGGCTCACGATGCGTGTGAATCCAAAGAGTTTGAATGCAAGGTAGTTATCCCCCTGACCCATTGCAAACATTGAGATTGGATAGATCAGGTAGATCGCGATGGCAATTAACAAAACATTGCATGCATCGCGGATCTGGCGACGATTAAAGCAGACTGTATAGGCAACGATGACGCAGAGTTCAGGAAATACGGCCTCTTTCGTGAGTAGAGCAAGGCCGAAGGCAATGCCTGAGCCAAGGCATTGTCCGTTCGTGAGCTCTCTTTTTTTCGTGTAGAAGAGGTACAACCCAAGAATAATGCAGAACATCGCTACCGTTTCGAGCATATTACGGCGGTTGATGCGCTGCACATAGGGGTCCATGATGAATAGGGCGGCAGCTGTCACGCCCGCCCGGCAACTGTGCAGCTTGCGACCAAAAAACATAATCAGTATCGCCGTAAGTCCCGAAAAGATAATATTTACATGTCGTACCGCAAGAAGTACGGTGAGCGGATCGGCGTTTGTAAGTCCCGCCAGCCGGATATAAGCGGCTTCAAGTAACATGTAGATGGGTGGATGCCACAGGAAGAGCATATGATTGACGGTAAGGCCATAACCCTGCGCCAGGCTGATGCCGACCTGGAGGTACAGGCCCTCATCCGAGAAGACGTCCGGTACCACATCTACATTGTAGCCGTGAAGTGTCAGTGTGATCAGGCCTATAACGATAGCCACAACAGCTACAGGTGTACGATATAAAATGCTCTGAGCTTGAATCAGAAAAGATGGAGATGGCTTCTTCTCGTGTTGGGGGGCTGCCACTTTTACAGGTTCCACAACAGATTCTCCTATCATTACTTGCTGTTCTACTAACATGCGTTTGTCTGTGCTAACTCTTGTATTGAAGCTGTTTGCTGCACTATTCTCAGCGTCGAAGACGCTTTCTGTCCTGCAGCATGTAGCGAAGGCGCTATATAGTGAGCGAAACGCACGAGATTGTCAAGATCGTTCTGCGTAAAGGCTCGATTGCGCATCAATAAGAGCGCCCCAATGTGTTCGCCGTTTCTTGTTAATGGTGTGACCATCGCCCCTGACATCTCTCTACTGACCTCGTCCCGCAAGCGTAAACCATCGTTGTTAGGTCCGATAAGTGTGCTCTTACCCGTATTGATCGCGTGAGATGCGAGCAGATCAATGACCTGTTGCAGCTCTGGACGTTCCGTTGCCAGACCGATATGTGTTGATGCGACGGGATAGAGTTCATCGTTTGCTGTGCGTAACACTATCGCCATCTCGTCGGCTTCTAGATCCTGTACAATGTTCGTCACAAATGTATCAAGTGCTAGCGTCGAGGATTGCATCTTATCTGCAAGCTGATCTTTCAACTTACGGCACGTCACCAGCCCGGTCATAAGGCGCTCATATGCGTAGACCGTGTTTTCCTGATCAAATTCGCTTGCACGGACATACGCATTTGCGCTCATGCGTTGGACTTGCACCCGATCATCACGCAGATCTCGCAGTATTTCAGCGAGGCGGTCTACATCTCCTACAGGAAAGGTGAGGCCGGTCTTACCCACGACATCGCGTACACCGGGCAGATTCGATGCAATCGGTATACAGCCAGCCGCCATGCCTTCTATCAGGGTCAGCCCAAAGGCTTCAAGGCGTGAGACCGATGGTAACATGATCACGTGGGCCCTTTGATAGAGCTTACGCAATTGGTTGTCATTCACCCCGATGTGAAATTCAACGTCCAGCTTCAACTCAGCCGCTAGATCGCGGTAGATCTGCTCTTCCGGTCCATGCCCTGCGATGAGTAGCCGCACACCGCTAACCTGAGCCATAGCCTGTAGAAGTATACGTATACCTTTATAAGGACGAAATTGGCCGGTGAAAAGAACCGTAAATTGATCGTCCTTCGCTTTTCTGGTTCGAAAGTGCTTAAGGTCGATACCAAAGGGAATGACCGAGCTACGTCTATTCTGTACAGGTAGGTTGTCCTGTGTCCCTGCAATAACTGCGTCGGCCTGGGCGCTAAATTGACGATGCATGTAGTTGTATGCTTTGTTCAGCAGCTTGACCGGCCCAAAATCTAGATCCATATGATGGGTATAGACGATAACGGGTCGTGAACTATACATACGCGTGAAGAGGAGCATCACATCGCTAATGGTTGGGGTTGCGCCATGCACATGAATGACATCGTATTCTTTAAAGTGGCGAAACACCTGTGGCAGCTTAAAGCTAAGGCTGCTCAAGCGTACTTCGCCAAGGCTAACACGGCCAACATTAGGATAGGCAAGCACGTCTACATGATGTCCATATGCTTGAAAGCCATCACGCAGATAGCCAACTACGCGTGCAATGCCGCCGCGTACGGGAGGAGCCTCGGTGGCCACTATAAGAATGCGCAGCGGCCGGGACGTTTTTCCATGTGTGTAGCGGTCAGGGATTATCTGGGGGGCATATTCGTCGGCTTGCACTTCTGGTTGTGCTGCGACGTTTGAGCTTCTCGTTGCTACTTGCGCATTATATTGTGGCGTCGCGACTGCCATATCGAAAATGTCATTTGTGCCGATTGCGCTATCTGCAACGGTTGCGCTGTTTGTCATTGTCGTGTTGGTCGTGCTGGCCGTGCTGGCCGTGCTGGCTGTACCATACTCATCTTGTTGGTCTGGTAGCGTTGTCAACGTTTTGTTATTGTTTACATGTTTGATAGTAATCGAGGATGCTTTACCAGTTGCCAATACTTTATAACTATTAGAGTTCATAATGTCCCTCTCTGTTGCCTTGATAAGTAGAGTAGTCAGTACAGTTTGTATATGACCTCTTGTGGAGGAAGCTCGCAGTTCGATGCTTGACCTCTTGTAAGAAGTATAGCCTTAGGAGACTTTCTGCACATCGGAGAAACTTCTCATCTTTTCAGGCACTTTTTAGAGGGTGGGAGTCCAATTTTGTATGGGTATAATTATGCAATGTCACAGCGGGCGAGTCGAAATATTGTGAAGCAAGCGCAATGCAATCGGACGCCCTGACATTCCCAAAGGGTTGAAGAGATATGGGAAGAAATACCCATTGCTCGCTTGTCCGATGTCCATTGGCTCTAACTTATTCGTGTTGTGGTTCGAAAATGTTGCATGATCTGCGCCCTGTTCTGCATTAAGAAGCGAGCAAGATAGCCGCAAACTAGATAAGTGCAGAGCACTTACAAAATTTTTGTTGCAATGGTATCCTACTAGAGAAAGCTCAATGATTAGCCGCAATGTTGTCGAAGAAGTACGCAGCTTGAAAGCACAGCCCGGCAAGAACATTGTCATGGATGGCAGCAGCGTACTGGTTCATACCCTGGTCGAGCACGATCTGATTGACGAATATAGCTTGCATGTGTACCCGGTTGTGCTCGGCGGTGGCAAGAAGCTTTTTCCTGAGGGGTTGCGCGTGAATCTGCGCCTGATCGAGGCCAGGCCACTCCCATCAGGCGTTGTGTTCATGCGCTACGCGCGTGCATAATGGACCGCCAGCTACGCATTTTCCTATTCATTGCATTTTTCATCAATTTTTACCCGGTAAAAATTGATGAAAAATGCAATGAATGGGAAAATGGAAAAGCAGTCAGAAGCCCGGCTTTGCCGCATTTCTGACTGCTTTTTTTATATATTATAGAAAGATCACGCCCGACCCCCAAAAGTGGGTCAGCGCGACTTTTAACTATTGCTGGATCATCTGCATAAATTCCATGCGTAAATCTCGATCAGAGCTAAAAGAGCCGCGCATAACAGAAGAAGTCATAATACCGGGAGTGCGAATACCGCGTGCACTCATGCAGAGATGTTCACCCTTGAGCATGACCGCTACACTTGATGAATCTGTGATACGGCTAATCTCATCTGCGATCTCCTGGCCCAGGCGTTCCTGGATCTGGAGCTGATGGGCAAACTGATGGGCGATACGCGCAAATTTTGAGAGCCCCAACACCCTCCCATTAGGAATATAGCCAATTGATACATCGCACCACATCGGCAACAAATGATGCTCACATAGCGAGAAGACGCGCATGCCAGAAACACATACAATCTGGTCCGTTGATACAGCACTAAAGGTAGTATCCGTCCTACCGGGATCATACTCGATAAACTCACGCCACCAATCAGCCCAGCGGCGCGGAGTATCTAATAATCCTTCACGGTCAGGATCTTCGCCGAGTGCCGTAAGCAATTCGCGCCCCAGCTCCATTAAGCGAGCATGGTCAACCTTTTTCACCGGTTGAGCTTCCTGGATCTGTAACTGCTGGTACTCATCTTCGTGAGTTTGGGCTGCATAGTGCCCATTTTGATGCGCGATGTCCATTTTTGTGCGCATGTCCGTTAGTGCGCCCTTGATCCTGATCCAAATGCATTACCATAAACCTTTATCCTCATTTCAGTGCATTTCTATGCGCTACCCTAATCCTCAGACATTTAGAAACTCAATTCCCCTTGCGTATGCACCTTGTACATATGAGTAGCTCTAAATGTAAAGAACATTATCACACGCCACGTTTGTTCCCCCATAGGAGAGTGTGCAACTGTGGCAATATTGTTACGTCGTACCAGCGATCAGCGATTGTGCGCTGTATAAGCCAATCCATCCGATCCAGGATGCCCGGCACATCAATTGTCTGGGCATGCTGAGGTGGCGTATGGTTGCCCGCCTGCAAGTACATAGGGAGAGCAGGGTAGCGTTCAGCGATAACACGGGCGTAGGCATAGTCCTCTTCGTCAAAAATGACAACCTTTAGATTTACCTGTACCGTGTTGTCGTTTGGCTCGTTGCTTGCTTTGCTTGTATTGCCATGCGAATGCAACACAACGATCCAGCCGATCCCAGCGCGTGATTTGTTTGCTACTGGGCGGCTTAGGAGAAAGCGTGAGGTAATCCAATTTGGCAAACCAGGGTTGGGCTACGCTGCCTTGCGTCTCGATTGCAAATGTATACCCATAACTGTGCCCCAGATCAATAAGATCTTCGAGTGGCTGAATTGCTGGATTCCCGCCAGAGAGTGTTACAAGTAGAGGGGTGTGAGCCGAGAGGCGCTGCACCTCAGCAAAGACCTGCTCGGTTGTTAGCGGTTGCCACTCCGATTTATGCTCTGGTAATACCGCATAGAGGGTATCGCACCATGAGCAGTTATGACTTACCATACCATACGCAAGAAAGTTCCCTGTGCCTGTTTGAATATCGAACAGTGGTGTTACTGGCCCCACCTCAATATTGACTACTTGAAGGCGTCGTTGGTTCATGCCACGTGCAAATTCTTTATCCTCCTGCCATTTAATCGCCTCTATAAACGTCTCGCGATATACTTCTGGAAGACGTGAACGATAAAGCGATGTGCCGTGTGTTGTGATCCCTTCAGCGTATTCAGCAAGTGGTACACCTACACGTTCACTTATAGAGACAACAGCATCAAAAAATGTGCGGCTTGTTACACGCATCGCTATCCATGCCTTGCTAATGTGTCCATCTCCATCAAATGCACCACGCCGCCAGAGATCGGTTTCACGTGGCTGACAGATTGCTGCACCGAAGCCTTTGATATAGTCGCCAACTTTTATCTTCTGTGCTTCACGATAATTGCCCTCTAAGTCCAATCGTTTAGGTGACTTCCAGACCCAGCCTTTACGCTCTACCCACCAACGATGATTAAGTGAGCAGAGCAGCTCCGTACCGTCTTCAAGCATGAGCCGTAGGGTTGGCTCAGGGTCGAGTGCGCGCACCGCAATTACAGGTGTTGGTACTAAGCGAAGTGGTCCTTGTGTAGCTTCGCCGACTCGTGCATAGCCAAGTACCATATCACCAGGTTGGAGAAGTTGTATTGGCCTTTGTGTTAAGTCATGCATTGTTACAGGCGTATCAGGCGCAAGACAGCGATAATCACACCCTCCTGTCCGTATAAAGATGGTGGGCTTGCCGATCAATGCACCTTCGCCCTGAATTGTTGGACCAAAAACCTCTGAAATTGCTATTGTTCTTGCCGTCATATTTACACCTCTAACATACACTCATAGATCATGAGGCTCGTTATTTAGAACCTTTACGAATTTTCACCTCGTTTAGGTACTCTACAATAATTTACCTTATTATTGCGCTACATCTTTTCAAGGAATGCAACACTTGATCTATGGGTTCCCTATCCATCCTCTCTTTCAGCATGGGTAATCTCCACACAGCCTCGCTCAGTCTCCCATAATCTGATGCAGTGCAAAAGATTATCGGGTACACCCCCCGCGACAAGCGCATCCCAGATCCAGTGCACAAGGTTTTCGGCGGTTGTGCGAATACCGGTCAGTGCATTGAGATCGTTATGGTCCATGCCACCGCGCTCGATATGCTGGGCGTGCATACCTCGTGGGGCCGAGTCACAGAGACCTTCAAGCAATTGTGTGTTGACAATATGCTTGAGATCATCGAAATCCATCACCATACCATCATCAGACGTCCCTGGCGCATTCACAATGGGGCCGCGCAAGGAAATCTGCAGGCGATACGAGTGACCATGCGGACGCCTGCACTTGCCACGATGATTGGGAAGATGGTGGGCCGCTTCAAAACTAAATTCCCTGGTAATAATTGCATATCGTGCCATTGATTTCCTCGCTCCTGATAAATTAAAGAATGATAAAAGCACGTTCCCTTGCTACATTGTCTATAACGTACTGCTCTGCTAAACTTCGTCCCAGCCCGCGTAGCGACGGGGACGACGACAACCACGAGGGTCGTCGCTACGCGGGCCGGGCGTGTGCTAGGGCCGACGACAACCACGAGGGTCGTCGCTACGCGGGCCGGGCGTGTGCTAGGGCCGACGACAACCACGAGGGTCGTCGCTACGCGGGCCGGGCGTGTGCTAGGGCCGACGACAACCACGAGGATCGTCGCTACGCGGGCCGGGCGTGTGCTAGGGCGACGACAACCGCGAGGGTCGTCGCTACGCGGGCCGGGCGTGTGCTAGGGCCGACGACAACCACGAGGGTCGTCGCTACGCGGGCCGGGCGTGTGCTAGGGACGACGACAACCACGAGGGTCGTCGCTACGCGGGCCGGGCGTGTGCTAGGGATGACGACAACCACGAGGGTCGTCGCTACGCGGGCCGGGCGTGTGCTAGGGATGACGACAACCACGAGGATCGTCGCTACGCGGGCCGGGCGTGTGCTAGGGCCGACGACAACCACGAGGGTCGTCGCTACGCGGGCCGGGCGTGTGCTAGGGCCGACGACAACCACGAGGATCGTCGCTACGCGGGCCGGGCGTGTGCTAGGGCCGACGACAACCACGAGGATCGTCGCTACGCGGGCCGGGCGTGTGCTAGGGCCGACGACAACCACGAGGGTCGTCGCTACGCGGGCCGGGCGTGTGCTAGGGATGACGATACCCACGAGGGTGAATACGCATCAGTCTAAGAATGTATGAGTTTTTTGAATGAGAAATGTGATGTAATCATCGTTTTTCCTTATAGAACACCTGGAATCTATAGGTGCCAATTTATTGTGCACAGACCGGCTTCAGCCGGAGAGCACCACGGATCATGCTTATACATGAAACGTTCGCTTTGCCTTTCCATCCCGAAGAATTTATCGTCAAAAGGAGCGACACGTGTAATTTGCGCAAATGAGATAGGTGAACATTTGTGTATATAAGCATGTTTTGTGGTCCTCTCCGGCTGAAGCCGGTCTGTGCGCAATAAATTGGCACCTATAGGTTCCAAAGGTTTTGCATGAAAAGCACAATAATCTTGCCTTTCTTTTCTCGCAAATCTTGCCTTTCTTTTCTCGCAAATCTTGCCTTTCTTTTCTCGCACAAAGAGCACAACTGTTCTTAGCTGGGCCAACTCGTAACTATTTTGCATTTAGTGCATCTCGTTTAGTATCTCCTGGAGTTCAGGGTGTATTGCTGCATATTCTGTTGGATCGTATACTCCTGCTACTGCAAGGCTTTCGCGTCTCTCGAAGCAAGTTCCGCACAGACCGCAATGTTTGTCGTTTAAGCCGTTATTGCCGCCTTCGTAGCAACTCCAGGTGAGTTCGAAGGGGACGTTAAGGGTGGCACCCAGGCGGGCGATCTGGGCCTTTGAGAAGCGCATGAAGGGGGCCTCGACGGTGATGGTCTGGCCCACCATGGCGGTGGCGAGCATGGCGTTAAATGCATCGACAAAGACTTCGCGGCAATCGGGATACTGGGCATAATCGCCGTGATGTGCGGCATAGGCGACGACGCGGGCATGCTCGTTCCAGGCAAGGGTCGCGGCCTGCAGTAACATGTTGGGGTTGCGGTAGGGGACCACAGTCGCCTTCATGCTATCGTCGGAATAGTGGCCGTAGGGCATATCCACGCCAGTGTTGAGGAGCGCCGAGTCTGATCCTTGCGAGAGGCGCGAGATCGGCAGTTCGATGACGGTATGCTCAATTTCGAGCGAGCTGTAGCGGGCACGCAGATCGGCTATATAGCGTTCCGCGTAGGTCAGCTCTTTGACATGCTTCTGACCATAGTTGAACGAGAGCAGGTGCAGTTGGAAGCCGGCCGCCGCATAGTAATGAGCAAGCACGCAGCTATCCATACCGCCGCTCACGATGAGGACTGCAGAATCTTTTCGCGCTGTAATGGACATATTCTTTCTCCTTTTTATACTGATCTTCGCCTCATACGCACTTACGCATGTCAGGCTAACCGTAGGACGTGCTGGTGCACAAAAAACGGGCAACACACTACAAAATTATGGCTACATACCTTCTCTACCTACCTTGCGGCAATCTACAATCCATTCCCGCTCAGGAAGCGACGTAGCTCTGGACGGGGACCATTATAGTCGGGTAAAGCATGCTCGGCTGTGATAACAGTCTTGATATTGCCACGAACAGAGTAGTCGCCGACGACGCGCATCCAGCGCGGCTGTAGCACCGCCACCAGGTCATTTAAAATCGTATTGGTTGAAGTCTCATGGCTAATCTGGCGATTGCGGTAGCTATTAATATAAAGCTTCAAGCTCTTTAATTCAACAACATAGCCATCCGGCACATAATCGATAATGATCGTAGCGAAATCGGGAAAGCCGGAACGTGGGCAGAGGCACGTGAACTCTGGAATCTCAAAGTGCGTCACATAATCTCTATCGGGTTGCGGGTTGGGCCAGGGCTCAAGCTGGTTCAACCTGATCTCCTCGAAGCCGTAACGGCCAGGGATACGATCCTGTTCTGAGTCTTGCATTCTATTCTCCTTGTAGATAGATAAAGTGGGCGCTCTTCTCCGCCACTCCTCCCCTTATTCCACTCTCAACAATAACAATAGCATATCAGAGGAAGCATTAGGGTAAAAAAAATCGCACCCAACATGCATGTCGCGCAACTAATTTGCCGCTATAGTATCCATCATTGCGGTGGAGGTCCAAGAATTGTGCGATGTCTGATTCCTGCATTACGTCAAAATGTCCAACAACGTATATATACTTTATATAGATCACAACAAATAAAAACTGCACAGGCAGTCGTATTTTCTATATAGCAGAAACAAACACCGCGTCAGCGTAGGCGTATCCTGATCAGGAGCCGGATCTCTTGATCATCGCCACAGCCATTAATAATCAGTCCCCAGCGCAAGATGCGCACCCCTGAACATACATATGTGATCGTCTGCGTCAGTCCATTTATAGCTTGCACCGTGTCAACAATATTGCAGCCAATAAGATGCTTCTCAATCGTTATAATGTGAAACTGATCTTCACTATTCACATAAGTAAGGGTAGCAGGCTGACATGCAAAAAAAGCCTCCCCAAAGCAGCTACTTGCTGTCACTGACGAATCGCTGCCCTGCATCATTTGTGTCAGGTTAAATACTCCACACTGTTCCGTCTTTGTAGCTGGCATTGGAACAAGCATAGCAGTAACCAGAACAGCATCTATAACCAGTAAAGTCAAGATCATGAATATGTTTACTGACTGTATTGTTCGAGGTCGCTTGATCAAAAGCTTGTTATTCCTTATAATGAGAATGAGTAGTGGTGATTGTGGTGATTGTGCTTCGCTTCACGCACAAACGGCCAGAAAAGTTGAAACAGCTTGCATATCAATAGGTCCAGTCTATCATATCATTTTGATAATTCAAGAAACAACATGGGACTGTCCTCCCTCCCTCCCTCCAATCACGCGAGCATGGAGGGGAAAGGTAGAATTTTTATGGACAAATCAGCGCAAATCATCGGCAAACAAAAAATCTCATTCTCTAATGGGAACGAGGCTCTGCTCGTTGTACCATCCGCGAACACGCTCACTAGCGAGATTGTCCATGCTTTGAGTATTCCCCGCCCTCAGGCCGTAATTCTCATTGTTGGTGGTGCGGCAGAGATGCGCGAAGATGTATTCGGCCACCTTGTCCCCTTATTTACATTGAGCATTGCAGCTCTGGCGGCCTCACTTGGTGCACTGATCATTGATGGTGGTACACAGTCCGGGGTGATGGCGTTGACGGGCCAGGGAGTCGCAGCGCAGCCGAATCAGCCGACGCTCTTAGGTATCGCGCCCGCTCATAATGTTGTCTACCCAGGAAAAACTATGGACACTATAAATACCATAAGCGCTCTGAGCACGCTAAGCACCATCGACACTATAAATACAAACGAACTTTCCCAGCTTGATCCGAATCACACTCACTTTGTCCTTGTGGATAGCAATCGCTGGGGGGGTGAGACAGAGACAATGTATGAGTTAGCCAGGCACTTCTCCCAGCAAAATCCATCGGTCGCTGTAGTTGCCAACGGTGGCGGCATCGCAAAAAGAGAGCTTCTGTACAATGTACGCCAGCAGCGACCGGTCATCATAATCGAGGGCAGCGGCCGACTGGCGGACGAGGTTGCTCGCCTATGGAAAGAAAAGCCGACCGCCTTCCCCGATGCAGAGTTAGCCGAGATCATTACGCAAGGCAATATTCATCTGTTTTCTCTTGCAGGCTCGCATAGAGATTTTACACAATTACTGCAAAGTCAACTTCTCTCTCGTTGAGTTGTTGCGGCTTCGCCGCTCGCTTAACTATCTTTAAATCATATTTATACATTTTGCCATCTTTTCGCGCATTGCGCGAAAAGATGGCAAAATGTATAAATATATACTAAACAAGAAAAGGAGCAAGCGGCAAAGCCGCGTGTTATTAGCCTTCGAGATAAAGGAGGCTCTACCCCTTTGATCTCATTGGCGAGTAGACCCCATTGTCCTCGCTCTTCGCCAAAAACCATCTCAACTTCATTCACAAACTCAGCAATTGCCTCATGATAGTCGCTTTCGTGCTCTAAATGTTGTATATACGGCGATTTGGTTCTGGCTTCGTGCAAACGAAGGGCGGCATCTTGAAAGATTTTGGCCTGCCGCTCAAACGCATAGAGGCTATTATATGTAGAAAGTGCGGCAGAGACTGTTGGTAAAACAATGGCCAGTACCATCCATCCGAGCTTGAAGTTCAACGCATCGATTGATGAGAGAATACCCATTGAAGCCGTCAGTATCATCAATACCGTCGAGATATTGATGAACTCATTCTGCGCTTTCTCGAACCCCTTTTTGCGCTCCTCATAATACTTAATCTGTTCTTTGTAGCGATAGTGATGGTAAAGCTCTAAGAACTGCTCATCGCGTTTCTTCATCTCTCCCCCTCATATCCCTGACCCGCGATCTTAGCGACGCGACGAATCAACGTCTGGTGCCGCTTCTGCTCATCGCTATAGATACCCATATGTCCCAGGAAAAGATAATATTCGCTGCGCAGCGTCTCTGCAGCGAGCCGATTCGTGAAATAGAGCTTCTGCGCATTGAATGCACGTACCCTATAGGTGATTGCCGCGAGCAGAATCGTTACGAGCGTTTCTAGCAAACCTGGCAGCACCGAGTTAATCAAGGCAATCTGTACCGTACCTAAGATAGCCGCGAGTGCGCTACCGACTAGCAGCACCACTTGCTCAAGCCGGAACTGATTTTGCGCTCGCAACGCTTTTTCATCGAGTGCATAAAAGTTTGGCATCAACTCGCTATTGAGTAGCGCAAAATCGTCGGCTAGCTCTGGATAGTTAGCCTCTTTATCGGGAGGGATAAAAGGCCTCTCCGGTTCAGGCCGCCAAAACACCTTTGGTAATCGCTTAAAGAGCTCCATTCTTACCCTTGCACTCCTATCTATCTATATGCCAGGAACGACGACCCCATAGGGGCATACCCCTACGGGGCACACGGCGGCAACCACAAGGGATTATCGCTACGCGTGCACGATTTAAATTAAAATCCCTTTTTTAGCAACCCTGCTACGAAGAGCAGGCTCTTTAATAGTTTTGAGCTTTCATAGACAAGTGGCGTAGGAGGATGTACAAGGTCAAGCGTGAAAGGCTGTGCCGACTTCGTAAGCTCGATTACCGCTATCGACCGGGCACCGCCCCAGAGGGTATCATATCTCACTTCGTTCAGCTCCTGAGGCTCGACCTCAAGCCAGCGCTGACATGGATTATCCCAACCCGGTTCGCGAGCAATATTTTTTAAGCAAGTCAGCGAAATCGCTTCCGGCGGCAAGCCATATTTAGTTGAGAGCAAGTCCAGATACTCGAGCACTAAATTGAATATACCAGCCGCCATCGATGAGCTTCCCAAAGGGAACCGTGAGCAGAGCCCGCCCACCAACGGCCAGCAGATCGTAAATCTTGGCAATCGCTTTAAGTGGGGCCTCCAGGTCCGTCGCCGTTTTTCGCTCACCAAACTCTCCACCAGGAGCACAACTCTGCCCTACATGTTCAAGCGTGGAAACGGATAGTATCGTCTGATATTGCTCACGAGCATCAACATCCATAATATCAATACAATCTACCCCCTCTCCAGACTCGAACTTGTCCACAATACGTCTGGCGCGAATGTGTAGTAAGTCGCTTAAAGCATTCTCATAATGCTGTAGTACATTGCCCACTTCCAATATGTGACCAGCAGTTGAGCGGTGCATGAGAAAGTTGAATGCAATTGGCACTTCGACCGCTCGCTCTGCACGATTGTTAAATTTGATACGATTATAAAATAACTCTTTATCCTGGAACATAAAACATCTGCTCCAGTTTGTCCTAGTCTCTGTACTTTGCGTCACGAACATACCTTTATTCCTTTACACGTAGTATCTGTAGCGCAAAAAGGTCTCTTTTTGTTTCCTCAACATAACACGAATGTAACTCATGTGTAAACCTTTTTTCGGCCTCTCGTTTATTGTTGGCAATTATTTGCTGGATCTCGTTCTCGATCTCTCCATACGCTTGAATGACTATGATGATAAAATGTATTCGATACATTATTTTTAATCAGGAGGAGATAATCATGGCAACACCTTTTATCATTATTGTTTTTCTTATCATTATTGTCTGTGTTGTCCTGGCCGTGATTGTTGGCATCTTCATGCATACGAACAGTAGGCTCGGCGGTGCAGAGACCGAGCAGGAAAACATAGGTACAATGCCAGAAGAAGCTCAGATGCAACCCATAACAGGTCCCTTGCCACCTTTTCTGTTAAATCCAACACAGCCCCTCTCGGAAATATATTATCACGACGAGCAAATTCCATTGCCCGAACCTTTGCCTCTACAACCTGACCCTTCCCATATGCCACCTACAGGGCCACTACCAATTTACCATAATAATCAATAGATGTACTTAAAACTTCATCCATTCAATTTACATTTTTCATAAAATTTTGCGCAACGCGCAAAATTGAATGAAAAAGTAAATTGAATGTAGAAAACGAAGAAACGGGCGCGAACGCCGAAGGCGTGAGTGCTCGCGAGAGAAGAAAGTAGAATATTAGACATTTCTATCTATAGGTGCGATAATGCTAGAGGAATACTTGAGATAATATTGCTCGTTTCTTCCTATTTTCAGAGCATCTGGTTATAGTATTGTGCGCTTCGAGAATGTGCCAGTACTTTTTGCTGTTTTTTGTGAACAAGACGCCGCCTTTTATAACACGAGTAGTTGCACGTTATACATTAATGATATGGGCAATTTACCTGTGGATAAGTATAGGAGAGTAAGGGAAACCACGACGTTTCTCAGGGGAGGATATGTTGATGCAAGCTCAAAATCGCGTAGGGCAAACGCTAGGAAATTATCGTCTGGTGAAGCTCCTTGGCAAGGGTGGCTATTCTGAAGTCTATCTCGCGGAAAATATCCATTTAGGGGTTCAGACCGCTATCAAAGTTCTCAAATTACATAATCTAGATGATATTGAACAGGAGAAATTTCGCTCTGAGGCGAAGTTTATGACGACATTAGAGCATCCGCGCATTATTAAAGTGCTCGACTATGGTATTGAAATGAGTCTACGTGGGCATGGTGATGGGAGTACACCCTATATTGTAATGGAATATGCGCCGCTTGGAACATTACGGCATCTCTATCCCCATCGCACGCCGATGCCACTGCCAAAGATTGCATCCTATACAAAGCAGATAGCTGAAGCGTTACAATATGCCCACGACAAAAATATTATTCATCTGGACGTCAAACCAGAAAATATGCTTGTGCGCAGACCCGATGATGTTGCTCTTAGCGATTTCGGGATCGCAGTTGCAGGCCTGAATACTTCGAACTTGCAACTTCAGCAAGAGGAGATTCTGCGCAAGATGGCTCTTGGTGAGCAGATAAGCATCCCTGGCACGGCTCCGTACCTCGCACCTGAGCGGCTTGAGGGCCATACAAAACGTGCCAGCGACCAGTATTCGCTCGCGATTGTTGTCTATGAGTGGTTGACGGGCAAGCGTCCATTTGAGGGTAGCGATCTGGAGATTTGTCAGAAGCATGAGAAACAACCCCCTCCTCCGCTCTATAAACACTACGCCTATATCTCGCAAGAGGTCGAGCAGGTTGTGATGAAAGCATTATCAAAATCATCGACCGACCGCTATAAATCAGTCCGCGATTTTGCTCTGGCACTGGAAAGTGCGATCCAGGCCGCACAGCCAGTTCAGCAGACGGCTCAACAGACGCTTCAGCAGTTACCCCCGCCATCCTCCTCACCCTTCTCGCCAGGCATAGCTCCAATGCCCAATCCCAACACACCTCCTATCTCTCCGCCATCCTCCTCGCCCTTCTCGCCAGGCCTGGCTCCAATGCCCAACCCTGGCTCACCTCCTATCTTCCCGCCATCGGTGCCTGCCTTCGCGACACCATACCAGTATTCAAATGCAACTAATGTATCATCTGGTCCCACTCCACCAGGGGGAAACACCAGCAATCAACCTGCAACACCGTGGCCAGGCAATCCGCCTCAGGTGCAAGGTCAGACGCAGTGGCAAGCGCAGCCCGGCTTTGGGTATGCAGATCCAACAGTTGCCAATCTATCGCCAAATATGCAACGATCTGCGCCACAACCCAAAGAGTTTTCTGTTCTGCTCGCAGAATTTTTTGAGGACCCAGGTACAAGCATAAAAGAGATATTCGTCGTGGACAAGTATTTCCTTAAAAAGAAACGCACGCGAGAGTTTCTTCTGGTTGGTGTACCGGCCAATATTCTTTCGGCCCTTATCGTTCTGATCGTCGATGGATTTATCTTACATGTTGGAATCCAATTTAGCATAATGGTAGCCATTTTTGGAGCCATATTATCAATTGTCATGCTCCGACGCTGCGCCATTTCAGTCAAGAAGCCAGTTGCCATCACGTTCGGATTGGGGGTCGCTCTCTGGTGGAGTTGTGTTGCTCTGCTTGTTATTCCTGATGATCCAGTGCTTGGCTTTGTAGGGGTCTTGTTCACCTTCGCGATTAGCTTGCTTATCCATCTCTGGTACGTCAATACCAGGCTTCTGGACTGACTGCCCGTTTCCATGTACAAGGGCGAGCTATATAGATATGCAATAATATATTTATATAGCTCGCCATTAGCTATATTCACTTAAAAGGTGAATTTCAGGAGCATATCCTTTATGGGTGAACCATTAGCATCTGTTCCATATTCAACTAGCAGTGAAGTTGCGATCCTCGAAGATGTTAAGCGGCCTGTGCGTCTAGCTCCACAGAGATTCAATCTGAGTAAACTTGCTGCGATGACATTTTTGATTATTTGTGCAATTTATTTTCTCCTGCCCTTTTTCTGGCTACTTATCGCGGCGACCAAGTCGCCAGGTGATATGTATACTACGTTCGGGCTCTGGTTTGGGCCGCACTTTAACCTGTTTACGAACCTTCGCATCCTTTTCACAATTAATCATGGAATCTTTTTGCAGTGGCTACTCAACACATTTATCTATGCGGGCGGAGGGGCCGTAGTGGCTACAATAGTGGCAAATATTGCGGGCTACACTATGGCAAAATATCGCTTTGCTGGTCGAAACTTCATCTTCTCGCTCGTCCTGGGTGCTGCTCTAGTGCCACCAATAGCCCTGGCGCTTCCCCTGTACCTGCTAATGAGCGATGTGGGGCTGACCAATACATACTGGTCGGTCCTGCTGCCCAGCATGGTGAGTCCCTTCGGGGTCTATCTCTCACGCATTTATGCTGTATCATCGGTGCCGGATGAATTATTAGAGGCCAGTCGTATCGATGGAGCGGGCGAGTTACGCACATATTTGATTGCCCTTCGTTTGATGGTTCCTGCTGTGGTGACGATCTTTCTCTTCCAGTTTGTGGGGATCTGGAACAATTTCTTTCTGCCACTCATTATGCTGAGCGATAATCGGCTCTATCCTGTTACGGTAGGATTACAAGCCTGGGGCGGCGGGAGCGTGGTGGTGTGTGGGGTGCTAGTCTCGGCGACTCCACTATTAATTGGCTGTATGATCCTACAACGCTACTGGCGCAGTGGACTGGGTACCGGCAGTGTCCAGGGCTAATCTTACAGTTGAACAGAGTAGCGGTACAACCTGAAATGTTGTAAAATCATGGTGGCATTTCTTTTTCTTTCGTTTCTGCTCTACGAATCTCCTTTACATGGGAAAGAGAGAGCTTTGAGAAGTCTTGCTGCGCTTACGATAGTAGCATCACAAAAACTATGTTTGAATTGGCGCAATCCGTTTGGCCTCGTTTTGGCGGCGATCAAGCCAACCGTTCCCGAGTCCCTGTTCCTGGTCCTCATACCACACCACGTTGGCACACAATCTCGTTAGCCAACGCTACAGAGAAAAGCAAACATCAGCAGAGTAGCGTGATTGCCATGCCCGACGAATCGCTGCGTGTCTGTAGTATGGGGGTGTTGTCTGCTGTAAAGCTTGATGGAACTATCCTGTGGCAGCTTGATCTAAGCCCGTTTGTTGAGAAAGATGTTGTGATCACGTCTTTGTTTACAGCCCTGTCGTCAGGAAAGACCCTTCATTTTCTTATGTATACAGTTTTGACTGTCGATGCACGAGGAAATGCATATATGTATTCTGTTCTTCCTAGCTATGATGGTTTTTGTTCTCCCAATCTTACATACAGTGGATTTCCTCTGACCGTTTCTGCGGAAGGCAAGGTTTCTGTCTTAAAAAACACTGTATGGCAACCCATTCGCGAGGATTTTGGTCTGGATATTGCCACTCCTGCGGTGTATAACGATAACTCACTAGCAATTGCAGGGTACTTTGGCACTGGTCTTTGCCGTGTTTTCTTGGATGGTCAGATATGCTGGACAACCTCACTCCTTCAGGCTGATCTTTTGCCTACCATCAACCATGCCCAAATTGCCGCAGTAGGTTCGCGGAACGACCATCTTTCGGCATTTTTTACGCTGGATGGCAAGCAGATTGGGGAATACCCTCATGCCGCACTATTTGCAGAGTATGTTGATGGCGGATGGATTGCCCTCTCGAAACAACGGCTAGCACGCTTGACGGTGAACGGGAAAGAGATATGGAGCATTCCAGTAAATACTGTGAGATCCTGGTCATTTGGGGCACAGCAACCAATCATTGACCGTGATGGCTACATCTTTGTGCGACAAGCACGAAGTTTCTTGTGTTGCGATGAACAGGGAAGCAAAGTTTTTGAAGTGGCATTGCCAGAAGCTTCTGAACATTGTTGTATCAGCATTATCGCTCACGGCGTTCTGGCTTATGTTCAGCAGAATGAGTTGTTTTTGGGATATGCTTGAGTGTTATGGGCCACTTGTCAAAGGTCCATTCTCTAAAGAAAAGCTTTCACCAAAAGCGTGCCAGATCCACGGAATTTCAAAATTTACAACGCTACTGGCGCAGTGGCCTGGGTACCGGCAGGGAGAGTCGAGGACAGTGCGAGACGATCAGATTGTTCTTTTGAGGCGAGAGAAGGGAACCAGGATCATCTTCACTGTCTGCTGAAAAGCGAACCTTGCCTATCCCCTTTGGCGATTGTGCGTCGATTGAAGCAAGCATCGAGCGTTCGACTTTGGAGGGCCCATGAGAGAGAACGGCAAAGACATTTCTGGAAGGAAAGAATAGTTTGCAGTGATGGCTATTTCTGCTGCACCATTGTAAATGCAAGTCAGGAAACCATCCGTCAGTCCATTGAAAGCCAGGGGTGAGGTGCGGCAATTTATCCCCGAAGCTGAAGACATCGGGGTTTTCTTGCCGCCATTGCTATAAAAAGTTACCATGACACTCGTAACCAAAGGTGCAAGTAAGCAAGTCACGCATGTGATAAACTCGGTGGAATATATACGAGCATCACAGGTGCGGATATACAGAATCGATATTAGTGCTCCATTATGTATGTTTTCTATGGTGTTGCGGCAGCGGGAGCAGAAGTCGGTACAGCGGCAGATGTGGCTACAGGCTGCCCCGACGATGAGGATGGTGTGGCAACAGTAGATGTAGCAGCAGACTGACCGGACGATGAGGATGGTGTAGCAACAGTAGATGTGGCACCAGATTGGCCGGACAACGATGATGGCGTGGCAACAGTAGATGTAGACGTGATTGCAGCAGACTGACTGGACGACGAGGATGACGTAGCTGTACTGGTCGATGTACTCCCACTCCCGCTGGACGAGCCGCCCGTTCCACTTGATCCTCCCTGGCCTCCTGATCCATTCTGGGTCGAGTTTGGGGCGGCTGGAGTGAGTTGTATGCCTGATGCAGATGAGTTGGTGATCTGCAGTAAGGCAACCGCAATGATTAAAACGAGCAGGACAATGCTGGCCGCGAAGAAAAAAGTGCGGTTCCGACGTACAACATTGCCCACTGTATGCATTCTATTTGGATCATTTGGATTATTCAAATTGTTCGGGTTATTAGTGGACATGACGAGCTCCTTGTTGCAAAAACGCTTGACCCCTTTCGGTATCTCATGGATAAGACTATCAAGGCATGAGCGGCCTGACTGAGGTGTAATATTGATCCGCTTGAGGATACTGCATATCACAAACACGTTTTTACTGTAGAAGGAGTTTCAGTCCGCCGTACTTTGCTGAAGTATACGTAGAGAAGTAAAGTCCACGCCCGTCATTTCGACGCATGCATCCCAGAGGCGTGTCGCCAGTGGTCGATCATACTCTTTACGTGCGTTTGTCTCTATTTTTGGATAGCCACGCAATCCACCAGGACCGCTGGGTCCGACCAGCTCGCCGCCATGGATATCTGGAGATGTTGCAGCGTAGAGTTGTGGGAGCGTTCCCATGTAAGCAGATTGAGCGAGCAAGGGTTCGAACATCCCCATCATAATGCGCTCAAAAACAGCCCCAGATGCAGCCATACTTGTACTCTGCAAATTGGTAGTTGCGTAGCCAGGGTGTGCCGCCACGCAGATTGTATCCGCTCCACCAGCGGCAAGGCGGCTCTGCAACTCAAACGAGAAGAGCAGATTAGCCAGCTTGCTCTGTCCATACGTCTCCCAGCGCGAATAAGACCGTATACGGTTCAGATCATCGAGGCGGATATGGCCCATATGACGTGCCCCGCTCGTCGTCACAATTATCCGGCTTCCCGGTGTAGCGAGCAGCAACGGCAAAAGCAGGCCGGTCAAGGCAAAGTGTCCCAGGTGATTCGTCCCAAACTGCATCTCAAAGCCATCCTGCGTCTCGCGGCGCGGAATCGCCATCACGCCTGCATTATTGAAGAGCAGGTGCAATTTATGCTGCTCCGCTAGCTGGTTGGCTGCAAAAGCACGTACCGAAGCGAGCGAGGCCAGATCAAGCTCTCTCACCTCCAGCGAAGCCTGTGGTACCAGAGCCTTAATCTTAGCTTCCGCCTGATGAGCGCTGTCAAGATTGCGGCAGGCCATAATAACGTGTGCCCCTTTAGCCGTTAGGGCAGCGGTCGTCTCATATCCAAGGCCGCTATTGGCCCCAGTCACAAGCGCACGATACCCCTGCAAGTCCGGCATATCATCGATGATCCATTTATTTGCAGCCATCTTTCTCTCTCCTTCTCAATCAACGCTTATTCCGAATAGATTGAACATTCACTCGGTTGAGGTTAAAAAAAACAAACATGCTAGTCGTCTACTCTTTCGAAAATCCTACACCCCACGCTCCTCAAGGGCCGGCAATTGCATCCCAGCATGCCCGTGCAACCCCATGTAGCATCTCATCGTCAAGGGTCAGCAAGCCAGCCGAAGCTTGACGAGCAAGCCTGAGCGCCACGCCCATTGTCAGCTCTGTAATCACCACAACAGGTAGATTCTTAATTACACCTTGTGCCTGTGCATCCGCGAGAATGCGCAGAAGATCGACCTGCTCCTCAAAGAAAGGCGTATCGTACGCCTGCCATTCCGCCGAACTCTCATATTGCTCCAGGAAAGCCGTCTCATAGGGATGACTCATACAATAGCGGAACATACTCAACCATTGCGCTGGGAAACGTTGCGGCAATGGAGCATCCTGTTCATCCACTGCGAGGATCGCCCGGCTCAAATTAGCCTTAACATACCGATACAATTCCAGGATCAGCTCATCCTTGCTTGCGAAGTAATGATAAATGATACCTGCACTTGCCCCGGCCTGCTTCGCAATCAAAGACATCGGCGTCTGGCGAAAGCCACGTTCCGCAATAAGTTCCAGGGCCGCCAACAAAATCGTCTCGCGCCTATCGCCCTTCTGCATATTTACTTACCCTCCTACCTGCTCATATAACACTCTAGATTGAATGTTCACTCTAATGATAACAGAAACGGCGAACAATTGCAAGCGTAGTTCTTTTTGTATAAGTGTTGTACGATTGCTGATCGCAACAAGAATATCAGCGTTTCTCACAACTTCTTTTAACTTTTTCGTGTTCGCAAGCAACAGAAGAATGTATGAAAAAAAACAGAACGTGTTACAAGGATCAAGATGATGCCCGACTGGTTGCCTGTAGATACCCCAGGTACGCACGGCATTCTAGCTCAATCCCCAGGACATTGTATCTGTTGCAAGGGTCCGGAGACCCGGAGCTCTGCAAGGGTACAGCGATAGTAGAGATGATCTCTCAGCACGCCCGTCTCTGTCAAACGGAAGTGAACTTCGCCGCCAGCTTGGACACCAACCACAGAACATCTCTGCAGTACCCTATATGGATAAAAAGGCTATCAGGTTAGAGAAGCTGTGAAGAAATCAGCGCCAGGAGGATTATGCCGGAAGAATGGTATCCCTTATCCTTGGCTGGCGACTGGTGGTTTTTATGGATCAGGATATGCAAGAGGGAATGCAAAAGCGTCATCCATGTCAAACATGGCAGGGGTTGCACAGTTAATGGATATACCTGCAATCGATGAAAAGCCTATAGAGAGATTTGGTTTTTATAGTATATGCTAGATAGTAGATCAGGCAAGAGAAGCGCAAAGAAACCAGCATCAATTTGAGTATGAAGGGACAATGTGATCACCACTGACCGTTTTTCCGATAGTGAATAAGAAGAGGTAAATAGAAATACGTATGTCATTTTTATCCATCTATTCCTGGTCAGATCATAGGGGGCTCTCATGAAATCTATTACGCAGAATCCTGCCGAAGCATATGCGCTCACTCTGTTTGGAGTGCTGCAAAAAGCTGATCCGTCCGTGGAAATTGCGCTTCACCCTACCTGCTTTGGTCAAACATTCTATGAATGGTGGATTGATGACGAGTGCGGATTCACCACAACTTTTGTAGATGCAGTACACGAGATATTCCTTCAGAAGATGCAGAATTCTGAACAAGCCTGAAAAATTCACCTCTGTTCCACATTTTTTATCGTAAAAAGTCGCAATAGATGTAATTTAAGCAAATAATGCAGATGAAATTTTGTGTGTATGAGCATGTTTTGCGATACGTTCGGAGGCTGCCGTGCCCCCTTTGGGGGAAGCTGGGAGGGATGTGCACAATACATAACTTCATTGGGAAATTTTGTACGGATAAGCAGAGGGATGTTTCAATGGCTCTCGCTATATGGATTACCCACATCGTAACCCCACCAAGGCCGGCACATCGTAGCCGCTGGACAGGGACGCGATAGAGGTTGGTGGGTGGATTTCGTGGGTAACGTGTGAGGAGAGCGCGGGGAGCGGACGCGATAGGGAAAATCTGGTCCCTCTATGTGCGCGCGATAAATCGCTAGAGAAGCTGCGATAGGGGTAGATGGTTGTATTTCGTGGCGAGCGTGATGAGGAGAGCGAGGGGAGGGAATATGGTAAGGAGATTGGTTGTATTTCATGGCGAGCGTGAGAGGAGAGCACGGGGAGCGGACGCGATAGGGGAAATCTGGTCCCTCCATGCACGCGCGATAAATCGCTAGAGAAGCTGCGATAGGGGTAGATGGTTGTATTTCGTGGCGAGCGTGAGAGGAGAGCGAGGGCAGGGAATATGGTAAGGAGATTGGTTGTATTTCATGGCGAACGTGAGAGGAGAGCGCGGGGAGCGGACGCGATAGAGGAAATCTGGTCCCTCCATGCACGCGCGATAAATCGCTAGAGAAGCTGCGGTAGGGGTAGATGGTTGGATTTCATGGCGAACGTGAGAGGAGAGCGCGGGGAGCGGACGCGATAGGGAAAATCTGGTCCCTCCATGCACGCGCGATAAATCGCTCAGAAAATATCAAAATATATTTTAAATGCAAAATAGCATATAACGTATAAAAATGAATATCAGACGAAAACAAAAAAATGCTTACTCCGCTTTTTCTCTTTTCCTTTTTTCAGCGCCTTACTAACGTTTATTAGCGATTTATCGCGCGTGCATGGAGGGACCAGATTTCCCTTATCGCGTCCGCTCCCCGCGCTCCTCTCACATGTTCGCCACGAAATCCACTCCATCTCCCAATCGCGTCCCCTATGATAATTTTGTTGCCGGTGATAGTCTCTTGCGTCACGAACTCAGACCGGAACGATCTCACATTTAGAACCCCCACCTATCTAGAATATCACGGGAGCCGCTCGCCGCAAGCATTTCCGAGAGCCTCTTTTGGAGAGAGCATTATTTGGAAACAATCATACCAGATTTCGCCCTCTATATATATCGCGACATATCGTGCCGTCTGTAGAGTTCAGCTTAGACCCATCGGTGCGAAAGGTTCTCGGAAAGCTGAACAATCCACGTAAGCAAGCGCAGTGCGTTGCGTTGCGTTGGCTAGAGGCCCGTCCTCCACTTATTTTCTTTCATCACATTCGTATCCGTCACACGATATTGGGCACACAAGCAAGCAGACAAGAGAAAATTTCGTCCCTATTTGTGGTGATTATTATAATATCTATATATAGGCAATGTTATTAGCTTCGATGTTATATATGTTATTGTGGTGGAGGTGGAACATGGCTGGGCATCCAGATCGTCAAAGTCCACGCTTAAAATGGTTTGATTATAGTCGTGCGGGCCGTTATGTTGTGACAATTTGTACCCGTGGTCGTGACCACGCGTTTGGAGAAATCAGGGCGAAGCGCATGCATTTTAACGAGGTGGGGCGTATCACGCGTACGCTGTGGTATTCACTGCCAGATCGCTTTCTCGGTGTCCGCCTGGATGCTTTTGTGTTGATGCCAAATCATCTGCATGGCATCGTGGCCATCCCAAACGAATGTCTCAATGTTGAGAATATGCCGGAGCGTTTTCAAACTGCGATGCGTGCTCTGATGCTGGAGCGACATCCAGAGTTAGAGGAGTATAAGCCCCCTTCCGTTGGAACGATAATTAGAGCCTATAAGGGGGTAGCGACCTATCGGATTCGTCAGTCAGGAGCCAAAAATTTTGGCTGGCAAAGCCGATATTGGAGTGACGTGCTTTTCACGAACGCGGCACTTCAGCGTGCACGACGCTACATCTATGAGAATCCACAAAATTGGGAGAATGATACGTTCTATAAGCCGTAGAAATCTACTGATAAGAGTATAGACGCGCTGGAGGATGAAATCTGGCCTTGTGCTTTCATGCGATAACTCGAGATCTGTAATATGCCATGTTGTGGCTTTCTGAGCGATTTATCGCGCGTGAATGGAGGGACCAGATTTTCCTCTATCGCGTCCGCTCCCCGCGCTCTGCTCACATGCTCGCCATGAAATCCACCCAATCTCCCTAGCGCGTCCTTACGATAATTTTGTTATCGCTGATGGTCGAGGACGATCTCGCGTAACAAGCCCAGACGGGAACGATCACACATTTAGACTACCTCTCACGTAAAGCCCTGGAAGATGAGAAAGAAGTAACAAGCCCAGACGGGAACGATCACACATTGAGACGCTTGAAGGTAAATCTCTAACCTTTGAGAACACGCTTGTAACAAGCCCAGACGGGAACGATCACACATTTAGACTGGCAAAAGGCCAGCATGGCTTACAATGGTTGTAAAGTAACAAGCCCAGACGGGAACGATCACACATTTAGACGGAAATACGAACCACTGGCAGTCATGCGCTAGTAGGTAACAAGCCCAGACGGGAACGATCACACATTTAGACCGTAAGCCTTGCAAACATATGACGATCATTGATCGTTTTGTAACAAGCCCAGACGGGAACGATCACACATTTAGACGATATTCCCGATTGTAGCGTGCAATGCTGCATTACTTGTAACAAGCCCAGACGGGAACGATCACACATTTAGACCCTCCACCTCCCTAGAATAGCACAGGGAGCCGCTCGCCGCAAGCATTTGCGAGCACCTCTTTTGGAGAGAGCATTTTTCGTGAAACAATCATACCATATTTTGCCCTCTCTATGTCTCGTGCCGCCTGTGGAGCGTCGCGAGAACCTCAGCTCAGAGCCATAGGTGCGCATGGTCCTCGCAACGCTGAGCGGTTTATACGAGGAAAGACTCTAGCACATTACTCATCTATCAGGTCGATGGCACGTACAGTACACGATAAATGGCACCAATAGATTTCGTGCGTTTCACATGAAAAACCCAATGATCTCGCTTTTTCTTGCTTTTTCTTGCTCAAAAAGCTCATCCATTCTTAGGTTGATAGCAATTTGTACCGCTTAATTGGTCGCTATCGTTGTGGATAGTTGTTAGAGCACGTGGGCGTGGCGAAAGATATTATTATTGCAGCCCGCTCCGGCGCATCACGGCACGTGCGCGTGCCATCAATTCTTTGAAGACAAAGGGTTTGGTGATGTAGTCGTCTGCACCTATTTTCAGTCCGGCAATACGATCCTCGAGCGCATCATTTGCGGTCAGCATGATGATGGCGGTATCGTGCGCTCGGCGTACCTGTTGCGCAACTGCCATGCCATTAAGACCAGGCAACGTGACATCAAGTATGATAAGGTCCGGTCGCTGCGCAGTGACGCTGAGTAACGCATCAGGGCCGGTTGTTGCGACAGTAACCGCAAAACCTTCATAGCCAAAGCCGACGCTCAAGAGTTCAACGATCTGTTGCTCATCATCAACTATCAGAACGGTCGGCTTGCGCTTGTTCCCGTTACTCGATGAAGTCATTGACATCCTTCCTCCTCACACATAAATAAAAAGTACCAGTTCTTAAAAAGCTATATTTTTGCCATCTGCTCATTAGCCATCTCAGAAATGATCTACGATCTATCTCTCAATAAGTTACTCTTTATAGTACTTTACTTGCGATTATTACTGCACTCCAACCACTACAAGATTAACTGCCACGGAACGATGGCTTTTCCTACACGGAAATGTCTGAATGCTGAAGAACGTCTTGCGATAGAGAAAGTTTATCCATCTATTTTACAACATTTTGCTCTGTGCGCAAAGAGCAAATGTTGTAAAATTGGAAATAGATGGGAAAGCGGGTTATAGGAGAGTCATTTCTTCTATTGTTCGTGTGTGTAGTCGTGCTGCGCCCTGTGTTTGCACAAGCTTGACACGCGTGCCATGCTGAGCGGCATCTTCCAGGCGTTGATGGGCATGGCTCACTTCGTCTTTATATTGCGGCAGCCATTCGGCCTGGGCTACGAGCATTTCATCGGTCAACTGCCACACCTCCTCGGGATTACAGACGGCCCCGACCAGCGGATCGTGTAACATAGCTTGCTTGAGCAGGGTGACATCGCCATGCACTGCGGCCTCCATGCCCATCTCCTGGACGCGTACGCTGGCGGCGCAGGTGGCGGCACAGGCAAGCGGCAAAGCACCGACAACCGGCATGTTGATGCCATTTTTATCAACATAGCCCGGAATTTCGATGACGCAGCCAGCAGGCAGGTTGGTGATATGCTGCTGATTGACGATATTGAAGTGTCCACGATATACACGCCCGGTCTCAAGGGCCTCGATGATGTAAGAGCCGTGCTCTTCGCTACGTTTTTCCTGGGCAATCACTGGCGGCTCGGCCTGTAGCCAGTTGGGAAAATCTGTCTCGAACCAGTTGCGTCCTTCGGTGCAGACGCGCAGATAGCCTCCTGTTTCGCCGTTGATCCAGCTTGAGAGGTCGATCCATTGCGCGATCTCAGATGGCCGTTTGCGATACCAGGGCAGGTACTCGCTCAGATGGCCGTTCGACTCGGTACTATAATAGCCAAAGCGGCGCAGCACATCGATACGTACTTTTTCGGTGTGTGGATAGTCCGGGTGGGCCTCAAACAGTTCTAGCAGGCGTGGGACCATATCCATGCCGCGCCACTGCACTTTGATAAACCATGTCTGGTGATTAATGCCTGCCGCAACAACATCTACGTCGCGGCGGTGTAGCTTCTCATCGGGCGTGAGTAAACCTTCACGTTTCGCCCAATGTTCGATGCAACTGGTAATCTGCCAGTGTGCCCCCTGCACCCCGTGACACAGACCAATTGTAGGCACTTTGCCATATGTGTTGCATGCCCAGACGTTCATCGCCATCGGGTTAGAGTAATTCAGGAACAATGCGTCTGGTTTAGCAACCTCGCGTATATCTTTACAGAAGTCGAGCAGGGCAGGAATAGTACGCTGCGCATACATCAAGCCGCCCGCACACAGTGTATCGCCTACACACTGATCTATCCCGTATTTCAGCGGGATATCAATATCCAGTTGAAAGGCGGCCAGGCCCCCTTGCCGAATCGTGCTAATGATATAATCGCTCTCTGCAATTGCGGTCCGCCGGTCGGTTGTCGCGCTGATCTGTGCGGGCAGCTTATTCGCCTTGATATCGCGCTCACAGAGTTGGGTCACCATATCCAGATTGTGCTGCGAAATGTCTGTGCATGCGAAAGTAGTATCGGCCAGTTCTGGCACCATGAGAATATCGTGTATGAGTTTCCTTGTGAAGCCGATAGAGCCGGCTCCAACCATCGCAATCTTAATAGCCATCTATGAAGCTCCTTGTCTGGCGCTCGTCATTTAGCAAGACGAGACCTCTCACCATTCTTCGTTTCTGAAAGTTCAACGTCAAAAGATAAAGCCGTTGATCTTTTCATGTTAATGATAGGTATATCAAAAATATATCATGGTACACCTGATACCTTTGGATAAATATTTGCATTGTAGCACATCAACAAACTATACTTAATATAAGCGAATATTTCAATGGTATGCGAACATCATCAGTCGGAAAACTTTTTAAACTGGATCAATAGAGATCGAAAAAGGATTTCTCTCATCATCAATTCATGCATTATTTCTTATTACATCCTTTATAAGGAGAGTACGAATACACCCGAAGTATGGTTTATCCAACGGGTTGACGCTTATTATCGCCTCCGTCTTATGAAAGATAGGAGCTAAAAGTATGGATCTGTCAAAATCCCTACCGATCTTTTTATTACATACACCACTTTATATACGTATTCTGCTGGTCAGTTCCATGTTTCTTGTTTGTCTGGGTATATATATTCTCCTCTTCCCACTTGTGCATAATTGTGTTGTTGTTGGTGTGCCTATAGTCCTGGCCGCCTGGTTTTTTAGTTATCGGGGTATGTTTCTCTCTCTGGCTGCCACAATTGTTGGCTTGATGATCATTGACGTGGTTGTGCTACGGGTGGCCTTCTGGTTGATGCCGACACTTCTGGTTGCCTCGATCTCTCTGGGGGTGGCAATAATTGTAGGTTTCCTGGTTGCTCTGCTGCGCTCGACGCTTGATACGCTACAGGCAATCCAGCAGGCGGCACTTTATGCGGAACAGCAAAAATTGGTTGCCCTCCAACAACACCAGGAAGCGATGAAAGCCGAACAAGTACAGCGCGAATTGAACCTGCTCAAAGATCAATTTCTTATGAATGTGAGCCACGAGTTACGAACCCCTCTCACGGTCATCAGTGGCTATCTTGCTCTGCTCAAAGATTTTCAAGATGCCATAGAAAGCTCAAGACGCGCCTCTTTTCTTGAGCATGCAATCGAGAGTTGCGAGGAACTGCGAACGCTGGTCGATACTATCCTGGATGCGATGACCGCTGAAAGCGATATCTTACCGCCTCACCTGGAGATCCTCCCACTCATTCAAGTTGTGGAGGACGCACTCAAACGTGTGGCCCCTGATGCTGTATGCAATCATATTATCCAACGAGAGGTGCCTGAAGTGCTTACCGTCTGGGCTGACCGACACTACCTCCAACAAATCCTCCAGAATCTACTTTCAAATGCACTCAAATATTCACCTGAGCAGACACTTGTGACCATTCACGCGATTCAGCAGGAGAATTCCACGCCGGATGCTCCTTCCCAGATCTGTCTAACGGTGAAAGATGTGGGACGTGGGATTCCGCCCGCAGAGATCCCACTTCTCTTTGGGAAGTTCGTGCGTCTAAAACGTGATATGGCTGGCCCTGTCCGAGGAACGGGCCTGGGGCTTTATATCAGCCGACGACTGGCTGAGGCCATGGGAGGACGCATCTGGGTCGAGAGTTCGGGCATTACAGGCGAGGGGAGCCGTTTCTTTGTGACACTGCCAACCTCTCCTTGATTCTCTATCATTCTCTATGATTTACACTTTCCCTATTTTGCTGCGCAGCAAAATAGGGAAAGTGTAAAGCATAGAGAATGAAAGACTAGAAATAGTCTATATCATCAGACAGAAATTGCCAGGGCGAAGACTCTTCTGGCTCCATGCCCGTATAGTCAGCGATCCTTTCTTTGCATGCACGTTTTGTATCACCCAATTCAGATTCTAAGATATATTGCATATCTTGCTTTATGAGCCTGACAACCAAATCCAGGAAGGAGAAACGATCCTCCTGCCCGGCAAGAAGTAACTCAGCAAACACCATCTCCTGGCCGGGAGAGACACATTTCAGGAGATCCCCATATCTTTTAAGAATAGTTTGCCACAGATCATTATTTGATTTATATGTATCGCTCATAAAATTCCACCTTTCCACCACTTTTTACTCTTCAAATTTCTCATCCTCACTTAACTTTCCGCTTTCGATATCCTCCAGCATTGTTTGTGGATCAGTATAAATAGCTTGCTCATCTGCGCTATCTGCTATTTCCATGCTACCGGTGTTCTTAAATTTGTAACCAGCATCCAACAACATCCGTTTTATGACCACCACATCGACAAGCTTAGCACTACCGACTACCTCATACAAGGATTCATCCTGTATGCGCAACCAATAATTGCAGAATGTCTGATATGGAATACCAATGTAGCGTGCGCACTGCCGCATTGACATTTTCATAAAGACACAACATCCTTTCGCCAATACTAAAAAAACTGAGCAAACAAACAGGTTGAAGACCTACAAGGAGAGTCCCGCCCCACTTTATCCCCTACCATACCATGATTAGAGGTCGCTCGTTTTGCATCCATACATGTACACTAAATGCTTTTTGTGCCATGCCCCTGTCTCACCATTGCGACATTACCCATAGTATAAAATATTTTATTTCATTTTGCAATACCTAATATATACTATCCTGATATTCACTTGTAAATAGTATCTGTCACTCTTAATAATATTATTTATTATATTTTGACAGAAAACATATTTAAAACAGAAAATAATATATGTATTTTTACAACAAAAAATTAGATTTGGGATTATTTTGCTCTCTTCATCCATCTACGCTATACTTAGATGCTTTTACATTTATCAAGTTAATTTGACATTTTCATGGAATAGCTATATGCTAATCTGTGGTATTCTTCCTACTGCAAAAGCGTTATTAGTGGGTTGATATCTTATCGGAGGTGAAATATGGCATGCACAGCTGGACATTCTTATAGTATACGGTCGGGGGATACGCTGTTTCTTGTTGCGGCACGTGAGCTAGGCAATGGAAATCGTTGGCAGGAGATAATGAAGCCTGATGGCACAGCTTTCACAGTAACCGAGGCCAAATCTATACGGGTGGGCCAGGAAGTCTGCCTGCCCACAGGGGCAAATAGTTTTACGGATATTCTGCCGCGCCAGACCTATGAGGCAATGTTTCCACAACGCGACCCTCTGTATGCATACGATGCTTTTGTCAAGGCCAGTGCGCTCTTTCCGCTCTTTTGCAACGAGGGATCACCTGTGCAGCGTAAGCGCGAGGCGGCGGCGTTCCTGGCGCATGTTGCTCACGAGACTGGAAATATGTATTATGTTGAGGAGATAAGCCATAACCTCTGCTGTGATGCTTATAACACCACTTTCCCATGTGTGCCCGGACAAACATATCACGGTCGCGGCCCCTTGCAGATCTCATGGAACTATAATTATGGTGCCGCAGGTCAGTTTCTAGGCATCGACCTGCTCAAGAAACCCGACCTCGCCAAAACAAATAGCGTGATCTCTTTCCAGACATCCCTATGGTTCTGGATGATCGCTCAGCCCCCAAAGCCGTCCGCTCATGCTGTGATGGTTGGGAGCTGGATCCCCACGCCCGACGATAAAAGCGCAGGACGGCTGCCAGGCTTCGGTATGACCATCAATATCATCAATGGCGGTGCGGAGTGTGGGCGGCCCGCGACGTCCGCTGTGATTGCCAGGATCAGTTTCTACGAGAATTTCGCCAGATTGCTCGGCGTGGACCCTGGCAGCAACCTTTATTGCGGCAATATGGCACACTACTAAACGATCAGCCATCTAACGCTGGCAACTGTCCCGTCACGATACGCTGATGTATAGCGCGTCGATAGAGATAGGTAAGCACAAAAATACCGAGCAGGCCAATAATAATCACGCCCACAGGTATTGCGATACCAGAAATATCGAACGTGAAAGGGAACAGGGAAAGAGGAAAGCCATCCCAGAGCGAGTGTAGCAAGGAGACAAAGAGAAAGGTGAGAATGACCGGGATGTTGATGTGAAAGCGCCTTGGCCCACTCTGTCGAAAGAGTACCGCACCCAGAATAGCCGTCCAGGTCCCATGACCGAACGGGGCTAAGAGTCCACGCAGGATCGTCGAAAAAATAGAGGCGCTAACATGACCCTGACTGGTCAGAAAAGCGGTAAAGGCATAGCCAGTGCTTTCAAGGGCCGCAAAACCCATGCCCACCGCAGCACCCAACAACAAGCCATCGATCTGCATACGTGGATGCATACGTCGCGCCAGGAACAGCACCGCCGCAATCTTACAGCCCTCCTCGATCAGCCCGACGAGGAAGGCATTAGAAAATGAGAGCCCCTGATCGGGCATAAGCGAGTGGGGGAGCAAGATAGTTTCAAGTATCGAAGCCCCAAGCACACCCAGAATGCCTCCCACACCAAAGCTACGTCCAATCGTCTCAGGGGCCAGCGAACTGAGTTGCTGGTGATCATAGAGAAACACCACGAAGACCACCGGCACAAGAAAATTGCCAATGAGAATGACCGTTGGGTAGAGATTAGGATTACCGGTCAGGAACAGCACAATGGTCGTGGCGATAAAAAGGATAATACCAACAAAAAACGTAGATAGACAACCTCGTCTTCCGCGTGTCATATATTGAGGCTGTGGTGTCGAAACGTTCTGAACCATTTCTTCTTCTCCATATGCTACGTCAGACTGTTTAGATATTATATAGTTTACATTTTTACACCCTATTGCGCAACGTGCAATAGGGTGTAAAAATGTAAACTATATATATAAACCTTAGCCCTTGATGCCACCTGCCGTAAGGCCACCAACCAGATAACGCTGAAAAAACATATAGAGCAAGACCACAGGCAGAGCACTTATAAGAGAAGCCCCCATAATCTGACCATAGAGAGGCGGGCCTCCTCCCTGCTGCGAGACATTAAAAGATTGCAACTGGACGGCGACCGTACGAGTCTCAGGCAAGGTCAGCACGCTGGCGAAGAGGACATCGTTCCAGCCAGAAAGAAAGGAGAAGACAAGCGCAACTACGATGCCGGGCAGAGCGAGAGGCGCAATGATCAGGCGCAAGGTCTCTAGCCGGGTCGCGCCATCAACAAGTGCCGCCTCCTCGATATCAATGGGAATGCTCTCGAAGTACGAGACCATAATCCAGATGGCCAGAGGCAGAGCAAAAGTAAGATAAGTAATAATCACAGCCTGGTAGGTCCCTACCAACTGCAGCATAGCGAAAAGCACGAAAAGAGGCAATAAGAGCATGATATGCGGGACAGTTTGCAAGCCAATCAACGTATAGAGATAGAACAGGCGACCGCGAAAAGCGAAACGGCTGATACTATAGCCCGCACCAACCGCAACGACCGCAGCAATGAGGCTGGCGATACTTGAAATAAACAGGCTATTAAAGAGGCCCTGCGCCAGATCAACGGTATCCCACATCTGTAAATAGTTACTGAAAGCCCAGGTTGTGGGGAGCAAGTGACCACTACCAATCTGCACATCGGGCGTCACAGAGAGCAAGAGAGCATAGGCAATGGGGAGCAGGACAAAGATCACCAGGGCAATCGTCGCAATAATACGCACAAATGGGGACAGGAGTTCCTGCGAATTCCTGAACTTTCTTTTATGAACAGGGCGGGGGGCCTCATACTCACGAGCCTGTGTGCGCAGAAATTCCTGGAAATCCGGCGACTTGCTAAATATATCGTCACGCGCGATAGAAATAGGCTCATTATCGTTAAGCGGTGTATGCTGTGTATCGATGCCTTGCAGAATGGTACGAAAATCTTTCTGTTTGTTCATGATGTCACAACCTCGCCCAGACGCAGGGTACGCACATAGAGAATACCGGGAATCAGCATGATAACCAGCGTAATCAAAGACATAGCTCCACCCAGACCAAAATCGAAGAACTGGAAGGAAGAGACATAGATATTGAGCGGCAAAACATTTGCCTGAACGGGGGTAGGCGTCCCAAACATCACAAATGGCAAAGTAAAGTTATTAAAGTGATTAAGAGTAGAAAGTAAGAGAGCCAGACCCAGAATAGAACGGAGGTGGGGCAACACAATCTTCACAAGCTTTTGCCAGGCATTTGCACCATCCACCTCAGCTGCATCATAGACATCCGGCGAGATCGACTGCAAACCGGCCAGGACCATAATATACACAAACGCCCACGAGGCCCAGACATCGGCAATCACCATGGCCCAGAAACTATTGGGTCCCAATAGCCAGTACGTTCCAGCATCCCCCAGGTGAGATGCACCTAGAAACTGATCGACCAGCCCCGTCTTTTGCAAAAACATCATGCGCCAGACGAGTGCCGTCGCAAAAGTCGGTAGTACATATGGAATCAGGTAGAGTGAGCGTATAAGCGTACGACCGCGATATGGCGTATTGACGGTCAGTGCTGCCAGAATGCCAAGCGGCGTGATCAATATGGTCGTCACCAACGAAAAAGATACACTAACTCCCAACGAGGCCAACATCGAAGTCCCTACCACATTACCGGAGGTAAACGCCACCACATAATTATTCAATCCGACCCAGGGAGCCTGTAACCAACTACGCAACGTAAACTGATCGAGCTTTAAGAAACCGATATAGGTTGCAACTACAAAAGGAATGCCGATAACCAGGACGAGCAAAATAACGCTTGGCCACATCATCCACAAAGAACGACACCCAGAATTTTTATGACTATCATACGTACCTCGCAATGCCTCTGTTGTTGTCTCTGGTGGGATCTCGACTTCAGGAATAGGTTGTATAGACATAAATTACCACCTTGCGGAGCACAAGACTCGTGCTAGAGCGCAAGTCTCACTTGCTCTTGTGACCACGTCTAATTTAGCTGGCTTTGAATCTGCTGATTGGCCTGATCCAGATATATCTTAATGTGGCTGGCATCGTAGTGGTCGGTTGCAACCTCGTCAGCCAACTTAGAACTCACGCCAGCCAGTGAAAGCTCAAGTGGACCCCAGACCGCCACAAAGGGGGTCGGCATCGCCCCCTGCTCCGCCTTAATAAAGGCTGCGGTCTGTGGATCATGGCTTGCCAGCTCATCTGCCGCCTCTATATTCGTCGGTAGATCGCCAAAGTTTTTATACCAATCTAGCTGATGCGGCTTATCTGTCAACATATTGATAAATTTGTATGCAATGTCCTTCATGTTCGAGTAATCGGCCACCGCCAACATACTGCCTGCTACAATCGTCGCAGCTGGTACACCATTGGCTGGACGCTGCGTCATCCCATAGGGGATAGTCGGCATCGGCGCAAAGGCATACTCATTTTTCACCAGTGATGTAGCGAGCGAAGCACGACTGCTCGGAGAGACCATTATTAACATGCCCGTCTTCCCATTGCCGAAGGCTCGCGCCGCGTCGGCTGACTTCCACGTCACTGCCGCCGGGTCAGCAATCTTATAGGTTGTTATCCAGTCGAACCAGAATTTTACAGCACTGACTACTTCTGGCGTATTTAAATGGGCAGACTTGAGATCTGGCGCAAGAAACTGACCGCCCATCTGACTTGCAAGCATCCACCAGATCTTCCACACATTATAAGAATCCGCTGGTTCCACCTCCGCACCATACACGCCTGTCGATGCATCCGTCATCTTCTGCGCATCCAGCACAAAATCCGTCCAATTCGTAGGCGGAGACGTAATGCCCGCTTTCCGAAACAGGTTTTTATTATATACCATTACAAACGGACCCATGATCCACGGCACCCCTATCTGCTGCGTAGGAGATTCACCCGACATGGTCAATTGCTGCTTGAAAAAACGGCTTTTGCCCCCCACTGCCTTCCAATTATCATCGCTCAGATACGTTAAAACCCCCGGTCGCCTGGGCCGTTGGTACAAATGACGTGCCCAGGCTAAAAATATCGGGGCCACTTCCGCTCGCTATTGCGGTCTGTAACTTGGTCTGCTCATCATTGGTACTGGCATAGGTGTCAAACGCAACCGTACAACCGGTGATCTTTTGAAAGTCTGCCGAGACTTTCTCCATCCATTGTTTCTGCTGAGTTACATAACCGCTACCCACTAAAACATGGAGTGTCTGACCTCTCTTACTCATCGAGGAAGGCGAGGACGAAACACTAGAGTTGCCACATGCTGCAAGCATCAGGAGGAGCAGAACGAAAATAGCATGCCTGGACACAACATTTCGCGAGGGAGCGTTCATTGCTGTGTCTCCTTTCTTTGACATCGATCAGTACCAATACATAGAAAAATAATTGAGTTGATCATTGCAGTACGATATCAGATAATTGAATATATTGAGTATATGCTGTGAAGATAATGTCTGCCTACTTGTTGTATACATCATAATATCGCTTTACTTCAATGTAACAACATCGCTTTTTATAGCGTAAAAGTACATACATAGTGCATGATATCATGAGAGATCGCAGGTGTCAAGCGGCTCGGACGGCAAAAACAATAAAAATCGTAAAGCTCAAACATGAATGTATTACAAATCTAATGGGATATTTCTCTATGGTTTTCTTCTTATATTTATTTCTTACACTTATGCTATACATATTTTTTGTTAGAAAAGAAGGGTGCATTAAAAGTTTAATGTGCAATTCAATTTACCCTCGCTTGAGAACAGACAAACTCTCTTGATTCCTACAGAATGACGATATTTATAATTTGATATATAGTGAGAGCTTCTTGCATGTGGGCTTTAATTGATTTTTGAAAACATATTTATATATACAAGTCATACCTCTATTCAAGCGATCAGTGATCGATAATATATATAGCTTACCTGAAATACTCGGCAATTACAACAAACGAAGGATAAATTAGGACCAGTTGACTTGTCGCGGTTGCACTGCTCCCTCTACGCTTTATAGCATATTTTTGTACGATTGTGAATTTTGTGACATAAACTTGTCATGCTACAAAAATATGCTATAAATAAGAAGTTTCCTATTGAAGCCCTTGCCAGTGATGCGTGTTATGATCTCCTATTAGCAGACGACCAAAAGCAGAGTTGGGAAAATGGATGCAGCTGCCGATAGTATGAGGCCGGGCCAGCTCTTGTAGAAGCTCGCGGCGCGTTTGTTCTGCTTGTTGGGTATCGCTATCGAGCGATGAGACCCATGCGGGATGCTCCAACTCTACCAGGCTGTGAAAGGCGTCTCCCATAATGAATGCTCGCTCACCGGGTGCGTCGATGACAAGTGCTGCATGGCCAGGAGTGTGGCCGGGGGTTGCCACGACTGTTACGCCTGGCACAATCGTCTGGCCGTCCTCAATAAACTCGATGCGTGGTGCGAGCAGTTGCAGGGTATCATCAATGCTAAAAGAGCTTGCAACCGGGCTATCAAAGCGATGCCATTCCGCGCTCCTCACCAGGTAGCGGGCATGTGGAAACGTTAACGTATGCGCCCCGTTGACCATGCGTCCCGTCCAACCAACATGATCGATATGCAGGTGGGTATAGAAAACGATATCGATATCGTCTGGTGTCAATCCTGCTTGTGCCAGGCTGTGCAAGAGTTCTCCTCCGCTCAGAAAAATCTGCTCCTTATTAATAATATGCGGGCCATTGCCTGCATCCACGAGGATCGTCTGTGATCCGGTCTGGATTATATGCGCCCCTACGCTGCCTACTATCTGTCCATCACCTTGCAGCAAGTGGGTGTAGTCTTGCCAATCGGCTGCTGTGGTCTCAGGAAACGAGACGATGGGTGGAATATAAAATTCGCCGTCCGGTAGATAGGTGATGCGTGTTGTGCCTATTGTGATCGTTTGTTGTGGTGCCAACGTTGCCATTGAGATGCCTTTCCTTTTATAATGATAGGACAAGATAGCGGTTGCTTCCCTTCTTAAAAAGAGGTGTGCTTGTGGATATGATGGTTAATAGGTCCTATTCTTAATGAGAACCATTCGCGTATAGCTTATAATAAACTGATGGGTGGACAAGGATGGAGAAAGCATTTTATCTATGAACAATCGATATACATTAGATAGCCAATTTCACTCAATGCAGAACTGGAACCAGCAAAGAATTGGTGGGTCAGTTCCTTTTTCTATGGGATGGTAAAAGCCAGTGCAACAATCATCTACAAATGGGATGTATCAGCCACATGGTCCTGGATCAGAGCAAACGCAATATCCTGTTGCTCACAATCAGCAATATAATGCCCCATCGCAGCAATTATATCCTGGTGGGCCTAACCATAGCTCACCACCGGGGCCATACCCTGGTGGTCCTGACCAGCAATATAGTCCACCAACTGGTAGCGGAACCCATCAGCAATATGGTTCACCCTCAGGTCAATTAGCGTATCCCAACGGCGCTAACCAGCAATATAGTCCACCAACTGGTAGTGGAACCCATCAGCAATATGGTTCACCCTCAGGTCAATTAGCGTATCCCAATGGCACTAACCAGCAATATAGCCCAATGAGCCAGATGCCGGGTCAACCGCCGCTGGGGAGCGGTAGCTATCAGCAATACGGTTCACCCTCAGGTCAATTAGCGTATCCCAATGGCACTAACCAGCAATATAGCCCAATGAGCCGGATGCCGGGTCAACCGCCGACTGGGGAGCGGTAGCTATCAGCAATATGGTCCCCCTTCTGGTCAACTCTCATATCCTAACGGCCCGAATCAGCAATATAGCCCGATGAGCCAGATGCCGGGTCAAGCGCCGCTGGGGAGCGGTAGCTATCAGCAATATGGTCCCCCTTCTGGTCAACTCGCATATCCTAACGGCCCGAATCAGCAATATGGTCCAGGGAACGGCAGCTATCAGCAATATGGCCCCCCTTCAGGTCAATTATCATATTCTAATGGCTCCAATCAGCAATATAGTCCTATGGCCAGTCAGCCGCCTTTCTATCCTGCATATAGCAATAATTTACCACAAAAGCGCAAGAATGGCTGGAAAGCGCTCTTTTTCATTATACCAGTTATCCTCGTCGTTTTTGCAAGTATTTTTGGGCCAAACATCGTGAACAATCTGCTTGCAGGTGGGCAGCCACAGTCAAAAACAAGCACAACGACAAGGGCAGTAGTAATGGCAGCTCCGACACTCACGCAGCAGCAATTACAGGGTATTCAACAATATAATGATACGATGCGTTATAAACAGCTTGCCCGCCTCTATACTTCGCAAATGACACTCGACGAAGAGATAGGCCAGCTTATGGTCGTTACCTATAATACAAACGAATATTCGCAAGACCTGGACTATATGCTCAACCAGCAGCACGTTGGCGGCGTCATTATGTACCAGTTATCATTTGAGCACCAGTTGCAGACGGTTGCCCAGGTGAAGCACGACATAGGTATGATGCAGCAACGAGCGACCTTTCCACCATTTATCTCGATTGATGAAGAAGGCTGGAATGTCGATAGGCTGAGCGCGGTCTACCCGGTCCCACCCAATCCCAAACGGCTTGCCGCCGACAATATACACCAGACAGGCGATCCGGCAGTAGCGACGAGCGAAGGGGATCGCGTGGCCCATGATATGATGGCACTGGGCATCAATGTCAATTTCGCGCCCGATGTGGATGTCGCGACGTTCCATGGCTATATCGACTGGGACTATCGCGCCTTCGGAGGAACCACGGATGACGTCCTGAAATATTCGGCTCCCTACCTGGAGGCGATGCAAAAAGGTGGCGTTATCGGCACGCTCAAACACTTCGTGGGCCTTGGCGCGGTCCCCAGGGGAGACGCTAACGATCCACACTTCGTTTTGCCCAGCGTCACTCTCACGCGCGATCAGCTTGATCCGCATCTCGCGACCTTTAAGCACTTTATCCAGTCGCCCAACCCGCTGGATCATCCTGGCTTTATTATGCCAACCGATCTCATGGTGCCCGCGGTCGATCCGCAATATCCCACCGAGTTTTCACATATCTTTGTCACCGACATTCTGCGCAACCAGCTCGGCTATGATGGCGTTGTGATCACCGATGGACTACAGATGGGCGGTGTCAAATTGAATGGTGTGACACTCACCGAAGCTGTTGCCAGCGTAATGGCCCTACAAGCTGGCTGTGATATGCTCCTTGATATTGCTGGCTCCGAGCAGGTGGCCGCCGTGAGTGCCGCGATCAAAAGTGCGTTGCAGGATGGCACGCTCACCAAAGCACGCATCGACGAGTCGGTTACACGCATCATCCAACTCAAGATGGAACGTAACATCGTTCCCTCGGTACAGGGTGTCAATCTGGCCGCATAGCCAATCTTGCGCCCTGCGGGGCACACGACGACCCCATAGGGGCACGGCAACCATAAGGGTCGTTGGGACGCGATCTGGGACGAGGCCGCGTAGCGACCCCACAGGGGCACGACAAGCCGTCAAATGAAGATCAACAGTCTAATAGTGCTCTGACAAACTCATTTAACGGCTGGCCGCGTAGCGACAACGGCTTGTCCTTGTCGTGGTAACTCAGCTCTACAGGCGGTTCCACGACGACCCCACAGGGGCACGGCAACCACAAGGGATTGCCGTGCCCCTGTGGGGTCGCTACGCGGGATCGGTAAAATGAAGATTAACAGTCTAATAGCTACACTTCAACTTTTTATGGGATGGACGGTAAATAGCAGTGGAACAATCATCTAGACATGGAATGTATCAACTATATGGACCAGACTATGGTTCACAATTATATACAGGAGGGCCTAACCAGCAATATAGCCCCATGCGCCCGATATCAGGACAAGCACCTTTCTATCCGGCATATAGTGTTAAAGCGCCGCAAAAGCGCAAGAATGGTTGGAAAGCGCTCTTTTTCATTGTACCAGTTGTCCTGATAGTTTTTGCAAGCATCTTTGGACCAAAAATTGTGAACAATCTGCTTGCGGGCCAGCAAGCACAGGAACAGACGCTACCACGGACACCAGCAATGATACCCCCTGCACTCACGCAGCAGCAATTACAAGGTATTCAGCAATACGACGACACGATGCGCTATAAACAGCTTGCCCGCCTTTATACTTCGCAAATGACACTCGACGAAGAGATAGGTCAGCTCATGCTCGTCCAGTATAGCGAGAGTAATTATTCGCAGAACCTGGACTACATGCTCAACCAGCAACATGTTGGCGGAGTGATTATGTACCGCTTATCAAACCAGTTGCAGACGGCTGACCAGGTGAAGCACGATGTAGGTATGATGCAGCAGCGAGCGACCTTCCCATTGTTCGTCTCTATCGATGAGGAGGGCTGGAATGTCGATAGGCTGGGCCTGATCTACCCGGTCCCACCCAATCCCAAACGGCTCGCCGCCGACGATATGCATCAGACAGGCGATCCGGCGGTGGCGGCAAGCGAAGGGGATCGCGTGGCCCATGATATGATGGCGCTGGGTATCAATGTCAATTTCGCACCCGATGTAGATGTCGCGACGTTCCACGGCTATATCGACTGGGACTATCGCGCCTTCGGAGGAAACCCGGATGATGTCGTGAAATACGCAGGCCCCTACCTGGAGGCGATGCAAAAGGGTGGCGTTATCGGCACGCTCAAACATTTCGTGGGCCTTGGCGCGGTCCTTAAAGGAAGCACCAACGATCCACACTTCGTCCTGCCCAGTGTCGATCTCACACGCGACCAGCTTGATCCGCATCTCGCGACCTTTAAGCACTTTATCCAGTCGCCCAACCCGCTGGATCATCCTGGTTTCATTATGCCAACCGATCTTATGGTGCCCGCAGTCGATCCTAAATATCCCACCGAGTTTTCACACACTTTCATCACCGACATCTTGCGCAACCAACTTGGCTATGATGGCGTCGTGATCACCGATTCGCTCATCATGGGTGGCGTCAAAGTGAATGGCGTGGCGCTCTCTGAAGCTGATGCCAGCGTAATGGCGCTACAAGCTGGCTGTGACATGCTCCTCGATATCAACGGTTCCCAGCAGGTGGCCGCCGTGAGTGCCGCGATCAAAAGTGCGCTACAGGATGGCACGCTCACCAGAGCACGCATCGACGAGTCGGTTACACGCATCATTGCACTCAAAATGGAGCGCAACGTTGTTCCCTCGATACAGGGTGCCAACCTGGCCGCTGGTAAATGAGGTGAAGAAGAGTGAGCAGGTTTTAGGGTGGAGAGCGGTGCTTCTTATTGTTTGGCTTGCTTCGTGTATGTTTTTTTACCCATCGCAATCTCGTGGCCTTACTAGTGACTCCCAAAAGCGCAAGCTAGGAGAAGTTTTGTCCCTCTTTCTGTGCTACACTATTGCTTGTCGAGCACTGACGCGCTTCAGCATGAACGAATGGAGAGGTGCGTGGAGGCTCGTTCTGATCCGACAAAGAAGGAGAGGGATAGACCATGTTTCACCGTGTCGCTGCGACGGTATTGTTCGTACGAGACTTGACCAGATGCGTGACGTTTTATCGGGACACGCTCGGACTTCAGGTGACAGAGAGCACTCCTGAGCTTGCCTCTTTCCAGATGGAAAACGTGTACTTTCTCCTGCTGGAGGTCTCAGCTGCCGCCCACATGATCGGTGAGGAGGCCAATGCGCTGAAGATCGAGGGAGGGCCTCGCGTGCTTTTGGCCGCTGGTGTTGAGGATGTGGACGCCGCATATGAGTCGCTCAAGGCCAGGGGAGTTACATGGCTCAGACCTCCAACCAACCAGCCCTGGGGGCTACGCACGGCCTACTTTGCCGATCCAGAAGGCAACCTCTGGGAGATCAACCAGCCCATTGCCTCTGAGTAAGAGGGCCAGGCGACGCCGTTGTGGCCGCGCTCTTTGCCTATCACGGCACATCTGAGCAGACACCCCTGGCAGGTTGCTTTGAGTCTATCCTTATCTACACCGCATGGGGGAATCCCTGAGGGGGCGGCAAGTCGCTAAGCCGAAGAGGTCGATTTCCAGATCTGCACTGTATTGTCGAGGGTGGCGAAGGCGATGAACATGCCATCGGGTGACCATGCCACGGCTCCCACGCCGCTCGTACGCGTTGAGTAGGTGGATACAGTGTCGCCGGTGGTCGCGTTCCAGATCTGTACCGTGCCATCACTGGAAGAGGAAGCAATGTGCTGGCTATCGGGGGACCATGCCACGGCCTCCACACCATTTGCATATGTCTGGTAGGTCAAGGTGGTGTGGCCAGTGCTGGCATTCCAGATCTGTGCCGTGCCGTCGCTGAAAGAAGAGGCGATATATTGGTCATCAGGGGACCATGCCACGGCCCCCACGCCGTTTGCGTGTGCCTGGTAGGTCAGGATAGTATCGCCGGTGGTGGCATTCCAGACCTGTACTCTACCATTATCATAGATGGAAGCAATGCTTTTACCGTTGGGAGACCATGCCACCGCTTGTGCGTAGCTTTGCTCATGCCCTTGATAGGAAAGGACCTTATAGCCCGTGGCGGCCTCGCGGACCTGCACCGTATTGTCAATGGATGAGGAGGCGATATATTGGCTATCAGAGCACCACGTCAGCGCATTGCTAATGAATGGTGGATATCCCCGATAGGTCAAGGTGGTGCGGCCAGTGAAGGCGCTCCAGATCTGCACAGTGCCGTCGTCGGAGGCGCAAGCAATAAACTGACCATCGGGTGACCATACCACGGCATCCATGTAGTTTGTATGTTTTCCATACGTCAAGATAGTGTGACCAGTGGCGGCATCCCAGACCTGTACGGTGCCGTCGGCGGATGCGGAGGCGATGTGCTGGCTATCGGGCGACCACGTCAGGGCCGTCACGTTGTTTGTATGTCCTTGATAGGTCAAAATCTTGCGACCATCGCCCGTATATATAACCCTATAATACCATCCAATTCCCAGCGCTGTGCCTGCCGCGACTGTGGTGAACGTGCCTAAGCCTATCAGCATGCTTCGTCGGCTGAGGGGACGTTTGGCTGGACGCGCCGGACGATGTGGCGTGGGCAGTTGGATTTGCAGTTGGCCTGCCGTTGTGTGTTGGGGAAGCGGGTTCGTGGGTGGTCGCCAGATGCGAGCGGCTTCCTGGGTCATAAGTTGCTGCTTGATTGTTGTTAGCATGGCAGCAACTTCGTGGCAGCTTGCGGGTCGCTGGCTGGGTTGTGGTGAGCGCATACGTTGCGCCAGGGTTGTAAGCTCTTTCCTTTCAACCTCATGCTCCAGGAGGCGAGGAGTCAGACTCAAGGGATGGTCTGTGTCCTGGGCAGGGTCCTGACCTGAAAGTAAGAAGGCTAAAAGTGCGCCCAGGCTATAGATATCGCTTTGCGGACTCGTCTGAGCGCGACCATATTGTTCAGGGGCCGCGTAGCCGGGTGAACCAAGCCGTTGTGTATCGTGGGCTCGCCCTGGCCGATAGTGTCGTGCAATCCCAAAATCGATCAGCACAAGTGAACCTTGCCGGGTGCGCATAATGTTGCTCGGCTTGAGGTCGCGGTAGATGATCGGTGGCTGGCGGCTGTGCAGATGCTGCAGCACCGTGCAGAGTTGCGTGGCCATGTCCAGAATCTCATCGAGGTGAAGTGGTTGGCCCTGCGCCTCACGTTGAGCCAGGAATGCTTCTAGCGTCTGCCCTTCGATATGCTCTAAAATAAGATACCAGTGGTTCTGGTCGCCGAAATGGTCATAGATGCATGGTACCTGTGGATGGGTCAGTGCGCCGAGCATACGCACCTCGCGATGAAATGTCTCGGTCGCCTCAATCGCCTCTTCGGCGCTCAAGTTTTTCAGGAAGATCTGTTTGAGGGCAACATCTCGCCCACCTGTGTGCTGATCGCTAGCGCGGTAGACCCGGCTAAACCCTCCTGATCCGATGATCTCACCCAGGAGATAGCGGTCGTGCAAAAGTGTTGCGTCGTGCGCTTTTCCCCCATCTTTTATGGTAGCCAGAGGCTTACCGCAGGCAAAACACATCTGCTGGTTTGATTCATCGGATTCATCGGATTCATTGGCCGCCCCGCATTGCGGGCAGAAAAGGGCCGAGATCGCCATGATATTCGTTCTCCTGAAGCAATGGGTGAAACGGCAATGTTCCCTTTTCTATATTAACATTCAGCGGACGTACGATGCAAGCGTTCAGCCCACAGGGTCTGTGAATTATTGCAGAGGGACAGAAGCCGACTGATTCCAGCCAGCTTCTTTTGATTGAGAACATTTAGCGTTGATGTGTTGTTGTGACTTCCTGCTGACGTTGCCGCATCACCTCACCGCGTTTGGCCGCAGCACGCGCGTAAGCGAACGTCCAGAAGAGCGTTGCAATAGTGATACCTGTTGTAACAATAGGTGAGACGCCCAGTACTACTACAACTGGGAGTGTGTAGACCAGGACGACGCGCAATAGGAACTCTCCAAAGAATGCAAAGCCCCAGACAATAGTGATACAGCGATGCGTGAAGCGCACAGACGGATTTTGCCATTGAGCATTGAAGGTCGCCACTTTCTCTGGATCTCTGCCCGCCACCATTTGCCTGCCAAAGTAGAACATGAGTGGCCTGGGAAGAAATAACGACATAAAGCTCACCAGCCCTAACGCGCCTGTGAAGAATGATTCCCTGATGAGTAAGAGTTTGGCATCACCACCTAACAGGATGCCGAGCACCCCCACCATCGTTCCCAATAAGGCCAGGACGGCGATCAGATCGAGCTGACGATGACGGACAATTCCAAAGAGACTATCGACAAGTGGGAAAATCGATGCGACACTGAGTGCAACGACCTCTGAAGGAGAAATGTAGCGCTTTGAGAGCGTGTACAGAAGGAGTGGAATGGCCACGTTGAGGACCAGGCTTACCAGGATGCCTCGCAGATTGAACGTCAGATTCGATGGCGACTGCGTACTCGTTGGTTGTTGCATGATGATTGTCTTCTTTCTGCCTTACTACGGCGTCTTTCCTACGTTTTTTGTTTGTTCTGTCGATACCAGGCCGAAAACTTTTTCTGCTGGGTGAAACGATTGTTTTTCATCTACTCTCCATGAGAGAGGTCTTGTAATGTTGCGATGGTTTCGTCGCACCAGGTAAGCAATGCCTGATGTTGATGTTTCCCATAGTTGAGCGTTATCAGCCAGTACGGGAGATCACTGTTTCCAGCAAACTGATTGTGTAGCGAGTTTTCGATGCTTGTATGGTGTTCCAGCAATTGAGCGATGATGGTACGGAAGTGTTGGACATGCCCGATGTTTATTGCTATGGGTACGCGTCTGCCAAAGAATAATTTGAGGAGCAATTCATTGCGCTCCACTTGCCGTTCTACTGGCTCTGCCAGCCAGTTTCGTAGAACATCCCAGCCCTGATCCGTCAGAGAGTAGATGTGGCGCTCAGGTCGTCCCTCTTGCTTCTCTGTATGCGAAACTGCGAGCCCCTCTTGTGTCAGTTGTTTGAGCATCGGATAGATCTGTGCATAGCTCTCGGTCCAGAAATTGCTGGTGCTACTCTCAATAACCTTCTTGAGATCGTATCCTGACATTGGCATGATGCTTAATGCACCTAACAACGCGTAACGACTCTTATTCTCTTTGCTCATTACTCACTTTCCTTTATTCATGAATGATATATATCACTCATATATATACATGGATTATATAGCATAAAAAACAATGCTGTCAAGACTTTGATGCTGCACTATCAGGGTCTGAAAATTATTGCTGGGAAGTCCAGCAACGAAAGAGGAGGTCAAGAGCCTGAGCAGGTTCATAAGAAAGGGAACGTCGTGTGGCAGCAATGTGCGAGTTTCCCATCCGATGGATCAACGTGATAGCCAAATTGCGCAAGGCTGCGAGAATCTGAGGGGTATCCGGTGGCCCTTTCATGAAAGCTCTTTTCCCATCTATCTAAATAGCATTGGACGATTTGCTACTAGTGCGGCGACAGACATCGCACAAAATTGAGATGTCCATCGTCACACCAGCAGCAGATTTGCTTGTTTTTCTTTCTCTATACATGCAATAATTGTATATTAAAATAATATTTTATGTCCTGTTATCATATGTAAAATAAAGATGGAAAAAATATGTATGGGACTTCTCTGCGTGAAATTGAGGATGAAGCGTTTCTTCATTATACTGGGAGAGGACGACAGTCATGAGGGACACTGACTCCTACATTTTCGTGATAAGCAACGAGGCATTTTGTGTAAACGATATAGGTGTTATTTGTTGAGCGAGAAAAAGAAAAGCGTGATTATTGAGTTTTTAATGCGAAACATGCTGGAGCCTATAGGTGCCAATTTATTGTGCACATCCCGGCTTCAGCCTCCGAACGCACCACAAAACGTGCTTATACAGGCAAAAGTCCACACACCTCATGTGCCTAAAAGACACATATCGCGCCTTTTATTGATAGAAATATAGAACACTGGTATATTTTTCGTGCTGGAAAGGCAAAGCGAACGTTTCATGTATAAGGAAGTTCCGTGGTGCCCTTCGGCTGAAGCCGGCCTGTGCACAATAAATTGGCACCTATAGATTTTAGATGTTTTACGAGGAAAAACGATGGTTGCGTCACATTTATTGATCTCCTGGCAAAAGTTTCTCAGCGGTGACGTAGGTATAGAGTAGCATAGTATTCAAGAGGGAGTCGATTATTGTCCAGTCAGAAAATGCTTCTAGATGCACCGTATTTGCAGCCCCCACCTGGTCGGCGCTATGTGCGTACATTTCTCTTCTCGCGGCGCGTGGATGCTCCGCTGGCGCGTATCCATCTGATTGCACGTACGATACTTGTGCTCTGTCTATCGGGTGCGCAACTGAGAACAATCAACACGGACCATCCTGACCTTGCCGGGGCCATAGTGCTTTGGCTGTGCGGTCTCTTGCTCTTCGCGCTAAGCGGCATGCACGCCAAGATTGCCCGCCTGTACCTGCTCTTAACCTTGCCCACACTCTGTAGTTTGCTGCTCACCTGGACCCTGCTCAATCCCATACCCGGCCACATCGTCCTATTGCAGCAACCCATCTATACAGGCGTAATCCATTGGAGTCTGGCCCTCTGGCAACCACTCTGGCTAGCAATCATTGTTGGCTACTACTTGTGGAAGCGCAGCATCACTATGGGTGTTCTTATAGCCACAGTACTGACAATCATCGTGACGCATGTGCTGGTGGTGCCGGAGTGGACGTTTGCGAGTGTGCGCTTCTTCCACCCATTGCAGTTATACATCAGTGATGTGGGGCTGGAGCGTGCAATTACCAAGGTGATTGGCTATTCCGCAATGATCCTATCGACGGTAGCGCTGGTCGTGACGAGTCGGGATGTCGAGTTGATCGGGGCATTGCGCCAGCTCCGGGTGCCGCAGGTGATAGTTTTTTTCTTGAGCACCGTCTTTCGTGCGCTCAACCTGGCTCTGACCGATTATGAAACAATCTATCAGGCGCAGATTGCACGCGCGATCAACGCTCGCCCACGCAGCTTCTTTCGCCAGTTGCGCGACCTGGGCAATATCGCCGTTCCTATGGTGGCAATGATGATTCGGCGTTCGAGCGAGATCGGTGATGCTCTACTTGCACGCGGCTACCGGCTGGGGCAGCCTATGGAAGATTATTATGAGACCAGCCCGTGGCGCACGCTGGATTGGCTGATCCTCGCGCTCAGTCTCGGTTTGCTCTATCTCGCTGTCGGACCCTTTCCCGGCTTGACGGCGCTCTTGCAAAGGGGGTAATGTGCATGTTGACAGAGGAATTCAGCGAAAAGCAGTGTACTATCGCGCAGATGAATATCTTACATGCGGGTGAGCAGAAGATGGATGCAGTACGTGTGCAAGGTCTATGGTGGCGCTATCCGACCTTTAGCGAGAAGCCCAATAGCTGGACGTTACGCGATATCGCGCTGAGCGTCCGCCATGGGGAGTGTTTTGGCATTACGGGACCGAGCGGCGCAGGCAAGACGACGCTGTGTCGGGCCTTGCTGGGCATTATCCCGCATAACACTCAGCTTACAGCCGAGCAGTTGACGCAGCACTTTCGCGGGGGCGTCGATATACTGGGCGAGTCGGTTTCGTCACAGACTGCGAACTCGCATAAGATCGGCATGGTCCTGCAAGATCCAGAGAATCAGTTTTTGCGCATGAGTTTGTTGCATGAGTTGGGGCTGGGCCTACAATTGCAGGGCGTGCCAAAAGAAGAGATTGTGCAGCGCTCATATGAGGCTCTGCAATGGGTCGGGCTGGAACACCTCTGGCATGGCGCGGCCTATCTGCATCCCTCTGACCTCTCCGGCGGTCAGAAGCAGCGTGTTGCAATTGCGGCTTTCCTGGCCCTGCGCCCGGAAGTGCTGATCCTCGACGAACCGACCAGCGACCTTGATCCCGTAGGCAAACGCGAAGTCATCGAAACCATCGCCCGCTTGCGCCGCGACTATCATATGACCGTCATCCTCGTCGAGCAAGATCCAGAGATCCTCGCGACCTTTTGTGATCGCATCGCCCTGTTACACGAGGGGCGCATCGAGCTAACAGCGCCGCCCGCCGAGTTTTACAACAGGCGTGCGCTATTAGAGAAATACGGCGCATCCGTAGGCGAACTGGCACGCATCTCCTGGCACACCGGCTACACATTTGAGCAGCGACCACCGCTAACTCTCGCGGAGGCCGAAACGACCTTCGCGCCTATCCTCGCCACATTCCCTGCATGCTCTACTTCCTTGCCACAGCCCATACCCGCATCCGCATCAGGAAGCCAGCAAGAGCCGGTTGCGCAAGCCGAGGGAGTTGTGTATAACTATGGCGATGGCACGTTAGCGCTCAAGGGCGTTGATCTGACGCTGTATCGCGGCGAGATGCTCGCGCTACTGGGGCCGAATGGTAGCGGAAAAACGACCTTTGCCAAGATATTGGCGGGCATCTATCGTGCTACGCGTGGGCGTGTTCAGGTATTGGGGCAGGATCTTGCTATACGCAAAGTACGCGCAGGTCTGCCACGCTCCGTTGGCTATGTCTTCCAGAATCCCGATCATCAACTCTTCTGCCGCAAGGTCAGCGACGAGATTGAATATGGCCTCAAGAATCTGGGCATCGAGCTTGAGCGCAGGCGCGAGACCGTCGCCGCAACGCTAAAAGCTGTGGGCCTGACAGACCAGGCCGACGAAGATCCGCTCTTTTTGAGCAAGGGTCAGCGGCAGCGTCTCGCCGTCGCCTCCGTGCTGGCAATGGGACCCGACATCCTGGTCGTGGACGAGCCGACGACAGGGCAGGATTACCGCTCGATCACAGGCATCATGTCCCTGTTGTGTGATTTGCAGCGACAAGGCAAGACCATCCTCGTCATCACCCACGACATGACGCTCGTAGCCGAATATTGTCAGCGCGTCGTGGCCTTCCGCGATGGCTTGCTCACCTTCACCGGCACCCCCACCGAACTCTTCGGCCAGCAAGAGATTCTCGACCGCACCGGCCTGCGACCACCCTCCGCCGCCGCCCTCTCCGCTCGTATGCGTTGCAAGCAGCCAGATTTTCCGGCGCTGCTCACCGTCGCACAATGGCAGGCGGCACTGGAGTAATGCTAGTTGATGCCGAGAGAAAAGGGTAACTAACAGTTGCTCGAATTCTATATAATTGCACTTTTATGCATCCTTATACAATGCATAAAAGTGCAATTATTAGGAAACTTCGTTTATGGATATGCTAACTCCAGCTTACGGAGTCAATATATATAGTTGTACTTGTGTTGTTTGGGGCTTCGTAAAACTGAATGCCTATACGCTGTGCATTACCGGAGAACGTTGGTAGCGTATAACTGAGATAATTCCAGTTGCCTTTGACCAGGGTTGCCAGCTCATCCTGATACCAGTGTCCTGCACTATCCTGGACATACAGTTTTGCCTGCGTTGTGCTAGCTGACGTTCCGCTGGGCAGATACACATAGGCAACTAATGTCTGTCCTGTATGTGGACCCGTGGCTGGCGCGACACTAACATAGGGCAAATCGCTACTTCCAGTGGAATAGAAAGTGGTCTGTAGCGCATGGGTGCCATCCAGCCCACTTGCCGTTGTGCTGTTTTGCAAGCTGGTAACATGACCTACGCTCGTCCAGCCATCGGTTCCTCCATCCTCAAACGAATATTGAGGTCCCGTACCAGGGGTGGGTGTCGGTGTTGGTGTTTGCGTCGGGACAGGTGTAGATGTAGGTATGGGCGTCGGTGTAGGTGTAGGTGTAGACGTAGGTACGGGCGTCGGGACAGGTGTAGATGTAGATGTAGGTACGGGTGTCGGCGTTGCGGCTCCGCTGATCAGCTTTTCATACTCAGACTGAAACGTTGTGGCTTGAGTGGTAAGTTGATCAGTACTACTAATCAGCGGAGTCAGGCCCTTAATCTGGAACTGCATGGATGCAAATATATTGTACTGGCTGAGCGTTTCAATGGCTTTGGTGGTCCAGGATGCGATAAAAGCACTATCGTTGTTATCCACGGGCGTTTGTGCATCATAGTTCCATTCAGTGATCATAATCGGCACTTCTGTCGTGCCCCCAAAAGCCGTATGCATGACCGAACGAGCATCATCAAAATGTGACCCCCAATTACCAATGTTCGCCAGACAGGTACTCTCACTATCGCCACCACTTGTGTTACATGTGTACATATGCCAGCTTACAAAATCGGGCCGTGGGCTCGCATTTGTCAGGAAGTAACTCAGATAGTTATGATCATACTGGTAGTTGACGGGGCCAATGAATTTTCCGTTGAGGGCTAGCGCCTTTAATTGAGGTATAACAGCATTCCACGATGTCGTGTACGCCTGTGTACTATGACCTCCCAGATCTGATTCATTGCCATATTCGTAGTAAACGGTGCTGGAGCCAAAAATACTATTCATATCATTAATAACAGGTGTATCGTCCCCTAAAGGGTTTGATCGTGCTACACCACCTAATATTACAAGTGGCGTAGCTCCCATGTTATGTACAATCTGTGCTGCCGCTTTTACCAGTGCCTCATCATTTGAAACGCTTGACGCCGGACGCGTTGGGATACGAATGATTTGTGTGTGTATCTTTTGTAAGAGTGTCGGTACCTGGGAATCGGTCAGAAATGGATCTGAAGAACTGCTTAGGTCCAGGTTAGTACCAAAAATCAGTGGTGAGGTCGCTGCGTCTGCATGCGCATTTTGCACAAACTGGGTCATAGTTGAGCTACCCCATGTGCTTGCTACTATCACTAGCAAAAAAACGATCAGGAATGGTGCAACGAGATGTCGTCGTTGAGGTTTTTGAGTCATCGGTATCTCCTCACAGGTTTAAGAATAAAAAGATGCTTGAGATTTTTATGTGCATGCCAGCGGTAGAAGCTGACGCAAGATTTTTAATCTCAATACTCTTTAAGTATGCTTAAAAGGCCCATGAAAGAGAAGATCAAAGCAATCAGTTTGACCGATCAAAGCGATCAGTTTCTATCGATCAAAACAATCAAATCCACAAATAAAGTTCCCAATGCCCTTGCCCCTTGTTTTCTTTTTTGATATCCTGTGTAAGGTCATACAGTCTTAGAGATATATAATTATTTCAGTATAGAATTCAGAGGAAACATATGTCAGAAAAGCTACGGCAAGCTTCTCCCAACATGGCGTTGCGTGATCGGCGCAAAGAGCGGCAATGGACGCAGGCAGATGTGGCAGAGTTGCTTGGCGTGACTGAATTGACTGTTAGACGCTGGGAGCGAGGGCAAAGTAGACCTTCTAGCTATTATATACAGAAATTGTGCGCTCTCTTTGAGGCAAATGCCGAAGAGTTGGGCTTGCTGCGCACTTCTATACCTGCAAAGCATCCTTCTGATCTATCTTCTGAGCTACCCAGTCTTACCGCTCCTTTGACGCATAACGCTCTTGAAGACATGCAAAAGACACAAGAGCCACTTCTACTTACAGCTCCGACGGTCGTCCAGTATGCAAACACTGATCCCTCACCCTCTCACTTACATCGACCAAACATACGTAAACGATATATATACATATCCGTTGCTCTTTTGCTTGTTGTGCTTGTTGGTTTTGCGAGCTATACAATAGAGCAACATTTTGTTTTTTATTCTGGCATATCCTCACATGTACACTCTACTTCATCAGAAGCCGCCAGGCGCTTGCTCTATCAGGCAGACTGGTCAAAGAATATTGCAGGGTGGACAGTAACACCGCATTGGCATTGGTCGAGTCAAGATGGAGGTATGTTTACTACGGATAGTATGACCAATAGCTTAGCTATCGCGCCTTACCATCCTTCTATACTTAATTATGTCGTTGAGGTACGGATACAGCGTATAAGCTATTCTAATATAGATGGAAACGCGTTTGGGTTGATGGTCATGCAGACACCCACTGATGGTTATGTCGTTGGTGTAGGGGTTCACAAGACGCCAGAGCACTTTTTTATCGGACAATTGAGCGTCTCTAGTAAAAATAGAAATCCATACATTTCAGCCGACCTGGCAAGAGCTTCTTCTAACATAGACAATGGTTGGCATACTTATAGCGTTAAATTGTATAAAAACCACATCAGTTCTTCTTTTGATGGCAAGCAGTATGTTACCGCGAACGATTATACCAATGTAAATGTCAGGCAGGTTGGTATCTACGCCGTTGGCGCACTTATTCATATTGCGCATTTTAAGGTTTATGCAATTTGAAACCGTCTATTCAGCTCTCACAAACAAACGTCCAGGTGTCTCACTTTATGTGTTTAGATGATTGTTGGCTGAAATCCTGTTGTATATCTGATGCGGGAATATGCAACGTGCAATCCGATGTTATTTATGATGATCGAGCGCTTCAAGAATCGAAATTGGAATTGCGCCCGTCCTGCTCTGTCCTGTTCTAGATGCAGGCGGCAGAAGCGACGAATTTGATATCCATGAATATTTAAGTAAAGGAAAAGTGCTATGGTATTTCAGCTTCCAGATCCAGCAACTCCCTTCGGAGAACGTGTTGCGCGTCGGTTACGCGATGAACTTATTATCTGGCTCACGACGATAGACAGCAAGGGTACGCCCCAACCAAATCCCGTGTGGTTCCTGTGGGATGCCGAGACAGCGACGATTTTGGTGTATAGCAAGGCAGGTGCCAAACGCTACGAGCATCTGCAAAAGAATCCTCGCGTCTCTCTCAACTTCGACGGCAATGGCTCTGGCGGCAACATTATCGTGCTCACCGGCGAGGCACGGCTGAGCGCAGATGATCCTTCCGCCGATAAAAATCCTCCTTTCGTAGCGAAATACCAGAATTTTATCACCGGCAGCTTCTCTACGGCAGAGAATCTCGCGGCGCAGTATCCCGTCATTTTGCGCATCCACCTCACGGGCCTGCGCGGCCACTAATCCTTGCTTCTCATGGGAAAGAGGCAATAGGTGCTAGTTTGATTGGGCATGGATACAGATTACAGGGACAGAGAAAGAGGGATAGAAGCACTGGCTCGTGAAAGAGAGATTTTGGACAATAGATGTTTTGAGTGTAAAGAGAGTGGACTATTGCTGGAGGGCAATAGTGGTTGAACGTTTTAACAAGAACCACGTTAAAAAGAAGTAAACGCATGAGATAATAAAGAATCCCAGAGATCCAACTACACTCACAAATAATGCAGCAGCAGGTATGTTAGGATCATTGCTGTAAACAAATGTAAGTATGAAAAGTATCTCGACGATATAGAAGGGGATACCGCTGAGGAAAACGACAAACCTTTGAGCTGGGAGTTCTTTATGTCCAAAATGTTTGCGTAGAAATTTGGCTGCAAAGAGGATAAAGACTACTTCTAAGCCTATAAAGAGGATGAAGAACCCCAGACAGTATGTGCTCATGGCAACAGGTGGCTTTTGACTGTCTGGTAGAAGCTGTAAACAGGTGAGAAACGCGACAAAAATGCCTGTGCACAGGAGGATAAATACGGTGGCCGGCAAAAAAATGCGTAAGAGCGAACGAGTTGCCGAATATATCTGTTCAAGGGTTATGTTCATGGTAGCGAATCCTTTCTGGGTCTTTGAACTGTTATTGCCTCTCTTCTTCCTCCTATCTTACCAGACTTCTCCCTTAGTTACCACTGTAGTACTAGATTTATTGTGCACTCGTACGTGCCATCAACCTGAGAGTTGCTGAGCTTTTTCTAAATGAGAAACGTGGTGCAATTGTCGTTTTTACCTGTGAAACTTCTGGAATCTATAGGTGCCGATTTATACTCCTTTGAATTTTTTACGGACAATTCTATCACCGCAATCGTAATTGAATCAAGGTTGCATAAAACAACATAGCAGAGCAAAACGAGCTCCATTGCAGCGTTTCGCTGCATGAAACCCAGCGGAATTGCACATGTCTTAAGTACGAGAAACGTGTTATGTAAATCGGCAATCATCTTGTTACCGTTTAAAGGTTGTCCGTACAAAAATTCCCAAAGGAGTCATTTTATCCGCACGCAATTGCCATCAACCTAAGAATGGATGAGCTTATTTCGGATGAGAAATGTGACGCAACCATCGTTTTTGCTCGTAAAGCATCTGAAATATATAGGTGCCAATTCATCGTGCATATACCGGATCGTAACCATAGGGTTCCACGGAATTTAAGAATACACGAAACGTTCAATTTGCCTTTCCAAGCCGAATAATTCACATGTGTTCTATATTTTTAGCATCAAAAGGGGCGATGTCTGTAATTTGAGCAAAAGAGATAGGTGAATATTTTGTGTATAGAAGCACGTTTTGTGGTTCCCTCCGGCCGAAGCCGGGATGTGCACAATGAATTGGCACCTATATATTTCGGAGCATATTGCATGAAAAATGCGATATGCATATTTTTCTTTTTCCCACTTAACAAGCTCAGCAATTCTTAAGTTGATGGCACTGACGGTGCATGATAAATCGGAACCTATAGATTTCGGTGTGTTTTGCATGAAAAATACAATGCCCATGCCTTCCTTTTTCTCATCCAATAAGCTCTGCAATTCTTAGGTTGATGCGTATTGGACGCCGCGAACTCATATGGTTTCATCTTCTCCGGTTGGAACCTGCCTGCGAGCTACTCGTCTCTTGTGCTTGTTCACCTCCATTTCATAAGCCTCGGTAAGCAGTGGCCGCACGTTCGTCTCAAACGTCTCGTCGCTGGGGTTGAGCACACACACCCACAACATTCGGCCATATACCGGGTGAGGCATCAACTGATCCAGGGCGGTGAAGTCGTAGTCGCGAGAGATCTCGCCGCTGTCAGCCGCGCTGACGGAAGGGAACGCCGCAGGATCGCCGAAGAGCGAGTGAAACGTCTGCTTGCCGATGCCGATGTTCAAGCGAAAGACCGACGGACGGTTGAGGTGAGAGAACTGGTCATTGATATCGCTGGTCACAAGTGTCACAAACGGAAACCGGTGATCCGGCGGTATGGTACTATCCGGGTTATAGAAGAAGAAGCTGTCGCCCGAAGCGACCACCACATCCACGCCCTCAAATGTCCCAGTGATATACTGGCTGATCTCAGATTCATTCATGAGTATTGGTCCTTTCCTGACTCCTTTGCTTTGATCGATATTTCTACTGTACAACACTCATGCCCAATTGGAGGCTCAGACAACGTGTAGCGTTTGCGATGGATACCGATAGTTCCATATTCAAGCTCCGGTTCCTAGATCACAGAGGAAGGAGCAGAAAAATCTGGAGAAGTCTCTAAAGGAACTTGAAGGTTTTACTATGACTATTGATATCGCTCCTCACAGAAAGCAAATGGGCGGTATCGTCAAGAGTATGCTAGATACACGTAATGGCGTGATTTACGTGTTCATGTACAACATGTCGATTAGGTCAAAGCTGCGAAGTGATGGTATGGTAGAAGGTAAGCTGATCAATTGAGCGCGGATCTCCAGCAATGGTACCTCTGAGCTGAGATCCGCGCCTGCCTCCACAAGACACTTCAGGCGATATCAGGGCAGGTTCCACCCAAAACCCAGGGTCGAGAAAAAAGAGATCCGCGAATTCCCTTGTCTGAAGCCGCTTCTGGTGCTATACTGTGAGGGTAGGAGGCTAAATGGTAGAAGGGACCCATGCGGGCTTGATACCGACGAGGTTGTGGTGGGATAGCAATGGCTGAAAAGGAAGAAGGGACCCATGCGGGCTTGATACCCACACTTGTGAATGCGGCTAGAACTGAGGCAAAAAGGAAGAAGAGACCCATGCGGGCTTGATACATGGCTATCGAGGTACGCCACTAAAAATCTCAGGCAAAAAGGAAGAAGAGACCCATGCGGGCTTGATACACGTCAATAAAATTTAAGCATCAATACGAGAGCTCCTCAGGCAAAAAGGAAGAAGGGACCCATACGGGCTTGATACGTGCATATTACGCATTCATTGGGCCTCCTGGCAAAATGGCAGAAGGGACCCATGCGGGCTTGATACTAGCCTATTGCAATACATCGATGTCTGGGCAAAGGCAAAAAGGAAGAAGGGACCCATGCGGGCTTGATACTCCTTTGTAAGCTTGGAATATTGTTTGGCAAAATGGAAGAAGGGACCCATGCGGGCTTGATACCTTCTGCGCCTTGCATATGGGATATCGGCAAAAAGGGAGAAGGGACCCATGCGGGCTTGATACAATCGCACCGTAGTTCAATTGAGCTCATCTAGAGCATGGCAAAATGGCAGAAGGGACCCATGCGGGCTTGATACCAATAATGCGATTGCGAGGCACAGTATACCTCAGGCAAAAAGGAAGAAGAGACCCATGCGGGCTTGATACACAAAATGTGACTTCGCGTGCATCGAGATAATTCATGGCAAAAAGGGAGAAGGGACCCATGCGGGCTTGATACGCCGTTTGCTCGTCGGAATCCTTGAACACGTTCATGGCAAAAAGGGAGAAGGGACCCATGCGGGCTTGATACCATTACTGATACAATTGATTTGGCTCAGGTCTTACCGGCAAAATGGCAGAAGAGACCCATGCGGGCTTGATACTCATGCCATCTGAGCGTGTCCCTTCAAACTTGACCAGAGGCAAAAAGGCAGAAGAGACCCATGTGGGCTTAATACCATCAAATTAAACACGAGCGGCTCGTCCTGCCCGTGGCCTCTGCCTTTCGGATGTTCTGCATGAAAAATATAATATCCGTATCTTCCTTTTTCTCGCTCAATAAGCTCATCCATTCTTAGGTGATGACTATGGGGTCCAAGAAAGATGCGGGGACAAGGCCGCCGCACCATCTGATCCCTCCATTTTGCCCTCTTTCAAAAAGGAGCGCCAAACAGGGGAATGTGTGGATTTCAAGGCGAGCATAGGAGTAAGGTGGCGGGTAGGGGACGCGATAGAGGAAAATCTGGTCCCTACATTCACGCGCGATAAATCGCTTAAAGAGGGAAAAGCTACGTTCAAAGGCGAAATAAAAAAAATAGGAATATAGAAGAATAAAAGGGATGGCAAGAGAGAAAAGAGTACCTGCTCTGTATTTCTCCGTTGTGTATATCTTCTTGTTTATTTCTTCTCTTCCGCTTATTTATCGTATTATAGCGATTTATCGCGCGTGAATGTAGGGACCAGATTTTCCTCTATCGCGTCCCCTACCCGCCCCTTACTCATATGCTCGCCTTGAAATGGGTAACCGCCCCTTTTTGTGTAATCGCTTCATCGCTTGATGCGTATGAGGAAGGAGTCTTTTCTTTGTCAAGAGGCGTGAAACATCTCCTCATGATAGAAAGGTGATTCGCGCAATGAATTCCTTTCGACAGTAGAAGTGGAAGACGCGGTAAAGAAATAGAAGAGGAAAAACGTATTTTCCATAAATGAATTCCATTGTTGATCGATCTTGCTCGACTTGCATGCATGGCTGAGAGCTCATTTTTGTCGATACGCCTGAGAAGCGGGCCAAGAAAGATGCGGGGACAAGACCGCAGCACCATCTGATCCCTCCATTTTGCCCTCTTTCAAAAAGGAGCGCACAAAAAGGGGAATGTGTGGATTTCAAGGCGGGCAGAGGAGAAGGTGGCGGGTAGGGGACGCGATAGAGGAAAATCTGGTCCCTACATTCACGCGCGATAAATCGCTTAAAGAGGGGAAAAGCTACGTTCAAAGGCGAAATAAAAAATAGGAATATAGAAGAATGAAAGGGATGGCAAGAGAGAAAAGAGTGCCTGCTCTGTATTTCTCCGTTGTGTATATTTTCTTGTTTCTTTCTTCTTTTTCGCTTATTCATCGTATTCTAGCGATTTATCGCGCGTGAACGTAGGGACCAGATTTTCCTCTATCGCGTCCCCTACCCGTCACCTTCTCCTCTGCTCGCCTTGAAATGGGTACCCGCCCCTTTTTTGTGTATGCGATGCATCGCCTTCTCTTCTCCACTGGCCGTCTTGAAATGGGTACCCGCCCCTTTTTTGTGTATGCGATGCATCGCTTGATGCGTATAAGGAAAGAGATAACCTACCCTGGCATTGAAGGCCGCGCTGGAACAATCCCATCCCATACCTACAAAAAGCCTATCGTCACAGAGATTACGCCTTTCAGCAACTTTTATGCAGCCGAGTCATATCACAAAGATTACTACGACCGCAATCCAGCGCAAGCGTATTGTCGCTTTATAATCGAGCCAAAAGTACAAAAGTTACTGAAAGAGTATCGAAAAGATGTCAAAGGCAACGCATAGCGGTAAATAGGTCCCCGAATGACCTCATGCCTTGCTATACTACAGAAAAGTCGCAAGGAGAAAATACATGAGGATTACTTCCTGGCAAAGCATACGCCTGGCACAGGCGCTACAATCGAGTACATTCGCCAGTTTCTGGCTGGGCCAGACGATCTCGTCGCTCGGCGATGGAGCTTTTGTGACGACTCCCCACGACTAAAGTCGGGGGCTTCTCAGAGGCGCGTCCTCTAAAGGCTCCGTCCGAGCCTGGGCGTTCTTCTGTCTTGTCTTGGGTTTCTTCGTCTTGGGTGCGGGGCGCAACTTCAAGCCATCTTGCCAGACGGCAAGAATAGTAATTGCCGCATTGACATCTCTATCGAGCACCAGCCCACACTTCTCACAGGTATGCACCCGTTCGCTAAGATCCTTGTGTGGCCCTTCATGAAGACATCCACTGCAGACTTGCGAGGTTTTGTATGGGTCCACTTTCACCACCTTGACGATACCAGCATTCTCAGCTTTGTACTCGCACAGGGCGATGAAGGTGGACCACCCCGCATCACGTATGCTCTTATTCAAACCGGATTTGACCGCTGCCCCATTGGCAAGGTAGGTTCCCTCTTCGTCCTGCCTGGGTTTCGCTCGTTTGCTCATCTTTGCAGGTGCCAACTCCTCAAAGACAATCGTCTCGTAGGTGTTGACCAAACGACGCGACCATTGATGCAAGAAATCATGTCGTTGGTTGCGTACCTTACGGTATGCCTTTGACAATCGCTGCACCGTCTTCTTGCGACGATGGGAGCCTTTTTTCTTGCGTGAGAGGTCTTGCTGCATCCTCGCAAGCTTCTCTTGCGCCTGACGGTAGAAGCGTGGGTTGTCGATCACATCACCACTTGAGAGTGCGGCAAGGTGATACAGGCCCATATCGACCCCCACCGCTTCATCAGTGTGTGGGGTCCGCTTTAGAATGCCCACTTCACATGCTATGCACACAGACCATGCCTTCCCTTCCCTTTTCAGGGTACAGGTTTTCATCGCTCCCTGCACAGGACGATGAAGTTTGATCTTGATATGCCCAATTTTTGAGAGGATCAGGACGTGCTTCTTCTCACCTCGCTTCTCAACCCCAAAACCGCCCTGTGGGAAGCAAAAGCTATCGTAGTGGTCTTTGCCCTGGAATCGTGGATAGCCGGGCGTTTGTCCCTCTCGGACACGACGAAAGAACGCTTTGAACGCTTTCTCGACCCGGCGCAGTGTCTCTTGCAACACCTGTGAATGCATGTCTTTGTACTCTTCCTGGCCTCCTTCATATGCGGGAGTTGGTCCATTTGATCGTAGCAACTGATACTATAGGCCCTTGCGTGCTCTTTGACGCGACTGGGATCTTGTAGTTTGGGTGCTGTTTGCAGCTATTCCAGAGGCATCACGACGTTCTTGCAGTGCGGCATATCAGGTTCCCTATTCCTCACGAGAATTGTCCACTGCAAGGTTTGCGCTTGTTTCTTGGTAGGATAGAGGCGATTTTTATACGTCTTGAGACTCATTTCCCTTTTTGCCCTTCCACATAGCGTTTGATCACTTCGAGGGTGACCCCACCAGTTGTCCCCACATACATATAATTATTCCACAGGCTGGGTAAGCGTTTCTTGAGTTCGGGGAATTCCTCTCGCATACTGATGGCTGGACGCTCCTTTGACAAGCCGGACAAGACGATGAATCCCGGATTGAGGATCACAGCCCACCAAGAGGTGAATATGATCGGGCAGGACTTCCATCTCAATGCACTTCTGACCCCATCGCCCTATGATCTCACGAACAATCTCCTTGAGCCGTGCATAGAGAGTTCCGGGTCTACCAACACCTTGCGTCGATACTTTGGAACCCACACCAGATGATAGTAACAACTGTAAACCACATTCAAGTTACTCTTTGTTTTCTGTTCCATGCACGCAGTATAACAGAAATCAGTAACTATTTTGTCCATCGACAGTTATCTTTTCTTGTTTTCCCCACCCATCGCGCCACCAGAAGGAACGCGCCTTGTATCCCCTTGGCTCAAGCCAGCGGTTTTACGGCG
>CAWKKX010000038.1:0-21377 GCA_963850365.1 uncultured Chloroflexia bacterium
AGTCAACAATTGGGGTTTGCCAGATCTGTGGCAGCAAAAGCCAGTCTCCTTTGGAGTGGAGGTGTTCGTGCTCTGCGCCCTGGCCCCTTTTGCTGAGGAGGTGCTCTTCCGTGGCATGCTCTTTCAGTGGCTGACCAGGCGCTTTGGGTTGTGGACAGGAGTACTCTCCAGCGCATTCATTTTTAGCATCTTCCACGCAAACCTCTTTGAGCTTCACTAAACCTTGCTGCTCAGTACTATTAAGACACTTCTTACTGCATAGAGTAGTTCACCTAGCAAGGTATAGTATTACACTCCCTTTGGAATGTGCTCTTTGTCCTCCTTGCTCTCGGGAAGTTTCACTAAAAAGGTGCAGAACGAGCTATGGATAGGGAAGAGAGATACAAAAAATTTAGTATACCTATCTTCCATCATACTCAAAATCTCATGCTCCTTTGGCCGCAGGCTCATATTTCATGAGTTCCGCTTTTACCAATTGCAAACTCAGCTCAGCCTTACACTCAGTAAACACTTGTAAAGCTTCTTGTAGGTATTCAAGTCCATCTTGGTATCCTTTATTCCTTGTAATATTGTTTTGCAATAGAAAATTTCCATAAGCTTGTATTGTGTGAGCATACTCCAGGCGCATTCCGTTTTTCTGAAACGCACGCAATGCTTGTTCAAAGTATTGGCTAGCTTGATCAAACTGTTGTTGCTCCGCGAAGATGTTTCCTAGCACATATTGTGCACGTACAACAAGCCTGTTGCACTTAGATTGCTGTCTTCGTTGAGAGCCTGTTTAGCTTGTTCATGTGCCAACGTAACTTCGTTGAGTAGCAAGTACGTCTGAGCCATTGCCAGATGGCCTTCTGTTCTGGTCTCTGCTTCTAAGCTGGTGAATGTGAGCGCGTGTTTCAGCGTATTCAAGGCACGTTTGAGCAATCGCTTTTTCTCATAGAGATATGTTGTTGTATCAGATGCATGTCTTTGCGTATTTAAAGCCTGTTGTATGCGTAATTTCCCCAATACAACAGAGCTAGACTGGCGCAGGGAGCCAAGCGATTACTGCGACCTACGGATAGAGCAGTATATAAAGCTGTACTTGCTTCAGAAAGTTTTCCCTGTTCTTGTAATACCGAAGCTAAAAATGAATTCCACCAACTTATGATTAAGGAATTGTTAATGCTTTTGGCATATTCAATAGCTTTATGAAATTCTACTTCAGCATCCTCTAAGTGCCCTAAACGTTGATCTAATAGACCCAAATTTACAAGAACATATGTAAAAGAGGTACATCACCCATACGTTCAGCACTACTAAAAGAGTTTCGTAAAGCTGCTTGTGCTTGTGAATATTCAGCCATGCTTAAATATCTATCACCAAGGTTGCTGCTAACAATAGCAATTTCACGTGTACAATCATACTGCTCAAAGATAGCAAGAGCTTTGTTAAGGTCTTGTAGCCCATCTAAACATGGCCATCTGAAGTCTTTATGTTACTGAGTAGAATATATGTGCGTCCCAGATCAACAGGATCTCCTACAAGAGTACGCCTGGGAAGAGTCAAATAAGAGGGGGTGTAAATTGATGTTTTCTTGTTTCAAAATCGTTGAAATAAATCAAGTGCTTCGTTTGCACCTGAAGAGCATCTTTATAGTTACCCTCGCGCCAATAGATGTAGCCTTGACGTAATTTCAGACTAGCCCAGGCTGTGCCTCCTGAGATATTTGCATCTCTTAAAACTTGTTCACCGCGTTCGTTAGACTGTCTTGCACGAACTAAATCTCCAAGGTTAAGCCAGGCAAGGGTAATCTGGCACCAAATTATAGCCTGTAATTGTGCTTCTTGTAAGGGATCAATAGATGATTCATTAGTATGCTTTCGCGTACGAATATCCAATGATTGCTCATAAAAATGAAGCGACTCTTCATTCTTGCCCTGAATCCTCGTACACTCAGCAAGAAGCTCCAGAAGATAGGATAGTTGTTGCCAATCTGCTGAGTCATTGCCCATATGTTCCAGGGTGATGCGGTAGTACTTCTCGGCTCCTGGGTATGAGGAGAGGGAGAAGGCGTAGTCGCCGGCTAATTGGGCGTAGTGGGCAATTTGTTGGGGGGCAGCACCGCCGAGGACGAGGTGGTGGGTGATGGTTGCAGCCTCTTTTTTCTCGTTGCCGGCGTAGAGTTGTTTGAAGACTTCGGCGGCGCGGCGGTGCTGGCTGGCGCGGCGGGCCGCTGATAGGCTTTCGTAGAGGTGGCTGGCAAGCAGGGGGTGCCAGAAGCTATAGGTCACGCGGGTGCCGACGCCCTCTTCTGTGAGCATGCCGGATTTGAGCGCTTCTTCGATCAGTTCGAGGACGGCGTCTTCGTCGTAGTTGGCGCTGCTCTCTTCCATTGCGCTTATGACCTGGAACTCGAAGGAGCTGCCGAGGACGGCGGCTTTGCTGAGCAGGCTGCGACACTTCTGGCTGAGGCGGCCCAGGCGCAGGGTGAGGACGGCGCTGATGGTGTCGGGCAGGGGGTTTTGCTCCTCGCTGAAGAGGTGTTCGGCGAGGGCGGGCTCGGTCTCGATGGTGCGGGCGAGTTCTTCGGCGAAGAAGGGGTTGCCGGCGGCTCGGTTGCTGATACGCTGGACCATGGGCTCGGATACCTGGGTGACCTGGGCGACGAGTGAGGCGATCTGGTCCTCGCGCAGCGGTTCGAGGGGGATGGATTCGATGGCGTTCTCGCGTCTGAGGTCGGTGAGCAGGGGGCGCAAGGGATGATCCTGGGAGAGCTCCATGTCGCGACAGGTGCCGACGATGACGATGGGGTAGCCGTGCGTGCGGCGGGCAAGATAGGCGAGCAGCTCGCAACTGCTACTGTCCGCCCATTGCAGGTCGTCCAGCGCGATCAGGAGCGGGGTGCTCTCGCTGATCAATATGAGCAGTTCTTTGACGGCCTCCCACAATCTGAGCTGCTCTTGTTCGGGCGAGAGCGACATGGGGTAGCTCACCTGCGTCATTACCTCTTGTAGCTCTGGTAGCAGGTTGCTCAGGGACTGGAAGACGATAGGACGCTTATTGATCTCTTGCCGCTGCCATACGCCCTGCGTCATGGCTCTGCGCAGCACTTCGATCCACAGCCAATAGGGGGCCGTACCCTCCTGAGCGTAGACGCGGCTCCATGCCACCGCCCAGCCGCGCCTTTTGGCTTCGCGCCCCATTTCTTCGGCCAGACGCGTCTTGCCGATGCCCACGTCGCCCATCAGGAGCACACACTGCGGACGACGATGAGGGTCCAGAGTCGCCGCTGAGACGCGCTTCTGAGCGGTAAGACGGAACTTTGCCGCCTGCTCTGTAACCTTCACAAGCGAGGTGAGGTGATCCAGTTCTTGTTCGCGCCCGACGAGGGGACTTTGATGGGCGCGACCGATCTGTACGCTGGCAATCTCACTTGTGCCCCGGTCCCACGGGGGCGGCGCGGGTGGCCGTCTCGCGTTTCGCCTTCTCCGGCTGGTAGAGTGCCCCTTTCCCGGCCAGCTCACGGCCAGCACGCAGATCATCATAGATCGCTCGCGTCTCCGGTAGGGGCGCGATGCGATACTCCTGCTGCAGTACTGTATGCAAACGTTTATATGCACGCAGCGCCTCGCCACGCCGACCCAACTGTGCAAGCAGGCTCATCAAGCGCTGCACCGCCGCCTCGTTCGTTGGATCAATCGACAAGAATCTATCTAGTGGATCAAGTGCGCCTGTAAAGGACTCGCGAGCGATCTGTAGATCGGCGAATTCTAGCAGGAGGCCGATCCAACTGCGCTGTAGCGTCTCGCGGCGCACGCGGGTCCACTCATTCTTAGCATCTTCGGGCAGGAAGGGGCCGGCGTAGAGGCCCGCCGCCTCGCGTAGCAGGCTCTCCTTCTCGCCATTATCCGTGCTCTCAGTGGCGCGATTAACCAGATTTTCGAATGCGTCGGCATCGATCCAGATATGCTGATGATCGGCCAGCACCAGCACCTCGCGCTCTGTGAGCAGTAGAGGAGAGGTCGGGCCGATTGCGTCCCGGCTCGAAGAGTTGGCGCAGGCTATAGACCGAGCGATCCAGGCGGCTGGCGGCCATCTCCATCTCCAGGTCCGGCCACAGAGCCTCCATAATCTGTTCGCGTGTCAGCTTGCGACCTCCCACGCTCACCAGGCAGCCGAGCAGGGCGCGTACACGTTGATGCTGCCAGGTTGCATCGGTGACAGTCTGCCATTCAAGCGGATCGCGCGGATTGCGGCGCTCCAGGCGAAACTGGCCCAGCGCATAGATACGCAGCGTTGACAGTTCGCGTTCCGTCTCTTGAGCGGTTGGAGCTGGTTTCGCCACACCCATCGCCACCTGAGCCTCCGGTGGCAGATGTTTCCCTACATATGTACGCGTTGTGCGACCATCAACCGTCTGGTAAGAATACCAATAGGGGCCATGCCCAACGCCCTCGCGGCACCGTTTACAGCGCGGCTTCCCGCAGTAGCTCACCTGCTGATGATAGGAAATTTTACTATTCATCGCACCCTCCTGAGTAAGCCGCCAGAGCACCTGAGAGCCACCTGAAGGCCACGTGTGAGCGTTGTGACCTTTGTGAAGTGGATATCTCGTAAGTATCTTGTGGCATTATAAACCGCCGTCTACGTCCGTCATATACAAAATAGAGCAAGAAACCTGCTTTTCTGTGCTGAATATCTATTGCCATCCCGTCCCGACGCTATCTTACTAATTTGACAACCCACAATGGATCAAATTATAAAAATGCTAGCTCTTAAATCTGCCTCATCCTGAAAACTCTCTAAAACGCAAAACTGTCTACCCATGAAATAGACGCCCCACGATACATAATCTGTCTGATAGTATATAGCATAAAAGATAAAACTTCATCTCGCCTTAAATCTACGTAAATATAGTGGTCCTTTTGGATATCTAGCACAATTGGGGTACAAATTGGGGAAAGTCGGGCTATTCAGCGAGGAATGGTTAAGTGAGTAGTGCACGAACGAAACGAAACGCTGGGATGAAGTCTCAATGAATAGCCCTGCGCGAAACAGCATATAAAATGATGTATCGCCATAACAATAATATAGACGAACGACCCACACGAATGTTAACATTTCTCAAGGATACGTTTAATAGAGCACGATTACAATTCAAGTGAATTTAGTGTTAATCGGTAGATTTATACTAATGAAATTTTAATAACAGGGTATAGTACTTTTTGTGCGGAGTAAGCCACTGGACCTTTTGCTTCCCTCTGTCCTATACTTGCTTTATGAGGAGTGTGAAGCCGACCGACCACAATGTGCTTCCCAGTGTTGCCATAATATGCAGAATATCGTACTTTATAGACGGGCATCAATTGAAAAAGGATGTGCTTATCTGACACAGTTTATATGGCGGGAGGGCGCGTAAGGCCGACCGTTGAGGTTGCCAATACACATCAATCTAAGAATTGCTGAGCTTTTGGGGCGAGAAAAAGGAAGGCATGGGTGTTGTGCTTTTCGTGCAAAACATACGGAAACCTATAGGTGCCGATTTATCATGCATAATAGCCATCAACCTAAGAAAGGATGAGATTATTTTGGATGAGAAACGTGAGGAAAATAATCGTATTCGCTCGTAAAACATCTGGAATCTATAGGTGCCGATTTATCGTGCACAGGCCGGCTTCAGCCGGAGGAAACCACAAAACGTGCTTATACATGAAACGCTCACATATCTCATGTGAGAGAATTACACGTATTGCTCCTGTTAACGATGAAATTGTGGAACTGAGGTGTGCTTTTCGTGCTGGGAAGTCAAAGCGAACATTGGTGTGTAGAAGCACGTTTTGTAGTTCCCTCCGGCTGAAGCCGGTATGTGCACAATGAATTGGCACCTATAAATTCCAGAGGTTATACGAGTAAAAACGATTATTTCCTCACGTTTCTCATTCAAACAAAATAAACTCTGCAATTCTTAGGTTGATACATATTGTATTGGACGACCCTTGTAGTGGTTGGTCTCCAGGCAGGTGAGAGGCGGGAGGAGGACGGCAACCACAAGGGATTGCCGCTACGCGAGCCAGGGCCAGGGCGCGTCGCGCCGACCCTTGTGGTTGGCGTGCCCCTGTGGTTGTTGCCCTCTCGCCCTACATGACACAGCCCGCGAGATGGCTCGAATCAAGTTTGACAAAACAGTAGCTGTCCCATAAACGAACACAGAAAGGGTAAATTATATGGCGCGAGATGAAGAGGTACAGAGCGCAATTGATAATTGGGCTCCCAGATTTGTGTCTAACGGTGTAGACTTCAACGACTTTCAACGTGTCTCTAATAGTGTGGAGCGTTGGGATGATTGGTGTCAGAAATGGTCCGCATGCGGCGCGATGCATGAGCAGATGGGCGAGCAGGCCGAGGCCGATGAGCAATATGAATCGGCGGCCTATCATTTCTTTCACGCCGCTATCTCCTATCATTTTGGAAAATATCTATTTGTGCGTAAGCCGCAAGAGCTGCGTGCCGCACACGAGCACGTTGTACGCGACTATCAACGCGCCTTGCCGTATTTCGCTTTTCCAGGCGAGCATGTCGCCATTCCTTACGAAGGTGGCGCGACAATGTACGGTATTCTGAGGAAGCCCTGGCATACTCCCAAAGCGCCGGTCGTGATTCTGGTGCCTGGCTTGGATTCTGTCAAAGAGGAGCTGCATTTATATGGCGATGACTTTTTGATGCGCGGGCTAGCGGTGCTGGCAATCGATGGTCCCGGTCAGGGTGAGATGGAATTTGAGTTTCCGCAACGCCATGATTATGAGGTCCCTATCAAGCATGCCGTCGATTACCTTGAGGGTCGCGCAGATGTAGATGCCAGGCGTGTAGGTTTAATGGGCGTAAGTTTTGGTGGGCAATTCGTTGTACGTGCCGCCGCGTTTGAGAAGCGTATAAAGGCCACCATCGAAAATTGTGGACCATACGATCAGCACGCGAACTTCCACGGGCGTCCGCGTATAAGCCGTGAAACGCTGGTTCATCGCCTGAAAGCTGCGAGCGAGGAAGATGCGCTCAACAAATTAAAGCAATTCAACTTGCAAGGCGTCGCCGAGCGGATCGAATCTCCCTTGCTTGTTATCCACGGCGCGAAAGACAGGCTCGTGCCGGTCGCGCAGGGGAGGCGTATAGCGGAGGAGGCTGGCAAGCACGCGGAGCTATGGCTTTTTGAGGATGGTAACCACGTCTGCAACAACATCCCTTATAAGCATCGACCCCAGCAGGCGGATTGGATGCGCAAAAAGCTAGCACATTGACTTCGCCTTCATAATTGACGTGTCGCGATTTCGCTGCTCTCTACATGTAATATAACATGAAAATTTGCCAGTTATATCGCTTGTCTTATCTGCCTTATTGCAAATGGAAGATAAGTTTGGCCGCCGCTCCCAAACTTCCTTCCGATTGGTGTGAAGATAGTACCTAAACTGTACCATTCTTCAGAAACGTGCTGAGTGACGGCGAACCACCACTGTTTGTGCGACGCGATCACCCAGCCGCTGCTTGCGTGACGAAGTCCAGACCAGGATGGCACCCAGCAGGTAAGGGAGGCCATAGGGGATCTGATCGATGATGCGAAACAGGTTGCGAATGATGGAATCACTCCAGCCAATGGGCGAGCCATCCAGTCTGACAACACGTATACCCAGCACCATTTTACCAATAGTTGCTCCCAGCAACGCTTCCATGACAATGAAGTACACAAAAGGGGTAATAGCTTGTAGTATAGGGCCAGGACCCCTATGAGCGAATTTGTCCCACGCATCACCACCTGCGATCATGGCTCCATTTGAATGGAAGATCATGCCAATGATCGCCAATGGAATCAAGAGAAGAATGCCATCAATAAGGATCGCGACGAAACGCCTGCCAACGCCCACATACTCCAGAGCGGGTGCGGCTGCTTGAGAGGGGGAACTGTACTGTTGCTGCATGAGTGACCTTCCTTATTTTCTCTTTTCTTTTACATAAACGTGTTACACACTCTTTTTTCAAACGACAATTTCGTACAACCAAAGGAGTTTGGACTTCCCAATATAGTGCTGAAAAGGATACTATTGATATGCAAAATATTTTGAGTCTTTGTTTGCCATTTGTACGACGCTGGGGACGGATTCTAGTAATCGCTACGATTTTATGTGCTGGCATAACTCCCCTTGTCACCCATCTCATGATACAGCCTATCTATGAAGCACAGACAACGCTCACTATTACAGTCACTAGAATCGATCTTGCGCAGGTTCAGGATTTACGCCCATCTATATATGTACCGAATCGGCTTGTGGCCGCCTTTGACTGGAATAAAAGCTCTGAACTTCCGCAATCAGGTTTCACAGTGATGTCAACATGCAATCAGTTGCTTAAAACGGATAGAGTGCTCCTGCCTGTCGCGGCCCGGCACGGCCTGACAACGGAACGGTTGAAAGCCATGCTGACCACAACGCTTCAATCCGATGCTCCAACTATCTTCATCGCTGTTGATGACACTGACCCGATTATAGCGGCTCAGCTTTCATACGAGATAACGAAGTCCCTGATCGATTATTTGGCTCCATATGAATCCTGGTTAAAGTTGAGTATTACCAATCTTATCATCCCAACACATCCTATCACCCCTGGTCCCTGGCATGATGGTCTGCTAGGTGCATTGATTGGGTTTGGTCTGGCACTGACAATTGTTGCGATATATAGTTGTTTGCAAATGTTGATAGTTCGGAGGCGGTCTGCTATGTAGAGAGTGTAATATGTATAATAAAATTATCTTGATTGGGACGATGGTAGATTATCCTAAAGAAATATATGATCCTGCTGGAAACCTGCACATGTGTTTTTCGCTTAATGTGCCTTTGCCTCCTGACTCTCCGCCAACGTATTGGGGCCAATTGCCATCAACGCAAGAATTGCTGAGCTTATTTTGAGTGAGAAATGTGACGCAAGCATCGTTTTTGCTCGTAAAACATCTTAAATCTATAGGTGTCGATTTATCGTGCACCGTAAGTGCCATCAACCTAAGAATGGATGAGCTTATTTCGGATGAGAAATGTGACGCAAGCATCGTTTTTGCTCGTAAAACATCTTAAATCTATAGGTGTCGATTTATCGTGCACCGTAAGTGCCATCAACCTAAGAATGGATGAGCTTATTTCGGATGAGAAATGTGACGCAAGCATCGTTTTTGCTCGTAAAACATCTTAAATCTATAGGTGTCGATTTATCGTGCACCGTAAGTGCCATCAACCTAAGAATGGATGAGCTTATTTCGGATGAGAAATGTGACGCAAGCATCGTTTTTGCTCGTAAAACATCTTAAATCTATAGGTGTCGATTTATCGTGCACCGTAAGTGCCATCAACCTAAGAATGGATGAGCTTATTTCGGATGAGAAATGTGACGCAAGCATCGTTTTTGCTCGTAAAACATTTGGAACCTATAGGTGCCAATTCATTGTGCACATACCGGCTTCAGCCGGAGGGTTCCACGAAACTTCCTAATACATGAAACGTTCACTTTGCCTTTTCAAACCGAATAATTCACATTTATCCTGTATTTTAACCAATAAGAGGAGCGATATTTGTATTTTATGCACATAAGACAGGTGAACATTTGTGTATAAAAGCACGTTTTGTGGAACCCTCCGGCTGAAGCCGGTATGTGCACGATAAATCGGCACCTATAGATTGCAGCGTGCTTTACACGAAAAATACAATAAGCATGCTTTCCTTTTTCTCGCTCAAAAATCTCATCCATTCTTAGGTTGATGGCACTTAGGGTGCACGATAAATCGTCATCTATAGCTTTCGTGCATTTTACATAAAGTGCAAGAGGAGTAGCTGGTGGAAAAGGTGGGGACAGATAATCCGCCCCCACATGCTTGCGAGAGAGTGTTGATGCTAGTATTGTTGGGTGTGTTGTAATTACAATGCTTTGACGCGAACAGCTAGATTAGGCTTGGGTCCCACGCTCGGTGCCGATTTGAGCTGCACAACAAAATCGGGTGGATCAAGGCTTAAATCGACTGCATTGACCACCGCCGCTATCGTCGCCATGACCTGGAGTTCGGCCATGCCAGCTCCTAGACATGTATGCTCACCAATGGTAAACGGCGCGAACGCGTTCGCTTGATGATGCTCGTGTCGCGGCTCAATGTAGCGGTCAATGTCAAAGGTGAGCGGATCAGGGAAAAACTGAGGCAGAAAATGCGTCACCGCCGTCCCAACCAGCACGTTTGCTCCCTTTGGAACTCTATAACCCTCAAACTCAAAGTCATCAACAGCTGTACGAGGTACACCGGGTCCGACTGGATAATAGCGTAGAATCTCCAGAATTGCCGCGTGCAGTACCTTCATCTGCTTGAACTCTTGCATCGTCGGCGTACTGGTTTGGCTGAACACAGAGCGCACCTCCGCCGAGACGCGTTCCCAGACATGAGGATGTTTTAGCAAGGCATAGATGGCAAAGCTACAGGTCAAGGCAACGGTATCGATACCGGCAATATAGGTCCCGATAACTGCGGCGCGTAAGAAATCAGGCGGGTAAGGTGCGCCATTTTCATCGACTGCTTCTAAGACATCATCAATAATTGTACGATCCTCCGGCGTTTTGGGCCTGGCTTTATGATATGCGACCACCTCGTCAACTAATTGAAATACGCGTGCCTGTGTGCGACGGAAAGCGGGGAGCCTTAAGGTGAACATTGGCAACCGATGGGTTGTAGATGTTTCAGCGGTCGTTGTAAAAAATTTCTGTAGGTCTTGAAAATACTCTTTAGGGTCATAGTGTAACAGGACGACGCCTAATTGAGTCGTGATCAATTGTTTCATCATAGGAACAATCAAGACACGCTCGTCGTTTTTCCAGGATTGCACGACCTTTTGTGTAAGTTGTATCATAGTAGGTATGGATGGTGCAACCGCTGTTTTTGAAAGTGGTCGCCGTAGCACCTTGCGCAACTCGCGATGCTTTTGACCATCATGGCTTAATAGGAAGTTCGTCGATTGCATGCCAAGTGCAACGCCCTCATATACTTCTCGAACGCTCAGGTACTCTTTGCCTTTACCGGTCAGAAATTGATTGGCTTCGATGCCGGCAAGAACCGCAAACTCACGATGGAGCGCACGGATTCTAAAGATTGGTCCATGCTGTTGATAGCCACGAACCATTAATTTTAATGGGTCTGTGAGCATATCTTGAGCATTGCCCAGAACGGGTGATCCCGGAACTACTGGTGGCAAGGGTAAGCTGCCTTTTTTCTTCTGCATAATAGCCATAAGCAAATTTGTCCTCCCATGCTTTTTTATCGTGTGCAACGTGTACCTTTTAGAAGAGTACCTATAATACTGAAAAAGGTCAAGTGGCTGTTCTACATATGCGCTTTCAGATACGACGCTCTCAAATGAGCTCCCATGAAACAACTCTATTCGCGTAAGTGCATTCAAGCTTGAAACGCGGAATAATATGCCCATAGTGAGCACAATTTATTCCGCGAACGTTACTTGAATCCACTTACTAAAACGTGCATGAGCATTGTGTTTTTCGTGCAAGATTATTATGTTATGATTGAGTATCATTGATCCATTCCTGGCTACCTGGCGGAAGGAGAAATATGTGAACCATGAGTGACCATGAGCATATCAAATTCTGGCATGACGCCACGCTGAGTAATCTTGAACTGCTGCATGCGACCTATGTCACGCACACCTTTGCTCCCCATACACATGAGGGCTATGTGATAGGTGTCATTGAACAAGGCGCGGAGCAGTTTGCCTATCGGAGAAGTCAACACGTCGCACCGGCCGGAAGCATCGTGTTTATCAATCCTGGAGAAATGCATACTGGTTCGTCCGCAACCGAACACGGTTGGACCTATAGGACACTCTACCCATCAATCGAGCTCTTACAACGTGCGGCATCTGATCTCACCGGTCGGCAGTACGATATTCCCTTCTTTGCTGAAGCTGTGGTCCACGATCCTGAAATGATGATGGAAATTTCCCTGACACAGCAATGGCCCTAGGCTTTGCGGACCAGAGCCACTTCACCAAACACTTTAAGCGCATTGTCGGCGTACCACCCGGATTGTACGGCAGTAAAAAATAACAATATCAGACAAGACAGTCTCCCCAGCGCCTTCTATAATGACACTATGACAACTTCACATTCTGAAATTCTTGCATGGTATCAGAGACGAACTCCCAATCCTGTTAGGCGTGCTGCCTTTCGGTATGATCTATGGAGTGTCAGCGATCAGTGCGGGCATTCCGGCGAGCATTGCGCAAGCCATGTCATGCGTCGTCTTCGCGGGTTCTGCACAATTTGTGATCACCCAGCTTATTGCGGCTGGCACACCTTTGCTTGTCGTCATCCTGACAGCCTTTATCGTGAATATCCGTCATATGCTCTACAGCGCATCGGTATCTTCCTATACCCGCAAGCTCCATCCTCTCTGGAAGTGGCTGCTGGCATACCTGTTGACCGATGAGGCTTACGCGGTGACCATCTTGCACTACCAGGAGCCCGGAGACGCTGTGCAGAAGCATTGGTATTTTCTGGGAGCCGGGCTGGCGTTGTGGACGACCTGGCAACTAAGCACCGCCATGGGTATATTCCTGGGCGGGCACATCCCTGCTTCGTGGTCACTGGACTTCACATCTACGCTCACTTTTATCGCTCTCGTCGTGCCTGCGCTCAAGGATCGCGTGAGCGTAACTGCCGCACTGACCGCCGCGTTGACTGCGCTGCTCGTCATTGCATTGCCACTGAAACTAGGCATAGCTGTCGCCGCGCTGGTTGGCATCGCTATCGGTCTCACTCTAGAGATGAAGAAAACAAAGTCTATATAGCAAGGAGCCGGGTATGTCACAGGGATTGCTTTGGGTGACCATCATCATTATCGGACTGCTGACCCTGGGTATTCGCCTATCCTTTATGGTGTTCATGGGCAAGATACAGGTCTCGTCCACGGTGCAGCAGGCTCTACGCTTTGTGCCAATTGCCGTGCTCTCAGCGCTTATAGCGCCCGCGCTCTTTTTCTCCGGCGGCTCACTAAATGTATCATTTAGCAACGTCCGGCTCATCGCGGGGGTCCTGGCCATACTCGTCGCCTGGCGCACAAAAAACGTCCTGCTGACAATTTTTATCGGCATGGCCTGTTTACTCGTCTTGCAGTTGTTTGTGCCGCCTCATTAGCTTGCGCGAAAATTCACACTTTGACGCTCATGCGATTCTACAACTAGGAGTAGATTGCACGGGGCTTCGCTATGCTTCAGATTTATATATTTTCATTTCCCCATCTTCTTGCTATGCAAAAAAATGGAGAAATGAAAATATATACTAGAAGCATATTTTGCCTATTTAGGCATTGTAGCTAACACGGAATGCACTTTTTTTCGCAACGCACCACCCTCTTTTGTATTATGTGCCTCTAATGTCCAATCGAGTTTCTCAAGGATGTCTCGTGATGGATAGTAAAGGAGGAATTCGAGATCAGCGGCTATTCTGACACTTTGATAGCGCAACTTTCCTAATAAACTCATGATTTCATCTTGAATATCTTCCGTGAGGCCTTTTTGGAACACGAGAAGATGTTGTGCGCGTAACGCTGCTAGCATTTCATTGTAAGTGGGTTGCGGCTCCTGTCGCAATTCACGTTTGCGTCTGGCATTGAACTCGCCACGCGAAACGCAGACGGGGCAACCGCAGCGAGCGTATTGGCGTATATTCGGGCTATAGCGCCATCCCACCACCTGCGATACCTCGCGCACTTTATGAATCTCTTTGGGCTGAATTGTGCGCATAATAATGAGTTCATAGCCACGAGGATCATCCACGGACAAGAGCTGCCGATGGGCTTCGACAACAGGAATGTGCTCGTGTACTTTACCATAATGTCCAAACCAGACCATCTCATCATCAGGAATACGAAAATAGACGCCCATGATATGACGTTGCTTGAAGCGTCTCAACTCTCTCAACCACTGATGTGCCAGATAGTAGTTTTGCATCACTGGCAAACAATAGACACCCCCTTCTCCTCTGGCTATGCCTGAGTGTAGGATGCGCTTGATATTCTTTTCTGGCGTTAAGTGAACCAGCATCGTCATAGATTGCTCTCCATGCTTTATTTTTAGTGTTGTAAGATGACGAGTATTGCTTTATTCTTTTGCGGGATATGATGTGTGTATATATTATTGATTCTAACGAATTTGTGTTGAAGGTTGCAGTGGGTGGGGAGGGTGGATCTGGCAGAATCTGCTACACGGTGTCATAAGAAGAGTCTTAACCATATAGAAAGAAAGGAAATATTTGTGCCTCTAATAACCGAACCAACCTCCCCCGATGGGACGCTACTCCTGCTCTCGCTACTCTTAGATGCCGAAGAGGGTGAGGAGCGCGTTCGGACGGCCCTGCTTGATCCGGCCTGCACTGCCTATGCATCCTGGCTCGATGGTCATATGGCCGGAGCCGCAGTGGTGCGCTGGGAGGAGAATGAGGCCAGCGAGATCGTGTATATCGCCGTGGCCAGCAATATGCGTGGGCGCGGCTATGGCAAACAGATCATACAGGCTCTACAAGCGGAATTACATAGGCGTGGAGGGCGTTCGCTCCTGGTTGGGACGGCCAATTCCTCGCTTGAGAACATCGCTTTTTACCAGAAATGTGGCTTTCGCATGTTTGAAGTCAAGCGCGACTATTTCGCGTATATTCAGCCCCCGTTATCGGAGCACGGAATTCAGCTACGTGATATGCTGGTTTTGCGCTATGATACAGAGTAAATCTCGTTTTAGAGAATGCAGCATGAGTATACAGCCATACTTTGCTTCTATTTAAATCTTCCGCTGCAATTGAGCGTGCGAATTTCATTTTCATTGACAAGTGCTCACAGCCATGGTATACTCGCTACATAGTTAGTGGTAACTAATATAAAATATAGAAAGCAATGGGGATAGACAAAAGAGTTATGTCACAGGATACTTTTTCTATACAGCCATTTGAAGCGAAACGCATGCGGTTCGATAGCACCCGGTCGTTCGACGAAGTCCTGCTAAACTTGCGGAAATTGGTGGGTACTGTACCATCTCAGGCAGCGGCCAGACAGAAATCTGGTGGCCCCACCCGCGAGAATTTTGAGAAAGCCATCCAGTCCCAGGTCGGAGCAAGCGATTTTATGCTCTTCTTTGAGATAGATCATGGGCAGTGGCTGCCTGTGTTTGGCATACAGCGCAAGGTGGTGCGATGGATCTTGGGCAATCCTTTGATTGCTATCACCATGATCCGACACGACATTACAGCTGGATTATTCGCTCCAGTCGAATTGTTACTTTTTGAAAACGAGTCGGGGGATGGATCAACCGTGATATATGATTTGCCGTCCTCACTGATGGCAATTGAGCCAAATCCCGCTCTGCTAGAAGCAGCCCATGAACTCGATCTCAAGTTACAGACTCTGGTGAGCCGCGTTACTGGTGTAGAAGTGGATCGGACCCTGGAATAACTGTACCATTAAAACTAAAACTAAAAATTGCCTCATAGTATAAGAGTTCACGAAAATCTTATAGAGTGTATTCACCGCCGATGGTGGCCCATATACCAGGCAGAGTTAGCTGCTGGAAGGCACGCTCCATTTGCTCTGGTGTGTAGATCATCTCAGCTCGGATCCACCATTTCAGCAGAGCGAGAAAAGATCCTGCTAGATGTTGAGAGATCAGCGTCCAGGAGATTGTGGGAGGAGCTTTATCCGCATAGGTAGCGATCAGAGTCTGTTCAATAGTTTTGCTCAAGGCAGCCTGTGCCGCCTCCCATAATATCTCGCCGGTGCGCCCTCGTAACATAGCTTGAAAGTACTGATAATTCTGTTGGACATGCTCAAACAGCTCCAGAGCTGGGATTATCCCCTGTCCCGCGCCCCTTTGGGCGAACTGCTCACCAAATGTCTCAAGCATCTGCTCCACTATACTTGTCAGCACATCTTCCTTATCGAAATAGTGGGTATAAAACGTGGAGCGCCCGATCCCCGCTTGCTCCAGAATATCTTGCACCGTAATCGAATCGTAGTGTTTCTTAAACAACAGTTCTAGCATGGCCGCATTGACCAGGCGTCGGGTGCGCTGGGAACGGCGATCCTGTTTGTCTTGCTTCACCGAACAAATTCTCCTTGCCATACAATTTGGGCCATCTGTGCGTTAACGAACATTTCATCTCCTTTGCTTATTGCTGGAAGAGGACTCAGCCCTGTATATATAGAACGAACAATGTATTCATTACAAAACAAAATGTTCGTTTGAAAGGAGTACAAAAATATGTCTATGTCGTCGATGACCATGATTGGGCTGATGATCCTCTTCATGGCAGTATTTATGATCCTTTTTATGTTCGTTGTGCATGTTATGAGGACGAAGCACAATAGCAAGCATGAGGTGTCTTCAGGGGGCGCTACAGGCGTGTTTCCCCTCATCAATTGGGGCATCAAAGTGCTGTTGCAGCTGGGTATACCGGTGACGATTTTGGGTCCGATGATGTTGCTCACTATTCGTGGGCGCAAGACGGGCAAGTTGCGGACCATCCCCGTAGATCTGCACGAGCATCATGGTCGTCGCTTTTTGATTGCCACGCATGGCGAGGGCAATTGGGTATACAATCTCCGTGCGGCAGGCGAAGGAAGCTTGAGTCTCGGTCGGGGTCGCGAGACGTTTACTGCCGTAGAGTTGGCCCCAGAGGCCGCAGGATCAGTGATTAAAGAGGTGTTATGGCCTTTGCTAGCCTCTCAAGGTGTGCGTGGATCAATTTTGCGACAACACCTGGCTGTAACGCCAGAATCCTCGCTGAAAGACTTCGTCAATGCGGCTCGCAGTCACCCTGTCTTCGAGCTTGACCCTCCCACTAAGCCACTGACCCAGTTCATTTAACGGCTGGCCGCGTAGCGACAATCCCTTGTGGTTGTCGTCGTGGAACCGCCTGTCGAGCCGGGCCACGACGACAACCACAAGGGTCGTCGCTACGCGGGCTCCCGCCAGTGCCAGAGCACTAAGCCATCTACCCGGCGCTAGTTTAATCGGGAGAGGGGTATGTATGCGAAAATGTCCTGGCCCCTCTTCCGGTCCTGGCTTCGGCTTTTTAAAGTGTGCCATATGGTCAATATGCAACTTTTTTAGCTAGTGCAATCTTTAAATTTATAGATAAGATAAGTTGTTCTTATCGAAACTATCAGGGAAGAACGATATGATACACTATTTATGGAGATAGTAACTGTGAAACATCATAGAAGATTTGCAAGGATGTTCTGTATTGCGATCATCAGTATTTGCGTTTCAAGCATATTTACGCCTGGACCTGCGCATGCAATAAGCATCTGCAACGTTAAAACCTACGGGGCAACAGGCGATGGAAGCACTAAGGATACCACCGCTATTCAAAATGCTATTAATGGCTGCTCAGGCGGTGGAACCGTAGATTTCCCGGCAGGTAAGTATCTTACCGCTCCCCTCACCTTCTCGAAGGACAACATTACGCTCAATATTGAGCGTGGCGCGACTATCCTGGGCTCAACGACGCTCTCCGATTATACGGGGCCGGACGCAACCAAAGCCCTGCCTTTAATTAGTTCGAACGGTGTTAGCAACATCACCATTACGGGCGGTGGAGTCATCGATGGACAGGGCGCTACCTGGTGGGCGGCTGGCGCGTCCGCTCACCTGAGTCCGCGTCTGATGGATCTCTCCAATGGGAGTAATTTAACGTTGCGCAATGTAACGCTCCAGAATGCCGCATCCTACCATGTGTTTTTGAAGAAGATAAATAACATTGAGATAAATGGTGTCACGATCAGTGCACCCCTCACATCGCATAACACGGACGGCATTATTACCGAATCTGTAAACAACATGATCATTGAGAATAGCAGTGTCAGCGATAATGACGATAACATTGGTATGAAGGCGCAGAATGCAGGTGAACCAAGCTCCAGCATCATAATTAGAAACTGCTTCATTGGTACCGGACACGGCATCTCGCTGGGTTACGATATCACGGGCGGTATGAGCAATATAATCGTATCACACGTCACGTTTAACGGCACGACTAATGGCTTGCGCTTTAAATCTATGCGCACAACTGGCGGTGATATATCGCATGTTACCTACACGGATATAAAGATGACGAATGTGGCATATCCGATCTGGTTCGCAGCCTATTATCCCAACATTCCAGACTCAGATACGGCTCAACCGGTGACCGTCACCACTCCCTATTATCACGATATTACGGTGAATAATCTTACGGCCACCGGGGCCACGGCGGCTGGCTATATCGTGGGCCTGCCCGAAAAGCCCTTGACGAATATCGTGCTCAATGCGGTGAAGATTAGCGCGACGACCGGATTAGAGGTGCGCAATGCTGGCGTTGTCACCAGCAGGGGAACGGCAATCACGGTTGCCAGTGGTAGCAGCTATATCATTCAAACCGGTGGAAGTGTAACGGCGCGGTAAAGTCGTTAAGTTTTCTAGCTATGACGTATACTTTACATTTTCATAATGGTGGCCCATACACCAGGCAGAGCAGCTGCTGGAAGGTACGCTCCATTTGTTCTGGTGTGTAGGGCATCTCAGCTCGGAGCCACCATTTCAGCAGAGTGAGAAAAGATCCGGCCAGATGTTGGATATCAGCGTCCAGGAGATTGCGGGAGGAGCTTTATCCGCATAGGTAGCGATCAGAGTCTGTTCAATAGTTTTGCTCAAGGTAGTCTGTGCCGCCTCCCATAGTATTTCTCCGCTGTGTCCTCGTAACATAGCTTGAAAGTACTGATAATTCTGTTGGACATGCTCAAACAGCTCCATAGCTGGGATGATCCCCTGTCCCGCGCCCCTTTGGGCGAACTGCTCACCAAATGTCTCAAGCATCTGCTCCACTATACTTGTCAGCACATCCTCCTTATCGAAATAGTGAGTATAAAACGTGGAGCGCCCGATCCCCGCTTGCTCAAATATCCTGCACTGTAATCGTATCGTAGTGTTTCTCAAACAACAGTTCTAGCATGGCCGCATTGACCAGGCGTCGGGTGCGCTGGGAACGGCGATCCTGTTTATCTTGCTTCACCGAACAAATTCTCCTTGCCATACAATTTGGGCCATCTGTGCGTTAACGAACATTTCATCTCCTTTGCTTATTGCTGGAAGAGGACTCAGCCCTGTATATATAGAACGAACAATGTATTCATTACAAAACAAAGTGTTCGTTTGAAAGGAGTACAAAAATATGTCTATGTCGTCGATGACCATGATCGGGCTGATGATCCTCTTCATGGTAGCATTAATGGTCCTTTTTATGTTCGTTATGCATGTTATGAGGATGAAACATAATAGCAAACATGGGTCGTCTTCAGGGGGAGCTACAGGCGTGTTTCCCATCATCAATTGGGGCATCAAAGTGCTGTTGCAGTTGGGTATACCGGTAACGATTTTGGGTCCGATGATGTTGCTCACTATTCGTGGGCGCAAGACGGGCAAGCTGCGGACCATCCCCGTAGATCTGCACGAGCATGATGGTCGTCGCTTTTTGATTGCCACCCATGGCGAGGGCAATTGGGTATACAATCTCCGTGCGGCAGGCGAAGGAAGCTTGAGTCTCGGTCGGGGTCGCGAGACGTTTACTGCCGTAGAGTTGGCCCCAGAGGCCGCAGGATCAGTGATTAAAGAGGTGCTATGGCCTTTGCTAGCTTCTCAAGGTGTGCGTGGATCAATTTTGCGACAACACCTGGCTGTAAGGCCAAAATCCTCGCTGAAAGACTTCATCAATGCGGCTCGCAGTCACCCTGTCTTCGAGCTTGATCCTCCCGCTAAACCATCTATCCGGCGCTAGCTTAACCGGGAGAGGGGTATGTATGGCGTATGCGCAAATGTTCTGGCCTGGCCCCTCTTCCGGTTGTGTCTTCGGCTTAAGAATTGATGAGCTTCTTTAGCGTACCATATGGTCAACATGCAACTTTTTTAGCTAGTGCAATCTTTAAATTTATAGATAAGATGAGTTGTTCTTATCGAAACTATCAGGGAAGAACGAGATGATACACTATTTATGGAGATAGTAACTGTGAAACATCAGAAAAGATTTGCAAGGATGTTCTGTATTGCGATCATCAGTATTTGCGTTTCAAGCATATTTACGTCTGGGCCTGCGCATGCAATAAGCATCTGCAACGTTAAAACCTACGGGGCAACGGGCGATGGGAGCACTAAGGATACCACCGCTATTCAAAATGCGATTAATGGCTGCTCAGGCGGTGGGATCGTAGATTTCCCGGCAGGTAAGTATCTTACTGCTCCCCTCACCTTGTCGAAGGACAACATTACGCTCGATATTGAGCGTGGCGCGACTATCCTGGGCTCAACGACGCTCTCCGATTATACGGGGCCGGACGCAACCAAAGCCCTGCCTTTAATTAGTTCGGACGGTGTTAGCAACATCACCATTACGGGCGGTGGAGTCATCGATGGACAGGGCGCTACCTGGTGGGCGGCTGGCACGTCCGCTCACCTGAGTCCGCGTCTGATGGATCTCTCCAATGGGAGCAATTTAACGCTGCGCAATCTAACGCTTCAGAATGCTGCATCCTACCATGTGTTTTTGAAGAAGATAAATACCATTGAGATAAATGGTATCACGATCAGCGCACCCCTCACATCGCATAACACGGACGGCATTATCACCGAATCTGTAAACAACATGATCATTGAGAATAGCAGTGTCAGCGATAATGACGATAATATTGGTATGAAGGCGCAGAATGCAGGTGAACCAAGCTCCAGCATCATAATTAGAAACTGCACCATTGGTACCGGACACGGCATCTCGCTGGGTTACGATATCACGGGTGGTATGAACAATATAATCGTATCACACGTCACGTTTAACGGCACGACTAATGGCTTGCGCTTTAAATCTATCGTACAACTGGCGGTGATATATCGCACGTTACCTATACGGATATAAAGATGACGAATGTGGCATATCCGATCTGGTTCGCAGCCTATTATCCCACCATTCCAGACTCAGATACGGCTCAACCGGTGACCGCCACCACTCCCTATTATCACGATATTACGGTGAATAATCTACGGCCACCGGGGCGACGGCAGCTGGCTATATCGTGGCCCTGCCCGAAAAGCCCTTGACGGATATCGTGCTCAATGCGGTGAAGATTAGCGCGACAACCGGATTAGAGGTACTCAATGGTGGAGTTGTCACTAGTAGGGGAACGACGATAACGGTTGCCAGTGGTAGCAGCTATATCATTCAAACCGGTGGAAGTGTAACGGCGCGGTAAAGTCGTTGAGTTTTCTAGGTATGACACACAATTTACATTTTCATAGCTGCAAAAA
>CAWKKX010000039.1:0-22114 GCA_963850365.1 uncultured Chloroflexia bacterium
TCCTTTATTCAGCGAAGACTTCATAAATGCCCTGGAAAGTGGTTAACCTGAGCGACAAGGTCATCTCGTTGCTCAGGTTAACCCACTCATTAGCTTCTTTTGCACATGCTGTCAGCGATTGTTGTTATATCCCTCAGACACCTCATGAGGGCACATCCCTTCATGTGTTGCGCGCGTTCCCTTCAGATTCAAAGATTGCATGGTTATTAACAATGGTCACGCCTGTTCACAGGTGTATTCGCCTAACATCGTTTATTTATAGGAGCAGGGAATATTACACTTAATCATTGAGAAAGATACTTATAAACAAAATTATGAGGCCACAAACAACCAGCCCAACCCCGCTCCAGAAGGCATAGGCAATAGCTGCAAGTTGTCCATATCCGTCCGAGGGGCCGGCCTTTTTCCATCCTATAACAAGAATGATTATAGGGATGACAAATGCACTTACAATAAAAGCTAAGCCTGCGTGAAATACAAAATTTTTCATTGAGACCTCGTTATTTGCTCATCAGGTATGCAGTTTGAAAATAACGGTACAAAGACTATGTAGATTCACTACTGACCGATAATTTAGTAAACAACGCGAAAGATAGAAGCTATTATTCCCTGGCTGTTTGAGTGCAAGTAAAAATAAATGGGTGCGTTCATCCGTTTCCAGTTGCAAGACGCTCACCAGACTTTCTAACAATTGCACGGAGACATGAATATCTCGCCCCTGCTCAAGCCTGCTATACCACTCAGGGGTGACGCCAGCAAGCAGAGCTACTTCTCCCCGCCGTAAGCCCGGTGTACGCCTTCGCGCCCCTCTCGGTAATCCAACCTGTTCTGGCAATATGCGAGCGCGGCGGCTGCGCAAGAACGCGGCTAATTCGTGATGACGATCCAACTCCAATTGATGCATAGATATGCTCTTGACTTTGAGCGCGCTCTAAGCTGTAGACTAGAGGGCGTGGTTATTGCCGACCATGCCTATGCGCATCGAGAGACCTATGAAGCAAAAGCTTGAGTCTTGCGATGGGAATGTGTGGAAGAAAAAACGTACATCTCAACGTGAAGCCGGTCGTGCTGGCAGAATTATCCTGATGAAAGGATTCCCACTCTTTTGGCTTGTGAGGCCACTGATGCCGGGCAAAGCTATCCATCAGGAGAAAAAGATACAGAGGGATGGTTTCACGTTGGGATTGACCTATGTAGAGCAAGTACTTTATGCAAAGGAAAAGAATGATGACACAGAACAATCAGAAAATGGCTTGTCGGGAATCGAAGGCAAAGTCGTCGTAATCACGGGCGCAAGCAGCGGAATTGGCGAGGCGACGGCGCTTCTGCTCGCTGAGCGCGGTGCGAAAGTTGTCCTTGGGGCACGCCGATCGGATCGGCTTGAGGCTCTGGCGGTCCGCATCGCCAATGTGGGCGGTGAAGTCGCCTATGCACGCACAGACGTGAGACGGCGCGACGACCTATCCGACCTCGTCAGGTTGGCATGTGAGCGGTACGGCAAGCTTGACGTTCTCATCAACAATGCCGGTGTTATGCCGATTTCCCCTATCGATGACCTGCGCGTCGAGGATTGGGAGGAGATGATCGACGTCAACATGAAAGGCGTTCTGTACGGCATCGCGGCAGCGCTGCCTGTCTTCCGCACGCAGGGTTTCGGGCACTTCGTCAACATCGCTTCCACTGCAGCATATCTCGTCCTACCGACCATGTCGGTCTATGCGGGTACGAAGGTCGCCGTGCGTGCCATCTCCGAGGGCTTGCGCCAGGAGGCCGGCAACAAAATACGCGTTACGATCATTTCGCCTGGCATGACGCGGACGAACTTCGCAGAATCTATGACAAATCCGGAGGTGAAAGCCCAGCTCGAAGAGAGAGCGGACAGGATAGCAATGCCGCCAGATGCAATCGCCCGCGCTATTGCGTTCGCAATCGAGCAGCCAGCCGATGTTGATGTGAGCGAGATCATTGTCCGTCCCACCGCGTAGGGGTAACTGGCTCACAAGCACTTGGGTGTGATGGCCGTGCTGGGTGGGTGTTAAAGCCAATTTACAAAACGTTGATGGAGGAAGCCAGATGGAGAGCGTTTTTCCCAGGCCATGCATCACCAGTACTCACTCGTGACCTGAAAACCTGCTCACTTGTCACCTTATTCACCAACAGGTTGATAACTGACTCACCCTCCATGCATCTTTTTGCAACTTATGCAGAGTTTTTGGGCAGAGAGTAGGCATAGAGCTTACCATGCTCGGTAGTATCATCGGCGTCAAGATGGTGGGAGGCAATATAGACCATGCCATTAGCTATTGCCGGAGATGAGTTAATATAAGCACCAGTTGTAGCGCTCCATTTCTGCTGTCCGGTGCTGGCATCAAACGCATAGATACTGTGGTCATTCGAGCCCACATACACCAGACCATTTGCTATCGATGGGGAAGAATCAATATAGGCACCAGTGGCAGCGGCCCATTTCTGCTGTCCCGTGTTTGCATCAAACGCATGCAGCTTGTTGTCGCGAGCACCCACATACACCACGCCATTGAACACCGCCGGCGATGATTTAATATCGTAGCCAATAGAAACGACCCATTTCTGCTGACCCGTATCGGCATCAAACGCATAGAAATTGTGATCATTCGAGCTCACATACACCACACCTATTGAACACCGCTGGGGAGGTTTTAATGTAACTACCAGTAGTAGCCGTCCATTTTTGCTGTCCGCTACTGGCATCAAACGCATAGAGCTTGCTATCATACGAGCCAATATATATCACACCATTGGCCATTGCTGGCGATGATTTAAGGTAACCACCAGTTGCAGCAGCCCATTTCTGCGAGCCGCTACTGGCATCGAACGCATGCAGTTTATGGTCATCCGAGCCAATATACACCATCCCATTGGCTACTATCGGAGAGGAGAAGTTGATCTTGCTGCCAGTTGCAGCGGCCCATTTCTGCTGACACGTGCTGGCATCAAACGCATAGAGGCTACCATCATTCGAGCCAATATACACTACACCGTTGGCTACTGCTGGCGAGGAATTGATAGATCTTCCAGTAGCAGCAATCCATTTCTGCTGCCCGCTGCTGGCATCAAACGCGTAGAGCTTACCATCATAGGAAGCTATATAGACAAAGCCATTGTCTATGACCGGGGAAGAGAAATCAATGAGCCCCCCGGTAACCGCAGTCCATGCCTGATGAAGTTGCGTAACGCTGTTCCCGCTCAAAATATGCTCATAGGGATTATTATGCGTACGGGCGGCATCAAAGCCAAACATGATCCCATGTTGAGCCACTGCAACATCATAGGCAACATTAACCGGGTTGGCATTCTTAGTAATATTGATAGTCTTAGCAACATTGACTGTTTTAACAATGTTGACGGGCTTAGCAGTTGTTATCCGCATACTACCCATCATCAAGTATGCATAGCTTCCACCGGCAATAAGCAACACTATCAGGAAGATCAGCCCCATCCTTTTTGATATGCGATGATTACGTACAGAAGGTGGAACAGGCACATTTGTTGAGTTTATCCCTGCCACAGAGCTCTGGGATGGTGTATCTGATCCAGAAGATTTATTTTCTCTTACTGAAATTGTTTCAAGCATCAATTCGGTCGGCTGCGTAATCGTTGATTGGGTCATCAATGGTACGGGTGTCTGATCGCCCACAAGAGGCAAAAGCGGCAGTGACGAAGCAATCTCTTCGCATGCAGGTTGGACGAAAGCGGACGGAGGCGACGTTGAATAAGCGCTGGCGTCTTGTAGCGCCGTGATAAACTCCTGGATCGAAGGGAAACGCTCTTTGTAGTCCTTCGCCAGCGCTTTGAATAGTACGGCCTCTACCTCCTGAGGGATCTCAGGTATCTGCTCGATGAGCGATGGAGGAGGCTGAATGGTATGTTGCATTGCCACTTCGATGGTTGTCCCCAGAAAAGGAACCCTCCCGGCGAGCCACTCATAGATCACCACCGCCAATGCATATTGATCGCTGGCCGCTCGTGCTTTGCCCGCTAGCTGTTCGGGTGCCATATAGGTGACGGTACCAATTATCAGCTCTTGATTGAGGCTCGGCGCATAGGTACTATGGGCAACAGTTGCAATGCCAAAGTCACTGAGTAGAATCACCGCGTCCGAGCGCACCAGCATATTTTCCGGCTTGACATCGCGGTGCACCAGATGGGCATCGTGCGCATATTGCAAAGCCGAGGCCATCTGGCTGGCATACGCGACTGCGGTGAGCAATGGCATCCGGGTACTGCAAGGATACCGGTCACGCAAGGTGCCTTTGGGGGCATACTCCATAACCAGAAATGGAGTATCGTCGTGGCTCAGCCCAAAGTCCAGCAAAGGCACGATATGAGGATGGCGCAAACGCATCGTGCGTGCCTCATTAATGAAGGCACGCAAATCGTCTTGCTTCGATAGGCGAATCCGCAACACTTTCACCGCTACCTGCTGACCCTTCTGTACCTGCTCAGCCTGGTAGACATTGCCAAAGCCGCCACCCCCTAGCCAGCGCAGCAGACGATAGTCACCTACCATCTCACCGACGTACTCCAGATGATTCATCTCGCATCCTTTGCCTTTGTGTCAAACCCATATTCATACATGGGCTACTCCATTGTAGAATAACACACAGGCTAACGGCAATATCTCCAGCAAAATGGGCTATTTGGGATGGCGCAGAAGCTCGTGAACATGCTTCCTTTATCTTTTTCTTTTCCTCATGCATGCGTGCACACTAATGGAAATAAATGGCTAGAAGCACGGTCGCTTCTTTGCTATCTCCGTTGTGTGTGCGGATCAAATGCATCGCGCAATCCGTCGCTAATAAATGAGATGGCGAGCACAATGGCGGTGAGCACAATGGTCGGGAAAAGAGTTATCCAGGGATACTGGTCCAGGGCATCGATGCCGTCTGAAACCATCAGGCCGAGGCTTGAGCCAGGATGCACCACGCCGAGGCCCAGCAGGCTGAGGGTCGCCTCTCCAATGATGGTATTCGCGATATTCAAGGTCGCAGTTACTATCACGATATCCAGCAAACTTGGCACGATATGCTTAAACATAATATATGAGTCTCGCGCACCCGCTGATCGCGCCGCATCCACAAATACTTGCTCTTTGATTTGCAGCGTTTGACCGCGTACATAACGCGCCATCAACGGCCAGGAGACCGTGGCCAGCGCAAGCGAGACTATCACCAGCGAGGCATTCCCATTCCCCAAAAATTTTCCGATCAGGGGTAGTTTCGAGAAATAATCGTTGGCGTTCTGCCCAAAGATGCCGGTCAGCAAGATAGCAAAGAGCAGACCTGGAAATGCGAATACGAGATCGGTAAACCTCGCCAGCAGGTTATCGATCCAACCACCATAGTAACCCGCCAGAACGCCAATAGTGACGCCAAAGCCAATATCAATGATCTCTACTAAGAGTGCAACGATGATCGAGATTAGCATTCCCTGCATCATACGTGCCAGGAGATCTTCGCCCAGGTTGTCGGTCCCCAGGATATATTGTGCCGATGGCCCCTGGTTGGCTTTACTCAGCTCCTGGTGATCGTAGCGATGATAAATCTCTGGTCCAATCTTGCCTTGCAGGTCGCTTTGATAGATCTCACCAATATGCTGATAGATGGGAGGACCAAAGAAGGCAAGCAGTACCAGGAAAAGCATAAACCCCATGCAGATCATCGCACGCGTATTCTGACGAAAACGTTGCGCAGACGCCTGGAACGGACTGAGATGTTTGCGCTTCTTCCCCGGTTGGATCGCTTCCTCCGGCGCATATGGGATCTCGTCATCTTCCGACGTATCGATCATTAGATCATCTATCGCTGCTGCTCTTAAAAGATCGGGTGTCATGGTTAGTTCGTCAGTAGTAATGGAGAAAGGCGCGATCTGGTTGTCTGGCGCGACATCCCCTCTGCCTCCGATCCCCTGTAATGAAGGGGGAATGTGCGCTGTTACAGCCGAGGTATCTAGTAATCTTTCTGGATATTCGTGCTCATGTTGCTCCATTTATCATGCTCCTCCGTGCTTGCGTGCTTTTAAGCTTTCCCTGCTCTTGTTCTTTGCTAGATATAGGCATAATTTATTTATTACCTGCTTTTGATGCGTGGATCGACGATAGTATAGATAATATCGGAACATAAATTGCCAAGCACGACAGTAATAGCAACCATAATTGTTGTTGCCTGCACAACCGGATAATTGCGCCCAAAAACGGCCTGGATGGTGATATTCGCGATACCGGGGATGTTAAAGATGCTCTCGATGATGAAAGAGCCGGTGACGAGCGTGGCAAAAAGTACTCCAATAGAGGTGACCAGAGGAATAACGGCATTACGGAAAGCGTGACGGAAGATTATAGCGCCTTCGCTCACGCCTTTGGCACGGGCGGTCCGCACATAATCCTGGCGCATGGCCTCGATCATCGTAGTACGTGTCAGGCGTGCGTAGTAGGCATAGCCGGCAATAGCATAGACGAATATAGGCACCAGCTTATATTGAAGATCGCTCCAGGTATAGTGCCATGGCGCTCCCCACCCGGTTACCGGCCAACCAATACCGGTCTTATCAACCCAGAGGATCAACAACTGTGCAAAGACGGCCAGCGTAAAAATGGGAAGAGCGTAGAGGATCAGAGCAGCCCCCATATTGAACGTCTCAATCCAGGTATTAGCCTTGATCGCGGATAAAATACCAACGGGAATACCCAATAAAAGAGTCAAGATCGTACCCCAGAAAGAAAGTTCGGCGGTGATGGGCACTCCATCTTTGAGGATATCCCAGACGGCACGCTGCTGAGGATTGAAGGCGGTACCCAGATTTCCATGCAGCAACTGCACAATATAGTTGAAGTATTGTTGGTACCACGGCAGGTCAAAGCCATATTCATGACGCAATCGTTGATAGATGATGGGCGTAAAGTGCTGCCCCAGCATCTCTCTGATCGGATCGCTAGGCGCAAAGTAGCCCAGGATAAACGTGATAAACGTGACGCAGATCAGGATAAAAACCAACCCGATAAAGCGCTTCACCAAAAATCGAGTCATAACGAGTCCTCTATTATATATGTGTATATATGTGCGCCATGCCTCCGCAGGCGCGGAATGGATTGCTTGCTTCTTGCACTCTTCCATCTCCGCCTGCGTAAGCACACGAGTAGTGACGCCTTATTGCAAAGAGCTAACTGGTAAAGTAGACATCAGCCCAATCACTGGCAGCCATACTACCCGTCGGGTAAAGCTTCCAGCCATGCAATTTGGGATTGATAAGATAGCCATACGATGACTGATAGGTTGTGATGTAGGGGACATCATTCACGAGTTTCTGCTCCGCATCCTGATACATCTTCAAGCGTGTGGCATTGTCCGATGTGGTATCAGCCTGCACCAACTCGTTCTGGACTGCTTGCTGGGCTGCGGCATCAGAGGAATTGTTTTGACCGTAGTTGAACGCATTCTGCTGAGCGCCCTTGCCAAAGAAGAGGGTGGTGAAATCCTGTGGATCTTCGTAGTCGGCACCCCATGAACCATAGAACATCTGCAAAGGACCCGCTTTGCCGTTCGTCTGGAATTCCTGGTTAACAAGATCCGTTGGCTGCAGACCAACGGGTTTGACGGTGAAACCAAGCACCTGCTTCCATTCGTTCGCCACAGCAGTTATTGTATCGCCACCAGCTTTGTAGCTTTGATCATATGCCAGTGCAAGGGTTGGCAACTGGCTGGCATTGCTATACCCTTCTTCCTTTAAGCCTTCCTGGAACAGGGTCTTTGCTTTACCTTGATCGCCTGCGAGGTTATTAACACCAGCGGGGCCCTCAAGATTTGGATTGTAACCGGGAATTCCATTGATAATGATATGGTAGCTAGGGGTTACAATCCCTTTCCCAAGGATACTATTAATAATCAGCGTTTTATTCAGGGCTAATTCTAGCGCCTGGCGAATCTTGATGTTATCCAATGGCTTGACCAGATAGTTCATGCCGATATATCTCATCGCAAGTGCACTTGTTGTCTGGTAGCCTGGCAAATTCTGATTCGCTGGCTGGTCAGCAGGTGGAACTGGCGCAAGGTCGTACTGCCCGGCTTTCATCGCTTTGAACGTACTGTTACGGTCGGCGGTGACGCTCTCATCGATCTCTTGCAGTTTTGGTTTAGAGCCATGATAGTTTGGATTGGGCACCAACACAAGGCCAGTGCTAGGATTATAGCTCTTCACCTGAAATGGACCATCGCCCGCACCCTCCTGCAGATGATTCACCCAGCTCGTGCCATATTTAGTGATTAAGTCTTTGTTCACTGCATAGGAGGTAGAATAATTCAGCGATGCTAGAAAATAGGCCGCAGGCTTGCTAAGCACAAGAACAAGCGTGTTGGGATCTTTGACGATGATGCTATCGCCAAGCAACGTCTTTGCTTTCCCACCCGCAAATGCATCAAAATCTTTGAGCAAGCTCAGATAGCTACTCACTGGCGACTTGGTAGCTGGATCGATAGCGCGGTTTATACTATATGCGATATCGTTTGCATCCAGTTTTTGACCATTGCTAAACTTCATGCCAGTTCTAAGAGAAAACGTATACGTCAGCCCATCGCTGGAAACCTGATGTGAGCTTGCCATATTATCATGAATGTTTCCCTGGTCATCGGCCGCAACCAGGCCGCTATAAATAAGATTGATAGGATCTCCCAAACCTCCTGCTGTCAGGGCAGGATCAAGAGAATCATAGCCGCCAATTACGGGCTCACGAAGCACCTGTTTCGCCGCCACGGTCGAAGTGCTATTCCCATTTCCATTTCCACTTCCACATGCCGACAACAGGATGTTCAGTATACAAAAAGTACTGATCAAGCCAAAAATCATAGCTTTCGTACGAAGTCGATGCATAGTCTCTCCTAATTAAATTAAATATTAAACGTCGCCAGTCCCATAAGTTAAATAAAAGAACGTTGCCATAAGGCTATATTATCATATACGTCCTTGTTGGCTATATATTCACAATAGATCTTTGTCTAATTGTACTTTCGATTAAATGAAAAGAAACAAATGCATTAAAAATCTATAGAAATTTTTCGCCTACAATCGTGCGCTTATTTCGCCACAGGCGTACTTCTGGCTCTTCCAGCCGGAAGACACCGCGCTCCTCTTGATAGGAAAACAATTCTGCATAGCGACCCCAATCGATAACCGTCTCCAGTTGTGACCAGGCTTCGTTCTCGCTGAAGTGCTCTTGCAGTTCGGCCAGGAAATGTTCTTCGGGCAACGTGTGGCCTGGCTCCGCTTGCAAGTCGCGCACTATGTGGCGCAACACAGTCACATTCGCAATCGCCTGCTCGCGGAACATCTGTTTCTCTTCAAGCACGCCAGCCTCAGCAAAGGCCTTCCCTTTGTCCGTGAGGACAAGATCACCTTCCTGGGCATCACCGAATTTGAGTAGTTTGACGGCATCGACCAGTGGCAGCAACTCATCAATCTCTAATTGCAGGTCGCGTCCCAGTTGATAGAGATCGTCGCGACCACCCTTTGCATTGACCAGCTCGATCAACCCCGTTACATCGCCAATACCGACATGGGGGAGAACCTGGTATGGACGCGGGGGCGCAGGTGGTGTAAGCACGCCAGTCTGTGGACGCTTCTCGTCTTTGGGCAACAAATTTGCAATGTTCTCGTTAGGGCTGGTCATAATGCGATAGATCAAATCGACGGTTTTTGTGTATTCATCGTGCCGGGCATTGCGTTTCTCCACGGCCAGGCCGGTCAGATCGACACGGATCGTACCCGGATCGGCCCCCAATACAATGATACGGTCGGCCATACTCACGGCATCCTCAATATTATGGGTAACCATCACAATGGCCCGCGTGGGGATACGCTTTGAATGCCACAAACTCAGCAGTTCACGGCGCAAGTTTGCTGCCGTTAGCACATCCAGCGCAGAGAATGGCTCATCCATAAAGAGCAACTCAGGCTCGACGACCAGCGCACGTGCAAAACCAACGCGCTGGCGCATACCGCCCGATAGCTCTTTGGGAAAGGCATCCTCAAAACCATCGAGGCCAATCGTATCAATGGCCGCAAGCGCCCGCCTGAGACGCTGGGTGGGCGGCAAGTCCAGAGCCTCCAGGCCCAGCTCCACATTCTGCAATACCGTCAGCCAGGGAAAAAGGGCAAAGGACTGAAAGACAATCGCGAGATGAGGATTAGGACGATACTGGGGCACTCCCTTGAACAAAACTTCGCCCTCAGTTGGGCGCAGCAGCCCGGCCAGAATGCGCAGCAGGGTCGATTTTCCCGAACCGGATGGGCCCAACAAAGCCACAAACTCGCCTGCGGAAACCTGTACATTAATATCATTTAAAACAACGGGCGGCTTTACACCCTTCGGCTGCTTCCCCTTCGTCTCATAAACTTTCTTAACGCCTTGCGCCTCCAGCAGAACTTCGCCTGCTCGTACATTCGAGATGGCCATCATTTCTCCCTTTTCCGTAGCTTTCAATACTCCAATTAGTGTTTGCTGGTGCTCTCTTTATAGTACAACTGTAATCGCTAGTCGTACAAATTAGAGCTCCCTTTTTATGCTATAAATAAAGGCACGTCACCAGCAATTGAAATGCCGGGCAACGTGCCTCTTCTTATTTCTTTTCTGCCGTCAAATTTTCTTCGTCTATATGATCTCAGGCAGTGACCTCGCTACTAGAGGGAACCTTCATCGCTATTATAGATTTACATCTGTACACTTGTACACTCATACTCTACAGAAACTTACACTTATGCCGTTAGCTGAGCTGCGACTCATCGAAATTTAATTCAAAGAAGTCGAACGCCTGCCATGTTGAAAGCGGCTTTGGCTGCGGCAACTGTGCGACCAGGTCCATAATATTTGCAACCATATTGACCGGGGGCTCGATATGTCCAAGTAGTGAAAAGAGCCCATCGATTTCATCGTTATCTATTTCAGCATCAATCAATAAATCATCTAATCGAATATTCTTCATTTATGTTCCCTCTTATTGTTTGTACGTTCGTTGTTTATAGCACGAACAAGGTAAGAGAGAAGTTTCACTTTTTCCAAGCTTTCTTATGTCAAGCTTAGGAAGGTGAAAAAAACTTAAGAAGCAGGGATGTTCTGCTCAGGTTTCCAATAATTAGCCATAGCGGCACGCAACAATGGTCGGGCACGCTGGAAGTATGTTTTTGCCGTTGCCTCTGGCATATTCAGCGTCTTACCAATTTCGGAAAAGCTGAGCTGACCCGCATAGCGCAACAAAACGACGGAGCGGAACTTTGGGGGCAAAGAATCAATTGCGACGCCCAGTTTTTGCTTGAGGTCACTGCGCTCGGCCAATTCTTCGGGGAGAGGACTATTATCGGGCATAATGGCCAGAGGCGAGAGATCATCCTCATCGTTGCTCGCTTCCAGATCCGAGAAATGTATCACCTTCTTGCGGCGTAACTCATCAAGGCAACGGTTGCGTGCAACCTGGAAAAGCCATGCTTTCAACGGCTCGCCCGTACGCAGAGTAGGCATAGAAATATAAAGTTGCAGAAATACTTGTTGTGATATGTCACAGGCCAGATCATAATCATTAAGGTAGTGGCAAATAAAGTTGAAGATCGACGTATTATAACGACGAACCAATACCTCAAACGAAGACTGATTGCCAGCCAGGGCTTGTTGAACCAGCATTCCATCGGTAATTTCATAGGTTACTTTTTGTGTTTTTGTGTGCTCTCGTAGTTGCATTTTTTTATCTCCTCGCTTTCTTCTGTCCCCTATAGCATAGACTGTCCCGGGCCTAAATTCAAGTATTTTTTGTGCTTATAAGCACAACCATATACGACTTTAAGCGTACTCTAAAGTGATTAAGAATAGCTTGGTAATAGCTTAAGAATAGCTGGCATTCTACTTCTTATCTATCTCTTATTTGTTTCTAATCATTTTCCAAGCTTCGAGGGGAATTTTGAAGGGAGCTTAGAGAGGAATGTCTTCTTTCTTAGAATACGAATGGCAAGGGCATTCAGATGCATAGTCCAATATCAGTGGATTAGGGAAAATACACGAATTATGGCTCCTTGTATAATTACTGTCTCATTAATCGTCAACTTCTTACCCAATCGGCTATAAAGTTATACATTGCCTGATTGCAATTCCTCTATTTTACGTGTATACTCGTGGGGTGTTTGCGGTTAGTACTAACTACAGCTTCCTGTGATATCGTTTCCTGGTAGTATGTTTATACATGCGCAACATTATTTTATTAATAGCTAAAGGTATTACTCTGATGATGAAGCAATTAACAACGCGTTACATGATGTGCGCTCTTTGTCTGTTCTCCTTCTGTTTCGTCCTGGCAGCCTGTGGGACTAGCACTGGGAGCGATGCTACCTCTACACCCGCAGCAGTAGCAACTACTGCCCCCACACCCACTCCTGTCCCTCCTACACCTACACCTGTACCTGTAGCGGCTGCCACTCTCACAACAGTTACAGGTAATGGGTATACCATAGGTTCTCCAGTTGGCTGGACCGCAAAAAAGAATGCTATGAATACCGTCTCTACTCTTCAAATATCACGCAGTGACGGCTACCTCACCTCTTTGATAGCAGAGACCATTGCAAGCACTAACGGTGTCTCTACTATAGGCAGTATCCAGGGAGCTTTATCCAATCTTAAGACACAGTCAAAAAACTTTCAGCCCAAAAATATTCCTGCAACCGTGACCATTGGCAACACAACATGGGATCAGGGAGCGGCAACCGCCGATGACCCTACGACAGGGACCAATTCTACGATCTATGTGATGTCAACGAAATTCCCAGGCAATGCCAACAAGATCATCTCCATACTCTATACTGCTAAGAGCAGTGAATTCGATAAGGTCAATGCAGAAGACTTCCAACCCATGCTTCTCTCTTTCAAGTTTGCGTAAGAGCATGTGTTTGCTTCTCATCGCGAGAGGCTACTTTTTTCCGTATGAGCTCGCGCCAATGGCGCGAGCTCATCTTTTCTTACCTCGTACATCTATTGTATAAATTTGCATAATAAATGTATGGTATCAAATGGTGAGAGCTCTGACTAAAGCGCGGGTCGCGGCTGTGATATCTTCGGCATTCACGACGGCGGTAATAACGGCGATGCCAGTCGCGCCCGCGTGGATAATTTCGCTGGTGTTGGCGGCTGTTATGCCACCGATGGCGACGAGCGGCGTGGTATAGCACCTGGCTATTTCTGTGAGCAAAGATAGGCCCACGGGTTGACCGGCATCTGCTTTTCCGCGTGTGGCGTAGATGGGGCCAACACCAAGATAATCCGCTCCAGCTACAATGGCGGCTACGGCTTCATCCATATTGCCTGCCGAGATGCCAAGGATGCGGTCAGGGCCAAGTAATTTGCGTGCCAGTTGGCCTGGCATATCATCCTGCCCCACATGTGCGCCATCGGCATCTACGGCCAGGGCAACATCGATGCGATCATTGACGATCAGCAGGGCATGATAAGATCGGGTAAGTTTGCGTAGGGCCAGTCCTTCTTCGACGAGCCTATGTGTACTCGCATCTTTATCGCGCAATTGAATTACCGTCGCGCCACCAGCTAGCGCGGCCTCCGCGACCTCCAGGGTGCTACGGCCACGCGACCAGGCATGATCCGTCAAAACATGCAAGGCGAAGCGCGACTTCAGGGGTACAGACGTCATGCAAAGCTCACTTTCTGGCGCTCAAGCAATGTCGCGCTATCCAGAGCGGCCACGGCATCGAGCAGGTGAGAGCGAAAGGTACCCGGCCCGCCAGATTTTGGTGCGGCAATCTCGCCGGCAATCCCCATTGCGATCAGGGCAGTGGTGGCGGCGGTAAAAGCGTCGGGCGCAACGGCGAGGAACGCACCGACCAGGCTGGTAGACATGCAGCCACTCCCGGTAATTGATGCGAGCAAGGGATGACCATTATCTACATAGGCGACGTGCTCACCATCTGTGATCACGTCGCGGGCACCTGTAATCGCGACCGAGCAGCCAAACTCATGGGCCGCTTTACGTGCAACAACTTCGGGCGTCTCCGCAACTGAAATCGATTCTACACCACGCGTCTCGCTGGCTACGCCGACCAACGCCCCCACTTCAGAGCCATTGCCACGCAGGACAGCGATGCGCAACTCGGACAGCAAACGCAATGCGCTGGCAGTACGTAACCGGGTTGCCCCTGCTCCAACAGGATCAAGCACAATAGGAATATTGCGCTCGTTGGCACGCTTGCCAGCTTTCAGCATCGCCTCGATCTGTTCCGGTGTTAGTGTTCCAATATTGAGCACGAGCGCACCGGCAATGCTCACCATCTCCTCCACCTCCTCAATGGCGTGGGCCATCACCGGCAGCGCCCCGATGCCAAGCGTGATATTGGCCGTATCGTTCATCACTACCATATTGGTAATATGATGGATCAAGGGCTTGCGCTCACGTATCTGCTGGAGATAGCGGGCAAGCGTCTGTATATCAGTATTCATAAATAGTGCTCCTTCTCATCCGACTAAGCCGCTTCAATCTGATCCGATTCAACTCGATACGGCTGTACACATGTACAGTACACGTGTACATGTGTACCTAACTAATCTTTTTGTGCTTGTTCCCAGAGCCAGAAATGATCGACTGGTCCATGTCCGTGACCGATGCCCGGTGCATTACGAATTGCGCCGGTTATATAGCGTTTGGCTCGTGTCACCGCCTCTTCGACGGACCAGCCACGCGCGATAAAAGCGGCGATGGCCGCTGAAAATGTACAGCCAGTGCCGTGTGTGTGGCGCGTTTGTAGACGTTGGGCACGCAACTCGACGAACGCCTCGCCATCGAAAAAGATATCAATAGGATCGGTTGCGCTATGACCACCCTTCACCACTACGTAGCGCGGTCCCAATGCGTGAATTGCGCGTGCTGCGGTGCGCATATCGTCCAGCGTGCGAATGGGTTGTCCAGCCAGTACCTCAGCCTCCGGCAGATTGGGGGTCACAACTTCTGCCAGGGGTAGTAAGATGGTGCGTAAAGTGGTAACAGCATCGGGATGTAACAAGGAAGCTCCACCTTTGGCAACCATGACGGGGTCAACGACCAGACGTAGATTCCATTTCTTCACACGGGCCGCTACCGCCTCGATAATGGCGGGACTGGAGAGCATGCCGGTTTTCGCTGCGTCGGCCCCGATATCTTCCATAATCGCGTCGATCTGCGCCTCGATTATGTCTATGGGTAGCTCAAACGCTGCACGCACACCTTCTGTATTCTGGGCGGTGATTGCGGTGATTGCGGATGTACCATAGACACCAAGCGCGGCAAAGGTCTTTAAGTCGGCCTGGATGCCTGCTCCCGCGCCAGAGTCCGAGCCAGCTATGGTCATGGCGCGGGCAAGTGGCTGGCCCTCTTCGTTTTTTTCCATCGAGCAATGCGCTCCTTCTTATTTATTTTAGTCCTCTATATATTATGACGCCACTATGCCTCTTCGACGGAACGTTGAGCCTGGTCAGCAATTTGTGTTGTGGATTGGTTGAAGTAACTACGGCCAAGGAGATAATAAAGTAAGGCACTTACCAGGGCACCAACAATGCCACTGATGTCCATACCGCCTAAGAGGTGGGCAAGTGGACCTTGCCAGGGTGTGGCGAGCCAGGGGACAGTGGCCGATCCAATAAAGGGAATGGTGGCAAAGAAGCCAACCAGCCAGGCAATCAATGCACGCCAGAAGATACCTCCCTGATACCAGTAGAAGCCCTGCCGTCCACGCACGAGATGATCGGCGGCATACGATCCACGGCGGAAAATGAAAAAGTCCACGAGCAGGACAGCAGCCCAGGCCGGGACCCACAGATAGGTAAGCAGCAGGAAATCGACATAAAATCCGAGAAAATTTGTGGTTAGCTCGGTATACGTATGGGCCTGGTTGAAGTGCGAGAAGAGCCCGATACTATAAACGCAGACGCCGCCAACCAGCCCACAGACAAGCGCGGATGTCCAGCGGCGCAAGGGAATGTCCATTGCCAGCGCAACCAGCCCGGCCGTATAGACGTCGAAGTAGTTCGCCCAGATCTCGCCCAGGACCACAAATAACAAAAATGGGATGGTCAACCATGGCGGGGTCGCAGCTGTAATCACGCTTAATAGATCGGGATTACTGGGATTGATGGTAGAGAGTACGACGCCGAGAATACCCAGGAGAGCCGTGGGCAGGCCAATGCCCAGTCCAGCCCACCAGGCGATGCGGCGCGAAGAAACGTTGCGTGGAAGGTAGCGCGAGTAGTCAGATGCGAAGGGAATCCATGATGCTACCAGGGCATAGATAAAGCCACCACCAACGACCATGGCCGCAAAACGCGTGGGACCATGCACCGTCGTCGGCAGATTCCAATGTATCTTTGGAAATAATACGACGAAAAGTAAGATACAGAAGGCCATGAAGAGCAACGAGCCATACTTCTCAAAGACATGTACCGTCTGATGACCATAGATGGCAACGACAACGGAGAGCAGCAGCACCAGGGTGATCGATCCCATAGCCACCTCGGTCGTCCTGGGCACTCCGAAAATACTGGCAAGCTGTACCAGTGCCCAGCCACCAATCACGCAATCTATCGCGAACCAGCCAATCGCCATAATCCAGGTAAATGCCGCACCCAGATAGGCACCTCGGTGACCAAAGACGGCGCGAGCAAAAATCATCTGCGGCGTTCCCGTACGAGCTCCTGTCGCGCTTACCAGGCCATGTAATAACGCAGCCAGCGCGGCCCCAACGATAATTGCCAGCGCACTATCAAGCAGGCCAAGCTGACCCTGACTCAAGCCCAGAGCAAGTGGCGCACCAATGACCAGAGCACCTGTCAATAGCGAGACATAATTTGCCATCGCGCCTGCCCAGACCGGAGCAAGCTCAAACGGCGAGCCATGCCGTTCAGCATCAGGGACAGGCTCCATGCCACGTCGCTCGACTTTAAGAAACTCGTCGGCGTAGCTGCCTGCTCAGCGGAAAGCTCAACATCATTCTGCATAACCAAACCCCTTTCCTGTATCATCACTGACACATCCATAAGAACGACGCAGCGCAACACGAGAGGGGACAACACGGGGTATACAGAAGGGCACCGACCAGTGCCCAAGAAGACACTTCTGTGAAGAAAGTGTTGCTCCCTACGCTGGCATTATCCAGATCAGGTTAAAAGCGGTCGGCGGCGAATCGTATTAAATAATACGTAAAGCCACCCTCTCAGCCTGGCTTCCCCAAGCTCCCGCATATTGTATCTCTGCCAGAGAACAAAGACCAATATATAAATAAATTGTGTTTTAGTTATAGCACATCGATCTTTTCAGCGTCAAGTTCAATGCTGGCTAAACCTTATTAAGGATATTCTTTCTTGCTAAGACATCTTTTTTGTGACTTGTGTAACTCAACAACGTAATCTCTATTGATGCGGAAAAAACCGCCGGAAAGGAGATGACGAGATACACACGTTAAACATACACTTGCCCATCTTAAGGTTAATGGATTAGCCTCTTTAGTCACATACTCATGGAGGAGACACATTGCAACGATTCTCAAGCATTCAACCTCGAGCTGTTGAGAGCATTCCTTTGAGTCCTCTCAGCAAACTTCTCTTTGCGAACACACGTATTGCATGGCTCTGGTTTATCCTTCGGCTCTATGTTAGCTATCAGTGGCTAACAGCTGGCATTGCAAAACTCACTGGGCACTCAATTGCCTTTGACTCCTTTGGGAAAGCTTCGCCTGGAGGAGCATGGGTATTTACTGCACACGGCAATGCTGGCTTGAAAATTTTTATTGCTAGTGCGCTGACCCATGCCAACGGACCCTTCCCCAATGTGCAGGGATGGTACGCCGCATTCCTTGAACATGTGGTTTTACCAAACATCGCTGTATTCGCCTACCTCGTAACCTTTGGCGAAGTGCTGGTTGGCCTGGGACTACTCCTCGGCGCATTTACTGGGATTGCCGCTTTCTTTGGGCTCGTAATGAACATGAACTACCTCTTTGCAGGTTCCATCAGCATCAATCCTATTCTCTGTATCTGTTCCCTCCTACTGGTTCTTGCCTGGCGCGTCAGTGGTTTCTGGGGAATAGATCGCTATCTGTTACCTCTGCTTGGTACCCCCTGGACAGGTTCATTTGCTTCTTTCCCTGATATAACAGGACTATCCAGTACAAGAGAGCAACGATCCTGAAACTCTTTTTTGTCTGATATGCATGGGCATGGAAAATCGTATTTCCACGCCCGTGTCTCTGAACGCACACATTTCATTCTGTATCCATGCTTGAAAGTTGCCCTCTCTATCGCGTATCATAAGGGAACACTTTAATTTGTGAGATGCAGACGATACAGTTGTACCAAAAAAGTAGAGCAAACATCTATCTGCAACTTTCAGATAACACCCAATAATAAGATCCTTTTTATTAGGAGCAAATATGAGCATTTACAATCCTCGTGATCCCAAATGGATCAAGGAATCACGTCAGATATGGAGCCCAGGGGGATCATCCCTAATGTTGTTGAGACGACGGCTCGCGGCACCACGGCCCAGGACCTCTTCTCTCGCTTACTCAAAGAACGTATCATTTTCATCGGTACGCCTATCGATGATATGGTTGCCAATAGCGTCGTCGGCCAGTTGCTCTACCTGCAAAGCGAAGATGCAACGAAAGATGTCAATATGTACGTCAATAGTCCCGGAGGCGTGATCTACTCTGGCCTGGCGATCTATGACACGATGCAGATGATCCGCCCGGATGTCTCGACGGTCTGCGTCGGGATGGCGATGAGCATGGGTGCAGTCATTCTGGCGGCCGGCACAAATGGCAAGCGTTTCGCACTGCCAAATTCGACGATCCTGATCCACCAACCCCTCGGCGGCGCGGAAGGTCAGGCGGCGGATATCGAGATCACGGCACGCGAGATCATCCGCCTGCGCCAGAGCTTGCTCGACATTCTTGCCAAACATACAGGCCAGCCCGTTGAGCGCATCATGCAGGACGCCGACCGTAACTACTACCTGACCGCCTCGCAAGCCGTCGAGTATGGGCTGATCGATGAGGTTCTCGCTAAATAGTCTTGTGATCCAGACAAGGTACATCCTGGTCTTGTAATTTGATCATTAGATAGCCCATGTCCAGATTTAAGGCATAAAGCAAGCCTGCCTGCCACGCTCCCGCTATTGGAAACTGGAGATAAGCAAGCAGGCAATTCGCCCTTCCTAAACACGAGTGGCAAAGTGGATTTTCACGCTTTCAAGCTAAGAGTGAGCGACAATTTTGGCTTTGCCACCCATACCCACCAATCTATGCGTTGTTTATTTATTTATAGATAAGTATCTTTAGCCGTCTCTGCGACCAGAAAGTCTACGACATCCTCAAGATGGCCTGTACGTTGATAGATTGCCCGTTGTCGCGTTGCGCTATTGCCATTCTGCACTATTTGATGGACGAGAGAAGATACTTCCTCCCAATCTCCCGCTACCTGCAATGCATCTTTTAGTTCATTCAAGAATGCCTCAATCAGTTCCTGGGCTGGTACAAGGCGTAACGCATTCACATCAACAAGCTGCTCGCTCAATCCATAGCGAGCAGCTCTCCAATGAGCGACTCTTAATACTTCTGGGCGCACATGTGTAAATGTTTCCTGTCGTATTACCTGTTCGTAACAAGTACGTATAAGTGCTCGTACAAGACCTGCAACCATCACCGCCTCATCGACTGTCAGGCACGCGTCGGCTACCCGTGTTTCAATGGTTTCAAAGCGTTCCGAAAGGCGTAAATCCCAATAGATTTTCGTCGTGTCCTCAATTGCTCCAATAGCAATAAGTGCTTGAGCCAGTTCCGTATGTTCCTGCAATGAGTCGAAGAGGAGAGGAGGTCCCGATATCGGCCAGCGGCTCCAGATTTCTGTGCGAAAACTCGCGTAGCCTGTATCTTCCCCCAACCAGAACGGGGAGCTGGCCGTTAGCGCGAGCAGCGGCGCTAACCATACACGTGCTCTATTCATCACCTGCACAGCAAGACTTCGGTCATGCAGGCTAACATGGACATGACAACCGCAGATCGTCTGCTCACGTGTCAGCAATTGGTAGTCACTTGCCAGATCCAGATACCTTTCCTTCGGGGTCACTGGCTGCTCTCGCCAATGTGAAAAAGGGTGTGTACTGGCAGAAGCGATCTGTTTTCCATCTTGCATAGCGGCAGAAATCGCTTCATGGCGCAGATGTTGCACCTGCCAACGCACATCCGCCAGGGTCTGACAGACAGGAGTAGCCACTTCTACTTGTGAGAGACGAAGCTCTGGTTGTATCTGTTGGCCCAGCGCATGCTCTGCTCGCGCAAGGATAGAGAAAGCTGAAGGACTTAATTGACGCGAGGAAGGATCAATGATCTGATATTCCTCTTCAACGCCAATGGTAAATGTTTCTTGAGAAGATGCCATAGGAAACAATGACCTTTCCACCTATTTAAAACATAAAAATCGAAGCTCGAAACAGCTCTCAAGAGCGTTTCGGATAGACATTACCATTTGCACGATTGAATGCTCAGATGAGATGTGGTCATTGATCAAGCAGTTAGAAGATTCAGAAACTTGACTTCCTCGCCACTACGCACCAGGCTAAGCGCCTACGCAAAATTCTCCAAAAGAAGCACGATGGCAGCATAGCCTGGGTATAAAGAAAAGATTGATTACGCCTTCACTTTGCGTGCCCGCACGAAAGCGCTCACAAACGTCCCCTCCTCCTCTTCTGAAGGTGTGTTGAACGTGTCGCTCTGTTTATCACCGGGGAGATCCTGCTGCCCATAAGTACGCGTTACCTCGAAGGAGATATCGACGAAGCCAGCATCTGCCAGCAAACGACGATACGTCTCTTCCTCTAGTGCACCGGAGATGCAGCCAGCCCAGGCTTCCATATTATGGCGCAACGCTTCCGGCATATGCCCCTGAACCACAATATCGGAGACCGCGAAACGCCCTCCCGGCGCTAAGACACGATATGCCTCACGCAAAACCTCGCCTTTATCGGCAGAAAGGTTGATGACACAGTTTGAGATGATGACATCGACAGCATTGTTGGGCAACGGAATATTCTCGAAACGCCCTTCAAAAACTGTACATTCTCTGTGCCAGCTTCGGCGCGGTTGCGCTCGGCCAGCGTCAGCATTTCGTCGGTCATGTCCAGCCCGTACACGAAGCCGGCAGGTCCTACGCGTCGCGCCGAGAGTAACACATCGATACCACCACCGCTCCCCAGGTCCAACACTTTCTCACCGGGCCTCAGCTCGGCCAGCGCGGTGGGATTGCCGCAACCCAGCGATGCAAGCGCCGCAGCCTGGGCACCTACGAATTCCACATCCTTATATAGCTGGCTCGTAATAGGATCATTCGTGGAAATACGCAGCTAGAAGAGGAACTCCCTCCACAGCACTCGCTTTGTGCCGACGAGGGACTCCCCCACAACAGCCACCCTGGATAGCTGGACTCAATGCGTTTGTCGCGGTCCGTGCATAGCGCTCTCGCACTGCCGCCCGCACTTGCTCAACATCGTCTGTCATAATCAATTGCTCACTTTCTCTGGAGGCATTGATAAATATCAATGCCTTAAACAAAAAAAGGGGAAACATATCAACACTCATCGCAGCACGACTCCAAGCGTCGCAAAAGCTGAAGTATCGGCTGCAATCCAGCGTCCTGCAGAAAATAATAGACCAACGCCCAGTGCTTGACGGAATTGACGATACCAGCCTCACGCAACAGGCGCAGGTGATGTGAAATCGTCGATTGATCCAGGTTGAAGCGACCCGTGATATCGCATACACAAACTTCGCCCGGATGTTCAGCCAGCAGCGTCACGATCTGCACACGCGTTGGATCAGCCAGGGCACGCAGTTGAGCCGCCACATCAATTGCCTCACGCTCGCTCAGGGAAGCGGGCGTAGATGGCAAACAGCAAGGAACATCCCCGCCAACTTTACCGACGCGGCGTTTACGCGGCTTCACCTCTAATTTTCCGTCTGGTTGCATTATTTTCTTCTTCTCCTCTTCCCAAACTATACATCAGGCATTGATGTTTGTCAA
>CAWKKX010000040.1:0-45673 GCA_963850365.1 uncultured Chloroflexia bacterium
AGTATTAAGAAGGGGAATACTCATGTCATTACGCTCATCCTCCATCATACATAGCGCGACTCGCTTTGAGGGTGCATTCTGGGGACCTCGCTTGCAGGCTCTCCGCGAACAGACCTTGCCTGCTATCTATCAACAGATGCAGCAGGACGGACATTTTACACTTTTCCCTAAGGAATGGCGTGCGAACAAGCATCCCACTCCTTACGTGTTCTGGGAATCTGATACCTACAAGTGGATCGAGGCTGCAAGCTATAGTCTGGCAACTCATCCAGATGCTCAACTGGAAGCGCTCGTTGATGAGGCTATTACGTTCCTGCTTGCGCTGCAGCAACCTGATGGCTATCTCAATCACTGGTTTACGCAGGTCGAGCCAGAGCGGCGCTGGACCAATCTACGCGACTATCACGAACTCTATTGCGCCGGACATCTTATAGAGGCTGCTGTGGCACATTTTCAGGCAACTGGCAAACGTGTCCTTCTGGATGCGGCCTGTCGCTATGCTGATTATATTGATGCAACCTTTGGCATGGAAGATGGCAAACGGCATGGCTATTGCGGGCATGAAGAGATCGAACTTGCATTGATCAAGCTGTATCACACGACCGGGGAGCGACGTTATCTGCGCCTGAGTCAGTACTTTGTTGAAGAACGCGGCAAACGTCCTCCTCATTATTTTGATGTGGAAGCCGAAGAGCGCGGGGAGTCGCCCTCTGATTTCTGGGCCAGCACATATGAGTATAATCAATCGCACGTACCTGTACGTGAACAACATAAAATTGTGGGACATGCTGTACGCGCAATGTATCTGTTCAGCGCAGTTGCCGATCTTGCACGTGAACTGAACGATGCAAGTCTGTACGAAACATGCAAGGAGATCTGGAATCATCTCAACGCCAAACGCCTGTATATTACCGGGGGTTTAGGATCTTCGGGGGGCAATGAGGGTTTTACTGCCGATTACGACCTGCCCAACTCCTCTGCATATGCGGAGACGTGTGCGGCCATCGGTCTGATTATATGGTGCCAGCGTTTGCTGCAACTGGATGCCGATCACCGCTATGCCGATGTATTGGAGCAAACTCTCTACAATGGCGTCTTGAGTGGGATCTCACTCATGGCACCTCTTTTTTCTATGTGAATCCTCTGGCAAGCCACGGAGCACATCACCGGCAACCCTGGTATACATGCGCCTGTTGTCCGCCCAATATTGCTCGTTTGTTGCTCTCATTGGGAGGTTACCTCTATACGGTTACCGAAAGTGCTATACTAGTACATCTATTCGCTCAGTGTACCAGCACACTCTCCGTTGGCCCACACCAGGTCATCTTGCACCAGCAGACTAACTATCCCTGGGATGGAATAATACGTTTTGAGATAGAATTGGACGTACCTGCCGAATTTGGGCTCTACCTGCGTATTCCAGGCTGGTGTCCGTCTGCTCACCTGACATTGGCTGGCGAGGATATCCCCTTCGAGGCTCGCAAAGGCTACGCGTATGTTAGCCGCACCTGGCAATCCGGTGCTACCCTGATCCTTCAGTTGGAAATGCCAGTCGAGCGTATTTATTCTCACCCGGCTATACGCGAGAACGCTGGAAAGATCGCACTACGCTCAGGTCCATTACTCTATTGCCTGGAAAATTGCGATAACCCGCTCCCACTGCATCAGATTCGCGTGCCAGCCAACGCAACCTTTGAGAAACAGTTTGTACCAGATCTATTAGGTGGGATCACTTTGCTGAGCAGTGAGGTCCAGGCGCTCGTAACCTCCGATTGGGCCAATACGCTCTATCGAACAACGCCACCTGTGGCTAAACCTTATAGGCTGACCGCGATCCCCTATTATGCCTGGGATCAGCGCGAATCTGGCGAAATGCGCATCTGGTTATGTTCATGTGAAGATGATATACAACCTCACTCATATACATGATGTTTGCTATCTTCTAATAAGTAGGTTTCTCTTGTTTCTCAGCGTGCATATGCACGCTGAGGACGTCGAAGTTGTTTGATGCACAAAAACTCATACAGGTCGCTCGTCTGTTTGCCAGGCTTTCGCCCAGCTTCTATCTTTTCTAAAGCAGCGGTACATTGCAGGTAATACGCCTGAGCTTCCCCAAAGCATTCTTGCTCGCTCAGTAGTTCCATCAGAGGCCGTAGCGCATCCTCGTCGATCTTGTGAGACAGCCAATAAGTGCGTAAGAGTAAGATCACTGATTCTTTGGCCGCCTCTCCGCGTTCGAAGAACAAAAGACGGCGCAACACGTGGACACTCTGGCGCAAAGAACCTTCTACTTGCTCACGCATCTCAATGGCCCAATCACTTGATGGTTCATCAAGTAGATAGACGCCTCGTGAGGCAAGCTCGTATGTTCGTTGCCAGAAAGGTAGCGCGAGAGCAGGTTCGCCCATGTATTCCATAAGTGCCCCATGCTCGACCTGATAAACGAGCGCATCCGTGTCCAGCCAGAGGAGCGGGTAAGCAGCCAATTGATAGCCGGGGCCGCTGTTACGCCCATTACGCAAATACTTCACCAGGAGCAGTCGCAAGGTATCAATCATCGACTGATCTGCCTGGAGATGGCAGAGCATACCGCGCAAATAGGATGCAATGGTATCCAGACGGACCTTCGCTCCAGTTTCCATCTCCTGCTTCATTTGGGTAGCAAGCCAGTCGCAGGTAGCAAAACGGTGCGGACGGCTCACAGTAGTTTAAGCAGCACCAGAGAAGGCACTGCCCCTCGCCCGCGCATCGCCTGTGTCGGGATCACCTCGTAGAGACCAAGTGGAGGATTATGGCTTATTACTTCCTTAAGCACTTCAATGCTGATCATGCCGCAAGTAGTAATGCGTGCCAGAGGGACAGGAAGAGTATGGATCTTGCCACAGTCTATAAAGGTAATCGGATAGACATGTGAGGTTGAGGTCTCCGATTCTTTGTATTCCATTACGACTTCTTTGTTCCTTTCATTATCTGGTTGCTTATGCAATACAACAGATGCACTCGTACACCCTCCCTCCCCACCACTTCTTGCAGACGCCTGACAGATATGCTGCTTGCACTATCTCTTCTCGGACAACAATAGCATGGGAGGATTAACATGTCAATATTCTTTTAAAAGTGTCTGAAGCTACAAAGGGATATAAATGTGATTATTTACCTAATAAAATGTACAATGTACTACAATTTTATGCTAAATGTTAATTCTCGACAAAAAAGTCGAATTCGGCTACACTTAGCTCGCCCAGACCTATAAGGCTGGCTTGGAAGAGTCAGTAGAGAAGTTCAGTATGGAAATACGCCGTTTGGAAGGGTCAACTCAGGTATTCCCCATCAAAAAAGTGTTGATGGGAGGCTCAACCGAGAGAGTAGATTGGTACACTATACAAGATAAAGATCACGATGAGACAATTTTCACCAGGCCCTCTCTACATTGATAACAATCACTATTTGGAGGGTCTGGCCGTTTGCACTTTTCCTCGGTCAGAAAAACGTCAACTGCGTAATATCGTACAACTAGGAGAGAAGACCTCCGTTCATCCTGATGAGTAAGAGGTAATAGTATACAACACATGAAAGAGGCTAGATAGCGGCCATACTGACCAGGGCCATCAATGTCGTTGACCAAAAGAACTCTTGCTGGAAGATAGGAATAAATATAGGCAGAGGCCTCATTCCTTAACCTACATCTCTATTCTATTACACGCTTTACCTATTTTTTATTTGGAAAGAAGGAAAGACAATGTACGTTTCTCGACAACAATTTTTTCCCTCGCTATTGTTATGTCTTCTTCTGGTTGGTCTGAGCCTGGCTAGCTGCAGTTCAGGAACCACGAGTCCTGCTACCAACAAAAGCATGACATTGAAAGTTGCACAAGTCACCAATGCAATCATTTTTTTCCCGCTCTATGTTGCGGAACAAGAAAACTTTTTCAAGGCCCAGGGTTTGACACTCGATCCCTCTCCCCCTCCTCTATTGAATAGCGGATCGAAGCTGGCTGCAGCGGTAGAGGCGAACAGTGTCGAGGTCGGTATAGGGGGCCTTACAGATGCATTCACAATTTCACGAGTAGATGCATATATTAAACTCATTGGAGCGGTCTCGAACGACTTCCTCATTGATGTCATCGCAAGCAAGCACTTTGAACAACAAACGCATCTCACCGCAACCAGCCCACTTGCAGACAAGGTGCGAGCATTAGTGGGCAAAAAAATCGGCGTTTCATCGCCAAATAGTGCCACCGATGCTCTGGTGACTTACCTGTTTAGGCAGCAAAAGCTTGATGCTCAGAAAGATGCAACCAAAGTGTATCTGGGTGCCGATGTGGCAGCGGGGCTTGCCGGACTGCGAACCGGTCGTGTGGATGCCGTCGTCGTTGCCTCGCCTGCAGGAGTGATAGCCGAAACGAAAAACTTTGGCGACACCTTCATTAGCCCGGTTCGCGGCGATATCCCAGAGATGACTGGACAACTCTTTGGAGTGGCCTATGCCAAACAGCAAGTCATCGATGCCAAACCCCAGGCTGTGCAGGCGTTCATTCGCGGTCTTGCAATGGCTGAAACATTCATCCAGAAGAATCCAGACAAAACATTGGCTCTCCTGGGAAAGTACCTCAAGCTGGACCAGAAAACGCTCAACCTCGCCTGGAGTGCAACGAAGGCAAGTATGCCACAAACTCCAATGATCAGCCAGCAGGCATACGATGTTGCAAATCAATTTCACGTGAAGGCAGGCCTCATCACTCTTCCTCTTGCCTACAAGAATCTCGTAGCAACAGACGCGATAGACAAGGCGCTACACGGGTGGTCCAGTTCTTCATAATTTTCAGTATCCTCACGTGAAACATGATTTGAGCAGGCTCATCCTCCTGAGCCTGCTCAAGTTCTCTATTCAACATATTTGGTGCAACAAACCCATTTATTCTGCTCTTTGTGATAAATTTCTATCTTGAGCGATTTCGCCATGAGTATACCCACTGACCATAGCACCCTTTAGACCTGATTCTTTACGGAGCACTCTAACTCACTGGCCCAGTTGATGAGCGGATGATTAATTTTGAGCGTGTATAGATGTTTTCAGGTGGGCGTTCTGGAGAGAGCAGACGCTCAATAGTTAGACGCGCAGCTTCTGCCCCTATAACTTGCGCTTCACAGTCAACGGTGGTCAATGGGGGCAGCGTAAAAGCCGAATTCGGCGTGTTATCAAAGCTCGCCACGCTCATGTCGTTCGGAACAGTAATACCAGCATTATAGAGCGCTGCGAGTGTTGCACCTGCCAAGAGGTCATTGACCACAATAAGCGCAGTTGGTCGCTCATGCCCATCACACTCTGCGAGAAGCTTTTGTGTGGCCACATACCCATCATTGGCAGTAGGACCACAACGTTGAATGAAGCGATCAATGACGGGTATCCCCATCTGTTGCTGAAGCGCTAAACAGCTTTCGAGGCGACCACCAAAAAGCGTCTGTTCGGCAACACCATAGATATAGCCAATGCGTCGATGGCCAAGTGCCTTTAGATGATGCAACAATTCTTCTTCACCTTGTGTAGTATCGACGCTCACACTATCCATCTCAGTATCATTAAAGCCGAGTACGGTGATGGGATACCCCTTTGCCTGTAGGCCCTGGAGATCCTTATAGAGCATGCCTTTGTTGCGTGACATCAGAATCAATGCGTCATAACGCTGCTGCTGCAGCCTACGCAAGCTTAAGTGTTCCCTGGCCGGGTCGAAATTGGTAATGGAGAGAAATATACCGTAGTTTTTGCTCAATGCGTAACTCTCCGCTCCTACGGCTATTTCAAGGAGATGCGTATTATAAGCTTCAGGGATGGCCATGCCAATAATATGCGATGACTGACTCCGTAGATTACGTGCTGCCTCGTGAGGATGATAGTCAAGCTGCTCGATGGCCTGTAAAACACGTGCACGCGTCGCTTCGGAAATACCGGATGTTTGCACATTATTTATCACGTGCGAAACAGTTGTTTGTGAAACCCTGGCCAAGTGGGCGACATCAACACTTGTTGGGCGGCGTACCCGTTTTATGCTAGCCACTATATGATACCTCGGCAATACGTTTTATATGCATTCAAGCATATTCTTGAAATAACTACGTAGTGCTAATACGTATTATTAGTATGCTTGATAGCACTGTTTTTGTCAATGTATCATGGAATCAGCTTCTACACTATTGCAGATAAATATCGGCACGCCCCTTCTACTCCTACTCAATTCGGTGGATTTTTCTCGGAAGGACAAAGACCCCTTTTATAGCCTTGACAAAGATCGCAGGAATATCTATACTTCTAGAAATACGTAAACCTAATACGTATTAGCAAGGATGTGAAAGCATAAAAGTACTGGCATTATTTTTGGTTCTCTCATGTACGTAGACGTACGCGATAATCTTTTACGCTGCCACCATCCATGGCTAACATTACAAAATGTGAGAGGGGGTGAAGACGCTACCCTGGCTTGTCCCCATTTTTTGAGGGTTGTTAAATTGTTCATTGTCGCACAAGAGAAGGGATAACCATGCACACGTTGTATAGAACACGACGAATTTTCCCTGCATTATTTTTGTTCGCGCTTGTCCTGGTCAGTTGCTCGAATTCATCTCCGACTCCGACTCCGACGACAACGCCGGCACAGGAGCTGCGCGTACTGGCAGATCCAAGTTATTTGAGTGCTGCTGGTCTCAGCCCTCACGACTTTGGGTATGCTGGTCTGGCTCGTCTCCTCTGGGCCCCATTACTCACCCATGATGCTCAGTGGAACATTACTAATGATGGCCTCGCTCCTTCCCCCGATATCAGTTCCGATGGGTTAACCTATACCTTCCATTTACGCAAGAATGTGAAATATTCCGATGGTACACCGGTGACCGCTCAGGATGTAGGTTCTGATCTGCGTTATGATATTATGACGGGTCATCCGAAAATCAAAGGAAGCAATGGATTAGGCAATACTGCTACCCGCTACTATTCAAATGTGGTGGGCGCGGCGGCGGTTTTCGCTGGTACTGTTCCTGCCGACGAGTTTAACGCAGCTTCGGTCTCAGGAGTCAAAGCTATTGATGACTCTACCTTACAAATCCAGTTAGTACATCGTGATCCAGGCTTTCTTTTCGCTTTGATGGTCGATCCACCAAGTGCGATCAAACTGAGCGATATCCAACGTGGTGAAGGAAAACACTACACCAATAATCAATATTGGACAACTGAATCTGGTGTGGCATTCTCCGGCCCGATGAGCCTGCAGTCCTATACTCCCAATCAGGGTATGGTGATGGTCCCCAATCCCCAGTATTACGATGCAGCACCAAAGCTAAAGAAAATTTCTGTCACCTTTGTCACAGACCACGCATCGGCAATCACGGCGTTTCAAAATAAAGAAGCTGATTGGCTTGATATTACGTTGAACGCCGCTGATGTCCAGAATGCGCAGACGGACGCTTATTTAAAGAGTACATTAGTACGTGGTGATACCAATAGTGTCCAGGAACTCTACATCTCGGCCTATAAACCAATGGATGATATCCATGTGCGTCGTGCTATCTATATGGCTCTGGACAAGAATGCACTGGTGAAAGTTCTAGATGGGAATACAGGACTCAATTTCTACACACCAATTGTTTCTCATGTTGCCAATCCCAACGCATGTCCTGGCGTTAGCAGTACCCTTAAGCCAATGCCCTATGATCCGACAGCCGCAAAGGCGGAGTTGGCACAGTCAAAGTATGGTGCCGCTGTAAAAGGTATGCCTATTAACATTCAACTAGGCCTCTTTGGTGAAGACCTGGCACAGAATAAGATCGAAGCCCAATTTATTCAGCAAGCACTCCAGACAACGCTGGGCTTCACCAATATTCAGATCCAGGCATCTCCGATCACTGATTTCTCGAAGCCTCCCTATGCCACACATCTGTGGCCTAATGAACAGGGCAATCGTGATCCCGACCTCTATGGCTTCTTGAACAACTTGACTCCTAGCATTGCAACTGCGCCTATTCCTGCCAGTGGACCTGCATCGATGTTTACGTTAGCGTATGCACCCGATGTAACCTCCTTGATGCAGCAGGCATTTGCTGCCCCAACAATCGACCAGCGCTGTCAGATTTTGGGCAAGGTCTTGCAGGCCTGGGTAGATAATGCGGTTACGATTGATATGTATACCAATAGTGGCTATACAATGGTTGCACCCTGGGTCAAAAACTTGCACACTGCAGATGGATTGGGTGGGTTAGAAGATCTCTATCTCAATCCTGGAATAGCAGATACAAGTATTGCTGCCCACTAATCGCAGCGGGATAGGGACGCACGCAAGGTGACGCCCCTATCCCACTTCCATCGATGGACGGAGACGGTGTTCAATGACGACCAGAGGAGCCTACGATGTTAAACTATATTGTGCGCCGACTTTTGGCGATGATCCCATTGCTTGTGATCATTACCAGCTTTATTTTCGTGATTGGCCAGTATGGATCTGGCGATCTTGCGGCCTATCTCACACAACATGAAAATGGTGGAAAGTTTGATCCCGTTCTCTATAAGAGCTTTCAACAACGTTTGCATCTCGATCAGCCTGTTTATGTGCGCTATGGTGAGTGGATAGCGCAAGCGCTGCATGGCGATCTTGGCGTATCCTATGTGAGCCAGGGTGAGCCAAGTGTGACGTATATGATTGGACATGCCTTGCCTATCTCGCTAGAGATCGGAGCTGCTGCGCTGGCCCTGGTTATTATTGTAGGAATTCCACTTGGAATACTGGCTGCGCTTTTCCGCAATACGCCGCTTGATTATGGGATTGTCGGAGTGGTGACTATCCTTTCGTCGGTTCCACTTTTTGTGTTGGCTCCGCTGGCGGTCTACTTTTTTGTTATTCAGATTCACCTGGTGCCCTCGGTTGGTCTGGGCTGGCATGGAATCTTCGATTCGGCAAGTATCCTGCCGGTCACGATTCTTGCGGCGAATTCCTGTTTGACCACTGTCCGTTTCACGCGTGCATCCGTCTTAGAGGTCCTCTCACAGGAATATGTACGTGCTGCATATGCAAAAGGGCTCTCAGGGTGGAACGTCGTGGTAAAGCACGTCTTCAAAAACGCGCTACTCCCTGTGCTCTCTGTAGTGGGACTTACCGCCTCCTATCTCATTGGTGGAGCGCTTTTTATCGAGCTTGTTTTTAACCTGCAGGGTTTTGGCCTGTTAGCCTACAATTCCTTACAAGTAGGTGATGTACAGACAATCACCGGCATTGTTTTTGTCACTGCAATACTGATTATGCTGATTAATCTGGTCACCGATGTTTTGTATGGTTTCGTTGACCCGCGTGTGAAGCTCAATGCCTGAAAAAAAGAGCATGGATCTTTCCAGATAGAGACACCTGGGACAGGAGCTTCTTTAAGAAGAAATGAGGAACACAAGCAATGGCGATACCAGGTAATGACCAGGTACAGCAGATCGAAGCGCTCATTGCCCCACAACGCCGTCCACCCAAAACACGCAGTTTATGGGGTGACGCTGCCCGTACATTTTTGCGCAATAAGGCAGGGATGGTGGGACTTATTATCGTGCTTTTGCTGTTTCTACTGGCGATTTTTGCTTCTGCCATTTCTCCGTATAACTATCTGCAACAAAATTATATGGCCATTATGCAACCTCCCAGTGCGCACCATTTGATGGGAACTGATGAACTTGGACGCGATCTACTCAGCCGGATTCTGATGAGCCTACGCACTGCAGTACTTGTGGCTACACTGATTACGATCATCGCTGGCGTGCTTGGCATCCTGCTTGGCGCTTTAGCGGGTTTGCTTGGCGGCTGGGTAAACCTGGTCATCACCTGGATTATGGATGCGCTACTGACCATCCCTCCACTCTGGTTTGCGGCTTTTATCAGTGTTGCAACGCGTCCTAGCGTGACGAATCTTACCAATGCGCTCTACCAGCGCACACACTGGTCCTCTTTGACGAATTCAGTGCTCGTCGATTATCTCGTCGTCATTGGGTGCCTGGGTATTGTCTCATGGCCCGGTATCGGACGCATTGTGCGTGGTCAGGTGTTATCTCTGCGCGAAAAAGAGTTCATCGAGGCGGAACACGCATTAGGCGCATCCACATGGTGGATTATTCGCAATCACCTGTTCCCCAATGTGCTAGGCTCGGTCATTGTGGGTCTTTCGGTCAATTTTGGCTATTCTATGTTGTTTGAAGCCTCATTGAGCTTTCTAGGTATTGGCATCCGTCCTCCGGGTGCAAGTCTGGGGCAAATGATCGCAGATGGTGTGGGGTACTATCGAAGTGCACCATACCTGGTCGCTATGCCTGGATTGGTTCTGGCCATCGTGGTTCTGGCCTTCAATTTCCTTGGAGATGCTTTGAACGATGCGCTTAATCCGAAAGCGAGACAATGATGAAATCGATAGATGGTAACACAAAGCAGGAAGAGGTTGCCACAAAGCCTGTCTTGCAGCTGAAAAATCTGCAGGTAAAATTCCATACGCAGGATGGTATTGTTTCGGCGGTTGAGGGACTTTCGCTCCAGGTTGCTGCTGGTCAGATTCTAGGATTAGTCGGAGAATCTGGGTGTGGGAAATCGACGACTGCGCTCTCGATTATGCGCCTCTTGCCCAAATCCAGTCGTATTGCTGGCGGGGAGATACTCCTGGACGGACAGGATCTTCTGCATCTAAATGAGACGGAGATGCGCAAGTTACGTGGATCAAAGATTGCAATGATCTTTCAGGATGCATTGTCAGCGCTTGATCCCACAATGCGGGTAGGCCAACAGATCATGGAGCCGCTTCAGACGCATCTAGGTCTGTCAAAAATAAAGGCCAGGGCACGGGCACTTGAATTGTTAACAACTGTCGGCATCACACAACCAGAGCGCCGCCTGAGTCAATATACGTTTGAGTTTTCCGGCGGTATGCGCCAACGCGTGATGATTGCAATAGCGCTAGCATGTAACCCCCGTCTTCTCCTGGCAGATGAGCCGACAACAGCATTGGACGTGACGGTACAGCGACAGATTCTGAATCTGCTCCTCAAGTTGAGAGATCTTGTTGACGCGGGGATTATTTTGATCACCCATGATGTCGGCGTTGTCAGTGAGGTATGCGATACGGTCGTGGTCATGTATGCCGGGCGTGCGGTTGAACAGGGTCTAACAGAGGAGGTGTTCACACAGCCACGCCATCCTTATACAATAGGTCTGCTCGGTTCAACGTTGGGGGCGACGGCAGATCGCAGCCAACCGCTCTATGCGATTCCAGGACTGCCACCAAATTTGATTGATCTCCCTCCAGGCTGCCCTTTCGCTCCTCGCTGCCTCAGGGCAACAACTCTTTGCAATGAGAAGATGCCACCTATTGAACAGGTCAGTTCCAATCATAGCGTTGCCTGCTGGCACTGGAATGAGGGATAACGATGCAGGACCAACAAACCATTACGACAAATCAGAACGAGATCCAGGTGGACTTCCTACAGGTACGGGGGTTGAAAACGTATTTTTCGACGAAACAGTCTACCTCGTTATTCGGTCAGCAGCGCACGACCGTTAAGGCGGTTGATGATGTCAGTTTTACGATTCCTCGTGGAACGACGCTCGGCCTGGTGGGAGAGTCGGGTAGTGGCAAATCGACTGTTGCCCGTTCAGTCTTGCAACTCATCAAGGCTACGGCAGGAGAGGTGATCTTCGAAGGCTCTAATCTCTGCCAGCTCAAACCAGCGGCACTACGCCCGCTGCGCCAGCGCATGCAGATCATCTTTCAAGATCCCTACGCATCGCTAGATCCGCGCCAGACCGTCGGCTTCACAATTGCGGAACCGTTGATACTGCATAAAATATGTGAGCGAAAACAACAGCGGCAGCGTGTGCGGGAACTGCTTGAAATGGTGGGACTCAATCCAGATTTTGAGAATCGCTATCCCTATGAGTTCAGCGGTGGGCAACGCCAGCGAGTAGGGATCGCACGTGCGCTGGCAACAAATCCAGATTTTGTTGTGGCCGACGAGCCGATCTCAGCATTGGATATCTCGATCCAGGCTCAGATTCTCAATCTGCTACGTGATCTACAAACGCGCCTGCACCTTACCTATCTCTTCATTTCACATGATTTAAGAGCGGTACGCTATCTCAGTGATGAGGTTGCGGTGATGTATCTTGGGAAAATTGTGGAGATTGCCCCAACGGCACAGATATTTGAGCAACCACGCCATCCCTATACACAGGGGCTGCTCCAGTCGGTCCCCGTCGCTCGCTGGCAGAAGAGCGATGCACAAAAAAAGGCCGTCGAAGGTGAGGTGCCAGGTCTGGCTGCACACCCGACCGGCTGTGCATTTGCCTCGCGCTGTCCTCACGTCATGGACAGATGCAAGATAGAAGTGCCACAACTCAAACCAATTGGAGGAGCAAACACTGCGCAGAAAGCCGCTTGTTTTCTCGTGCATCCTGAGTAACCTCTGTTCGAAAAGGGTCTGGGAGTTGTGCCATCCCTACCTGGTTTTGAGATGTCGTCAGAAATCATGCATAACAAACTCATCGAATATTTAGAAGAACACGGAGCTATTTTCTGTGTTTGCGCTCGTTCAAGGACGTCAGCGCTAGTCATTAGAAGGATAGGCCACGCTTGAAAAAGAGAGAGATCGACACACCGCAAGAATACATTGGCATTGCTTTCGACCTGGATATGGTGGCGAATCCACCAGCCATCTACCGGCCCGCACCATTTTGGAGTTGGAACGAGGTACTAGATGAAGATGAGGTGCGGCGTCAGGTACGTGAACTGGCCCGTGGTGGTCTGGGAGGGGGATTTATGCATGCACGGATTGGGCTGATCACTCCATATCGAGGAGAAGATTTCTACGCGGCAATAGCTATAGCCTTGGAAGAAGCACGCGGATTGGGTATACAGATGTATCTCTATGATGAGGATCGCTGGCCCAGCGGATGGGCTGGTGGAGCTGTTCCTTTGCGTGATGCCAGTTTCCGTACGAAATGGTTGCTACGTATACCACCCGGAGCGGATCTTCCCGATGGCGAGCACGTTTCACTTATCGCGGTTAGCGACGATGGGACACGCTACTGCCAGTTTATCAGCCCATTGGGCTTTCCCTGGTTCAGTGGCACAACCTATGCCGACCTGATGAGCAAAGATGCTATGCAGGCCTTTATCGAAGAGGCCTACGAGTCGTATGCACACCGTTTTGGTCGAGATCTGGGTGGACTTATCCCGGCAATTTTTACCGATGAGCCTTCGATCACGGTATTGCCCGCCTATGCAAATGTCCCCAGTGGAATGCTGTTCTGGACCGATGAACTCCCAGAGCGTTTTCGGCTAGCAACACGGTTATGATCTACTCCCACATCTGGAAGAACTCTTTGAGGACTGTGGCGACTTTGCAGCCACGCGTACGGATTATTATCGAACCTGTGCATGGATGTTTGAACAACATTATAGTGCTCAAATAGGGACCTGGTGTCGGGAGCATAATATTGCGCTGACCGGCCATTTTATGGAAGAGGGAAGTCTGCCTGCGAATCTCGCCTGGGATGTCTGCACTCTTCCCCATTACCGACATATGGATTGGCCTGGGGTCGATCACCTGGGGCTTCAGATCCAGGAAGTCATAACGGCACTGGGTTGTCGGAGTGTGGTCAATCAATATAGCAAAGCTCGCATGATGAGCGAACTGTTCGGATGTGCGGGACAGCATCTCTCCTTTGAGGATCGCAAATGGATCGCAGAGCAACAGATTGTTCTTGGCGTCAACTTCCTGGTTCCTCATCTACTACTCTATACTATGGCGGGCGAGCGCAAACGTGACTACCCTTGTAACCTCTGGTATCAGCAACCATGGTGGCCGTTGAACCATCACGTCGAGGACTATCTCGCGCGTCTGTGTGCATTGATGGCCCAGGGGAAAATGGTACCGGAACTCTTAATCGTGCATCCACAGGAAAGTCTCTATCCACTTCGTCGTCCCCCCACACCTGCCGATGGTGCATGGGCCTCATTTCATCATGACGACAAGGCACGTATGGAAGAGATCGATCACACTTTTCAGCAACTCAGTCGAGAACTGTTGGCCCAACAACGCTCATTTGATTACGGCGATGAAACAATTTTAGCTGATATTGGTTGGGTCGAACACAATGCTGAACGCGCGTTGCTCCATGTCGGGCCAATGACCTATCCGCTGGTTATACTTCCTACGCTCAAGAGTTTGCGAGGGACGACGCTGGCACTACTTGAAGAGTTCGCAGAGGCTGGCGGTAGCATCCTTTCGGTTGGGAGCTTACCTACCTTGATTGATGGAAGAACAACCGAGTATCCGCGCTTACAGTCTTTCTTGCAGTTGCATGTACGTACTGTGCCAATGGGTGAACTGGCTGCAACACTCCAGGAAATACAACCTCCCCAGGTACAGGCAAACGTAAGTGGCCCCCGCCAGTGGTTCTGGCAGCAGACGCGTCGTGCTGGTGAGCAGCAGATCACTATGCTGGTGAACCTTTCACGTCACGAGCGTATTGATGGCACTATTCAGCTCAATGGCATAACCGGGCCGTTGATGCAGATCGATCTTGCCCGACAAACACAGCGTTGCCTGGTGGAAACAACGAATGCATCGCTTCCACTGGAGATCCACCTGGAGCCTGGCGAATCGCTGCTCCTTCTGGCTGGCCCTGGTGAGTCTACGGCATTTGCGCGACAACAAGATAAAGCTGCAGTAGCGCTTCGTACTTATCAACCTGAGTCATGGGAAGTTAAGCGGCTGGATGAGAATGTCTTGGTGCTGGACTACGCGGCATTTACAATGTCTGGAGGATGACTGGAGTCCTTCCGTACCAGTGCTCGCCATTCAGCATTATTTGAACGATGCATCCTATGATGGACCACTCACGCTACGCTATACTTTTTCCAATGCCTTTGATGGTTTATCCCAACAACGCCTCCAGGTTGTGCTTGAGCATCCCGAGTACTGTACAATCACAGTGAATGGGCAGACAGTTGCTTACGAGGGATTACCATATTGGCATGATATTCGCTGGTTGCCCGTGGAGATTGGGGCACACGTCCTCATTGGTGAAAATGTGCTTGAACTGGCCTATCCCAAATTTTGTCATGGAGATGCAACCATCATCGATGATCCAGCACGTCGGTACGGGACAGAGATCGAAGCAATCTATCTTATCGGCGATTTTGCCGTGGATGTGCACCACGTTGCACATATGAAATCGTTGGCACCACTGGAGCCTGCTCTGCCCTGGCGACTGCAGGCGGTGGAAACTCCGCTTGTCAATATGCCACGTCCCCTAAAGATAGGAAACCTTATCGAACAGGGATTGCCATTTTATGCTGGCCGCGTCGCCTATCGCACAAGGATCATTCTTCCCACTACGCCTCAAGGCCACGCCTGGCTCGAATGCGCTGAGCTGACGGTGCCAGTGGTAGAGGTGCTCATAAATGGGGTGAGCGCGGGTGCCCTGACATGGCGACCCTATCAAGTCGAGTGTAGTGCATTCCTTCAAAAGGGCGAGAATACTATCGAGCTCATATTTTACCATAGCCTGCGCAACGTACTCGGCCCACATCACAATGCTGAAGGAGAAACCTCCTGGGCGGGCCTGCCAATGTTACTTGTTGGTCCAGAGAGTTTCCATCCCCAGGAGGAGAACTGGGCAAAGCGTTTGGTTGTGGGTGAGCAGGTCGAAGGCTGGCGTCATTCCTATGCAGTTACATCCTTTGGCCTGGACAAAACAGCACGGTTGGTAGTGGAAGAGGCAGAGTAGCCATCAAAGGGATTCATCCATGAATTTGATTACCTGATCAGGTTCATGTTTGGATATATTACAGGTCTATATTGTAGTAGATCTTATGCCTGGACGTTATGAGAACGTCACATCACACGTGTATCTTTACAAGGAGGTTTCATGATTACACGAAATGGGCCTATTACGCAACAAGTATGTTGTGTAGCCCCCCAAAACATCAGCCTATCACTGGTGTTGTTGATCCTATTCAGCAGTATCGCGTTCCTTGGCAAGGCTTCATATCCTCCACAGATCGCTCATGCCGCTACAGCCAGACCACAGACAAGCCTGTCAACTATCCTGGCACGCAACACGGGAGTATTTACAAAACCGCCAGGCAATATTCCCACGGAAACGGGTCTTACCGATGGAGCATTGATGGGCAACGGCGATATGACAACGGTCGTCGGAGGCAACCCCGAGGCAGAAAGCTATTACATCTCGAAGAGCGATTTTTGGACTGATCAAGGGACTAACTTTCATGTTGTACATCTTCCTGTTGGCGGCGTGACGGTAAGCATCCCCAGTCTTGTCGGAGCGAGCTACAATATGCAACAAGATATTGGCAATGCCGAAGTACGCTCAACGTTCACACTCAATGGCACAACTATTAGCATGCAAGCCTGGACCTCCGCTACACAAAATCTGCTCGCTATTAAACTTTCTTCGTCCGCAGGCAGCGCTGCTACAGCAATTAGTGTAAAAAACTGGACAAAGACACCAGACTCAGGTGATCCAGTATTGCCCACCTCTGCTGGTGTACTCAACGGAAATAATGGCACATTGTGGGCCACACGTCAGACCATACAGACAGGAAGATGGATTAGTCGTGCGGCAATTGCAACTCGCATCCTGGGCACGACCTACACCACTACGACTGGTAATGCAACGGCCACAGGCTCTTTTACGCTAGCACCAGGCTCAAATGTAACGATTATCTCTGCACTGGCAGGCGGCAAAAATTCAACTTCATATCTCAGCGATGCACAGACCAGTGTTGCATCATTCACTAGCAGTTCCGTTACATCACTCAATACCACTCATAGAACATGGTGGCAAAATTTCTGGACGCAGTCATCGCTCGATCTTGGTGGCGGGGTGGTCGAAAGATACTGGTACGGATCGTTGTATGCTCTGGCATGTGACAACCGGGCTGGTAGCACTGCACCAGATACGAATGGCGGCTTTGAGGCAACCGATCACACAAGCTGGATCAACAACTGGCATACCAACTATAATGTTGAATCCCCCTATTATGGAGTGTATTCGAGTAATCACCCAGAATTGGCCGCTCCGTATTACAGTGGCATGTCTGCTTACATTTCACAAGGCCAGTCCAACGCCACCGCTGCTGGTTACTCCGGGGTCTATTATCCTGTAGCGATTGCTCCTGGGGGTACCACATCGGAAAGCAGCTATTATGGGCAGAAAGGTGATGCCGTCTACGTCGCATTGGACTATATCACCCACTGGCATTATACCCTGGATACAAGCTGGCTACAGTCAACAGGTTATCCCTATCTGATCCAGGTCGCAAACTTCTGGGATAATTACCTGACCAAAAATGGCAGCGGGCAATATGTCATTAACAATAGTGCCCAGAACGAAGGAAGCAGTTATGTGACCAATCCGATTGGGGATCTCGCCTTTGTGAAATACCTGGATCAGGCGCTGATTCCAATGAGCCAGGCCCTCAACGTCGATTCTGGTCGCCGGGCGAAGTGGCAGGACATCGTGACGAACCTGAGCCCTTATCCAACGTTCACCAACAATGGACACACAGATTTTAAGTCCACACAGGATGCACCGGGCTTCTATTCAAGTGACGCCAATCCGGTCAATGCCATTTTCCCCGGCAATGAAGTTGGCGTCGGTTCGTCAGCCACCGAGCTACAGACCGCGCAGAACACTATCTACGATCTTGGCACACAGTATAATACCTGGTATCAAGGCAACTCTTTTGCCTGGATCTTTCCTGCCGCCGCACGCGCTGGCTTGTCGGATACCTATTCACGCTTCTCTGGCTACCTCAATAGCAATTTGCGTGCAAACGATACCGTTGCACAGAGTGGTGGCGGCATCGAGACGGTAGGGAGTATCGAGACACTAGATACGATGCTATTAGATAGCTACGATGGCAAGCTACGCCTCTTCGCAGACTGGCCCACCTCGCTCAATGCCTCATTCACCAACCTGCGAGCGAGTGGAGCTTTCACCGTATCGAGCAGCATCGCAAGTGGCGTCGTCCAGAGCACTACTATCACCAGCACAAAAGGAGGCACGGCAACTGTACAAAATCCCTGGTCGTCAGGCAGCCTGAAGGTCATTGACACCTCTGCCGGTAACACATCGGTAACAACCACCACGAACGGAAAAATGGTCAGTTTCGCGACGACGAGTGGTCATACCTATCAAGTTACAGGCACGGCAGCTACTAACCTGGCACTCGCCGCAACAGCATCGGCCAGTTCAAGTGTTACAGGGAACGGTTGGGCGATCACGAAAGTGAATGATGGAGAGTTGAATAGTATATCAACATCAATGGGCTGGTCCAGCGCAAATACAACGGGGAGCAATCACACCGAGTGGGCGCAACTCGATCTCGGCTCGTCCCATTCATTCAAGGAGGTAGATCTCTATCCTCGCAATGATGCCCCGAATACCGGCTACGGCTTCCCCATCGATTTCACTATCGCGGTCTCCAGCAACGGAAGCACCTGGAGCACGGTCGTGAGCAAAACCGGCGTTGCCTTGCCAACAGGGGAACAGACCTTCTCCTTCTCTTCGCAGACGGCGCGTTATGTACGCGTCACTGGTACCAATCTACGTCCCAATCCCAACGACACCAATCAGTATCGTATGCAACTCGCTGAAATCAGCGTGTATTAAAGTCTGAACCTGGGAACCCATGCAGCGCGATGCACGTGTCTGCATGGGTTCTTTCTTGGTGGAGCTAGAGAGAGGAATAGTAGGACTGGATCTGGTAGTCATCGAATATTTCCTCTCTTATTCGCTTGACGTATGGATACTTTAAGTATATGCTAAAACAAGGATAGAATCCGCCCTCATTTCAGCACACTTTTGAAGATTGTTAGAAATGGAGAGTTAGCATGTATCATCCCACTAGTCGCGTCCTCACCGTGCTCGAATTGCTGCAGAGCAGGCCGTCTATCACCGGACCCGAGCTAGCAGCTCGCCTGGAGATGGATGTGCGCACGGTGCGCCGCTACATCGCCCATCTCCAGGACGTCGGCATTCCGGTCGAGGCCAACATCGGACGGCTCGGCGGATATCGCCTGCGCCCCGGCTTCAAGCTCCCTCCACTTATGTTCACCGAAGAGGAAGCCGCCGCTGTCATGCTCGGCCTCCTGGCAAGCGCCTGGCTGGAGATCGGCCAATCGCCGCTGGCAATTGAGGGTGCGCTGGCCAAGATTTCGCGCGTGCTGCCAATGCAGGCACGCGAACGTCTACAGGCCGTCTCATCGCATCTCGTCCTCTTTCCCCATAACCAGCAAGCGCGGCCAGATGCCTCCCTACTCATCGACCTGAGCGCGGCAGTTCACGCCTCACAACGTATCGCCATAGACTATCTTTCGCAGAATAAGCAGAGCACGCATCGCAAGGTCGAGCCATACGGCATCACCGGCTGGAAAGGGCGCTGGTACCTCGTCGGCTACTGCTGCCTACGCCAGGACTATCGCGTCTTCCGCCTGGACCGCATCCAGCACGTTGAGGTCCTCTCCGAGGCCTTCGAGAAGGCGAATGAGTTCGATCACGAAGCCTTTATGCGTGCGAAATACACTGCAGACACGACCTTGATAGAAGTAGAGTTTCAGGCAGCCCTGTCTACCGTACAGCAGAGGATGACTGCAATGTATGGGACACTAACGCCTACGGAGACAGGTGTGCTGCTTCAAGAGCAATACGACGATATAGAGGGCATGGCACGCTATTTGATGGCAATCAATCTCCCGTTTGTTGTGCATAACCCACCAGAACTGCGGGAAGCACTGCAGCGACTCGGCGAGCGTATGATCCAGATCGCATCTGCTTCACCTCCTGGCGATACTCGGTGATAGTGATGTTTATCCGTGATAAAGCTCATCTCGATGTACTTGACTTGCTAATCCGCATGAAGGCTAGGAACGACTGGGGAGTTGCTGCAATGACCAGCGATTGCCATCTGGATCACGAAAATACACAAAAGACCCCCAGGGCTGTATGTCAATCTCACTGATGTCAGCGCCACGTTTGACTAGCTCCTCGCGGACGGCTTTCACGTCCGAGACTACCATTAGAAGCCCTTCGAGAGATCCGGGCTGCATGGTGGTAATCCCCACACCAATTACGATAGAGCAGGCCGAACCGGGAGGAGTCAATTGGACAAAGCGCAGATCCTCCCTGACCTGGTGGTCATGATCAGCATGAAAGCCTATCTTCTCGGTATAAAAAGCCTTTGCACGGTCAACATCTGAGACGGGCACCGCGACCAGTTCGAGTTTCATATTCATGGTGTTCATTGTTGCTTTCCTCTTTCTTTGTGCTTAACTGTTCTTCTTCTTCAAGTATATGCGGGAAGGAGGACAGAATCGACCCTCATTTCTGCGAATATTCGCGAGGAGGAATTGCCAGCTACACCGGGAAACCTGGATTTTACCGAAGACGGAGCGTAAATAAGGATTACACCGTTTCGAGAGGGTTGCGTTGCAAACAAGAGGAAGAGAACAAAGAAAGCAGCCTCTATCCCCAAAAAACAGTTCTATCATCGTCTACTAGCAAAGGTCCACTTCGTAGATTTTTTTAAAGTGAGCAATGCTATGAGAGATAGATTTAGGTCTTAAAACTCATGTGAGATGCAGGGAGAAAACTATGCCCATCATTCCATTTCATCGTTTTCAAGGTATGCTTGTATGTAGCGTCGTTCTTAGTCTTATGATTTTGCTTTCAGCATGTTCGGGCGTTGCCAGTAGTACTGAACAACCTACGACTGGCACCACAGCCACGGCTACCTCCGCAACGCAGGCTGCACCAACTGCGACTCAACCACCAATCTCCACTGCCGCGCAGCTAGCGTTTAAAGCAGGTGGCATCTCATTCATCGGTCCTGTCAAGAGTATTACTAGCAGCAGCCTTGTCATGAGCGCACCCGATGGCCAGATATACACAATGGCAATCTCTGCCCAAACTGATCGCTCAGCCTTTGGCGGAAGTCTTCCACCAGTAGGAACCTCCGTCGATATGGACGCAATCGTTAACTCTGATGGGAGCTTCACGGCAACGATACTCAAGCCAGCGGTGCAAGGCGACCCAGATCTGAACGTCATAGCGTATACAGGTGTCACAACCAGTGCGCTTGGAGCTGATCGTGTTCTTCACTTCACAGTTGGTAACAAGAACTATACCTTCACTCTTGCTACGACGGCAGACCTGAGCGATTTCGGAGAGAACGCACAGGGCATCGGCAACAATGTATCGGTCAAGGTGAAAGTGCAGGTTCCTGCAAACACCATCGTCAGTGTTAAAAACGCCAGTGGGAGCTCCAATGGGTAGATAGAGAGGGAAGCAACCATCAAAAGATGCCGCCGTGGTTGAAAGTAGCTAGCAATGGGCACAATCAGCAGAAAGAAAGCGTTGTGCCTATTGTATGGTCTGAGTCATGACTTTTTCTAACAGCGTGAGATTTTCTTATTTGCAAAAGTCATTTTTACATGGCATGATGTGCATCACAAATAAAGACTGTCCCTCTACGATCATTCAAAACCTTGTTATCCTTCCTGATTGGTTGTATTCGATCTCAGTGAGTTTGCAACGAAACCAGGTGAACTCCCCAGAGGCAAGATGCCACGTGATTTCAATGCTGGTCGGGATACGCATCCCGTCCACTTCCTGATACTCGTTGCACTGAGCCGACCAGGGTGCGAGCAAATAGCGCCCATGCTCTTCCTTATAGCGATCTGCAGTCACGTGGGTCAGCTGGCCGTGCTCATTCACATGCAGCACTACCGAACCCGTCACACCAGACTCACGGAATGTAGCCTGGACAGAATAGGTATCGATGGCTTGCCACTCGATGGCAGCAGAGAACCAGGCGGTTGGAAACCAGATCATTTCAGCCAGATAGCGCTGCAACTCGCCCCGGTCCATTTCTGGACCATGTGCATTTCCCACGGTGATGAACGACAGGAGCTTAATGACCATGCTGCCATGTCCCCCTGTGAACTGATCCATGGCGGAGATCCAGGCGAAGGGGAACGGTCGCATCATGCAGCTCCAGAGGAACGCTGGTGGATTGGTCGTGTCATATTGCTGCGCGACCAGCGGCATCCACTTCTGTCCTGGCTGTTGTTTCATGGACCCTTGTTGTGTGAGATGAACCGTGCGAATGGGCTCTTTGCCTACTACTCCTACATAGCGAAGATAGCGCTGCACTGGTTCCGGCAACCCGGTTAAGTGGGCATCCGTAATGAGCATGGGTGGTGTCTGCTTGCTCTGCTGCAACAGGGCAAGCACATCATTGTGTCTCGTCCTGATCATTGCTCTTTCCTTCCTCTTTGCTCTGTCAACTCTTTCATTGCCCATCTGCTCTTATTCCCTCATGTTCCAAAGGTTCTGCTGGTTGCTTATGATACAGTCCGAGGTGTTCCGCTTTGGCCTGTATAAAATCATGCCTGGCTATACCTATTGCCAATCCATGCACGGCCTGGGATGCCGCTTCATTCTCCTCATCTATTTGATGCAAAGTCCGAACAACATCGCTTTTGTTTTGATATGTACTCATGATATTTCCTTCTGCTCCCTACCAGGAGCGTATTTCTCACTCTCGTAAACTATCTTCAATGACGTTGGCCTGGCGAAACGTTCTTGTCATAGCCATTAGTCTTCCTGACAGAGTGCGAGAGACGTCTTACTCTATACAAAAGTAAAATTCATGAATGAGCGCCTTTTACTGCGTTCCGCGCCGAGGAGTCCATATCGAGAACGACCTTTGTCGCCTGCAATACCGCCTCAGCGTTCCCCTGGGCCAGTTCTGGTCCCTGAGCGTCACGGCCGCCAGGACCACGCAACAGGTAAGCGACGCCAACGGCGAGTAGCATCCCGATGAATGGACCAAGCAGATAGGCCCACAGATGTGTGAAGTCACCTGCCACCAGAGCCGGACCCAGTTGGCGCGTCGGATTCATGCTGGCTCCCTCAATGGGACCAGCCCAGAGGATAGCTGCTCCGAAGTATGCGGCGATGGCAAAGGCCGCTACATGGCCGACATTCATTCCTCCATTCACAACGGCAAGGATGGTCGTTATCAGTCCGAAGGTGAGTACAGCTTCCCAGATCAGGATACCCCCATCATTCACGCCTGCAGAGGGTCCCAGGGTGCCCACGTTGGCGATATCGCCAAAGTATGTTCTGAGCAATAGCGCAGCGGCTATCGCACCGAGCAATTGCGCACCCAGGTAGCTAGGCACTCGTCGCCAGGGAAACACGTTGCGCAGTGCAAAGCTTATTGTGACAACGGCATTGAAATGGGCCCCAGAGATCCGGCCTAGTGAGAGGACCAGGACGAGCACAATCAAGCTCGCAGCGGCTGCCGCAGACTGAAGAGGAACCGATCCTGGATATTTCGTCCCTACCACTCCCGAGCCAGCAGCCACCAGTATCAACATGAAGGTTCCGATAAACTCAGCCAGTAACCGACGCCACTGGATGCCTCGCAATGGTACCTGCGATGATTGTGCAAACGTAATTGCTTCGCTAGTATTGATGATTTCGTTGCCCACGTCGATCATATTAATACCTCTTAAAAAATAGTAGGTAATCATTTTGTTAACTCTAACACCGTCAGTATAGAAGAAACTATTCACGGAACGATCACTACAGCGACAAGCAAGCTCACAGAGAGATCACACATTTATTGGTTGTGTTGCAAAAAGCCATGAAGAGAATGAATACGCTGCTGTTCTCAAGATTGTGACACAATCTTGCTTTGCCGTGAGGCAATTGTGAGACGAATGTACGACACTTAGAATGTCATATGAAGGAAGAAGTAAGACCTGGGCCCTTCAAGCATGCCCGATGATTTCTGGAACGCGATGTATCTCTATACTATATGGAGGTACGAACTAGCCGGGTCGAAGCCATGCCTCGATGCCCATATTTGTTGGGCTATGGGAACCTGGAGAGAGAAAAGAGGCATGAGGCTACTTGAGAATGGCAGAGATGAGGATGCAAGATCTGTATCCACATCCGTTCATGCATATAACTAGTTGGAGGAAATAATGCAGACAATAGATGATGTGACGCGTACAGCGAAAATAATGCAGATACCAGGCTATGTGACGAATACAAAATTACGCGTTTGGGTTGAAGAGATGGTGACGTTGTGCAAACCCGACCAGATCCACTGGTGCGACGGCTCACAGGCAGAATATGATCGCCTGTGTGAGCAGATGGTCGAGTCAGGCACCTTCATTCGGCTCAGCGCCGAGAAACGTCCGAACAGTTTCCTGGCCCGCTCTGACCCCAGCGATGTTGCCCGTGTAGAAGATCGGACATTTATCTGCTCGCTGAGCAAGAACGATGCTGGACCAACCAATAACTGGGTTCAACCTAAGCAGATGAAGGCGACGCTGCGTGGCCTGTTCGATGGCTGTATGCGTGGAAGAACTATGTATGTGATCCCTTTTAGCATGGGGCCACTCAACTCCCCGATTGCACACCTCGGTGTCCAGCTGACTGACTCGCTCTATGTTGCTGCAAGTATGCGGATTATGACCCGGATGGGCCTCCCTGTGTATGATGTCTTGCAAGAGAATGGTGACTTCATCCCTTGTATGCACTCGGTCGGCATGCCGCTGAAACCGGGACAAAAGGATATCCCATGGCCATGTAACAATGAGACCAAATACATCGTCCATTTCCCCGAGGAGCGCTCAATCTGGTCCTATGGCTCAGGTTATGGTGGCAACGCTTTACTTGGCAAGAAGTGCCTGGCGCTCCGTATCGCCTCAGTGCTCGCGCGTGATGAAGGGTGGCTGGCAGAACACATGCTCATCCTTGGGGTCGAGAATCCAAGCGGGGAGAAGACCTACGTTGCAGCCGCCTTCCCAAGTGCCTGTGGGAAGACGAACTTTGCCATGCTCGTCCCACCCACGGTCTTTCATGAAGAAGGTTGGAAGGTAACGACGGTTGGTGATGACATTGCCTGGATTAAGCCAGGACCGGATGGAAAGATCTACGCGATTAATCCCGAATCAGGCTTCTTCGGCGTGGCACCTGGTACAAGCACGCATTCTAACCCGAATGCGATGGCATCGATGCTTGCCAACACTATCTTCACGAACGTTGCGTTGACCGATGATGGCGATGTATGGTGGGAAGGCATGACGAAAACACCACCTGCACACCTGATCGATTGGACTGGTCAGGACTGGACGCCCGCTAGTGGGCGGAAGGCCGCACATGCAAACTCGCGCTTCACCGCACCACTCAGCCAGTGCCCAGTGCTCGATTCAGCGGCCAATGATCCGCAAGGAGTCCCTATCTCAGCGTTCATCTTCGGTGGCCGGCGCTCGGATGGGGTACCTCTGGTCTACCAATCATTCAACTGGACCTATGGGGTATACGCTGCCGCTACGATGGGATCAGAAATGACCGCCGCTGCTGCTGGTACGCTCGGCAAGGTGCGCCGCGACCCATTCGCGATGTTACCGTTCATTGGCTATCACATGGCCGATTACTTCAACCATTGGCTGAACTTCGGGCGACAACTGCCCAACCCGCCGCGCATCTTCTGTGTCAACTGGTTCCGACGCGATGCAGAAGGCAATTTTATATGGCCAGGCTTCGGCGACAATATGCGCGTCCTGAAGTGGGTTGTCGAGCGGTCACATGGCCGTGCGGTGAGCATCGAGAGCCCTATCGGCTGGATGCCGCGCTATGAGGATCTGGACTTGCGCGGCCTGACGAGCTTCACTCGTGAGCAGTTCAATGAGCTGATGTCCGTTGACCGCAACCTCTGGAAGCAGGAACTCCTCTCGCACGAGGAGCTGTTTGAGAAATTATACGACCGATTGCCAAAAGAGATGCTGTTCATTCGCGAACTGATTCTATCAAGTCTCTGGCGCTCCCCGGAACATTGGGACCAGTCGGGAGAATAAGCAATTTGGGGCATCGCCCCCATCTCCTCCAACGTTCGATTCCAGCTTTTGCAAGATAGCACGCGTCATTTGATAGGCTTGCTCATCGTTCCTGGCCGGCAACGGTTGAGTTGACCCGATTTCATGGTTTGCCACGAAGGGGATTCCCCAAGGAACAAGTTTGTTCCTTGGGGAATCCCCTTCTATGGAAACGTCAGCTGATGGTGACCCGAAAGATCTTGTCCGAGCCAGCTGGCTGATTGCCGTTCAGGTCAACATTCGTGGTGGACAGCCAGAGCTGGCTCTTGCCTGGTACCGCCATCACCGTCCGCAATCGACCATACTGGTTGACGTAGTAGGCCTGCGGAGTACCAACATTAGTGCCGTTGAGCGGGATGCGCCACAGCCGCTCACCGCGCAAAGCGGCCATATAGACCACGTTGTTAACAATCGCGATAGCGCTCGGAGAGGCCTCATTGACCGGCCACTCAGCCTTCGGGTTGGTCATCCCAGAGATCGTGCAAGTACCTTCACAGGTCGGCCAGCCATAGTTGAGGCCGGGCTGGATCAGGTTCAGTTCGTCCCACTGACTGTTACCGAACTCGGCCTCCCACAGGCGACCAGCCAAGTCCCAGGCCAGCCCTTGTGGGTTGCGGTGACCATAGCTGTAGATCAGCGTGCCGAACGGATTGCCCGGTGCCGGCGTGCCATCAGTCTTCATCCTCAGAATCTTACCGTTGAGTGAGGCCTTATTCTGCGCATTGGCACCGTTCTCTGCGTCGCCAGTGGTCGCGTAGAGATACCCGTCCGGGCCAAATGCAAGCCGTCCGCCATTATGGTACTTGTTCTTCGCAATACCTTGGACCAGGATCTTGTACCCGGAGAGAGTCGTTCCATTGTAGGTCATCCTAACGACACGGTTGCCCTCGCTGGCGGTGTGGTCGATGTAGATGTAGTGGTTGGTGCTCCAGTTCGGATCGACAGCAACACCTAGCAGGCCACCCTCACCGCCGGTAGACACAACGTTGGGCACTGTGCCGATCAGCGTTGGAGAACCGCCCGTAGATGGTTCATGGAAGAGCTTGAAGGTGTCCCGCTCGGTGATCAGCATCGAACCGTCCGGTAGCCAACTCATCCCCCACGGCACCGACCAGCCAGTCGAGAGCGTGACGATAGAAGATGGTACCCCGCCGCTGCCCGAAGTCGTAGTTGCACTCACCTGGTTGCTTGCTAGCGAGGTATTGCCTGCGGCATCGTGCGCCACAATGGTTAGCTGGTAGGTGGTGCTTGAAGCCAGGCCAGTGACCGTGTAGGTGGTCCCGGTAATTGGGTTACCATTCAGTGCAATTCCAGCGTTGAGCACATCATAGCTGGTAACACCTACATTGTCAGTCGAGGCGGTCCAGGACAGACTCGCCGTTGAGGATGTGGTACTGATAACCTTCAGGTTGGTCGGAGCTGTCGGCGCTGTTGTGTCACCGCTCGCTGTTGTGGTAACCACTGCCTGATTGCTCCCAATCGACACATTGCCAGCACCGTCACGGGCATCCAGGGACAATCGGTATGTAGTATTTGGGGTCAGCCCATTGATCTTGAACGAAGTGACCGTACCTGGTGCAGAAGTCAGCAGGTTACCATCGGTGTAGATGTCATAGGCAACCACAGCAACGTTGTCAGTCGAAGCAGTCCACGCCAACGTGATGCTGGTTGAGCTTACGCTGGTGGAGTGTACATTGCCTGGAATAGTCGGTGCCTGGGTGTCAGTGGAACCGAACACCTGGAACTCTTGCAGCGAGTAGCCTCTGGTGGCCTCGGTATGACAACGGTGCGTACCCAGCATCCGCACATACCGACCAGTGCCGTTGACCTGGATGTCCTCAGTCCCACCCTTACCAGTATTGGTCGAATAGATGGTCGTCCAGGTAGCGTGGTCATTGGAGGTCTGGAGCTGGTACGCGGTCGCGCAAGACTGATCCCAGATTAGTTTAACCTCGCTGATCTGTGCAGTCGCGCTCAGGTCAACGTAGATCCACGTCGGATCGATGTTTGCCGCACTGGCCCAGCGAGTGGAGGTCGAGCCATCGACCGCACCCGCAACCCCGCAGCAACCGGAATTATTATTGACACCCGTCGATGACGCAGTGACCGGGTGGTTCTGACTAAGCAGGGTACCCGCCGCATGCACGTCCTGCACGTTCGATTTTGTAAAGTTCAATGTGATGCTGACGATGAGCAAAACCAATAAGAGAGGGAAAGAGATTTTCAGCAGCATCCTCTGCTTGCTTACCACGATGTTTTCTCCTTATGTGATAACTACGGTGCATTTGGAGTGATATCCTCCTGATACTATTCATGTTGTTAATTGGAATAGTGATCGATCCGTTGGTTATCGTGTAGTTGGTCTTTGAAAGGATGGTTGTTCCTGGAACTAAAATCTTATCCATATTTAAGCGAGCAGAGCAACCTGCTGACCAGCAAGCAAGAATGCACCCACACCGTATGCAGCATGAGATTGTACGGTTATGGGTTGCCCTGATGCAGGACTATTGCCAGTAGCTTGAACATAGCCAAGAGAACCATTTGCTTGAACGGCAACAGTAACCAGAGCGTTCCATGCCCGGTTCACGATGGGCAGATAAGTAGCGCGGTCGAGAAATCCATTGTTTAATCCCCATGCCATGCCGTAGATGAAGAACGCTGTACCACTGCTCTCTGGCCCCGGAAAATCCTGTGCATCTCCGAGATCGACATTCCAGAAGCCATCTGAACGCTGTTTGCTGGCAAGTGCGGCCGCCATATTTTTGAACGTCGTGAGGTACTCCTGGTAGTGAGGCTCCGACTTTGGCAGGGCAGTGAGCACTTTGGCGTGTGCAGCGAAGACCCAGCCGTTGCCGCGCGACCAGTAGACGTTTTTGCCATTTGGTGAGGTGTAGGGTGGAAGAAAACTGCTATCGCGGAACCAAAGATGAGTTTGTGTGTCGTAGAGACCTGTTGTACCATCGTTGCTCTTTGTATAATTGTACAGGGCGTACATTTTGGAATAGTAAGCATTGTTTTTGTAAAGAGTGCCAAGTTGGGCAAAGCAGGGCATCGACATGTTAAGCGCGTCTATCCACCACCAGTCGTTGCTTTTAGAGCTATTCACCATATTCTGAATATCTGTGGTGATCTGAGCGATGGAAGAAGGATCCTTGGTGATCTGGTAAAGGTCCAAGTAAGCCTGGCCCGTTGCTTGATCATCGGCGTTCCGTGTCGTGGTGCCTCCATGTAAGCTGTAATTATTCTGTTGTGCCCAGGTGAGGGCATAGTTCAGGTAGCGTTGCTCACCAGTAGCTACATAGGCTGCAAGGTCACCTGTGTAATAGGTTGCATCTAGCCAATTTTTGCCACCGGACTGGGGGTGCTGACTGATCCAGTAGTCGTTGACCTTACGTATTGCTGAAAGAACATTCTGACGATTTGGTGGTTGTAGCAAGCTAGAACTTGCAAAAACGGTTCTTGCTGTTGCAATACCAGTCACTGCATAGGCGGTGGTAAGAGCACCGGTCAAGAAATCTCTTCGCTTAATGTAACGTGGAGATGAAGAGTTGCCGGAGCTTTTTATCCAAGATTTGGTTGACATCCATGTCTTCCTTTCGCAGAAATCCTTTATCGAGCGAAATCCTTTAGTTGATTTGTACATTATAAGAAGTATCTTGTCAAGGCTAGGGAAGGTAGCTACAGGGCAAAGTAAAAGTCAGAGACGGGTAAGGATCAATGGCAAACCCGTGACAGAGATAATGCTGAGGGATTTGTAGAAACAGTCTACCAAAAAACGAAGGACGGTTTAAAGAAGCTGGTGTTCGAGCGCATAGCGAGTTGCCGCACTGCGTGTCGTGATATTGAGTTTATGATAGATCGAACGAATATGGGTATTGACGGTGTGAACTCTCATCGTCAGTTCCTGGGAGATTTGAGCACTGGTCAGACCTTGAGCCAGAAAACGCAATACCTCTCTTTCCCGCTGCGTTAGGGGTTCGGCGGCGGGCAGTGTAGGGGGCAAGGACGGTAACTCACCGCTCGTTCTGCCATGATCCTGTTCTCCTGGCTCAAGCGAAGGAGCACAAGAGGAAGGCTCAGCTGCATAGGACGCCTGCGCCAGGGTCATTTTTCTGAGCAGCGCGTCGTAGTACTCGCGTATTTCCACTGCCTCAGGGTGGTTCGCTCCTGCACCCCGTTCATAGATGCCAAGCGCTCGTTGGTAGAGGGACACGGCTTCTTCATCGCGATCCTGCCCTGCATAGAATGTTGCCAGGTGAGCAAACGCGTTGGCAATCAGTGGATGATCTAAATCTGGCTCCTGCTCATAGATCGTCACTGCCCGGCGATAGGCCACCTCGGCCTCTGCACAACGGTCTTGCACATGGTAAAGGTCCCCCAGAATAGAGAACGTCCGTCCTGCCATAATAAAATCCGGTCCCATTCCCTGCTCAAAGATCGCCAGAGCTCGTAGAAGCATTTCTTCTGCCTCGTTGTAGCGGTGCTGTGTGATATATACTGATCCCATGTTACTTATGCAGATCGCAATAGTAGGATGATGAGGGTCCAGGAATCGTTCCAAGATCGGTAGCGCACGCTGAAGAAGGCACTCGGATTGCGTATAGTGCTTCTGACTGAAGGCGAGGTCGCCGAAATTTGTGAGCAAAACGGCAGTAAACACATGTTCAGGGCTGTGTGTGCGCTCCAGAAGCGCCAGACCTTGCTGATACATTGCTTCAGCCTGATCATAGTGAGCCAGAGACCAATAAACAAGACCCAGGTTGTTGTAGCTCCCAGCCACGCGGGGATGGTCGATTCCCAGGACGCGTTGCCGAATGTCGCGTGCACGTTGGTGGAATGAGAGTGCCTGGTCAAAGTGGCCCATGGCCCAGCTACTCAAGCCCAGGAGGCTGAAGAGGTCGGAGGCATCGGAATGCTCAAGCCAGCCCTGCTGCTCAAAGATCTTCAAGGCCAGCTGACTCAGCCGCTCTGCCAGCACGTTGCGCGTGTAAGCTGGGAGATACAGTGCGGCTCGTCTGAGCAGATATGCGCCGTCCGGTATCAACACCTCAAAGCGTTCCATCAGGTCGGCAGCGAACTGGACATGTGGAAGAATTTCCCCGTACCATGACATGTTCTGAACACCATTACTATCAGGCTCTGGTAAGACGGCCTTGAGAAGCGCGACCACGCGCCCAATCCACGTGTGCCGGACCTGGACATCCATCTCCTCCTGGACCACGACCTGAACCAGTCGGTGAAGCGAGAGCATCTTCGTGTCTGGGTGCCGCTGCACCAGCGAGAAGCGCCGCAGCACCTGGATGGCCTCATTGAGTAGGAACGGATCAGCGGCGACCGGCCCAAGTAGTGGTCCAAGCAAGGAAGCTCCCTCACGCACCAATGACTCCGCAATCGCATCTGGGTCCAGCAAGGCCATCAACCGCAAGAGTTCTGTCGCGGCAGGACTTTGCTGTTCGATCTGGTACAAAGAGAGCGACCAGGTGCTGGCAACCGTGTAGGGGTAGTCCGTAAGAACCATGCCACGCCTATTGAGCAAGGTGATCCGGCTCTGCTGGTAGAGTTCGAGGTACTCCTGTAAGCCGCATCCGCTTTCTTCGATATATGACCCGGCCTGGTCGAGTGCCAGAGGCAAGCCATCCAGCAGATCGACCAGCGCGTGTGCCTGGCGCAGGAGGTGTGGCTCAATGCTGGCAAGAGAAGCATCAGCCGCCAGCAATTTGCTGCGTCTGAGCAGCAAGAGTGCTCCCTCATTTCGTTTCATCTGCTCCACCGCAATACTGGAGGCCAGCGTTCCGGTCGCCGTGGCGCGGGTAGTCAAGAGAAGATGCCCTTCACCGTTGGTCGGGAGAAAACTAGAGACCAGTGAGAGATCATCGGCATTATCCAGGATCAGCAACCACCTGGCATGCGTGGTCAACCAGCGCTTGACGGCGGCCACGATCTGATCCTGATCCTTGCTGTCGCGTTGTGGTAACATCAGCAGATGGGCCAGCGAGGAGAAATCAGCCAGCAGCGTCTCTCGACTGCTTGCACGTACCCAGAAGACGGCGTGGTACTGCTGCTGGAAGCGGTAGGCATACTCGATAGCGAGTTGTGTTTTGCCGATGCCTCCCAGACCACTGAGTGCGTACACTGGAATCAGCGTCGTCTGCTGTTCGTTGGCAAGCCTCTCGTGCAGATACCTGAGGACCTCTTCTCGCCCCGTGAAGAAGAGATTGCGCCGATACGGGACATTCCAGAAGGGTACGGAGGATACCGAGCCACGGCGTCCTTCGTACCGTTTTAGACTGGTGTATTCTTCCTGAAGCAGACCCAATTCCTCAGGCGTCTTGTCAAAGAGTTGGCAAAGCTTTTTCAGATAAAAAGAGCCAGGAACGGTTGTCCCTCGCTCCCAGCGCGTGACATTGAGTGATGAGGAAGCACCAATGAGCTCGGCGACCTCGCTCTGGGTCCACCCACGTACCTTGCGTGCTGCCTGCAGCTGACGATTAGGAATCGCTTGCGCGACCTTCTTGACCATGCACAGTTGCCTTTCTTTTATACGATATGATGTGAAAGAAGAAGTGTCAAACGCTCATCACACCTGTGCTTCTCCTCTATCAAAAATGTTGCCCGGTGATATGCCGTCTGGTGCCCTGCTCAGGGGCGCTCTGCACCTCGATTGTTCCGTTCACTACATGTGTGAAGAAGAACTGCACAAGGACGCCCTTGAAGATTATTTCCCCTGGCATGTGTGGGTCGCTATGTATGTTCGATACACCGTCTGGAGCATCGTATTGCATCTCTCTCAATCCTCTCTCTTGTTAATCCTGTTCAGCCTCTTCAGCCCCCAACTACTTCCGTTTAGGATACCATAGGGTTTCGGTAGCGCATATAACCCAATCGGGTTATATCTGCCTTGCCCGCTTCAGGTTATAACAAGATGGTAGCAACAGGGGATGGCAGCCTCGCAGTTTTCAGTTAGAGCGACGACAAAGGAGGAAATGATATACATATCTTTATGATTTTTTATGAACAGGCAAATAAAGAGTATATCGGCGTCAGCGATGGGCGTTTCGTGCTTGACACCCCTCGACCAGATGATAACGACAAATTGCAAGCGGCGGCAAGCTTGCAAAGTGGGAATATTGGGGTAGTTATGACCCAGTGGCAATCAGCTCAGGGCAGAGACTGCACACCCAGGTTACGCAGTGGCAGCAAGAAGATTTTCTGCAGGCACCAACATGTATCTCTCTTATGCCAGGACAACTCCTGGTCGCTATACCCTTACACTCGCACCTGACCCTGATGATCAGAGGGTACAGGCTCTGGCAAGCTAGCTTGTAGAGAATACCCTGGCCATACTTACTCCCTACAAGCTGAGCTTAATTTTTTGCAACACTACCAATATTCTTGCATAGAATTCTCCTTGTCCAAAAAAGTTCATAGCTATACGTTGAGTGATGACTTGGATAAGGGAAGTTCCGAGCTAATCTTCTGGCTTCTGGTGCCGGAAACGCTTCGTAAAACGTGTGTTTATGATAACTGGCAAGCTATCCTTTTGTTAATTAACCCGCAATGTTTTCCTGGTTTTCCTGCAACTGACGGCGCTCGGCCTGCCGGTACAATACAATGAGTATGGTCAAGCCAACCACACCGAGCACGGGATATTTAACAAAGAGAAAGGGAAGCGGCAGGGATAGACGATCCCAGCAACCATGCAAGAGAGAGACGAAGAGATAGACCACGATGACCAAGCCTGTAATGTGAAAGCGATTTTGCGTACTGGCTCGAAACAATATGGCACTCAGGATACCAGTCCAGACACCATGCCCAAACGGCGCGAGCAATCCCCGTAGCACTGTTACCCCAATCGACGCACTCATGTGCCCTTGACTCAGTAAGAACCATGTAAAGGCATAACCGGTGCTTTCAAGCGCTGCGAAGCCCATACCAACCGCTCCACCCAGGAGCAACCCATCCATTTCCGAGCTATGCTTCAGGCGTCTCGCTACTATCATCACTGCAGCGATCTTACAACCCTCCTCGATGAATCCGATCAGTATACCACTAACTAAAGATGAGCTTTTGGGCACAAACAACGGTTCGAGCAATGCTGCTCCCAACAGGCCCAGGACACCACCTGCACAGAAACAGATCGCAACTGAATACGGTGTCAAGGTGCTTAAATGCTGGTGTTCATACAGGAAAACCACAAATACCACCGGCACCAGAAAGTTCCCGATCAGGATAACGGTGGGATAGAGGTTGGGGTTTCCAGTCAAGAACAGTAAGAGTGTGGTAACGAGAAAGAGGGCCAGGCCAGTCAACAACACATGCTGCCAACTCCATGAACCCTGTGGCCTCTTTTGAATTGACTGCGTCAAAACTTTCTCTTGCATGCTTTTTTCCTCTTCATTCTATGACTGAATTTTCGACGTATCGGTGTTTTGAGAAACAATTTGGCGTCTCGTAGACTTGTGTGAGAAAAGCCATATGGCACCAATCAGCGCAAGATAGAGGCCGATATACGCGCTCGGTACCATAGTCGGTACGAAAGCAGCAATGATCGTAAGCACCAGAAAAATGATCGGATTGGCAATGATCATCGTACCAAAGTGTTTGATCTGTTCATCTGATGTCTCTGGTGCCAGGAGGCGTTTTTTGCGACTGTGCCGCCACATGATGGCCAGCACGAGAGAGGTGAGTATTTGCCAAAAGCCGAAGAAGTAGTATGCACCCATTTCGGGCTTGTCATAATAGTTCACCAACCAGTTAATGGGTACAAGCATCAGGGTGATGCCCAGCAAAAACACACAATTGAGCCAGACGAGCCTGTCATCATGACGCTCGATTAAACGAAATAGCTGATAGTGAAAGAACCAGTAGACACCCATAATGACGATACCCACCAGGAACGCATGCAACAGCGGCCATTGGTGATCAATGGCCTCTAATGCACCCTTGCTATTTTCAGCAAGCGAGGGAAACTCGATCTGGGCTACAGCGAGCGTAATCGCAATACCGATGACCGCATCACTAAATAACTGAATACGCCCGGTATCATTAGCCCCGACTGTGAGATCCAGACCCCGTCCATAAGAGCGGAAGTAGATGGGGCGCGCAATCAAGATCGCTATGAAGATGACCAGGAAGATGAGCAAAATTGGTGGGAAGAATACACCTACGCCAATGAACATGATTGCCAGGATATAGAGCAACGGCTTAGAAAGCAAGCGCCTTGCCATATAAGAGATGAAACGCGGTTCAATCTGAGTATTTACCAGGCGTGACCGTTTGTTGGCATATTTCCACATCCAGAACAGCGCTAGACTGGCAATAATCTGTGAACCCAGAAAGATTCCCACGCCTAATTCAGCTTGAGAAGCGCCAATCTTCGCGTCCACTGATCCAAGTTCTACCCCAAACTCCAGGAAAAAGAGACCGATAGGAAAGAGGACGATGGCAATAAGATAGATAAAATTCAATGCAATAAGCACAATATCATTGCGCTTGATATGGTGAAAGATCGCGTGATGGTCAGCCCACGCGTCTGCCACGATGGCAAAGGCGATGATATACATAAAACTACGTATGAAAATCGAGAGTTGGTTGGCCTGCAACTGCAACTGCTCAACACTTGTCGGAATCTTGATCGTAATGGCGGCAACTGTGAGGGCAAAAGCAATAATAGCATCACTGAAAACCAGGAGGCGCTCGTTCTCTTCTTCCTTCTCGCGCTCCGCATGTTCTTGCTCTTTTCGCTCTTCTTGCTCTTTTCGTTCGGCTAGTAAGACACCAGTTGCGCGTTCCAGATATACAGGAGTGGGCATTTTACCAGTGGGCGAGAAAGGGGCATTTTGCGGTTGTACTCGCACTGTTTCCTCGGGACTTGCCGATGAAGGTGGAAATGGAAGCTGGGTGAGCTGGTCAGCCGCTCGTAGATTGGTGGTCTGTGATGAACCACAACGCGCACAAAAGGTTGCACCTTGTGGAAGAGTCGTCAGGCAGTTCTGGCAATTCATATATATATATATCTTCCTCTTAATCAATTGAAGCATCAAAAGATGGTATATGGGAACTCCTCACGTGCTCTCTTGCGCCAATATATTAGCATCTACGCAGGAGAGGACATGAGGAGTTCCTATGAAGATCTCTTACTCGTTTGGATTGTTGTGTTCTATCTCGATATTTGGATCTTGTTCGTGTACCAGTCGATCAACTTCCTCCAAAATCGTATGGATAAGGTGGCGTTCGTCCAAGGTACCGACTAAAGCAGGAGCCATTGCTATTGGTCCTAGTACCACGAGAGAAAGATCCAGGGCCACAAATTTCGAAAGCTTGTCCTCTCGTTTAACCTGCACCAGTAGCCCTGCTTCCTCTTGCTGCATACGTATTTGCAACACTTTCCCCCAACCAGCCATGGCTCGCAAAGCCCCTGTTTTCTTGATCTCCACCATTGCCGCAGCCTGATCAAGTATATGTTGAACCTCAAAATCTTTCTTTTTATAGTAGTCTACCAGAGACTCGGAGATTCGACGAATATCCAGATTGGTATTTTTATAGAAGTGGATGTTGTGTATAAACAGACCTTCCATTGTACTGTTACCTTTCCCTAAAAAATTCATACAATATGAAGGACTACGTCCTTCGTTAGCCTTTGTGAATAGAGTCCCAATCAGCAAACGCTGGCAGCGTATCTGCCCCGGAGACATTTTGTCTTGCGTAACGCTCTCACTTCTCATCAGAGAAAAAGAGGGCGTTTGGAGTAAGTGGTTCTGGATCTCATCCTTAGCCACCGTAAGCATAGCAGTTACTAACCGCAAAAAACAGATCACGCATCTATCACTTTTCTATCATCTGGACCTTTGGTATCCTCTCCAATGCATCCCTCGTTTTAGGTAGATAGTTCGTTTCCTCTATGAGGATGTGTTTCGCTGGATAACCTCTTTGATGGAGAAATTGTGCATGGCTTTATTATGCTCGAAAAGGAAGCTGATTATGCAGAAGAGCTCGTTCAGAAAGAACACCTTTGACCTTGCGCCAGAAATCCATTCCATGGCGAAGAAGGAAGAGCTTGGCGAATTGTGCAAAGTCTATCCTGTTTCGAAGCAAAAAACTACTCTCTATACATTAGGTGCGATGTGTATATTCTTGGGTCCCCTTGAGGCATTGCAAAAATGACAGCAAAAGGGTAAACTGGGAGAAGGGGCTACAAAGAGATGCAAGCAATAAGAAAAGCTGATGGATTCGAAGATCAAAAACTCATTGTATTTCCCGCTGCATTCCTCGAAGTTGTTTCCCGTCATCCGCTTGCGAAATCCGTGTATGTAACGGATATCGGCTTTTTCCCCCATGCTCAATATCATTATCGAGAACGACCGAATGGTTGTAACACCGCTATTTTCATCTATTGCATTGAAGGTAAAGGATGGGTCGTGCTTGACAATAAGAAAGAAATAATCATCAGCGAAAACACCCTTCTGGTCATTCCCCCCCACACTCCTCATATTTATGGAGCGGCAGAGGGAAATCCTTGGAGTATTTATTGGTTTCACTTGAGTGGGGAGTCCATTAGCGAGTTTATCAAGATCTTCAATATGCATAATTCTTCTCTCCATATACCGGCGAGTCAGGCAGTAAGAATCATTGAGCTATTCGAGCAATGTTACGAGACCTTACTATATAAGGGATATGTCCTTAAACAATATATTTATGTTTCACAGACAATGGGACATCTATTGGGAATATTTACCCTATTTCAGGGAGAAACCCACCAGGACGAGATGAAAAATATTTATGTTGAGCGCGCTATTCAATACATGGTTGAACACATACAATCCCCTCTTACCCTCGACGATCTGGCTCACCACCTTGGTTTGTCCAAACCTCATTTTGTCCATCTCTTTAAGCAAATGACACGCTATTCACCCATCGATTACTTCCTGCGTTTAAAGATTCAACGTTCCTGCCAATACCTTGATTTAACTGATTACAGCATTAAAGAGATCAGCAAGAGGGTAGGTATACAAGATTCATATTATTTTTCACGCCTGTTTCACAAGGTTATGGAACAGTCGCCTTCAGAGTATCGAAAGATCAAAAGAGGATAAGCTCCGAAATAGAAAAAACATCAGATAGTCCATCACCACCACCAGATTGTCAATTGTCAGAACATTCGCTCCACAGTTATGCTAGCGGTAGATCAGATCACTTGCCGGTTATGGTTTTGCGCGGTTCCAACAGGCTCCGGGCCACCGCTGGCTCTTTACCTTTATTCTGGGAGTGTAGAGGAATGGAAGAGACAGGAGGAAACCCCTTGACGGAAGCTCAGATTCGTGTCTGGGAAGAGGAGGTCGATATTCCGACCTATGGTGTTGGCGAACCAGATAAAAATCCGATGTTTTTGGAGCAACGGGTGTATCAGGGAAGCTCTGGAAAAGTCTACCCCTACCCTGTTATAGATAAGATCCAGAGCGATAGAAAACTGCACTCGTATCATCTCGTTTTTCTTGAAAACGAGTATCTTCACATCGAGATCATGCCGGATATTGGCGGACGCATCTACCGTGCGCTCGATAAAACCAATGGCTATGACTTTGTCTATTATAACCGTGTGATCAAGCCTGCGTTGGTTGGCCTGGCTGGCCCCTGGATCTCCGGCGGTATCGAGTTCAACTGGCCGCAGCATCATCGCCCCAATACATTCGGCCCCGTTGAATATGCCATCAAACACAACAGTAACGGCAGCAAAACGGTTTGGGTCAGCGAAATCGACCGTATGTATGGGACGAAGATGATCGCAGGCTTCACGCTGTACCCAGGAAAAGCCTATCTGGAAATTCATGTGCGGCTTTATAACCGGACGCCAGAACCACAGACTTTTCTGTGGTGGGCCAATCCAGCGGTTTTCGTCAATGATGCTACACAGTCGGTTTTCCCTCCTGATGTGCATGCCGTTTTCGATCATGGAAAAAGGGACGCCTCCCGGTTTCCCATCGCGACCGGAACTTATTATAAGGTGAATTATTCCGCCGGAGTAGATATCTCATGGTACAAAAACATTCCTGTGCCCACCTCCTACATGGCATATCACTCGGATTACGACTTTGTTGGAGGGTACAACCATGCTTTACAATCCGGCATTCTGCATGTCGCTAATCATCATATCTCTCCGGGGAAAAAACAGTGGACGTGGGGTAGTGGGGAGTTCGGAAAGGCCTGGGATCGTAATCTGACCGATGAGGATGGACCTTACGTCGAACTGATGACTGGCGTGTATACAGATAATCAACCAGATTTCTCCTGGCTACAGCCCTACGAGGAAAAATCATTCGAGCAGTACTTTATGCCCTATAAAAATATAGGGGTTGTGAAGAATGCATCGATTGACGCCGCTGTAAATCTTGACATCGATCTTGCAAAACATACGGCAAATCTACAGATCTATGCTACATCTATCTTTACCGATGCGGGAATCGAACTCAAAAGCAAGCGCCGAAGCTATATCGACGAAAGAGCGACAATTTCTCCAACTCAAACCTTCTCTCGAGTGATACCGTTAGATGCTGAGGCTCTGGCTCATGATCTAACCGTCACAGTGAGGGATGCACATGGCACAATCCTGGTCGCCTACAGGCCCGAGCCACCGGAGGTTGTAAGGATGCCCGAGGCTGCCAGGCCTCTGCCCGCTCCAGAAGAAATGACAAACAACGAGGCGCTCTATCTGGCTGGATTGCACCTGGAACAGTATCGCCACGCAACATTTGCGCCCGATCTTTACTATCTCGAAGGGTTAAAACGTGATCCGGACGATAGCCGCATCAATCTTGCCTATGGAACGCTCCTGTTGCGGAGAGGATTGTTCCGAGAAAGTGAAGCCCATTTCCGCGTGGCGATTGCATCCTTAACGCGGTACAACCCCAACCCGTATGATACTGAAGCCTATTATCAACTCGGCGTGACATTGAAACTGCAAGAGCGGCTCGATGAGGCTTTCACCGCCTTCTATAAAGCAGTCTGGTCGTCTGTATGGCAGGACAGTGGATATTTCTCACTTGCTCAGATTGCATGCGCAAAGAACAAGTATGCAGAAGCTTTAGGGCTGGTAGAGCGGTCACTTCTACGCAATACTCACAATTACAAAGCTCGCCATCTCAAGGTGGCTCTCCTGCGGAAACTGGGGCGAGTGGAAGAGGCTATGCAGGTTGCAGTAGAAACCATCCAGCTCGATATCGCCGATTTTGGCGCATATAATGAGCAATATCTGCTTCACCTCGCCAGAGGGGAAGAGCATCAAGCTGATATGGCTCGGAAGGAATTAAGCCGCTTGATGAGAAACAATGTACATAACTTTATTGCTCTGGCAACCGACTACTCTCACTGTGGGCTATACGAGGAAGGCGTCGATGTCCTCCAGCGACTGACTGAAGGTACGAGCCAGAACGTGTATTCAATGGTGCATTACTATCTGGGTTATCTTTACGAGCAGCTAGAGCGTCTAGACCTTGCACACTTCCATCGACAAGCGGGGAGTGCAGCCAACGCGGACTACTGTTTCCCAAACAGCCTGGATGATCTAATCGTGCTGGAAAGGGCCATTGCTGCTTATCCGGGCGATGCCAGGGCTCATTATTATCTCGGTAACTTGCTCTATGACAAAAAACGCAGCATTGATGCTATCTGGCAGTGGGAGGCATCGCGAGAAATCGATAACACATTCGCGACCACCCATCGCAATCTGGGGCTTGCCTATTACAACGTATTGGGCAAACCAGTGCAAGCGCTAATCTCACTCGAAAAAGCGTTTGCCTGCAATCCGAGAGATGCGCGAGTACTGTATGAACTGGATCAACTCTATAAGCGAGAAGGATATGCTCCAGAGAGAAGACTGGCGAACCTGGAAAGTCATTGGGAGTTGGTTGTGGTGCGAGATGACTTGTATCTAGAATATGTCACATTGATCAATATGCTCAAACAGTACGAAAAAGCGATGGCGCTCCTTGCGGAACGCATTTTCCATCCCTGGGAAGGTGGAGAAGGCAAAGTAACGGATCAATACAGCTTCGCGCATGTAGAGTTGGGAAAACAGTATCTCTCTGCCAGACAAGGCAAAGAGACCGTCGAAACGCTTCAGAAAGCGCTGATCTATCCGGAAAATCTGGGTGAAGGCAAGCTAGCAGGAGCACAGGAGAACAACATTCATTACTACTTGGGTTGTGCATATGAATGTCTAGGCCTAGCCGAAAAGGCGCAAGAGCATTTTCAGGCGGCATCGTATGGACTTGAAGAGCCGGCCAGCGCAATGTTTTACAATGACCAGCCTCCAGATATGATCTTCTATCAAGGGCTGGCATGGCTCAAGCTTAATGACGAGAAGAAGGCTAGAGGTCGCTTCAACAAGCTGATTGATTATGGAGAGCGGCACCTATTTGACAAAATGAAGATAGATTATTTTGCCGTTTCACTCCCTGACTTCCTGACCTTCAAAGGTGATTTGAACAAACGAAATGAGGTGCATTGTCACTACATGATGGGACTTGGACGACTTGGACTTGGAGATATTGAGCAAGCTCAGACAGAATTTTCTCAGGTCCTAAAACTGGCCCCCAATCATCAAGGAGCAAGGGTCCACCTCGAAATGTGCAAGTGAGCAACGCATCGCACGACAATTTAGTTCTTTTCCAGTGTTACTTTCGTCCGTTCGACGGGGCAGTGGCCTCCAAATCAAAGAAGAGAGAGGAGTAATAGCTATGACATCCATCGAAAAGGGCAACATTTTCCAGGGATATCTTGAGGGTAAGGTTGGCCGACGTGATTTAATCACGCGTGCTCTGGTGCTCGGCATGACCGCAGGTGGGCTTGAATCGTTGCTGGCAGCCTGCGGAGGCGGCAATCAGAGTAGCAGCAATACCAAGACCGTCAAGTACGCGAATTGGGCGTCAGCCGAATCTGCGACCAAAAACCGGATCAATCAGGCGCTGAAGGAGTTTGAGACGCAGTATAAAGCCACAGTCGATAACATCGCCATTCCATTCGATAGTATGCTCACGCAACTACAAACGATGACCTCTGGTGGCAACCCTCCTGACGTTATGGAACTTAGCGGTAACTGGCCTTATGCTCTTGGTGGTGGTGGCTCACTACAAGCGCTCAACTCCTATATTGGAAGTTGGCGCAATGATGGCTTCACCAATAGTTTCGAAGTTGGAACCTACAAAGACCAGGTTTATGCTGTTCCGTTCAGTATCTCTCCGCATGGTTTCTGGTATAATAAGGTAGTAATGCAGAAGTACGGCTTGGACCCGACTAAGCCACCCACGACGATGGACGAGCTAAACAATATGATGGAGGAATTACGCGCCAAACTTCCATCCAACGTACATCCCATCGGTATTGACATTTCCAAAACCGAGTATGCTCTTGTTGGCTTTTGGCCGTGGATCTGGACCTTCGGTGGTAATCCTATGCAGGAGGACAATCAAGGCAAAATGGCTATTAACTGGGCCGACGATGGCACCGTCAAGGCATTCCAGTGGTTGCAGGATATGGTCAAGAAGAATTGGACACCGCCTGACCAGGCTATTAAATCTGAACGCCAGTTAATGTCAACTGATCAGATTGTCTTCAAGTTGGATGGCCCCTACCTGACAGGCATTTTGCAGAGTGATAACCCATCTGCGTACAAATCGGTTGCCGATGTGAGCGCGCACTGGGGCGTGACAACCACGCCAGTAGGACCAGGGCAGAGCAACCCCATCACTTGCGCGGATATTCACAACCTGGGTATGTCATCTCAGTCACAGGATAAGGATTTGTCCTGGAAACTGATCGACTATCTGACATCCAACAAACAAGTGCTCACCAACTACTTAGTCACGGAAGGCATTTTTCCACACAAGAGCCAGGTCACTTCCGGTGGCCCTTTTGCCAACCTCTTCTCTGATCCCATTAGCCAGGCCTTCATTAATAAGGTTATTCCTACGATGCGCCCGCCTGCTTATCATCCGAAATATAGCCAGGCAGCTACCTACGTTGTGACCGCATTGCAGAATGTTGCCGGTGGGGCTAATGTCGTGCAACAACTCAAGCAACTTAACAACGATGTGAAAACAGTTTTCGGGTCTTAGGACCTTAGGAATAGTGAAGCGCAAGCAGAGCGAGTTTGTCGCTCTGCTCTCTGCGTTTTCGGTATGTAATTAGTCGAACTCAATAAAAGGGAGGCAGCAGCGTGTCTCTACTCAATGTTTGGGCGCAGAAGTCACCTGTCATGGATGATCAGCCATATTATGGGCGTGGATTGAACGGACCGCTATTGTTCTGGATCTTGCTCACTCCGTCGCTGCTGCTGTTCATCGGCATCATCTTCTATCCCCTTTTCAACACATTTCTACTCTCGTTCCAATCGCTTAATCTGGCCGATCCAATAGACAATAACTGGGTTGGACTGAAGAATTATATCTTGGTACTCACCGACCCGACCTTCGATTTCTGGGGCTCCGCTGGCTTTAGCGTATTGTTCAGCGTCGCCACTACGGGTATCTCGTTCGTGATAGGCTTTCTGTTCGCTCTCATTCTTAATCAGCGTTTGCGCTTCCAGACACTCTGGCGTGGTTTATCCTTGATTCCCTGGGTCATTCCCTACGTTGTCGTCGCATACCTCTTCTTCTACATGTTTAACTCACAGTACGGCATCATCAATCATCTGCTCAATACCTTCCATCTCTTCGGTTGGTACCCTTTCCCTCAACCGTTGGCCTGGTTTGGCGGTAGAGGGACCCTTGCGGTTGTAGCAGTGATCTTTGCCAGTATCTGGAACAAATTCCCATTCTTTACACTTATGCTGCTTGCCGGATTGCAAACAGTGCAACAGGATCTGCTCGATGCTGCTACCGTTGATGGAGCAAACACCTGGGGACGTTTCTGGCACATCATCGTTCCCCAATTGCGCGGTATCATTGTGGTTGTGACGACGCTACAGTTTATCTGGAGCCTGAATGAGTTCACCATCATTTATTCGATGACGCAGGGCGGACCGGGTAACGCAACTAATAATATCATTATCAATATCTACCGCACAGGCTTCATGAATCAGAATATTAGCATCGCCGCCACCATTGGCATCATCTGGTTGATTATGTTGTTACTCTTTAGCAATTTCTATATTCGCATCATGGAAGGGAAGACCGGAGCACGATGAGTAAAGAATTTTCGAATGAGCGCGTATTGATTACTACTCCCGCCAAGGAAGGCGAAATTGATGTACAGGCAGCCAGAGCGGCGGAGGCGGAAAAACAACATGCAGGGCGAGCAGAGGCTCAGCGCCATCGTACGAAGCACCTTAGATTACGTATAGCAACCTACCTCATACTCATCGTACTGCTCTTGTACGCTTTCTTCCCAACTTTGTGGATGCTCTCAACGTCTTTCAAGTCTCAGGCAGAGGCTTTTTTCTATCCGCCAACCTGGTGGCCGCATCAATTCACGTTCCATAGCTACCAAATTTTGTCTGCTGATCAGGAAGGCTTCGTGCGCTACTTCGCGAACAGCCTGATTGTCAGTATCTTTACAACACTGCTCACCTTACTGGCTGCTGCACCTGGAGGCTATGTGCTGTCGCGCTTCCAGTTCCGAGGAGTTCGCGCGGTACTGATGGTTATTCTGGCAACGCAGATGTTTCCTTATGCTGTCATATTGATTTCGTTGTACACACTGTTTCGCCAGTTACATATACTCAATACCTACCCGGCTCTGGTCCTTGCTTTTACAACTTTTTCATTGCCTTTCAGCATGTGGATGATTAAGGGGTTCTGTGATACGCTTCCTGCTGATCTAGAAGAGGCCGGGCGCATCGATGGTTTGAGTCGCGTCGGAGTCTTGAGACACATCGTTCTTCCGCTTATCATTCCTGGCATTATCGCAGTCGGTTTCTTTGCCTTTCTCAATTCCTGGAATGAGTTGCTCTACGCGGTGACGCTTACTACCAGCCCCGATATGAGGACGATACCAGCAGGTTTCATTGGAACTTATGTCGGGGAGTTCCAGGATCGCTGGCCTGACATGATGGCTGCAAGCGTGATAGTCTCACTTCCTATCGTCGCTCTCTTCACTATCTTTCAGCGTCAGCTTGTAAGTGGCCTGACCGCAGGAGCGATCAAAGGATAGAGTTTCTGGTTGCATCTCATCCACGCCTCGATCAGAGCGAAGCGTTTCGTCAGTGGTGCTTGGCGCAGTGATGCGATTGTACCTGTTCTATTTCGGAGTTGGTATCGCTCGATTGTGTACGCATCCCCAATTTCCTCCCAGGTGTAGATGTAAGGAAAGTGTAGGGTAGGCATCTAGCGAGGTACATTGCTGCCCTGTTCCAAATGCCCCCCTCCAAACGCAGCATGCGACTTTCACCGCACTGCGCTTTCCAGCATCATCGGTCTACTTCCGTCCGAGAATGTGATACCTTTTTTTTCTGAATGGTCGCCCTGCATGAAGTTCTCTGTGACAGATTTGACAGAGAACGAGCGTTTTGCGCCGCCGGGCGGCCATGATCTTCACCCACTCTGGTTTCTCTCTTCCGTCATATTTTGCCAAATCTTTGAGGGCGCGAATGTGGTGTACTTCAAGTTTGTCGGTGATGGAGGTTGCCCCGCAGGCTTCACAGGTTTGAGCTAACAGTCGCTTTTCTAGCTCCGTTAAGTAAGTTAGCAAAATATG
>CAWKKX010000041.1:0-29699 GCA_963850365.1 uncultured Chloroflexia bacterium
CTGCTCACTGGGATGATTGTGCAATTCATAAGATAAGATCTTCTTGAGCGAAGCAAGTATTACAGACAGCCAACAATGGCTAGGAGATCCATATGGACGCACACTTCTGGTCCAAATTCTGCTTATTGTGCTTCTACAACGGCACTCAGTCTGTACACTTTATTTATTGTACGACCCGGGCTGGCAAAGCAGACTCTTTTACCGCCCGTTGTCAATGATGAGCTATCCAACAGAAAGAAAAGACATGGGGCCGGAACACCAGATGGCAAAACTGCGCTTCATTGTCAACGGCCTTTCGTTATTAAGCGTTGGCATCCTACTGTGTGCTGCATTCCTCTCTTTTTTTGCACCACCAATTCACTTTCCTGATGTGCCGTATTCAATTCGATCAACAGAACCGACAAGTGCAACAAATGCGCAGACGAAACAGATGGGCAATCTCACTGTCACATTACAAGTAATGCCGGCTTGACAGGCTACGCACACATCATTATCGTGGCAGTCAGCGATAGTAAAGGCAAGCCAGTCACCGATGCAAAGATAGATCTAACCTCCAATATGCGGCTCATGGACATGGGTAGTGCACACGAAAGTATTGATGGCGGCACGCCAGTCTACATAGCCACGTTTGATAAGAAAGAGGCATTTAATATGTCTGGCCTATGGTCAATCGACATCCAGATACAACGCCCAAACAGTTACCTTTAAAAGAGACTTTTGAGGTTATGCTAACGGCATAGCCTCAAAAGTCTCCTTTAACAGGCGCAGCGGAAGAGGAGCCCTGAGCCAATGCAAATTCCTGCCCTAGTGCTGCATAGTGCTCTGCACTGGCTGCCAGGCCCTCACGCTCGGCGGGGGTAAGGGCACGTACAACGCGAACAGGCACACCAAGCGCCAGAACATCCCCTGGTATATGTTTGCGCTCACTCACCAATGAACAAGCCCCTACAACAGTATGTGAATCGATCTTGGCATAGGATAAGATAGTTGCATTCATACCCACCAGCACTCGATCACCAAGTGTTGCTCCATGTACAATGGCATTATGCCCAATCGTACACTCTTCACCTATGGTCACCGGAGCATCGCTATCTACATGCAACGTACAATTATCCTGAATATTGCTACGACGACCAACAATGATCTGAGCATTGTCCGCACGCAGAACTGCATTAAACCAGATGCTCACACCCTCATGCAGAACAACATTGCCAATGATCATAGCGCCAGGTGCAATAAATACATTGTTCGCAATACTAGGCCAGGTCCCTTTGTAAGGTAAAATCGGCATATTTCCTCCAGAATGAAATGAATGAAGCTAGCGCAGGATATTGGTCATTACAAGCATCAAATTAGCAGGGCGCTCGGCCATACGTCGCATAAGATAGGGATACCACTGCGAGCCATAGGGGACATAAACACGCATATTATAGCCCTGCTTCACCAATTTTTCCTGCAAGTCACGACATATGCCATAGAGCATCTGAAATTCAAAAGAGTCTTTGCTTATACCATGGTTGCGTACATAATCACATGCAACCTCAATAATTGCCGGGTCATGAGTTGCAATGGCCGGAAAATTTCCACGTGACAGCAGCATCTTCATCAAACGCACATAGTTCTCATCTACGTCGCTTTCTTCCTGAAATGCAAGGTTTTGTGGCTCTTATAGGCCCCTTTCACCAGGCGCACACGGACACCTTGCTCTATTAATTGCTCAATATCCTGGCCGCTGCGATAGAGGTAGGACTGAATAACTGTACCAACCTGATCATATTGTCGCTTCGCTTGCTGAACTATCTCTATTGTCTGGGCAGTATAATCTGAGCCTTCCATATCAATACAGACAAAGATATTCTGCTGACGGCCTTGCTCCAGAATGGTGCGCAGATTTTCCTCGCAGAGTTCGCGCGAAATATCCAGTCCAAGTGCAGTCAGCTTAACAGAAATGTTCGCTTTAATAGCTGTTCTTTGGATCAAATTGATCGCACTGATATAATCACTAGCAGATTTTTGTGCCTCATGCTCATACGCAACATTCTCGCCTAAGAGATCGAGAGCGACCTGAATGCCCTGCTTATTTAATGTATGTGTAACCTGGATTGCATCTTCAAGGACTTCGCCTGCGACAAAACGACGTGAAGCGCTACGGGTGATTCTATTCTGTATGACAAAATCACGCAAACGTTGATTCTGGGCGAGGTACAACAAAGTATCTTTAAGCATCACGGTACCCTTTCATGGTTAGGAGAGAAAAAGTCATTTTGCCAGTACATTTATTTTACAATTTTATAACATTCGTGCAATGCGAGAAATGTTGTAAAGTTGTAAAATAAATGTACTAAATGAGCAAGCTTCACCACCTGATGGTCAGGCGAATAAGCCGATCCCAGAGGATCGGGAAGAAAGCGGCGCAAGAGCATCACGGCACTAGCTGAACCGGGTACTCCATAGCGAGCACGCGGATTAGAGGTTGACAGAATACGTACGACAGTATCAGCGAATTTCTGTACCGGGAAACCGTCTTGCTGGCCCGGTTGGCCGATTTTTCAGCCATCTGCAAGAGACGCATATAAGGTCCATTATCCTTATGCTCCTCAAGGCCCCCATCGAGCGCTCTATGCTGGTCTTCCAGATACTGGTTGGACTGCACGCAGGCTCAATCAGCACGACATGAATACCAAAGGGAGCCAGTTCAATGCGCAGGGCATCACTCAAGCCCTCCAGGGCAAACTTACTGGAGGAATACACACCCGACACCGGAACTGAGATGCGACCACTAATACTGCTTACATTGATAATCGTAGCATGTCCAGCTTTGAGCAAAGGGAGAAACGCTTTGATGACCACTACTTGTGCAAAGACATTTAGTTCAAATTGAGCTCGTATATGTCCATTGGCATAAGCTCTATCGGTCCCCCATAAGCCGAGCCAGCATTATTTAACAGAGCATCAAGGCGTGGTAAGGCCTCCGGTTCCCCAGAACGCAAACTGGCTTCGACCTCTCTTGCAAGAGCAGTAACCTCAGCTTCGTGTGTAATGTCGCATAACAGAGGCGTCAAATTTTCCTGACAATTATGCGACATTGCCTCCGCCAACAGACTTTCCCGATCAGCCTCTTTACGTACAGTCGCAAAGACGTGCCAACCACGGCTAGCAAGTTCCAGCGCAGTACAGCGTCCAAATCCACTGGAGCAGCCAGTGATAACAATTGCTTTTTCCGTCATATACTATCTCCCTGTCCAATGCGACTCCACAAACCCAGGCGGATCAGCTCATTGCGTGCTTCAAAGCCAAAGAGTTCCGGGTCCATAGAACGTCCATAACGAAGAACCAGGCCACGCAACATCTCTATCAACTCCGATTTACAGGCAAGATCACGTTCAAACGGTACATGTTGGGCCAATTGTTCAATTGCCTGCCGATTATACCATTGCTCCTGCGTCTCAGTCATAGAATTAGAAAACTCTTCTATTTCTATGTTACATATACAAGTTCGAAAGGAAGTTAGCAACTCTGTACAAATGGTAACATATGTAACGATCGAGATGCAAGGGAGCCCGAAAATGAACGTACTTCATGGTACAGCGTTACACAAGAAGGCAATGGACATATCATCTATAGCCATTTTACCCTAAAGGAAGCAGCAAGACTTGATCATAGAAGGAGTTAGATGTTAGTGTGATTTAGTAGTAAGAAGTGTTGATGATGTATAGATAATTTCAAACCATGCAAGAAGTCATATAAGGTAGGCAAGGAAGATGTACTGTACCTATTGTAAGATGGAACGCGTAGAAAGCGGGGCCCCATGCCCAAATTGTGGGGCACCTTCTCCGCTTTTTAGTCAATCGCGATATACAAGTAAGGAAGCAGAAAATCCTGCTTCGCCAGGGCTTGGTGGATCAGGTACAGCCGAAACAGCATTTGGCGGACAATGGGAACAGCCAGTACCGCAAGTTTCCTTTGATCATCCTATCGAGCCGTGCCAGGTAAGCTATGCCGTCCTGGCCGATGCAGGGGCCACAAAACTATTCGCCCGCCTGGCAACAACCTGCTGATGTGCATGCACCTGCCCCTGCCTGGCAACAACCCGCCGAAGCCTACAATCCGATGCCCTCATGGCAGCAATCCCCATCATTACAGCAAGGTAGCGGAAAGCTTAATGCGCAACCACCCTATGATTTAGCAGCGCGGGCAAACAACCAGCAGTCACTGGTCCCTTATGAACCTGGAATGGCACTACAATCATCGCAGCGGCAATCCACCATTTCGCTTCAATTGGTTCCAGACAATGCCATCCAACATTTGCTCATGCCAGAGCAAAATACAGGCGAAGCGGTCTATGTTGCCCCCATGTATACCAAGCCACGACCAATTGTGCCAAAATATCGCATTATCAGTGGTCTCCTCAGCGTCCTTATTATGGCGCTGGTAGTATGTGGAGGAGCAGGCTACTATGCGCAGACCCAGGGCGTGTTCGCAAAAACAAGTCAGTTCATAACAGGCACACCTCCAAAAAGTTTGCCGGCTGTCTCATCATCCAATATCCCGGACCCACCTAAAACGACGAGCAAAGATGTTGGTCCAGCCTATAATGTTATTCCATCAGCCGTTACCACTCTCAATATCGATAAAAACAATCTTGCCAGACAACCTATCCTGGTATTTAAACCAGGACAACTCTTCTTTCTTGTTTTTAATGTGCAAGCCCCGGCCAATGGCAAAGGTGGAAAAGTCTATACCAAGTGGTATACCAACGATAAATTCTTTACTGTAATTACAAGTGGCGATACGCTGATCAAGCCAGGCGAGAATATGAGTGGACATATCCAGATGCGCTTTACAGCACCGCTATCGGGCCGGGTGGAACTCTACTGGAATGACCAGCTAGCACAAAAACTCTACTTTGCAGTTAAATAATCTGTTGCTTCAGCGCTCTTTTACAAAGAATGGGCATTTTTACAGCCTATCGCATTGTGCGATAGGCTGTAAAAATGCCCATTCTTTGTGATGCGGCTGCTACTTACACTGCGTCTCGACGGTAACATCGCCAAAGACCCTCACCTGGCAAGCAAGGCGCATACCTGGATTCTTCTTGAGATCGCTACCCAAACGGAGCTTTTCAAGGAAAGAAAGTTCGTTAGTATTTGTCGCAGGGGAGACAACAACCCGGTCGCTGGCACATAAGCCATTGCCATGACAATTGGCAAATTTCCACACGCCACAGTAGACAGGAACGTCATGCTCCAGCGCAGGATAACGAATCGTATCTCCTTCGGGTACCTCGACCTGTACATTTTCGCGCACATAATTGATAATTGGCACAGTTCCATCCTCCAAATACATTGGTATATTCATGCCTGGGTATATCTACTCTGACACAGATAGTGTATTTTATACCTGTCAGAATATAGCACAGAAGGTTGGGAGCGTCAATGAAGGACTAAATCTTTCGTTTAAAGGGCATGTTCTCCACCCAAACTCAGCAATCGTATTAGCTAACAGTAAAGGTAACAGGAACAGATTTCACAACCACACCAGCATCACTATCACTAACATCAATTGTGGCCGTATAGGTGCCCGCACTCAAATTACTTCCATCGCAATGTATAGTAATGGTCGTGTTTTCTCCTACAGCCAGTTCCCCGCTATTAGAGTCAAAAGAGAGCCACGATGTATCGTTGCCAGTCGAAGCCGGTTGAAGGCTCCAGTGAGCGGTCCCTGAGCCTTTATTGGTCATCGAGAGCTGTTGCGACGCACTTGTATCGCTAGCATTCGAGCAAGTAATTGCGGTAGGAGAAATGCTCAAAACTGGCTGAGCACTCTTAATTGCGATATCGACGGTTATCTTCTGACTAAATGCCCCACTGGCAAGCATAATTGTAGCCGTCAAAGTACCAGGATCGGCATTGGATACATTTGCACTTACTGTAAGACTCGTGCTCTCTCCAGCCCCCAGACTCCCCTGATCAGGTGTTACAGAAAAGACATTGTTCGCATCGTCATTTACGCTTGCACTCCACTGCACGTCAGCATCACCACTATTGGTAAGCGTCACACTTTGAGCAGATGGATTCTGCCCCTGGATCGTTGAAAAATGTATCTTAGTGGCACTTACATTGATCGCAGGTACAGGTGATGGTGTCACAACAGGCTGTGCAGTAGGAGATGGATTGGCAGGGGTGGGAAGTACGCCCGGTAAAGAAGACACAATAGGAGTATGCGTAGTTGAACCACCTGTCGTTGGGTTACTCGTGACTGGAGACGTTGCTGCAAATACCGTGAGATTGACGCGCACCTGTGCATCTGCGCCACCAGTAAAATTAATTGTACCCTGATATTTGCCTGGCAGTAAACGTTGTGCACGAATGCTCACCGCAATGCTTTTCTTGTCTCCCGGTTTCAACTGACCATAGTTTGATGTCAACAAAAGCCAGGGCGTACTCTCATTGATAACGACAGAAGCAGACCAGCTCAAAACATTGGTACTAGTGTTGCGCAGAGTGATATGTTGAGCTACGGGATTGTACAGTGAGCTTGTCGTATAGGTCAACGAGGTCGTTGAAATGGCAAGCACGGGCGGTACAGGCTTGACGACCATTTGTATAGTAAGTGTTGATGCAGCAGCACCTTGTTGTGTGAATACAATATGCCCTGTATATGCTTGAGCAGCAAGACTACCACGATTCACGGTAATCTGGACACTCTCACTACCTTTAAACGTTCCATGATCAGGCGCGAGCGTTAACCACGGCTGATCACTCCGGGCATGCCAGATAAGGTCACCGCCCCCCTTATTTGTCAACACAACAAGCTGTGAAGAAACCACCCCGGCGGCGGCATCGGGGAACTGAAGCTGTTCTTGAGCTAGCTGAAGATTGGGTGGCGCTGAAGATGGAGCAAGGATGGTAATCTGCGTTGTCGCATCCATACCACTGGTAGTATCGAGCGCATCGATAGTGTGTACTCCTCCAGTCCAGCGATCAGACACAGGTATCAGCACAGAGAATCCTGTAAACTGATTGACACGGGCATTTATAGGTTGGCCGCTCTCGTTTAGAATAGGGGCACTCCCATCATAGGTAAAAGTTATCACGTCACCAACTGCAAAACCATTACCCAGGAGTGTAAAGCTATTATCCCCAACACGCATAGTATCAGGTGCCGCCTTCACTATTGCGGTTGCCTCAGTCCTATGCTTGCCAATCAGTACAAACGCAATAATACTGGCTGCCAGAAGAAAAACGATGCAGGATAGTGTAATTCCCAACGAAATTACACGCGTAGAAAACAGCGCTTTTCCGGGCACAGAAGCAGGTAAGCGTACTCGTGCTGGTAAGCGCACCTGCGCACGTAGATGCGTAAGCCTGGTAGCATGTCTCGGCCTCTCTGACTCACGCTCCTTTTTGAGCACAAAAGTCTCGCTAGTAGCGGGAAACACAATATGCTCAGGTTCTGGCTGCGCCCGATTCCTTTGTTCTGACTCCGCAGTTGCCGGACGCTGAATCGCGATTATACTCAATTCATATGGCTGATCTTCTGGATGAAAGCCAGCATAATGCCCAGCACGATAGGTAGAGGCAGGGGGAACAGAAGGAATACTTATATCTTTATGTGTCTCTTTCGGCACTACTTTTTCCTGCTTAGGTTTGAAAGATTTTCCACATCGACTGCACACTGGTGCATCAACTCGCTGTAATTTATGACAATAAGCACAACGCTTAGTATTTTTCAAAGCATTATTGAGAGGAAGCCATAGAGAGACAACTCTTCCTCCAACCTCCTGACACTACTTATTAAAGAAAGACTCTTACCCATATGTTCTCATATAAGACAACGTAGCAAGAACACACTTATCAAAGTGGTAACCTGTTATTATCAATATGTATAATCACATATACGCTTGCAACGACAAATTTCCATGCATGTATTTTATCATATATGCTGAAATTAAAGTTCAAAGCTTTTGCCTATCAATTCTTATGATTAGCTGGAGTAAAAAATGAAATTAATGCAAGGCAGAAGAAAAGAGAAGTGCAGCTAGACTGCATTTTAAACCGTTCAATATAGTATTTACAGTTTACATAAACTATTGTGTAAACTGTAAATACTATATTGAATGACCCTCTATGTAAAATTCATATCTGAAGGTGAGACAGGAGTAGTTGTAGGGGTAATAGAGGGCGTAGGAGTGGATGCACTTATATTGATAACAATTCCTGCTCGATCCCCCGTCACTTTAACCATAATATCCCCCTGGTATACCACGGACCCGGCACTTGTGCCCCTGGCAGATAGGGTATAAGAACCATTGGGAATATTCGATAGAGAAAATTTCCCATTAGCATCTGCCTCTGTATTGCTCACAACATTGCCAGAGTCATCTGTCAATGTCACTTGCACGCCAGATAATGGCGTATTACAACTCGAATTGCTACAAGCATTCACGGTACCACTAAGGGTTGCACCAGTCACCGTCAAAGTAACAGAAACTTGCGGCTTGCCTGATACAACAGCATCACCACTACCAGACGCAGAGAACGTAATTGTAGCATTATATAAGCCAGGAGCTAGCGCAGTAGCATCGGCATTTACACTCAAAGAGCCATCATGCCCTGAGGTAGAGGAAAGAACCAGCCAACTGCTATCACCTGAATCTACGCTCCAGGTAACGGGCTGAGCACAACTACCAACTTCGCCCAAACTAATACTTTGCGCCGTCGATAGAGATCCTCGCAAGGCCGTAAAATTCAACTTGCCAGTGTCTAGCTGGAGCTGGCAGGTTTGCAGCACAGTCATTGTCACAGTAAAAACCTGTGGACTCCCTTGAGCAGGTAGGCCAGCAGAGTCGGTGGCAGAAACAGAAACCGACGTTGTGTATACACCAGGAGCCAGACCAGTGCTATCTGGCATAACGGTTATCGTTGCCGACTGACTACTGGATGCAAAGACCCCAGAAGAAGGCGTTAGCGTTAACCAGGGCGCATCTGAACTTGTAGAGGCCTGCCAGTTCACGGGCCAGCCACAATTGCCCGAGACCGTTAGCGCCTCTTGTAGTGGTGATGGGTTACCTCCACCCTGTGTTGAGTTAAAGGCCAGCGTGCTAGAAGATGGTTGGGACAGCGTGCATGGTGGTAAAACCACAAAATTAATATTCACCCTTTGAGGGCTTCCACTTGCCACAGCATTGTTCTGATCCACTCCTTCCAGGGTAATCTGACCAACATAATTACCTGGTGTCAGGCCACTTGCACTCACATTCACAGTTATATTTTTGGTCTGACCCGGTGGGATATTACCTCCACTAGGAGAAGCCCCAAGCCAGGAGGAGGCTAACTGCGCTACAGTGATATGCCAGAAGAGCGTACTTGCGCCTGTATTTGTAATCGCTACAGACTGCCCAGGCGGGTCTGGCTGTTTCTGAATAGTACTAAAATTCAAATTCAGTGGAGCAACGCTAATAATCGGTGCAGTAGGCAGAGGCGGGGCCTGAATTGTTAATTGTACTGCGACTGACTGCGTATTCTGGCCGACAGCGATCATAATATTGCCTGTATAGCTGCCAGGCTTCATCCCAGTTGTATTGATACTCACCTTCATCACAGAGGTTGTGACGCCTTTTAATTGACCACTGGTAGGAGTTATCAGCAACCAGTTATCAGATGCAACGGCATTCCAGGGCACTACATTCGGGCAGCCTGCGGCCGCTGTCAAGCTCAATGTCTGACCGGCCGGGCTATCCTGTCCAGAAACAGCTGTGAAGAGCAAAGTACCAGTGTTTAATGTGAGGCCACAACGCGGCTGTACGGTAAGAGAAACGCTTACAGCCTGCGGACTGTTAAGAGCATTATGCCCATCACTCACACTCAACATAACTTCACTCATATAGGTTCCTGGCAATAGACCCTGGCTATGTACCTGAACAACAACCGAACCAGTAGAGCCTGGCACGACCATACCTGATGTCTGAGTCGTATTTAACCAACCAGTACTCGAACTCGATTGGGCCTGGTAAGAAGAGCTATCAGTTCCTGTTGTTTGCTGACTGCTACCAATCGACCAATAAAGCGGTTGCGAACCAGGATTACTTATAACCAGCGTCTGATTCCCTGGATCAGCCATACCATCGATAGCCGTAAAGGCAAGTACAGAGGGAGACACACTCAGTACAGCCCCAGGATTGGGGGGCAGAGGCAACACGGTCATATGCACTGCAATACTCTGAGGCACATCCACATTAGAAGAGAATGTAATCTTGCCAGTATAATCACCAGGATTAAGATGTGTACGTGAGCCTGCCACCTCAATAGACTGATGACCACTAAAAACGCCATGGTTGGGAGAGATCATCAGCCACGCCGCATCACTACTCGCAGACCAGGCAATAGAGCCACTACCGCTATTCTTCAAGTTCAAAGGCTGGATCGTATTAGCTCCCTGAATAGATGAGCCAAAATCAACCATAGTCTCCTCAACCATCATGTGAGCAGGACGGGTTGGGCCAGCATCAATACGCAACATCGCACTGGCAGTATAGCGTGTTTGTATATCTTCTATCTCAAGCATATGGATGCCAGGGTTCCAATCGGTATCGATAAGCAGGACAACATCTTGCCGACCATCTGACCCAACCTGGACAGTAGATTTGCCCGTTGCCAGATGCACACGTTCCTGAATGTCGCGCGAAATAATCACAGAGGAGGAGGGCGAGAAATTTTTAAGATGGAGTGTAATGTTTTCACTATAGCGGACTACGTTTTTTGACAACACAAATGATGGAGGTAAAGAAGTAACTACTTTTGGTGCCCGATTATTTATCGATGCCACAAGCGCAATATCAATGGCAAAAGCGATTACAACAAGCACAATCGTACACGCAAATAAAATATATAACCATTTTCGGGAACGCGGCTGCACAACTTGAACAACGCCTGGAACACCTTGCCCCTGCACACTAGCCAGGCGTAGATCTTCTTCCTCAATACTCAAAGACTCTTTGCTAGTAGGAACACGACGCGTAGATAGCGGATCAGTATGATTCTTCAAGCTGTCGTTTTCAGCTTCTTCTTCTGGCTCTTGCAGCCAGGGCCAGAAATCTGGCAGTTGGCTGGCAAACACATCCTGTTCGCCAGGCAATGTATCATAAGAAATAGGAGAGAGAGGTGTGTTATCACGGTGGATATCAGCGGATATATCGTGTAGAGGTGTGAGGCGATTGGCACGCAGCACATGCGGTGAATGCTCTTTAGGTATAGCATCCGGTTCGGCAGCTATACGACGGGCCGCCTCATTCAGACGATTTAAAGACTGCTCTACTATATTGTTATACGCCTGATAAATATTCGGCCCTTCTGGCTCTACTTTTGGCAGGTCGGCATTGTTATAAATCTGATAAGTATTTTGTCCTTCAGGGTCTACACTGGGCAGTTCAGCAGTAGATGGTGCTAACTCCTGCGATGTTTTTTTTGCAACCGAGAGTACAGAAGGTATAGGTGTTATAGGATGACTTTGCACTGCTGGAAGTGGATTTGTTGCAAAGGAAGAGACATCGAGCGATACCTGCTCATCACCAGGATTATCATTCCATAATTGCAAATGACATCGCTCACACCAAAGGGAAGAAGCGCTATGCGGCTTATTACAATGCAAACACTGCTTCATTTTTTCAACTCTTCTCGAAAATACAAACCTTAACCCTCATCCATCCTTAAAACAAAGCATCAAGAGGATCATGAAATTCTGCATAAATTTTAAGATATATTTATGAACTAATCCTCAATAATTAAACGTTGAAAATATATAATTCGTCACTCAGCCTACTTAGAGTACTAAGTTCAGGACATCATACTACTAGAAGGGTGTATCATGTACGCCTTTTTGGTAACACAAGAGAGATATGCGATTTACCATATATAATTTGCATGTTTACAACTACTGTGCAAAGTGTAGTAGCTGTAAACGTGCAAACTATATATGATAGAGAATACCTATTTGTCTGTACTATTAACGTAAAACAGCACCAAAATCTTCATGCAGAATCTTCATGATACGGTCCTGAAGTGCGTTGACCTCACCATCTGTCAACGTCCGATCCTGCGACTGATAAACCAATGAATAGGTAAGATTTTTCTTACCTGCGGGAATTGGCTCACCTGTATATACATCAAAGAGGGTGACATTGCGCAACAGTTCACCACCGTGACGAATAATGTCGTCCTGAATATCCTGCGAGACTATATGTTGATCCACTACCAGTGCCAGGTCACGCGTGAGCTCCTGATGGCGCGAGATAGGCTGATAAACCACGTGTGCAGGTACAGCTGCATAGAGTTGCTCCAGGTCTAGCTCGCATAGGTATGCACGATGGGACAGGTCATAGCGCTGCTGCACCAGTGGATGTACTTCGCCCAACACACCAACCGGGCTATATATTTCCTCACCTGCATCATTAGTATAAGGCAATTCCAGCATGGCACAACGACCAGGATGGAAGGTTGGATGCTGCGTTGGCGTAAAGCGATAGTGTCGGATTTTTAAACCTTCCAGCAATGTCTCCAGCACACCTTTAAGATCATAGAAGTCAGCCGGACGCGATAAGTCGGGCACCCACGAGATCGCAGCCGGCCCATAGAGAGCGATACCCACAGAGCGGCGTTCATCGGGCAAGGCCAGCTTATCCTCCATTGGTAGATAGCGGCGTCCAATCTCAAAAAAGCGCAAGCCGGCGTTATTATGCTTGCTATTTGACTGTACCGTCTCCAGCAAATTACTCATAAGCGTCAGGCGCATCACTTCCAGGCTAGGACTCAACGGATTGACCAGGGCAACGGCTGGAATTGTCGCAGGATCAAATGTGGCCACAGCCGTCGCTGCATTGTTTGTTATCGCAGCAGCTTGCACATCAGAGCGCCTGGGAGTCTGTAACAAAGCCAGGGCTGCATCCTCGTGCGTATAGGCCAGCAAATTTGCCATACGAGCACGACTTGTCAACGTATACGTCACAATCTCGTTCAAGCCACTCCCGACCAGCAGGTCACGAATCTCCTGTTCGCGCTCGAACCAGGTATCAACTGTTAGAGCAGGCAATGGACCTATCGGAATCGTGCTGGGGATGCGATCATAGCCGATCAGGCGCGCCACCTCCTCAACCAGGTCGGCCCCTTCCTCTATATCCGAACGATAAGACGGTATTGTTACTAACACCTTCTCGCCCTGCTCATCCGGTACCACAGTGAAATCAAGTGCACGCAGAGCAGTGATAATCTCATCCTGCGTTACTTTCATTGACGTCAACCACTCCACCTCATCCGTTGAGAACTCCAACGTACGAGGCTGAGCGGGCTGTGGATAGTTATCTACAACACCTGGATTGACAACGCCGCCCGCCAGTTCTACCATTAACTGGACTGCACGATTCGAGCCGGCCAGCGCCAGTTCAGGATCTAGCCCCTTCTCAAAGCGACTGGAAGCATCTGTACGTAGGCCCAGTACTGTCGAGGTGCGACGGACATTGCCGCCCTTGAAGTTGGCCGCCTCCAATAGAATCGTTGTGGTCTTAGGGCTCACTTCGCTCTTTGCACCACCCATCACCCCGGCAATGCCAGTCGGCCCGGTTGGATCAGCGATCAACAACATATCAGTGGTAAGCTTGCGCTTCACATCGTCGAGGGTGGTAATCGTCTCATCTGGCCGAGCACGCCGGACGATGATATGTTCTTCCGGCACAAGGTCATGGTCATAGGCATGGAGCGGCTGACCAAACTCCAACATCACATAGTTGGTAATATCGACAATATTATTAATTGGACGCATACCAGCTGCAAGCAAGCGCTGTCCCATCCAGCTCGGCGAGGGACCAATCTTCACGTTGCTTACCACGCGAAACGTAATGCGCGGACATAGGTCGGGGGCCTCATTGGTCACCTTTATCATCTCGGCTGTGGGCGTCCCCTGCTCAAGCAACTCAGGCTGCGGGATACGCAGTGGTTGACCAGTAAGAGCGGCTACCTCGCGTGCAATGCCGATTACCGATGAGAGATCGCCGCGATGGGCTTTGATCGCGAAGTCCAGCACGACTTCGCCCAGTAGATCCACGAGATTGCGGCCAGGCTCGGTGGCGGGATCGAGTATATAAATGCCGGCATGATCATTGCCCATACCCAGCTCACGCGGAGAGCAGAGCATACCTTGCGAGACATAGCCGAATTTGCGTGTCTCACTAATTGTGAGATCGCCAATCTTTGCTCCAGGCAGGGCCAACGGTACTTTATCTCCCAGCTTAATATTCGGTGCGCCACAGATGACATTGAGCTCATGAGTCCCGGTATTTACATGAGTATAATTCAGGTGGTCCGAGCCCTCTACTTTTTCCAGGTGTGTGATCTGAGCCGTGATGATCTTGTCGCCCCAGTCTTTCCCAATATACTCGATGGCTTCGACCTCAAGGCCAGCCATTGTTAGCGTATCAGCCAGTTCTTCGGGCGTTGTATATATATCGACATACTCTTTGAGCCAGCTCAAAGGAACCTTCATGTATCTTCTCCTTTACAATTTTCGCGCTGCTTCTTTTTGTACTGAATTTATAGTTGGCGTAAGAAGCGTAAATCATTGCCGGAGAAGAGGCGTATCTCTCCGATACCATACTTCAACATAGCGATGCGCTCTACACCCATACCGAAGGCGAAACCACGATATTTTGTCGGGTCATAGCCTACCTCGCGCAATACCTTCGGATGCACCATACCCGAACCAAGAATCTCCAGCCAGCCGCTATATTTGCAAGAACGGCAACCTTTGCCATCACAGAGTCCACAACTGATATCCACTTCTGCACTTGGCTCTGTGAACGGGAAGTAGCTGCTACGAAAACGCAGGCGGCGATCACTGCCGAACATCTCGTGGGCGAAACGCTCCAGGCATCCTTTCAGGTCGGCCATTGTGCAATATTCATCGACCAGCAAGCCCTCGATCTGATGGAACATCGCCTCGTGTGTGGCATCAATGGCCTCGTTGCGATAGACCTTGCCAGGCACGAGCACGCGGACGGGTGGTCGCGTCTGTTTCATAGTGCGTATCTGCATAGGCGATGTCTGGGTGCGCAACAATATCTGCCCCGGTGCCACCCAGAAGGTATCCTGCATATCGCGGGCCGGATGATCCTGTGGAATGTTCAAAGCCTGGAAATTATAATAGTCGGTCTCCACCTCTGGACCCTGCAGAATGCTAAAGCCCATACGCTCGAAAATCTGTGTCACCTCCAGGATGATACGCGAGATCGGGTGCATCGTTCCGGCGGGCAGGGCGCGGCCCGGCAACGTAACATCAATGCGCTCACTCTCCAGGGCGAGCATCATCTCACGCTGGTGTAGCTGCTCACGCTTTTGCGCCAGTTCACGCTCCAATTCGGCCTTTACCGCATTTATTTTCTGCCCGACCAGGGGACGCTCCTCTTTTGTCAGCTTCGGCATAACGGACGAGAGACTTTTAAGCTCGCCACGGTTACGCCCAAGATAGCGCGTATCCCACGCATCCAGATCAGCCAACGCATTGATCGGCTTCAACTCCTCGATTGCCCGTTCCCGTAGCTCATCGAGTTGCCCCAGCAACTGTTCAAGTTGTCCTAACATAAATCCTCCAAAAAACAAAAAGCCGACACTCGTCAACAGGGACGAAGTCGGCATAGCAAGCTCCGTGGTACCACCCGTATTGAATATCGCTCCTGACTCTTTTAGACACATAAATAACGTATCTCTCTATAATAGAGCCAGATCGAGCCATAGTTCCACTTGGTTTGTCCGGTAACGGAGACGATCCGGGGCTGTCTACCACTACTAAGCTTCAACGGCCAGCTCTGGGGTGAACTTCAGCGAACGGCCATGCAAAGGGGCTTGCAGTCGGTGGCCCCCTCTCCCTGCGCATTTCCTGTATGCCTACTCTCCCCATCCTCGCATTTACACATCTAGTATGTTTCTTTGCCGTGTAGTGTAGCAGATATGGGCAAGAAAGTCTAGCAGAGTATATTTGCTATTTGCTAATTCAGTGCCATTGAAAGAAAAATCAACCTCGCGTAGCAACCTCATGGTTGCCCCTCACCTATTTCGCATTTGGCCCGGCCTCTGGCTTCTTTGAATAATCCGTAATGCCCAAACGATTCCCAAATGGATCTTCAAACTCCGCCGCCAGACCCGTGTAAATCTCATATGGTTCCGAGAGAAATTTTACACCCTTCTCTTTCAATTCCGCATACGTAGCCCTAACATCATCCACCTCAAACAAAATAGCCGGCTTCGTATCTGCATGGTTTCTAAGAATGATGGCCGCCTCCTCATCTCCAACGCGAAAAGCCAGCAAACCACGGGCAGAGAAATCAAACTTCACAGACAGGCCAAGAGTATCGGCATAGAACGCACGTGCACTCGTAAGGTCGGTGGCGGGCAAGAAGAAATTGTCATAATTCTTGAGCATAGCAAACTCGCTTTCTTTGCAATAGTTTTCAACAAATAGAATATTTGTTCTTACTCATCAGTATACCACACAGAGATAACGGTTGGAAAGACCTCTATTGACCTCATATACACACGTGCTAATCAAAAAGATAATACAACTGGAAGAGGAGAAGATCTAACGCTTTTGTCGGCAGCTAAAATAAAGTATTGCCAACAAAAAACATTTGAGCGATACTAAGCACATTGAAACTAACAATTATCGCATCTGAGCGAGCTATAAAGGAGCAGAAGAACGTGTTTTTTAGTAAAGTACAAATCGAACAGTCAACCAAAAAGCTACATGACCTGAACCCGTTCTTCGGCACCGTCTTTCTCGCCCTTAAAGAGGTAGACCTACCAGAGGGTGAAACAAAAAATCTGAATTTTCTGCCTATTTTAGAAGCATTTTTACAAAAATATTACCGACCGACAAATGGATACAACGGCTTTTACACACCATTCAAAACCTCTAATCAAAAGAAACGCTGGAATACCTATCGGTATGCAAATACACTGCACAGAATTACAGTTGACACGTTTTCGGATGTAATCCTGCATCAAAAGGGCAGTCGAGAGTGGGGATGGAAAACAGACTATATTCGAAAACTGGCTGAAGAACACCTGACTATTACTCTTATCCCCACATTTGATCTGGCTGTCTGGCTATTTCGCACGAGGAATTGGGACGAGAACACTCAAATCAATGACATTATTAAGCTATTCTTTTCTGAGTTTCATATTGAGGAGAAAGAGCAGGTATTATTTCATACAAAAGGCCCATTCTACGATAAGTTATCGTTGCAAGAACAACCAATAAGTGTAGAAACACTCCTGGACAGTATCGGTCATCCCCAAATCAAGAGCCCAAAAACATACCTTTATTCAACTACCTGAACACACTGGCTGAATACGGAGCCAAACTCCAAACATTAAAGCTCTTTGAGGTTGGTCCTTCAGAGGAAACCGAGCTTGATCTTGCTCTAAGATTAAACGTCATCACGGGTGATAATGCTTTGGGCAAGACATTTCTTTTGGAGTGTGCCTGGTGGGCTTTAACAGGCACCTGGGCATCTCGGTATCCAGCGCTTCCTCGCCCTAAAGCCAACAATCCAAGTATTACATTCCAGATCAGTAAAGAATATCAAACGGATAGAACTCAAACTGTCAAATATAACTGGAGGGCACAAGCCTGGGCCGAACCAAAAAACCGCAATGTATTGCCAGGACTGTCCATCTTCTCCCAGGCCGATGGGTCTTTTGCCATCTGGGACCCTGCAAAAATCGATAGCATACTTCAAACGAATGATGATGCATTCATACGTATTTCATCAAAGGAAGTTTGGGACGGTGTACGAGAGACAAGAAATGATAAAACGATAGTCAGATGCCGAGGACTAATAGAAGACTGGAAAACCTGGCAAACCGCAACGGATAAATCTCTTTTCAACATATTCTGTTCAGCCCTAAAAGAGTTATCACCACACCCTCAATATCCACTGTTACCAGGAGAACCAATGAGGATTCCCGATGAAGAGAGGGATGTACGACCAATTCCAACATTGGAGTTCCCGTATGGTCCGGTACCTATTGTACTATGTTCTGCTGGTATCAAACGGATCGTAACCCTGGCATATATTCTTGTATGGGCCTGGAATGAACATGTTATCAATTCAGAACTCATTCGCGAAAAGCCACAAAGAAGTATCGTTCTGCTCATAGATGAAATGGAGGCACATCTTCACCCCTTCTGGCAACGCGCGATAGTTCCTGGCATAATAAACGTTGTACGCGCATTGGTGGAAGAGGTGAGTACGCAGGTTATAATTGCCACACATTCGCCCCTCATCCTCGCCTCCATGGAACCTATATTTGATGAAGATCTCGATAGTTTATTTCATCTCTCCCTGGATGATGACGGCTCGGTTCAACTCGACGAAGTGCCATTTGTGAAGAGGGGTCGTGTTGATCAATGGCTTATATCAGATATATTCGGCCTATCACAACCACGCTCCATCGAAGCCGAGAGGACAATAGAAGAGGCGAGAGAAATACAGCTTGCAGACAATCCATCTGCTGAACGTGTACAACAGATATCAAATACCTTACGAAAAGTCCTGGCTCCTGATGACGAATTCTGGCCTTTATGGACCTATTTTGCAAAACAGAGAGGCGTTCGTTTTGATGCCCATCAAAAAACAACCTGAGCCGCACGACTTTTATGAAAAAGTACAAAAGCCAGGGGAAAAATTTCTAGCGAAAAACCCTCACCCAAGGACAAAGGGTAAACGACTACCAGACTATTGGCGAGATATCATTCCAGAACTCTATCAAGCTTATTCAGCGATATGCGCTTATACATGCCATTGGATACCACCCGACACTGGTTCAAATACAGTTGAGCATTTCAAACCAAAGGATATTTACCCCGAACTAGCATACTCCTGGGACAACTATAGATTAGTGTGTGGAACATTAAATGGTCGGAAAGGGAATTATGAGGATGTTCTTGATCCTTTCACACTTCAAGCTGGCTGGTTTGTCCATTCATTTTCCCTCGTTACAATTGAAGGCTGGCAACAATCTAACGGAAACAGAGGTTGAAAGCGTTGATAAAACTATCAAAAGGCTCCAACTCAACGGCGAAACATGCATCCGAGGGCGCATGGTATGGCTAAGACCATACCTGATGGGAAAGTATGATCTTGACTACCTGGAAGAAAAGGCCCCATTTCTTGCCTCTGAATTGAAACGACAAAACATTGCTGATATCGATCATGAAATGTGGGAAGATTTTAAGAAATTGCGAGGTGGCTAAAACCAGTCCAAAAACTATTGACGAGGACACTCATTTCTGTTAGAATTACCGCTGTCCCAGTAAAGTAAATGACGGGGTGTAGCGCAGCCCGGTAGCGCACTACAATGGGGTTGTAGTGGTCGGAGGTTCAAATCCTCTCACCCCGACTAAAACAAAAGGCCTGAAGCAGTCTTACTAAAGAGCTTCTGGCCTTGTTTTATGCCAATAACCAGAAAGCACAACTAAACAGAAGAACAGCCACGGGAACAAAACAGGGAGCAAAAGGCTTTATCCTTGCTCTTGTCCTCTTCCTCCTTCTTAGTATCTAGACCAAACACACCATCCCAACTATCCACGCCTCTTGCTCATTGAAGGAAGCAAATGAGAGTACAAGCCTAGTGTTATAGAAATGTCGCTATGCCCCAACAATTCTTGAATGACCTTGATATTAACTCCCATACCCAGGAGCATTGTTGCAGCACTATGACGCAGATCATGAAATCGAATAGGTGGCAAGCCTGCTTCTTTCACCAACTCCCTGAACAATTCACCCATATGATTAGGGTGGAGATAACCGCCACTAAGATTAGAAAACACTAAATCATGGTCTACCCAGGTAGGAGTAGTCTCACGCAACTCTAATTGTCGAGTACGATGTAACCTCAACATATCAAGAAGAAAAGCAGGAAGGCTTACCAAACGCTTACCTGCCGCAGTTTTCGGTTTACCCTTAAAAGGTCTGCACATGCTGAGGAGTAAGTTTCTGTAACCATATATCACCCAGGTCAACGATCACATAATTGATAAGCTTTTTATAGTTGACGTATGTACCAATACGAAGCTTGCTCTTATGAACATTCTCTAACCAATCCCCCAGATTATAATGGACCCATAGAAAGAGACCCAAAAAAGAGGGTAGGCAAGATACATTTTTAACATCAAAAAACAACATACAGCGAGCTCTAAGTCCCAAGTCGTCCAAGAGTTGCTAAAAGAAGAGAAAACGATCGCTCAGATTGCGGCGGAATACGAGGTACATCCGACACAACTGAGGCGATGGAAGGATATCGTCGTAGATGGGTTGCCCAGCCTCTTTGAGTAAAAGGATTCGCTTTCTACGGTACGAGCGGAATATGAAGAGCGACTCAACGAATTATATGGAGATATCGGAAGGTTAACAACACAGTTGACCTGGTTGAAAAAAAATCTGGCCTTGAACCTGAACCGCGATGAGCGTTTGCGTTTGATCGAACGAGAAAGTGAGGAACTCTCCGTTCGTATCCAGGTGGAGTTGTTGAGCTTGAATCGATCCGGTGTCTACTATCAGCCGCAACCACCACCACCCGCAGAGATCCTTCTGAAGCACCGTATAGACGAGATTATATACGAAAAGCCCGTTTTATGGATCGACGGAAGATAACTGCTCAACTCCAATTAGAAGGAGTGGAAGTCAATCGCAAAGCTATTCAGCGGTATATGCGGGAAATGGGAATTGCAGGGATTTGCCTTGGTCCGAATTTGAGCAAACGAACACAAAAAGAAGGGATTTTTCCCTATCTTTTGCGTCATACAACCAGCCAATATCCCAATTATATTTGAGGATTGGATATACTATATCGCTGAGAGGGGGCTGGATGTATCTCGTAGCGGCCCTGGATTGGTATACACGCTATGTGATTAGTTGGGAACTGGATCAGACACTGGAACTGCCCGTTTGTCTTGACGGCACTCGAACGTGCTCTGGCTCAAGCGACGCCAACCATTTGTAATAGCGATCAGGGGAGTCATTTTACGAGTCCACAGTATCGGCAACTTCTTCAAGCTGCAGAAGTAAAAATTAGTATGGATGGAAAAGGACGAGCCCTTGATAATATCTTTACAGAAAGGTTGTGGAGAACTATTAAATCAGAACCACTCAGTCCAGAAGCTAAAATCGAAGCAGGGGACGATGCTTCCCATGTGCAATGGTACCCTATAGAAAACTTACAAAAGCTCCCTGAACTAGCATTTAACCATATCAGACTGCTTCGCATGGCCCTCCGCCAATTATTCACCTCTTACTATCACGAAGCTGTAGGAATCCAAGCAATTGAGACATGCCAGTGTGAGATAGAGCACTCTACGGGCTTACGATGTGCAAACACTGCCTATTGGCGCTACAATGGAATTGCTATCTGCCCAAGACATATAGAATTAGCAGTACAAAGGAACGAAAGAAAAGCTTTAGTATCCAATGCACCTCCAAAGAAATTAAAATAGCCAGTAAGCCATGATAAGGTATAATAGTACTGGCCTAAAAACCATTGCAGTACTTAGTGAAAGGTTAAATGCCTATGCCAACACAAGAAGAGAAACTCGCCACATTAGAAGAGAACAGTTGCACTCTTGCAGAAGAAACTTAATGATGCAGATGTCGAGAGTGTAAACCATAATGCTACAATGCTTCTCGGCCTTGCATACAAATAGCAAGCAGATATCAAAGAAATTAAGATCAGCCTCAATGAACATACATCGAAGTTCAACAATTTAGAGATATTACTTACCCAGATTCTTGCACGTCTACCAGAAAATCCCCACAAAAATAATTATCAGAAATACTAGAGATTTGAAGCAGTAAACACCATCTAGAGCCGCTTCAGACCTCTATTTTTCTTTTCCAAGAGTAAGAGAGACTAGAGGTCTGAAACGATAGATACCACATGAAAGTGCTTCAAATCTCTGCCAATAGTCATGTTGTACTGACTAAACCAATGGCAAGACATAAAAATATGACACGCTTACCTGATACAAACAATTAAGAATGTTCATTAATATGTTCCTATGCTATTATATATGTACATCTCCTCAAGAGGTAGAAATAGCAAGGGAGAGGCTATGCCCACTGAAACATCCAAAAGTACTAACTCTTCGTCTCCTACGTACAACCTTCGTCAGACTTAAATTTTAGAATTTTATATTTAATCGCCAAAATACACACTTTGAAGTATCAAACTAGTGTAACAGGTTAAGTAATGTGGGGGAGTAAACTACAGAATGACTACAAAGAACTATTGGTTAGATTTATTGAGTTTTACCACTTGGCAAGCATTCTGATACAGGAGGCGGCATCTCAGGATTTAGAGAAAGCCGATGGAGAAGCGTTCAGCAAATAAAAATAGGAGACTACCTTCTCTGTTACCTCACAAGATTTTCTCGAAGAGTTGTTGTATTAGAGGTATCCTCAAACTTTTCATAATCATTGAATAAGGCAAGATGAAGTGTTCCAGTAGAATATATAAAACCTCCGATTCAACTCACGCCAGAAACAAGCGTACCTATTATCCATCTCAAGGACCAGTTATCTATTTTTGAAAATTTGGAAAGCCCTTTTGCTTAGACTTAACATGTACGTGGTTCCCCTACAAAGTGGAAAATGGCAGATGGAGAAATGATAGTACAAGCACTCTTTGAAGCAAAAAATAATCCTATAACTAGACCTATAGCAAAACAAAAGCTAGGTAAACAACCAACAGTGCTACGCACTAAATTAGGCCCAGTGACTGTACCAGGAAGCGATGAAATCACAGAGAAAAATGGAAAGGAGGATATAGAAGAGCCCTCAAAAGATTTCAAAGAGCCTAGACTGCATACAGAAATTCAATGGTTACTCCTGAAATTAGGAAACGATATGGGGTTAGATGTATGGGTGGCAAATAACGACCGTAACCGAGAAGCAAACGGACGTAAATTTACAGCTATACCCTGCCTTAAAAAGGAGCTTCCGTTACAATTTGACGTTGCAACAACTCGAACCATAGAACTTATAGATGTTCTATGGTTAAAAGGAAATGCCATCACAGCTGCCTTTGAAATTGAATGTACTACCTCTATTTACTCGGTCTTTTAAGAATGGCGGATTTAATTGCCATGCAACCCAATCTAAATATCGCACTTTATATAGTAGCACCTGATGAACGGAGAGAAAAGGTTATCACGGAAATCAATGGGCCTACATTCTCACGACTATCCCCACCTATGAACCAAATGTGTCGGCTCATATCTATCTCTACTTTGCGTGAACGATACCATCAAATTGAGGCTATTGCAAGATACCTAAAGATAGAATTTCTAGACGAGCTATCAGAATCTTGTGAAATAGACGTACTGTAATATTTCTCTTTTACCCATAAGAACAGATAGAAATGGAAGATTTTGTTATGATCACACTAAAGCTATTATCAACCATGTGATACGAATAACCAAACTTTCCAATGGATGAACCACAGAGTATACTAAATAAAAGCATCTGGATATACAATTCAAGTGCTTTTATTTTTACCATCCAGAAGTATAGTCAAAAAGAGGAAGTATAGCATCCAAGACCAGGTAAATCAATGTGGATCGGCCTATAGAGACAGATCACACGTGTATATACGAGTGCAGTAGAACATATACCCAAAGTCAAACAGAAATAACAATGTTAGTGGTTTAAATACCCCATCCTCAAGCTTTAGCAAACCAATGTCTTAAAAGCTCATAAACAAAGGTATAGTTTGCACATGTTTGTATACGTCAAAACGCTCAACCACAACAGTTTTCCTATAAAGAGAATATTATATACAATAAACACAGACTATGCTCTACTTACCAGTAAAGGACAAACAGCATGAGAAGCCGAGATAGCATCTTAAGCAACGCCTTTCAATTAGGGGGCGGAAGCGTATTAGGCCTTTGAAATAAATATTCAACGCATTTGATTAATGCACTACCAGCCTCAATGTCCTGGGGATTTTCAGGTACTGAAGCATCGGCCTCAAACGCAAGAACATCTATCAGAGAAGCCTGTGTTCCTTCAATTTGACTTGAAAGGACTGCTTCCTTACTCACATACATAGCAACAAAAAGATCAACATTTGGCAGTATCCCACTTGCACCATCTAAACGTCCCAACGCTCGTTCCGCCATAGTAAGTAACTGGACCATCTCGCTATCTAAACTGAATAGATGGATCAGGAGGCAACGGTCTTGGAACAAACGTCTTATAACCACCAATTTGATAGAGTAATATGCCGCTCGGCTAGTATTTATACTTTTTTTGCTGCCATTTTCCAACATAAAATCCTTATTTCAAAAAAAGCCTCAAACTCATAATAAGAAAATAATCTTGCCATCTTATTATCGCCAATGATAATAAGAAAATCCTTATTTCAAAAAAAGCCTCAAACTCATAATAAGGATAACACAAAGAGCAGAGATAGACAAAGGATCTTCAGTTAGCACCTAATTTATATACATAAATGCATTTACTAATTAATTTTGTTTAAAATTTTTTATAACAAAACAAACTCTTTACAATTTTTATATAATATGATACTACATAAAATATTCCTATTGAGTTTTAAAACAGCCAATAATAGCACCTAATCATTTGAACCAGCATGATAGAAACTCGAAAGAGAACATAGTGAACCATCAAATTCATATGTTATTATTAAGGGAGTAAGGCATGCCCGTAAAAGTTAAAGAGTTGAAGGCTAACCTCGCAAGGGCAGGATTTACCTGGCGATCTGGAAAGGGCAGTCACACAGTATGGAAACACCCTGCACTTCTAGGGGTAAGAGTTACAATATCAGGCAAAGATGGAAACGATGCTGAACCCTACCAAATAGACCAGGTACGAAAAGCCTTGAATAGACTAAAGTAAGGAGCAACAATGAACAACATACCCCATTACTCAATGATCATCCAATGGGATAGCCGCAGCGATATATTCGTTGTTAGTGTTCCTGAACTTCCTGGCTGTATGACCCATGGAAAAACCTATGAGGAAGCTGTAAAACAAGGCGAAGACGCCATCGAAAGTTGGGTAATGGATGCTCTAGCCGATGGAGAAACTCTCCCACCTCCAAGAGATTATGTCGCAGCATAATCCTCTTGTAATCGAGTCATCACCCTTTCGCCTTTCCTTTCTCGCTTCTCATCATTTTCCTATTGCATAGTATATTGCCAAACGATTGACAATATACTATGTCATAAACCACCACTCACCCACTCTTCACCGCCACAATCATATGTGCCCCAGGCGTAAGCAAGCGACAACTGCGTACCCGCCCCATACCAGCGTGCTCCAGCCACCCCTTCACCGTCGAAAAAGAATAGCATGTGCCACCAACCGTCGTCATCGTAAGGGCCATAAATTGCACCATGAGCGACGCCAGACGCGATCCATGGGTCTGGTCCGTTATCTGATCAACAAAAACCAGAATGCCTCCTGGCCTGAGCGTACGCACGACTTTAGATAGAATGGCCTGATTCTGCTCTGGCTGCAATAAATGTGCTATATGAAAGTATAGAGCAGCGTCGAACGGCTCGGCGAAACGCGCGGGAAAATCGTCCCGTACAATGTCGCCACACATAAAATCTATGCGCTTCTCCAACTGAAAGCGTTTGGCGGTGCGTCGTCCGGCCTCGATCCCAGGCTGGATATCCAGGATTGTAGCATATAGATGTGGATATTTGCGGCAAAGTAGTGCACTATAGGCCGCATGCGAGCCTCCAACATCTAGCAGGCGGCTAGCGCCAGATGGCAAGCGTACATGCTTGATAATATCGCCACCCATCGCAGTCGCCAGCGAGGCCAGGCCCGCATAATGACGCATCAGCAACGTATGGGTCTCAGGGTCAGAAGCATCTTCTTCGTATGGCAAGCGCATGGACTGCTGATCCGTGCGTATGACTTCCGGCAGGTGATCCCAGATGGCGACAATGTCGGGACTATGTATGATGTAAGGTGCCACACTCACTGGCGAGTCTGAGGTGAGCCAGCGCTGCGACATACGCGTATTGTAATAGCACCCGTTACGACAGCGTAAATAGCCAGCAGAGACGAGCAATTGTAGCAATAGCTGCAATCCCTGTGGCTGGCACTGTAATCGCTCCGCCAGCGCTTGCAAAGGAATTCCCGTCGCTGGTATGACATCAAACAGGCCCAATTCACAGGCCGTAACCAGCATCTTTCCGATTCCTTGCGCCAGAGGCATATCCAAAAGTGGCGCTGGCAGAAGATTTAGACGAGCCAGGAGATTTTCCAGCACAGTAAGACGAAGCGGCATCAGTAATAAACCTTTCGACTCAATAGGTAATATTTTTCAATGAACATGCCAATGAGCAATACCTTCCCGCAAGCATGCTCAGGAACTTCTTTCTTTGATGAATGGGAAGTACAAAGAGGACCTTTTTTGTTATACGAAGTGAGGAGCCATTTACGCTGCATTAAACAAAAATGCTTAGCAGCCAGCCACCAGCCTGTACAAGACACGTCAGAACTAGCAAGAAGAAATAATATTTTTGTCCACGCGCCGTTTGTACTAAACGCCCCAGCACGAGCAAGCCAACAACAAGCAGGCCAACCAACAGTAAAGTCGGCAGGAAAATGCTGAAGCGAGCAGACACAAGATGGGTAAGAGCAAGGATACTTGCCAGTAAAAGCGCAAACACAATCAGGAGCGGGCAGGCGACAAGAGTACCCTTGCGTCCCAGTATAACAGCAAGTGTACGAGCATTATGCGCCGCATCCTCTTCAATATCAGGCAACGAATTGGCCAGGTTAAGTGCCACTCCAAGCAAGGCCGCAACCGGAATAAACCAGAAGACAACCGGGCTACTATGACCGACACCCACAAAGGCATACACAGGGATCAGGGGAATAGCCAGCGCAAAAACGACGCCACTGAAAGGCGTGGATTTTAGACCCAGGTTGTAGCCTAAACCACAGGCAAGATAGAGCAAAGAGAAGAGCAGGGCAAGTGGATTTAAGGGGAGCAAAAGCAAAAACATTAAAACGATCAAGCAGACACCGAAGATCAGCGCCTCCTGCGGTAGGACAAGGCCACGCGCAATCGGTTTGTCGCGCCTGCTCAATATATCCAGGCGACGATCACAATAATCGTTGAGCACCGCGATAGCAAGCTGCATAGCAGTATGCGCGGCAATAACGAGCGCGATCACGCCCCAGACCGGTTGAGGCCATGCGGCCAACAGCGCAAACACCATGACCGCAATAAGATGAAACAGGACGGGGATAGGATGGCAAAGGAGGAAGAAACCCAGGGCAATATCGCCGGCACTACGCTTCCTGATCATCGCCATCGTCATTCTATCCTTTTATCATTCGTAAGATGGACACGAGGAGCGGGCCTGCTCACCTACCTACCATAACCTACCATACAGGTAAGCGATCCACAACCGCTCGAAACCATACAGTTCGCATATCAGAACCCGCCACCGCCAGCGTAATCCAGACACCAAGCAGCGCCCCGATTATCCAGAGAGCAAGCATCAACACCTCACTATTCGTCACACTCAAAGCATTCCAAAGCGTAGTAAGGAAGAGCGAGATAGAATTATGACTGTTCGTAGCAGGCAAGACAGCGGCGCGAACAACAGGTTGCTCTAAAGCAATGCCCAACATTGCAACAGTAGCCAGCACAATCGCGGCCAAAACTTCAGAAAGAGAGGGACGGAAGAGCACAAAAGGCTGCGACTCCCTCTGTAGGTTGCTCGACCCCACGCGGGCTTAAAGCAACACGGTACATAATATTCATCGTCAAATCTGCAGGCTCAGCAACCTGCCTCATCGTACTTAGAGATCGACCCACCTCTTCCAACAAGAATAACTCTCCACGACACGCAGGACAAGCATAGACGTGCGCCTCTAACACACGAATTTGCTCCAGCGTAAGTTGCTGATCTATGTATAGTTGTAGCATGCGAGTGGCTTTGGAACACTTCACGACTAACCTCTCGTTTTCCAATCGTGCTCAAAAGCTTCAAGGCGCTCCTTGAGTAAATTGCGTGCACGAAATAAATGCGTTTTAATAGTACCGATAGGCATAGTCAAAATTTCGGCCATTTCCTCGTAGGTCATTTCCTGGAGGTGTCGTAATATGAGAACAACGCGGTATTTCGCAGGTAAATTTAAAAGATGTTCTTGTACAATAGCCTGGCGATCATGCGCCTCTATCTCTGCGTCAACACTTGCATCATCATCTATAGTTTCAGCCTGTATTGCAACCTGAATAGCGTTATCGCGTTTGCGTTGCTCAAGCTGTTTTAAAGCACAATTGTAAGCGATACGATATAGCCAGGTAGAAAAACGTGCATCACCACGAAAAGACGGTAAACCCTGCCATGCAGAAAAGAATGCATCTTGCGTCACTTCGTTTGCCTCTTCATATTGTTGAAGCATACGAAAGACCAGATTGAAGACACGGCGTTGGTGGCGCTGCACCAGAATGGCAAAAGCGTCCTGATCTCCGGCCTTACTGGCGGTGACGAGTGCAGCGTCATCCAACTCAGCCGAAGCTGAGTGGATATCCGGTATAGACATGCCAATGCTGTGTGGTGGCTGCAACCGATACTCTCTTATCATAACTAAATTAGAGGATGGATTCCAAAGAAATGTTTCACGAATCTGCGAAACATCGTTCCGATTATATGTATCTTATCATAGAACGACTACACGAACAAAGAGGTGGCAAAGAATGTCCTACAATGTAATAGTCTTGCTCATCGGTTGGCTGGTTGCATTAGCAATCTTCCTTGGCTTTATTGTACTCCTACGCTATATCCATCACCGGGAACGCATGGCCCTGATCACAAAGGGTATTAATCCCAATGAGGGACAAAAACAACGGCGGCGTAGTCGCGGTATACTGCGTGCAGGTCTCATCACGATGATGGTCGGACTCTCGCTTACCATTGGACTCTACCCGGTAGGCTTTATCCTGCCAAGTAGTTTTACGGCGACCCCATTCCACCTTGGTCCCTGGCTACTGCCCGGACTTATCCCATTTGGAGTTGGACTCGCGCTCACCTGTAGTTACTACCTGGAGCAAAACTCTGCAGAGCAATCCAGAGGAACCTGAAAAACCAAAAGTCATCTCCCTGGATGAACGCCGAGGAAAAGAGCATCGCGAACCATCGTGAGAAAAATACGAAAATTCAGATTTTCCTAAAAAACTATTGACAGAAAAGCAGGTCAATGATATCATCTCTCTTGCGCAAGACAATAGCAACTGAAGGCGCAAATCAAGCGCAAGCAGACGAACTTGAACAACTGAAGAGTGGTAAGGAAACAGAAGAACAATAAGCCAGTCAATACTTTGATAATCTTGTCATTACATTACAAAGTAAATCTCTACAGAGGGATTTGCATATAGAAACATTGGATGGCGAGTTTGATCCTGGCTCAGGATAAACGCTGGCGGCGTGCCTAACACATGCAAGTCGAACGCCCTATGCTTCGGTGTAGGGAGTGGCGGACGGGTGAGTAACACGTGGGACATCTACCCAGAGGTGAGGAATACCGGCGAGAAATCGCCGACAATACCGCATACGCTCTTCACAAGAGAGCAAAGCTCGCAAGAGCGCCACTGGATGAT
>CAWKKX010000042.1:0-314482 GCA_963850365.1 uncultured Chloroflexia bacterium
GAACACGATGTTATAGCGCGGCTGCACGCTTACAAAGCTAGCAATGCCCGCCAGTTTGCTTGCCCAGAGCGCATCCGCCAGTTGCCAGGCCGGAAAATTGGAACAGCCGATATAGCGGACCTTTCCGGCATGCACCAGATCATCCAGGGCACGCAGCGTCTCCTCAATTGGCGTCTCAGGGTCAGGCGCATGAACTTGATAAAGATCGATATAATCGGTCTCTAAGCGCCGTAAACTCTACTCACACGCATCAATAATATGCTTGCGGCTCAACCCCTCATCATTAGGATTTTTGCCCATCCTGCCCCGGCACTTCGTCGCGAGCACAATACGCTCGCGTGCATTGCGCTCACGCAGCCAACGTCCAACAATCTCCTCAGTTGTCCCCACCATCTCCAGATCACCACCCAGCGGATAAACATCTGCCGTATCAATAAAATTGACACCCGCCTCGTCCGCAACATCCATGATTTCAAACGACGTTTCCAGATCAGCCTGATTGCCAAAGGTCATCGTGCCCAGGCACACTTCGCTGACCTTTAATCCCGTTTTTCCAAGGCGTTTGATTCTCATATGTACTCCTTTTTGCTACACTACGATTTCGCACAACTGACCACTTCTCAACAGCATGATACAAGATACCAACCTTACTTTGCCAGTGGCCTTGCTACCCCTATCATCAGCACGAACAAAAACTTCGTCAAGACTCTCTTAGAGAGTGTATTTGATCCCCGTTGCACCCTCCTTCTCGCCCGATGAGTTCGTGCGGCAAAGCCACACTTCAGACCGTTTTTCTATTATTTACATTTTTCATAAATTTTTGCCGTGCAAAAATTTATGAAAAATGTAAATAATAGAAAAACTAAGAAACAGGCGCGAACGCCGAAGGCGTGAGCATTCACCAGAAAAAAGTGTGAGGCGACCACTCTCTTTTCTTGAGGAAACTTTTAGGGCCCCGCTGCTTCCCCATATCGTACATTTACTCCTATCAGGATACACTTGCTCTTGAAACCTGACTCTTACACGCAAGTGAAGGCGTTTGAAGAGAAAAGGTATACTTTCTTTTTCCGTTGTCCTTGCTGCCGACGTTTTCAGTGAGCATGCGTCAGTTTCTATTGAAGAAAAGGGTATGAGAGTATGTCTGGAGCAAAAATATTGCTGGTAGAAGACGATGCGGTCTTATGCGACCTGGTGAGTCGAAACCTCCAGGCACGTCAGCATAACGTGCACATCGCAGTTGATGGACAGAAGGCACTGGATCAACTGCGTACCTCGCCCTTTGATCTTATTTTTCTGGATATTAATTTGCCCGACCAGACTGGCTGGGAGATATTACGCACGGCGCAACGCGAAGGTTATCTGCACACACAGGTGATCGATGGTGATCAGCCAACGCTACCAGTGGTGGTGCTTTCAGCGGTTCGCGTGAGCCCTCGCTATCTAGCCGAGTTTCATCCTTTAGCTTATTTACCTAAGCCGTTTCCTATGGATGCTCTGCTACGACTCGCGGCGGAAGCTGCCAATCGTAGCAATGGAGGCGGCGCTACACCTGGCAGTAATGGTAATCAGGCTGCCTACAAGCCCTATGGCCCAAATTCAGAGGAGGAATTACATGCTTGATCTTATTGTGGTCGCTGTGACCATCTTATCGTTCCTGGCGCTCATCGCCTTTTCTGTCGGTTGTGATCGTTTGTAGTCTAAGCAAACAAGCAAGCAAACAAGAAAGGAGCCTTCGATGAATACTCCACTAGAGTATATCCTGGTTGGCATTGTTACGTTAGCTATCACTGTTTACCTGGTGATCGCTTTACTCGCACCTGAACGCTTCTAATGTTGTCCTGAAGTTCTCACGAGGGAATGTGTATTATGCCTGTCACAGTTAATAGTATCGTGCAGGTCGCAATCTTTTTGCTGATCGTCTTTTTGATCACAAAGCCTCTGGGCCTGTATATCAATTATGTGTTTGCGGGCGAGCGCACCTGGCTCTCTCCCGCCCTGGTCCCGGTTGAGCGGCTACTCTATCGTGTCTCGCGCGTTGATCCTGAAGAGGAGCATGGCTGGTTGCGCTATACCATCGATATGCTGGTCTTTAGCGTTGTGGGTATGCTGCTCCTGTATCTCATTGAGCGCACACAGCAGGTGCTACCACTCAATCCAGCAGGCATGGGCCCTGTTGAGCCTGGGTTAGCCTTTAATACAGCTGCATCCTTTACGACTAATACGAACTGGCAAAACTATGCTGGTGAGCAGACGATGAGCTACTTTACGCAAATGGTCGGTCTCGCTTACCACAACTTTGCCTCAGCCGCTCTTGGCATCGCGCTTGCAATTGCGGTTGTGCGCGGCCTGACACGCCGCAGCGCTCAATCTCTGGGCAATTTTTATGTGGATCTGACTCGCTGTATTCTTTATATTCTATTGCCTATCTCGGTCGTTGGCGCTCTGTACTATGTGTCACAGGGTGTTGTGCAGAACTTCAATCCTTACACCGTGGTGCACACTCTGGATGGTGCAACGCAGACAATCGCGCAGGGTCCGTTCGCTTCTCAGGAATGGATCAAGGATTTCGGCACCAATGGTGGTGGACCTTTCAACGTGAACTCCGCTCATCCATTTGAAAATCCTAATGCTTTTACCAATCTGGTGATGCTTGTTTCGATCTTTGCAATTCCGGCTGCGCTGTTCTATGTCTTTGGTAAAATGGCTGGTGATACGCGCCAGGGCTGGGGTCTATGGATCGTCTCGGCTATCCTCTTTGTGGTGGGTATCGCGGTAGCATTGCCTGCCGAGCAGATCGGCAACCCACAGCTTAATCCGTACGTCATCCAGCAAGCAACCGATACTCAATCGGGCGGCAATATGGAGGGCAAGGAGGTGCGCTTTGGAATTACCGACTCGGTGCTCTTTGCGGTTGTGACGACTGATACGTCCTGCGGTGCGGTCAATAGCTTCCATGATAGCTATACGCCTATCGGTGGCCTGATTCCGCTTACAAATATAGCTCTTGGTGAACTGGTCTTTGGCGGTGTTGGTTCTGGTCTGTATGATTTATTGGTCTTTGCCGTTCTCGCGGTCTTTATCGCTGGCTTGATGGTAGGACGCACGCCTGAGTACCTGGGGAAGAAGATTGAGCGCAAAGAAATTATGATGGCGGCTCTCGCCATTCTGATCCTGCCTGCCTCTATTCTGGGCTTTTCGGCGGTGGCCGTGGTGGTGCCGCAGGGGCTCGCGGGTATCGCTAACGCCGGGCCGCATGGCTTGTCGGAGATACTCTATGCCTATACGTCGGTCAATGGCAACAACGGTTCTGCCTTCGCGGGTCTCGCGGGCAATACGCCTTTCTATAACTGGACGCTGGGTATGGCGATGCTGATCGGTCGCATTATGTTTGTGATCCCGATTATGGCCCTGGCTGGCTCGCTGGTGAAGAAGCGCGTGGTTCCGGCTGGACTTGGGACGTTCCCAACGACGGGGCCGATGTGGGGCGTGTTGCTGATTGGCGTTATTATCATCGTGGGTGCGCTTACCTACTTCCCTGCTTACTCGTTAGGCCCAATTGTAGAGCATTTGCTTATGCTGCAAGGAAAGTCTTTCTAACATGACTACACAAACTCAAACTCAATTAACGCCGCAAGAATCGGATGAAATGCAGCCTTCGCGCCGCAAAGGGGATCTCTCGATCTTTGATGCTAAGATTATTCGGCAGGCGGTCGGCGATTCTTTTAGAAAGCTTGATCCTCGCATTCAAGCTAAGAATCCGGTGATGTTTGTTGTCGAGGTCGGCAGCGTAGTGACGACTATCGAGTTTATACGCCTGCTGTTCACGGCTCCGACAAAAGCGTTTCCAGCTACCGCTCTTACGGCGGAGACGATCTTCGTGCTGGCGGTGGCGATCTGGCTCTGGTTCACGGTGCTCTTTGCTAACTTCGCCGAAGCGATGGCTGAGGGGCGTGGCAAGGCTCAGGCCGATACGCTGCGCCAGGCACGCACGACGACGGTCGCCAAGCGTCTCGCCACGCGCGACCGCAATGGGAAGTATACGGAGGTCTCGGCTCCCGATCTACGCAAGGGCGACCTGGTGCTGGTCGAGCCGGGCGATGCGATCCCCGGCGATGGTGAAGTGGTCGAGGGCGTGGCCTCGGTTGATGAATCGGCGATCACGGGCGAATCCGCACCGGTGATTCGTGAGAGCGGCGGAGATCGTAGCGCGGTGACGGGCGGCACGCGAGTGCTCTCCGATTGGATTATCGTCCAGATTACCGCAAACCCTGGCGAGACGTTCCTGGATCGCATGATCGCTCTGGTCGAAGGCGCGAACCGTCAGAAGACGCCGAACGAGATCGCTCTGAATATCTTGCTGGCGAGCTTGACGATTATCTTCGTGCTGGTCTGCGTCTCGCTGGAGCCTTATGCCATCTATTCTGGCTCACCCGTTTCGATCACAACCTTGATCGCTCTGCTGGTCTGTCTCATTCCAACTACGATTGGTGGTCTCCTTTCCGCCATCGGTATCGCGGGTATGGATCGTATGGTGCAGCGCAATGTGCTGGCGATGAGCGGTCGCGCTGTAGAGGCGGCTGGCGACGTGGATGTGCTCTTGCTCGATAAGACGGGCACGATTACTATCGGCAATCGCCAGGCCAGTCGCTTTGTACCATTAGCAGGCGTCGATGAGCGTGAGTTGGCCGAGGCTGCTCTGCTCTCCAGCCTGGCCGATGAGACTCCTGAGGGTCGCTCGATTGTGACTCTGGCGAAAGAACGCTATGGTCTCTCCGATGAGGCTTCTCCTTCGGCTACATTCATTCCGTTCTCGGCGACGACCCGTATGAGCGGCGTCGATATGGCTGGGACGGGTCCTGGGACGCTTCATTCGATTCGCAAAGGTGCCGGCGATTCTGTTGCGTCCTATGCCACTGAACATAACGGACAAAAAAGCGATGAGCTAAAAAGTATTGTCGATGACATTGCTCGTGCTGGCAGCACGCCGCTGGTGGTCGCAGAGACATTCTCTGGCAACGGACAGCAAGACCGCGCTCGTCTCTTAGGCGTGATCGAGCTTAAAGATATCGTGAAGCGCGGCATGACGGCCCGTTTTGACCAGCTACGTAAGATGGGTATTCGTACCATTATGATCACTGGCGACAATCCGCTTACAGCTGCGGCTATCGCGAAAGAGGCGGGCGTCGATGATTTCCTGGCTCAGGCGACTCCTGAGACGAAGATGAAGCTGATTAAAGAGCAGCAGTTGGGCGGTCGCCTGGTTGCGATGACTGGCGATGGAACAAACGATGCGCCCGCTCTGGCGCAGGCCGATGTCGGTGTGGCGATGAATACGGGGACGCAGGCGGCAAAAGAAGCGGCCAATATGGTCGATCTGGATTCTAATCCGACCAAGCTGATTGAGGTGGTCGAGGTGGGTAAGCAACTGCTGATCACGCGTGGTGCGTTGACGACTTTTAGTATCGCGAACGATGTTGCCAAGTACTTCGCGATTATCCCGGCAGCCTTTGCGGCAACTTATCCGCAGCTAAATGCGTTGAACGTCATGGGTCTGGCGACTCCGCATAGCGCGGTGCTTTCAGCGGTCATCTTTAATGCCATTATCATTATCGCGCTGGTTCCCCTGGCATTGCGAGGAGTGAAATATCGCCCGATTGGTGCAGGTCGTCTCCTGCGTGATAACTTGTTGATCTATGGCCTGGGCGGGATTATTGTTCCCTTCATCGGCATTAAGATCATCGATGTCATCCTACAGGTGTTGCATTTGACTCTCTAGATCGGGTAAAACCTGTTCTGATGCTATTGTGATGCATTCAGCACTCACCGTAGCATCAGGCGGCAAGCGGCAAAAACAGAAAGAAAAGAAAAGTATTATGAGTACGACACAAATACCAACCACCCAGGCCAACGCGCCGCGCAAGGTTACTATCATGACTTACCTGTGGCCTGCTATTGCGATGACCTTGCTCTTCACAATTATTACCGGCTTTATCTATCCAGGTATTGTAACAGGCCTGGCACAGATCATCTTCCCTTATCAGGCCAATGGTAGCCTGCATACCGTCAATGGGAAGGTAATTGGTTCCGACCTGATTGGTCAGCAGTGGACCTCTCCCAAGTACTTTCATGGACGGCCATCGGCCACTGCCAATCCAAGTACAGGTGCTCCGTCTCCCTACGAGGCTGACAACTCATCGGCCTCTAACATTGGGCCAACCAATGGCGCACTCATCAATGGCAACGGCACCGATGTGACGATTGCGAAGGGGACACCAGTACCGGCAGGCGCAGTTCCTGAGGCAGGCAAAAAAGATACCTACTATGTGCCTGGCACCTATCTGGGTGTGAAGAACTATGCTGAGCAGTTCCGCAAAGAGAATGGTCTCGCGCCCAACACGCCATTGCCTTCCGACATTGTGACGGCCTCTGGTTCTGGCCTGGACCCGGATATCTCACCTGCCGCCGCCCTGCTGCAAGTGAATCGTATCGCGACGGCCCGTGGCATGAGCCCTGATGCTGTACGCAAACTGGTGAACGATAATACGCACGGACGTTTCCTCTTCATCTTTGGAGAGCCATACATCAACGTGCTAGAATTAAATCTGGCGCTGGATGGACAGAAGTAACATTTAGCATAAAGGGCTCGTGAACTTATGAGTCAAGAGGCACCTGACAAGAAGGTGCGTGAGCAGAAGCGTCCCGATCCCGAGACGCTTCTAGCACGCTACCACCTCCATGACAATGAGCTGGATAGCGATGATGAGGAAGATACAAGCGCTTCCACAAGGCCGGCCCACGACCATCAAAACCGTCGTGGCCGGCTACGAGTCTATCTTGCGGCTGTGGCTGGTTCCGGCAAGACATATGCAATGCTGGCCGAAGGCCACCGCCGCGAGATGCGCGGGACAGATATCGTGATCGGCTATGTGGAGACGCATAAACGCCCTCAAACCGAGGAGATGGTGGGGGATCTAGAGGTTATTCCCCGCAAACAGATTAACTACCGTGGCGTAACCCTGGAAGAGATGGATACTGAAGCGATTATCGCCCGCCATCCCCAGGTTGCCCTCGTGGATGAGCTGGCACATTCTAATGTGTCTGGCTCTAAAAACGCGAAACGTTACCAGGATGTGGAGGAGCTTCAGGACGCTGGCATCAACGTGATAACAACGTTGAATATTCAACACCTGGAGAGCCTCAATGATGTGGTGGCGAGCATCACAGGCGTACGCGTGCGCGAGACGCTGCCTGATCGCATTCTGGATGACGCGGACGAAGTGGAACTGGTCGATATCTCACCCTACGCGTTACGCCAACGCATGCGCCACGGCAATATCTATCCGCCAGATCGCATCGGGCCAGCTCTGCACAACTTTTTCCGCGAGGGTAACCTGACCGCCCTGCGCGAACTGGCCCTCCGTCGCGTGGCAGAGAAGACCGAGCTCCAGCTCCAGCAATATATGACCGAGCATGGTATCTCTAAACTCTGGCCCGCCAATGAGCGTGTCTTAGTTGGCTTTGACGCTCGTCCACACACGCGCCAGGTCATCAGAGATGCCTGGCGACTGTCACACGGCCTCCACGCCGACTTCATCGCCGTCTACATCCAGCCCGAAGGCTATCTTGGTTGGACCAGCCGCCTCGTCCGCCTCCTGAAATCTGGTATGGATACCGCTAGCCTCCAGCAAGAGGCCAAACACCGCCTGGAAGCACACATCCAACTGGCCGAAGACTTAGGCGCTCAAGTCATTCGTACCCAGAGCAACGATATCGCCAGGACACTGGTCAAACTTGCCAAAGAGCATCAGGTGACGCAGATTGTGATCGGCCAGCCCGCTCGTAGCTGGTGGGAGGAAGCTCTGCGCGGCTCTACCGTCAATCGCCTGCTACGCCTGAGCACCGACATAGATATTCACCTCGTCCCTCGCGGCGAGGAATAACATTCACGACTCGCATGTGTCTTTCAGAAATCGCCCAAATGGTTGACATTCTCGTTGTTGCATCAGATACTGAAGCAAAGGTCAGAGAAGGAAGACACACGATGAAGCAAGATCATTCTTTTGTGTTGGCACAAGAAGTCGAGCGCACTCTCTACGAGTTCTCGCCCACCTGGGAAGGGATTGATGCGCAAGAGACCGATCTCGGCGCTGCTGTTCTGAAAGCACAGCCTGGGTTTGCGGCCATCATGCGTTTACGTCTCTATCCACCGCATATAAACGAGCATCTTGACACTCTCATTGAGCAAGTTGAGAATAAAGTGCCCAGCTGCCTGTGGATTATCGGCCCAGGCACACAGCCTGTAGATCTAGAAGAGCGATTGATTGCACGCGGTTTCTCTCTCTCTATGGAATGGAAGGGGTTGGCGCTTGACGACCTCTCGACAGAGATTCCTTGCAATCCTGATGTCAGATTTGAGCCTCTTTCCTGGGAAAATGCCGAAGAGTATGCAACCAGTCTGGCCAACGACTCAAGCCATCGCGCCTCCCTTCTTGCTTCAGCCCATCGCTTCTTACGGATGCCTCACCAGGAGGTCCAGATCGTGATTGCCCGCTTAGATAAAGCGTTTGCTGGCTACGCCGTATTACGGATCGAAGCCAATGGTACCGCTTACTTGCGCAATGCGAAGACTGTACCAGCACTGCGCCATCGCGGCATATATCTCTCGCTGGTTGCTCATCGACTAGCTACAGCGAAGGCTGCTGGCTGTACGGCTGCTGTGGTTCAGGCCCTGACAACAACTTCAGCTCCCATTCTCATCAAGCGCGGTTTCACGCCCGTCTGTCGGATTGTAGGTCTTGCGCGAAAGCACGTTAATTCACCAACGAAAAATTAACTGCCTGTTATACTGTCTCTATGTTCCTCTTACCAAACATGGAGACAAACCAGATCAAGGGAAGCGCCGTGTACAGAATCCTCGACTCAGGGCTAGGATCACGTCTTGCAAAAGTGGCAGCTTGAAATGCTACAATCTGGATATCCATGCTTACCTATTAAATTATGCTCCGTTTCACTCCCGCCTTCGCCATACTCATGACGACCAGATGATGGAATGGTTTAATGACCCGAAAATAGACCGGGCCAGCCCAGTTATGGTAATGGACAATCGTGACCACATAGAAGCGCTTCTGTTGGTCTGCTAATGACTCTACTACCACACCCAGGGTCGCTTTGAGATGCCTATCGCTAGCGTCAGCGAACCAGTAGCGTTCTTCCTCTGCCATGCGTACCGTAAAGAAGGCCGCATGCTTCCCAACCTGCATCGGCACCATTTCCGGCGTCAGTAAGGCTCCAAAAGCCATCTTCTCCTGCCGCATACCTAGAAAACGCACAAAAACAGCGCGTACAACATACAACGACCTTAGCCACGTAGGATGGTAACTGAGGAAGCCAGCAATAAACGTGCGCAGATCAACATTGCCAGTCACACTCTTTACATCGATATAGTCCGCATTGACCAGCAACGGCTGGATTTCTGGCAGGCTCAGAGCAGGGGAATAGCTTCTCTCTTGCATATCAGGATTCCTTTCTTGTTTGTTTCACATTTGATGTCGAGGGTAAGAAGTCAGAGATTCTCCCCACTTCCCGATAGAGCGCTTCCAACTCATGGCCCTGCACAGGCGGAAGGATATGTTGACTCCCCACAAAAATGCTATAAAACAGTTGTGAGATACGATGAGCACGCTCGCGATCATGGCAGATCAGGAATATCAATTCCGTGAGATAGGCAAGTCGTACGCTGGTCAATACGCTGCTGATAGCTTTGCACAAATGGGTCTTGTAAGGCCCAGGCACGCATAGACACCTCCAGTTGGCTAGGATGATGCAAGGTGGTCTGTAAGATCATTTCAAACCGATCCATAGGTAAGTCGCGTTGCTCCGCGCTCTCGATTACCTGCAATGTCCCTTCATTCTCGTAGAATGACAGCAAGTGCTCTTTGTAGTCCTGCAAATTTTGAAAGTGGTGATAGAATGACCCTTTGGTCACTCCTAATCTACTCGTCAGCAGTTCGATGGTCAGGGCAGCGGCCCCGGATTCTGCCAGGAGCGCAAGGCCTTCTTCCAACCACTTTTTCTTCGTTGTTGGTGCCATAACTTCCTCCTACAAATAATTCTTCTGAAAAGCATACCATACCGTATGGTACGTAATCAAGAGGAAAATTTGGCGTGATCTCATTCGAAAGCGCAACAATGCAGGATTAGCAGCGGCGAGAGCCCGGGTACGTGTCGGCAGGCGACCAGGAAAGCTCAAGACCAATGAGCTCAATTTTTGATTTCGCCACCAATATCACTTTGGGAGCTGTCAGGGCAAGCTGCTCTGCTCTAAGTGGCGCAATGGCCGCGACAAGATGCGCCGATAGACATCCCAACCCGCGTAGAAGGGGGAGAGCGAAAGTTGATGCTCTGTTTGTGACATATGAAAACCTCTTTCCTGAATTACGGTTTTCGCAAAGAATATTTGTAGATCTTTAGTTAGCCTTCATATTCTCGTTCGCGTCCTTGTCGCCACCAGCGTGACTTACCTGCATACGACCTGGCCTCAGACTAACCCTCTGAAAGAGCGTCGCCGGCAAGGCATAGACCAGCGCGATGATAATATTCAGCACAAGGCATGCTTCGACGCTGATACGACCTACAATGAGTGTGAATACATAGAGCGGCAAAGAGATCAAGTATCGCCGACTCATCTGTTGCAACACATCAAGCGGGATATTATTATCAACCAGGCGGTAATGAACCGAGGCATAGTACCAGAGTAGATTATACATAATTGATGTTAGCAGGATCGTCCCACAGTAGAGCATCGCAGCAATATAGCTGTTGTCACCACTATGAATATAAGCGGTAAGTAGCTCTGTTGCAAAGGGAATGAGTACTACGCACATCAGAAGAAGAATATTCAGCAATAATAGAAAATGATCGGTGCGCATGACATATTTGAAGAGGTAATGATGATTGGCCCAGAATAGACCGATGAGCAGAAAGCTTGTGACATAGCCCAGGTAGCTCGATAGTGAATTTCCCAGACCAGTGAGCAACGAGTCATGGTCAGATACATGTGGTACCTGTATGTTTAGCACCAATAGGGTAATCGCAACTGCGAAGACCCCATCGCTAAAAGCTTCCAGACGACTAGTATCGCGGTCATTATCCAATATTGCTTGGGGACGCTTCATGAAAATATTCTTCCTGCACTAAATTTTCTTTGTACTATTCAAGAGCTGACCTCTAACTCGCTTTCATCGACATCCTCTGCTGGCAAGGCGAGCCATTCGGCTTGCGCATCACGCGGGTGCGCTACTGGCTCATCCCGCACCAGGTGACCATCGCGAAAGGCGATCTGGCGCGTTGTAAAAGCGGCGATATCCGGTTCATGGGTGACCAGCACAATTGTCAAGCCTTGCTGATTGAGGGTTTGTAACACAGACATAATCTCCAGGCTTGTCCGGCTGTCCAGGTTGCCAGTTGGCTCGTCGGCCAATAGGAGCATGGGCGAATTGACAAGGGCACGGGCAATAGCAACACGCTGTTGTTGTCCGCCTGAAAGCTGGGCCGGCTTATGATCCATGCGTGATCCCAGCCCCACTAGCTCCAAGGCTTGCCTGGCTCGCTGCTGCCGCAGCTTCTTAGTAAGCCCGGCGTAAACCATGGGTAGCTCGACATTGCCCAGAGCACTGGAGCGTACAAGCAGGTTAAAACCTTGAAAGACAAAACCGATCAGGCGATTGCGCACCCGCGCCAGATCCTGGTTGGACATACTACTAACCTGCTTGCCTGCCAACTGATACGTCCCCCGTGTAGGGTGATCCAGGCATCCGATCAAGTTCATAAAAGTAGATTTGCCGGACCCGGATGGCCCCATGACGGCGACGAATTCACCATAGGAGATCTCTAACGAGATCCCGCGTAGTGCGTGCACAAGCGTCTGCCCTAGATCATAGGTCTTTTGCAAATTATGTACGACTATAAGCGGCGCACCCTGGTTGTCCGCATTCACTATAACAGGAGTTGTGATCACATCGGCGACGATGCCGGATCTAGCTGTTTCAGCATATTCAGAAGACACATTTTGTGATACAGCCTTGTTTATGTTGTCCATGATAGTGCCTTTCCTCTTCAATCCAAGCATCAACGTGTTAGAGCTTGTGAAGATGAAGGTATTGCGTGAAACTTCTCCTACTATTTTCGCTTGTTTGCTAACTGATACATGTGATACATGTGCCATAGATACTACGCGGATGCCCTCCGAAACATCTATCTGCGCCTTGACCCTTCGCTCAGCAAGATTCTGGCACGATCCCATTTCTCTTGCTAAAGGAAATGTACCATGCAGAGGCGCGAGAAGCAAGAGGAAAACGTCACATTATCATCACTTCAATCGTATTATCGTCTCGTAGAGTAGTTGTGGCAATATATCGAAGGCGTATGACATCAAGACGGCCTCGTCGCGCTGATGAGCTCCACGACCAAATGGTCCCCAGTTGATGGCCGGGATGTTGAGGCTCTGGATCTCTGCAAGCGGCAGACGATAGGCTCCCGGCAAAGCAACTGATTGAGCGGGAAACTGCCAGACAGGCATATTTGCCTGTAGTTTTGTGAGATCAATGTCAGGGTCCAGGTGCATATAACTTATATCGGAAAGATAGGGGAAATAGGGCCGTAGTTCCAGTTGCACCTCAGGATGGGCCGCAATGACTGCATTAACCGCGTCTTGCAATGGGCCAGTTGCAGGCGCAACGGCTGGATAGTATGGTGGCGCAAAATATAGCACAACCGCTGGACCCTGCCGTCCGCTGAGAGTCCAGAGGCGATGAGTGAGGTGCAGGCTACGATCACGACCATCGACCGTAGCGGGCCCCCATGCTTGCATAAGTTCGGCATCTACATGCTCTCTACCCAGGCGTTGCACCGTCTCCGCATACAGCTCGTCGTAAGTGAGTATGCTACCAGAGCGTTTTCGTGCTCGCTCTACTCGTTCGCCATGTGCTTGTCGCCAGCGCAGCTCGCTTTGATCGATGCGTAGCAGCAATTGAGCTAACACATCCTGCACACGCTTGCGCAAACGCTCTAAAAGTTGCGCGGGCGTGGTTGTAAGGGTCAGGACGTTAAGATAAAAATATGCGGCCAGCGGCAATTGGACATCATAATGACTTTTAAGGTCCGTGGCACGCAACGTGACCGGGGGAGCCGCCAGTTGACCGGGCACAGTATCACACAGATCAATATTCATGCTCAGATCGCGGATCAACTCGGCGGCAAGCAAGTTAGCATCCAGGCCATTGAAGGGATCACCTGCATGGCCCGCACCACCAATACAGAGAAACCCAGGCAGTAATTTCCCAATCGAGCCCGAGTAGATATAACGATGCTCATCGCCGGGATAGAGCGCAGTCACATAGTCAGTATTCAGCAAGCCAACGTAGTTCAACTGATAACGTTCGCGCAATCGATGCAGAAAATGTACAGCTTGCAACACACCCGCTGAATTGTTCTCTTCGTCTGGAGTAGCAATCATGACAATGGATAATGGTGGGGAAGATGCCTGACGCGCTTCCAGAGCGAAATGGCGCATTAACGCGATATTGATGGCGACACCGCTCTTCATATCCGCAGCACCACGTCCAAACATCCAATCGCTCAGATCGCTTCCGCGCTCATCGGCTGGTAACAGTTCGTTGTAGCGGCTTGCCAGAACGGCTGGATCAAGCGACCAGGGCTCTAGTTCGCCATAATCCTGCGTATCAACAGTATCAAAGTGGCCCAGCAATACGACCGCAGAGGCACCGCCACTGTGCAGAAATGCATAAGCGTTTTGACGACCATAAAGGTCGCCTTCCACTGGATCAAGGCCACTTTCGGTATAGACTGTCTCCAGTCCGTCAGCATGGAGCAGGCGTACAATCTCGTGCGCAACACGAATCTCATCGTTGCCAGGGCTTACGCTTCTCAGGCCCACCAACTGCTCGGTATACGACTTTACATCATTGTGCCAATTCCACTTTATCATTGTACGATCATAGCACAGTATCCCAGCACTGAGCAAGTGCACATCATCGCCCCGCCGAGTATTCCACTTTTATCTATAGAATTTGCACTCTTCCATATTTTGCGTATTATGCAAAATATGGAAGAGTGCAAATTCTATAGAGCAAATTGAACTATTTCAGCAAACCTCTCTACCATCATCTTTACATAGGGTGAAGCATAAATTAACCCTTCACTAAAGAGGAAGCACCATCAATCCAGATCTCAGTGCCAGTGATATGGCTGGCAGCATCCGAGGCCAGGAACAAAACAAGCTCACCAACCTGTGCTGACGTTGCAGGTTTGCCCTCGCCCAGCGGAATATCACCCTTTGGAAATTCGACTGGAAACTTGATATTCTCCAGGTTTTGAGGATGGGTATTATCTTGAATATCAGTCTCGGTCTTGCCGGGACAGATGACATTGATACGAATATTGTGCGGAGCCAGTTCCACAGCCAGCATCTTAGTCATCGCCACCTGACCGGCCTTTGTGACTGAATATGCAGTTGCGCCTGTATTACTGAAAACGCGCGTTCCATTTACCGATGCCGTAACGATAATTGCACCACCCTGTTTCTTCAGATAGGGCACACTCTCTTTGATCGTCAAAAATGTGCCGGTGAGGTTCGTATTGATCGTCGTGGACCAATCCTCAAGCGAAAGTTCATCCACCGGAGCCCAGACACCATTGATACCTGCATTAGCAAATACGATGTCGATGCGCCCCCAACGCTCGATTATTTGCTTAACCGCGTTTCGCACCTGATCTTCCCGCGCCACATTAGCCGTCACCGCCATCGCCTCCTGCCCACCTCTCTTAATTTCCGACACCGTTTTCTCTATTTCTGCACCAGTATCGCTCAATACAGCAACATGTGCACCTTGTTGAGCTAAGAGTATAGCCGCCGCTTTTCCAATACCAGAACCAGCACCCGTTACAAATGCAACTTTACCCGCTAAACTCATAAAAATTTCCTTTCTACCTCTGCCTATTCTATATGAGGTTCCTTCATTAACTCCACATACTTATCGCACGATACAAAGCAAAAATAGTTTCAGGAAAAGCTCTACCACTGCTTTGCCAAACTTCAGTCCATGCCACCCGCGTCTGGGGTCCCTCTATCAGGACCAGCAGTTCGCACACCTGTTTCCCAAAAGCAAATGAGCAACCACCACCCCTGGCGCTTGGCGATGGTTACGGTGTTGCAAGCAGCCGAACATCTTTCGGATAGACTAGACAGGCTGCTGAGAAGGAAAGGAAACAACCAGAAAGGCTCAGGATTTTGAAGTGTCGAGGGGACCAGGCAATGCTTTTTCCGCCTCATCCTCCAGACGATGCACATTGCGTTGCAGAAAAATGAAGCCAATCACCAGGATTAACGCAGCGATCACCACGAAAGCGATACCCACGGGGCCACTAATACGATTGATATTATTGCCGAGCACATAGCTACCCGTTCCATAGACAGTAGCCCAGAGGATACCACCCAGCGCATTATAAAGCAGGAATCTGGGCCAGCGCATACGATTTGTGCCAGCTAGAAAGGCCGCCCACGCACGCAGGACAGCAACAAAACGACCCAAAAACACAACCCAACCACCATACTTAACGAAAAGATATTGCCCCAGTTTCAACTTCCGTTCATCAAGATGGATATAGCGACCATAGCGACGGAGGAGACGATAGCCACCTTCACGTCCAACCCAAAAGCCAAGATTATCGCCCAGAATAGCCCCAACGACAGCAGCAACAATGACCAGCACTATAGAGAGATGATGCGTTGTCCCCGCATAGACACCGGCCACAATAAGCATCGTCTCGCCCGGAAAGGGAATACCCGTACTCTCAATAGCCACAAAAAGCAGAACAGCCCAATAACCATAAGTAGTCAGCAGATACTGAAGATTAAAATGAAAGATAAGCATACCCTTCTTATTAGCTAAACAATCAATACTACATCAAAAAGCAAGGCTATTCATCAACCACATGCAGAACCCTACTGTTATGTGTCAATCGATCCGTTCCTCACTACCATCTATACGAAACACAGCCCCAAAGCGTTACAGATAATCAAGGCACAAGCATACAGAGATCTATTGCCAGCGCATCGCCATACGCTGCATCTGAGAAGCACGCATGCGCTCTAAATCCTGGCGTTGCCAACCCAGTTCTTGCCGTACAAGCCCCAGAGCTAGCTGCTCATGCCGAAGATCGGATTGGATTTGCTGAATATTGCACTGGATTTGTAAACACTGTTGCTGAAAGGAAATCAGGAGTATCCTACGAGTTTCACGAGGAAGTGGGAGACAACGCCAACTTTTGAACTGTTCCAGAGCAATCTGGCGCTGCTCACTTAAAGCACAAAAGCGCTCCTGAAAAAGAGCGCGACGTTCAACAAATAGATCCCAGGAAATTGTTGCAGAGCGAGGTAGATAAGCACATTCCTTATTCTCAGGCACAACAACACTCAAACTAGAGTCCACAAAAAACTCATTTCTTAACTACCCAACTAGCATAGTACCAGAAGGGATGCATTGCATGCCGTGCCGGAGCAATGTCTTAGCAAGATTATACCATAATATTAGCTAACAGATATAGATGAGTATAAAGAAAGTATAAAGAGCACACACCACGGACTCTCGCCGTTGTCACCTACCTTAAAGAATTTGCAACGTAACATCCAAGCGTATAACCCTTCAAAAAGCTCATTGAGAATGTACTTTTTCATCAGTAAAGCAAGGAAGATTACAAAAAATGACATCTCATGCACAAAACAGCAAAAAGAGCTGACCATTCTTTAGGACAGCGTAATCACATTGTACAGCTTGTTCTTGTCGCTACTGACCTGCACCGTGGCTCAGCCCACAACGACAACCACGAGGGAGCCCCGACCCTCTGGAGGTTACTACACGGTGCAGATCAAATGACACTAGTGTAAAACTGCCCTCAACGCATTGAGCAAGGGCAGACCTCTTGGCGTACCCCAGCCTGTGCAAAAATCCCAGCCAGGAGTAGCAGCATAGCCATTATTGTTACCCACCGTAATGTCGTGGAAGGTAGTTGTATGGTCGATACTCCGATAGAGGATAGGATTAAGGTAACCTACGCGACGGTTAAGCGCCTGGTTGAAAAGAGCAATCAGGCCAGACCAGAGAGGAGCTACCGCACTCGTCCCCCCAATAATCAGCACCCGACCATTCATATAGATCTGATACCCTGTCTGAGGGTCGGCATCGCCAGCGATATCAGGTATACCACGTCCGGTCTGACGAGGGGCACCTACAGCGCTCTGCCAGGCTGGCTTGGGAAAGAATACACTCGCACCGCCTCCGGTTGACGATTGCGGACCATCATTCCACACTACCTCAGATGGGGCAACGAACATAGTCAACCGCGTGCCACCACATGCCAGCACATAAGGGCTAGAAGCAGGAAAATCCACACTCAAAGAAGTAGAGCCACTATCTCGCGCACCACTATCTCCGGCCGCGCAACAGATGGTAACACCCAACAGAGATGCTTGCCAAAAAGCCATATTCATATTAATAAGTGCCTGTGGTGTCCAACCAGACTCATACTGACCCCAGCTGATAGAGATGACCGAAGGACGGTAATTTCTGTCATTGATTGCCGCCAGAATCGCATGCAGAAAACCTACATCAGTATTAGGAGCAAAGTAGACAGCAATAGTTGCACCAGGAGCAGCGGCCGCTATCACCTGGATGTCCAGTGCAACTTCCTCATCTGCACCCACATTAACACCAGGATTGTTACTCCCACCGTCTATCGATATCGCCACAACTTTAGGCATTGGAAGTCTCAGCGCATTACAAGCGGCTTGCAAGTCGGACACTCGATAGCCGCCACCCAGCTCAATGATAGCCACGCACTGGCCAGTTCCATTTACTGTTGTCGGGAATTCGTAGAAGTTGGCAATCTGCGGCACTGTATAAGGAGCGACCAGAGAACGGACCGCACTTGTATGCGCCTGCGGACGATCATCTATCCCAAAGATGCCCGCGATGATCCCATCCAATTCGCGTGGGATGTAGAGCGGACCGGTACGGCCACGGAACAAAACACCATTGTGCTCGTAGCGTTGTAGCCGGGCCCCAAAGGCAGCGGTGATCGCCTGTGATGTGCCACTTACCACTACCATCCGACCTTGAGCACTCGTCTTCTCCTCATCCACCATCAGACCCTGTGAACGCGCAAAGCTTTTAACCTGCTCGATTGCTGCGGGGCTGGCATCAAATTTAGCGGCAACCTCTTCATATGAAAGTGGGGGCAGACCAGCAGCAGCCCTGTTGTAAATCTCATGCTCATCTATGCTTTGCTGGGGATGTAATAAGATGCTCACCTCGATGAGCTCATTCGGTGCAAGGGGACCCACGACTCTCGCTTCAGTTGGCGGCGCTTGACGTTGACTACCTGCTAGAGCAATTCTAGATTGGAACGGTGAATCCGACATAATATCCTCTCCTCCTCCAATAACACACACTTCCACGCTTCTCAACACACCTCGTTGCCACATGACCACTGCTTGAGGGGAACATAGCGCTCCTACTTCCATTATAATTATGTTGCAAAAAGATGCATTTCTATGTGGCAATGAAAATTGGGAAATACCAGATCTCCACAATCTGGCAGATTGATTATGCCAATTAATGTGTTATATTTGACGCCGCTCTCTGGCTCGACTATACTCTGCTCAGTAAGTTGGGGCCTCGTGCTACCGCAGAGCTTGCGGGAAGTAGGTCTGTGGAGGCTCTATTTCGTTTTTCGCAGTGGAGAGCAAACACGAGCAATAGCCAATGATGGCAAGGATTATTGTTCGTGAAGAAAGGAAGGATTCTGATGAAACAACGTTTGAGTCGTCGTACACTCTTGCAAGCTGCCGCCGCGATTGGCATAGTAGCCACAGGTGAAGGCATATCTACCCGGATTCAGAACGCGCACGCAGCCACCACTTTTATTCACCCTGGTATGCTGTACACCCAGGCGGACCTGGACGGCATGAAAGCAAAGGTGGCGGCAAATTTGTCTCCCTGGCTTGAAGAGTGGAATCTCTTGCAGGCCAATCCCCTGGCCTCTACTTCTTATACTCCAACCTATTACCGCACGGTATATCGCAATGATGCAACTCACGGATATACCGGCAATGCTGATTTGCAGAACAGCGCAACCGCAGTTCTCCTCGACGCAATCGCGTGGTATATCACGGGAAATCACACCTACGCTGATAAGGCAATCGCTATTCTCAACGGCTGGTCGAGCACGCTGACATCTATCCAGGGACACGATGCCCAGTTAGCCGCTAGCCTGTACGGGTATAAGCTGTTAAACGCGGCTGAGATTTTGCGCTACAGCGGCGCTGGCTGGTCATCCACAGACATTGCGAACTTCACCACTCTGATGCAGAACATCTTTTATCCCCTCTGCAAGGGTTTTGGGTATGTCAATGGGGGTTGGGCCAATGGGGGATGGGATGCCAGCAACATTCTCTTTCTTATGTCTCTAGGCGTATGGAGCAATGACGCTGCGATCTTCGATAGTGCTGTGGCCTATTACAAAGGAGGGACCGGCAACGGATCATTGTCCCACTATATTCAGACCTCCGCTGGACAGACGCAGGAGAGCGGACGAGACCAGGCTCATACGCAGTTAGGTTTAGCAATTTTCACGATGTGCGCGAAGATTGGTTACAACCAGCGCTCAGTTAATACAAACGGCGCAAATATGTACTCGTATCCCAACAACACATACTTGTTGCTTACAGGACTCGAGTATACCGCCAAATATAATCTGGGTTATTCCGTTCCCTACACATCGGTTGCAGATGTAAGCGGACATTCATACTCCACGATTTCAGCGACGTACCGGGGCATGTTCAGGCCAATGTACGAGATGGCCTACGGCTTTTACAAAAATACCATCGGTGTTGCCGATACCAGCATTGCATATACACTAGAAGTCCTCAACCGCGTCAAACTGGAAGGCTTGCATTACGATCATCCCTCATACGGAGGCTTGCTGGACGCGCAAGTTGCTTTTAGCAATCGCGATCAATCAACAGTTGTGCTTCAAGTGGAGAGCAAGGTTCTGGCAGGGGCGACGGAGACCATGGTGAATGTTTCCAACACGAGCACGCCATTGGCGGTAACGGCCAGTAGCGTTAGTTCGGCGAACAGCAGATTTACACGTGTCTACACTGGAACGTCCAACCATTTTGCCTTGAAGTCTTTGCTGACTTTCGCTTATGTTACCGTTGAGAGCGATGGAACATTGTTGGCAAATGCCAGTTCGATTGGCTCGGCACAAACCTTTGCGCTGGTTGACACAGGTGGTGACACCGAAACCATCCAGGCTGTTGCGAGTGGCAAATATGTCACGATGGATGCATCAACGTTCGTCTTACATGCCACAGCTTCATCGATAACGGATAATAATGGAAGGTTGATCATTCTATTCCCGGCTAAGTAAAGCGAGGCTATTTCTATTCTCCATAGACAGATATGCTTTCGACCTGCTACTCGACACACTGGCAACGGGAGTGAATGAAGAGGGACGCTTTACTATATCGGTGGGTTCAAGGGTGGCAGGTGGTACAATAAACAATATGTTCCGAATACATTTTGAATGGCAGCGTTTCATAGTCCATTCGCATACACAATGCGCGGGAGAAGCACAATGAGCAAACAACCATCCCTCGGCAAAACCGTTGTCTGGGCCTATAGCGCAGTCTTAACGTTTGCAACAGCTTTTATCATCGGCGGCTTATTACTCGACAAAAAAGCTAATAAAGAGCAGGAAAAGGAAAAGGCAAAATAATAAAGCTCCACAACTGTAGAAAAAGCGCATCCGAACCGACAATACATCGTCCCGCATGCGCTCTATATGCTATCACGCTCTAAAACAACTACCTCGGACCCGCCGCACGCACATCATCAGAAGGCAGTGTGAACTGCTCAAAGTTCTTTTTGAAGAGCTGCGCCAGTGCAGCTGCCTGGTGATCATATGCTTCCCCGTCGTACCAGGTGTTGCGTGGGAAGAGCAATTTAGCAGGCACATCGGGACAACTGGTAGGAATACGTAAGCCGAAGATGGGATCGGTGACCAGATCAGCCTGCTCAATAGAGCCATTGATCGCGGCACGCACCATAGCTCGCGTGTAATTGATATTGATACGCTTGCCACTACCATAAGCGCCACCAGTCCAGCCAGTATTGATCAAATAGCAGCGCACATTATGCTTCTCAATGCGCTCACGCAGCAGGTTAGCGTACTCACCTGGACGCAAAGGCAAGAAGGCCGCACCAAAGCAGGAACTAAACGTTGCCTCAGGCGTCGTTACCCCCTTCTCAGTTCCGGCAAGCTTACTTGTATAACCCGACAAGAAATAGTACATCGCCTGTTCCGTTGTCAATTTCGAAATAGGCGGCAGCACGCCAAACGAATCAGCCGACAGAAAGATCAGCGCCTCTGGATGGCCTGCCATACCCGACTCGACGACATTATCAATATAATCCACAGGATAAGCAGCGCGTGTATTCTCGGTGAGAGATGCATCAGAATAATCAGGCTCGCGCGTCTTCTTGTCCAGCACCACATTCTCATAAACTGCGCCAAAGCGTATGGCGTTCCAGATCTGCGGCTCAAACTCTTTCGACAGGTTAATACATTTGGCATAGCAGCCACCCTCGAAATTGAAGACGCCATTCGCCCCCCACCCATGCTCATCGTCGCCGATCAACTGCCGACTGGTATCAGCCGAGAGACTCGTCTTCCCTGTTCCAGAGAGTCCAAAAACAAAGCGACATCGCCACCTGCCCCCACGTTTGCAGAGCAGTGCATAGGCAATACACCTTCCGCAGGTAAAATGAAATTCAGCACCGTAAAAATAGCCTTCTTCATCTCGCCAGCATATTGGGTGCCAGCGATCAGTACCAGGCGCTCTTTAAAGTCGATAATAATAGCGGCATCCGAACGCGTACCATGAGTCTTAGGATTTGTGCGAAAATGCGGCACACACAGGATCGTAAAGCCAGGACGGTCGCTTGTCTGATCGCTTTCAGTTGCCCGCAAAAACAGTTGACGAGCGAAAAGATTATGCCATGCCAATTCCGTAATCAATTGAATTGGCATGCGATAGCGAGGATCAGCGCCGGCCGCCGCATCAAGCACATAGACATCGCGTCCCTGTAAATAATCTGCCAGACTGCGTCGAATAATCTCAAATGTCTCGGTAGACATCGGATGATTATTCTCGCCCCACCAGATCTTTGCCGCCAACTCCTCATTTGAAACAATAAATTTATCTTTTGGCGAGCGACCAGTATACATCCCTGTGGTGGCACAAAAAGCTCCATTCGCAGCCAGCTCCCCCTCCTCACGAGCCAGAGCACGCTCCACCAGTACAGCCGGAGAAAGATTCCAGTTGATCGTGCCTAGATTTACCAGGCCATATTCTTCTAGAGCCTTCCGGCTCATCATCATCGTCATAATCAAAACCTCCTTCAGGGCATTCTCACTAGAGTCGTATCCAAAACAACACTGTCTTTGCATTAACTCCCGTGCAGAGCATTTCTCAACACGCCCCTGCCCCTAATAGCCGCTAGTGTATCAAAGTTCCACCACAAGTGCAACCCAGGTTACAGCAGGGATTATCCATCTATTGCTAGAAAAGACTTTCTCTATTCTATCATCGAAACAAGGAAGCAATACTACCATTGAAAAATCCAGATCAATCTGGTAGAAATTATTTTGATGCTATAATGTGCAAGTAGCTTGCTAAAAAAGAAAAAGGCTACAACAAACAAAATTATAGCAGTATATACAATCACGCCAGTTACACAGATTGTATATGGCTCGCCATGACATTAGTCCTTGCAAAAAAACAGAGTCACGCCCTTGCACCCTTTGGAGATACGAAAGAGGTATTTATCACATGACAATGAAATTTGGTGTATCGTTGCCTCAAGGCTGGACAATGGATCTGGCAAATATCAAAGATCCGGTCGAGGCCTACGAAACAATGACGAGCGTTGCGCAGACGGCCGACGAGACAGGCTTTGAATCTGTCTGGCTGGTCGATCACTTTCACACCATCCCACAACCTTCGCAAGAAGTAACTTTTGAGTGCTGGACAACCACAGCCGCACTTGCACGCGACACAAAACGGGTACGCATCGGACAGATGGTCGCCTGCAATGGGTATCGCAACCCTGCACTCCTGGCAAAAATGGCAAGTACCGTTGACGTGCTCAGTCATGGCCGACTCAACTTCGGCATCGGCGCGGGCTGGTATGAGCATGAGTACCTCGCCTATGGGTATCCCTATCCCGACGCACCCGAACGCCTGCGCCAACTACGCGAAGCCGTCCAGGTTATACTGGCGATGTGGACACAAGAGGAAGCAGTCTATGAAGGCAAGTATTACCAGGTACGAGGGGCCATCAACCAACCCAAAGGGGTGCAAAAACCGCATATCCCCTTGCTGATCGGCGGCGGAGGCGAGAAGGTTACCCTCAAACTCGTCGCTCAATATGGTGATGCCTGCAATATTGGTGGCGATCTGGAGACAATTAAGCATAAGTTTGAAGTCATCAAACAACATTGCGAGAGCAGTCGGACGCGACTACAATAGCATCAATCGCACCGCATCTACCGATGTGCGCCATCGGAGAAACTGAAGAGAAGGCACTGGCAAGCATCCCGGCAGCTGGCAGAGCACGCTTCGGAGAACGCCTGAAAAGCGCCCTCATCGGCACCCCGGATACCATCCGTACACGACTGGCAGAATATGAAGCTGCCGGCGTACAAGAATTGCTCCTCATGTTCCCCGATGTTACTACGCTGAACTCGCTGCGCTTGTTTGCGAAAGAGTTTATCTGCGTAATGAATCTTGCATCACAAATTGCATCTTAGATTTTTATATATTTTTGCAACTCATTGCAAACAATGAGTTATAAAAATCTAAAATACATGTGATATGTTTACAAGCTCGCACATAAGCAACAAATTTATCTCCGCGATCAAACTCATTGAGGAACATACCAAAACTGGTGAAGCCAGGAGAGAAAAGAAGAACGTCACCAGGGCGAGTTAGATTTACAGCAGTATCCAGGGCTTGCTTGAGATCGTTGAACACCCCACGCACTGGATCGCTTACAGCCTGCTGCCGCACCTCATCATAGAGTGCCGGCAAAAGTTCATCAGTACCGCTGCCAGGCAACAAGACCACATCTCGGCAGCGCTGCACAATACGCTCAGGCCACTGCTCTAACGGCAGATGCTTCGTGTTGCCACCCACAACCAGTACTATTGGTGCAGAAAAAGCCTCTAAAGCTACGCGCCCGGCAACAGGGGTTGTGCTCGCGCTATCATTAATGAAACGCACGTCAGCAAGCACCCGTACTTCTTCCAGACGGTGTGGTACACCTTGAAAGCGACGAACCACCTCAGCAATCACATCATCCGCAACACCCAGACGGCGAGCCACCGTCGTAGCTAACAAGATATTTTCCAGGTTGTGTTGACCGGCCAGGGGCGTTGTAGTGAAAAGAAAAGGTTCAACCAGTGTCGAGCCACGCTCGAAGCTGCCCTGGCGCTGCAAGCTAGTAAACCAGGCTTTACCAGGAGCCTCCTCACCAAAACGGCGTGTCCAGGCATTATCATAGTTGAAGACCGCAAGATCGGTAGCACCCTGATAGCGGAAAATATTCGCCTTTGCCTCCGCGTAATCATCCATTCCATTATACGTATTGAGATGATCAGGATAAATATTTGTCATGATAGCAACTGGAGGACTTATTTTATGTGGAGCCAGGCCCTCTAATTGCCAGCTCGACAACTCCAACACCACCTGCGTCTCCGGCGTAATTTGCGCTAAAAGTGAGAGCGTTTCCACACCGGCCACATTGCCACCAAGCATAGTGGAGAGGCCAGAGGCACGCAATATTTCATACAACAGGCTCGCCGTCGTCGTCTTGCCGCGTGTGCCTGTCACTCCAATAATACGACCGGGGCAAGCAAGAAAGAAAAGCGCAATCTCCATCTCAACCTGCGCCCCATGAGCCTGAGCCAGTTGTAGATAGGGCGAAGTCCAGGGCACACCAGGATTACGAATTACCATCTCGGCCCAACGAAAATCCTCTTCACGATGCTCGCCCAAAATAAATTCGATAGGAAGGCCTGCCAGAGCCTGCACACTGGGGGCCAGTATCTGAGGCGACTTCATATCCGTCACTCGCACAAGCGCCCCCTGCTGCGCCGCATAGCGTGCAGCAGCCATACCGGAACCCTGTAGCCCAAGCCCCATCACGAGAACACGTTTACCACGCAAATCCATAAAATCACCCATAATTTCCGACAAGTTCGCTATAATGATTGTCATGATAACAGAATTAACCAATGGATACAAATCAATTTTAGCTCATTTTCACGTTGGCGAGAAACACATGCCTGCCAAAAAAGCTATAATAAATCTGCAAACTCTTTTTTCTGCGACAGACCAGATAAGTCACAATTATCAAAGGCAGATCCTCCTGGCTTTCTCTCAAACAGAAAACAGCAAGATGCTGTCTCGTTTAGAAATGGTGTGCCCCTAAAGGTACCTAGAAAATGTGGCATTGATGGAACCAGGACAAATCGAGCAACTAGAGTATATGTTAAATAGCGTTGCAGTTGGTATTGCCATCTTAGACGCTAGAAGTTTATGCATCCGCTATATCAATCCATATCTCCATGCTCTTCTTCAACTGCCATGGCGTAGCCAGGATATCACAGGGCGACCTGTAGAAGAGGTATTGCCAGCGATGCTACCTGGCAATATACTGCCCGTCTTGCAACATACCGCTGAGACAGGGCAGAGTATACATTATGCTGAAGCGCCATTTGAAGGCTTTCTAGAGAGCAGAGGACGAACATATTGGCGCGTTTCTATTGAGCGCCGACGCGAACATAGCCAGGAAAAGCAAGAGCCGCAAGATGGGCCACCCAGCTATAATGTGCTTATTACAGTAGAGGATGTCACAGCAAGCGTACGCTCACGACTACACTTAAATGCCATCCAATATATCTCCTCGGCAATTGCAGGGCCGTCATCGCTACACCTCGTCCTTGACCGCATCTTGCAAGTGCTACAAGATATGTTTGGCTCCAAACGTTGTGCAATCTTTTTAATAGATTCATCGCTAGCAGATATAGAAGCCATACGACAAGCAGGATACGAGGAACAGCCACACATCAAGCAAAACAGACCACAAACAGCGCGGGTAGCAGCACAAAAGGGCTTGCACCCGGCATCACACGACTGGAATCCCCAGGTAAACAATACTGTATTGCCAGGCCGCGTCGCCCACGAACGGCACAGCTTGCTCATCACCGACACCAGCCTGACACCTGAAATAGAGTTACCCTTTATCAATCATAACGATATGCCTAGCCGCCCAGGTTCAGCGCTGAGCGTTCCTATCTTTGAGCTACACCCAGCCAGCCGACTCACACATCCCTCATAGTTCTTCTGGTCGGCAGAATATAGCACATACCGATACGGTCCTGGGCACCATTGAAGTTTATCATCAGCGAGCACGCGGTTTTCCAGCCGAAGAAGTAAAGCTGCTCGAACAATTTGCCCAACAGGCCGGACTGGCAATCCAGAATGCACGCCTCTTCCACAGCATCAATCGTTTAGCCAGGGCGGCTAGCCGCCATGCAAGGCAGCAAGAAAACGTTATGCAGGCGATTCCCGATGGCGTCGTCATCTGTGATCCACGCTGGCGTATTGCTGATGTCAACCAGGCCGCACGGCAGCTTATGGGCTGGACCGAACATGTACTTGGCTTAACGATTAGCCAGGCACTCACGATTAGCCTCGCAACCTTTCAAGATGGCATCAGCAGCATGAACAAAGATGATGGACTTATCGCGCTCTTAGAACAACGAGCACTGGAAGGAAGATTCGACGAGGAGAAAATGATTGGGGCGAATGGTCAAACATATAGCATTCGTACCACCTATACTCCTATTCAGGACGATCTGGGGGACATCTTCGCATTTATTATTATCTATCACGATGTCACCGAACAGGTTGCCGCACGCGAGAGTGTAGAGGCTGAAGTTATCGCCCGCACTGCCGAGTTGAAGCAACGCAATGAAGCACTACAAAGAGCACAGGAAGAACAGCAAATCACTAATGCACGCATGTCACTGCTACTAGAACGTCTCCCTTCGGGCGTCTTGCTTGTCTCAGCTCAGGATGTCAGCATCAGAGTCATCAATCAGCAAGCGGTACAACTGCTACAACAGACTGGTATGCTCTTAGAACCTCTTGATGACGCGGATGAAGCATGCAAACATGCTATTGGACGCGACTGCGAACAGCTACTACGCTCGGTCCCCATGTACGGAACGGCAAACACACCACTTACCTATGAAGAAATGCCACTATACAAAGCACTTGTACATGGCGAGAGCAGCGAAGCCGAGATACACACACAAAGGAAAAACGGGCAAGAGATATACTTGCTTGTCAACGCCGCTCCCTTACTGGGCACGGATGGCATGATCACCAGCGCAATCCTCGTCTATCAAGAAATCACCCGTATCAAGAATCTTGAAAGATCGCGAGAAGACTTCTTCACTACCATGGCCCACGAACTCAAAACGCCACTGGCAAATATCCGGGCCCATCTAAGCGCGTTGCTAGCCAGAGACCTGCAGTGGTCCAATGAAGAACAATACGACTTCCTGCAAACAGCCGATGAGCAGGTAGAACGGCTCGTCGGCATGATCAACCATTTTCTCGATGCGTCACGCGTTGAAGCAGGTGCGCTACGCCTTGAGATTGAACCTATCCTTATACCAGAGTTATGCGAAGATTTGCAGGATCGGCTGGAAGCACTTATTGGCAGTTCACAAAAACAGCTACAGTTGTGCATAGAATCTGATTTGCCAGCTGCTTGTGGCGATTATGAACTTATCATCAGCGTCCTCACAAATCTTTTGAGCAACGCATTTCGCTATACACCAGAAGGGGATGCTGTCTGTATGACAGCAGAAGCGGTATATGAGACAGAAACCGCTGAAGCAACGGGTATAAAATTTAGCGTCATTGACCATGGACCGGGTATCAGTGAAGAACTTCAAAAAGTTCTCTTTACGCGCTTTAGCACTTTTGCAGCTTTGAGCCGTCCATCAGTGGATCGTCCAGGACAGCCTGCACTTGAGAGAAGAGATAAAACAACACGCTGGAGCCCTGCTACTGGTCTGGGCCTGTATATCAGTCGTGGCATCATAGAAGCGCATGAAAGCCAGCTCATGTTATACAGCTACCCCGGCCAGGGAGCAACCTTCAGCTTTATATTGCCCATCTTTAAGCGAAAATACCAGCCAACCAACAATAGCATCCACAAGATCAGCACTTTCTAGAGAGAGGTGGTAATATGTCCACATCAGACAAAAAAGTCCGTATACTGTGTGTCGAGGATGACGCACAAATGCGTACATTTCTCTTAGCGCAATTAAAAGCACGTGGCTTTCACGCTCAAGCGGCACGTGATGGAGCGCAAGCAGTCGATATGGCCGCCATCTTTCAACCACATCTCGTTCTACTCGACCTTTCCCTTCCCTCACTCGATGGCCTCACGTTTCTCAGGCGTCTCCGTGAATGGAGCAAGGCACCCGTCATCGTGCTCTCCGCCCATGATGAAGAACCTGTGAAAATCAAAGCCCTCGACCAGGGGGCCGATGACTACCTGACCAAACCCTTTAGCCTGAATGAATTGTTAGCACGCGTCCGTGTCTCCCTGCGTCGCGCAGAGGAGACGGCTCGCCTGCTCAATACTATCACTGGCGACGATGGGCAGCGCCCAATCTATACCTCTGGCGGTGAGAATGGCCTGGTCGTCAATTTTGCACGCCGTAGCGTACGTGCAGGCGGCAACGATGTCCATCTGACACCCACTGAATACGACCTATTATGTGAGCTCACACGTAACGCCGGCAAGGTTTTGACGCACCGTGAATTACTCCAACGAGTCTGGGGGCCAGACTATAGCGGGGAAAACACGTATCTACGCACGTTTGTGCGCCACCTACGCCGTAAACTTGAACCAGACCCATCACAACCACGCTTTTTACGCAACGAATTAGGCGTCGGCTACTACGTCCCTTTACCTGATAGCGATGTTACCCTATAAGCAGTCTCAACCATTGACTGCTAACGAATCTGTAAAATGGTTACAAATTTTCACACGATTTTCACATCTTTTGTTTAATATTCACAGAATTCTCACTACTGAGCAGGTAATCTATGTGTGTAGATTGGATTTTTCCCTGTCGCCCGGCGACGCAACCGCAGGCAAGACAAATTGTTAAGCGCAGCGGAAGTAGGATGTCAGTCATGTACAACAAACAGGCTAACATACAACGCCGGATAACGGCAATATGAACTCGTTAAACGAGGGACAAAAACAGACAGAGCTAGAAGTGTCTGCCAGTTATGTGCATCAAGCAAGTAACAATACGCAATCTTTACAGCGTATCTTACTGGTTGAAGATGACCTTACACTTGCCACTCTGGAAGCAGAGATTTTGGCTGCACAGGGTTATACCGTCGTCACTGTACATAGCGGCGAACTGGCGATCACTATACTTCACCGCTCTATCCCTGATCTTGTAGTGCTTGACCTTGAACTCATAGGTAATATTCAAGGCTGGGATGTTTTGCAGGAACTACGCACTTTTTCAAGCATACCGGTCCTCATTACCTCTAGTTCTGCAACAACTGCACGCAAATATATGCATGGAGAAACTCGCTTAACGCTTGATCATTTGCCGAAACCTTACCTTATGCAGACGCTTCTTAAACGCGTAAAACGCATGTTGCCGCCCTCTTAATAGTTGTGCTCATTCCCAAAGGAGACTCATATGGATCGCAAAGAAGATCGCGAAATCTTGCGCAAAGGTGGATTTGCTGAGAATGAGGTCATCCAATTAAACAAGCTTCGTATGGACTACAATGCACGCGAAACTTCGCAAAAACAGCTGACCAGTCGGCGGCTAGAGTTTATTCGCTGGCTTGTATCGACGGGCAAACTCACTGATCAAATTGCATAATCTTGTGCGTAGAAATTCCTATCTCGCTTTTCCTACCACAAATCTTAAATATAGTACTTATTGAAGCGCGGCTTCTCCGCGCTTCATACCTTCTCTAAGAAGGCAGCTTATCCTCATGGCGCACCATCAGGCCACCCTGATCAAACGAAGAAGCTACAGGCTGCATTTGTGGAAGAGGAAGCTTCGAGACCGCATCCATTATCCGCTCAACCATATCAACCGGTGGCTCAAAAGATTCCAGATGTTCAAACAGCACATCTAAATCGTCAAACGAATCCTGGTCACCATCGTCGAAACGGTCGGTTGAAATGTTCTGCATAGCTATCCTCTCCTACATATATAACTCATTTCCAATAAATCCATTACGAATTAAAGATAAGAATAGTTTCAGAATTTCCAAGCTTTCTTATCTAATTCTCGTCCCGTTCTTGGGCTTTTCTCAGGAACGCGGCGTGGTTTCGACTTTTTCTTATATATTGCATATATTGCGCAATATATGCAATATATAAGAAAAAGTCAGGCGGCCATTCATAAGAAGAACAGCCGCCTGACTTTTTTCAAGACGCATTATTCAACAAAAAGAAATACGATTACCTGCACTACACTATTAACAAGTTACGAAAATCGCAATACTTTTATTGATTAATATTTATTTTTCAGACCTGTATTTAAAATAGATCTGTTACTTATGTTATAGCTGAAACTTCCTTAAATGGCAAGGGAGTAAGTTAGCTATAAACACGCTTCACAAGGGCGCTCACACGCCTTTTTCTACTAACATATCATTCCAAAAGTACTAACCTGCAGGCTGAAATTTCTGCCGCTCACACGCTCACACGCTACACCGATCAAAAAAAGGCTAAATTGGATGAACGAACCAGGCGGTTAAGGAAACGATTGGCCACCTGTTTATCTACACGACTGCCGATGCGTGCAACAAGCACGTTGGCTGGCTCCATACTCACATTCGGTTCTGTCGTCGAGTATTCAACAAAGCCCTGAGAACCGAATACATGCTTAATCAGGTCACGATAACGAATCATTGAGATGCCCAGACCCTCAGCATCCCAATGCCAGGAGAGACCTATCGCAAAAAAGATCATATCCTCCTTGGCATCTAACTCTAAGGCAAAGTCCAGCACTTCACGAGCAATGCCCAATCCACGCCAGCCTGAGCTGACCTCAATCGCCACTTCATAGAGATTATCAATCCCCTCCCACCACTCATCGGCGGGTGCAATGGTCACCTGCCCAACAATGTGGCCTGTATCGGTATGGGCCACCGTTAGCGCACAATCAGGGCTACGCGCAATGTCCAGCAATAACTGATGTTCACGCTCAGGCAGACGAGCAAAGGATGACAAGCCTTGATCCGCCTTGAGGCGCTCGATCAACGAAGAAGGACAGAAATCACGCAGCAAGAGAGCACCCTGGGCTGTCTGCAGCGTCTTACTACGCGATGGCGTATCATAGCGATTCATATGCAAAAGATCAAACAGATCTGAGAGCGGTGAGCGACTACGCGAGTTTGGCAAAGCATGACGAATGGAAGAGGGAATAAGCAGGTGGCGCACCAGGCCAACGGTTTGACGATTTATATGGCTGATAGACCAGCGACGAGGCTGGACCGCAAAAAGCTCTGGTCGATCTTTAAATGTCAGAGGGAACTCTTCTGAATTCATGTTTTTGCCCATAACCTGCTGGGCCAATTTATCGTGTTCCACTTCTTTCAGCCACATTGGACGCCAGCGCTCCACCCATTCGACGGGCAATAGATCTGGCACGGCCTGCTCCGACATCTCGGCCCAGAGGATGCTCCAGGCACGAGGCACTACGCGGTACAATGCATAGCCCCCACCACCAATAGCAACCCAGCGTCCCTGACAATATGTATGCGCTAGCTGATGAGCTAACTTCATCTGTGCGCTAATGCCACGTATTGTCAGGCTAAGATGAGTAAGCGGGTCCCAGGTATGCGTATCGCAACCATGCTGGGTAATAATCACATCTGGCGCAAAAGCGGTTATAAGCTGTGAAAGTAGGGGCTCCATCGTTTCAATGTAGCTATCATCTTCAGTAAATGGTTCTAAAGGAACATTGACTGAATAGCCGCGTGCACTCCCCTTACCCAGCTCAAGCACATCTCCACTGCCTGGGAAGAGTGCACGACCGGTTTCATGCAGAGAGATTGTCATCACACGCGAGTCATCGTAAAAAGCACGCTGCACACCATCACCATGATGTGCATCAAAATCAATATAGAGCATCTTTGCTTCACTTGCCTGTAGCACATGGGCCATCGCTACCGCTGCATCATTGTAAATACAAAAGCCATAAGCGCGTTCCGCCCAGGCATGATGCAAGCCCCCAGCAGGATGAAAGACATGCAGGGGGCGGTCGTTTTCCGTCTCGAATGTTCCCCCCTCTGGTAAACCGAGTACCGCACACAACGCAACCAACGTGCCGCCCGAAATACAGGTAGAAACATCATGCATACCTGGTACCGCAGGCGTATCGCTATCCCCAAAGCCAAAGTGCTGAGCGAGCTCCTTGCGCTCCGCACGTTCCGCATCACTTGCGTCCTCTGCCTCAGGGATGCTCAAACGCTGTACAGCCGCAATGTACTCAGGCGTATGTATCAGGCCCAATTGATCAATGGTTGCCGGACGTAATTTCAGCCGCGTCGATTCATCATCAGCATTCCACAAACCACTACATGTCAATAGATCAACGAGGGCACGCATACGATTAGGATGGAGAGGATGATCTGAGCCAAACATATAATTAAGCTCAGTTGTATCAAAAATGAGACGGGCTCTATGTTGGGGCATAGTTTTGGGTGTTTGCGTCATTTGAGCCACCTTCTACCTGTTAATTTTCTTCGAGCAAGGAACTACCAAACGAATACTGAATACCTTCCTCTTGCAAACGGAGGAGCAAAGGTGTGGGGTTGATTGTACCCAGACGTAAAGTGGCAACAGGAAGCGTGCCATCAGGCATAGGAGATGCCAGCACACTACTAATATGCACATGGAGTTCAGCCGCTAACAATAATGTACGAGCCAAAGGCTTTATCTCGCCTGGTGCCAATACGATATCCAACTGCATACCTGGCTCAAACGCTCCCATCGTACGTACCAGTGCGATCAAGAGATCGCTGCGTGTGAGCAGGCCAACAAGAATCACATGCGTCTCATTCTCTATCAGCTGATACTCAACCACCGGCAAATAATTGAGCCCCCGTTCAACTAACATGCGAGCTGCAGCTGGCACGCTGGCTGTAGGCGTCACACGGATAATAGCGCGATGCATAATCTCAACGACGCGACGCTCTTGCCACGGTGTTGCAGTAGAATCATTGCTCTGACTGGCCAGAGCGGACACGAGATCGATATCCAGCGAGGAGAGTAAACCTTCAAACAAATGCAACGTGGCATGTGCTTCACCCGCCTTACGCACTTTATGGATCACAGGCAAGTGATGAAACTTGTACTGGCGCAACAGGGTAGCTGCGTGAGCTAATGTATCATCCGGCTCTACAGTTATTAACTTCGTTGTCATAATGTCACGTACAATCATTGGTCCCCTCCAGTGAGAAACGCTATGCATAACAAATCTTCACTTGTTGGGCCGGGTCTTTCGAACGCGTAGCAACCCTAAAGGGGCACACGAACGGCGGCAATCCTCGCATGGTTCGTCCATCGCCAAAAAACGGCTTTCGAAAAGCCCCGCTTATTGTGCTAGAAATGCATGTCGGGTCCACCTCATAGTATGATAGCATATATTTCTTCCATAATTTGCACTTTTAAACTGTTGCATGTGTAAATGCTGCACCTAAAAAATGAATTGAGGTATATTTGCATCATCAGCAGCACGATGATAATGCTGATGACACTTAACAAGGTAATGGCTCGATACTCCTTTCGGTCTTCCAAATCACGAGAATAGCATTAGGCAGAAGCAACAAAGGCCTAACATACATCAAACACTCTCCACCACGACAAATTTTCTTCACACAGAGTATAATTTGACAAGATAAGCAAAATAGTAGGAGGGGATTTTGTATGAGTACGATGGATAACGATGAGGCTACCATTCGACGCCTGATCATATCGCCACAAATTGAAAATACTCTCACGCAACAATCAGCAATCATAGCGCCCGATGCAACCGATGCACCAGTAGAACCACAACACACCCAGATCTCTGAGGATGAAGTGACGCTCTCATCAGTGCCAACAAGCACACCGGTCGATACAGAGGATACAACACACCAGAAACCAACCACGACTCAACCGGAGAACGATCACAATGCAACCATCCAGGTGCCAGCAATTCAGCCCACACCAACAGAACAAGCAAAAAATGTAGCTAGCGTGCAAAACACACAAAGCCAACCGGGTCCCAAAAGCCTCCCCTATATGGATATCGACGACCTGCTTACACTAAAAATTGTAAGCGATCCTCAAATCTCGCCAGATGGCAGCTTGATTGCATTCTGCATCCAGCAGTGCAATGCGGGAGAGAATACAACAAGCAATGCAATCTGGTTAGTCGATAGTGCTGCAGGCAAAAAGGGGGTTCCCCGCCAGATTACAAATGGCGAAGATCACGACACCACCCCACGCTGGTCACCCGATGGGAGCACGCTTGCCTTTTTAAGTGATCGTACTGGCACGCAACAGATCTATCTGCTACCCATGAACGCTGGCGAGGCCCAACAATTCAGCTTCTTGTCGCAAGGCGTGGCCGAATATAGCTGGCGACCAGATGGACAACTGATCCTGGCGCATAGCTATTGGAAACCGCAGGATGAACATGCGGCGACACCCCCAACAGACCACATCACCAGCATCTATACACGCCTGGATAACCAATGGGACGCCCAGGGCCATTCACATGGACGACATAAGCAGCTCTGGCTCCTTCCGCTAGAAGGAAGCGTACAACGCATCACCTCGGAACCTGTAGACATTGAACAATCGTGCTGGTCACCCGATGGGCAACAGATTGTATTTTGCGCCAACCGTCGGCAAGACCCGGACTTAAGCGTAAGCCGGGCGTTATGGGTTCTCACACTGGCAACAGGGCTGATGCAGCGCCTGACACCCCAAGATGGCATGGCACAGATGCCTGCCTGGTCGCCCGATGGCAAATCTATCGCCTATCTCTATAGCGCCGATCAGAGCGAAACGGGCAACATCTCACCCTGGATCGTCGATGCGCAAAACCAGGCTGGCCCGCGTCCAGCAGTATCGAGGGCCGATACACTCACCTGCCAGGCATGGATCATCGACGAACTGCGCAACGAATGGCTAGCAAAACCAGAATGGTATCCCGATAGTCAGGCACTACTCGTTCCGGCACAAGATCGTGGGCAACTTCATCTCTATCGGCTAGACCTGACTGAAAACACGATACAGCGCCTGACCAACGGCAACGGCCGCTACATCAGCCCGCAAATCAGCAAAAATGGTCAGATTATCACAATGGTACGCGCTGATTGGTTTACACCAGGTGACATCTGGAGCATGGATACCGCCAGCCAACAACTACGCAAACTGACCAGAGTCAATGATGCAGTCCTACAAAGCCATCAACTCATACGCCCCAAACGTATTATGTGGCAGAGCTTTGATGGCTTGGAGATAGAAGGTCTGCTCTATCTTCCTCCACTCAAAGCAGGAGATAAAGCACCACTCATTCTCGCACCCCATGGAGGCCCTACCCTGGCCTGGGGCGATGGCTACGTCCATGAATTCCAGCTATTAGCAGGGCGAGGATACGCGGTCTTAGCAGCCAATCCACGTGGTAGCGCCGGTTACGGAGAAGAGTTTAGTCGCCAGGTGCTCGAAGATTGGGGAGGCGCTGATTTCCACGATCTCATGATCGGGCTCGACCATGTCATTGCAACCGAGCCAATTAATGAACTGCGACTGGGCATAGACGGCATGAGCTACGGTGGCTATATGACAAACTGGATCATTACACAAAGCAACCGCTTCAAGGCTGCCGTCAGCCGTAACGGTATTAGCTCTCTAAACAGCGTTTGCTTGCTTGCAGATCAAACAATCTGGTACACACTAAACATGGATGATGAAAAGCGTCGCCAGGCTCGTTCTCCATTAACTTACGTTGATAATATAAAAACACCTTTGTTGCTCTTGCATGCAGAAGATGACCTGCGCTGCCCATTCAGCGAGTCGATGCAACTTTTCGTTGCGCTACGTAAACGCAAGCACAGCGTTGAGTTAGTGCGCTATCACAATACCAGCCATCTTATGGATTGGCCTACTATTGGAGCCCCCCAGCAGCGAGCAGACCGGCTGCGTCGCACTATACAATGGTTTGAACGCTTTCTCTAACGAGAACAAACATTAACAATTGAGGCGACCATTAAAACCTGAAACGCATTGTGATCGCCTCTCTCTGCGCTACTAAGCAACAATAAGTTGAACCATATAATAGACAGCCGCAACGGCAAGGCACAGGCAGAATGCACCTGCCAGAACACGAGAGACTCGATTAGCACCTGCTACATAGCGTGGACGTAAGCAGAATAGAGTCAAACGACCAGTTATCAGCAAAACACCTATCAGCAACAGAAAATCTACTACTTTCACAATAATGTGAGCATTGAAAATGGCATACAGAGCAATAACACCACCAAAGGCCAGGATCGCACCAAGAATATCGGCGGCGGCAATGGCCATAAACAAACCCTCGTCATAAGAACGCGCCAGCAACATAGGGGTTGTCCTCAGCATCACAGCCAGCCCGCCAATATATGCAATAATACTCAAAACAGCCAGAAGAACATACGACATATTATTTTTATCCCCAGGTAAAATCACAGGCATCCGCTAATAACAACTGCCCGTGTGTATCTCCTATTGCGAATATATACACATTTTGTGGAAGCGAACTATTTCCACCTTCGGATCGAGCATCCACTCCACTTTGTAACACAAAAGCGGTACTATCTGAACGCCAGGTTACCTCACCTGGTAACGTCGGTGTATAACGCTGTGTTACCACAGGATTTGCCAGAGACGCCGCATAGAGTCCATCTTCTGTCTGTGTCGAAGCATTTTGTGAGAGAACCACGGTCTGGTTATCTGGTGCCCAGGCTAATTGCACATCATGACCCAACACAGAAACAGGCACATCCTGGAACAGTCCAGTGGTTGAATGATCGGTCATATGCACCGTCTGTACAGAACCAAGCATCATCTGCGCAACGACCTGTTCACCATCCGGCGATACATCCCACGCCGGGAAGACATACGGCGAGTCAGTTCTCATACTACACCATGCTTCGGAACCTACATCTAGCAGTTTGCGACTCTTTTGCTCAGGCCTTGTTACAGAATGAGCATAGATGGCAATCTGGCTCTGCTGCTCATAGGGATGTGTTATCGCCTCATAAAAGAGTTGCCCGCTACGAAAACGAACAGAAAAAATGAACGGCATACCCTGCTTGACGTCCGCATCCGACTGGGCCCCGATCATATGAAGTGGAATGACTAATGCAATAGCCTGGGTTTTGATATCATAACGATATAAACCTGGCACATTACTAGTATTGCCTCCGTCGCCATTATACCACGCAAGTAAGTGCGTTGAATCTTCCCAATTTGCATATTTCCAACTATCGTTGTGCGGCTGCATAATTGCCTGTGTATCTATCAATACCCGTGGTAGCATAATTTGCACTATTTGATTCGTCCCTACATTCAGTACATACAGGCCACCAATAGTATCATCTGGTCCTGGACAACCACCACCGCCCAGACCACTTTTACGAGCACCCATAATAAAAGCAAGAAAATGATCTCCTTGAGACCAGATAGGAGTTTGCCAGCTTATGTTAGGCAGACCAGCATAATTAAAATTGGTGACCTGCCGCACACTTTTGTTATGCAGAGCAAGCATTAGTTGGTGATTCCGCACAAATGCATATGTCGCACCAGTCGCATTTGCTGGCGCATTTTTAACTGGAGTGGCTGTTGACAGAACAGCGGGGGTACCATTGCCAATATCAGGCGTACCACGGGGAATCGTTCCTACCTTCTGGAGAGAGCCACACGACGAAAACACTAATAACAGAGACATCAGAAGTAGCGTATAAACAAACATATTCATATATTTTTGCATGGCCTTCTCTCCTAGTCATCGACTCTTTGCAATCGTAAGTTAGCAAGAAACGTAAAATAAACTACACAGCTTGTGCTAAAAGAAATAAACCCTTACACTAACAACAACTATCTGATGTGTAGGTAATTTGGCTTAGTTAGTCAGTCATAGGAGCATGTCATGGCAGAACTGGTATGGAGAGGCAAAACACCATTACCTCATGCTAATCATCCAGGCAATGAGCAAAAACAACCAGTTCCACTTATTCCAATCAGGCAACAGCTCGTCAATGAAAAATACTTTGGGCCGGAAACTCAGTCGATAATTATGCCCGAGACTGACACCTGGTATAATCGGCTGATCAGGGGGGACAAAAGTCTTGTTCTACCAGCTCTCCTTCATTCATTCCAGGGACGCATAAAACTTATCTACATTGATCCACCTTTTATGACAGGGCGCACCTTCAATAACAATGCACGGATCGCCTCACGATTGGCATATCACGACACATGGAATAACGACCTGGATAGCTACTTACAATGGCTTTACGAGACACTCATTGACCTCTATCAACTACTAGCCATAGATGGTAGCCTTTATGTCCATCTTGACTGGCATGCCACTCACTATGCCAAGATCATACTCGACGAAATCTTTGCCGCTGACAAACAGGAGCGTGGAGCTGGCTTCAAAAATGAAATCATATGGCACTACCAATCGGGGGGACGCGCCCAAAAATATTTTGCACGCAAGCACGACACAATCCTACTCTACACAAAATCAAAAGACTATAGCTTCCACGGCGAACGCGTAGGACAACGGCGCGGCACACAAAAACGTAATCATATGCGCCAGGAAACAGCCTCCAATGGGCGTATCACCTGGTCAATACGCTCGGCTGGCCGGACGTATACCTATGATGAAGATACCACTATGTCGCGTGCCGATGTATGGAGTGATATCAGTCATCTCCATCAAAAAGATCCCGAACGGACGGGATATGCAACTCAGAAACCTATCGCCCTGCTGGAACGTATCCTCCTTGCATCATCAGAAGAGAATGATCTGGTTCTGGATTGCTTCTGCGGTAGCGGCGTGACACCCATTGTAGCCGAGCGCCTGGGGCGACACTGGATCGCTTGTGATAAAAATGATGTGGCTATTTCACTTACATGCGAACGTTTACTTAGACATGAACGAAGACTCCCTTTTGCGTTACAATATGTTAGAGAGGTAGAATGATATTGCAACGTATGCAAAACAAAACAGAGATGGACAGAGCACCAATGAAGGGCTACTTTATATACAACAGAAACAATAGGTAATAGCCCTGTAAGAAGTTTTTCTATTCCTACAGGAGTCAGATGAAAAAGGATACCCTATGCTAGAACTGCTTGAACAGTTATTTCGTCAGGTTCGTGCTTACACGCAGGCGGAACGGTACGACCGCAAACAAGTCTACTCCCAATCACCCAAACATACTACAATGCAATTTGATCGAGATGCAGAAGATATTATCATCAACGGGTTAGTTGAAAGCGGCCTCGGCTTCGAAATCATTACAGAAGAGCAACCCACATTCTCTACCACAAAAGCACCACCATACCGTATTGTTGTTGACCCAATCGATGGTTCAACCAACGTAGAGCGTGGTATTTTGACCGCCGCAGTAGCCCTCGCCGCCTTGCCAATTGATGCTCCCGTTACACCTGAGAATGTACAATGGGCATTGGTCGGTGAACTTTTCAGCGGCATAGTCTACGAGGCCCAAAAAGGCGGCGGAGCATTCCGCAACGGCCGACGCTGTCAGGTAAGCACTATCAGCACTATTAAAGATTGTGTGGCAGGACTTAACCTCGATAGCAGAAACGGCGATGCCCTTAAGACCTTGCTCACCGAAAATCCACGCATTGGCATCGTTCGTCGTTCTGGTAGTTCCGCTATCGATAGCGTCTACGTAGCCAGCGGTACCTATGATGCATACATTGATGTTGGTGATGAGATTACCGGCGAATCATTTCTTGCTTCCGCCAGTATTGTACTGGAGGCAGGCGGCATTGTTACCGACCAGGAAGGGAAGCCATTACGCCCCATCACCAATCTCACCGAGAAATTCTCGCTTGTCATCGCTGGTAACAAGAAACTCCATCAGGAAATTCTGACGAAATTAAAAAAGGGGGAGACCGACGTAAAAATGTGAGGGAATACATTGTGCAACACGGTGGAGCAGAGTATAATCTAACAAGAAATTAGCTCCTTTCACATGGAAACACAGCATATACAGCTTGATAAAGGACCCGGCCTATGGATATATGGAATAAGCAAATGCTACATACGCGTCAGGCTAGCATTCTGTTTTTTGTTTATGGATTGACATTCTGTCTATTACTCAGTGGATGCCAACTGCCTACTGGGAACGACACAACCACTAAAACAAACACGACTGCCCCCCTCCCAATAACAAAACCAGTCATCGATTCGTCCCTAAAAGATCAGGGCGAGATGCAGCTGCAGACGTTTCAGCAGTGGATTAGTGTTCTGAAACAAAATGGGGGAGATACTACGAGCTACCAACAACAATATTCAAAGGATCAGCTAGCATTACAAAATGCCAAAACGCTTGATACATATAAAACAGCACTCACAACGACAACTGCACACGTTGATGCTATCCAACTGCCCACGATGAAAACAGAGGCCCAATATCTACAACAAAAGTTGAAACAGCAGGTCGCCGATTGGGGGCAGCAACATACATACCATGATGACTACGATAACCAGAACTATCCACTAAACAACTCATATGGTGATACTGGTATCGGTGGTTGGGTACAAAGTGACCTGGATACCGCCAAAACGATGGCTGACTATCAACAAGCTATCGAAAATCTAAATATGTATCGCCTCAATTTCCAGGCCATGGTAGCAGATGCACAGGACAAAACGGCATTTGATCAACCCCACCAGACTGATATGCAGTTGATAAAACAGTATGAACATAACAATAAGAATAATAAGAAGGTTATTGTTATCTCACTCTATGAACAAGCCATGCGTATCTATGACGATGGGCAACTGGTTAAAGCATTCAAGGTCACAACTGGCCGTCCCGAGCGACCAAGCCCGCCGGGAAGCTGGTGGGTAGAAGGCAAACAGACAAACATCACATTCCATTCCAGCGATCCCAAAGGTTCGCCTTTCTGGTATGCAGACACCCATATCAACTACGCACTACCATTCCATAGTGGAGGATACTTTATTCACGATAGTTGGTGGCGTGCAGATTACGGCTTCGGCACCAATTTCCCTCACCCAGACCCATCCGGCGAAGATCTAGGCTCACACGGCTGCGTCAATTTACCAACCACTGAGGCTAACTGGGTCTATAACTTTGTGCAGCTCTACACTGGTGTTATCATCTACTAGCCTTCATTACGAGAGAAGACTAGAGAACAGCATTCTGGCAAAAATATAGGGTAGGAAAGAAAAAAGCAATGTTTTATATTGGTTGCCCAATGTGGGGATATGCCGATTGGCTAGGTAATTTTTTCCCGGCTCGAACTGCAAAACATGATTTTCTGCGCCTTTACAGTCAGCGTTTATCAACCGTGGAAGGAAACACGATTTTTTATTCATTACCTTCTCTTAAAATAATAGAGCATTGGATGCAAGAAACGCCAGAAACGTTCCGCTTCTGTCCAAAAGTCCCTCGTAATATCAGTCATGAAGCAGATCTAACCATCAAGAGAGATGAAACGACTCTCTTTATAGAACATATGCGTCACTTCGGCAATCGATTGGGCCCAATATTTCTGCAGCTCCCACCATCATTCGCCCCTATACAACTTGCACAACTCAAAACCTTCCTCGATTTCTGGCCCGCTGATCTGCGATTGGCCGTAGAAGTACGGCATCGCGCATTTTATACAGAAGAAGCTCATACAACGTCGTTGAATACACTGCTCAAACAATACAATGTGAGCCGTATCATCATGGATACAAGGCCTATCCGCACAGGCTCAACGCAAGAACAGGCCATGCTCCAGGCACGCGAACGCAAGCCAGACCTCCCGGTACAAATTGTAGCGACAACCGATTTCGCCTTTGTACGCTATATCGGTCATCCACGTATGGAGGTAAACAAGCCATTTCTTGCGCTCTGGGCTCAGCAACTAGCACAGTGGTATAAACAAGGTATGACACTCTACGTTTTTTGTCACTGCCCTTTCGAAAAATATTCACCTGCAATCTGTTTTGAGCTTTATCAAAAGGTCAGAGCCCTCGTTCCGCTACCACCTTTATCCTGGCAACCAGACGACGACAATACTAAACCAGAGCAGATGAGCCTTTTTTGATAAATATTGCAGGTCTGAAGCGCAGCTTTACCGCACATAACTATCTATTGGGCTGGACTGATACACGATGCCAGCCCAATAGATAGTTTCAAGGCGAAAGCACAGCAATTGATGAAGCAAATTCTCACTGCAACATTCTGGGGTCCGTTTCCATAGTTACTTGAGACGAGAGGGTCGATGAATATGCACCAGAAATGGCGTCGGCCGTGGTTGCACGCACCGAAGATGCCGGACGTGCCAGCGCTCTGGTGCTGGGAACAGGCATGTTGGTAATAGATATCTTCGGCAGAGAAGATCGCAATAAAGCGGAAGAACGCACCTTCATGTATATTCTCATGTACTTGTCCGCCATCGAGCCAACAGAGAAGTTTTGTACTACATGGGCACGGACAGCATGGCGATCAAGTGCATCTATTTTACGGATGGACTGTATCATTTCCTCTTTATCGTGCACAAGATATCCACTCTTCTTATGAGCCACTATTTCGGGTGCCGCGCCACGAGCGAATGCAATCACGGGACAGCCCACGGCCATCGCTTCAATCATTACCATACCAAAGGGCTCTTCCCATGTTATAGGATTGAGGAATGCCTTTGCTCGGCTCAATAGATCGACTTTCTCTTCCATATTCACCGGGCCAACATACTTTACGCGCTCACCATCAATGTATGGCTTAATAGTATGTTCGTAATATTCTACGGACTCCGCTACATGGCGATCAATTGTCCCTGCTAATACAAGGGGCATATTCACAGCTCTCGCGGCCTCAATGGCTATATGTGCGCCTTTCTCAGGTACCAGTCGCCCAAGCCAGACAAGATAATTATCGGGCTGTGGAACCGTTGGCCGAAATTGCGCTACAGGCAAACCATGGTGCACTACACCTACAAATTTGACTGGATACTCTACCTCTGTACGAGCACGTTCGCTGATTGCAACCATTGGTACAGATGACATCCACTCCATATAGTACTTGTCCGCATCTCCGGTCCATAGCTGTACACGATCAAAAGGGAAACGACTATGCAACGTTGCTACAACTGGGGTGCCTAAATCAGCAATGAGCGGGAAAATGTACATGTCAGAGCTAGAGGAGATATGCACATGCACGATATCAAATTGATGTGATTTGATATAGTCAATGGCCTTATACAAATGATAGTATGCTTTCAGATGTGCTTCCCACGGCACACCCGAATCAATAAGCGAGTGAGGAAAAAATGACACAAGCTTTGCAGATGTTTTCGCATCGCCAGGAGCAAACAAAGTCACATCATGGCCCTGTGCAATCTGTTCCTCAATCAAATTATAAAGAACTATTTCAGTTCCACCATAGTTCTTCGGTGGAATTGCGATCCACGCTGGTCCTATATGCGCAATTTTCATATACTATCCTTTACCTCATCCGCTTCTGGCTCAACATACATTGATACCTTAACAATCCTCGATGCCCTTAGTTTCTATATCATAACACGTTTCAACGCCAACAATAGTTGCAAAAGACAGGAAGTCGTTCTATCAAAAAATCATATTTTAATTAATTATATCAATAATAGCACGCTTCTTTATGTATTATTTATTTCCAAACACTACTATATTTTCCTTTTTACGATCTCATATTAATGCAATATTATTACCTACATCGTATATCATAAATATATCCTACATATAGATATATCGCAACTATTGAAAGACAGTGATTCTTAATTAATCTATCAGAAATGTAAAAGCATCCATGATGGATTTCTCCATCCACTACTCGGAGTTATGAAGCGCAGAGCGACAACGAGGTGCTACCGTTCATCCCTTCAAAGAAAACAAGCGATGAATACCTTGCACTACAACACCTTAAGAAAACATAGGTACTTCTCCTAATGGACACTACCAGGTGTAAGCTGTATTCTTACTATAGTAAGTAGAAGATAGCAGCGAGGCAAACAAAGACAGATCTAATCAGCACCTTGTACTTACTTCAAACAGATAATAGGGTGCCGCTTTATTACCGATATCTAGTGCTTAACAAAAAAGGAAAGGTATAATCAAATCTATGTCAAAGACGCGCTATTGTGTAAGTGCACTTTTTGCACTTTTACTGAACTTTGTACTCCTTCTCACCTGTGCCAGCGGTACTGTATTCGCACATGCAAAGGTTGACAGTTCAACACCAGCGATTGGATCTGTGGTGACCACCGCTCCAACGAGCGTCAGCGTACATACGCTAGAGAATATGAAACCCGGTGCACAGTTCAGCAATCTCTTTGTTTACGGACCAGATGGAGCACTGATTAGCCAGGGAGATGCAAAAATTCCACTCAGCACACCAAATCAAATGGCTGTCTCTATCAAACCAGAAAAAGATGGCGTCTATATCGTACGCTGGATTACAGTATCAGCCGACGATGGTGACCCTGATCAAGGTGCCTTCACATTCACGGTAAAATCAAGTGTACTTAGCGGTACCACAAGCATCGCTGCATCCACTACAAAGACCGTTGCCACTAACGCTAACGCTACATCCAATAGCTTTCCTGTTTTACCAGTGATGATCACTGGCATCATTACTCTACTTGTTGGGCTAGGCGCAGGTTTTGGTCTTGGACGCAATCGTACAACTTCTACAATAGCTCAAAGCAGCACTGAAAACGTCGAGGCTACTGATAACGATAGAGTTATACGTTAATAAGGGATAGACGCATCGGCAATAATGTGGTTATATATTCATAACACGCTTTACAACGCGTTGCTATGATTGACTTGAGCATAGGAGTAACAGACACACAATGCGTGTTCGTCCTTTTTTCTGGATCTTATTGATTACTTCCTGCACAATCGTTATTGCATTTTCTGTACTCTATCAACCACATGCACCTACATTTCTGCAAGTGCATGTGGTACAACAACAGCTTGTAGCAAATAGCCCGGCCAGCCTGGAACTGCACCTTACTGACCCACAAGGTCTACCAATTGAACAGGCGCAGGTGATTCCAAGTGCACGCATGACCAATATGGATATGGCAGCTACGGAGCAGCACGTAATAGAACTTGGGAATGGAAAGTATAAGGTAAATATTTTTCTTTCTATGGCAGGCCCATGGGAAATTACTCTCAATACTCATGCAAACGGCTTTGAGCCTCTACGAAAAATATTGCTTGTGCAAGTCGTGTAAAAACATATCTATACCACAAACAAAAAGAGGAATGGACAACTTCATCTGCTTGCTTGCCCACAGAAAAGTTTGGGCTTATAGTAGAATATAAGCAAAATTATGACTCCTATGACTCCTAATAGAAGGAAGTAAGAAGTGGTGTTGAAAAAAGTGAGCGTCACCTCATTATGACACGACCGCGTAATTGGCAGCTCTCCCTTTTCGAAAAAGTAATACTTGTCAACAGCATCCTGCTCATCATCGAGGCACTAGCAGGATTATGGGTTACTAGCCATCATTTAGAGGCACAACACTTCCTGATTGATACACTCTTTCTCGTGCTAGCAACGCTCTTTACATTGAGTACGAACATTCTTTTGTTACGTGCAAGCTTCCAACCACTCTTTCATTTGCTGGGTATCATCAGAGAAATAAGCACCGGTCAGACGCAGGCGAGGGCCCACACCACACAATCATCTGGAGAGATTAACGAGCTGGCACAAGCTTTCAATACCATGCTAGATCGCCTGGAGCTCACACGGCGAGAACAGACAATGCTCATTCTACAAGCGCAGGAGGATGAAAGAAGACGCATCGGCATGGAGCTACACGACGAAACAGGCCAAAATCTAACTGCGCTCCTTATTCATGCCGAAATACTTCATCAGAACCTTCAAGCACTTACACATTCAGACATAACAGAAAAAGCACGCAACCAACTGACCTCCGAAATCCAACAACTCTCAAAACTGACACAACTGACCCTGGAAAATATTCGTGTCCTTGCCCAACAATTGCGTCCCAGTGTCCTCGACGATCTTGGTCTTCTGGCTGCTTTTCGCTGGCTTGTGGAAGACAGCGGGCAACGCCTCCATCTACATGTCAATCTTGAAATACAGGGACTTGAAGATATCGTACACTCGTTACCAACAACATACGAGACTGCATTATTTCGCATTACCCAGGAGAGCCTGACGAACATAGCTCGCCATGCACACGCGCACTGCGTTTCTATCACGTTACGCTACCAGCCTCAAAACCTGTATCTCACTATTCATGATGACGGCCAGGGCTACAATACCAGGGAACAGCAAGCAGGCGCAGGGATATTAGGCATGCGCGAAAGAGCTACTGCTCTTGGGGGCACCTTTACTCTCTCATCTCAAATACAGAGCGGAACGACAGTACAAGCAACCTTACCCTTACCAGATGTAAGATCGCAACAAAAAGATATGTTAGAGACCAAAGGATAAAGCTTATGCTGACAGATGGAGAGACAGCACACACTATTCGCATTCTCCTGGCTGACGATCATGATATCCTACGCCAGGGACTTAAATTGCTTTTCGAAGTGCAGTCAGATATGCAGATAGTAGGAGAGGCACGCACAGGAGTAGAAGCACTCAAACAGGCAGGAGAGAGCAAGCCAGATGTTATTATTATGGATATCAGTATGGCTGAAATGGATGGGCTGGAAGCTTGTCAGCGCATTCGCGAACTATATCCCGCAATCCAGGTCCTTATCTTAACCATGCATGAAAGCGAAGAATACTTCTTACAGGCACTACGTGTTGGTGCTGCAGGCTATCTCGTCAAAAAAGCTGCTCCAGCAGAATTAAGCACCGCCGTTCGTACCCTGGCACATGGGGGCGCTTACCTCTATCCAGGCCTGGCAAAAGCGCTTATCCGGGCCTATCTTTCAACGCAACAAGAGGAAAACAAAAGAGTACTTCAAAAAACTCAAAGCCCTGCAAAAAGCTCCATTCTGACACATGCCCTCGCAGTCTTAACACCGCGCGAAATAGAAGTCTTGACATTAGTAGCTGAAGGCAACACAAACCAAGAGATCGCCGACCTTCTGGTTTTAAGTATAAAAACAGTGCAAGCACATCGGGCCAATGTGATGGAAAAATTAGGCTTGCACGATATCACGCATCTGGTTCGCTTCGCCATACGCTATGGCCTTATCGTCGCTGACTCTTAATACTTCGCGCCCTTTGCTCCTTTTCATAAGATTTTCGTGCCTACCACAAAAGAAGGGAAGTCACATTTTATTGCTTCTTGCTCAAGAGGTATGCTATCATCGGCACAACAACAACATCTCTAGCTCTATTAAGCAAAGGGGAAACTCAATTTTATGCAATTTGTACGTTCGAGGCAGCAACTTACCACCTGCCCGCAATGTGATAATATCGTACCCGTTGATGCCGAATTCTGCAATATCTGTGGTCAACGTCTGAGGGGGATGGATATTCAATCTCAATGGCAAGAAAATCAAGCTACAGCCGATGATGAAGATGAGTATGAAGATGAGTATGAAGATGAATACAACGAGGAAAATGCAAGTAGCCAGTCAAATATCAAAAATACGCGCACTGCAAGCATTCCTTCTTCACTTAGCGAGATTTTACATCAATTGAGTGGGTTGCAAGATCAGGTCACACAGATAGAAAAATATTTTCCTGCTGATCTACCAGACAAGGCCCAAAAACTGGCATTATGGAAGAGGCAGTTACAGCGTGCGTATACCTGTGCAGAGCTATTTGAACGACCACAATTACAACATATTGAATCTCAACAAGCTCTCAAGCTACGACATCATCTAGGCGAAGCTACCCGTGCACTCGATTTCACACGAGAATATACTGTCAAAGTGATCGGACATACAGGAGCTGGCAAAAGTACTCTACTCGCTGCAATGATTGGGCAAGATATTTTTCCACGTCTGTCAGGAGGAGCTGTTACCGGCGTCCGTACACGTATACGTCTTTGCGGCGAACAAGAGCCTGAAGAGCTACGCGTGCATTTCTTCACACGTGGTGCCTTTGAGAATCTGCTCAAACAAACTCAAGATAATATCCAAAGCGCTTCTAACCAGAAACTACACAATGCTCTCACGGCTGAGCTTGATATTATGCTCAAAGCCAGCGAAGCCTTCTCGGAGCAATATCTTAAAGACGATTTCCCGCATATCGAAGTCCTTGGACGTGAACGTTGGAAGGCTGAAAGTAGCCGCTATATAGAAGAACCTGCACGCGATAGCCAGAAACCTAACCTTCTATGCTTGATCAATTATGTTGAATATAGTATCCATGCGACAAAACAATCACTCCTCCCACCTGGTAGCGTACTGGTTGATCTCCCAGGTGGCGCTGCTGGTCAATTACGTCACGACGCAATTCTACGTGAAGAGCTCAACAAGGTTGATGCGGTCATCCTGGTCATTGGCAATAACCGTTTTGGTGATGATGATCGAACACAGCGTATATTTGATATTGTGAAACGCAAAATTACCTATAAGCGTGCTACAGATGTGGCTGCAAATATGATCTTTTTTGCCGTTACTCACTGGGATGAAATTAATTCGGAAGCTAGCTTAGAAAAAGCGCTTGGCAGCCTGCGCCCCTTGTTGCGTGATCTACCTAATAATTACAGTAGTTATCATCATCATGGCCCAAACAACGATTATTTCTTCTATCCTTTACGTGCTGTCGATGCATTGCTCGCTACACTTGGAGTCAGTAAACAACAACTAGATACAGATCGCGCTCAAGAAGGTCGTGATTATACAGGGCGCATTCTCAGCACATACCCCGAATTGCTCAAATTAGATGCAACGCTACCAGCTACCGCCAATGCACAGGATTTCCAGAAGGTGACGCTCAAACAGCACGAAGCTATGCTGCGCCTGAGCGGCCTCCCAGAACTTACCCACGACCTACAATCATTCCTCACCAGTAACCGCTATGAACTCCAACTACGACAGGCCGAAACACAAATTGCTATGGCTCTACAGCAGCTAGAAGATTTGTGTTGGGAACGATTAAACAGTCAGGGCATACAAAGTCACGATTTCCAGGAGCTACAGCTAGAGATGCAAGTGCGCAAAAACAAACGCGGAGCTACGCGCTTTGAGCAACTCCAAAAACGTACAAACGAGATGCATACCGCCTGGAATGAGGCACTTAAGCAGTTCGACACCGTTATCAGCATTGACGACAACCCGTTCCACCGTGTGCTAGAGACCGCACATGATCGAGCATTACGGCGTATCAAACTACGCATTATGCAAGGACATTTTGACTCTTTTATCAAAGTGAGCAACCGTGTCCAGAGCGATTCACCGGCCATGGACATTGGTAATCGCTGGGTGGATATCGACGGTTGGGGACTCATCAAAGACCTGCGTATCAAATTCAGTGCAGCTCTGGAACGTGAGGTCAACGAACCGGCCCGCACCCTGGCCGAGGCCTTTCTCATCCCCATTACGCATCAAGAAGAAATTGACGGGACACTTAATATCAATCGGGTGGCGCTAGGAGAGTTTGGCAACGAACTCGACGAAATCCAAAAATCGTATAATAAGCTCAAACGTGGTATTCGCGAAAAAGCCCGCGATGTCTGTCTTTACGTTACAATGGGCGAGTTACTTAATGAAGAGAAATATGCTCCTACGAAAGAAGAGCCGGCTGTACGTGAGCTGTATCGGTTAGTCTCTACGCCTGGTACACCAGAAGATCTCATTCAACAGGCCAGACAGCTCATGGGTCCCATTCTGGATGTCATTTGTGGCCAGCTCTCACAAAGTACAGAAAGACGTATCGTCCATCTCTTTCGTTACGAATTGGATAAGTTAGAAGAGCGACAGGTATATGATAGCGACCGCCTGGATACACAGCCAGTCACTATCCCAGGTGCATTTGCTGACCTGGTAAATCGCCTATATAGCCTGTTAACTGAACGTATCTTAATATCAGAAGCATTACGCCAACAGCTTGACGCACTACAGGCACAACGCGAAGCCTCGGTCGATGGTTGGGTTATCCTGCTTCAAGACACTGAGGCATTACGAACACTCCACTGGCAAAACTAAAGAAAGCGACGATACACTCTTCTGCTTTAGCTTAGAGAGAAACTTGCTAAAACAGAAGAGATCCTACCGTCAACACAATCACGATGCCCAACACAGCATAATCAATCCAGGCAAACGCGGTTTCGTAGAGCAACGTTTGCTTGCCCTCACTGCGATAGCCACGCGCCTCTAATGCAACCGCAAGATCGGATGCGCGTCTCAGTGTCCCCTCTACAAGCGGCAAAAAGAACATAGACAGACTTTGCAAACGTTCCTGGATACTTCCATGCATAACATCAGCTCCACGCGAAGTCTGGGCCTTGATCAGTTGCTCTGCCTCTTCAAGCAACGTTGGGATAAAACGGAGGGCAAGCAGCGTCATCAACGCAAAATCATCTACAGGCAATTTTAAGCGCCGTAGTGGCCACAGCAGAAGTGTCATACCTTCAATCAAAGCAACTGGCATTGTCGTCATCGTCAACAGTAAAGATGATATATAGAGAGATAGCAAGATAACAAAATTTGCCATAATCACCCATACGCCATGATAGGTAAGCAGTAGAGGGCCAATCATAAAAGGCTTATTGAGAGAACGACCATTGGTAAGCCAATAAAATATTGTTATCGCTATAAGAAAAAATAATAGAGGTACACGCATATACTTCAACCAGCTCCTCCGCCAGATGATCCGTATACCAGGAAACCATGAAGTAAGCAGCAGCAACAACAATACTACACCACTTATCAGCAACACATGCACAACGTTCCCATATAGTGGTTGCCATGGACCAAACGTATAGAGTACAGGGCTACGACGAAAACTGGCGAACAGCGAAAAGAAAGCACTAAAAAGTGCAAGAGCTAATATAAACCAGATACGCTGCCATATCTCGCGCGGCGAAATGCCTGCAAGTGCTATTTCACTACCTACCAGGCCTAAAACGACAATATAAGGCGCAAAATGCCACTCACGCTGATGAGCTATAATCAACACAATCACAAGCCAGCAAAGAAGCAATAACTTGGTTCTAGCCTGCAATCGATGTATAATACTTTTCTTGGGAAAGTACAATCCCAATGGGACATTACTAAATATCATTTTCTCCACCCTGCCAGAGAATAGTTCATGCTTTAAGCCAGCCTGGTAAATCAGCAATTGAAGGTAAGATAGCCGTGGGGTGTACTTGTTCAAGCAGCACAGAATCGGCTGCATGTTTGCCGGTAGTAACCAGCAAGGCTCGTAAACCAGCTTTTTGAGCACCATCGACATCATTCATGACATCATCGCCCACCATGATTGTCTCGTCAGCACTGCAATCAATGGCGCGTAAAGCCTGGGCGAAAAAAGCGCGTTCGGGCTTTCCAATCACAGTAGCCTGCTTCCCTGTTGCAACCTCTAAAGCGCGTATAAATGGCCCGCTATCCAACTGCAAACCTTCTTTTGTGCGCCAGTATAAATTTGTATGCATGGCTAAAAGCACAGCTCCATCCATCAACATGCGAAAAGCAGCATTCATGGTCTCATACGAAAGCAACTCTTCTGCACCACCAATAACAACTACATCGGCGTTTGTAGTCACAAGCTCAATACCATCAAAATCGTGTGCGGTATCGCCTTTTGTTAATAGCCAGCAACGTTTGCCAGGAAAATTTTGACGAATATAGCCAGCAGCAGCTACTGGAGCTGTTATTAAGTGCTGCTCGGAAACTGGCAAACCTATCTGTTGTAAACGCGCTGCAAGGGTTGCACGCGCCATCGTCGTCGTATTACTCACAAAATACGTTTTATAGCCCTGTTGCTCCAGCCAGAGTAAGACATCACTGGCTCCAAGAATAGGTTGCATACTGATATGTATTACACCATCGATATCAAGCAGAATACCATGAACAGGCTGCATAGGACTCACCCCTTTTTCTTCCAAAAGCATATATTTGATGGACTACAAGGATTAGAACCTGAGCTATAGAAGTCTGCGCTATGCATCAAGATTTCTCAGGATACTGGTATCTGTTACGCCTATACAATAATCTGCCTTAGTTTCTGGGATTAATGCCTGGAAGCTGTTTCCCCAATGAGCCTTGTAAGAAAGCGAATGCCTCATCAAGCGTAAATACAGCTTCTGGAATATACATCCCCTGTTGACGCAAAAGGGTAAGCAGGGCATGCAGTTGAGGAACTGCCAGCCTCCATTTACTCAATTGCTCATCCTGGGCAAAGATATCACGCGGCGTGCCTTCCATGACAAGCTCGCCCTGATGAAGGACGAAGAGCCAGTCTGCCATAGTCGCCACTTCCGCCATGTCGTGTGAAACGACGACAATCGTCACCCCCTGCTCACGGCGGATACGTTGCAAATAGCTATAAAATTCTATGCGGCTCGCTCCATCCAGGCCAATCGTCGGCTCATCCAGCACCAGAAGCGTCGGCGACATCGCCAGCACACCAGCCAGGGCAACACGCCGCCGTTGCCCACCACTTAAATCAAAAGGAGAACGCCACCCATACTCTTGATGTGGCAAACCAACCACATTAAGGGCTGTAATCACGCGAGCACGAATCTCGTGACGACTCAGATTCATGCGTCGAGGTCCAAAGGCCACATCCGCAAAAACAGTTTGCTCAAACAACTGTGATTCTGGAAATTGGAAAAGCATCCCTACGCGCTGGCGTAAAGCACGTAGATCTGTCCCCTGCTTCCCAACATTTATGCCATCTACCAGAACTGTACCACTAGTAGGATGCAACAAACCGTTAAAATGCTGGATAAGAGTCGATTTACCCGACCCATTGAAACCGATAATAGCCACACAGCTACCCCGTGGAACCATTAAATTGATATCATTTAAAGCTCTTTTTGTCAGCGGACCTGAGGCATACACATGAGTAAGATGCTCAATGGTAATAATTATGTCAGTCACGCGCAATCTCCTCTGCAATTGCTTCGATGGTCACTACATTCTGCGCAATTGGCATGCCTGCAGCACGCAAACGATCCGCCAGGATGATAGGCTCAGGGATGACAAGCTTCAGGGATCGCAGGCGTGCAAGATCAGAAAAAAGCTGCGCTGGCGTGACTTCTAAAATGACGCATCCCTGCTCCATCACTACTATACGATCAGCATAGAGAGCCTCTTCCAATAAATGCGTCACATGAACAATCGTCAGACCATAATCTCGCTGCAACTGAGACAGGAGCTTCGTCAACTCCTGGCGCGAAAAGGGATCGAGCATCGACGTTGCCTCATCAGCAATAATACATTGTGGGCGTAACGCGAGAATCCCTGCAATAGCCAGGCGCTGCCGCTGTCCACCAGAGAGCTTATGTGGAGGCAATTGACGAAATTGCGTAATACCCACCACTGCCATGGCCTCCTCAACACGCTCATGGATGAGCGCAGCTGGCAACCCACGCACTCTGAGTCCCCAGGCAACATCATCCTCGACCACGGTCGCTATAATTTGATTATCAGGATTTTGAAAGATGATGCCGATACGCTCACGAATCGCACGTTGTTTCGTACCATCCCTGGTATCGAGGCCCCCTACCAGGACACGACCACTATCAGGCAGCAATAAAGCGTTACAATGACGTGCCAGGGTCGATTTACCACTCCCATTATGCCCCAGAATGACTATATACTCCCCCTGCTGGATCTGAAGGCTGATAGCCTGTAGAGCCTGAACTGGTTTCAGCTCCCCTTTCGTCGTTTTGAGTGCTGGATAGGCATAGGTCACCTGCTGGATATCAATAAGTGGCAAAGAGCTTATGCTTTGATTCATGTTCTCTTTACAAGCCCCCATTTTATACCAAGCTTAAAAAGGCGACGAGAAATGTGATACAGAAACGTATTCAGACGACCACCAGGAAATGGGCGCACATCATAACCAAGTAAGCGCACAAACGAGTTCGCTACCAGATACGCCGCTGTTACAATTGGCGAGAGAACCAAACATAATGCAACATACAATGTTAGCCACCAGTAGGTAAACGCATATGTGGAAAACAGCGCCACCTGCGGATACATCTGCTGCCGCCATTGGGTACCCAGCCCAACCCTCGTGGTAAGTAAACTCAACACCGAAATTACAGTATCGTATCCCTGATGGAGTGAGTGTATAATATCATCAAAAGACGCCCCTGCCAGCAATGTGAGAAGGATGACGGCAACATAGAGAAAGAGTGACCCACTGAGTATACCCGATACAAGCAACGGGAAATGATGAAAACGCAGCTTCATTGTAATACCCAGAAAACTGCCCGCCAGCCCCTCAGTAAGCATGGATAAAAGGTAGGAAGGACCAATGAGAATGCTAATGACACAAACCGCGACACACACTCCCATAAGCCCAATATACAGGCCACGACGCAACACTAATACGCTAAACGCAATGATAGTAAGCATATGAAAAAAAGACGAGCCGATGGGCAAAAAGGCCGCAATAAACTGAAAAATCACAGCAATATCGGCCAGCAAAGCCCCTTCAGCAATCTCTATAGCCTCCAAATTTCGGAACATGTATATACCTCGGTATAATGGTCTCAAAGTGAATATATACTATCTATCAAGACTGATAACTTATTTTATCTTCTCAGCAAAGAATGGAACAATAAACATTTCAACTTCAATGACCTGGATAGATGTTATGCGCAAACACAACATTCAGCTATGAAACTATACTACATCTTATCCTGACCGATAGGAAGCACCTGAGTGCACATTGCTAATGTATCAAGAGCAAACCTCTTTCCAGTCACCAGGATACTGACTCTACAAGCTAAAAAGCCCTGGAGAAGTGTCCATAAGTCTAGCCACACTATAATAAATACGCTATAATATTGACGCTACAAGGTAGTACTGACCATTCAGATAAGCAATATATTTATTGCCAGGAGATGCATTCCTGCTTTTCTTTTTCGCACCTTCTGTGCAAGCTTATAATTCATTGAGGAGTGTAGCATATACAGCAATTCTATGAAGGCAATACACGATGGTTAGCAACTTTCTCTTTAAATTCAGGGAGATATCATAGATGGAGGCACGGTGAAATACTTTCTTAGCGGACTAGTGTTCGTTAGTGGCATGACAAGCCTGGCTCTAGAAATGTGCGCATCACGTCTTTTGGGAGCTTATTTTGGTACCTCCCTCTTTATTTGGGGCAACCTCATCGGGCTCATTTTACTCTATCTCACTATTGGGTATTTTCTAGGGGGCAGAATTGCCGACCGCTATCCTCACGAGCAAGTTCTCTGTGTCATTACAGCAGCAGCAGCCCTTGCTATTACGGTGATCCCGTTCGTAAGTCAAAGTATTCTTACATGGTCTGTCACTGGTATAGCTCAGGTATCAGTCAGCATCTTTGCAAGTTCGCTCATTGGCACTATGCTGCTTTTTGCTATTCCTGTAATACTACTCGGACTCGTCTCACCGTTTGCTATCCGCCTCGTGACCAGGGATGTAGGGAAAAGTGGGCGCGTTAGTGGATCGCTCTATGCTCTATCAACTGTCGGCAGTATTCTAGGTTCATTTTTACCCGTACTCTGGCTTATTCCATGGCTGGGCGTTCGGCGCACACTTCTGGTCTTCGGAGTCCTTCTCTTCGCTGCATCACTCTGGGGATTGCGCCCGCGCTGGCGACCTTCATTTGCAATCCCGCTCATCTTACTACTCCTTCCACTCGGTCCACTTAAAGAAATCCCCCATCTGGTTTATGAGCAGGAATCGCTGTACAACTACATACAGGTAACACAGGAAGCCGATGGCACTCGACTGCTTATTCTAAATGAAGGGCAGGCTATACATTCTATTTATTATCCAGATCGCGCAAAAGTTCTTACTGGATGGTACTGGGACTATTTCCTTGCAGCTCCATACTTTAACTCAGGCTTCAAGCCACAACAACTCAAACGTGTTGGCATCATCGGCCTTGCCGGTGGCACTATTGCACGACAATTTACTCAGGTTTATGGACGGGTGCCCATCGATGGGGTGGAGATCGATCCAGCTATCGTTGATGCTGGACGCAAGTATTTTGATATGACCGAACCCAATTTGCATGTTTACACTCAGGATGGTCGGACATTTCTCGCTACAACCCAGGCTCACTATGATGTGATCGCCGTCGATGCTTTTCAACAACCCTATATTCCTTTCCAACTTACTACACGCGAATTTTTTACTTCTATACGCTCTCATCTATCGCCCACAGGTGTCGTCGCATTGAATACTGGACATACAACTCACGATTATCGCCTGGTACAAGCTTTTGTCAATACGATGAGCCAGGTCTTTCCCAATGTGTATGTGTTCAATGTTCCTGGCACTTTCAATACCGAGATTATGGCGACTATGCAACCAACTTCATTAGATACATTCCAGTCAAATCTTGCACAGGTTACGCCAAACTCAGTTATGGCGCAGGTCGCAAGTGAAGTTTTACCAGTCGCTACTCAAGGCCATGCAGATGGAGGAATTGTGTTTTCTGATGATCGAGCTCCTATTGAGCAAATTACTGATCAGCTATTACTCAACTACATTCAGCAACCTTAGGTTTTGACAGCGATCAAAAATATAATGTATTGTGACTTAAATTACAAGCTTACTGCATGATAGATGGAACTTAGAAAGCCGGGAGGAAAGAAGATTATGGCAGTTGTAGCAGTCATTGGTGCCCAATGGGGAGATGAGGGCAAAGGCAAAATCATAGATGAGTTATCTATGCGTGCAGATTTTGTGGTGCGTTACCAGGGAGGCAGCAATGATGGTCATCGCGTGGTCCATGCTAACGGCGAGTTCTCATTCCATCTTGTCCCCTCTGGCATCCTCTACCCTAATACAACCTGCATCATTGGTAATGGTGTCGTCGTTGATCCCAAAGGCCTCTTACAAGAGATGGAGCAACTTGAGCAACAAGGGGTGGATATCTCTCGACTCTATATAAGTGAACGTGCACATGTGGTAATGCCCTATCATTTCTTACTTGATCGGCTTGAAGAAGAGGCTCGTAGTCCAGAAAAGATAGACATCAGCCAACGCGGCATCAGACCTGCTTACGTGGACAAACATGCACGCACAGGGATACGTATGGCAGATCTACTTGATGTCGATGCACTTCGCACAAAACTTTCGATAATACTACAGCAAAAGAACCGTATGATTACTCAAATTTATGGTCATCCTCCTCTCTCTCTGAAGAAATCCATGGCGAATACTTCAAATATGGCCTTCAACTCCATTCTCATATCCACGATACACAAAAAATGCTGCGCGATACTTTATTTGAACATAAAACAATTCTCCTGGAAGGAGCTCAAGGAGCTCTCCTTGATATCGATTTCGGAACCTATCCATTTATCACTTCATCATCTACCATGGCAGGTAATGCTGCGGTCGGCGCTGGCTTGCCTCCTCGTTCTATTGATCGTGTTATTGGTGTTTACAAAGCTTATACAACACGAGTCGGCAGTGGACCGATGCCTACAGGATTGTTTGATGCGACGGGCGAAACTATGCGTGAACGTGGTCAGGAATATGGCTCCAGTACGGGCCGCGAACACCGCTGCGGATGGTTTGACGCAGTCGCAGGCCGCTTCGTGGCTCAGCTTAATGGACTCGATGCTATAATCGTTACCAAACTTGATGTACTCGATACTTTTCCCACTATTAAAATCTGCACAGCCTATAATTTGCGTGGTCAAACTATCCGTAGCCTTCCTGCGACCCTTTCCGATCTTGCTGCATGCGAACCTATCTACGAGGAGGTCGAGGGATGGCAATGCAGTACAACTAGCATCAATACGTATGATGATCTGCCAGAAGCCGCCAAGGCTTATCTTAAACGCCTTGAAGAGGTGCTAGAAACTCCTATGATTATGGTTTCTGTAAGCCCTCAACGCGGGAAGACTATTCAGATACAGGACGTGCTCGCACCTTCTTCGGCTGATGATCGTTATCCCAGAAATGCTATGCGCTAGCCTCTTTCTTTCTCCAAATTGACATTGCCCTTTCACAAGTATGTGCTATGTACATACTTGTGAAAGGGCAATGTCAATTTGCTCTTAGCCCAGTGGCTTCTTCGCTATTGCGGCTCCAGCCCTGGGATACTGAGGTGGACACTTTCTTTCTTGCTTCCACATCAGTAATCTCCTCCCATCATCAAGCCCAGGCAGCCTTACAGCAACATTTTCCTCCAGCCTCGCTCCGATTTGCCTGGCAGCATGTGTACCCTGAGCCAGCTCTTCGGTCAAGTCACCTTTTTTCGGAAAAATGATCTGACCACCCACACAACAAAATGGCGCGGCATATTCTAAGAGGACAGGCAGCGAGGCCACGGCTCGCGCAGTTACGAGATCAAATGAGGCTCGATACTCGGCTTTGTGTGCGAGCTCTTCAGCACGACCATGAACAGCGACAACATTCTCAAGCTGCAATCTCTCAATGATATGTCGCAAGAATACCACTTTTTTACCTGTAGCTTCAAGCAACATCACTCGCCATTGAGGACGGACTATTTTGAGAGGAAGACCAGGAAAACCTGCCCCGGCACCGATGTCCAGTAAAGATGCTGCAGGCCTATCGTAAACCTGCAACAGCGATAACGAATCAAGGAAATGCTTTACATCAACTTCTTCTGGATTGGTAATTGCAGTGAGATTTACCCGTGTATTCCAATCGAGCAACTCCCGCCGATAGTGCAGGAGTTGCTCTAATTGGACTGCGCTCAGTTGAAGGGACAACAGTTGTACCCCTTCAAGAAACGCGTCAGAGAATGTATCTACAGAATTCGACATTTATGAAACAATTTTCCGTTTACTGTTTAGATAGTCAACCAGCAAGTATTCACCCAAATTATCTTTGTCTGCATAAAAAGTACGGCCACGATTGATTTGCGCCATCTGATTGACAAATGCGACCATCCAGTTATCATCGTATAACATGAACGTATTGATGGTAATCCCTTCACGCGTGCAACGTTGTACCTCTAAAAGCGTTTGCTGTTCAGCATATGGGCTGGGGTAAGCAAATTGCCACCCACCCAATTCTTCTTCATACCAGACTGTCGGGCCACCATCTGTGATCATGATAATCTGCTTATTAACACCTCGTTGCTTTGCTAAGAGTTGTCGTGCCAGCATCAGCCCATGCGCCATATTTGTTCCACGCTCGTTATCAGCCTGGCTCAATTCAAGCAATTCGTTTGGCTTGTACTCGCGTGCGACAAAGGAAAATCCAATGATGGATAAGTTATCACGTGGAAATTGCGAGCGAATCAAGCTCTCCAGGGCCACGGCAACCTTCTTCGCCGATTGCTGGCAGCCATTATAGATCATGCTCAAGCTCATATCGATCATTAATACGGTTGATGACTGCGTTGTGAACTCAGTTCGGTACACTTCAAAATCTTCTTTGGTCAAGTTGACAGGCGTTCCTGCTCCTCGCCGATGTACCGCATTCATCAATGTCTTTTCCAGATCGAGCAGAAATGGATCTCCAAACTGATAGGGCTTACTCTCATCTGTGCGCTCTCCACCCATACCTCGAAACGGGCTTACATGGCGGCCAAAGCCATCTCTCTTCATTTTATTGAAGATATCGTGCAACGCCTTCTGACCAATCTTACGCATACCGCGTGCCGTCAGCTCCCACTTGTTGCCCTTTTTCTGGATATATCCAGCCTCTTCTAATGTCTTTATCAGTGCTTTGAGCTGTTCAACCGACTGGTACTCCTCATCCCCAAGCAATTCTTTTACCTTCTGGCTATCAATTGCTTCAAGATTATCCAGGCGGCGAGCCTCCTTTAGCTGTTCTTCCAGGCCCTCCATCTGCTGCATATTACCCATCATGCGCATGGCTTCATTTAGTGGAAGCGATTCATCGCCACGGAAGGGAAAGCGGGTGCGCATTTGCTCCATGGGAGCCACAGCCTCCAGATTTTGTGCTAGCTCCATCATATCAACGCGAATACGATCATCTCCCATGAGTTGTTCCATGAGGTCTTGTAGCTCTTGCTTTTGCTCGGGCGACAGGTTATCCATGATACCCTGCATTGCTGCCATTTGCTGCTGCATCTGCTCAATAAGATCATCTAATGAATTTACCCCTGGAAAGTATTCGCCATGCTTTTGCATGAATGCATCAAAATCTGGCTCAAGACCCTCCTGTCGTTCGCGCAACATTTTGTTCAGATCACGAATCATTTCTCGCAGTTTGGCTATATCTTCGGGCGTCATGTTTTGCAATGATTGCTGCATGCCCTGGAAAAACTGCTGCATCATCTGCTGCTGCAAGCTGCTCATTAATTCGTTGAATTTCTCGCGGGCCTGATCATCCATGAAATCATATTCGGAAAGACTCTTGACCTGACCAGGAATATCCTTAGGCAAGTTGTCTAGATAATCTTGTTTGCGCTTTGCGATCATCTCCAGCATTTTCTTCTTTTGCGCTGGTGAGAGATCATCGTTCTCCTGCTCCGAAGATTGTCCCGACTGCCCTCGCTGACCCGCTTGAGGTTGGTCACCAGGTTGCGACGGATCTCCGTCCTGGCCTTCTTGCCCCTCTTCACCAGCCTGCGTTTGCCGATCTTCAGTTGGAGTCTCCAGACGCCTTTGTATGCCTTCACGCTCCAACTTTTTGATCTCTTCAAGCTTCTCTCTCAAATCTTCCATCACGCCAGATGCCATGTTATAGCGATTGAGCTGCTCTTTCCGTGTGTTACGCATACGTTCCAGCATGTCCCGCAATCCCATGGTACGCCGACCGTCTTCGCCACGGATACCCTCTTGCATCAAGCGTTTAAGCGCCTCCTGCAGCTTTCCATCTTCCAGATAATCATCGGAAAGGGCATCGAGAATGTCGTCAGCATCGAGACCTTCAATATTTTGCGTCCCGTCCCAACGTGAATACCCATAACGATTCCTATAAAAGCGTTTGAACATGTCGCGTGTCCCTTATAGATAGCAATATGGCACCTAGCGCCGATAGCGCGTCTTACCAGCTACTTCATCCTTATTGAGACGCCTATTGAGGTGTAGACCTTCTAGTATGAATTCAATCGCCGAGGCTATTGTTGCTGGATTCCCTCGCGCACTCAGTCTGTCAATTGCTTTACTTAAACCACCAACTTTTGATAGCTGGGTGACATATTCCATTGAAGACATATCATTGCCAACCTGGACATTTAGCCCCCGCTCGAATCCAGCTACGAGTTGTTCAAATTCACGTGGCTCAAAGTATTCACCAAAGACGCTGAGAACAGCTCCATTGATGAGCTTTTGAACGATGCGCTCTTCTTTCACATCACCCACTGCATCCAATTCAATCTTGCCAGCAGTTGAGGCAATAATCGCCTGTAAGTCGCTTATACGTGGCGCAACCTGGCGCTCTTTGATGCGTAATGAGCGACGGCTGGCGTTACTGAGTACATTTTCATAGTTGGAGACGGTCACACGCACGCTCACACCCGAACGCTGGCTAATATCATTGCTACGACGAGCCAGATGGGTAATCTCTGCAATAATCTGTTTCATAAATTGTGGAACCACAACGTCCAGTCCAGCAGTCACAAAATGATTGCTTTCAGCCTCCATGATATTCATTTCATGTTCTAATGTGAGTGGGTAATGGGTACGGATCTCTGATCCCACACGGTCTTTCAATGGTGTAATGATACGACCACGATTGGTATAGTCTTCCGGGTTCGCGCTAGCAACAACATAGACATCGAGTGGCAGGCGGATCTTGTAGCCGCGAATCTGTACATCTCGCTCTTCCATGATGTTTAACAGACCAACCTGGATGCGTTCTGCAAGATCAGGGAGTTCGTTAATACAAAAGATACCACGGTTTGTACGGGGTATCATTCCATAGTGAATTGTCAATTCATCAGAAAGATAACGCCCCTCCGCTACACGTACCGGGTCTACTTCTCCCACAAGGTCGGATATGGTGATATCCGGGGTCGCTAGCTTTTCTCCGTAACGACGATCACGTGGAATCCACTCGATCTCGGTTCGCTCACCAAACTCTGCTATTTTATCTCGGCCTGACTTGCTAATTGGCTCGAAAGGATTGTCATTGATTTCACTACCCGCAATGATTGGCACATATTCATCCAACAAGTTGACCAGGCTACGCGCAATACGCGTTTTCGCCTGGCCACGCTCACCCAGGAAGATGATATCCTGCCCGGAGAGAATGGCATTCTCAATTTGAGGAATGACCGTATCCTCATAACCAATGATCCCAGGGAACAGTTCTTCCCCTTCCCGAATCTTGCGAATAAGATTTTGCCGCATCTCTTCTTTAACAGAAAGCACTTTATATCCACTATCACGTAGTTCTTGGAGAGTACGTGGTTGAGTAGTAATGGCCATTCAGTTTTGTGCTACCTTTCTTGGGGATTGGCTCGTGTGATGCATGTCTGGGATTGAAGGCGAGTAACCGATCCTGCATGATCCTACGGTACCAAATATATGTGGAACCTTACTTGATTCTACAGCCTGGAGCAGGAAAACGCAAGTGCGAGTAGAAGCAATGCATCACTACGTGTCACACTGGAACACGTTTCTGCTTCGTACTCGCATTTTCCGTCCTATCGGCTTACCTTCATACTTTCCAGGAAGAGGTGGGATGATTATGCCATTCGGCTTGGTAAATGCTGAGGCACACTCGTTACTACAATACCTGGCCGGAACAGCAATGCGGCCTTCAGTTGCAATGCCGTCTGGTTATGCAGAAAATGTTCCCACCAATGGGATACAATGAATTCTGGCAACAAGACGGTCAATGTGTATTCAGGATACAACTCATGCACCGTATCTATATATGCCAGCAATGGACGCCCAAGCGAGCGATACGGTGATTCTATTACGACCAACTCTGTCTTCTCATCTGTGCCAATATTTGGTCGCCAACGCTTCCAGGCCTCTCTCACACCCTCTTCATCGGCTTCATCAACCGCTACATGGACGGCTATGACATTATCCGAGATCGAGCGTGCATAAGATAAGCTCTGTACAGAGACGCGATCCATTCCCGCGATGGGTACAATAAAGAGGTGCTTGATATCCGCAGGCTTCGATGGAATGTTCGTCGTTCGCTCTTGCTCCACGTTTTTATAGTGTGTATGGATACCCATGAACATCAATACTAACAAAGGGATTAAGACGACAACAATCCATGCGCCAGATTGGAATTTGGTCACCGCGATTATTAAGGCAACGAGCGCCGTTGTGACTGCACCTGTACCGTTGATAATTGCACTCCGTAGCCAGCTCTTTTGCTCAGTACGCAAACGCCACCAGTGGCGTACCATGCCACCCTGCGAAAGCGTAAAGGACATAAACACGCCAACCGCATACAAATCAATCAAGTGGTTTGTATCACCATTAAAGATCAGTAGCAATACGCTTGCCAACACGGCGAGGAAGACAATACCTATCGTAAAGGCCAGACGATCTCCCCGGAATGCAAATTGATGTGGCAAATAGTTATCGCGTGCTAAGAGTGATGCGAGGCGTGGAAAGTCTGCATAGCTTGTATTGGCAGCCAGGGTCAAAATCAGCAGGATTGCTACCTGCAGTACAGGGAACATAAAGGAGAATGGGCCCTGAAAAACCCGTTGAGCTATTTGTGCAATGACCGTCTGATTGCCACTTGGGTCCGGCGCAATTCCATAGGTGAGGGCTAACAACATAATACCAACAAAGAGGATTCCTAGAATCACGGCCATCGCCGTTAGCGTCGTGCGAGCGTTTTTTGTCTCTGGCTTTTGAAAAGCTGGTACGCCATTTGATATCGCCTCAACGCCCGTCATTGCTGAACATCCTGATGCAAATGCTCTTAAGATAAGGAACAGCGAAACTCCTTCGACCGGGACCACCCTTTGATTACCTGGAGTATGAAACGCGGCTAAAAAGGGCTGATGATCAAATACATAGGCTTTAAAAAGGCCAAAGAATATCATCATGAGAGCGGTGACTATGAAAAAGTAGGTCGGAATGGCAAATATCGAGCCAGATTCTCGTACTCCGCGCAGGTTCACAACTGTGATAATTATCACAAGTGCCACATCGAGTATGACCTCACCGTGGCCTTGATTTAGACCGGAAAAAAGCGGTATTGAGGCAAGATTTTGTACCCCTGAAGCCACACTCACTGAAACGGTGAGTACGTAGTCGATGAGCAATGATGCTGCTGCAACGAGACCAGCCAGCGCCCCCAGATTGTCTTTCGCTACAATGTAGGAACCACCACCATTTGGATATGCTGGAATCGTCTGCCGATATGAGATAGCTACTATGGCTAGCAGTGCAACAATCGCGATACTGATTGGCAGTACCAGGTTCAATGCTGCCAGGCCGGCAAGAATCAAGATAGCCATACACGCTTCTGTGGCGTACGCAACAGATGAAATAGCATCGGAAGAAAGCACTGCCAGCGCTTTGACTTTTGTGAGGCGTTCATGCTCAGCCTGCGATGAAGCAATTGGCGCACCTATAAGTGCACGCTTCAGATAATAGAGAAAACGCCCACTTCCATCTTTTGGAGGGGCCAACATAACATCTGTAGCCTTTAGGAGTCCTGGGCTAACCCGTTCCAAAGCCTTACGAGTCGGCCGGACAGTACGTATCCGTTCATGGCTCGGATATTTTCCTCGAATAACTTCGGTGCGAGCAATACGAGCCAGACCATCACCATCAATCATTTCTGTAGCTTCTTGCTTTACACCGTCGCTGAGGATCTGCTTCTCTTTCTGATCCATCGATTGTGCTCTCCTAATGCTGCGGCAACATTGATACAATGCTGGCTATATACATCTCATTCATTCACATTATTGTAAATAAGGCACATTTTTCCTCTGCCAATTATCTACATAATGAGACTTCTTTTGATTATATCCCAGTATACATTACCAACCACATCCATAGACAGACTACTTTCCCCTCATACAAAAAGCGTCTACTCTTTAGTAGGCTCAATATAATACATAAATCATACAACAAGCTGACAAGAGACCTCTAAACAGAGCTTTATCAGTCGTCAGCGTTAAAGCGATACCCAACACCAGAGACAGTTAAGATAAAACGCGGATTAGCCGGATCTGGTTCAATCTTTCGTCGTAACTGACCAATATACACGTGTAAGTAGTGGGCTTCTGCACCATAACCGGTTCCCCACACCTGTGCCAGGAGCATTTGCCGCGTCATTATCTTTCCGCTATTCTTAATGAGTGCTTTCAACAGGTCGTACTCGGTCGGTGTTAGCTTTACATCTTTTCCATTTACCTGCACACTTCGTTGGGCAAAATCAACACGTAGGGGCCCTGCCACAAAAACTGGCTCCGTTCCTGCTTGCAGTTGAGCTGTATGGCGTAGCGCTACACGCACACGCGCCAGCACTTCGTTTACGCCAAATGGCTTCGATACATAGTCATCTGCCCCCAGGTCAAGAGCAAGCACTTTATCCTTTTCAGTATCTTTCACCGAAAGAACAATAATAGGTAAATTTGATTGCTCTCGTACCCGCCTGCAAACCTCCAGACCACTCATCCCCGGTAAGCCCAGATCGAGCAGCATAAGATCAGGCCGATAATGAGCGATAGACTCTAGAGCCTCCTCTCCACTACTTGCCGCAAATACTTCAAATCCGTGAGCAGTTAAACTACGTTGCAATGCACGCAAAATTTCAATCTCATCATCCACAACAAGGATTCGAGCACCACTCTTACTCATGAATATGCCCTTCTGCTTTTTCCAATGGTAATGTGAAGCGAAAAACAGCTCCGCCCCCAGGCCTATTTTCAGCCCATATACGTCCACCATGGGCCTCGACTAATCCACGACATACCGCCAATCCTAACCCCGTTCCCATTACACTACTGTTACGACGCTTCGCCCCCGACACACGATAAAACTTATCAAAGATTCTCTCTAAATCATAAGGTGGAATACCAGGTCCACGATCTGCAATACTTATCATCATCTGTGTATCTACTACTTTAGCCGCTATTTCAATGGGAGAATCCGCCGGTGTATAACGCACTGCATTTTCGATCAGGTTGGTAAGTACCTGATCTATTTGTAAATAGTCCAGGTCAACAGGGGGAAGATCGTCGGGAATCTCTTTATGCACCTCTCTCCCCTGTAAAACGGTCTGCATATGCCCCAGTACATCGTTTATGAGCTCGTCAATAGGATACCACTCTTTCTCCGCTTTGAGTGCTCCCCCCTCAATACGTGACATGTCAAGCAAGTTCCCAACCAATCGATTGAGCCTATCCGCTTCATGTTCTATTGCAAGAGCAAAACTATGCCTGGTTTCTTCATCCCACTCCACATCCTCTTGCAGCAAGCTACTCGCCGCCGCTTTAATTGATGAGAGTGGCGTTCGCAGATCGTGCGAGACTGATGAGAGTAATGCCGAACGCAGGGCATCCGTGCGCTGCAATAATTCCATTTGCAACGCGTCCCTATGTAAACGAGCACGCTCAATCATCGCTGTAGCCTGGTCAAGAAAGGTCCAAAAGAAGGCGCTATGGTGGTTCAGGCTCGATTTCTGTCCTTCAATAGCTCGCTCAACTGGGAGATGCCGGGCATTGGCATTCATCATCAGGCGTGCTACACCTACCACTGTTTGCCTTTGCTGCAATGGTATCAGACGAATGTAATGCAATCCTGATCCCTTTGTGGAAAGAATACGTGTAAAACGATGCGTTTCTTCTTGCGATGAATACGTATTCGATCCTGCATACAGATCAACAATTCTTCCTTGCAGCATGACAGATTGCGCAGTTTTTTCTTCATCCGATGAAAGCTGCATCTTCTCTATTGGCTGACGCGCATCGGCTTGCAAGGTTAATCGTCCATGTACATCTGGCAGCAGGATGGCACAATCATATATACCCTCAGGCGAAAAATTATTTACAATAGCATGAGCCACGATATCTAGTTGGCGCTCAAGACTTTCTTCACTGGTAGTCGCGTTGACCAACTCATATAATACGCGTGTCTCTCTCTCGCGCATCGTCGCTTGCTCCGCACGTTGCCTGAGTGCTGAGGCAAGTTGCCCGGTAATAATCGCTGTTATGAGAAAGATGAACAATGCAAGCCATTCTTCAAAGCTATTAATTGTAAAAGTATAAAGAGGCTCAACAAGAAAATAATCAAACGATAGAAAGGCAACTATCGATGCAATAACAGCTGCATATAAGCCCCGCGTTGTGGCTAAACCTAATACGGCCAGCAAATATAAAAATGATATATTAGGAATTCTAGGATAGAGGGCAGCAGCATAAATACCTCCGGTCACAAGTATTGTAATAGCAAAAGCCAGCAGAGCATCGATGACATAGCGCCTTACACGGTGCTCTTCGGTTATGCCTAAAAACAGTACATCTTCTAGAGATTTCATTCTTCTCTTTTCCTTCAATACTCTATGCCGCGTTTATCACAGCCTTATGAAAAAGGATATCATCTCTGCATACTAAGAGTCGATGTTTTTCCTCTTCCATGCCCTTGACCATAAGAGAGAGACAACGCTATACTCAACATATGAGACAGCGACATATCATACTTCTTCTATTACTCTTCTATACTAGCCTGGCTTCCTGTAGCCCTGGCCATCTCGGTAGCAATGTTCTTGCATTTATACGAGATGGACACCTATGGACAAGCGATCCCGATGGGGCTAACGCATTTGAGGTGGTAGCCCAGGACAGTCCTGTCGTTGGCTATTCATGGTCACCAACACATCAGATCCTCTCGTATCGCACGCTTGACACGGATTTTGCCAGGACATCTGCAGCCAAACATCTTTCCACTGATTCTGTAACGGGGTTGATTATAGACGCACCATCCACGCTCAACACGATTGGGGTTGATGGTGGCACACCTATCTCCATTGCCTTCTCAAGTCCCGATGTTCGCTACAACAATGCGATATGGAATACAAATGGGACACGCCTACTCTATCGACAAACAGCAACCTCCTTCTCTGGAAACCCCACCCATGCCAATTGGTGGATATCTCAAAACGACCAGCCAGGGGGAATCGCGGTCAAATCACTACCAGGATCATACTCTATACCTTCTTTATCTTACATCATACAAAATTATTTGGTACTAGGGAATTCCAGTGACGGTTTGTTTACGACTTCTTTAAATGGTACACATCTCCATTCTCTAACACATGAACCGCTCCCAGGTCATCCATTGCCAGCATCCTTAGAACGTGTCTTATGGCAACCAGGGCATCAAGATCACACCTTCTTGTATGCTAGAAGTGCTGCCGTTGTTGTTCCTCCCTCGCAAGAAAACAACGCAATTACTTTCTCCGTTCAACTGATCGTACAATCCTTAAATGGGCCACTAACTCCAATCGCAAGCTGCACATGTACTCAATTTGCCTGGTCCCCAAACGGAAACTACATTATCTATAGCACAGGAACAAATGATACGATAATGAATGTGCAAACAAATTCTTCTTTTAGCATCTCTGTTGAGAAGGGAAGTGTCCCTTATTGGTCGCCAGATGCCACATTTTTTCTACTCGACGCCCCGCACAGCCTCACGCTCGTCGATATAGCGACAAAAAAGCAACTCTCTTTACTCAACACCAGCCAACAACAAGCAAACCCTCTCCCTGATCAAAGTGCTGTCCCCGCTACAAACGCTCTTCTTCAACCTGTTGCAAATAGCCTCTGGGCCGCCGACAGCCGTCATTTCCTTTTCTTAAGCCATGACCGCCTCCTCTGGCAAGGTAAACCACTGCATAATGGGAAAGGTCTTTATACTGTTACTATCGATAAGAATGGTCACCCACAAGGAGATCCCGTCATCGCAGACACAAGCAACGATACACAGGCAGGATGGACCTACCAGGACCCTAATACGTCTTTTCTTTATTAGTAGAAAGCAAGACAATAGACATAACGTAGCACAACAATTGCCTGTACGATGTACAATGAAGGCACCATTGAAATGAAGGAGGATTATTCACTCTATGAGTAAGAAAAATGAGAGCATCTCTTCTAAAACTGATAAAAATGCATCCAAGGAAGAAGATTACGATGATGATGAAGATTACGATGAGATGGAAACACTTGAGCGCTTAGAAACTCTACGCGAAGATATGGAAGATTTGAAAGTTACTACTCTTGCAGAGGTTATTCAACGGATTACAGAGCTCCATCAACAATTAGATCAAACGTAATAAAGGTTGCTGAGCAGGATCAATATTGAAATATGATTTAGTATAAAATACACTTTCCCATCTTTTGCGGCGCAAAAGATGGGAAAGTGTATTTTATACTAAATCATATTTCTGCCTCTTAGCCACCAAGATAGGCCTGGCGCACCAGGTCATTTGTCAAAAGATTAGCAGCAGTATCACTCAGCACAATCTTTCCAGTTTGTAACACATATCCTCGATCAGCCAGCGTCAAAGCCATAGAAGCATTTTGCTCAACGAGAAAAACAGTCACACCTTCCGAGCGAATACGCAAAATTGTGTCAAAAACAGTTTCAACGAGTTTAGGGGACAGTCCCATTGACGGCTCGTCCATACATATCATGCTTGGCCGCGACATCAACGCTCGCGCCATTGCTACCATCTGTTGCTCACCGCCCGACATAGTGCCTGCAACCTGATTCAAGCGCTCTTTCACCCGTGGAAAAATCTGACAAACATGATCAAGGTCTTCATTAATCTCAGCCCTGCTCCGGCGCGTATATGCACCCATCTCCAGGTTCTCTAGCACGGTCATGCGCTGGAAGATACGTCGCCCTTCTGGAACAAGAGCTAAACCGGATTTTACAATATTGCCGGTTAGCTTGCGTATGATCGGCTCATCTTCAAACGTTATGGTACCATTGACTGTGCGTACCAGGCCAAAAATGGTCTTCATCGTGGTTGTTTTGCCCGCTGCATTCGCACCAAGCAAACAGACAATTTCGCCTTTGCCTACCTCTAGCGATATATTTTGCAACACATGACTCGGACCATAATATGCATTGACATCCGCAAGTCGTAACATTGTTGAACTCATGGTCTCTTCCTCTCATCTCCTCAATGCATTGATACTACTCTTCTGCAGCATCAGAAGCTTCTTCTTCCTTCGTCTGTCTACCCAGATACGCAGCAATTACACGCTCATCATTGCGTACCTCAGCAGGCAATCCATCGGCAATCTTTCGTCCATAATCAAGTACTGCAATGTGATCTGACATCCCCATGGTTACCGCTAGCTTATGCTCAATGAGCAGGATCGTTAGCCCCAATTCATCACGCAGACGGCGAATATATTTGACTGCATCCAGAGTCTCATTTTCGTTCATACCCGCCGTAGGTTCATCCAACAACAGTAATTTGGGATTTGCGCCGAGGGCACGCGCAATTTCTACACGTCTGCGCTCCGCATATGAAAGGTTCATGACATACTCTTCTTGCCGTTCTAAGAGTGATGTACCAAAAAAACCAAGCAACTCAACGGCACGCGCACGCGCCACTTCTTCCTCCTGGACTACAGAGGGAGGTCGAAATAATGATCCCAATACGCCCGCTTTCAACCTTGTATGCTGACCAACAAGCACATTCTCTAACACCGTCATATTATTGAAAAGACGGATGTTTTGAAATGTACGCGTAATACCTGCCTGCACAATCTTATCGGGGGTAATTTTGACAATTGATTTCCCATCAAAACGAATATCACCCGATGTTGGCGTATAGAGACCTGTGATAAGATTAAAAACGGTTGTCTTACCAGCTCCGTTTGGCCCAATGACGCTGACGATTTCCTTCGCGCGTATGATCAGATCAACCTCTTGTACAGCGGCAAGACCACCAAAACGCTTAGTGACTGACTTCAATTCCAATAAGACATTCGTTGCAGGTTCAGCTGCTCGGGATTCTTCTCCCTGTTTCACTTGCTCAGAACTCACAATATCTCCTCCTTCGCTGGTGTTACTCAACGTGCACCTCGGCCTCAAACTCTGCTGAACCAGGTGGTTCATCCAGCGCACCTGTCTCGATAGCCTCTGGCCCCGATGGACGATGCAGTTCACGCTTTCGCCTAGCGCTTGGAATCAAACCTTCCGGTCGGAAGATCATGATCGATATCAGAATAATACCGAAGAGAAGGTTACGGACATTGCTAAAGGTAAAGTTGGGGATATATTGTGGAAAGATATGCAAGAAGTTGGTCGGATCTGATGCAATTGTATCAAGCTGAGCAAGGATCAGCAGATTGATAGCGTACACAACAACAGCACCAACAATAACGCCTGGAATGCTTCCCAGGCCTCCAATAACTACCATTGACAGGAAGAGGAACGAGTCGTTCGTGTTAAAGTCTGTTGGCGCAATAGTACCCAACTTTGCAGCATGATAGATACCTGCCACGCCAGCGAAGAAAGCACCAGCGGCAAAAGCGAATAGTTTCGTGTTGACAAGGTTGATGCCCGAAGACGATGCTGCGATCTCATCTTCACGCAGAGCAACCCAGGCTCGACCTAAGCGCGAGTCTCGTAACCGTACATTTGCAAAGATAGAGAGAAATATCAGAACAAGAATCAAGTAGTAATAGGGAGTAGGGTCAAATCCATTCCAATTTATGCCAAAGAAGGATGGTGTCGTGGGTCGATAAATACCTGAAATGCCATTAATGCCCCCAGTGTATTTATCCAGGTTGAGGAAGAAAGCTGGTACAATTTCACCAAATCCAAGCGTTACAATCGCCAGGTAATCACCGCGCAAACGTAGCGTTGGCGCTCCTAAAAGCACTCCCCAACCAGCTGCAATTAAGGCCGCAACAAGAATCATGGGCCAGAAAAGCCAGGATATAAACTGTGGGTTGGTGACAATTCCAGTGAGTACGGTGAATTGAGTCGATCCTACCATCGCCCATGCGTATGTTCCTATGACAAAAAATGCAACGTAACCCAGGTCGAGCAGGCCGGCAAAACCCACGACGATGTTGAGGCCCAGCGCCAGAATGACATAGTAGCCCAGGTCTCCATAACTTGTAATTCGGCCCTTTGTACCCGATCCAAAAAATATTGGATCAATCACAGGATAGAACAAGACGAACAACCCTAATAGTGTGAGATAAAAACGACTCGCTCCCTTACTTTGCAATGGCAAATCATTGGGCACAAAGTCCTTTGCCTCCTCACGAGCACGACTCTTAGAAAGATGTTCCAATTGCTGTTTTTTGCTCACCTTTGCAGCATTGCGCCTCCAACCCAACACACCCTGCTGACTCTCCTCGCTCTTTCCATTTTGTGAGATGACGAGCTGCAATGCTACCCAACCACCTAGTTGGCCTAGAAAGTAGCCGGCAATGGGCAAGAGGATTGTTCGCACCACTACCCAGATCAGAAGCACCGGGAGCAGAGATCCTGTAAAGAAAAAGAGCAGATCTACAATCAATGAGATGACAGCAAATACTGCTGCAAACCAGAAACTTCCTGCACGTGCACGGTCCATCAGGCCCACTTTTTGCTGGTCATTTAATGCCTCTACTTTTTCTAATGGCACTGGAGGAGTGTAGTGCAACACATCAAGCACTCGTTTCCGTGCGAAAAAATAAATGCCCAGGGTGACCGCAGACAAGCTGAGACCAATAAGCAGATCATTTGTGACTATGATGTACAGTAAGGGTAAGACAATATAGAAAACGATGTCAATCCATACCTCAACAGCGCTACGACGATCACTATCTGCCGCCACAAGATAGCCTGCCAGGGCTATTACAGTTGCATAAAAGATGACTATGAAAATAGCCGCTAAGAAAACCTGGGAGGGTGTATAAAGCGAAACCACTGGCGCAAAAATGCCGAGCAACACATTGTTTTGAATTGCTTCACCACTCCAGAGAAAGGTAAATATTGCTACTGGTACAAGTAGTGCTACAAGCCATTTTATTAAAAGCTTGCGTGTATCGCTTTCTACACGCAACCAATGAGCATTTGTTGATATTGCCACCTGTTATCACCTCGCTATAACGATTGATATATTCACTTCTGAGCCTCTGTCTTCTATCTACACTTTCTCTGGTGCATGCTGACCTAGCAAACCAGAAGGACGGAAGACAAGGATCAGAATCAGAATAGCAAAAATAATTGCATTGTTCCAGGCATTGCCGCCATGCGGCAAAACGGTATCCGGCAGCAGCGAGATGAGCGATGTAATTAAACCAACTACCAGCCCTCCTAACATAGCGCCGACAATATTGCCAATACCTCCCAGAACCGCCGCTGTAAACGCAATCAAACCCAGTTGGAACCCTATGTTGAATACAGTATTTGGGAATTTTAAGCCATAGATGCAACCTGCTGCACCTGCAAGGCCAGCACCAATAAAAAAGGTAAAAGTGATAATGTTATCCACGTTGACACCCATCAACGCAGCCGCATCACGATCTTGAGCAACTGCTCGCATTGCTCGTCCAATCCTTGTACGTGTTATGAGAAGCTGAAGACCAACCATTAACAGCAAAGCAACAACAATAACAAAAATGTTGACCGAATCAATGTCAATTGCACCTACTCTTACAGAGGGCGTCGGCAAATTTGGAAAAGAAATATCGATACTTCCCTTTCCATAACTTTCCTATATCTTCTAAGATCAGCGAAACTCCAATAGCAGAAATAAGAGGAGCAAGCCGAGGAGCGTTACGCAGAGGTTTATATGCAATTCGCTCAATAACAACACCAAGTAGAGCACAAATTAGAAATGCTCCTATACCTACCAATATCAGCCTGAGTATTAAATCTGGAGTAATCGACTTCGGGGGCGAATCTGCATTAATACCAAACAGACTCTCTAGCGTGATAGTGACAAATGTGCCCATCATGAAAATGTCACTATGAGCAAAATTTATCAGTTCGATGATACCGTAGACCATCGTATAGCCCAATGCAATGAGTGCATAGATTGCCCCCGTCGCAAGGCCAACAACCAATAAGTTCAAAAAAAGATCCATGCGGAGGGTACTCCTCTATCCTACTATTCTGCCTGATCAAGGCAATAAGAAAGTGAACATAAAGCTGAACTTTGTAATTAGAGCAGAAAGGGGAGTAGCTATACAGATTATGCTGCCAACTACTCCCCTTGCTCATCACAAGTTAGCTACATCTTCGTTAACTACCTTGTACTAATTTTTCAATGGTAACTATGATTTTGTAGGATCAACTTGCTGAATGAAGGACCAACCATCAGCTCCAGCAGATGTACCGCCAATAGTGTAGATTGAAACAGCTCGGTCAGTCGTATCGCCATTTTTGTCAAAACTCTGATTGCCTGTTACCCCTGCATATTGGATATTTTGGATCGCGTCAATGACAGCCTGGCGGAATACCTTGGCACCAGCATCATCGTTTGAATCCTTTGGCAAAGCCGCTTTTTTACCGTCAATTACCTCTTTGATAGCCTGGAGAATTATCTTGGCAGAATCATAACCTCCACCGCTGTACGCTCCCAAATTGCTCGCACCATACTGTTTGGTGTATGCATCAGTAAAAGCTTTGGCTGCTGGAATCTGGCTCGCATCATTACCTGGAATAGATCCAAAGACTGGACCACCACCTAATGGTGCAACTGCTTTCGCCATCGCGCTCGTTTTAGCACCATCACCAACCTCAAAAGGTATATTTGCCAGACCTGCAACCTTCGCCATTTGCTGACGAATAGTAATACCGCCAGTCGAGTCATTACCGCCGAAAAAGATGAAATCCGGCTTGAGGCTTGCTGCTGCCGTTAACACATTTTCATAAGAACTTGTTGTTTTAACACTTTGTGATCCAACAATTTGACCCCCAAGTTGCTTCCAGAATGTCTTGAAGTTCGTGGCAAGTCCCGCACCATACGCTTCAGTATCGTCAATGACGAAAACTTTACGGAAGTTTTTGGTCTTATACGCATAATTTGCTAATGCAGCCCCTTGGTACTGGTCAAGGGTTGCAATACGAAAATAGGTTACTTTCCCGGTTGGGCGTAGTTTGGCCACCTTGCTGTTCGCACCACCACATTCGTAAGCAGGTGTATCCTGCGTCAAACAGTCATTGGTATTAGCAGGACTGATAAGTGCAATAGGTGCCTGATTTGTCGTAGGCATCTCAGCTAAGGCAACACTACTATTAAGCGGGCCAACAATACCAGCTACCTGTGCATCACCAGCCAGATCAGTTACATTTTTTTGACCGACTGTCGGGTCGTGCGTCCCATTGGCACCTGTATCATCTTTGGCAACCATTACAAAGTTATAACCAGGTAATAAATTTTGTATCATTCGCTTCTTTGACTGCCAGCGCTACACCATTTTCTGCTGGCTTCCCAGAGCTGGCATCGCCGCCACTTGTGGGAAATTCAGAACCAATTTTGATTGTGACTACAGCTGGGGTAGAACCACCACCAGTGCCAGTTGTAGTGCCAGTACCAGCACCACAAGCAGAAAGCATCGCAATAACAAGTATTAAACCTGTTGATAAAGCCCAAATACGTGACCGACGTCTTAGCATAATATTGTCAGCCTGCCTTTCTTAAAGTGCGTCACCTTCTCGCTGCCACACTTTGCTCTTTTTAAAATATTCCGATATAAAACATATTGGAAAGGGTCACAGGTGTTGAGAAACTTTCTGTTAAAGACATCTTCCCTTTACCAGTAGTAATACGCCAATACTCTCCCTAATCTCACCAACTTTTTCTGGAACACGCAATCCCTTATGCCCATTTCCAGAAGGTATTTCTATTATGCCCAGGAAGTATCTGAAAATGAAAGAGAAAAGGTATCAACTTGACGTATCAACTTGATAAAAACGTGTATCAATATAAATACCTCTGCGATCCAGTTGTTTTGTGAGCATTATACAGAGAAGATCATGGATGGACAACGAGTGGAAACAACGTAGAGATGTAGAAGGGGAGGATTGCTAAGCTAGCATTCAGTCCAGGTATTGGGCCGGTGAGGCAGCCAGTTCGAGCAATGCTTCATTATCTGCACATAGTACAGGCTCTTCTATAACAGACTTGCCCCACTCAACCAGGCCATCATCGGTCGTGAATTGAGGTCGTTCTTAACACTATATATTTCCCGTCATGCTTTCTACGCAAACTTTTCATCAAAAAAAGCATTCACTCTCGTAATATAATCACTGGGATCAATCGCAAAGGACTGGGCGTGTTCGGCCCCTGGTACAATCCAGTATTGTTTCGGTTGCTTCGCCGCCTGATAGAGAGCATACATACCAGCCAGTGGTGTTTCACCATCGTTATCACCATTGACAAAAAATATAGCTGTATGGCCTGCTAATTTATTGACTACGTCTAGAGGTCGAGCCAGCGTGATATCTACCCCATACACTTCCTCAACAAGTTCTTTATCCGCCTCACGCGCCTGATCGTTTGGTACATCTCCTGGCACACGGGTGGCATCAACAGGGCAACTCTCTGCTACAAGCGCAACAATATCATTCGTACGCGAAGCTGCCAGAACAGCGGCTGTAGCTCCCATTGAGAGGCCCAATACTCCTATCTTGCTATCGCTCGTATCGGGTAACGATTTTAGGTAAGATATGGCCGAAAGGATATCCTCGGATTCTACTAACCCAAGAGTTGACATAACGCCCTGACTCTGACCGTAACTTTGAAAATCAAAGAGCATTACATTATATCCATGCTTGAAGAGAAATGCTGCACGCTGCACCATGGAGACACGATTTCCTGGCGTACCATGGGTCAAGATAATAACTGGAGCATGTGGTGCATTTAAACCTAACCAGCCAGAAAGCAGATTCCCTCGCCAATTGTAAAAAGAAATATCAAATACAGGAAATGCGTCTATATCCTTCGCCGCTGGTATTGGCTCCCCTCGACCTGGATGTAAACCATTTGTCAACTGAAATAGTTTTGAATGCTCAATATCGCTGATTGATGAAAATTGGGCGTTTTGAGAAACCGGAGGCGGAAATGCCGAGGCGCTCAATGCTTTTGTTGGAGTCATGAGTACTGCATGATGAAGCTTACTCGCAGCACTAGTTACAGGTGATATGCTTGCAGCGTGAATCAGCCAGCTAACAGATAAAAGGAAAACGAGAAACACGCTTGTGGCTAGCTTACGCGAAAACGATGAAATGCGCATACAACTCTCCTGTAAAAATTTCCCTCATTTAAATTTTTCCCCAAAACGCTCTAATGCAGCATTCACCTGGTAACGCGTTTTTTCACGAGAACCACTATTATCAATCACTTCATCCACAAGAAATATTTTCTGTGTAATATCCGGTTGAGCATGCATGCGAGCCATCGCCGCTTCCCTATCCAGATTATTGCGCTGCATCAGGCGGGCTAGCTCTTGCTCCTCAGAGCAGATAACCAACCATTTGCTCTGACACAACATACCGGATTCGCCTTCCAAAAGTTTGACTGCATCAATTATGACAATTCCATGGTCACTTGTAGTTGCAAGCTCCTGCTTCAACGCGACTCCTACTGCAGGATGGACGATCTGTTCCAGACGCTTCATCTCACCAGTATTCTGAAATACGATGCTCCCTAGTGCAGCGCGATTCACGCTACCATCGTCCGCAAGCACGCTGGCTCCAAAAACTTCCCCTACCTTTATGGCAATTGGCTGACCGGCTTCGTAGAGATGATGCACAACAGCATCCGCGTCAATATAACGCTCCGCACCTAGATCAAGTAGTACTTGTCCAACGAATGTTTTTCCACAGGCAATATTGCCTGTAAGCCCTATGACACGAGGCATATCTTGCCAACGCCTTTCGATTCGCTTAAAAAATCTGTGCTGTATCTTAAACGTTGTGTTATACACAAGGGTATACATGATTACTTAGGATACTAGTGACATTATACTCGCACAAATTACTGCATTCACAAAAAAATTAAAACACTTCAATTAATGTCTTTCTGCACCTCCAAAAAGTACCTATTTGTCCCCTTTATTTCCATAGATGAAAGATATACCGTACAATATTTGAGAAATGTAACAAAACACAATATGCTGAGGAGATAGCATGAGTAGGCACCTGGGCTTGATCGTCGGTGTGAACCAGTACCAAGATAGCACATTCCAACCACTTCGCTTTGCTGAAAACGATGCGCGAGCCCTGGCCCAATGGCTAGTGAACACAAAAGGAGGGAAATGGTCTCCGCCCGATGTACAACTTGTACAAGGTCAATATGCAACGCATGAGCTTATCGAATCGCTTATTACGCAAATATGTGTCCATAAAGCTGAGCCAGGTGATGTGGTCTTTCTCTATTTCGCCGGGCACGCTCTCGTTGATGAACAAACTGGCGAAGGCTATCTCGCTCTTGTCAATTCACAATATCAAAATACATCGACATGCATCGGTCTTCTCTCTTTTACACAACAGATTATGGCACGTAGTCAAGCCGCACATATTCTTTGCGTAGTTGATTGCTTCCAGAATGGGCAACTTTGGGGTTCCCGTCGCATATTTCCTTATGATTCAAAACCTCTGCTTGGCCCGACCATCCTTGCCACGTTACAACAATTACCTAATCGTTTGTTTTTATGTTCATGCCGAGGCAATTCATTTGCGGCTGAAAGTGGCGAACGTAATTTGGGGCTTACGGCTCATTCTATGATCGTTGGACTTTGTGGACCTGCTAGCGATCCTACCACAGGGAATATTATACTTCCCAGTTTGCATTCTTATCTTTTTAAGACATTAACTGAACAACATAGACCACAACTTTTTGGGCAACAGCAATCCCCTCTTATCCTTGTGGGAGAACTACCCGCTCCCGCTATTACGAGATCGTTCGCAAACCCATCAGCAGAACTATTGGCAACTCCTGCCGCTGCACGTAATAACCCCACAACAGGCATGCTCAGGCCAGCAAGTGGCACATTAATCAGACCATTCGCTAAAGAGATGTCTCCACAACCCCCTTCACCAGTACAAGGCCCATTTACATCAGGACAGCTACTTACATCGACCTTAGACGAACAGCGCAGGCAACAGAACCAACATATGATAGAGCAAGCACGCCAATTCTTTCAAACTCAGAACTATGGCGAGGCTCTCAATCTCGTAGAGCAAGTTCTTCGCCTGAATCCTACCGATACATCGGCTTTAACTCTTAAAGGACAATTACTGGGAGTTGCAAATCGCTTTCCAGAAGCGATGACGGTTATTGATCAGCTTCTTCAGATCAATCCAAATGATGCGTTAAGTTGGAGTATGCGCGGCTTTGTTCTTACTAATATGGGTCATCATCAGGATGCTCTGGCTGCTATTGAACGTTCACTAGAGCTCGATGCACGAAATCCTGAGACCTATACGCTTAAAAATACTATTATGACGAATATAGCATTTGCACAAAACCAGCATCAGGTGAATCAACTATCGCAAAATAAATTTACTACTATGGATGTAAAGAGAAGCGGGGCTGTTGTATTCGCGCTAGGTCTGGGCCTGCATTTCCTCGGACTTATTATAGGATTTGCCGGGTTCGCTATACTCGCAATTTTACGCGGCACTCCAGCCCTTACGGGTTTGTTTCTCATAAGCATGGGGCTGGCTATCTCATGCGTCAATGCGGCACGAGGGTCATTCCGTTATGGTTTCATCCATATCCTGCTCGCGCTACTTTTATCTCTCATTACAGGTGGTATACTTGGCTCCGCTTATAAAGTCGGGCTGACATCCATTATTGCACAGATCAAACTGCATCCATCCTTACTTACGTCTCTGCTATTTCTTGCTGGCTGGCTGGCTAGCATGGCCATAGTTCCTCTGCTCCTGGCCATTGTCGGCTTGATTAGCGGTCTTATTAGCCGTGCGGGCAAACACTAAATCAGAGCCTCTGGAGCTAACTTGCAACATCGGCAAGTTGCTCCCACTCTATAAGCAATTCGTCAACACGAGCTTTTGCTTGCTCATGCTCATTTGAAAGTTGCGTTAACCGCGCTGCATCAGCTTGCAGTGCGGCTTCTGCCAATGCATCTTCTACAGCTTTTACTTGATTCTCAGCTTTTTCTACGTCACGCTCTACATCTTCCAGGGTGCGAATTTTTACTTTCGCACCCTTCTTACCTGTAGTTTTGGTGACAGTGTGCCGTTTTGGCGCTAGCTTGCACTTTTTGTGCTTTTACCGCGTTATCAGTGGCATTGAGGACTATCTGTTGCTTACGTGTACGGTATTCTGTATAGTTACCCTGATATGCATTTAATATGCCATCTTCTATCGCCCATACTTTTGTGGCCAGGCTATCAATAAAGTAGCGATCATGTGAAACGAACAGGAGCGTGCCCTCAAATTCACTCAAAACCTCTTCAAGGAACTGACGCGACTGCAAGTCAAGATGATTTGTAGGCTCATCCAGTATCATCAGGTTTGAGCCTTGAAGCGTTAGTTTGGCAAGTGCTACCCGGCTCCTCTCACCACCACTTAAAGCCCCAATTGGCTTAAAAACATCATCTCTAGAAAAAAGAAAACGTCCCAGAAAGCCCCGTGCGCCTTCTTCACTTAGTACGCTTACCTGACGGATCTCGTCGAGGATGGTGCGTTCCATCGTCAAGCCAGTGTGCGCCTGCGAGTAATAGCCTATACGGACGCTATTCCCAACCTGCACATGACCACTTAGCGGGGGCAATTCGCCGATCAGGGTTCTCAATAGCGTTGTCTTTCCTGCACCATTGGGTCCTATCAGGCCCACGCGGTCCCCACGCAGCAGTTCAAGGTCTGTAATACGTACAAGCACCTTTGGCTCATCCTGCTGTCTCTCTCCTCCAACATAGCCTGCAGCCAGCTTTTGTGTGGCGATAACAATTAAACCGCTATCAATGACGGGGGTAAACTCAAAGCTCATTTCGGGCAAGTCTTGTGGCCGTTCTACACGCTCCATACGATCCAGCAGCTTCTGACGTCCACGTGCCTCGCGACTCCGCTGTCCCGCTTTATACCTGCGAATAAACTCTTCTGTATGCGCTATATGGGCTTTCTGAGCCTCATATTCGCGCAGACGCCTCTCGATACGTTCCTCACGCAAGGAGAGATATTTGGTGTAGTTGCCTGGATATTCTTCTATGTGGCCAAAGGCCATCTCGATTGTGCGCGAGACAACTTTATCGAGGAAGTAGCGGTCATGCGCGACGATGACCATAGCGCCTTTCCAGGCGTTGAGATAGGTTTCAAGCCACTCCAGGGTCGCCAGATCGAGATGGTTGGTGGGCTCGTCCAACAATAATAAGTCTGGTTCCTGGAGCAGGAGTTTTCCTAGTGCCGCACGTGTTTGTTGTCCTCCACTTAATTGCATTACAGGCTCTGCTTGCTGTTCACGGGTGAAGTCCAGGCCATCCAACACCTGGTCAACGCGGTTCTCGTAGGTATAGCCATTGGCATGCTCGTAGCGTGCTTGCAATGTGTCATATCTTTTTAAGAGCTCCTCGTGCAGCACAGGATTGCTTTGTACCGTCGTTGAGGCCATCTCCTGTGCTAGCTCACCAAGTTCCCGTTCATAGCGACGTAATTCTGTAAAAACTGAGAGCATCTCTTCGCGCAACGTATTCTGAGGGTGAAAATCAGTTATCTGGGTTAAATATCCTACTCGTATGTGGTGAGCAATGGATATATTCCCTTCATCTGGCTCCTCTCGACCGGCCAGAATATTCAGCAGGGTGGACTTCCCCGCTCCGTTTGGCCCGACAAGTCCAATACGGTCCTGTGCTTCGATTTGAAAATTTATTCCTGCAAAGATGCGCTCCGCACCAAAAGATTTCCCTAGCTGTACTACACTGAGAATTGGCATATATCCTTACCTAATAGTTGTTTTGAGGCATTATTTCTTATTCGGTGTTTGCCGTAGCGTATCATATCGGCGCATCTGACGCAAGACCCAACGACCGGAACACAAGCTGCATGCTTCCTCTGCATTTATTATTTTGCATTTTTCTCTCGTTTTGCCGTGCAAAACGAGAGAAAGAACATACTTCTTATGGCAATTCTATCTATATTTATAATTGTCAATTTGCTAGAGCTTGGCTGATAGCATAGCACTGTGGTATAATTAACAAACTAATCCTTCTTTGCGAGAAAGGATGCTGAGGTGGCGAAAGAGCAGTCTCTGGATAATCTTTGGTTGGCACAAATATTGTTTGATCTCGGTGGGGTGCAATTTGGGAATTTTACGGTAAGTGAATCAGCCGTAAGTTCACCTATCTTTATCAACCCTAAGGTCTTGATTAGCAATCCAACCGCACTCCGTGTTGCCAGTAAACTGATGCAACAGGAGATTAATTTAGCACAATCACTACGTCGTCCACGAGTTCACCCTTTTTCTATCGTTGCAGGCGTACCTGTTGGTGGACTCCTACTGGCTAGTGCTTATTCATTAGAAACAAATATCCCTCTTATCTACGCCCGTACCCATCCCGAAGGTACGGGAAAGCGTGGTATTGAGGGACATTTTACAGAAGGCGATACCGCCCTTATCATCGATGACCTCATCACACGAGGTAGTAGTATCCTTGAAACGGCGGCTCTCCTTGAAGAAAATGGCCTGAAAGTCAGAGATGTTATCGTCCTGATTGACCGCGAACACGGGGCAATCGAGCGCTTACACCGCTATGGATATAATCTCATTAGTATCCTAAGGCTAGATGTAATGCTCACTCACTATATGTCTAAGGGGCTTATTTCCGAAGAGGTATATCGTACCTGCGCCGAGTATTTACGCGACAAGCAGGGTGAAAATCATACAGGTCCACTCGGTCTGTAACTTTCATTGCATAAAAAGGGAAGCTTCATCCTTCTGGATAGCTTCCCTTTTTATTTGTCTCATTTCCACTTTACTATTCAAAGCAGGAACTTTTTGTTGGGTCCTAACGTCATCTTTTGTAAGTAGCAGTCCATACCACATTAAACTGTCATATTCTTCATTGCACACATTATGCATTACAAAAGGAGTCCATTGATGTTACCTCTAATAAATTATGGCTATAAGAAATTTCTGGCCGGGCTAGGTCTCCTGACTATTGGGATAACCTTACTCGTGAGTTGCGGTAGTAGCACTATAAATAGTGCGCTAGTACTGCGGCCCCAATGGCTATGAAGACTAATCAAAGTGCTTCCACAGGTCAAATACAATCTGCAGCATCTGCAAATCAATTGGGCACCCAAAATTCTCAAGCGAATACAGGTCAATACCTGGTTAAAACGTTAAAAGTTTCAATGCAGGTAAAAGATACACGCGCGGCGGCAAACGAATTGCAGAGCTGGGTCAACTCAACAGATACACGCTCGATATCTGTTGGTACTGACTATGAGCAAACCGACAATAAGCTCTATACGATTTCCCTTACCTTCTCTGTTCAATCCTCACTCTATCCACGCATTTATACCTATTTGCGTGACTATAGCTCCCACAATGGTGGTCATCTTTTAAGCTTTACAGAGACTGTACAAGATATGACCAACAACTTTGTCGATACACAATCGCGCCTGAAAAGTCTCCACACCGAACAATCACGCCTCCTGGATCTCATGAGCCATGCTCAGGCTATCGGCGATGTGATTACTATCGAGCAGAAACTCACTGATGTTGAAGGACAGCTTGAGACTTACGAGGGTCGCTTGCAAAATTTGACGAATCAGGTTTCTTTTTACAATGTACAAATTAATCTCCAACCAATCGATGCGGCTACACCACCACCAGCGGAACCCGGTTGGTCCATTGGACCAGTGCTTCAGCAGGCGTTCAGCGCTTCAATAACGTTTGCCCAGCTATTGATTACGTTCCTCATCTGGCTCCTCGCCTTCGTCTGGTATGCGATCCCTGTTGTAATCTGCATCTGGCTTGTGAAAAGATTCAAACTCCACGCCCCTAAAATCTTTTCAGGGCCAGCACTACGCAATACCGGCACAAAACAATAGTACTTAGCCTGGAGGTGCCCATTGTTTTCAGCCAATGAGCACCTCTTATCTATGCATCTAACATAGCACGATAAAACCTATCCCTGTATTCGCTGGATAAGCTTGATCTTGCATGTATTATTTTTCTTTCGCACTTAAACCTGACGCACTGTTTGACGCTCGATACGAAGATAGGTTTGCCACAATATAGCACAATAACGCCGTAACCAATCCGCTAGATCGACAGGAAGAGGAGCAATGAAAACGCTTAAAGCATTATCAGGATAACGAGCGAGTTCAAGGCTATATGCATGAAGAAACTGGCGAGCTAATGCAGCCTCTGGACTGCCAGATGGCGCATGAGGTGCATACATCTGGTCCCCGACGATTGCATATCCTAAAGCTGCCAGATGCGCCCGTATTTGATGTGTCCGTCCCGTTATAGGGCGTGCTTCAAGTAGTGCAAAATTGTTTTGAATGCCCAATACTGATATAAATGTGGAAGAGTCCTGCCCATCCGCGCCAACAATACAGCGGCGTCGGTCATCAGGATCGCGTTGCAGAGGACCGTCTAATGTAAAAACGTCAGTAGGTGATAAAACGAAAGAGCCTGTAATTTCCTGACTGGCAAGACCTTGTCTTGTAAGCGTAAATGTGGTGCGTGGCCGTGCCCAATCATGCGAGCTTTGCTGTACGACAGCAAGGTAGCGTTTCTCAATCGTGTGGGCATGGAACTGCTTGACGAGGTGACGGCGCGAATGCTCTGTACGCGCTAAGGCGACGATACCGGACGTATCTTTATCCAGGCGATGCAGCAGGCAGGGACGTGGCAGCAAGCCACCTTCCTGCCAGAGGCGCTTACTGCGTTGCTGACGCAGCATTTCTTGTATGGCAAGCGGTGCCTGAGCCCACGCTGGCTCATCCGGCAAATCGGGCGGTTGCCAATCATCCTGGCCTTGCTGCTGCGAATAAGCCAGCAGGGCATCCCACAATGTTCCATCGGCATGCTTATAAGTGGGATGAATAACTAACCCTGCTGGCTTATTTACTATGAGTAAATGATGATCTTGATAGATAATTGCAATATCAGACGTTTCCATGCAGCGAGTATAAGCGCTCTTTCTGTTCTCGTCAAGCGTTACACAATCATGGCTATAAGAATATAAATAAATCTTGCTCGGCCTGGTCTAACGAGGAAGAACAGATTTCCTGAGACGCTTCCGTTTCCTTTTTTGCCTGTTTGCTGCTATCTTGTTGTGCATGCTGGGGGTGCTTTCGGCAACTACGATCTCTCTTTTTGGAGATCAGGTCGTGATTATTGATGCGCATGAAAAGCACGCCACTCAAGGCAATAAATCCTAGCACGACGGAGAAGATCATCAATCCATAGAACCCACCAAGGTCCGCCGATACTCCACCCAATGAGGCTCCAAGCAGTTGACCTACACCTAACACGACCGAATATAATCCCATAACCGCTCCCCGTTTATTCGGCTGCATCTCCGAAAGCGCTCCCAGCTGCACTAACGATGCTGGCAAGAAACCACTCAAGAGCAACACACCACCTAGCACAAAGGGACTGAGCGCATAAAAGAGCGGATTAGCACCACCTAGCATATCTTCTAGTTTTCCAGGCAGCCCGTTGAGAATTGTTAATGCGACTATGCATATTCCGAGGCCAAAAAGACCAATGAGCATTGCCGTCGTACGACGCATACGAGAGATTAACACCATCCATATGCCTAGCCCAACGAGGCATAACAAGCCAAATCCTCCCAGCAGTAAGGTTGCAAGATCCTTGCTGGTACCTCCATAAAATAGTTGACCTGGATGGTGCAGTAGAGCCTCGCGAGCCGGATACGTTAGCAGGAGGATTATCAGGGTCATCCACGCTCCAATTAGCGTGTTGATAGCGAGCCATGCCGGTAAAAAGGCGCTGATACGTTTATCGCGCAGCATTTTAAAGCTTTCAAGTAATGAACTATGTCCATTCTTTTGCTGTGTACGCTGAACATTTTCTTTTACACAAAAGACGATGAACACTGCGTTGATAATATGCAATACAATAACGATCCAGAAGCCCCAGATCCCCAGCACACTACTCACTTTGCCACCAAATGGGATTGCAAGAGCTATCGCTCCAACCGTTGAGACTTCAAAACCCGTCATTACCTGCGCACGCAACTTCTCTGAACCAACAGTCGCATCTGCAATATATCCCAGACAGGCAGGTGTATTTAGTGCGGTCGTCGCTCCTTCGCATAAGCGTCCCACGAGAATGAGCAGCAGCAGGGTAAGCAAACGCATATCAAGTATACTCGCATTCGGATGCGGAAAGAGAGAGACGCTAAGGAATAGGAAGAGGCTTGAACAGACACCTACCAGCGGCGCGACGATAAGCAGAGGCTTGCGACCCAGGCGATCTGAAAGACCTCCTAGTAATGGGGCGAGCAATAATTCGCTAATATAATAAGACTCAAGTATCAATGCAACTACGGTCACCGAAGCAAAATGCTCACCGAGATAAAAACCTAACAAGATGAAGCTAATACGATTGGCGATCCGCAATAGTAATGTAGATCCAATCGCAATAAAAATAGAACGTCGATCCATACCAGGATTATTCGTGGCTAATTGCTTATTGGCAGTCTTTTTACGTTCTTGCTTGCGTATCATCCATGTACGAATAGCATGAGGCAGACGCATTTCGTTATCAATAGTTGATGGTTGACGCATTATCCCTATTCAGCCTCCTTCGCCCCTTCTTCTTTTCTAAGTAATTTTTTGTTTATTATAATGAATTGTTACAATATTTCTTTATTATTTCAATAAGTATTTATCTCATCACTAAAGTTCTTCCCTTTGAGAAGAGTGCTCTAATATTACCATGTTAACACAAGATATTGTACAAATTGTCACGATCTTACCCCTTTTTTGCTACCGTTAGAGAGCTAAAACAGGAAGAAAGACAGATCTAGATCGGGCGACCTGGATCTGTCCTCGTCGATAAAATCCTTCCTACGTTATCTGGCAAATGTACACTCAGCTCTCGGCATGTCGAAGCTTGCGATAGCGTTGGATCAACGTATTTGTTGAGCTATCATGGGCAAGTTTTGGTTCGTCAGCATTTTGCAGTTCCGGTAGAATGCGGCTAGCCAGCACTTTACCAAGTTCAACGCCCCACTGATCAAAAGAATTGATATTCCAGATTGTGCCCTGGACAAAGACTTTATGCTCGTAGAGAGCTATAATCTTGCCCAGCACCTCTGGTGTGAGCCTGGTTGCAAGAAGAGTATTCGTTGGGTGGTTGCCCTCAAATGTGCGATGTGGCACCTGGAAGGCTGGTACGCCATCGGCCGCAACTTCTTCAGCGGTTTTCCCAAAGGCCAGCGCTTCTGTCTGGGCAAAGAAATTAGCCATCAGGAGGTCGTGGTGCGGCTTAATGGGGTTAAGGGACTGGGAGAAGCCGATGAAATCGCAAGGGATCAGCTTCGTCCCCTGGTGTATAAGCTGGTAGAATGCATGCTGCCCATTTGTGCCTGGTTGTCCCCAGATGATCGGTCCAGTTTGATAATTGACGGTTTTTCCTTCAAGATCGACATGTTTGCCATTGCTTTCCATGTCGAGCTGCTGGAGATAAGAGCTGAGACGCCAGAGGTATTGATCATATGGTAGGATTGCTACAGTCTCGGCCCCAAAGAAATTATTGTACCAGATACCGATCAAGCCTAACAGCACTGGCAAGTTTTGCTCGAAGGGTGCAGTACGAAAATGTTCATCCATGGCATGAAAGCCTGAGAGCATCGCGCGGAATTGTTCTGGACCGATGGCAATCATGAGTGAGAGTCCAATCGCCGAATCGTAAGAGTAGCGGCCACCAACCCAATCCCAGAAACCAAACATATTTGCAGGATCGATCCCAAACTTAGTAACCTCTTCAGTGTTTGTTGAAACTGCTACGAAATGCTTTGCCACAGCCTGCTCATCTTTAAGCACATTCAGGCTCCAGGCACGAGCCGAGCGAGCATTGGTGAGAGTCTCTTGCGTTGTGAACGTTTTAGATGAGATGATGAAGAGAGTTTCTTCCGCGTCAAGACCCTGCACGGCTTCTGCGAAGTCAGTACCATCTACATTGGAGACGAAACGGCAGCTTAAATGGCGGTCACTGTAATGTTTTAAAGCCTCATAGGCCATCGATGGACCCAGATCGGAGCCACCAATACCGATATTGATAATATTACGAATACGCTTCCCGGTGAAACCCTTCCATTCGCCACTACGAACACGATTGGAGAATACTGACATTTTATCCAGAACGGCATGAACCTCAGGAACTACATTCTGGCCATCTACGACGATCACTTGATCTTGTGGAGCTCGCAAGGCCACATGGAGAACGGCTCGTTTCTCAGTAACATTGATCTTGTCACCTCTGAACATCGCATCGATCCGATTACGTAAGCCTGAGGTCTCCGCTAGCTGTAAGAGTAGACGGACGGTCGCATCCGTCATACGGTTTTTTGAGTAGTCCAGGTAGATACCACTAGCTTCGAGAGTGAAGCGTTCGCCACGTTTCGGATCTTCAGCAAAGAGTGAACGAAGATGAATATCACGAATCTTCTGATAGTGCTCTCCAAGAGCCAGCCAGGCCGGATTCTGTGTAAGAGTGGTTGGTATATTTGTGGACATATCTATTTTTCCTTTACACTGTAGAGTAGGAATTGTACCAATATTTTGAACTCATTTGAGTATATCACAGACAGGATTGCTCTTTTATATAAGGAAAAGAACATAGCTAGTTGCCCAACAAGTGAAATAAGTGCATAACTCTAAAAATTCGCGAATTCTATCCTCTAGCTTCTTATTTAAAAGAGAAAGCTTCTAAAAAATACTCGCTCATCTCCTTAATTGGAAAGAAGCTGGAAAGCTGGAAATGCAACCCTTGACAACCATTTAAACAAAACCTACACTAGTACTTGCTGCATCTAAAATTTTCTCGGTTGGGAGAGTATGAACATAAGGCGCATTCCTCTCTTTCTACATGACAAACTCCATGCCAAAAAGAGGGCTGCACATTATTTGGAGGACCACCCGTACAATGAAAGTCAAGTAAGGAGATCTGCCCTCCATTAGCCAGGCTCTATACATAGACGGGATTAGAGATGATAGAACAAAAGCGAAGAGCATAGTACGCACAGAGGCGACCAGGCTCTTCTTTTTTCTCGTATCCACCGAGTCAAGGATGCGACGATATCGTTCACATATATCCACATATATCAAGGAGGATCACGGCAAGCATGGACAAGCTAAACGATTCGGACAACTCGCAACACAACCAACCAATTGAACGTAGAAATTTCCTGAAATGGATGGCCGTCATTGGTAGTTCTACAGGAGCTCTCGCAAGTAACATTTTTGCCCCTGAGACAATTGCCAATGCGGCAGGTTGGTCTCCCAAGACGGCTCCCCTGATGACGAAGTGGGCGGCCCAGGTCTCGCCAACCAACGCCTGGCCGCTCTACCCACGCCCACAGATGACTCGTCCCGACTGGCTCAACCTCAATGGCGTCTGGCAGTTTGAGTGGGGCACAGCCACCGACGCACCACCATTTGGGAAAACACTCTCGCAAAGCATCCTCGTGCCTTATCCGGTAGAATCAGCACTCTCAGGCATCATGGCTTATCAGCCTTATATGTGGTATCGAACCACGTTTACTGTCCCTACCGCATGGGCAGGACAGCGCGTCATTCTGCGCTTCGGTGCAGTGGACTGGCAAACCACAGTTTATGTTAACGGTCAACAGATCGGCAAGCATAGTGGCGGTTATGATGGCTTTAGTTGGGACATCACCCCCCATCTCAATGGTGGCTCTAACGAGCTGATCGTGCACGTCTACGATCCCACTGATACTGCGACCAATCCACACCTTCCCATTGGGAAACAGCGGGTCAAGCCCAGCGGGATCTACTTCTCCTCATGCTCAGGCATATGGCAGACGGTATGGCTGGAACCAGTTCCATTAGATCACATTGTTAGCCTGGATATGACACCGGACATCGACAAGCAAGTGTTGCGTTTAACCGTCACTGGAGCGGCGAACAGCGCCCTGACAGTCGTGGCAATCGCCTCCAGCAATGGTGTACAGATCGGCAAAGCCACAGGTGCAGTTGGCAGTAAGATCAGCATTCCTGTTCCCAATACACATTTGTGGTCTCCCGATGATCCATTCTTATACGATCTGCAAGTCACATTGATGAACGGCTCAACCAGCATTGACCACGTCACCAGCTACTTCGGTATGCGCAAGATCAGCCTGGGTACCGTTGGGGGAGTGCTACGACCTCTGCTCAACAACAAGTTTGTCTTCCAGATGGGCCTGCTCGACCATGGCTACTGGCCCGATGGCATCTACACACAACCAACGGAAGATGCCCTCAAATGGGATCTCCAGCAGATCAAAGCTTTAGGCTTTAATACCGTTCGTAAACATATGAAGGTCGAGCCAGCACGCTATTACTACTGGGCTGACAAACTGGGCCTGCTGATCTGGCAGGATATGCCCGCCATATTCCCTAGCCCTATTGATAGCACAAGCGCGACTGATCTGGCAAACTTCCAGACCGAATTGCAGGCAATGGTCACCCAGCATAGAAGCTATACTTCTATTATTCAGTGGACCCCTTTCAACGAACATTGGGGCCAACCGGCTAGCTCGGCAACGGTGAAACAAGTCGTCGCAAATATCCGCAGTTGGGACCCCAGCCGCCTTGTCGATGAGGATAGTGGCTATAACACTGGCCCGGATGGCGATGCTGGAGCCGGCGATATCCTGGATCGCCATGCCTACATTGGACCGGCCTCACCCACACCTACATCCACGCGTGTGGCCTACTGCGGTGAGTTTGGTGCCGTGGGATTAAAGCTCAGCGGACATGATTGGCCCGTGTCCAGTATTGCCCTCGGCGGCTATGTGACTGATGGCACCGCGCTAACCAACAAGTATGTGAGCCTGATCCAAAAAGTCCAGGGCCTGATGAGCAATCCTGGTATGAGTGCTGCCATCTATAATCAGATCTCCGACGTTGAAGGCGAAGTCTACGGCTTACAAACCTACGACCGCGCAATCATGAAGCCCAATACGAGCTCGGTGATACAAGTCAATCAGACCTTGATCGCGGCAAGTAAGGCCCTTAAATAAGTAGAACCAGTTGGAGAACATTCCACACAACGCAGGCAAAACCTGCCTGCTATAGCTACAATCATTTGTGCTACCTTTGATTTGACAAGTCTTGCTGCTATACGCTATACTCTACCCATACCCCCTGGCAGGGGGTATGGGTATTACGCAATGTAAAAATGAGAGGATAGCTAATGGCAACAGAAGCCAGCAAAATAATAGAACAGCAAACAGGAAGCACGAAAATCCAGGAAACAGAAACCGCACACGCTACCTTTGCGCTTGAGGGGATGACATGCGCTTCCTGCGCAATGCGGATTGAGAAGGGATTGAAGAAGGTGCCCGGCGTCATGGATGCGCAGGTCAATCTTGCAACCGAGCAAGCAACAGTCTCCTATGATCCTGGGCAGACTGGACCTGACCAGATGGTACAGAAAGTCGATGCAGTGGGCTATAAAGCGACGCAACTCCATCAACCTGCACCACCAAGCGCCCAGGCTCAGGCCGAAGATACATATACATCCATTAACTTTCCTCAGCAGGCCGCCTCTCAAGAGGATGAACGGAGCAGAAGGCATGCAGAAGAGCTAAAGCGCAAGCGTGATCTTCTGACTCTCGGTATTGTTCTCACGGTTCCGATTGCTCTCCTCAATATGTTCTTTATGAATAGCTTTCCAGGTGAGAACTATCTTTTATTCGTGCTAACGACTCCTGTCTGGGCTCTTGTTGGTTGGGAGTTTCATCGAGGAGCCCTTAATACCTTGCGTCATGCCAGTGCGAATATGGATACCTTGATCTCGCTTGGATCAACAGCTGCATATGCAATCAGCGTTGTTGCGACTCTCTTTCCGAGCTTTATTGGGTCCACGACTTTCTTTGATACTGCGGCTTTAATTATCACTTTGATCTTTCTCGGAAAATATCTGGAGGCACGCGCCAAAGGTCAAACCAACACAGCTATTAAGAAGTTGATCGGACTACAGGCTCAGACAGCCCATATCTTACGTGCAGGTCAAGAGGTAGAGATATCCATTGAGCAGGTACAGGTCGGTGATGAGTTGGTTGTGCGTCCAGGAGAGAAAATTCCAGTTGATGGTATGATTCTTTCAGGACACTCTGCCATTGATGAATCGATGATTACCGGCGAAAGCATGCCCGTTGAAAAGATAGCGGGAGATGTCGTCATCGGTGCCACGATCAACCAGCGTGGACTGCTGCATATGCGCACGACCAGGATTGGAGCTGATACGATGCTGGCACACATTATTCGTCTGGTTGAGCAAGCACAAGGTTCAAAAGCCCCTATTCAGCGACTCGCCGATACCATAGCAGGCATTTTCGTTCCCATTGTGCTCGTCATTTCTGCACTCACTTTTATTGGCTGGGCGATCATTGGCAATATGACTGCTACTACGACACTACAAGGTGTGGATGGAAGCGGAATGTACAGTATGGCACTGAGCAATCCATGGATTATTGCACTCGTTGCCGCCGTTGCCGTTCTTGTGGTTGCCTGTCCATGTGCTCTGGGTCTCGCAACCCCAACGGCCATTATGGTGGGAACAGGTAAGGGCGCGGAACAGGGGATTCTCATCAAAGGGGGTGAAAGCCTGGAACGCATTCAGGCCGTACGAGCTGTTTTGCTGGACAAAACAGGCACCATTACGCGTGGAAAGCCAGAACTGACAGATGTTATTGCCCTTCCAGGAAAGCAAGATGATGAGCTGTTACGTCTCGCCGCTTTGGCGGAGCAGGGATCTGAACATCCACTTGCAACAGCGATTATCGAGGGAGCAAAGGCTCGTGGCCTCACGTTGCAAGCACGCCCTGAAAACTTTACGGCCCTGGCGGGACGTGGTTTAGAGGCAACAGTGGAAGGACATGCCATCTTGATTGGCACACGAGGACTCCTCCGCGAACGAGCTTTATCTACAGAGCTACTCGAAGGGCAACTACAACAGTTGGAGGAACAGGGAAAAACCGCGATGCTGGTTGCTATCGATCAAAAACTTGCAGGCATTATCGCCGTGGCAGATACCGTCAAAGTTGGTTCTACGGAAGCAATCAAGCAACTGCAAGCACAGGGGCTAACAGTCTGGATGATCACAGGCGATAACCAACGCACAGCCCAAACAATTGCAGGGCAGGTTGGGATTGCACCAGAACATGTTCTGGCTGAAGTCCTGCCAGAGGATAAGGCGAATCAGGTCAAACGATTGCAAGAAAAGGGGTTCGTCGTTGCTTTTGCAGGCGATGGTATTAATGACGCGCCCGCACTGGTGCAGGCTGACGCGGGTATTGCCATGGGCACAGGCACAGATATCGCCATGGAGGCTTCGGATATCACGCTGGTGAAAGGCAATCTGAAGAGCATCGCAACTGCTCTGGCGCTCTCAAGAGCAACAATGCGTACAATTAAGCAAAATCTCTTCTGGGCCTTTGCCTATAATGTGATCCTGATTCCTACTGCTATCCTCTCGCCGCTCATTCCTTTCTTGAGAGATCAGGCTCCCATTTTCGCTGCCGCCGCCATGGCGCTGTCCTCGGTCACCGTTGTCACAAACTCGTTGCGCTTACGCCGCTTTGGCCGTTTATAACAAAGATAGCTACCATGACACTACAAACACAAAAAAGTGTGCCCGACAACATTTTTCCTCAACGCTGTGAACAGGGATTGATGGAATGGGAAGCAACGAGAAACGAAAGAAGAGAAAGAAAAACATGAGTCTAGAACAATGGCTTGCGATATCAGCAGAGGTAGCACAAGCACAAAAAGAGGGCCGTCCTATCGTCGCCCTTGAATCGACGATCATCGCTCATGGCATGCCGTACCCATGAATGTGCAAACAGCAAAGGATGTGGAGGCAATCATACGCCACCATGGCGCAGTTCCAGCTACCATCGCGATTCTCGACGGAAAAATTAAGATTGGCCTTTCAGATCAAGAACTTGAGAGAATTGCCCAGGGAGCCAGCATCGAAAAGGTGAGCCGACGCGACTTAGCCTATATGCTAGCAATGCAGAAAGATGGTGCAACAACGGTTGCGGCAACAATGATCTGTGCTCATCTGGCAAAGATTGCCATCTTTGTGACCGGCGGCATCGGTGGCGTTCATCGCGATGTAGAAGAAACGATGGATATCTCGGCCGATTTGACAGAGCTAGCTACCACAGATGTTGCAGTCGTCTGTTCTGGCGCAAAGTCTATCTTAGATATCGGACGCACTCTCGAATACCTGGAAACGATGGGAGTACCCGTCGTGGGATATCAGGCGGATGAATTCCCTGCTTTTTATTCTCGTAAAAGTGGCTTTCCTGTCAATTTCTCGCTATCTTCCCCTCAGGAAATTGCACGTATGCTACAAACCAAATGGACATTAGGATTGCAGGGAGGGGTTGTTATTGCAAATCCGGTGCCAGAAGCATACGCGTTGGATGATGAATACATGCGTGGCATTATCGATACAGCTCACCAGGAAGCGAAAAAAAATCACATCACAGGAAAGAGGATCACCCCTTTTCTCCTCGCCAAAATTGAAGCATTGACAGGCGGCGTAAGTCTCAAGACGAACATAGCACTGGTAAAACATAATGCTGAAGTGGGCGCAAAGATAGCAGTTGCCCTGAACGCTCTGCAATACTAAATGATTGGGCAGGTTCTCCTTTACAATGAGAAGAGTCTTATACATGCTCTTTATGCAAGAGCATAACTAACCAGAATCTCTATCATTTTGAGAGAAAGGACAGTAAGAATTACGCAATATTTGTATGTACCACAAGTTATTTTTCTTTCGTCGCCCAGGGTTGCAGCGTAGTCACAATCTCCGCATGCGATGATATAGCCTGCTCGATCAGCAAGCTTATATAATGGTCCTGTGCGGCTTCGGCCAGGCTATACATATTGGGACCACCATCCACATAGGCATCCATTCCAGCCAGACAGGAGGCAACCGCGATCTCATCATCGCTCAAGCGTGCTGGCACAAAGGGATTCTGATAGAGCCATTGACTCCCGGCCAGAATCCCTTTGTGATAATAGCCTTCAAGGTTGCCATTGATCCCTGCGTCCTGTCGTATGAAATCAAGGGTGAGAGGCGTCTGATAATCCTGTAGATAGCGCACACGAGTCGCGTTAATCTCACCACGATCACCGCGAACCAGCAAGCGTGGCGCACGAATCCAGGAGCGATACTGATCGCTGGTGAAATCAAACACACCCAATTTCTCGCCAAAGTTGAGATAGGCAATCTGTTGTTCAGACTGCACGACGTGTTCCTGCGTAGGTGGTCCAGAGCGGTCGGGGCCGGCAATAAGTGGAGAGATGAAGCGATGAGCCGTAATGCTGGCAGGCTCGAAGCTGACACCCAGAAATCTGCGGATCAGGCTCACGCCGTGATAACCATGTGCTACCGAAACCTGCGCCTGCGTCACCAGCCCCAATTTGCCGGAGCGAACAAAGGCCAGACGCGCTGCGTGCAAGGGCTGCAAATGGTATTGCTCAGCGACCTGAATTCTAGCGCCGCGCCTGCTCAGTTCATGAAGGGCAAGGAGGCCAGCTAGATCGGCAGCTGGCGGCGTCTCCGTCAATACAGGCAGAGCATGTTCAGCTACGGTAGAAATGATCTGCGGCGCAATCGACCTGGGCACCGACACGACGACGAAGCGCAAATCATTGATGTGCAATAACTCATCCACGGTGCGATAAGTTTTCACTCCCCATGTAGCTTCAAGCTCCCGTCCTTTCGCTTCATCGCGCACAGTCATACCTGCCACAGCAAAGCGATCAGGCAGCGCCTGTGCCACACGGAGAAAAAAAAGCGAGCGCCAACCACCGCCAATAATACCAAAACGTATCGGATTCATTTATCTCACATCCATTCCCACACAGTAACCATTGTTCCAGAGGCCGTTGCCAGATGTTTGCCATCGGATGACCAGGCAAGGCTATGCACGCTATCATGCAATTTGGTGGAAAATAATGGTTTTTGTGCTTGTGCAAGGTTCCAGATGGTAAACGAGCCATCAAGTCCCCCCACAGCTAGTAATTGCCCATCCGGCGACCAGGCAAGCGCAAGCACGGCCATAGGGGATACAGATATTCTTTGCGGAGTGTCCGTACAACGCAAACCCATGCTTCCGCAGGTTAGTGCGTTCCAGAGCCGCACAATCCCATCACTGCCTCCTGCCGCAAGTTGCCCTCCAACGGGAGAAAATGCGAGAGACCGTAACGGTGCGCTTGTATCCTGATAATAGCCATGAACCATCTGACCGGTCGCAGCAGTCCAGACGCGCACATATCCTCCCTCGGAAGAGCTCGCTACGATCTGCCCGTTGGCTGACCAGGCCACCGCATTAATGCCTGCCGTATGTTGCTTATACCTCGTCACTACACGATAGGTGTTCGAATCCCACACAATAGCTTGCTTATCAGCACTACCGGAAACTACATACATAGAGCCATGGGGACTCCATGCAAGACTCGTCACTACTTGTGTGTGCTGATCTAAAGAACGAGCAAGGGCCGCTCCCGTCTGCGCATTGAAAAATGCAACCTGCGTGTTTGAGCCTGTAGCAAGACGTTTTCCGTCTGGCGACCAGGCAATTGCAGATACTGATGCTGGATGATCAATACCCTGCTTCACTACACCATCCATTCCCCACACCAGGACGCGTTTACCGTCTCCACCACTGGCCAATACATTGCTACTAGCTGACCAGGCAACAGACCGTACTGTACTTTGGTGATGCGTAAATACGAAGAGTTGCTTCGCTGTCCTCGGCGGTTTTGGCTTCACTTGACTCTGAACGGTTACAACTGGCGCTTCTGGCTTCATCTGACTTTGAACTCGCGGCGTTGGTGGCGTTGGTGGATTGGTGACGTTGTATACTTTCTTAGCAGGTCGCCCAGTTTCATCTCTATAGTCTTATGATAGGCTACATAGCTCATGCCAAGACCACCCATGCCAGCGAGAGCGCCAATAGCCAGCAGAACAGCGCGTCGAGACGTCCTGGACTTTTTCTTTACGGCCGACTTTGACAATTCATATAAACTCTCACTCACCGGAGTCCTTACCGCTGGCGTCAGCAATTCTGATAGGCTCTCTTCTACCCGATTCCCAGCAATTGGCATCAGCAATTCCGTTAGGCTCTCATCCACCGGAAGCCTCGAACTTGTCACTGGCAATCTGGATAGACTCTCATCCACTGGAAGCCTTGGACTTGTCACTGGCAAGCTGGATAGACTCTCATCCACTGGAAGCCTTGGACTTGTCACTGGCAAGCTGGATAGACTCTCATCTACCAAAGTGCTTGACGCATGAAAAGTTGGAATTGGACCAGGGGCAGACCACTCTGTACGCGTCTGGGGAATTCCTCTATCCTCGATTGTACACACATCTAAAGCCAGGCGTGCTGCTGGCGTGATTCCCACTGCTGCTAGCATATACTGAGGGGAGATAACTTTCCCACTCGTTACATCCCGCAACTCATAGACCAGTTTTCTACCATAGAGGTCGGTCAGAGGAAGTTGAAACGCGTTCACTAGAGCTGGTATAAGCTCTGATACAGGCACATCAATGACCACTTCTACAAGCTGGACAGAATGCACTGCATTTCCACCTATCAGTACTTTAAGTTTTCGCATCTATTACTCCTAGATCGAGTAAGAAATCCGACGACAACAAAACAATACTTTTTGCAATCCAATACATTACACCGTCCAATATACCATTTTATGAATGATGGTTGTACATGAGGTCCCATATTTTAGCGCCTGACTTCGAAAAACCTTCTGTGGTCTTTCCGAGCCTTCCGCGTCGTTCCATACCAATCTTTGCCATACACATACCTTCTTTACTATGCCACTACTAAATAGCACTTTTTTCAGACCTATATATTACAGATCGTTTACAAGCTAGTACTTTTAGATTCCATTTGTACCTATTTTTGCCAATGCGCAAAAATAGGTACAAATGAAGAATGGAAAAAGGGCCTTCTATTTCCCAACGATAATATGTTCGTTTTCGGAAACTCCTTGCAACACTTCGTAATAAGTGCCATCAGTCAGCCCAAGCACAACTGGCTTCGCAATAAATGTGTTATCTTGCCCGGATTGCTCAACGACAAAAGCCGGAAATGGCTTGTGATTTACAAGATTGGGATGCGCTTTTATCATCTGTTTCAACATACCCATAGCTTGACCCATGGCCGCACTGCTCTGCTGTCCACTCACAAGAGAAGCAACTTTCTTAGCCCCTTTGCCATTATTTGCTGAGTCAATTGCACTAGCAGGAAGACGCAAGGCATTTTTATCATAAAGGATGGTAATGGTCACTGAGGCAGTCATATTCGGTAACATATCTGTACCTTCTGTATTGCTTGGATCAATCGTGGTAATAATTGGATACGTAATACCACCTCCACCCGCTATACCATTAGGTGAAATAGCTCTGACCGTTCCGCTAAATTGACGGTCGTTATAAGCTTTGAGATGAAACTGTATCGGCTGCCCAACTTGTACAGTTACAATATCGGTCTCACTGACATTTGCTATGATTTGTTGGACACTGGATAGATCCACAATCTGGATGAAAATACCATAAGGAGCGGACATCCCGTTGGCAGTATCAGCTGGAAAGCCAGGAGGGCCACCGAGCGTCCCATTAATGGCGGTCACAATGCCATCATGTGGCGCGGTTAAACCTGAATGTGCCAGATTATATTGAGCAATGTCTAATTGTGCGGTCGCTGTCTCTAATTGCCCCTCAGCCGATTCTACCTGGCTGATATTTGCAGTTATGTCGGTATTGGTCTCGGCGTTCACGACCTGATCATAACCATTGGCCAATTGAGAGTTTGCGCCTGCGTTGTTCACTTCACTATTGATATCTGTCTGGTCAATCTCTTGCTGATCTTTCTTCACTTGCGCTGTAAATGAGGTAACATTCAAATGAGCTACCCCCACTTGCTGTTTGTAGATTGCATTCGCTAGCTGAACACAACTAGCACTGACCGTATCAGTTTGCTGCTGTGCATCCTTGACTTGCTTTGAGTTATCAACGATTGCTGTAGGAGTGCTGGCATCGGTAATGTTCAGCGAATCACTAATAGGGATGGGGAGCGATGAAACACTGTTGGAATTCGTGGTCGAGCCTGCAGATATAGCTGCGGCCGTGGCTAATGCAGTTGACGTCGGTGTCGGCGTTGGGCACGCCGCCAGGTCATGCTGGCGTTGTGCTTCAGCCTGCTTTACCTGTGCATCCGCTGCTTTACGCGTATCACTCAAAGTGCGCTGATCATTCTTTAATGTTGCTTGAGCTACTATTGCACTCACATTTGCATCTCTGTTCGTAGCCTTCACAAAGGCTTCGACCGCGTGAACGACCTCCTGAACAGATGCAATACGTGCATTAACAGAATGAATGGTATCACCCTGATGCAATAATACACCTGAAAGGTTTTTCCTGGCTGCATCCAGCGATGTTTGCGCTACCGAGACACTTTGCTGAAGTAAAATCGGGTCCAAGCGTGCTAAGAGTTGACCACGGACGACGCTCTGCCCTTGCTTCACATCGATTTCTTGAATGTTTCCGCTTATACCCTGAAAGGCCAGATTATATACCCCACTTTGTAACAGGCCTGGCGCTTGTACCGAGACATCCAGCAAGCCGCGTGATACTACCTGACTTGGATACGAGGCAGCAACTACCCACCGAAGCGGATTCAATAATAACATACTACTCAAAAGTACGGAAGAAATCAAAACAACACTGGTAACTTTTCTATACTTTTTTAACCGATTTTTGCAATAAAACATTTGTCTCTGCATTTCTTCTCGAATGAGCATCTAAAAGCATATGCAATCGATTCAACATTATCTGAAACATATTCAGCATCCTCTCCTCTTGAGAAAACCATACTAAGAGAGAAATTTCTATAGACAATAGCCAGCACTTCAGGTAACTACATCATATATCGCACAATAAAAAATTTGTACATACATATGCCGAAACCAGTTTCAGTATAAGTGCACCTTTAAGAGATTGATATGGATGCGCATTAGAGCTACAAAGCGCTTTGTGCTACTCTATATATTTCATTTAATGCAAATAAATGCTATAAAATATTAGAAGCATGGCAGTGCCATGCTTCTAATATTATTACGAAAGTCCATCTACTACCAACTCACTATTATAGTGCTACAGGTATCGGCTCTTTTACTACAGGGCTCCCTTTGTATGCTTCCGGTGTTGCAAAGCTACGCGTTGATGCCTGCCAGACTCTGGCAAACAGCCATCCGATAACACAAACAGCACCGATAAGCGCAATCCACATGATGGGCAAGGCAACACCTACGTTCGTATTGCTGGTGAAGCTCTTCACAAACCAACCAAGATAACTTTGACTTGTAGCTTCGACGGCAAAGACTAATGGCCCATAATACAGCGTTGCACCAACGACCAGGAATGCTGTGGCATAGCGGTATGCAGTTATATCATCGTCCACACGCCACGTTAGCTTGACTGCCAATGCCAGCAAGAGCGCTAAAGCCGCCAGTGGGGCTGTGATTGGAAGCGCCGAAGCCGCAACAATATTTGGATCGAAGAAGATCCAGCTCAGCGCAAATGTGATAAGTAACACGGCATCACGCATAAGCAGATAGGACATCCACCAGACATCTGCGCCTAATCGTAGCCCACAACGACGCAGGGTACGTACGACATATGGACGGCCCAGGTGCAAAATCAGGGCCATGGTCCACAACGCCGGCAAAAATGCTACTATGCTGCTTATCATCCATTGTGAGCCACCTTGTATAAGAGCCTGGGTAATTGCGGTTGCGACATCACTCGGTTTCATAATATTCTCCTCTTACCTCTTTAGAGATATTGTTCTTTTGTTAGCCAAACGACATTTCTGACTACATTTCAATGCTGAATACTACTCACCTGCAGTAGTAACTTCGGCAACTTCTGCTCTTCCACCGGTTCTCAGTGTGTAAATTGCTGCCACTAACCCTAGTATGGCAAGCAACACGACAGAGGTATATGCGATGCCAATTGCCCAGCCAGGATTGGTATTTGTGACGAGAAAATTGCTTATACCCTGGAATTGCCCTGTCAAAACGGCGTTGGCCTGGACACCAAGCATATACGGGATGAAGTAGAGAGCGGCACCTATAGCCAGCAGGATGGTAGTCAGACGGAAATCGCGCAGGTTATGATCTGGATCACCCATGAGTTTCACCAGCAAAGCTCCAAAGAGCGCCACAGCTGCAAGCCCGCCTGTTAGTGGCAATGCATCAGTAAGGACAACATCTGGGAAAAAGAACATAAAGCTCATGACAACACCTGAGACAATACAGAGATCGCGTAAGGCAATATAGATAAGCCAGAGCAGATCCGCCCCTAAACGCAGAGTAAAACGATCAATCATTGCTAGAATATATGGACGGCCCAGGTGTAGCCCCAAAATGACAATCCAGAGTACTGGCAACACCGCTGCAAGGGTTCCTTCTAAAAACTGCTCTCCACCAGCATTAATACCTGTGACAATAGAATTCGTAAGATCCTGTGGTGACATGACTATACCTCCATTATGTTACATGAATTGACATTCAAAGTTTTTACGCTTCCTGCGCCACTTTTGATGTATCGATAATTGTGGGACAACGGTAGGCTAGATCACAACGTAAGCAGCGGCTACCTTCGCGTCGTGCCTGTTCTTCGGAAAGACCCTGCGCCATCTCGACGCCTCGTGCTTTCTTTGCGTCAACCTGAAGCAGCGGCATAACAGCTCGTGGAGTTGGGCTCAAGTTAACACTTACACGTCCACCAGGAGGCAACATCGATGCGCTTTCAACTTCACCACTCGGCATCTCAGCAAAGTCTCTGACTGAGTGTTTTCTAAGATATGCATCTATGGATTGAGCCGCCTTTCTTCCATGTGCAGCGGCATGAATGATTGTTAAGGGGCCATATGTGACATCACCAGCGGCAAAGATGCCGGGCATACCCGTTGCCAATGTCTCTTTATTAATCAGCAGTCCACCCCAGGCCGCTATTTCAATACTGGTACCTTGCGGTAAGAAAGAGGGATCTGGCGCTTCTCCAATAGCGACCATGACAATATCAGTTTCAAGCGTGAATTCTGAGCCTGAGATCGGCACTGGACGACGACGACCTTTTTCGTCGGGCTCGCCCAACTGCATACGCTGGCACACAATACCCTGGACGGTTGCTTTTTCGCTGCCCAGTATACGCACTGGCGCGACCAGTTCCTGCAACTGGATACCTTCTTTTAGCGCTTCGCGTATCTCTTCGGCCTGTGCAGGCATCTCGGCACGTGAACGTCGGTACAATACCTGGACGGTTTGCGCTCCTGCACGTAGGGCGGAGCGTGCAGCATCCATTGCAGTACTGCCACCACCAACAACGACAACATTGCCATTTAAGTGCGTATCGGGCTGCAAGTTGAACTTTTGGAGAAACAGGGTTGCAGGCTATGACGCCCTCTAACTCGGCTTCACCCGGCACTCCCAGGCGTTGACTACGTTGCGCACCGACGGCTAGTAAGACTGCGTCATAATCTCTTTGCAAGTCCTCAAGTACAATATCGCGTCCAAGCGCCGTATTGAGGCGTATCTCAACGCCCAGTTCGCAGATGGCATCAATATCCCGTAGGAGTTCGGCACGCGGCAGGCGATAATCAGGGATGCCGATTGCCATCATACCTCCTGCTACTGGCATGGCATCAAAGATGGTTACTTTATAACCACGCCTGGCAAGATAGTAGGCAGCACTGAGGCCAGTTGGGCCTGCACCAACAATCGCTACTTTCTCGGCATAATGTTTTGTAGATGGAGGTATGTGGCGCTTCTTTGTCGTACTATGATCGGTGGCAAAGCGTTTGAGATCACGAATGGCAATGGGTTCATCAAACTCTCCTCGTCGGCAAACCGACTCGCAGGGTGCCGTACAAACCCGACCACAAATGGCTGGAAAAGGATTGCTTTCAGCCGCTACTTGAAAAGCCTCTTCATAACGTCCTTCACCGACAAGGCTGACATACAAGCCTGCATTTGTGCCTACCGGACAGGCAGCCTGACATGGAGCTCGCAGGTCTTCCTTACGCTCGCCCAACCAGGTACGCCAGCTTTGCCAGGTCTCATGCCTTTCGGCAACATGCCAGGCTCGCTCTCCTCCCCAGGGCGTCTCCCCAGGCTCCTCTGGTGTCGCACGTGTGTAGGCATCAAGCGGCTGCCAGCCATTCTCGTCTGGCAAGAATGTTATAGGTCCACGCTGTGCATATGCTAACGCTTTCACGCCACTTTCGATTGTGATAGCATTGGTTGGACACTCCTGCACACATACCTGGCATCCGATGCATGCCGCCACCTGGACAGGCGCTAACATCATCCAGCCACGACTCGCTTGCTCATACGGGATTGGGCTTTGCAACTCTGATTGTCGAGCAAGCTCACCCGTTCCTGAAGGCCGCGTCATATCCAAACAATGCACCGGGCATAGGTCCATACAAATACCACAATTTATACACCGCTGTTCATTTACCAGGAAACGATAGGCCATGCTGACCTCCTCCCGGGAACGTTTCGCCATCCCCTTGAAGCAATGAATTGTTCAATATACAAAAATACTGCCTGCGCAAGAAATCTTAATGATTTCCTTATTAGGATAGCTTTCTCATATCACAACAAAGTTACGAGAGAAGGACCATACATCACAAAACACTCACAGCCGCATCCTCTTTCTGCACCCATGAAAAATCCCGCCCCATTGAATGGGACGGGAGGATTGTTTTTTGATTCCCAATTTACATTTTTTGCGCTGAGCGCAAAAAATGTAAATTGGGAATCAAAAAACCATCTTTCAGGCAATTGCCATCAATATTATTTCACTGGGTGCGCATTCAGCATATAACCAATACCTATTTTGGTAAGAATGTAATGTGGGTGGGTAGGATCAGGTTCTAACTTTCGGCGCAAGCGGTTGATATTCACCTGCAACATATGTCCCTCACCCATATAGTCTACGCCCCAGACATGCTCAAGTAAAAGATCCTGGGTGATCACCCGACCGACATTCTGGGCTAAATACGCAAGGAGTCGATACTCGATGGGTGTCAATGCCAATTCCTGACCGGCCATGGTCGCAAGATGCTGACTATAGTCGATGAATAGTTCCCCGATAGTGATAGTTGTACGCGCTAATTGGTTTTGCTCGTGCATCGTAAACTGTGCTCGCCGTAACACAGCTCGCACACGCGCCAGCAATTCTTCAACACTAAAAGGCTTGGTCAGATAATCGTCCGCCCCAAGATCCAGCCCGCGCACTTTGTCCTGATCCTGTCCCCGCGCAGTGACGAGAATGATGGGAACCGCAGAAAATTCGCGCACTCGCTGACAAACCATAAAGCCATCCATTTGCGGCATCATTACGTCAAGCAGCACAGCATCAGGGGCATGAGCTTCTATCATCTCAAGAGCTTGCTTGCCATCACTTGCCGTGAGTACATCATAGTCTTCAAACTCCAGATTTCGTGCCACCAGACGCAACAGTTGTGGATCATCGTCAGCGGTTAAGATGGTAGTCTTCTTTCCTGGCATGATGCTTTTTCCTCTTCTACAATTTGCTTATTAATGATGCTCGAAGCTGCTTGCCTCTTCATCATCCATTGGCAAACAGACAAAAAATGTACTGCCTTTGCCAACTTCACTTTCTACCCAGATAATACCGTTATGCAGTTCTATAATACGCTGACAGATGGTTAGTCCCAGCCCTAGCCCATTGACTTCTCTTGTGAGTCGGGTATCAACACGATAAAATGGGTCGAAGATACGTTGGATGAAAACTCCTGGAATACCTTTGCCGTCATCCTGTACACATATCACTGCCATATGTTGATAATGCAGCTGCGCCGTTTTGAGTTTCACCCCTCCATCGTACGAGAACTCAGAAAGATTCTTGATACCCTCCGGTGTAAGCACCAGACAAGCAAGCACACGAATGTTCCCACCTACTGATGCATGGTTGACTGCATTCTTTAATAGATGATCCAGAACTTCCCGTAGACGATTCAGATCAGCCTGGACGATTAGTCCATCCGCTGTCGTTTTACCATTACTATCCCTCAGTAAAACTTCGAAGGTATGCGGCCTACGAACAACTGGCGTCTCCGCTGGAGATGCTGTTTCTTCTGGCTCTTCCAGCGTTTGTTCCGCCACTATGACTGCTTCGGATACAAGGCACACGAGATCCACTGGCATACGCTTAATCTCAATACGCCCTGTCTCCAGATCAGACATCTCCAGTAAAGAATCAATGACACCCGCCAGACGGTCGCTAGCCTGATTGATGGCCAGGAGAAATTCATGTCGCTCTTCTCGTGAGATGCGCCGCTCATGGCGCAGCAAGGTTGAGGCATAACCCTTAATGGATGTCAACGGACTACGTAATTCGTGACTCACACTCGCTAAAAGCTCTGCTTTCAGTAATTCCATCTCGTGCAATGCTTTTCGATCTGTACGTGTCTCAAGCTCATGTATATACTCGTTTGCGAGCGTTCGGACAATCACAGCCCCAACTGCATCCGCAATCGCGGGTAATAGATGATGGGCTTGCTTCATAAGCGTAACCCGCTGCTCTTCATTCTGTCCATCCCAACCCAAAAGCAAAAGAAGCTGGGGAACATGCACTATATCATCGTTCTGCCCCTGGTACCCCACACGCTCATCATGCAAAGAGGAAAAGGATAGCACAAGCGGCAATCTCCAGACCAGCCAGGAGGGATGAAGATCAGGCTGAGATGTCCACAATGTTTCTTCTGGCAACAATGCAAGCAATGAGGATATTTCCTCTTCTTTTACCCCATGTAGAGCCAGGGAACGATATGCCTTGTTATGTGCAGGCGACGTTATCATCGTCTCTTTTTCACCACCATGGAACGATGTCAGAAAAATCGCTCCCCTTGATGCTTGACACAACTGCTGTAGACGTTCAAGTAGCATAGATGCAACAATGGCGGGCCCACCAACTCTAGCCGAAACATTGTGGTGTAATAAACGTGTGAGATCCTGGAGTACTGCCAGTATCTCTGGTCTAAAGTCATCATTGCCGTTATACTCATCCTGTACATCCATCTATCTCGACCTCACTCACGCGTTTTTCGCATACACATAAAAATTTTACAGTGCTGCGACGCTTGCTATGCCGCATGTATGTGATTTATTATACAGGAGAGAGGCTCACAGAGACAGCACAAACAAGATGTTCAGATCACACTCCTATCACAACATCTATATTCTTGTTTCTGCACATACATTGCCTTACGCTATTATAAAAAGGTCGAAGATGTATTTCTCAGCTTCCAAGGGGGAGAAGATGGAACAAGAAAACACTGACCAGGAGCTTTCTACAGCGGAACGTTTCGCCGCTTTAAGTCGGGTTGGCGCTGCTCTTATGAACGAGATGGATGAAGTCACGTCTGCTACACCTGATTGCAGACACGGCATGTAATCTTACAGGGGCAGAGTTTGCAGCCTTCAGCTTGCGTCCTGTAGACGAAACCGGACTGCCGCTGGTTCCTTCCGAAGGCAATCTTTTTCACCTGGCCTCAGTAATTGGCGTGACAAAAGAGCAGGAGGCAGTATTTCTCCATACTCCTCTTGGTGGCGAAGGTCTCCTCGCTCCCATCTTTCGCCACGGGGTTTCTGTTCGCGTTCCAGATGCTTTATCCCATATTGTTCACCCCCAACCCGAGGAGACTCACGGTACACAGACACATGCATATACCCATACGATCAGTGAACGCAATACAGCAAGAGATCTTGCCTCGGCCTATTCACATGGACAACTTGCCTCAGAAAATCTCCGCTCAATGGGCGTTCCGCGCGGGCATCCGGTGGTTCGCAGCTTCCTGGGTGCACCGCTCCTTGACCGTGACAAGCAAGTACGTGGTGGCCTCTTGCTGGGACACTCCCAACCCAATCGCTTTACACCAGAGGATGAGGTGCTACTCGTTGGCCTGGCCTCTCAAGCCGCTGTCGCGTTGGAGAATGCACGGCTCTATCGAACCATGCAGATGCGCGTACAAGAACTCAATGCAATTTTTGAAAGTATCGCCGATGGCGTAACGGTCGTTAATGAAAAAGAACAGATTCTTCGTGAGAATAAGACTGCTCGCCGCTTGCGCGAACATATACAAGACTCTCCTGAAGGTGAGCTCACAATCGCTTCCTTGCTCCACTCACCCGCTCGTTCTGCGCTCAAAAATGAAAAGATGGAAGATACAACCGTTACGCTCTTTGATCAATACGGCGAGATGAGAGAATATCTTGTCACAGCCTCTCCCCTCCACGTTCCAGCCCTTTCGGGCCCGCTACCACAACAGAAAGGCAAACAAAACACAACCTCTGGCGCGGTCGTTGTCTGGCATGATGTAACCGAGCGCCGCATCCGCGAAGCAGAACGGGCAGCCAGGGAACATGCGCGGCAGCTTGATGCGATCTTCGAGTCTATGACCGATGGCATCTTTGTTTATGATCATGATGGACGAATTATCCAGACCAATTCAGTTGCTCACATTCTTCTCGCACGGATCTTCCCTCCTGATCATGCCGTTTATACTTCCCAAAAGCATTTCACAGAGCTGTTCATCGCTCATGACGAGGGACAAAGTTTCCCTTTCGAGCAATGGCCTATCTCCCGCCTCCTTGCTGGTGAAGTGCTGACTCCTGAGCATGCAATTGATATTTCACTCAAAACTCTTGATGGGCAGATGTTTTATGCAAGCATTACAGGTGGACCATTACATGATAGCGATGAGAATCTCCTTGGTGCAGTCCTCATTTGCCGCGATGTAACTGAACGTCGTCGCCTGGAGCAGGTTGAACAACATATGCATGCCGAGACGGAGGCAAATCGCGCATTACTTCAATTAATTCTGGACGAACTCCCTAGTAGTGTCTATCTTGTTCACGGACCCGATGCACGGCTGGTGCTGGCAAATCGTGCGGCAACGGCTATTTGGGGTGCATCCTGGCCGCAAGGGCAACCCTTCGCTACGTTTCTGCAAGAGCATGGAATTCGTGTGATGGGTGTGGATGGACAGTTATTAAAACTTGCACAATTTGCAACCATACGGGCAGTCCAGTCTGGCGAGAATGTGTATCAGCATCAGGAGAGCATTCGGCAGCCTGATGGTACAACACTTCCTGTCCTGGTCAATGCTGTTGTCCTTGATCCGCTCCACCTGACACACAGCATGGTTGAGTCTTTGCATGCTGGCGCTTCGAACTCCGCTGCTATCGTGGTTCACCAGGATGTAACTGCCTTAAAAGAGGCCGAACAGCTCAAAGACGAGTTCGTTGGTCTGGCCGCACACGAGCTGCGCACCCCGGTTGCAATTCTGAAGGGATTTGCGCAAACGTTGCTTGTTCAAACTGCTCGCGGCAAAGGACCTCCCTTAGCAGATTGGCAGGTAGAGGCTCTGCAGGGCATCGACCAGGCAACAATACGCCTGGTGGAACTGACAGAAGATATGCTCGATGTGACTCGCTTGCAGGCAGGGCGGCTATCATTACAAATAGAGCCCACAAATTTGATTCCCCTCGTCCAGCGCCTGGTCAAACGTGTACAGATGACAACTGAACGGCATCAGATCTCTATCGAGACAACACTACCATATCTGGTCGTTTCTGTAGACAATAAGCGCATCGAGCAGGTCCTGAACAATCTGCTCGGAAATGCGATTAAGTATTATCCAGCAGGCGGCTCTATTGAGGTTCAGATTGACCAGAATGACCATGACCATACGGCAATCCTGAGTATTAATGATCATGGCATTGGCATTCCTATTCACCAACAAGCGCGTATCTTCGACCGTTTTACGCGTGCAGAAAATGCGCAAGCCTATGGTATCGGTGGAACAGGTCTGGGGTTGTACTCTGTGCCGCGAATTGGTTGAGCGACATGGTGGACATATCTGGTTCGAGTCGCTTGAGGGTGTTGGCTCGACCTTCTTTATCTCGCTCCCTCTTCTCTCCGATACGTCTGATATCCCTGAAGGGGCGGAAAGTTTCTAGTTTCCCGCTCCTCTTGATGGTTAGGCTGAACCTTTCCTTTATTTATATATTGCACAACACCATACATCAACAGGAATTACAACTCACGATGCAGATCCAGATCAGGCTCAAGAAATGATGGCAGAATCATCCGCTGGTTCCCATTCCCCTAATAGCTCGACATTGAGTGCTAGCGGGATACCACTGTTAGCAAGCACCAACTGATGCGCTTCAATAATGAGCGCGGCAATATCGGATGCGCTGGCCCCACCCAGGTTGACAATATAGTTTGCATTCTGCGGGGAGAGCTGTGCATGGCCGTGTATTTTGCCGGCCAGCCCAACTTGCTCAATAAGTGCGTGAGCGGTCGTTTCGGGGGGGTTTTTAAAAATTGAGCCACGATGTCTTTGCGCCGGGTCCAGGCCTTTACGCTCCTGCTGGTGCCGCTCAATGAGCACGCAGAGTGCATCAGGATCACTTCGATGGACGCGTAGGCCCAGAGTCACAACCAATTCGGCAGGTTCAATCAGCCCACGCTGTGGGAACACAAGCTGACCATGCGTATCAATATGCGTGAGTCGCTGGACGCGAAAACGGCTATGGCGATAACCCAGGTCTAAACTTTCACGAGGATAGCGGTGCAGTACAATCACGGGAAATTGCAGCGACTCCTGCTCTGCATGGTTGCATCCACGAGCATCAAGCACCTCAATCCACTCCAACGATTGCCCTAAATCCTGGTTATGGGCTCCCGCATTACTTACAATACCCGCACCCAACGTCCCAGGAATTCCGACGCCAAATTCGAGTCCACCCCAACCCAGCGGAGCAAGTTCCTGAACAAGATGCGACCAACGAACCCCCGCCTCTGCTACGACGAGCGCGGATTCATCCGGCTGCACTTCAATCGAATAGTGAGGTAGAGCCATACTTGCCACAATGCCACGCACACCAGCATCAGCGTAGAGGGTATTGGTACTTGCACCAACAACCAGAAGCGGCCAGCGCTCTCGTGCACATAAGTTAAGCAGATCGTTTAGCTCTTGTCTCGTCTCAAGCTCTATCCACAGATCCGCCGGGCCACCTGCGCCAAACGTGCTATGTAATGCCAATGATTCATGAGACTTCACACGATCTTGGAAGTAAGGGTGAAGAGTCTTATAGGCAGAAGAACTTTCAAAGGCCATTGGATTATTCCTTTCATACTATCGCTTTTCAAAGATAGTATACAAAGACACAATCACATAGCCCTCACACAAATTTCGCTACTCTCTCATATGCATCACAATCCGAGATAGTATTCGGAAACAAAGAAGAGGGCAGCAAGCACAAATGCTTGCAACCCTCTTCTTTGTTAGTAGCGAAGAAAAAATGGTGAGAAATGTAGTTAAATGGTGAGAAATGTAGTTAAATGAGCGACTAAAAAGAATGTATTCCCTCAATTTTGCCGAGCGCTTTCATGCGTTCGAGCAAGCGTTGAAGCAACGGTGGTTCACAAACCAACCACCTCCACGACGAAGATACTTTTCTTCATACAAGCCGTACGATCATTAGGGCGACTTAGCTTCGTGCGTTACCACACGTCCACCTGTCGTCTATCTACCAGGTCTTCTTCCTGGGATCTTGATCACACGCAGTGATGGGAAGACTCATCTTGGGTGCGGCTTCGCGCTTAGATGCCTTCAGCGCTTATCCCTTCTTGACGTAGCTATCCAGCTCTGGCCCAGGCAGGCCAACTGGCTCACCAGCGGTCAAGCCATCTCGGTCCTCTCGTACTGGAGATGACGCCCCTCAATCTTCCTACGCCCACGACGGATAGAGACCGAACTGTCTCGCGACGTTCTGAACCCAGCTCGCGTGCCGCTTTCATGGGCGAACAGCCCAACCCTTGGGACCTACTCCAGCCCCAGGATGCGACGAGCCGACATCGAGGTGCCAAACCTTGCCGTCGATGTGAACTCTTGGGCAAGATAAGCCTGTTATCCCCGGGGTAGCTTTTATCCGTTGAGCCACACTCCTTCCACTCGGGAATGTGGGATCACTAAGTCCGACTTTCGTCCCTGCTCGGCCTGTCCGCCTCGCAGTCAAGCTCTCTTGTGCCTTTACACTCTGTACGGGTGATGTCCATCCACCCTGAGAGAACCTTTGAGCGCCTCCGTTACTCTTTGGGAGGCGACCGCCCCAGTCAAACTACCCGCCTGGTCCTGTCTGCTTGCCAGTTTATGGTCACGCATGAGATACAACACACAGCAAGAGTGGTATTTCACTGTTGCCTCCCCCACCCCCACAAGGATGAGTTCGCCAGCTCCCACCTATCCTACGCATGCTCCGCCTCATATCCGGGCCAAGGTGTAGTAAAGCTCCACGGGGTCTTTTTGTCCTGTCGTGGGTAACCCGTATCTTCACGGGTACTTCAATTTCGCCGAGTCCTCTGTCGAGACAGCGCTCAACTCGTTACTCCTTTCGTGCGGGTCGGAACTTACCCGACAAGGAATTTCGCTACCTTAGGACCGTTATAGTTACGGCCGCCGTTCACCGGGGCTTAGATTCGCAGCTACGTGCACCGCTCCTCGTAACCTTCCGGCACTGGGCAGGAGTCAGCCCCTATACTTCCACTTTCGTGTTCGCAGAGACCTGTGTTTTTGGTAAACAGTCGGTTGAGCCAATTTCTTGCAACCCCCTCATGCTCTTCCGAAGGATCACATTACTAGGGCACCCCTTCTTCCGAAGGTACGGGGTTAATTTGCCGAGTTCCTTAACAGAGGGTCGCTCGTTCACCTGGGGAGATGTCCCCCTGCCTACCAGTGTCGGTTTGCGGTACGGGCAGAGATCGTTCTGACTAGAGGCTTTTCTTGGCGGCATGGGGGCCGATGACTTCCGCCTGATTGCTCAAGCTCGGTGCTACTGTCACGCACTGGAAACCGGGATTTGCCTCGGCTTCACGCTTCACATAACACGCCCACCCTGTCCATTTGGTGGGTTCACCTTCCCTACCGCGTCCCCCCCTCGTTCATAACGAACGTCTCTGGTGCAGGGATATCCTACCTGCTTGCCATCGCCTACGACTATAACGTCCTCGGCTTAGGACCCGACTGACCCTGGGACGATTGACGGTGCCCAGGAACCCTCAGGCTTTCGGTGTGTCTGGTTTTCACAGACATGACGCTACTCATTCCGGCATTCTCACTTCTGTTCGCTCCACCAGTCCTTACAGTCTGGCTTCTCCGCTCACAGAACGCTCCCCTACCAATATGTTTGTTACAACATATTCCATGGCTTCGGTAAATGACTTTAGCCTCGCTACGTTGTCGGTGCCACTTCACTCGACCAGTGAGCTATTACGCACTCTTTCAATGGTGGCTGCTTCTGAGCCAACATCCTGGCTGTTTTTGCGAACTGACTCCCTTTGACACTCAGTCATCACTTAGAGACCTTAGCCGATGGTCTGGGCTGTTTCCCTTTCGACGACGAAGCTTAGCCCCCGCCGTCTCACTTGCGTTCACTCATCTTGTGGCATTCGCAGTTTGGTTGGGTTTGGTAACCAGCACTTGGCCCCTAGCCCATTCAGCGCTCTACCTCCACAAGACCTGATACGCAGCTGTACCTCAATACATTTCGGGGAGAACCAGCTATCTCCACGTTCGATTGGAATTTCTCCCCTATCCACAAGTCATCCCCTATTTTTGCAACAATAGTGGGTGCGAGCCTCGACGGACTGTTACATCCGCTTCACTCTGCTCATGGATAGCTCACGTGGTTTCGGGTCGCATCGTCGCTACATGCGCTCTTTTCAAACTCGGTTGCCCTCTGGCTCCCCAGCTTTAGCGCTGGTTAACCTGGCAACGACGATGCACTCGCCGGATCATTCTACAAAAGGCACGCCATCAGTCCTTGCTCGCTCCTGCGAGAGTGACCTCTGACTGCTGGTGAGTACGTGGTTTCAGGGTCTCTTTCATCCCCCTCTCGGGGTACTTTTCACCTTTCCCTCACGGTACTTGTTCGCTATCGGTCGCACATGGTCTTTAGCCTTGGAGGGTGGTCCCCCCAGTTTCCCACAAGATTTCACGTGTCTCGTGGTACTCAGGATCCCGATCCACCGCACCCGATTGTACTCTACGGGGCTCTCACCCGCTCTGGCGACGCCTTCCAACGTCTTCGAGTAATCTAGTTTGGTTTGATATCGGTCCTACAACCCCGCATATCCCGAAGGGATACATGGTTTGGGCTGGTCCCGGTTCGCTCGCCACTACTACGGGAATCTCGGTTGATTTCTTCTTGTCGGGTTAATGAGATGTTTCAGTTCACCCGCTTCCCCCCGTCACTGCCTATGTGTTCAGCAGGCGGTCTCCAGACATCACTCTGGAGGAGTTGCCTCATTCGGAATCTTGGGGTTCATCGCTTGCATGCAGCTCCCCCCAAACGTTTCGCCGGTCTCCGCGTCCTTCTTCGGTCATGTGCGCCAAGGCATCCACCTCGTACTCTGTGTAGCTTGTTATGCTTCTTTGGTTCTCTACATCTTTTCGGTGTGTTTGCGTTGTCCTCTGCTTCAACTCTTGCTTCTCGCGCATTTCTTTCGCTCAGCAAAATTGAAGGAATACAATCTTCAGTTGTTCAAAGTACATCTGTCAGGTGGCCCCAACAGCTGGAGAGTGAAAAGCAGGCAGGTTCTGGTCCAAGTCTTCTGCACGTCCTTCTTGTTTCGACCTGGAAGTCGATGCGCCGCGTCCTCTCTCTCGCGAGAGAAGAAGGGGGGCATCAATGCTCCCTAGAAAGGAGGTGATCCAGCCGCACCTTCCGGTACGGCTACCTTGTTACGACTTCACCCCAATCACCGACCCCACCCTCGACGCCTGCCTCTCTTGCGAGTTAGCCTGGCGGCTTCAGGTGTTGCCGACTTTCGTGGTGTGACGGGCGGTGTGTACAAGACCCGGGAACGTATTCACCGTAATGTGCTGACTTACGGTTACTAGCAACTCCAACTTCACGGAGGCGGGTTGCAGCCTCCGATCTGAACTGAGACCAGGTTTGACGAGATTAGCTCCCCCTCGCGGGTTGGCAACTCTTTGTCCTGATCATTGTAGCGTGTGTGTAGCCCAAGGCGTAAGGGCCGTGCTGACTTGACGTCATCCCCGCCTTCCTCCGCGTTAATCGCGGCAGTCTGGCTAGAGCATTCAACTAACCACAGGGGTTGCGCTCGTTGCGGGACTTAACCCAACATCTCACGACACGAGCTGACGACAGCCATGCAGCACCTGTGCATCCGCCCCGAAGGGACAGCGCGTTACTGCTGGTGCAAATGCATGTCAAGCCTTGGTAAGGTTCTTCGCGTTGCATCGAATTAAACCACACGCTCCGCTGCTTGTGCGGGTCCCCGTCAATTCCTTTGAGTTTTAATCTTGCGACCGTACTCCCCAGGCGGACCACTTATCGTGTTAACTTCGACACAAGGGGGGTCGATACCTCTTACGTCTAGTGGTCATCGTTTACGGCTAGGACTACCGGGGTATCTAATCCCGTTCGCTCCCCTAGCTTTCGTCCCTGAGCGTCAGAGACTTCCCAGGATGCTGCCTTCGCCTTCGGTGTTCCTCCGGATATCTACGCATTTCACCACTCCACCCGGAATTCCGCATCCCTCTGAAGCCCTCAAGTCTGGCAGTTTCCAACGCACTTTCCCAGTTGAGCCGGGAACTGTCACGTCAAACTTACCAAACCGCCTGCGGACCCTTTACGCCCAATAAATCCGGACAACGCTCGCCCCCTACGTATTACCGCGGCTGCTGGCACGTAGTTAGCCGGGGCTGATTCCTCTGGTACCGTCCTTGCTCGTCCCAGAGAAAAGCAGTTTACGATCCGAAAACCTTCTTCCTGCACGCGGCGTTGCTCGTTCAGGGTTGCCCCCATTGACGAAAATTCCTCACTGCTGCCCCCCGTAGGAGTCTGGGCCGTTCTCAATCCCAGTGTGGCTGATCGTCCTCTCAGACCAGCTATCGATCGTCGCCTTGGTGAGCCTTGACCTCACCAACTAGCTAATCGACCGCAGGATCATCCAGTGGCGCTCTTGCGAGCTTTGCTCTCTTGCGAGAGCGTATGCGGTATTGTCGGCGATTTCTCGCCGGTATTCCTCACCTCTGGGTAGATGTCCCACGTGTTACTCACCCGTCCGCCACTCCCTACACCGAAGCATAGGGCGTTCGACTTGCATGTGTTAGGCACGCCGCCAGCGTTTATCCTGAGCCAGGATCAAACTCGCCATCCAGTTTTTATAGCACAGATGCTACGTCGAGCATCTGTAAAAAAGCTGCATTGAGTTGCGACCATGGCCAAAGTTGTTCAAACATTGGCTTGTTGTTCGCAGATTACTGTGTGGTTGCTGCCCTCGTGCTTCCGGTGAAGGAAGTCGTGTGACAACGACCTGAATTGACAAGAACTGGTGTTTTGTCCTTGTACCTGTTCCTCTGTTCTGCTTTCCACTCTTCAGTTGTCAAGGTGCCGTTCAGTGCGAGACGTGTGCCTCGCGTGTGGAGAGCGTTTGTCTTGTTTTCGGTGCTCTCGTTCCGTAGCTGTAGTATCGCATACTCGTTGGTGTTTGTCAAGCGCTTTCTGGTTGAGTTTTCGCTTGAGCCTCAAGATTCGTTGTTCACCTCGTTGGCATCCTTGCGGAGGCCAACCACCACTCTTTTTGCAGACGCAAAAACCCGATCACCCGTGAGGGTCATCAGTGCAGTGGGGAGGAGGAAAACCATCGATCCCAGAGGAGCCACCTTAGCGTGGCACAACCGATGCGAACAGACAGGAGCATGACTCTTGGAAGAGGATGATTGTCTTGTTTCGACAGCTTTGGTAGTATGCCACAGAAATTTCCGTTTGTCAAATATTTTTTTGTAGCTTCTGGTTCTGTAGTACCAGATGGTACGTACCGACGAATCCAGGGCAGTGAGAACCGTTTTCTCGGCGGCAAGGCGCATTTTCGCATAGCCCGGCAAGATAGTCAAGAGGTTGTCAGGCATTCAGTTTGATTCGGGTATGCTGCGATCTGCCTGCCATTGTTGGCGTAATTGTTGGGCGATAGCAAACAATTCATTCATATCTTTGTCATGCGCAGCAATATGGTCACGCAGTGCAGCTAGAGTCGAAATGTACTTGTCTAGACGCCGAGTAATAACAGCGCTATTGGTCAGGCAAATATCACGATACATTTCAGGATTTCCAGCAGCAAGACGGGTTGTATCCCGAAAGCCAGTAGACGCAAGCAACGAAGCATCACCCCATGTAGCATCTTCTGCCACAGTAGACATTAAAGCTATTGAAGCAAGAAAAGGAAGGTGACTGACACCGGCTACCTGATCATCATGCTCCTCAGGCCCCAGGAAGCGCACTCTGGCTCCCAGCATCTCAACGAAAGATGACATCTTCCCAATGGCAGCCGGGTTGGTATGAGAAGTGGGTGTAAGACAATAAATACGATTTTTGAAAAGCTCCGCATCTGCTGCTTCCACACCACTCACCTCTTTGCCAGCCATAGGATGACCACCAACAAAGAACACATTTGTGGGTAAGAACTGATCGGCCCAGCTAATTACCTGCGCCTTAGTACTGGCAACATCCGTTACTACAGTATCAGGGGATAGCATGGGTGCAATATCTTGGAGGAGTACACGCATAGCGCCAACAGGGGTCGCTAAGATAACGAGGTCGGCACCACGTACTACATCTACCAGGCTGGCCGGGGTTTCGTCAACGGCTCCAGACTTACGGGCTTGTGCACACACACCACGCCCTAAATCGTAACCAGCAACTTGCCTGGCTGCTTTCATTTTATGCAAGGCCAGCCCTATTGATCCACCAATAAGTCCCAGGCCAATGATCGCCACTCGATTAAACATTGAGAAGCTCTCCCTTTATTAAAAAATCTGTATGCTGCATATCTGCATTGCGAATCGGTGGTCAATATTATACTAAAACGTGACCTAAAAGAATAGGGCAAAAGGGAGATATTGAAACAAGCCAGAGAGAAGCCAAAATATAAAATAGTCCATCTTTTACATTCTGGCCTTGATTTATGGTAATATAGTAAGCCCAATACAAACAAATAGACTAGAAGTATACCAGGTCCTCTAACCATGAACGAGATGCAGGACCGAGAGCCTCAACCAGCATATCAGTTACCTGGTCGCTTAAAAGTACTGCGTGTTCTTTGCGATACAGAGTGAGGAAACGGGGCAAAACGGCTATCGAGTAGTGATCCAGCAAATCAGTAGCGAACTGCTCTAGCAATAGTTCATAAGCCTGATAATCCTCAGCGGGAGTATCATCAAACCAATCAAAACCACGCACAGTGACGGGAGTTTTCCCGTCTAGCTCCGGCTCGAAAATATCGGCATAGTGTTCATGCATATCCTTATTCACCACACCTTTAACACCATCGAGGCTGTGCGAAAGCCAAAGAGCGGCGAATTTGAACTGCCATTCGTCCGCCCAAAGAGGATTATCATCCGGCCATGGACGCGGGTCCTCCTCCAAAAAAGCGAGGGACAACTCATGATAAAGCATGAAAGCAAACTTCTCTGGTATCATCTCACCAAAGATAGGATCAACCTCTATTGGCACAACCAGGCACGGTGGTGTCGTAGTAGTAGTTAAATAAGGGTGAGGTGTATCGACCTCCTCCGGCTCACTATGAGGAACAAGAGGCCAATCACTTGTATTCACGAGCAAAACTTCAAAATCTGGCGTGGATACATTGAGCAGTTGTGCCAGCGCATTACAGGCTCTATCGATAGTCTGAAAAACCCAACGGGCAAGCGGCTCCTCACCCGTTGGATAATAAAAAGTAATCGGCCCAGCTAGCGTCTCATAGCGATCATAAGGGAAAAGTGTAGGCAATGTTATGCCTTCCCTTCTTCTAATATCTTCGGCTGAGGCTCTTCCAGAAGAGCGGCAGGATCACTTTTACTGCGTTCCTTATATGCTTGCTCTCGTAGCGCTTCCACTTTATTCTCCTGGCGGAAACGTTTGTAGAACTGAGAATAAAGCTGTTGTAAGCGATGTGGGCTAATTTGTTTATTTCCTTCGTAATATTCTTGAGCAACCTGACCAATAGACCATGTTGCCGCACCTGCAATAGCACCAGCAACAAAATCACCACCAAAGGGAACCATCTTTGCCGCTTGTTGCGCTACATAGCGCAGGCCAAGTCCGCCCGCGATGGTTGCAATCAACTCACGAGCATATTTCTTTGCATCGGCACTATCCATCCGTTCACCATAGAGGGTGGCAAGGCGTAGCACCAGACGAATCTGGGTCCCTAGCAAGATGGGAATATCAATAAAAGGTATTGGCTCCAGTCCAGCTGCCAGACTTATAAGTGTTGCATTGCGAATGATCCGTTGCGCCGCTTCACGTCTGTAGGCAGGTAGTTCGCGTCCAATGGCCAAAGCGGCGTCAGGGCTGGCCTCAATAATTGCGGGAATGAGTTCCGTAGCAACATTTTCACCGGTCTTAGCTGAGATGGGAATGACGCCTGGAACATCCAGGGCCACGGCAACCTCAGTAGCAAAAAGATCTCCTGATTCTCCTGCTTTTAGTTCATCAACTTTGTTGACTGCCACAATAGTAGGCTTGTTGAGCTGTTTAAGAGCTTTATAAAGCTCACGATCCTCAGCACGTAGCCCTTTAGAAGCATCTATAAGAAAGACTATTACACTGGCCTGCTCCATGCCACTTTCCATCACATTGGGCAAGTGTCCAGGTGTATCCACTAGCGTAAACGGGCCAAAGTCAGTACGAACAAGCGTACGCGTGTTACCGGCCAGTGCAGAAGCTGGCGAGAGTACTTTGCCTTTCAATGTGTTAAAGAGGGTACTTTTCCCAGTATTTGGCTGTCCAACAATCACAACGGTATTATTTAAATTTTCAAGTACTTCTTGTTGCGCTAATTGCCAGTTTACGGCCTTCATCAGATTCTGCACCATACCTACGTTCGCTGGCAGGTTCCGTAGGGTTGTAACACCCAATTCGCGTAGATTATTTGGTTGCTTACGCTCACGCAAAATACTCTCTACAACATCTTTCTTCAGTTTCTGCTGCTTCTCATCATCTGCGCTTGACATCTTTCTTATTGTATTAGCCACACTCAACTTCCTTCCTTCTTGACATACAACTATTCCTTCCATTTTGACATCTATTATAAAGCATACGTTAGCCTATGAGTCCATGGAGTCCATGTTCTATTTTGTTTAAAAGTATAGTAACCTTTGTATGTAAGGACAAGCATTACAAAAGTATTACGAGGATATATGATACCACGTTTCATAATTTCAAAAATCACGTCTCCGCCATTGCGCCATTGCTGCTGCTTAGATTCTAACACAACTATACGCCCAGGAAAGAGACTACCTCCCCTCTAGCTATTATTTACATCATACAGGCATGGTAGTACATATATATTTTCTTGACAGGAATACATAGTTTCTGCCATAATCAAATTCCATAGTAGAACATGCTATAATAGAGAGTGGAATTTTACCATTTTCCCATCAATAGAGGCAATGAAATGCAAGATACGCATAAGCCCAATGAAAAATCCGAACACGATTATGAGGCTGGATTCGAACGCGTTATGTGGTTCGCCGAACAAGCAAAACTGCGAGGTTGGCAGTTGAGTGATCGACAACTTGTGCATGAAATTGTCCAGCGAGAACGTGCAGCGCAGATCCGTGAGAAGAGTTCTTTGCCAATTGTCGGCACTGAAGTTCGCTCAGCGGCCTGGAATCGCGGACAAGCAGACGCATTACGTACTGTCCTGCGCTCTCAACGCGAACAAGGAAGAAAAAACATGTAGTACCAATAGTGCTACAAATACAATAAATACTTGACAACACATATTTCCATCTGGCATAATTATTTTACTATAAGCTGATGTGTTTCATCTGGGGATAGTAGGGAGTCTATGGCGCGAATAATAACTGTAATCAGCCTGAAGGGCGGCGTGGGAAAAACAACCACAGCAATTGAGATCGCTAGCTCCCTCGCTCAACACTACGGACGCAGAACACTACTCGTTGACCTTGATCCACAGGCCAGTGCAACTTTCTACGTTATGGAACAAAGTTCCTGGCTGAAATGGAAAGAGCTTAAAGGTTCCACTTATAATCTTTTTGAACAACGTGACATCTCTTTTCCTATCCGCAAAGCTATTGTATCAGATGTGTTGTGCGATAAAGTACCTGTCGTGGGCTTTGATCTTCTACCATCCACCCCCGATCTTATTGAGATCGACCTTGGTTTAACTGACTTCGTTGGCTATAACATTCTGCAGCGCTATCTTGACCAGATACGCGATGACTATGACTATATTATCTGCGATTGTCCTCCCAATTTTAATCCGGTCACGAAAAACAGTTTGTGGGCCAGTGATGCATATATTATCCCCACAGTACCTGACTTCCTTTCAACATATGGTATTGGACTTCTCCAACGTTCCGTCAACAAACTTATTAATCCAAATGGGCACAACCACCAACTGAAGAGTCCTGTCCTGGGCGGCATTATTCTGACGCGCATCAAAAAACGTGTGAGCCTGCATGCTTCTTACAGTGAGCAGATACGCCACGATTATCCTGGCAATGTCTTTAAACATACGATCAGCGATAGTATAATAGTGGCAGAAGCACCAAATAACCGCTTGCCTGTTAGCGTAATACAAAAACCTAAAGATCACGAGGCTGACCTGCAGGAACAATTCAAAGCGCTTACCGGCGAATTCATTAGTCGCATCCACCATATCCGTCCTCGTGCACAACATTAATAGTTTTGGTTCTATCTAACATAATTCTAACATAATAAGGAAAAGAAGGTATGAACAAGCATCTTACTGTTGATCAACTTGAGTCTATGAAGACGCATGAGCTTGCCGATTTGCTGGCCCATGTCGTATTAATACTCAAGCGTATGCCCAACGTCGAATGTCGTCAGCTCGCAGCATCACTCCCCAGTGAAGATCCGTTGACTGAACAAGAAGCTAAAACACACGCAACAGTACCAGTACACCATAATCTAGAGCTGCAAGAGGCAGAGCTGAAGAGCAAGAAAGTTGCAGATTTAAGAGCCATTGCCATCAACCTCGGCCTGACGGTCCCAACAAAGCTCAAAAAAGATGAACTGATCACTAAAATACTTGCCCGCTCAAGTCAGAGCCATAGCGAGCAATATGCTATTCAAAATCTCTAAGCAGAGAATAGGAAAGATATTATGGACCTCACAACACATATATACACAGGACCAGAACCTGGCTCACCAGAGCAGGTGCATGCAATCATAGCCGAATTGCATAGCCTCTATCCACAAGCTACTTGCTCTCTTGACTTCTCAAATCCACTTGAGCTGTTAATTGCAACACAACTTTCAGCTCAATGTACGGATGTACGCGTCAATATAGTAACAAAGCAACTCTTTCAGAAATACAAAAGCGCAGAGGATTATGCAACAGTAAGCCAGGAGGAGCTTGAGCAGGACATTCGATCCACGGGATTCTACCGCAATAAAGCAAAAAATATCCGTGCAACCGGGCAACGGCTACTCACAGCCTATAACGGCGAAGTACCACAGAGTATGGAAGAGCTACTTACCTTACCAGGAGTAGCACGCAAGACAGCAAACGTCGTACTGGGCTATGCCTTTGGGATAGAGGTTGGCATTGTTGTGGATACACACGTAGGAAGGCTCTCACGGCATCTTGGCTGGACGACCAGCGACAATGCAGTGAAAGTTGAGCAAGACCTTATGCGCATCATCCCACGCGAAGAATGGCTCAATATCTCCCATATGCTTATCTTTCATGGACGTGCTATTTGCGATGCCCGCAAACCATTATGCGCACAATGCATACTTGCATCTCTATGTCCCTCTGCATTTGTTGCCAAAAAGCGGTAAAGATTGTAGGGATTACAATATAATATAATTATCTTCCTATGCGTGGTCTATATTGTATCGCCTCTGCCAGGTGATTCGATGCGATAATATCGCTATCGGCAATATCAGCAATCGTACGCGCAAGTTTTAGCACACGATGAAAAGCACGTGCAGAGAGATGCAATTGTTGCATTGCGGCCTTTAACAATCTTTCGCCGGTAGCATCGACGGTGCAAAATTCATGGACCTCGGCAGGGCCCATCTCAGCATTACAAGTCAGCTTTGTATTACAAAAACGCGTAAGTTGTCGCTCGCGTGCACGCTGCACACGCTCACGAATAATGGCAGAAGGCTCCACATTACGCCTATCAGCAAGCTTTTCATAGTCAACCCTTGGAACCTCGACATGAATATCAATGCGATCAAGCAGCGGACCACTAATACGCTTTTGATAACGTGCGATAGCTGTTGCAGAACAGGTACATTCACGAACAGGATCGCCATAATAACCACAGGGGCAGGGATTCATAGCGGCAATCAGCATAAAGTTGGCAGGATACGTCACGGTACCATGAGCACGCGAAATGGTTACAACCTTATCTTCCAGAGGTTGGCGTAACACTTCCAATACATTCTGCCCAAACTCCGGGAGTTCATCCAGAAAGAGGATGCCACGATGCGCCAGACTAATCTCACCCGGACGCGGTATGCGCCCACCACCCACCAGGCCAGCATGGCTCGTCGTATGATGCGGAGCACGAAATGGACGCTGCCGCACCAGAGGGACATCCGAGGAAAGCATACCGCTCACACTATAAATCTTAGTCACGTCCAGCGCCTCTTCGATCTGCATCCTGGGTAGGACAGAAGGAGTTGCACGTGCCAACAAAGTCTTACCAGATCCAGGAGGCCCGCTCATCAAAATATTGTGACCGCCACTGGCGGCAACCTCTAATGCACGCTTCACATGCTCCTGCCCACGTATCGCGGCCATATCCTGCCCATAAAAGGCATCGTTAGCATTATCAAGCAAACCAGGATCACACACATATGGCTCTATAGGCGAAATTCCATTGAGATGAGCAATAAGCTGGCGTAGCGTTTCAACAGGAAAAACCTCTACCCCCTCAACCAGGGTCGCCTCCAGAGCATCTACCGCCGGCACAAAGACGGTTTTCACCTGCTTCTCGCGTGCTAATGCAACCATCGGGAGCACTCCATTTGTATGGCGCACACTGCCATCCAGCGATAATTCACCGAGAAACAGAGACTCACTTATCTTCTCATCATTACTGATATTCTCAGCCGCCAATAATATTCCAATGGCTATAGGAAGATCGTAGACCGGGCCTTCTTTACGTAGATCAGCGGGGGCAAGATTGACTGTGATGCGTTTAAAGGGGAAAATACAGCCACTATTCTTGATCGCTGCGCGTACACGATCTTTTGCTTCGTTCACTGCTGCATCAGGAAGACCAACAATTGTAAAAGCCGCCAGACCATTTGCCAGATCAACCTCAACTTCAACCAACGCGCCCTCCAAGCCTACGACGGCGCAACTGCGTGCCATTGCCAACATAACCTCATTCCTCCTTCTCAGTATGCATATATCATTATGCATGACTTTAAGCAAAAAGGCAAGATATGCACTAAAGTAGCTACATATTTGCAGATGAAGGAAGATTTTACCACCAATCAAATATGCCACCATTGTTTATGATAGTTACGCACAGTTGCCAGTACTTGTTGGGTCTCCTGCGAAAAAATGCTCTGACAACGTTTTAATTCTGGTGCGGTCGCATACAGATCGATAAGGCCAAGATCGATATCTAGCAATGGTTCCACGGCGGCTGCAGTACAATACGGAACATAGGGGGCACTATACCCTCCTTCCTGTAACATTACCAGGCGTCCCGCACATACCTCTGCCGCAAGATCAACCATTAGCTTAGACATTGCGCGATAGCCCTGCATTGTCATCATCATACGAGCCAGAGGATCAAGCCAACTAGCATCCTGACCAGCTGAAATTATTATAAGTTGTGGTTTGTAGTGCAAACCTATCGGCACAATGATCTGTTCACATGCAGCCAGATAACCCCTATCACCCGTTCCAGGAGGAAATGGAATATTCACTGTATAGCCAGTCCCTGCTGCATCGCCCGCTTGATCCAGTCCTCCTGAGTCCATTGGAAACCAGTTTTGTTGATGCAACGAGATAAAGAGCACTCCTGGGTCCTGATAAAATGCCGCCTGCGTCCCATTGCCATGATGAACATCCCAATCAACTATCATAATACGCTCTAACCCATAGACATTGCGTGCATGGTGGGCGGCAAGAACTGCATTATTGAAAATGCAAAATCCCTGGGCTTGATTGTGTGTTGCATGATGACCAGGAGGACGCAACAATGCATAGACACTATTGACCAGGCCCTCTATTACAGCACTGGTTGCATTCAGAGCTCCGCCAACCGCTAATAGGGCCGCATCAAAAGAACCAGGGCTTATTACTGTTTCCTCATCGATTTCTCCCCATGGTCCTTGTGAAGGACCTCCATAGGCTCTGGCACGAATCGCTGCAATATATGCACGCGTGTGATAGACAGCAAGCTCATCCTCAGAGGCCAGACGAGTTCCAATAGGCAACATATGAGTAGTCAGACCTGAACTATCTAAGAACTCTTTGATACGCTGTGTAATAAATGACGACGAGGGGTGCGGTTCGGGCGACAGGTTAAAAGAGCCATCACGCATCTTCACAGTTGCTTCCATGCCTGTATCATGTGCCAAAAAACAATCGTCAAAAACAAAACCAGCGCGATAAAGTGGCATTGGACATATCCTTCTAGATTAGAAGCAACAACATTTTACACAAAAATCACGAAGAACCACAATTATCATACATTACATACTCTTAAAAATGCATTTCTCTCGCATCTAAAAAATAGGAAAAGTTGCGAATGGAATTGTCCAGGATAGTCCTAAGTTGATTTTATAGCGTGTACATGTCCTTTGAACTAGTGTATAATGCGAATTGCAAGAGGTGACAGCCTACTATCTATTGAAATACGATCAGAGAGGCAGAGGAATGGAATACCAAAAAGTCACCTCGGGGGGACAGGCAGGAAGAAGCGGGATAGACAAAGTTTTTTTCCTATAACAGTACAGTGTTCTCCTTATACGCTAAAGCAGGGGTATCTACACTGGAGGCTTTCAATGATAGAGACAGTTCCGTCGGGCACGGTACTAAACGGACGCTATCGTATCGAACGCGTACTGGGCAGCGGAGGGTTTGGACATGTTTATGTGGCAGTAGATCTGTCCAACAATCAACAATACGCGGTGAAAGAATACCTGGTCACTGGATCTAGTGGACAAGAGCAATTAAAACATGAAGCGCGTGTACTTAGCCAACTACATCACCCTAATCTGCCCGCTTTCCAGGATGCATTTATTGAGCAAGGTCGTTACTATGTCGTTCTCAACTACATTGAAGGAAACGACCTGACCGATCTTATTCGCATGACACGGCAACGTAACGATGTTATCCCAGTACGACAACTGTTAAGTTGGGTACTCGCTATCTGTGATGCCGTTATGTTTCTGCACAGCCAGAATCCCATTATTATTCATCGTGACATCAAGCCCGACAATATTCGTATCATGCCCGATGGGACTGCTGTCCTTGTAGATCTAGGAAATGCAAAAGCAGCGGCAGATGGAGCAAGAACGCTCTTTTTTATTCGTCATCAAGGCACACCTGGCTATGCTCCCCCCGAACAGTATCCAGGTGGGACGGGAACCGATGCTCGGTCTGATGTTTATGCGCTTGGTGGCACTCTCTACTTCGCGCTCACCGCGCATGAACCGCCAAGTGTCTCCGTACGAAATCAATCACTACAACAGAGTCGCCCCGACTTGCCATCACTACAAGAATTTCTCGCAAATAATCCGGCCGAGGAGAGCCCTGAAGCTAATGCAGCTAAGCAATTCAGGCTCGGTGTTTCTAAACCATCCAAGCCAGCGCCACGTCATTCACGGCACATAGCACAACTAGCAAACCTGACAACTGATGCACTTAATCAGTTGAATCGGGTCATTCAGCGTTCTATGGCTCTTAAACCAAGAGACCGGTATCAGTACATTGTGGACTTCGCCAATGATCTTAAAAACGTGATTGCTCTCTTACCGCCACCGCCACCGCCAAAGGACCTACATAGCACACAACCAGACCTGCCTGAACTCTACGATGCAATCATTGCAGCAAAAGAGCAGGCTAAACAAGATGCAACTACCCCATCGGTACCATCTAACACTACCTGTCCACGTTGTGGCTATACTATGGCACCAAACGCTGCCTTCTGCACCCGCTGTGGAGCATCACTACCTAAACCGATGAATATACAGGCTTCAGCACCAAATGCGGGCGTTAACTCAGTTGCGCCAGATCAAACAGTTGTCATGACTCACGCACAAATGATGCAAAGCACCACAGCGAACGCGGGTCAACAAAACCCTATGTTAAGCCGCACCATGTCATCCCCTAATACACCACAACCCAATCAGATCGTGCAGAAGCAGGGCACACAAAATTCTGTTGCACAGGAAGCTAACGGACAACAGGCTCAATCATTGCAACAAGCTCTGATGTCAGCTAACAATAAGCAACAGGCACAAGATCAGATACAGGCTAGTCCAAAAGTTGATGCAAAGCTCATCATCTACATTATCATAGCTCTTGTTGTGCTCATTGGTCTTATAATCTTCTTTTTAATAATACGTACCCAACATGCCCCTGTAGCTGCTGTAATCGACAGTGTCAGCTACCAGATAGCACTCTTCAGCTAAAAATAGAGATCAGGAGAATTCTCCGCGCTTGCATTGATCAATGCGGCCAATGCTATAGATGCTCTAGAAAGACTACAGCCACATTTCTGGCAACGAACGACGGATACGACTTAGCCATACAGGCAGTGATGCAGCCCAGGACAGATGGTCCATCACATCGTCGATCAACATGAGATCCAGATCTTCCTCAGTTGCTAATGGACATATAAAAAAGGTTCTCCAATGGGCCATTTATTGCTACAATCGGGAAAACGAGCAAAAGAGCATCGGCAAGCAATTCAGCCTCACCCTTCACTGGCGGATACTGTTCACCATAAGCATGCAAAAAAGAGCGTGCACGTTCGGGCTCAAAACCTCTTTTCACGAGTGGAGGGGTTGAGTTGCTTCCTGGTAACCAGGCCAGCGCACTAAAATATAGGAGGGCATAGGCAACCTCAAAAATGCGCTTTTCCCAGCGTGCAGCTTCCAGGCCCGTTACAGCACTCACGCCAAAGGGTCCAAAACGCAGGTTGAGCGCATGATAGTCACCATGAATATGAAATTCTGGCAGGTTTTGACCAGCACCAATAGCTACCATAGCAGGTGGCAGCACCGCCTCCCATTGATCAGCACAATTTGCAAGGGCCGACGAGATGGCTTGAATTGAACTCTCGTCGGCCTTAGCGCGTGCCAGATTGAGATATCGTTGTACAACAGCACCAATGTGGGCTTCCGCAGGCCAGCGGTGTTGATGACCAATATATTGATGCGATACCTGATGAATCCGACCCAGCATTGAACCCGCAGAAGCCACCCAATCCAGGCTACGCGGATTTGCAGTACTAAATAGTTCACCGCTTATCTGCTGCTGTAACTCAAAGTAGTCTTCACCAACCTTCACCGTTGGCTCACCCTGCGGAGTCAAATGGAAAGCAGGAACCGGAATAGCAGCTTGTTGCAAATAGTGCTGGAAGTCATAGCGAAAATTGATATCTTCGCCTATAATTCCTTCTGGCCGCTCACGTAGTACATATCTCTGATCCGCAACCTTCACCTGCAGGCCCAGGCTATCGGAAAGTGCAGACTCTACTGGACCCAAATTTTGCCATTCAGAAATCCCAAAAGCCTGCATAATCTCATTAAGATCTAGCAGGGTGTCCTGTTCCTGATCGCTATCGAATTCGTTCATCAAACTAGTCTCAATCTGGCTTTACCACTAGTGAGCAATTTCTACAGGCAGGTCCAGGCGCTCGCCCCATTCATTCCAGGAGCCATCGTAATTGGTTAGTTTAGGATAGCCTAACATAGCAAGGCTGAAAAGCACGGTTGTTGCGGCCACGCCACCATTACAGTAAGCAACAATATGCTGATCAGGAGAGACATGGGCAGAGGCAAACACACGCTGGAGCTCCTCATCACTACGGAATGTTCCCGTTGACGGATCGATCAGTTCCTCGCGCGGAAGACTGATTGCGCTCGGAATATGGCCAGGCCGTCCTCCACCACGTGCAACGGCACCAGTATATTGACCACTATCGCGTGCATCAACAATAGCAACACCTGGCTGACCAATCAACGAAAGCACATCCTCAGCGGTCGCCCGTAGTTGAGGTTGTGTCTTTGGAGTAAAAATAGTAGAAGGGTAGGCAACAATAGCGTTATCAAGAGGACGCTGTTCACGCTGCCACTTGGGCAAACCACCATTCAACACAACCACCCGCGAGTGCCCATAGTAGTTTAATGCCCACCAGAGTCGGGTCGCGAATTGAGACGCCGGGTGACTATCGTAAGCAACGACAAGATGCTCATCGCCGATGCCAAGCCGCTGCATCACCTCAACGAAACGCTCAGGCGGTGCAATCTGTGCCTCAACATCATCATTCGGATCAACAATATCGCGGCTCCAGTCGATATAGACAGCCCCTGGAATATGTGCCTGAGCATATTCCTCGGCCGCACCAACATAGGCCGCCTCCTGACGATCTCCATGCAGCACAGTACGAACATAGCCGCGCATATCCACAATGCGCAGTGCAGGATCGTGAAGATGATCCTCCAGCCAGGAGGTCTCTACCAGAAAATGATCACGGGCTGTATTCATAAAAGATTACCCTTTTCAACAGGAAGTAAAAACATGGTTTGAGCATGTTTTTACTTCTCCACCTCTTACACCATTATGAGAACAGGCCAGCAGCCTCAGGATTATCGGTACTCACAAAATGGGCAGGCGCACCCAATACAGACATCGGTTTTACATCCAGAATGCGCATAGATGCGTTAGGAGTCTGCGTTGTCACATGGCGTTGCACCACCAAACCCAGAGGGCGAGCTAATACGAGAGCAGCGGTCGAAGCCAGAATAACATTGTTCGCTGTACTATAGGGACGGCGCAATTTCGCCACCGCCATAGCGGAGAGGCCCGTCAACATACCTGCGACGGCAAGATTAGTGCCACAACGTTCATGCACTGCCAGTTCGGGCTGGGTCGTACGTAGCAAGCCAAGTGCTTCCTGTGCAGCAGGAAGGATAGCTTCAGTAGGTACATTGCCAAAGACAAAGAAGCCTGCCGCAAATGAGATACCAGAGAAACGTACTTCTGGAAATTTGCGTGAAAGTAACACAATTGTTGCATGTTCAAGCGCATGATTTTGCTTCACTGCACCTCCCAGCAGCATCTGCTGTGCAACCTGTACCACGGGATTAATTGAGCTCATAAGGATAACCTTCCTGGATATTACGTCTATCACATCTGTTAGTTAAAAAGTTTTGCTGGTTTCCACGCCTTAAAAGAATTAAGGGCCATATGTTATATTAAATACGACTATCTCGTCACCAAAGTTGACAACATCACCATCATTTAGCGTCACAGTCTGGAAAAGGCGCGTGCTATTCACCAGCGTACCATTCGCGCTACCAATATCCTCCAGATACCAGTGACCTTCTGCAAACCAGAGGCGAGCATGACGACGCGATACGGTGCGACCTGAGATCACAAGATCGTTGCCATTCGTACGACCAATAGTCGTCACGTCCTGATGGAAACGGTATGAGCGTCCTTTCATCGGGCCACTCTGCATAGTTAGACGGGCCAAAACCGGGCGACCATTCACCATATGCTTATCCTGGCTCGCACGCTTATTCGACAGATCATCGCCACAGGTTGTGCAGTAAAGCCGCGTGCTGGGATTAGCGGAACCACAGCGGAAGCAGGTTATAGTGACCACTGGCTGCACTACAGACTGTTGAGGATTGCTCAACGGGCCACTGTAGGGAACATTGAATCCACTTCCTCTATTTACATCCGCAGGTGCTGGCGCAATAGGAGGAAACCCCCTACGACCCAGCGAAAGATTCGAAGCAGCTAATGCGCTTGTGAGTGCATCAATAAGCGTCTCGGCCGATTGATAGCGCTCATGTGCTTGCTTCGCCGTCATTTTTTGGACAACCTGAATGATCGGTGACGGCACACCCTCGGCAGTGAGCTTATCGATGGGCAATGGCTCATTCATATGCTTTACAGTGATAGTCAGAGGGCTATCAGCAGTAAACGGCACACGACCAGCCAGGCAGTGAAAAAGTACAATGCCAAGCGAATAGATATCGCTCCGACGGTCTACAGGCTGTCCCATGCCCTGTTCCGGGGACATATACTGCGGCGTCCCGATACCAGTGCCCACGCGCGTCAAGTTCGTCGTTCCCTCTAGAATCTTGGCGATCCCAAAGTCTGACAGGAGAAGATGCCCATCTTTGCGCAAGAGCATATTGGCAGGCTTCACATCACGATGAATGATACCATTGCGGTGCGCACAATCCAGGCCCTCTGCCGCTTGAATTGTAAAATCTACGGCTTCAGTCACCGACAAGGGCTTCTTGAGACGATCTTTAAGCGTGCCACCATCCACATATTCCATGACAATATAAGTATACCCATCCTGCTCATCAAAATCATGAATCTGGACAATATTTGGATGGGCCAATTTCGCTACCGAACGAGCCTCCTGCACAAAACGTTTCACGAAGATAGGATCGCGAGCATGATAGGCAGGCAAGACCTTAATGGCTACATAACGATCTAGCGTGGGTTGATAAGCCTTGAAGACCGTCGCCATACCCCCAGCACCAATACGTTCAACAATACGAAACGCGCCCAGTGATCTTCCGACGAGAGCATTTACATCGTCATCAGTTCCTCCAGGGTGCGGATAATTATTTCCTGATTGCATACCCCTGACGACTCCCTCTATTTCTGCCATATGATCTTGAAACAGTAAAAACCCCACACCAGATTCTCTACCTGGTGTGGTCTTTGAATGGCTATTAGAGTTCCCTCGGAAGAAGCAGCGCCAGCTTCCGATCAAAGGACAGAAACAAGCCATGCGAGAGAAAACAGTATTCTTTTTGTTTCTCCCTGATTATACAGTTACAAACGCAACCTGTCGAGAGAAATAAAAAATGTTCTTATCCCTCCAGGAGCAACGATTCAGGATCTTCCGCCAATTCTTTTACTTTCACCAGGAAACGTACAGCCTCACTGCCATCAACTATGCGATGATCATAAGAAAGGGCAACATACATCATCGGGCGGATAACCACCTGGCCCTTTAAGGCAATCGGACGCTCTTCGATCTTATGCATTCCTAAAATACCTACCTGCGGAGCATTCAAAATAGGCGTGGAGAGCAATGAACCAAAAACGCCACCGTTGGTAATCGTAAAGGTGCCTCCCTGTAAATCGGCCAGAGACAGCGTATTTGAGCGAGCCTTCTTCGCAAGATCAGCAACGCCCCGCTCAAGGTCGGCGAAGCTTTTACGATCTGCATCGCGCAGTACGGGCACAATCAAGCCCTCGTCAGTTGAAACTGCAATCCCAATATCATAGTAGCGTTTCAAGACGATCTCATTGCCCTGAATCTCTGCGTTCAGGCGTGGAAAAGCTTTGAGAGCTCCAATTACAGCTTTTGTAAAAAAAGACATAAAGCCAAGCGACACATTATGACGCTCTTTAAACGCATCTTTACGCCGACTACGCACATCCATTATCGCGGTCATATCAATCTCATTAAAAGTGGTAAGCATGGCAGCGGTATGTTGTGCCTCGACCAGACGTTGTGCGATTGTCTGGCGACGGCGCGACATACGAATGCGTTCTTCACGATCTGAAGGTACTATGCCTGGTAAAGGCGTCAGGCTAGCCGCATCAGCAACGGGCAACGGAGCTGCGGTCACCTGCGAGGCTGTCGGCATCGTTACCTGTACTGGCGCACTCTGTTGATCCTGGGTGCTCGGCACCCCTTGCTCTAAGTAACTAATCACATCATCCTTTGTGACACGACCATGTGGACTACTCCCCTTCACCTGGGAAATATCTACTTTGTGCTCAGCAGCAATGCGCCGCGCCAGTGGAGATGGAGGCCGTTGTGTATCGCTAGCTGGAGGCATGGCGACAGGTTCGCTACGCACAGATGCAGGTGCAGGCGCAGAGCTCTGCGCTACATCTGCTTTTGCAGGGGATGCTCCATTGCGCACAGTACTATTGGCCGCCACACCGGCTGCATCACCAATAACACAAATCACCTCGCCCACCGCGACAATATCGCCCACCTGCTTCAGCACCTTTTGCAGAATCCCATCCTGATCCGCATTCACCTCGACATTGATTTTGTCTGTTTCAAGTTCTGCAAGGGCATCGCCTTGATGAATAGGGTCACCCTCTTTTTTGAGCCACGATGCGATAGTTGCATCAACAATTGATTCACCCAACTCAGGGACACGAATTTCAACGGACATAGTTTCCTCCAGACTGTTTTAGCGGCAAACTGGAGGCCTCTGCGATGATTTGCTCCTGTTCTGCTATATATAAATCCCAGAAACCTGCCGCAGGACTAGAACGCTCAGGACGTGAGATCACATCAATGGTGATCTCAGGATCAACGATAGCTTTCAGGCGCGGGAATATATAGCTCCAGGCCCCCATATTGCATGGTTCTTCTTGTACCCAGACTACCTCGCGGGCACGTGCGTAATTTGAGAGCAGGCTTTTTAATTCTTTGTCAGGGAAGGGGTAGAGCATCTCGACCCGGACAATAGCGATATCCTCATTATGGACACGGCTTTCATGCCCAAGCAAGTCTATACCTATCTTCCCAGTACAAAAGATCACGCGTCGTATGTTTTGTGCATTTTTACGCGCCCTCTGATCGTCAAGCACAGGCTGGAAATTTCCGTCCGTCAGATCTTGTAACCGCGAGGATGAGAGCGGATGACGCAACAACGCTTTCGGCGTCATTAATATCAGTGGGCGCGGATAGTTGCGCAAATTGCGTGCCTGCAGGCGAAGTAAATGAAAGTACTGCGCCGATGTAGAACAGTTAGCCACACGCCAGTTATCCTGCGCCGCCAATTGTAAGTAGCGCTCTAAGCGTGCGCTTGAATGTTCCGGCCCCTGCCCTTCATAACCATGTGGGAGCAACATGACAAGAGATGAATCTTGCTTCCACTTGGCCCGCCCTGAAGCAATAAACTGATCAATAATAACCTGTGCAACGTTAGAAAAATCGCCAAACTGCGCTTCCCATAAGACCAGTGTATCGGTTGCATGCGTGCTATAGCCATATTCAAAACCAAGCACACCTGTCTCGCTGAGCGGGCTATTATAGATTGAGAACGTCGCCTTTGCGTCCGCAAGATGCTGTAAAGGAATGTATATCTCTTCATTCTCAATGCTATGGAGCACAGCGTTGCGGTGACCAAATGTTCCACGTTCGCTATCCTGGCCGGTTAAGCGGATTGGCGTGCCTTCGGCGAGGATAGATGCAAAAGCCAGAGCCTCTGCTTGCCCCCAATCAATCCCACCATCAGGACCCAGCGTGGTCGCACGTCGCTGTAAGATGCGGGCCAGCTTGGCATTTGGCACAAAGCTTTTCGGCCAGCTTAAAAGACCCTCATTAAATGCGGTTAATTGCTCTGCCGAGAGGGAGGAAGGCGCTTCGAGCTCGGCTTCCGCACTATATAAACCATTCCCGTTCTGAGGCTGAGCCGTATCTATCAGCTTATCTGCCTCTTTTTTCGCCTGCTCCAGTACAGCAAAAGCTTCCTTTTGTTGTGCGTCAACCTCATCCTGCGTCACAACACCCTCTTGTACCAGGCGATCACTATAAAGCTCACAGACGGTTGAATGAGCACGAATCGTATCATACATCTGAGGCTGCGTGAAAGCTGGCTCGTCGCCCTCATTATGACCCCAGCGACGATAACCCACAAGATCAACCACTACATCTTTATGGAACTGGTCACGATAGGCGTGAGCAATGCGCACTGCAGTCAAACAAGCATAAGGATCATCCGCATTGGCATGAATGATCGGCAGGCTAAAACCCTTCGCCAGGTCGCTCGAAAAAGTTGTGGAACGGCTATCGCCAGGAAGAGTCGTAAAGCCAAGCTGATTATTGGCAATAATATGGATCGTCCCGCCAACCCAATAGCCATGCAAATGCCAGAGATTCAAGGTTTCAGCCACCACACCCTCGCCTGGGAAGGCCGCGTCACCATGAATAAGCAGAGGAAGCGTCCTATCTGCATCCTGTAATGGTGTTCCTGCCATGCTGCGAATCTCTTGCGATGCACGCGACATACCACCAATCACAGGATTGACGAACTCAAGGTGACTGGGATTGGGTGAAAGTGTTACCTTCAGATCAATTGCCGCTTTTTGACCAAAGATATGTTCAGCACCCAGGTGATACTTTACATCACCGGTCCAGCCATAGCCAAAGCTATCGCTGAGGGGCACACCTTCCTCATGCTTCGAATGCGCAAACTCGGAGAGGATCTCACTATAAGACTTACCCAGCACATGGGCCAGTACATTCAGGCGTCCACGATGAGCCATGCCAATAACGACTTCCTGACTTTCAGAGTCGATGGCACCTGCAATGATCTCATCTAACATCGGGATCAACATATCGATCCCCTCAATAGAGAAGCGTTTCTGACCAACAAAGGTCTGATGCAGATAACGTTCAAATACCTCTATCTGAATCAGACGTTTTAAGAGCTTACGCGCACTATTTGCGTTGGGATTGCGATGGTATAAACGCAATCCAACTGCATCGCGTAGCCATGCACGCTCATCGGCACTCTTCACTTGATCAAACTCGTAGCTAATTGTACCAGAGTACATTGCTCTTAGCGCCTTGATCGCCTCCAGAGCGTTTTTGGCCCCCTCCGCAGAGTGACCACCCACAACCTTCGGTGACATCTGTGCAAGATCATCATTAGTAATACCATAGGCCTCAGGCAACAGAGCAGGATCACCAATCGGCTCGCTACCCAATGGATCGAGGTGAGCGCCTAGATGTCCACGCTCACGAATGGCCCGTGCCAGGGCCGAGGCGGCTACTATCTGAGCCACCTGCGTTGTTGAAAACGCACGCTCTACACTTTTCGATGCCTGTTTTGACATTTGCGCTGGATTCTGCACAGGCGCTACAGTTTTCGTTTCTGATGACCATGATGCAAAAAAATCGCGCGTAGAAGCATCGACCGATGTCGGGTCATGCTGATAGCGCTCGTAAAGTTCAAGAACGTAGCCTGCATTTGGTCCATAAAATTTTTCTATGTTATTCATATATTTCCTTGGAATTGCACCGACACAAGAACTCATCAATGGCAAATCAGTCAGCAAGCCTCAGTTTCAAACCGAGGTCGGTGACTAATGTAATACAAAACGAAGCAATAGAAGGTGCGTTACATGTGTCGTAGATTCTACCAAAGAATCTGGCGCATGAGTGTCCCCTTGAATGCAAAACAACCTACAAAGGCTCACAACCGGGCACCGCCTTCGTACATCAACCAGCGCAAACAGATGCAGCCTTGTATGAGAAGTCCCGGCGCAAACGCCTGATAAATTATTCCTATTGTATTCTATCACTTACTATGGTATCATAAATTTGCGATGTTCCAAAATGTTCAATGCAGTTTGCTACTATTTATCGCATAGGTCAGACTGTAAGCATCACACCATCAGTCCATATGTAAAATACACACACTGATATATTCTGTCACACAATCTCATATAGATACTACAAAGGCATTGAAGGAGCCAGTACACGTGTTAGGATCGGTTCCAGAGAGTTCGGGGATGGTGAGAACCGAACACAGGTCGCACGCTGAAAATCACTCCCGAGCCACTAGTCGAACAATACATTAGACTTAGTCGGAACCTTTCCGTTACCATGAAGGCACGTATTCCAATAACAACATGTAGCCAATTCTCATAGAGAAAAGGGCAAACATGCTACTGTATAAAGAAAGTACTATAGAACGCATGGATGTTAGAGGATACAGTATATAGAGCGAGCCAGAACACACTCAGTAAGGCGCTTGACAAGTATCTGGCTAAGCAGGGTGGTACCACGGGAGTTCCTCTCGTCCCTATTGATGGGCGAGGGGATTTTTTGTTTTTATCAGGAGGACGGGCAATGAAGACGAAGCTCCTTTACCATACAAATAGCTTTACTTACGAATGCACTGCCAAAGTGGTTGCGGTGGAAGGCGATGATGTAGCACTGGATGCTACGGTCTTCTACCCCGGCGGTGGTGGACAAATGGCGGATCACGGGTTTATCACCTGGGAGAATCTCAGTTTCCAGGCCAGCGTAATCGCAATGCATAAGCGCGATGATATCGTCTGGCATTCTCTCGATTGTCCACCTCCTCCAGTGGGAACGGAAGTTGTGGGCACCATTGATTGGGATTTTCGTTACCAGATGATGCGCACACATACCGCCCTACACATCTTATGCGGCATTATCTGGAAAGAGTTCGGTGTTCAAGTTACAGGCGGACAAATGTACCCGGATCGGGCACGTATGGACTTTGCAATGGAGAATCTAGATAAAGAACGTATCGCTTACATTGAGGATAAAGTGAATCTGGCGATCCAGGCTGATTATCCCATACATGTCTATACATTGCCGCGCGAAAAAGCGTTTGCGATTCCCGATCTCATACGCACCAAGATCAATTTATTACCCGCACACATTGAAGAAGTGCGCATTGTTGAAATCGTTGGATTGGATCTGCAGGCAGATGGCGGCACTCATGTAAACCATACAAAAGAGGTTGGCGGCATCCATATTACTAAAACTGAAAACAAGGGTAAGATCAACAAACGCCTGGAGATCGTGCTCACTTAAATATATAACGCTTATTGTCATCATTACTTTTATTCTCTCTGCAAGGCACCTTGCCCTGTCGCCTTGGTGGACGTAGAGGAGGACACAGTGTCAGTTAGATCAAGTGTATTCAAGCCTGTTGTGGCGGCTGATCGTGTAGATTATCCGACGCTAGAACATACTATCCAGAAATGGTGGGATGAGAACAATGTACGTCAGATGTACTTGCAACGCAATGAACAGAGTGACAAGCGCTACTCATTTTTAGATGGGCCGATCACGGCCAACAATCCCATGGGCGTGCATCATGCCTGGGGGCGCACGTATAAAGATCTCTATCAACGCTTTAAGACTATGCAAGGCTACAAACAGCGCTACCAGAATGGCTTCGACTGCCAGGGACTATGGGTCGAGGTAAACGTCGAGCAAGAGCTTGGTATTAAGAGCAAACGTGACATCGAAGAATATGGGATCGCGGCATTCGTTGAACGCTGTAAAGAGCGTGTGTTTAAGTATGCCAAAGTACAATCAGAACAATCTATACGCCTGGGCTACTGGATGGATTGGGGCAACGACTATTATACCCTCTCGAATGAGAATAATTATACCATCTGGTCTTTCCTTAAAAAGTGCCAGGAACGTGGCTTGCTGTATAAGGGACGCGACGTAATGCCCTGGTGTCCACGTTGCGCCACTGGCATCTCCAATATGGAGATGGAGACCGAGGGCTACAAAGATACCACCCATCTGAGCCTCTACGTTCGCTTCCCTTTAACGAACCGTCCTGGTGAATATCTGCTGGTATGGACAACAACGCCCTGGACGCTTGCCGCTAATGTTGCGGCCGCAGTCAATCCAGATCTGACCTATGTCAAAGTGGAGCAAGACGGCGAGTATTACTATCTCGTGGAACAGTTGCTCCCAGTCTTAAAAGCTCTCAAGGGGCGCGATAAGGGCGAGTACCATGTCGTTGAAGCTCTCAAAGGGCACGATATGGTGGGCTGGCAGTATCAAGGTCCGTTCGATGAGCTACCTGTGGCGCAAGGGGTCGTACACACGGTGGTGCCCTGGAAAGAGGCCAACGCGACCGAGGGTACCGGTATCGTACATATTGCTCCTGGCTGCGGACGCGAAGACTTTGGACTCTCCAAGGAGTTTACCCTGTCCGTCATTGCACCTATCGACGAGTTCGGTGTCTATAAAGAAGGCTATGATTGGCTTACTGGCAAGCATACATCTGAAGTGCCTCAACTGGTTGCCGAGAACCTGACGCAAAAAGGTCTGCTCTATCGACCTCAGAACTATCGGCACCGCTATCCCACCTGCTGGCGCTGTAAGACTGAGCTGATATTCCGTTTAGTCGATGAGTGGTTCATCTCCATGCAAACTCTGCGTTACGAAATCATGGATGCCGTACGCAAGGTGCAGTGGATACCATCCTTTGGCTTTGACCGCGAAATGGACTGGCTGCGCAATATGGACGATTGGATGATCTCCAAAAAACGCTACTGGGGCCTGGCCTTGCCGATCTATGACTGCCAGAAGTGCGGTACTTTCGAAGTTATCGGTAGCCGCGAAGAACTGCAAGAGAGTGCAGCTACAGGTTGGGAAGAGTTCGAAGGTCATACACCACATCGGCCATGGGTAGACGCCATCAAGATTCATTGTAAACAATGCGGGACAGAGGTATCGCGCATCAAAGACGTTGGCAATCCCTGGCTGGACGCTGGCATCGTGCCATTCTCAACCCTGCACTATCGCACCGATCCTGAGTACTGGAAGCAGTGGTTCCCGGCCAACTTTGTGACCGAGTCGTTCCCAGGCCAGTTCCGTAACTGGTTCTATTCGATGCTGGTCATGAGCACGGTGCTGGAAAATACAAACCCGTTCCAGACGCTCTTCGGCTACGCAACTCTGATGGCTGAAGATGGCACGCCCATGCACAAGTCCAAGGGGAATAGCGTTATCTTCGACGAGGCGGCGGATAGAGTCGGTTCTGACACGATGCGCTGGCTCTACACCAACCACGTACCGGAACAAAATCTCAACTTCCCACGTATCCCAACGGAAGAGGATATGCGCAAGTCGCAAGAGACTGGTATGCCTGTTCGCCTGAGCGAAAAATGGATGCTAACGCGCAGAACACTCGATAAGATCTGGAACGTCTACTGGTTTTTTATCACCTATGCCAATATCGATCAGTTTGATCCGACCCAGCACCAATTGCCGCTCAGACGCCGAAGCGAACTGGACCGCTGGATTCTCTCTGAACTGCAGATGACCATCCGTGCGGTCACTAACGGCTTAGAGCAATACGATACGGTGAAACCAGCCGAGGCGATGCAGGAGTTTCTAGACGACCTCTCGAACTGGTATCTGCGCCGTAGCCGTGAACGTATCTGGAAGCCGCAGCTCGACGAGGACAAGGTTAGCACGTATCTCACGCTGTACGAGTGCTTGACGACGTTGCTCACCCTGCTCTCGCCCTTTATGCCATTCATGACCGAAGAGCTCTACCAGAACCTGGTGCGCAACGTCGATCAGAACGCACCCTTTAGCATCCACCTCTGCGACTGGCCACAGGTCAAAGAAGAGTTCATCGACGAGCAGCTCACCAATGAGACGCACCTGACAATGCGTATCGTTGGCCTGGGCCGCGCTGCACGTGAAAAAGCTCAGATAAGGGTACGCCAGCCACTCAACGCCCTGTACGTCCATGTGCCTAGCGAAACGGAAGAAGCGTCCTTGCACCGCCTGAGCGATCAAGTTCTTGAAGAGTTAAATATCAAGAAGCTGGAGCTCATGAGTGTCGATAGTGATATGCTTGCCTACACGTTGAAGCCACAGGTAAAAATCCTTGGGCCCAAGTTCGGCCCATTGATGCAGAAGATCCTGGTCTACTTCAAGGCATTATCGCCTCATGAAGCACAGGAGGCTGCCACAGAGCTAAATACAACAGGAACGCTGACAATCACGCTGCCAGGTGAGCAACAGGTCACGTTGATACCGGGAGAGATTGAAGTCGTCGCAACTGCACGTCCAGGCTTTGTAACCGCTGAAGAGCGCGGCTACATCGTGGCGCTAGAAACCACCATCACCCCCGAACTACGGGAAGAGGGACTTGTGCGTGACCTGATTCACTTTGTACAGGATATGCGCAAGAAGGCCGGCTTTAATATCGAGGATCACATCGGCCTCGCCCTGTACGCCGATGTTGAGCTGGCACAGATCCTGCAACCCTATCAAAGGGAGATCATGAGGGAAACGCTCGCCATCAACCTGCTTCTCTCCATCAGCCAACGCGACTATCCCTCATTCGAGGAAGTCTACCGCGAACGTATCTCTCCTGATTCGACCAAGAAGCTGGAGGGATATACAATCGAGGTTGTGCTGGGCAAAAACGTACGCGGCGAAAGTAGCATCTAATACAGAAGTGTTCGAAACACATCTTAAATGTTTTTGCACATTTTACATTTATGCCCTTAACTGCGCGGTGCGCAGTTAAGGGCATAAATGTAAAATGTGCAAAAACATTTAAGAGTGGCGAATCACGAAAAATGAAAAAACACTGTCTACTTCCTTGACCTTGATGACGATTCAAGCGTATGATTTCAGAGCGCTAAGAAGCACAAATTTTTTTATGCGAGGTGTAGAGATGCGATTGGAAGAAGTTACCATTAGCGAACTTCAGGCGGAGATGGCAAAGGGAAACATCACAGCTCGCCAGCTCACAGAGATGTATATTCAGCGTATACAGACCCTCGACCAGCATGGTCCAACCCTACAATCCGTTATAGAGATCAATCCCGACGCTTTAGAAATCGCCCAACAACGCGACCAAGAACGTGCAACGACTGGCCCACGAGGCCCACTGCATGGTATCCCCATCTTACTCAAAGATAACATCGCAACACTCGATAAGATGCAGACAACGGCAGGATCGCTGGCCCTGCTCAACGCTCGTCCACCACGCGACGCTTTTGTTGCCCACAAGTTGCGCGAGGCTGGCGCGGTGATCCTGGGCAAGACAAATCTCAGCGAATGGGCAAATTTTCGCTCAAGCAACTCGTCAAGCGGCTGGAGTGGGCGCGGCGGACAAACACGCAACCCCTATGTTCTGGATCGTACACCCTGCGGCTCCAGCTCCGGGTCAGCCGTAGCAGTTGCGGCCAACCTGGCAGCTGCCGCCCTGGGAACCGAGACCGATGGCTCAATTCTCTGCCCCAGTAGCATCAATGGCATCGTTGGCATCAAACCTACCGTTGGCCTGACGAGCCGCACAGGCGTCATCCCTATCGCCCATAGCCAGGATACTGTTGGCACTTTTGGCCGCACAGTCACTGACGCCGCCATAGTCCTGGGCGCAATTACAGGTGTTGATGTACACGACCCGGCAACAAACTTAGGTATCTCTCACAACGACTATACGAAATACCTGGATGCCGATGCCCTGAGAAATGCTCGTATCGGGGTCTGTCGCCAGGTCTATTTTGGCTATAGCATAAAGACTGATGCGATTATTAATGCTGGCATTGAGCGCATGGCTACCCTTGGCGCAACTATTATCGATCATGCCGATATTCCGACGGCGCAGCAGATGTCATCATCAGAGTCGGAGTTACAGGTCCTGCTCTATGAGTTTAAGGCCGACCTCAATGCCTATCTCGGTGCGTTGACCGAATCGTCTGTACACTCAATGGCGGATATTATTGCATTTAACGATGCACATGTAGAGCAGGAGCAACCTTATTTTGGGCAGGAGCTCTTTCTACAAGCGCAGGCAACGACTGATTTGCATGATCCACTCTACCTCAATGCTCTGGCCGAGAATCATCGTCTGGCGCGACAGGAGGGGATTGATGCGGTGATGGATGAGTATAAACTGGATGCACTGGTTATGCCGACACGGGGGCCTGCATGGTGCATTGACTGGGTCAATGGCGATCATGATATTGGTGGTAGCGCTCAAGCAGCTGCGCTGGCGGGCTATCCAGCGATCAGCGTACCAGCAGGCTTTGTCTTTGGGCTGCCCGTTGGCATAACATTTATGGGACGCGCATATAGTGAACCCACGCTTATCAAGCTGGCATACGCTTTTGAGCAAGCAACAAAGCAACGCCGACCACCACAATTTCTTTCCACGCTCAAATAGAGATAGCTTAGATTAAAGCATAGTGAGAGATGATCTGTTGGGCCACATCGCTGGGATCTAAATTGGTCGTATCTATGCGTAGGCTCTGAGGAAGCCTTCTCCAAGCTGAAATTTTTTTTACGCCAGGTGGGAGCGCGCACGCCAGAGACCGATGCCGAGAAGCGATTGGGCAAGCACTTCTCACTATTACTGCTAACGATGCTCATGGGTAGTTTCGCCACTGCGGCTATCTGCCTTAAAACGGGTGCGAACAGCTCATGGTATCATGAGTGGCTGCTCCGACACGACTTGTGATCACACGACCTGATTTTGCAGACAAGGGAGGGAGAAAGGCCCTTTCTCCCTCCCTGTGCGTGTCCGTTGATTGCCATCTGATCTGACTACCGCAAAGAACGGTAGAAAGCCCGCAGGTCTTCTACCAGCAGTTCTGGTTCCTCTAGAGCAGGGAAATGCCCACCTTGTGGCATCTCTGTCCAACGCTCGATACGCAGGGTGCGCTCCGCAAGGGCGCGCGGAGCAGGAGTATCTTTGGGGAAGAGGGCTATTCCCACTGGAACCTCGACGCGCTGCCCCATTTTGAGGGATGGCGCGTGGCTTTCCTCATAGTAGAAGCGAATCGAGGGATTGATCGTTTGAGTCACCCAATAGATCATGATGTTGGTAAGCAGTTCATCTTTCGTATATGTATGCTCAAGAGCACCATCGATGTCGCTCCACCCATAGAATTTTTCGATGATCCAGGCAGCGAGCCCGACAGGCGAATCGGAGAGGCCATAGGCCAGCGTTTGTGGCTTGGTTGACTGGAGCATGACATATCCACCATCCTGAAAGAATCTCTGCTGCTTCGCTCTCAGGTACTCTTGCTCGACAGGCGTCAGGCTCGATGGGTCCAGGTTCATGGTGGCCTGAAAGCCAATGTCGGTCAGATGGATGCCGATGACCGATGCGGGATTATTGAGCGCCAGGAGTTGGGAGATGGGGCTGCCCCAATCCCCACCAGCCGCAGCATAGCGCTGGTAGCCGAGCACGTCTCGCATCAAACTGGCCCACAACTCCGCCGTCTGTTTCACCGTCCAGCCTGGCTTTCGCACTGGATCGGAGAAACCAAAACCAGGAATGGAGGGAACAATCACATCAAAAGAGTCAGCCGCATCGCCTCCGAAGCTTTCCGGGTCGGTGAGCATGGGGATAATCTTGTGCATGCGGTAGAACGAATCGGGCCAGCCATGGGTGAGGATGATCGGCAGTGGATTCGGTCCTTTGCCCCGCTCATGGATAAAATGAATGCTCAAGCCATCGAGGTCTGTGCGAAACTGCGTGTACCTGTTGAGTGTCCCCTCTTGCTTGCGCCAATCGTATTCGTGCTGCCAGTAGGCCACCAGACTCTTGAGATAGTCCAGATTCGTGCCATAGCTCCAGCCAGCTCCTTCGACCTCATCGGGCCAGCGCGTGCGAGCTAAGCGCTCACGCAAATCGTTAAGGGTGGATTGAGGGATGGCTATTTTGAATGGTTGAATATTCATGTATCTCTTTCTCCTTTTCTTTGTACAAAGAGATTGTAGCACTCAATGAGGACAAAATCGGCCCTCGTTCAGATGGGGCCGAAATTACTGGCAATCAGAATGGTTACTTGAAAGGGGCTCAATCTTTCCGCATACCGCTGTAGCTCCAAGCTTCGACCAGCGGCAATATCTCAGCAAGGTCTGAAATAATCCTGGTTGGGGTAATATGCGCAGGTTCCGGCCAGGGAGAAGACGTTTTCTTCCAGATAGCACGCATACCTACACTGAGTGCACCAGAGATATCATCGACCAGGCGATCACCGATCATGACACATTCCTCTGGCACGACACCCAGGCGCGTCGTGACGGCCCGAAAAGCGGCGGGATGGGGCTTCGAATATGGCAAGTCAGAAGTATAGACAACCTCATCCAGCAGATTTGTCAGGCCATGTGCAGCGAGGTCTGCATTATGCCATGCAGAGGCCCACCAGGTGTTAGAGAGCAAGCCTAATTTGTAGCCACGCTTACGCAAGGTTATAAGCGTTTCAACGACATCGGGAAAGATTATTGACCACCCGCTCACAGCCTGTCCATATCCATCGAGAGCTACTAACAGCTCTTCCTCGTTTACAGGGCGTCCGAGTAGATGAAAGCCTGACTGCAAAAGAGCCGCAGGTGTCATACTGGTTTGCGTGGCCTTGACCTGCGCCCAATGATCTGCTTCCGCCTGACGCATAGCATGGATATAACTAGCACGCTCCGGCCATTGTGCGGTCGGAAATTTGGCTATAAGATAGTCATAAGAAAGCCCCCACCGGCGGGGAGCATCTTCATCCCAATCCGGCCAATCAATCAATGTGCCACCTAGATCCAGAATAATTGCTCGTAACGGCATACATTTACTCCCTCCACTACTAATTAAAGACAAAAGGGCCCCAGTAAAAAGTATAACACACTTTTCAGAGCAAAAATTGTACATCCTGGCACAAGGATAAGGCAGAGGCTATTAGTGCACCAGTCCTTTACGACGCATTTGATCCAGGTCATATTCGGCTGGTGCAAGCGGGCTGATACCCGCTGAGGCACAGGCCCAACCAATAAAAGCAAAACCAAGTTCCAGACCATGCGCAAATTGCACCGGGTCGTTTGTATCTAACAACTGCAAACATTCCTGGCGCAGCTCAATCGATTTCTCTTCGCTATAGCGCCCTGCATAGCCGTGCAAGATAGCCGCATGTGGCATAAAATTGTTATAAAGCACATTTGTGGTGGAGGCAAGCAAGAATAGCCAGTAACCAACCTGGCTCCCTTCCAGTGCGGTGTCCAATTGCCGACCATTGTGTACGTGCTCTCCACTTTGCACACCCGCCAGTTCTTGTAGCTCGTCAGCGAGACGTGAGATCAGGTAGCTGTGACTCTTCTCGTGCAATAAACGTGATGTGTTTGATTCTGTGGTCATATCGTGATCGCGCAGGTAGAGGTATACTCCGTAGAGCTGACGCAAGGCTGTGTCTAGCTTTGGCAGAATATGCGATCCATCGTGCTCATCCGTGGCTTCGGCCTCGCTGGTAGATACTTGCGACTCTTCCCCTTCATCGACGAGTACGACCTCTGCAGTCTGTGTTTTTGCAGTTTCCAGAGGCTCCGTTCGATAGACATCGTTAGGATCGAAGATACGTTCCGCGACAGTTTGATAGGTATCATCAGGCTGCAGACGGCGATAGTAGCAGCTATAATAGCCATCATGGCAGGCAGCGCCACCGTGTTGTTTTACGCGAATAAGCAGGCTACTCTCTTCACAATTCACGAAGATAGAACGCACTTCCTGAACGTTGCCTGACTGCTCACCCTTGTGCCAGAGAGTCTGGCGCGAACGACTGAAAAAGTAGGTAAAGCCAGTCGCTCGTGTCCGCTGCAATGCCTCCTGGTTCATAGAGGCCACCATCAAGACATTACTGGTAGCATCATCAACAATCACGACAGGGATGAGACCCTGGCTATCAAATTTTAACATGGCCGTACAACAACCCCTTTTGCCTGTAAATACTGCTTAACATCACGAACACGAAACTCGCCAAAGTGAAAAATCGAGGCAGCCAGCACAGCATCTACTCCGCCAACCGCAAAGCCTTCATACATATGCTCTAGCGTGCCAACACCACCAGAAGCGATTACAGGAACGGAGACCGCTGCTGCGACTTTCGCATTGAGTACAAGGTCATAACCTTGCTTGGTACCATCGCGGTCCATACTTGTTAGCAGGATCTCGCCCGCACCCAATTCAACGCCCCGCTGTACCCATTCCAGAACATCCAGGCCGGTCGGGGTGCGCCCGCCATGAATATAGACTTCGTAGCCGCTCGGCATCTCTCTGTTTGAACGTGCATCTACGGCAAGTACGATACATTGAGCACCAAACTGTTCTGAGCCTGCTGTAATCAATTGCGGATTCTGCACTGCTGCCGTATTCACAGATGTTTTGTCCGCGCCTGCACCAAGAGTTGCACGAATATCCTCTACCGAACGAATACCACCACCGACCGTGACTGGAATGAAAACTTGCTCGGCAGTGCGTCTTACCACATCTAGCATCGTCGCCCGATTTTCGTATGAGGCGGTAATATCTAGAAAAGTAATCTCATCTGCACCCTCTTGATTGTAATAAGTTGCAAGTTCTACGGGATCGCCTGCATCACGCAAGTTTACAAAGCTCACGCCCTTTACAACGCGCCCCTGCATAACATCCAGACAAGGAATAATACGCTTGGTTAGCATGCTTGTTCCCCTTCAATCTCGCGTATAGCGGTGGCAAGATCTACATCGCCTGTATAGATGGCCTTGCCGACAATCGCACCTTCAACGCCGCTTTTTGCCAGCGTATGCAGGTCAGCAAGCGAACTCACACCACCAGAGGCAATTAATGCAGTCGAGACAGCGTGGTGCATCTCGGCCAGGGCGACAAAATTTGGGCCAGTCAACGCGCCATCGCGTGCAATATCTGTGTAGATAAAGCGCTGCACACCCAGAGCGGCTAGCTCTCGCGCCAGCTCAATGGCCTTCACGGCAGAGGTCTCGCGCCAACCAGAAATAGCAACCTGACCATTGCGTGCATCAAGCCCGACTACAATAGAGGCTCCATGACGGCTCAACGCCGCTTGTAACAATGCGCGATCAGTGATGGCAACCGTACCAAGGATGACACGATCAACGCCCAGGTCTAGAATTTGCTGGATATGATCCAGGGAGCGCATCCCACCGCCAACCTCAATATGCAGGGTTGTCGCCTTTTTTATACGTCCAATCAGGTCAGCATTTACCGGATAGCCCTGGGCGGCTCCATCTAGATCTACCAGGTGTAGCCAGCTAGCCCCAGCTGCCTGCCAGCGCAAGGCGACCTGGACTGGATCAGTATCGTATGTGGTAACTTGAGCATAATCGCCTTGATATAAGCGTACACAACGGCCATCTTTAATGTCAATGGCGGGTAATATAATCATTGATTGACCCATTTCACAAAGTTTTTGAGCATCTGCATGCCCACAGCACCACTCTTTTCTGGATGAAACTGTGTCCCCCACACCTGCTCGGTAGCGATTACGCTGCAGTAGGGCGAACCATAATCGGTCAGTGCGGCAACACCGTGCTGATCCTGTGGCTCGACATAGTAAGAATGTGCAAAGTAAAAGTAGGCATCAGGCGGGATCTCCGCAAAAATAGGCAAGTCTGCATGCAAGGGGGTGATCTGATTCCAGCCCATATGGGGAATTTTCGGGCCGTGCGGTATACGACGCACTTCTCCTCGGAATAGACGCAGCCCCGCAACTTCGCCCTCGGTGTGGTGATCCGCAAGCAGTTGCATGCCCAGACAAATGCCCAGGAATGGTTTGCCCTGCAAGGTTGCTTCGCGAATGGCATCGTCAAGCTTACACTCTGTTATGCGGGCCATAGCAGAGCCGCCAGAGCCTACGCCCGGCAAGACAATCGCATCCGATTGAGCCACAACCCTGGCATCATCGGTCACCCGCACCTGGGCACCAACATGTTCCAGTGCCTTCTCGATACTTCGAATGTTTCCGGCACCATAATCTATAATTGCAATCATGACGTCTTACTCTCCTGTTAGGGGATGGTTGCCCATTTGCATTACCTGCGTAAGCCCTAGCCAGCAAATAGCGGCCGAACGCTTTTCACTATCAAGCAGATTCACCGTCAGAAGCGGACAACACATCAGCGCCAACCGCATTACTTCAGCCCAATCTTCAGGCAAAGCCTGTCGCTCGCTCAGCATAGCCACAAGGGGACGCAACAGATACTCCATCTTTGTATCTAGAATTGCCTGCCGCACAGGAGACAAGACATAGTTGTGCTCAACATAGATACTACTGCCGTGTAGTGTAACCGAAAGTTGCAAACTCTGCGCGACCTCGCGTGGAAAATACATCCAGGTTGCATATATATTATGGAAGAAAGGCTTCACAATATCAAGGATAGGAGCATGCCGTCCCGCAAACGCCGGATCAAAGTACTGATACTGCACACGATCTTCCAGGAAGACATTGCCAAAGTGCGCATCACCATGCCCAATAACCGTCATCGCTGCACGAGCTGGATTGAGGACAGCCTTCGCCCGTTCAATCAACTGTCCTAGCGTCGGCAAAGGTCCAGTCAATTCAAGCCCATTGATGATCCAACGATAGTTAAGCAGATCTTCAAAAAGCAGACCTTGCACTGTATCCCTATATTCTGCTTGCTCAGGGAACGGCACCATTTTTCCGGCGTAAAAGCTTTTCAGCCGTCCACCAACCAGACGATGCCAGAAAAGCTGATGGACCGGGGCCTGTGCATGCTCTTCCGCACTGCTCCAGGCTAATGTATCGCTATAGATAGTTAATAAACGCTCACATTCACGCTTTTCGGCGGCTGAGAGCAATGCTACATCGGCCTGCTCAACATTTCCCGTCTCAACAGCTCGCATAAGATCAAACATGACCGGCGCATGGATCACTGGATAGATCACCATTTGCTGACCCTTTTGATGAATAGTACGCAAAGGTCGCACGATATTATAGCCCGCATTGTAGAGCAATTCAGCATGGTAATACTCTTCGACAATCCCCTGCTCCTCCACATGCGTCTTGAAGAAATATTCCTCGCCGGCAACACGATATACACCATTGAACGAGTTGAGCGAGACAGCTTTTGGCGTCAACGTAACGCTCTCCACGAACAGATCCATATGCAGTGCAAACCAACGGCATAACAAAAGTTCTGCCTTGTTGCGATCAGAAAACTGCATGCGCTGAATCGTAGCCAGGTCATCGATCTGTGCCAGGAGAGCTGGCACTTTAGTGACATCCTCTACGATGAAATCTGGCTGCGATTGCTCAAGCATCGTACGTGCCTGAGCTGTACGTGCACCTGTTAAAACTGCGATAGTGATGGCCCCTGCCGCACGCCCACCTCTAACATCGCTGGGCGTATCGCCCACAACAACAAAACTACCACGCTGAGGAAGAGGCTGGGACAACTGATACGTTGGATCATAGGCCATCAAGAATTGATATGGGTGAGGTTTTATCAGTAAGGTCGTGCTATCATCTCTGGCTCGCAGCACAGCCTCGGCCTCGGCAACCTGTGCATGTGTCACCACACGAAAGCGGTCAAAATAGGCAAAGAGCCCATGATTTTGCAGTGGGACCAGCGCTTCCTGACCAGGCCGCCCGGTCGCAACCCCTAATACATACTCTTGCTCACGCAAAATCGCCAGCGTCGTGTGTAACGTCTTCAACCGGCAACAATAGTTGCTCAAAGTGAATACAGCCTGGTTTACCTGATTGTAAAGGTGCATGCCCATATTCTTGCCTATAAAGATCATCACCCAGATACGATTCCTGGAAGAGTTCCTGGCATAATAGCCAGAAGGGACCTGCGTAGACAAAAACGTCTTCCACCAGTTGACCAAGCACTTCACTGGCATATATGTTGAAGAGTTTTATAAGCTCAAGGCCAACATAGTTACGCAAGATAGGCGCATCAAGGCGACGAAACGCATTGCTTACCTTTGGAGAGGCTCCTTGAGTAAGAAGAGCCTCTCTAAAAATTGCCATCCAGGCGGCATCCCACGGTCGCAGTGGAAACAGTGCAGCACGATTATGATTGGGCAACTGCGCCAACAAATCAATCAGGCAAATGCATACGGCCGCATAACACGTGTCCCAATTAGAGTTCATAGAGTGCGCTTTAAAGCCCAGAATGACCGCCTCTGGCAATGTCTCACGGCTGACACGGCGACATTCTTCCGCAGTTATGGGCGGTTGATACACACTTGACCCGGCAATATTCCAGTACTGCGGGCTATATAATAGCTCATGCAGCACCAGGCCAGCCGTATCCCAATACGCATCTTCACTGGTAATGACCCCATCAAGATCAAAAATGACGACGTTATTCAAAACAACCTACCCAACTATTCAACACATACATGATCAGCATGATCAGAAAGAAAAGCAGAAAATCGTAAGCTAACGAATGATCATTGTGCCAGCGCCTTCGTCTGTAAACAGTTCGCGGAGCAGGATATGGGATTCGCGTCCGTCCACAACGTGCACACGCGGCACCGCAGCCAGTGCATCCAGGCAGGCGGTAACTTTCGGGATCATCCCACCACTAATCACACCTTCCTCGATCAACTTCTTCGCTTCAGCCTCGCTCAATTCCGAAACAAGGGAGCCATCGGAACGGCGGATACCAGCCACATTGCTCAAGAAGATCAGTTTTTCGGCGTTGAGCGCTCCCGCAAGATGGGCTGCAACCAGATCGGCATTGATATTCAAACACGTACCATCCGGGCCTTCGCCAAGCGGCGCAATTATCGGGATATAACCTTCTTTCAACAACGCCTCAACTGGTGTAGGATCGACCGCGTCAATTTCACCGACAAAGCCAAGCCGTTCATCCGCCACATGTGCACGCACCATATTGCCATCGGTGCCACATAGCCCAATGGCCTTGCCACCCATCTGCGATGCCAGCAACACCAGACCCTGGTTCACCTGACCGAGCAGAACCATCTTCACAACGTTTAACGTGTCAGCGTCAGTCACGCGCAAACCATTCTCAAAACGCGTTGGGATATTCAGTTTCGTCAGCCATTCATTAATATATGGACCACCACCATGCACCAGGACAGGATAAGCACCTAAAGTGCGCAACCAGATGATATCTTGCAGAATACTACGCTGGTGCTCCAATGTACTACCGCCCAATTTTATCACCAGGGTCTTACCCTTTAAAAAATCGATATAAGGTAGTGCCTCGCCAAGCACTTGCGCAATAAGATGATGATCGCTAATTATATCGCCATCCGGCGTTCTCGAAAAAGAAATTGCCATTAAATTTACTCCTCAGCCCAATAAAAAAGAAAAAGCATCTTAGCTACTAGTGACAAACGCCTCGCCTATGGATGTACGCCCAGGGCGGACAACCCTGAAGTTTCCGGCAGTCCACACAACAGATTCGCGTTTTGCACAGCTTGTCCAGAGGCACCCTTCACCAGATTATCCAAACAAGAAACAACTACAAGGCGACCGGTGCGCGTATCAACTGTAGGATGGACGAAGCAATGATTGCTTCCATATGCCCATTTTGTATGCGGTGCCTGATCAACTACATGTATAAATGGCTCATGCGCATAATAATGCTCATAAACTGAACGAATTTCAGCGGCAGATGGGATGTGGCCAGCGGCGTCACGCTTCAAATCAACATAAGAAGTCGATAAAATGCCCCGCGTCATCGGCAACAAATGCGGCACAAAAGTAACACGCAAATCTCTATCAAGAGGATGATTACCTGCGACTGCCGCCGCTTCAATCTCCTGCGTAATCTCTGGTAAATGGCGATGGCCCGCAAGGCCATACGCGCTTGCATCCTCGTTCGCCTCCGGGAAATGATACCCTAACGACGGAGAACGACCACCCCCACTCACACCCGTTTTTGAATCTATAATAACGCTGGACTCAACAAGACCAGCTGCAAAAGCAGGGATCAAAGCCAGGATAGCGGTTGAAGCATGGCAACCAGGATTCGCGACCAGAGAGGCATGCCGCACCTGCTCACGGTAGCGCTCACACAAACCATAGACAGCGGTCTCTAACAAAGCTGGCGCGGGATGTGTATGTTTATACCACTCTTCATAGACCGCAACATCGTGCAAGCGAAAATCGGCGGAGAGATCAACCACTTTTATACCACGTTGTAGCAACTTGACTACAGACTCAGCCGCCGCCGCATGTGGCAGACAGACAAAAGCAAGGTCAGTCTGGGCTGGTTCTTCTGCAATAACAAGCGCAGGATCTATGGCAAGTGTGGCAGTGCCATTCACTGGCAAGGCTGCACGCAGGTGTGGAAAGACCTCTTCCAGCCGCTTGCCAGCCGCACTACGACCCGTTACTGAAGTCACAACAAATTGAGGGTGCTGTGCCAGCAGGCGGAGAAGTTCCGACCCCGTATAACTCGTCACATTTACTATAGAAACTGTTGTCATTGCATCCACCTCGCGAATACTTCAAATTGCAATAAAAAAAGCCTTCATCCCTCTTTTTTACTAAAAGGGACGAAAGCTCAATGTGCCTCCGTGGTACCACCCAGTTTGTCTTTCTTGTCACCTTACAAAGAAAATCGCAACGTATGCAACTCGCTCTCTTTTCGTACCCTACGGCAACGAAGGTGGAAAGACCGCTTTTCTCAGGCTATTCTGCTGCTTGGGAGCCACCCACCTGGTCCTACTTGCCTCCATACAGGCTATCTTTTATTACCTGCCAATGGAAACTTTCTTCGGTCAGCCGCTCACGAAAGGGTTCTGAGGATGTACAAACCATGCCGAGCTCTCACCATTCCTCGGATCGCTGTTGGATATCAACCTCTTACTATATTCGATCAGCGCGGGTCAGTCTTGCATAATATATAATTGTTATATAACAGGATAACAGCAGAGAGACGCAATGTCAATTAGTAGTTTTCATGGTAGCAGAGCAAACATATAGCAAAAGTAACTACAAATTTGCCTGAAGATCTCCGCGAGAAATTTTCCCTTGCTCTACTATGCTCAATCGAGTACAATAAAACACGGTAGAATGCAGAAAACAGCACTTGTGGGATTTTTTTGTACAAGCACATAAATAGTTGACAACAGTCAGAAACCCTATAGGAAAAGCTTGAGTTTTGCAAAGATGGGATCTACTAGCGTCATTTTTCCTATCAACGGTATCATTTGATGACAGGGAAGAGGAAACTGTGATAGCGTATACAAAATGGCATAAATATTGTAACAAAAGATCTTAATAGGAGCCGTTAAGGAAGTCGTTTGATACCATCCAGCCAACGTTTCTCACTCATCCGCTTCATCGCTAGTTTTCAGAAAAGAGAATAGAACGTCAAAATATTGAACGGAGTGAGCATACGAAGCCCAATTTTGTCACAGGCAGGATGCAAGGAATTACCCTTAATAGAAATATTTCCCATGAAAACTACGAAAAATTTGATATATTTCAGTGAGAGGAATTACGAGCGTGGCAACTGATAGCAGCGAGTTACTCGGAAAAGCGCTCGGAACGTGTGTACTCAAGCGTCTCATTGGACGCGGTGGTATGGGCGCAGTCTATCTAGCGCAACAATCACGACCACGACGAACTGTGGCAGTCAAGGTCGTTTTACCGGGCATTGTGCTCGAACAAAAACCCAGAGTGGAGTTTCTGGCACGTTTTCGACGCGAAGCTGACGCTATTGCAGCCCTGGATCATATCAATATCATGCCAGTATACGAATACGGAGAGGAAGGTGACACCGCATATCTTGTTATGCCCTATGTCACAGGCGGGACGCTACGCGATCTATTGGAAAAACGTGGGAAGCTTTCACTAGAAGAAGTTGTGCCAATTATCGAACAAACGGCCTCTGGACTGGATAGTGCACATGCTCAAAGCATTGTGCATCGCGATCTCAAGCCTGGCAATATTCTCTTTCATGCGGACGGTCGCGCCCTCCTGGCAGATTTTGGCCTGGCAAAAGTGCTAAAAGATGTTACTGAAAATGAGAGCAACGGGCATCTCACAAGTATAGGCACCATCATCGGCACACCTGAATATCTCTCCCCAGAGCAAGGGACGGGTGACGCGATAGATTATCATACCGATATCTATTCTCTCGGTATCGTACTTTATCAAATGCTCGCCGGTCGTGTACCTTTCGTAGGACCTTCGCCTGTCGCTGTTGCCATCAAACATGCGCTGGAAGCACCACCCCCACTTTCACATTTCAATCCATCTATCCCTCCAAACGTCGAAGCCGTTGTAATGAAGGCAATTGCTAAAAAGCCGTCACAACGCTACGATAGTGCAGGCGCTTTCGCACAAGCATTACACGAGGCCGTTACAGAAGCACTAAAAGATCCGGCAGTTCAGGCAACAGCCTCCACGCTGCGAAGCTCAACAGAGCAGGCCGCGTCTACTCATAACATAGATGAACAAGATACAGCTACGCCAAATCATCCTAATGAAGATGAGATGCCCACAGAAACCGGCTATAAAGCACCAGAAACAGAAGAGCGAGATCCTGCAATATCAACAATGCTCATGAAAGGCGATACTCACAGCAAAGCAACCGAGGAGCCAATACACCTATCAGTCAGACAACAAGAACACATACAGGCATTACAAGCAGCGGAAGCTATGCCCAACTTCTCTGCCTATACGGACGCCACAGTCGCCGACGCTCAAATACCAGCAAAGCGACAGCAGCCTACAGAGAAACCGGGGCACCTGCAAACAGAGTTGCCTATTCAGCAACAGGTACGCCTGGCTCAGACCACACACGTTGCACCCACACAACCAAAAAAGAGTACCAGACAACCTCTATGGATGATCATTGCAGGAAGCGTCTTTATCCTTGTTCTGATCGGTGGAGGCATGTTCGCTTACATACAAGGTCAATCCGCAAATAGTAATCACAACAGACAAACAGCAAACACAACCGCGACACAAAAAGCAATAAGCGAAAAAGCAACCAAGGCAAACACACCACAGGCACAACCAACCACTAACAACAATTCACAACTTCCAGGTCCTTATACCGGAGTCGCAGGAATAGGTTCGCGCATTTATGGTACCTCTATACCCGGAAAAGGTTGTGATAAACAGAATGGGCAATGGAACATTTCGAACAATGCCAGGCTTACTTGTAACAAGGATTCCTCCGAGCTCACCAGCACTGGCTCCAATGGGAACCAACCCGCCGGTATTTTTCTCACTAGTCTGCCAGGCAACCAAAACATGCCAGGTACATATGTCGTTCAGACACAGGTAGCCTCAAAACCCAACTCGTATGGTGCATTTGGGATCTCTTTTTATAATCAGTCAGGCTCTCAACCAACCAGCTACGCATTCATCATCAATCCTACAGCCAATACCTGGACCCTTAAGTACTACGATAGTACTGTACACGTGTTTACTACGCAGCCATTGCAAACAAAAATTGAGGGCACAGTAACTATTGACGTTGTAGCTTCAGGCAGCAACTTTGATTTATACATCAATGGCACAAAGGAAACTAGCACCGCACATAGTGATTACGGCAACACGAGCGGAAACTTTGGCCTGGTCGTAGAGCCGGGAGCTGATGTCACATTTAAAAATACATTACTCTACGCAAATTCTGGTTACTAATAGTAAAGTGGACGAGAAGAGAAAATGGACGACAACTGTGTAGTTATCATCCATTTTCTCTTCTCGTCCACTTTACCAGGTCAAGAAATAGCCTTATTGGTATAAAACTGCGAAAGATCAGGTTGGGCAGAGATCATCTTTTGTGCAACCAGAAACTTCTCAGTTGCATCCCATACTGCGCTATCATTGGAGCCAAGCGGCCCTTTCCCCTGCCAGAGAAGAATCGTGGCCTTAAGAACTGTCATAGCCTGCACCGTATTTAAACCCGGCACCTGATCCTTGCTTGCATCAACACCTGCACCTGGATTCGCAATCACATCTTGTACGCCCTTGAGTGTTGCCTGCACAAAATCGCGCACCGTCTGCGCCTGATTAGTATACATATCTTGCGTGGTAATAATTCCATTAGAGACCAATGGTTGATAATCTGAAACGGGGAACGTGCGTACTTTGAAACCATGACTCTCAAGTTGCAACGGCTCATTATTCGAATAGCCTATGACGGCGTCAACTTTATGTGTAAGCAAGGCAGAAACTTGATTGAAGCCAATAGATTGTATTTTGACATCTGACTGTGAAAGATGTGCATTGTAGAGCAGTGCCAATAAGCCAGTATGAGTAGAGCCGAAAGGTCCTGGCTCACCAATTGAATGCCCCTTCAAATCTGCCAGCGTTTTAATCGGCGAATCGGCAGGCACAATCAAACTCACCGGATATTTTTGAAAGATGGTCGCCACATCCAGAATCTTCAGGCCCTTATTTTTATCGAGGGCCACCAGCATCTCATCGCCACCCGCAAACACAAATGTGCTCTTCCCTGCGATCATCGTCCCAATAAGATCTGGCACAATCCCGTGATGAAAGGTCACATTCAAGCCCACATTCTGATAATAGCCCTTGCTCTTCGCAAGATAAAACGGTGCAAACTGAATATCAGGGTTATAGCCAAGCCCGATTGAAATATCTTTCAAAGGTTTTGTAGTTGTTGAGGTGTTACTACCTGTTGTCTCTGTTTGACCACCACAAGCAGCCAGTAAAACAACTAAAAGCAAGGCCGATAACGAAGACAGCACGATAGATGAACGATGACGAATAGACATCGCAGTATGTTTCTCCATTCCAATAATAGATAATGACAGATACGCCGGTTTAATATACAACCTCAGCCAGCTTTAGCAAGAACCATGTTGCACCAAAGTAGAGTGCAGCTAACACCGCAAGGACAATGACGGTCGCAAACATAAACGCCATGTTGTATTGGTTCAGCGCAATATGCACCAATGCCCCAAGACCATGATCTGGATTGCAGAAAAACTCCCCAACTATTGCACCAGTGATTGAAAGGGTCAATCCGGTGCGTACAGCAGCCAGGATAGCCGGCAACGCAAGAGGAAATTCAATCTGTGCTAGCATTGACCACCCGGCAGCTCCCTCAAGCCGCGCAGCCTCAAGCAACTCACGCTCAATTGTCTGTATACCCAGGACAGTATTGATGACTATCGGAAACAGCACGACCAGCATACAAACAACAACAACGGAAAGCGTGCCAATCCCAAACCAGAGGTAGAGGAAGGGAGCAATAACAATTGCAGGGACCGCCTGGCCCGCCGCCAGATAGGGCTGCAAAGTATAGGCTAACAGACGCGATTTCGCAACCCCATACCCAAGCGGTAGTGCAATAGCCACAGCCAATAAGAAACCAAACAGGCTTTCCTGCACGGTGATAAGCGTATGTTCCCAGTAAAGGCCAGAACGAATACCATCCATCAAGCTAGAAAAAACATCTGTTGGAGCCGGCAAGATCAGACTGTTAATACGCCCAGAAGCTGTGGCACTATACCAGGCAAGCAGTAATAGCGCACCAAGTACAAAAGGGGGAAGAAGGGTGAAGAGCCGATAGGGCCCCTGGTCGCTATGTAGACGCCGAACTGGTTCTCTTTGTGGCAAGAAGGCTTCTTGCACATCAAGACGTTCATACACTTCAAACGGTACATGCTCTGATGTAGAAGTTGTTACATTCATTGATATCCCTCGGTCATAGCTATACTGACGACTCCTGGCAAAGTAAAGCCTGGAATATCGTCAATTCAACTAACCCAGGGGGACATGTAAGGGAGATGAGAGGAACCATGCAAAGTGAACACATGCAATCAGGTACAGCGTCACCGACCATCACTTTTTATGCGACAGCCTATGGTCAACCACATTATAACCTTCTCCCATCCGGACTATACCGTCGGCTTCGGAATTACACCGAATCTGTCATCAATCGATATCCATAAAGAACCGATCTTAGACTCGCGGGCTTAGCATATAGGACACTATATACTTTACCGCCGGTCGGGAATTGCACCCTGCCCCGAAGGTCTCTTGTAGTATAGTATGTCACAAAGGACCTTATCTCCGCAAGAGCTGCGAAGTTAACTGCCCATTTTATGCTCAGTCATTTTTTTCAGAGAGCACGACAAGCAGCCCACCTAACATTGCCAGGTTTTTCAAAAAGTGTGTTTGTTGATTCACTCGGTTACCAGGATTTTCTTCTTTCCAATATGGATGACCGACATATGTTGTTGGCAGCAGAGCGCCAATCAGCAATGTTGCAGCAACCTTTGGCAACAAACCAGCTGCAAGGGCAGAACCAGCAATCACCATAATAGCTCCGTTAAGAATAGTAGCCTGGCGAGGCAGTGGAATGCCCGCAGCCTCCACTTTCGTGGCCCGTCCATCAGGATTTATAAAAGTATTCGCTCCGCCAGAAATGAACATTGTTGCTAACAACAAATGGCCTAGTGATTTAAACATTGAACTTCATGTCTCCTTTTGTAAAGACGGATACATCGAGATTGAGAATAGTCATACCCTGTAAGCATGCTCCGCTTCTTGCTTATATATCTATATCGAATTCAGCAACGTTTACGCTTCAAATTGATTCGTACGATAAGCATTTGTTTTGTATCTCTGGCAGTAGATCAGCACAGGCGATATAATGACCACAGAAGGAGATTTATGAGCAAAGAACTACGCATCATACCCATTACTGGCATCGGTGAAATTCCGGCTGGCGCTGACCTGGGCATACTCATCTATGACGCCTTGCAGCAACAGAATCTTACCCTACAACAGGGTGATATCCTTGTTGTAACGCAGAAGATCATCTCGAAAGCAGAAGGGCGCACTGTCAGGCTTGATGAGATAGTGCCATCAGAGTTTGCACGCATGGTCGCGCAACAAGGCAATAAAGATCCGCGCCATATTGAAGTCGTTTTACGCGAAAGCAAACGCATCGTGCGCATGGATCATGGTGTCTTGATTAGCGAAACGCAACACGGTTTTATCTGTGCCAACGCTGGAGTAGACGAATCCAATATCGACGGCGCTGATCAACTCGCATTACTCCCGGTTGATTCCGACAAATCTGCGCAGCTATTACGCACACGGCTCCAGCAACTTCTAAAAGAAAATATAGCGCCTGACATCGCGGTCATTATTTCGGATACCTGGGGTCGTCCCTGGCGGAATGGGCAGGTGAATATGGCTATCGGCGTCGCTGGTATGGATGCGCTGGCTGACTACCGGGGCCAATTGGACCCCTATGGCTATGAACTGCGTGCAAGTGTAATTGCGATAGCGGACGAGTTGGCCTCAGCCGCTGAATTGGTAATGGGCAAAGTGGATCGTGTGCCGGTGGCTGTTATTCGTGGGTATAGTTATACACCAGTCGAGGGCAATGCTCGTACACTTATACGCGATAGTGCAACCGATATGTTCCGTTAATCAGGTAAAATCTTTTGATGAAAGATGTCACAGCAAACCACAATACCCAGGCAGATCAGACACAGTCCACAAACCAGCACAATACAATACCACAACGTGTTGCAGATCTGCCTACGCTCATGCGCAGCAGACGCAGTGTACGCCAATATCAGGAACGCCCAGTAGCGCGTGAGCAGATCGAGCAGATATTAGAGGCTGCACGCTGGGCCCCATCACCCCATGGCCGTCAACCATGGCGCTTTGTTGTTCTTACAAAGCCTGAACTCAAGCGTCACTTAGCCGATCAGATGGGCGAGACCTGGCAACAAAATCTGGAGATGGATGGGCAGCCCGCCGAGATTGTTACTATCCGCCTGGAGAAATCGCGTCAACGCATTCTATATGCGCCTGCACTCATCATCCCTTGTCTCTACCTGGAGGATCTGGATCACTATCCCGATGCTCAGCGGCAAGCAGATGAAACAACCATGGCAGTCCAGAGCATTGGGGCCGCTATTCAAAATATGCTCTTAATGGCCTACGATTTAGGACTGGATAGCGGGTGGATGTGTGCACCCCTCTTCTGTCCAGATGTCGTCTGTAAAGCCCTTGAGCTGGATACACGACTGATTCCCCAGGCATTGATCACTGTAGGCTACGCCGCCGCTGATCCCAAACGGCGCGAACGCCTCCCTTTAGATAGTTTAATTGTTCGTTTTGATTGAGGTTCTTATGATTGTAGTTCTTGCCGGAGGTGTCGGGGCAGCTCGCTTTTTAGAGGGGATTGTCCAGGTGGTACCCCAGGATCAACTGGTGGTTATCGCCAATACTGGTGATGACCGCGAATTCTATGGTTTACATGTCTCACCCGATATAGATATTGTGATGTATACGCTGGCCGGTATTGTCGATGAAAAAAACGGTTGGGGCATTCGCGATGATACCTATCATACAATGAAACAGTTAACTGGCTATGGGAACGAAGACTGGTTCATGCTCGGTGATCGCGATATTGCAACACATATTCATCGCACCCATCGGTTGCGACAAGGAAAGACATTTAGCGAAATAACTGAAGAGCTATGCCAAAGCTTTGGGCTACAATTACGTATATTGCCAATGAGCAACCAACCAATCGCTACACACATTCAGACACCCATCGGCTTGATACACTTTGAGGAATATCTTGTCAAGCGACGGTGTTCTGATGAGGTACAGGATGTTGTTTTTGTTGGCGCAGAAAAAGCGAAGCCTGCTCCCGGCGTGCTTGATGCACTCAAACAAGCAGACGCTATTCTGATTGCTCCCAGCAACCCTATCGTCAGTATCGGCAGCATTCTCGCTGTTCCTGGCGTGCACGATGTGCTGCATGAAGCCAGCGGCATGATCGTTGCGGTGAGTCCAATTGTAAAAGGGGCTCCAATCAAAGGACCCGCCGACAAATTAATGCGCGGCATGCATATAGATGTCTCAGCTGTTGGCGTTGCACGTTGCTATCGCGATTTTCTGGATGTGATGGTGATTGACGAACAAGATGCGCAATTAGCCGAAGAAGTGGAAAATCTGGGTATCCCGACAGTTATTACTAATACGATTATGCGTGATAGCAAAGCAAAAGCAGAGTTGGCACGCACGGTCTTACAGGCAGCAGGATTGAACTTTTAAACAGGTCAGGAATAAACAAGCAGCACAGCCCGATGTAGCTTTTTCTGCTTGTTTTCGGTTGCAGAAATTTCATTAATAGGACAGCAATTGAAATATACAGCACTTGTTCCGGTGAAGTCTCTCAATGAAGCCAAAAGCCGCCTTGCCTCGCACCTGACACCTGAGCAACGGGCAAAGCTCATGCTCGTGATGCTTCATCATGTCTTATATGTGTTACAAGCGAGCCAGGTATTCTCACATGTAGCAGTCGTCAGCGCAGATACCTCTGTCCTAGAACACGCCCGGATGTGGGGAGCAAAAGCACTTATCGAGGAACAAGCAGGACATAACCCTGCACTTACAGCCGCTGCAAGCAAAGAAATAGCGGAGGGCAGCAATGCTCTCCTCACAATCTCTGCAGACCTTCCCTTGCTACACAAAGACGATATTGAGGGTATAATCGAACAGTCCAGATGGCATGATATCGTCCTGGCTTCGTCATTAGATGGTACAGGGACAAACGCGCTACTGACTCGTCCACCATTGCTCATTCCATACCTCTTTGGTGCACATAGCGCTCAACACTATCAGTCCGAAGCCAAACGACAAAACCTGAACTACACCATTTATGCAAGCACAGGTCTGGCCCTAGATATAGATACCATCGAGGATATACAAGCACTTGAACATTATAAAAAGAATACCAGGCACAATTGTTTTTCCCAATTGACACACTAAGAGCAGATCGTGTAAGAAAGCAGGAACAATAGATGACTTTATGTTCAGTATGCACACCCTCTGCTTTTCCGCTATTACTCTTTGAAAGTTCAATTGCCGCTCATATACAAAACAGAAGGAAGAATGTAAGCAGGAACTAGGCAGAGTGCACAATAAAGCACCAGCAACTTTCAGATAAACTGACTGTAGTATACTCCACCATAAACATCATATCATAGATGCAGGTATACACCATCTCGTTTGCAAATCGAGATATTTTAACCATGGCATAGAATCGCCAAGGCACTACCAGGCAACGCCCGCCATACCTTCCTGCAATGATGCGAGGATAGCATGTTTAAGAGGAGAATATAACGATGACCCCAGAGGAAGTCCTGAAGCTCGTTAAAGAAAGCGGTGTCAAGATAATAGACATCAAATTCACCGATCTGCCGGGTACCTGGCAACACTTTAGCGTGCCCACGCATGTCTTATCGGAAGACACCTTCACAGAAGGCATACCATTTGATGGTTCTAGTATTCGTGGCTTCCAGAGCATCAACGAAAGCGACATGCTAGTTATTCCCGATGCTAATACTGCATTCCTCGATCCCTTCACAGCTATTCCTACTCTGAGCCTCACATGTAATATTATGCATCCTGGTCCTGCCGGCAAACAGAAACCCTATACCCGCGATCCACGCTATGTTGCTCAGAAAGCAGAAGAATATTTGCGCAGCAGCGGTATCGCTGACACTGCCTTCTTCGGTCCCGAAGCAGAGTTCTACGTTTTTGACAATGTTCGCTATGCATCGACTGACAACAAACAGTACCTTGAAGTTGATTCAGATGAATCACAGTGGAATAGCGCGGGACGCGATGGCAAAAACAATCTCGGACATTTGATGAATGTCAAAGGCGGCTACTTCCCTGTTGCCCCAAGCGATACACTGCAAGACTTGCGTACTGAGATGGTCTTGAATCTAGAGGCATTGGGCATTACAATTGAGGCCCATCACCATGAAGTCGGTGCCGCAGGTCAGTGCGAAATCGACTATCGCTTCGGCACACTCGTTGAGACTGCCGATAAGATGCTGCTGTACAAATATGTCGTCAAAAACACTGCACGCAAATATGGCAAATCGGCAACGTTTATGCCAAAACCTGTTTTCGGCGATAATGGTTCCGGTATGCATACACATCAAAGCCTGTGGAAAGCTGAAAAACCGCTTTTCTATGATCCAGATGGCTATGCAGGTATCTCACAGATGGCTCGCTACTACATCGGTGGGGTCTTAACCCACGCCCCCGCCATTATGGCAATTGCAGCCGGATCAACAAATAGCTACAAGCGCCTGGTACCTGGTTTTGAGGCCCCAGTCAATCTGGTCTTCTCACAAGGCAACCGTAGCGCGGCCGTTCGCATCCCGCTGACCGAGAGCCCGAAGGCAAAACGCATCGAATTCCGCCCACCAGACCCAACAGCCAACCCATATCTGTTGTTCTCGGCCCTTCTGATGGCTGGTATCGATGGTATCCGTCGTGAAATTGAGCCTTCACAAAACGGGTATGGCCCGGTTGATCGCGACCTGTATAGCATGACGGCAGAAGAACTAAGCAAGATCAGCTCCGTCCCTGGCTCATTGGACGAGTCATTACAGGCATTGGAAAACGATCACGCCTTCTTGCTCGAAGGTGGAGTCTTCACGCCCGATCTTATTGAAAAGTATATTGAGTTCAAACGTGCCCAGTCTGATGTCGTTCGCTTACGACCCGCTCCAATTGAGTTCTCGCTCTACTACGATGCGTAATCTTGTCATGATCGCTTCAAACTGAAGAAACGGGGCCCAACTATTGCTGTAGTTGGGCCTCGTTTCTTTGTTTTTTACAAATGTTGCGCTTTGAGCAATAGTTGTAAAATTGCAAAAATAGAGAAGAAACAATGAGAAGCGCAGTTTCACCACGCGAATTCAGCAGGCAAAAAGCTATGCATCATAGGAATCAAATACTCCCTGATAAATTGAAGAGGATACATCTATAATGCAAAATGAAGAAATATGTTATAGTATAGACATTAACTTTTTAGTATCTAGGATCATAAATAAAGAGGTCAATCCATGGAACTTCTGACAGACAGCTATGGGCGTCGTATTAAGAATATGCGCATCTCAGTCACTGATAAATGTAACTTCCGCTGCACTTATTGTATGCCAGCCGAGGGGCTTCCATGGCTAAAGAAAACTGAAATTCTCTCCTATGAAGAGATTGAGCGCGTTGCACGCATTGCCGTGGGCATTGGCATCGAACAGATCCGCTTGACCGGCGGTGAGCCTCTGGTGAGAAGAGATGTGCCAGAACTCGTACGACAGCTCAAACAGATCGAAGGTCTACATAGCTTGAGTCTCACAACCAATGGTATTCTCCTAAAACAGCAAGCCAGAGCGCTGGCCGAAGCAGGATTGACACGCATCAATGTAAGCCTTGACTCGCTCTTGCGCGAAAAGTTCGCCCTGCTTACACGCCGCGATCAGCTGCATCAGGTCCTGGAAGGGCTGGAAGAATTAGAAAAATATCCTTCCATTCATCCCATTAAAATTAATGCTGTCGCGATGCGCGGACATACCGAGGCCGAAGTGCTTGATTTCGCAAAGCTGGCACGACGCAAGGCTTATGTTATGCGCTGGATTGAATTTATGCCACTTGATGCAGATCAGGCCTGGCGCAAAGAGGACATTTTAACAGGCCATGAGATCAAAGCCATCATTGAAGCTGCATACGGCCCTCTCGTCCAGATTACCTCTGGCGATCCCTCCGAAACAGCTCGACGCTACACATTTAGCGATGGTTTAGGCGAGGTTGGTTTCATTAATCCGGTTAGCGAGCCTTTCTGTGCAACTTGTGACCGCATCCGTATTACCGCTGATGGTCAGTTGCGTACTTGCCTCTTCGCAAGTGAGGAAACAGACCTCAGAGCAGTCATTCGTTCCGCTGCCGATGATGAAGAGATAGCTCAGACTATTCGTCGTGCAGTATGGAATAAAGAGTTAAAACACTACATTGGTGATACAAGGTTCAAACGTTCAAAACGAAGTATGTCGATGATTGGCGGATGACCTGATTGTACTGAACTAGCTCTATCTTTCGCAGTACTTGCCTCAACTTCGCTAGTCAATATGACCTCATGAATACAATGTAAGAACAAAGTTTTACATTGTTACAAAAGAGCGGCGTGTTCGTCATTATAGTCAAATAGGTAATATGTTTTATTACCTATTCTACATCTATTTTTTCTTACATAAGAGAAGAGAAGGTTTGCTTATTACATTGGTCTGATTTGCATTTAGCATGACCAGAAAGAGGATCTTGTGGCAAACGAGGAAGCGGATTTACTCACAGTGAGCGAGGTTGCAAAACAATTGCGTGTTGATGACACAACCGTCCGACGTTGGATCAAAAGTGGTGTACTCGAGGCTATTACTTTGCCGCATAGTGGGGTGAGACAAGCTTACCGTATCCGTCGCGCTACACTTGAAGCTCTGCTCGCAGCACCACTTTCCGCATTACACGAATAGCATCCCGCTAACAGCCGAACAGAGCGAAAGCAGTTTTACCTTCTATAGCTTTTTGGCGTTTTTGCTGGCTTGACACTCGTTACAAAGCTTGTCGGTACAAACACAACCCATCTGAAACAGGCACATCTGCTTTTTGCAGTTCGCACTTCGTAGCCAGACGTGCAGATGAAGGATCGCGTATAGGAAATAGAGCCTCAAAGTAGATGGGGATTCTTCGCTGTTCGGCTTCACGTTCAAAATCAAATGCCATCATGCGTGCTCTATTCAAGGCACAAATGATGAGCGCTCGTCCAGCATTTCTACGTCGATGCCGTGGATATACTGTACCATGACAATAAAGATGATATGCCTCCTGGTCTTGCATCACTTGTAGTACAGTATATCCTACAATCTCTCCTTCAACCCCTTCTAATGTTCCTGCCTGTCCCCATGTGTTTATTTCATCATCATCGTCAGTAATCACAAATGCATTAGCAAGGGCATCTACTTCTGCTGATGAGATCCAGGCAGCAAATTCTGCCTCGCTTATGACTGGTCTTTCATCTGTTTCGGCCGCGATACGCTCAATATGCGTCAGAGTGGGTATATCTTCCAGTCGAAAATTTCGGATACGCATGTACTACTCTTCGTCCTATCATTATTCTACCCGCTAACAAAATCTTGCACTTATTATAGCCTGAAAATGTATGACTTGTCGCATCTTACTTTACATTTTTTTATGAGATATACTATCATAAGTCCTTTATTTAAGAAGTCGATTGCCTTACTGTCGAGGCTTTACCGTTGGGCTGCTTACCGACGAGAGGGAGCTACTTTACTTTGTCTACTTTGACCCACCTCCAATACATCCGACAAGAAATGCCCGCAACTACTGCACACATCTATCTTAACACAGGTACGTTCGGACCACTGTCCGCCAGCGTGCTACAGGCAATGCAGGCATGTGTGCAAAGCGAATGGCAACATGGACGGCAGGGGACCCAATTCTTTGAACATATGATGGCAACATATGGTAATGCACGTCGTCGCATTGGGAAACTCCTCAATGCAGATGAACAAGAGATTGTGTTGACGCGCAATACTGGTGAAGGTATGAATGCCATTAGTTATGGCTTTAACTGGCAAGCCGGCGACGAGGTGATTACAACGAACCATGAGCATATTAATGCACTCGGCCCTCTTTACCAGATCCGTGATCGCTTCGGTATCAACATCCGTGTTGCAGACCTGGGAGCGTCTGCGGAGCGACCTCTTGTAGATGCTATCCAGGAACTGGTTACTCCTCGTACACGCTTGATCGACGTTTCACATGTGACGTGGACAACCGGTACAGTGCTGAATATTCAAGCGCTCGGCCACTTCGGGCGCGAAAAAAATATTGCTACACTTATAGATGGAGCTCAATCGGCCGGCAATATCCCTGTTGATGTGAAAGAGCTAGATGTCGATTTCTACGCTATTCCGCTACAAAAATGGCTGTGTGGGCCAGATGGTGCAGGGTCGCTCTATATACGACGAGAGGCACTACACTATGTTCAACCTACATACGTTGGCTATTTATCAATAAAACATGAACCTGGCATAGAGTGGGAGTTACAGGAACATGCTCAGCGGTTTGAGCCCGGCGGACACCAGTCGGCGGCCATTGCTGGTATCGATGCAGCTCTGAGGTGGTTGGAAGAAAGCGTGGGTTATGAGTGGCTCTTCAAATATATCTCTACACTGCAAGCATATGCCTATCAGGCACTCAGTGCGATCCCAGGCTTGACAATCCTTACGCCCAGGCCGGGGGCAAGTGGCATTCTTACTTTCACCATGGAAGGGCACGATGATGCTGAAATGGTAACTCAATTGCGTGAGAAATATAATATCTACATTCGCAATATTCCATCCATCAAAGCATTACGTGTCTCGACGGGCTTTTATAATACAGAAGAAGATGTCGATACATTGGTTGATGCACTTCGACACATCTAGCCTTTGAGCAATCTGGAAGGGGCCAGACATTCTATCTATCGCCAGAAACAACAATCTCTTCTAGCCGGATCGAGAGCAGACGTGATACGCTTTCGCGCATAGAGACGCCATAGATGACCTGTGCAACGGTCATTGTAACACGATTATGGGTGATAACAATAAATTGTGTACTTTGAGCCAGGCGTTTTAAGATATCGCAGAAGCGTGTTACGTTGGACTCGTCGAGTGCGGCATCAACTTCGTCAAGTAAGCAAAATGGCGGTGGATTGATCTCCAGGAGCGAGAAGAGAAGCGCAGCTGAGACGAGGGCACGCTCACCTCCTGACAACAATGAGAGATCCTGCACTTTTTTACCGGGAGGCTGCACGATAACCTCAATACCTGCAGGCATACTCGATGGTGCAATGGCACTATCATCATCGTTCCTGGCATTAATAAGCTCTAAGCGTGCCGTCCCGCCGTTGAAAAGGGTTGTAAAATGTTCACGGAAGCGGGTATTAACGGCCTGGAAAGTGACTTCAAATTGCCGTGCCATGGTGACATCCAACTGACCAATGATTGTGCGTAATTGCAGGGCGGCCTGGTCCATATCGGCAATCTGCGCCGATAGAAATTCGTAGCGTGTCTTTGTCTCTTCATAGATCTGTGGTGCGTTGACATCGCAGCCACCCATGGCTTTTAAGCGATTGCGTAAGCTGTCAATACGCTTTCGGTATCGGCGTAGACGCGCTTCCTCTTCATCAGAAAGTGATGCCTGTTCCTCAATAGCGTTGGTATGGCTGTTTTCATTGTGACTTCCGGTCAAGTTCTGTTCAGAGACGGTAGAGGAAGAGCTATCACCGAGCAGAATGTGCCTGGAGAGTTCGTCAGGATCTGTAATGCCCATCTCTTCCTGTAACTGGACCAGCAGGGTGTCAACTGCATCGCGTGCCTTCTGGCTGGCTAGAAGAGAGCGACGATAGATGCTTTCTTGCTCATTGGCGGTCTGCTGCAGCTTTCCGCGTTGTTGTTCCAGCACAGAGGCCTGCTGTTCTCTATCGGCCAGTTCTGCTTCTACGTGGCGTACCTCATTGGATAGGGTCTGTGCATGGACACGGGCCTGTTCAAGGCTTGCACGCTGCTGTGTCAATGTTACTGTGAGCGTTTGCTGCTTTTGCTCAACCTCTTTTATTCGTGCTATCTGTTGCTCGACCTGGGACTTCACATCCTGCACCTGGGTCTGCTGATTGCTGACCTGTTGACGCAGTGATTTTGCCTCTTGACGTTTGACAGCCAGGGCAGTACGTCCACGACCAAGCTCATCCTGCTGCTGGCGATAGGTCACTGCTCGCTCTTCCATTTCGAGCTGGAGTCCTTCAGCCAGGCCTGTCATCTCACGCTGCGATTTTTCATGTGTATGCACACGCTCCTGAACAACCACCATTTCTTGTTCCAGGCCGACAACTTCAGCGGCTAATTGCTGTTCAACCGATGCCGCCAGTCGTATCTCAGTTTGCACACGCTCAAGATCGCGCTGCGATGTGTTGATGGCACGATTGAGTTCATTGATCCGAGCGGCCATCTTCTGTAGTTCTTTATCATGCGCAATCTGTTCAATGCGTCGGCCTTCCTGCTGACGCTGTGCTTCGCTGAACATAGTATTTACTTGATTGAGCGTCTCATTCAATTCAGCCAGGCGCTGAGGAAGCTCGCGCAGTTCACGTTCATGAGCAAGCAAGCCCTGCTGCACGTTCTCTTTCCCGCTACCACCTGTGAGCCAACCATCAACATGCAACACCTCACCATGCAATGTTACAATTGATGTGAAGGGCAGGTCGCTGGCAGATGAGATGCTCAGTTCGAGCCCCCATTCAAGCAATGATCGAGCAATATCCAGATCACGCGCAATGACGACACCACGCAACATTCTGCCAAAGAGCGAGGCAAAATGAGGTTCACACTGCACCAGTCGCCAGGCAAAACCAGGTACATGATCTCGTAGTGCCGGAGAAATGTCGAGAAAACGTCGTAGCACCGACTCCTCTACCTGTCTCTGGATGGCACTTACTTCGCGCGTCTGCTCATCCTCATCTTCGTGCTCCAGCCATACAATCATAGCCTTACCGGATTTCGCTTGTTGTAAATATGTTAGGCAATACTGCGCGTCTTGTAATGTGCGTACGACGATGGCTTGCATGTAGGGGCCAAGGGCAGCTTCAAGCGCTACCTCCATGCCAGCAGGCACAACCCCCAATTGTGGCACAGGTCCAAGTAGACCTGAGAGTTTGCCAGCCGGCGCACGCAGGAGAGCACGGATACCATCACTATAACCGCTTAGACTCTGACGCCAGTTTTTAAGCATATTCAGACGATCAGAAATTGTACGCTTATGCCGCTCGACTTCGGCCAGGGTCGATTTCAAGCGCTCCATTTCCTGTTGCGCATCGGCAATTGATCTGGCAATGGCCTGTTTACGCTGCTGCAACTGCTGCTCTTCGCTACGGGCCGTGGCTATACTGGCTCGTTCTTCTATCAGGCACGACTCCAGGGTGCGCTGAGATTGTTGAGCCTGGGCAATGGTATCGCGGCGGGTAGCAAGGGTACGATTGCGCTCACCCAGTTGTTTCTGTAAACGTCCCAATTCTGTCTGGGTCGAGCCCAGGCGAGCCTGCACCTGGATAAGATCGTTCTGTGCAGTGCGCAAACGACGCTGGTCCAGCTCATATTCTTTTTGCGCCTTTGCAACCTGACCCTCTAAACCGGCTAAATTTGCTGACCCTGTATCGACAGCTTCATCGGCTAGATCACATTGTTCCTCCAGATCGATCAATTGTTTCTGTAGAGCAATTAGCCGTTCACGCAAGCGACGCTCTTCCTGCTGCACATCTCCACGTTGGCGATTAAGACTAAGCACGCGCTCTTCATTTACCGCCAGGTCACGCTCAAGCTTCTGGACAAGATCATTAGCCACACTCAAAGCGTTACGCGCTTCGTTAATATGGGCCTGTGTCTGTTGACGAAGAGAGCGTAGAGAGATGGTTTGCTCTTGAATAGCCTGTAGCGCCTGCTCTCCCTGGCGGACCTTCTGACCCTGCTCTTGCTCTACACGTTCTGTCTGCTCTTTTACGATACAGAGACGACGCCATTGTAGCGCATACCAGGCTAAAAGCAGGGCTTGCAGTTCGCTATTTACCTGCCCATACTCGACGGCACGCTCGGCCTGCTCGGCCAGTGGCGCAAGGCGAGGTTCTATTTCTCCAACAATATCGCGCAGACGTTCTATATTCTGTTCAGTCTGCTTGAGGCGGTTCTCAGCGTCCGAGCGCTGAACCTGGAAGGGTCGAATACCAGCCGCGTCCTCAAAAAGGCCACGACGCTCTTCAGCGCGTAAACTGAGCGCGGCATCTATCAAGCCTTGCCCCACAACTGTATAAGAATCATGACCAATACGCGCCTGAGCTAATAACAAGAGGACATCTTTCAGACGGACTTTTTGCTTATTGATCAGATACTCGTTCTCACCTGAACGAAAGCTGCGCCTGGTTACAGTGATCTCGCTATATTCAGAAGGCACCCAGCCAGTACTATTATCCAGCGTCAGCGAAACTTCGGCCATACCAAGGGGAGCACGGCCCTGCGCACCTGCAAAAATAATGTCATCGCCCTTCTTGCCACGCAACTGACGCATACTCTGCTCACCCAGCACCCAACGCATAGAATCAGCCACATTTGACTTCCCAGCCCCATTAGGTCCCACAACAGCCGTAATGCCCGGACTAAACTCAAGCAAGGTGCGTGCTGCAAAGCTTTTAAAACCAAGCATTTCCAAACGTTTGAGATACACTGGCTAGTTCCGCCTCCAAAAATAAAATCACGTCACGACTACTTATCGGAAACAAACATTTCCTGACAATAACGCTGCAAGCCCGCCTCTCCTTCTTCCATGATAAGCACACGAACATGACCATCCCTACATGGTACAATAAACTCATTACTGGCCGTAGGAAGTTCCAGTGATTGATCTAGCTCATGTAAATGATATGCAATGGCATCATAAGCGAAAACATTTTCGTTCGCAAAATGCAATTCAATAGGTCCTTCCCAGACACCTACGCCACGAATAAAATTATAGAGATGATGTGCGCTCCACGCGTGAGTATAAACGCTGAGATCAGTCTTTGTGGGAAATGAATGATAACTGCTTTTTGTCTCATCTTGTGGTATGGGTTGCGCTGTACCTTTAAAAAGATCCCAGACGGTACGCGTTAATAAGACACCACCAAGTTGCGCACATTCTGCTTCTAATTGCTCGTAGCGTATACCATCAACAACTGCAACGCGCTCTTGAGCCAGAATAGCGCCGCTATCCATTTTTTCTTCCATCATATGAATTGTTACACCCGTATATTCGTCACCCTCGCGAAAGGTCCAGAACAGAGGAACAGGACCACGATTCGCGGGCAGGAGCGCAGGATGCACATTCAAACATCCTAGACGCGGCAATGAGAGAATGGCCGGCGGAATAAGCTGAGAAAAGCAAGCCACACAAAATATATCAGCTTCATACATATGCAGAATTGCGTGCGCCTGAGCATGCCTCAGACGGTGAACCTCCCAGACAGGGATGTGTCGTTCCCAGGCTATATGCACAATAGAAGGAACGGTATGGAGAAGTGGAAGAAATGAGCGACGTGTAGGAGGCTCCAGGCGACGTATAGGAAACGGATCAATGCCCGGTAGAGGCGAAGCAGGCACAATCACCGCGCATACATCAACGCCACTTTCCAACAACGCAGTCAACGATGAAGCAGAAAAATTGCCCTGCATACCCAGGAAAAGCACACGTGGGACCAATGTAATAGGAAATTCATCTAACACTAATGCCTTCCATATCCCTCCTAATCACCCCTGAGGTAAACGGCACCAAACAACACACGCGGTAATAATAGATAGAAAGAAGCACCAGTGATTGCATCCTAACAAATGGCCGCTAGTGTTGTCAATTGGTAAATAATTTCAGTATCCTCAAGCAGATCGACACGATGTCTCAGCCAGGCCGCCCACACCTTGAGGGATCGTACATGGGAAAACCGAAAAGGTCAGGTGTTTCTGTAATAAAGCCAATGGAGACAAAACAATCGTATTACGAAGGTAACCGAAGCTGGTGATAGCTGTGCAAGTTCTCTTCAGGCATAGTACAATAGCAATATACATTGAATTGTTCCAAGCAAATTTTTCTATGGTTGGGACAAAATCCGATGGTCAATCAACTTTGCAAGAGAAAGTGGAGACTACGACATGCCACGAACCGTCTATTGTGTTAAATTACAACGCGAGTTGCCTGGACTGGATAAACCACCATTCCCTGGCAAGCTGGGACAACGCATATACGAGCAGATTTCTCAGCAAGCCTACGATATGTGGCCCGCACAACAAGTGCTTATTATCAATCATTATGGATTGAATATGGCAGACCCGGAATCAAGGAAAATATTACGCGAACAAATGGAAGAGTTTTTCTTTGGGCAGGATGCAGCAATGCCAGAGGGGTGGGTGCCAGAAGGAGTTGGCGCTGGCGCAGCGGGACCTGGGCCTAGCAGCAAAGGGGGCGGCGGGGGCGGTGGAGCACCACGTAAAAAATGAGAAACCCTGGCAATATCCTGCTCATCTCGTGCTACGAATTGGGCCATCAACCATTTCACCTTGCATCATTGTCGGCCATGCTGCAGCAGGCTGACTATTTGCCTGTATGCATAGATACCGCTGTAGAAACGCTATCCGACGACACAATACACAGAGCACGCTTCGTGGGCATCGCAGTACCAATGCATACAGCCTTGCGCCTGGGCGAACAGATCGCACAGCGCATACGAGCAATCAATCCAGAGGCACACATTTGTTTGTATGGCCTCTACGCATTGCTTAATGCGGAGCATTTGTTGCACAGCACAATCGACTCAGCTATCGGCGGCGAATACGAAATTCCGCTCCTGAAATTGATCGCTGCACTTGAGCAGGATAATCCATGCTCTGACGCCATCCCCGGCGTCTATACACGATTGGCTAAAAGCGAGCCATGGATTGTACGCACGCCATTTGTTGTGCCGGAACGTAAACAGCTACCCAAACTTGATCAGTATGCACGATTACAATGGGACAAAGAGCTGCGTATTGTGGGTTACACAGAATCGACACGCGGCTGCAAACACACCTGCCTGCACTGTCCCGTCACACCAATCTACCAGGGCCGTTTTTTTGCGATACCAGCAGATATCGTCCTTGCTGATATTCGGGCACAAGTAGCGCAGGGGGCACAACATATTACCTTTGGCGATCCAGACTTCTGGAATGGGCCCACACACGCTCTCCGTATCTTACGCACCATGCACCAGGAATTTCCAGCGCTCAGCTTTGACGCAACCATCAAAATTGAGCACATCCTACAACATCGTCACCTGCTGCCAGAGATGAAAGAGCTTGGATGCGTCTTTATCGTTTCGGCGGTTGAATCGCTCAATGATGTTGTACTCAAACAGTTGGATAAAGGCCATACAGCAAGCGATGTGGCGGAAGCATTTGACGAGATGGAACGGGCCGGTATTGTTCTACGTCCTTCGTTGCTACCTTTCACACCCTGGGAAACCATAGAAAGCTATATGCAACTGCTCAACTTCTTTGAAGAGCATCACTTCATCGAACATATAGATCCCGTTCATCTCTCTATTCGCCTGCTCGTGCCACCAGGTTCTGCACATTTACAGACACCAGAGAGCGATACATGGATTGGAGATCTCGACCCTGGTGCATACACATATCGCTGGAAACATCCAGATCCTCGCATGGATGAGTTGCAGACCAGAGTTGCTACGCTGGTAAACCAGGCAGAATGCACTCAGGCCGATGGGCTTCTAACCTTTTTCCAGGTCAAAGCTCTGGCATATGCGGCGCAAAATCAAAGGTTTTCAACCTTCCGTGCTCTTCGAGAGTATGGGCCACAAAAAGTCTTACCACACCTGACAGAATCATGGTTCTGCTGAGCAGAGCCAACAACGAGCCAGTTAGGTTCTAAAGTAGCGTTAAAGAACAATTTTAGAAAGTTATAAGTTGGAAATGCTGACCGAATAATAAGCATACTTTATTATGCATGGTAGAGAGGGCTGTATGGCAAAAGAACTGAGTTCGAGCGCACAAAAAATACAAACTTTATTACAAACTGGCGGTTTCAGCAACCAGGTAGTTGAATTAGCAGATTCAACCCGGACGGCGAAAGACGCGGCGCAGGCGGTCGGTTGTGAAGTCGCACAAATCGTCAAATCGCTGGTCTTCAAAGGGAAGAACACAAAAAAAGCTATTTTCGTGGTTGTCAGCGGCTCAAACCGCGTGAACGAGAAGAAACTGAGCGCTCTGGTTGGCGAGCCAATAGAAAAAGCGGATGCGGATTTCGTACGACAAAAAACTGGCTTTGCCATAGGCGGCGTCGCTCCGCTTGGTCATACAGAAGCGCTAGAGACCTATGTAGATGAAGACCTGTTACGCCTTGAAACAATCTGGGCCGCCGCCGGAACGCCATTTGCAGTATTTCAATTGACGCCCAAAGAGTTGCTAGAGATGACTGGCGGCCAGATCGTTCCTATCGCTTAACAAAATGTAGCTAGCCATCTCTAAGAGTTTGTGCAGCGTTGCCGCGCTATATAGGCCATTGCTAGCCGTTGTATGAGAGTTTATAGACCGTACCGCTGGCATCATCAGAAATGAGTATATTGCCTTGCTGATCCACAATATTATCTACAGGTCGCCCCCATGCCTGACCACCATTATCCAGCCAGCCAGTTACCAGATCAACCTGCTTGCCTGGTAACTTTGTCTGCATGTTCCAGGGGAAGTAAACGACTTTATAGCCTGTGGGCGCAGTCCGATTCCATGACCCGTGAAGACCGATCAGCGCACCAACATGGGTTGCATTGGCATCCTGCATAAATGCTAAACCAAGCGGGGCCGAGTGCGCCTGAATCCCCTTATTGATACGATCCATTTTATTACAATCAATATGTCCGTCCGCATTAAATTGTACATCGCGATCAAAAGGCATCGTATCCACACCTTGATCAGGATTGGGGTTACAGAACGGCCAACCATAATTTCCACCATCACGTACAGCAGTAAACTCATCGGGTGGATGATTATCGACATAGCCAGGTATGACCTGTCCATACTTGCCCGTCGCATCCTGATGCGGGTAAGCAATATTGTCACGATTATTCACCGCAACCCAGAGTTCGTTCGTGCCGGGAATAAACGCTAAGCCTTCCGCGTTACGCAACCCACGCGCGTACACACGCCCAGCACTACCATCAGCATTATATTGATAGATAGCACCACGCAAGGGATTACTCATTGTATCAGATACACAGACATTACACGTTGAACCTATCGACACATATAACTTATGGTTAGAGTCAAGTGCAATATTTTTGAGTTCATGACCATAGGCCCCATGCAATTCTGGTAAACTGCTATCAGGCAAACCTGACACGACTACCTGCCGACCCTGAGCCTGCGTATCGCCAGCATGATAGACATAGCGATCAATTTGATTAGATTCCGATACATACATATAGGTAATGTTTCCAATCGTATGGAATACGATATCATGCGGCTTACGCAATCCCGTTACAAAGTCAGAGACACGGGGGTCACCACCTTGTACGGATTGTACGAGCACAATCTTCCCTTCACCAGGAACAGACACGAGCAAATTGCTATCGGGAGTTAGTGCCATAAAACGTGCACCAGGAATACGCGCATAGACAGCAATGGCGAATTTAGACGGAATGTTAAGCGAACGATCTTGCGTAAAAGGACCCGTCCGCATACTTTGTGGAACATGAACTTTCACACTTACACTTGCACCAGCAGATTGACTTAAAATAACACTGGCAGCAGTTATAGTTCCATTTGTAGCTGAACTCGTCACAGTCGAACTCATTGGAGTTGAACTCGCTGGTCTGGTAACGGATTCTGCAGGTTGGCTTGTCGGTGTACTTGCTTGCGTATCTGTCCTGGCAATACATCCATTCAAGACTATACATATACACAAAAGTAGCAGGACAAAATATATAGTTTTCTTATCTACCTTCACGAAATAGTACTCCTTTTCTCATCATGCTGTACCCTGCCTTATTATAAAACACACTGGACACTCAGTACTCTTACATAGAATACGATTTGTGAGTACAATAGAATAAAAAAACTTACATTCTTACACCAGAGAGGATTGGTAATGGACAAAGCGGTAAAGAAACAAGCCTTACGTATGTTTACCTATGGACTGTATGTGGTCATGTGTATGGAAGGCAATAAGGGCGATGAAGGCATGGAGGTCAATGGCTTCACTGCCAACTGGCTCACACAGATTTCGTTTGAGCCACCAATGCTCGCCGTTTCGATAGAAAATACAGCAAAATCGCTCCCGATGATCCTGCGCAGCCGCAAATTTACGGTGAATGTGCTCCAGAGCGGACAAAAAGGGCTGGCAGGAGCCCTGGGCAAGTCCGCATTGAAACATCCAGATAAAATGGCCAATATTCACTACAGCATTGTAAATCAGGTCTACCCTATTCTGCAAGAAGGGCTGGCATGGGTCGCCTGTGAAGTACAACATATTGTACCAGCAGGCGACTCAACGCTAATCGTAGCCGAAATTGTAGATGCAGGTGTACTCGCTGAAGGTCAGTCTCTCACAATGGCCGAGGCAAATTTCCGCCATGCTGGCTAAGGTCGCCAACAATAAACGGAGAGCGCAGGAACCTATGGAGTAGACAAATCCTGCGCACATCGACATTTTGACATTGCGAAACCGAAGAGTCTTGAGCTATAGTTTACATAGAGAAACAAATTGGCGCGTAAGGAGATTTCTTGAATGCAGAGCAAGAGTAGCACCTCTGCGGATGCTCAAAAGACACAAACTGATTGTGTCTTTTGTCGAATCGACAACATCGCGAACTATATTCTTAAAGAAACCACAAACTTTCTTATTATCGCTGATCATGCCCCACTGGTAGAGGGTCACTTACTTATCATCCCCAAACAGCACTATGCCTGCTACGGGGCTATGCCAGCCGAACTAGATGACGAACTTCTGACACTAAAACAAGAAGTCCACCTTTTTTTTACACAGTATTATGCATTGCCAGTTCACTGGGAACATGGCATCTTCCGGCAAACCGTGTTTCACGCACATCTCCATTGTTTTCCCTTTGGCGAGATTGGTTATGCTCTCGATCCAAAACACCAGCAGCATCAAGTACACTCACAGGCCGACATCCGAGACTGGTACAACAAATATGGACACTACTTCTACATGGAGGATAGTAAGCAAGCCCTATTGTTTGCAGCAAACATGGATGACTATATATATATCATTAAAGATGTACTCGGTGCAGGAGTTGCGGCACGTAACAAGCAAACCATCCCTTTGCGCAGCTCACAACAACGGCAGAGCGAAGGTAAACCACTCATCGAGTCTCTAACCGCAAATTGGCAAAAATTTCGTCATCAGCAAACACAGACCAGGTAGTTTCACCTATTAGCAAACAGATGATGGTTCTATCGAGTCCAATCCGGGTGTGCTACAATTATCAGCAGATTATTTGGCTTTAACCTAAAAAGGACACAAACCGGAAGGATAGATCGGAGATTCGATGACGATTCAAAAAGTAGGTGTTGTTGGCGCAGGCTTAATGGGCAGTGGCATTGCACAAGCTTGCGCCCAATCCGGCTATGAGACAATTATATGTGAGATCAATGAGCTATTGCTTCAAAAAGGAATACAGCGCATCTATGATGCATGGGAAAAGATGGCAAGCAAGAAAAAATTGACACAAGATCAGGTTGTGGCAAATCATGCTCGTCTGCATGGCACAATAGACAAGGCAGATTTTGCAGCCTGCGATCTAGTAATCGAGGCAGTCATCGAAAATATGGAAGAGAAATTACGCCTCTTTCCCATCCTTGATCGAGTATTAAAAGCAGATGCTCTTATTCTCAGCAACACCTCATCGCTTAACGTCACACAAATGGGAGCCGTTACAAAGCGTCCTGACAAGGTGTGTGGGCTACATTTCTTTAATCCCGCTCCTGTAATGCAGCTTGTCGAAATCGTTCAAACTATTTCTACAGCACCAGAGACTATTGAAGAAGTTAGAAAATTTGCCATCTCACTTGGTAAAACTCCTGTCCTGGCAAAAGATACAGCGGGCTTTATTGTCAATTTCTTGCTCATCCCCTACCTGATTGCAGCGATTCGTATGCTTGAAAACAACATGGCCTCGCGTGATGACATTGACACAGCAATGAAACTTGGCTGTGGCTATCCTATGGGTCCATTTACGCTACTTGACTATGTCGGGCTAGATACAACCTTGTGGGCCGCAGAAGCGATTTATGAGGAATATAAAGATCCACTCTATGCACCTCCTCCACTCTTACGCCGTATGGTCATTTCAGGAATGCTCGGTCGTAAAAGTGGAAAAGGATTCTATGAGTATTAAATTGCATATTTAATATATAAAAAGGGAAGTGAGTTCTATTCACTTCCCTTTTTATGTAAAATTTAATTCTGACTGGCAACATTGGCCGGCAGATTTTTTCTATTTTTATAGAGGCTACGACGATCTGCGACATACTTTTGTGGTACAGGACGAACCTCTTCTGGCCGATAGGACCCTGCGGCATCGGTATTTATACCAGGGAAATTCGGGCCATAGTTGTAGTGACCGGTCTCTGCAGGTGACAGTGGCCCACGTGCAAAGAGCGGAACGCCCTTCACCTGCGGTACACCAAGTTCGGGAGACTCTTCATAGAGATCATCTGGCATCGCATCCAGATTTTGCTTCAGCAGGTCAAGCTCATTTACCTTCAAGCGAACAGTATTATTCTTGACCTCATCCTCAATAAAACGAGGTGGTACATAATAGACATTTACAGATAAACCGCCGCGATCAACGAGAATATAGCGGCTGAAGCGAGCCTGCACGGTTCCAAGCCACTCGCCATCCTTAGTAAGAACATCTTGACCAATTTTAAATTTCGCCAGTTCACCAGCTATTTCAGGTGTCTGAATATATTCCACCTTTTGTGGTGCCATTGGATCTTCCAGTGCCCATCCCAGAATCCCAACGAGTATAAAAGGAGCACCAGCAATGGCCAACCACGGACCATCAGGAATGAACAACAAGCCAATAACCGTCACCAAAATCGCAGCACCTAAAAGCAGGGGCCACAAACTTGGATTGGGCAAATGGACATGATGTTCTTCTTCAGCAGCACTTGATACTTCTTCTGCTTGCTTTGCAACAGACGCTTTCAGGTCGTCTATAGTGAGGCTGGCACTTTGAAGAGAACTATCCATAAACTATTTCCTCTGAGAATGTGATACGATCTGCGAGGACGAAATTCCCAAATAATTGTCCTTGGTATTAAGCATAGCACAAGTCGCTTTTTTTGACCAGTACATAGCCAGCTCATAATTTTTCAAATTTGCCTGCTGTAATTCGAGCTGAGTTGGGTGTACCAGTAGGACAAAAGATAAACACTGTTTTTGCGCGATGCTGGTCAGGCAACAAAGAGTCGCAACAAACACATAGCGACATCAGACAATTTTAAGCCCAACCTCATGAGGGAAGAAGATTCATATTTCTTCTTGTTGACCAGGGGAAGATAGGTTCGTCCCAGGTTGGACTTTCTCATGTGTGAATGTTTGTTGAGATGGATGTGCACGCTCTTGTGGAAGTTGTTGATGATAGTACAGACGATTAGAGATGAGTGCACTATTTGTAGCCATCGCGACTTGCATTGACTCTATCAAGCGTTCGAGCTGCTCAATACTTCTGAAAACATCTTGCATATCACCAAGAGCATTTACAGTACCTTCATCATGAACAGATTTCTGCTCACGTAACGAGGTTGCGCGGATAGAGTGTATCTGCACGGCCAGGTAGCGTTCAATATCTTTTAGCGAGGTCTGTAAAGACGCCTGTAACGTAGAGAGACGCTCATCAAGGACACGATCAATAAGATCAACTAGATCATCCCAGGGGATCTCAGTCTGCACCTCAATAGTATCGAAATCGGGATGAACAGCATTGGGATATGATGCAGACTCGTCAAACTCGACCAAAGATTGACGTTGACCAATTAACTGCTCAAAAGCTAAAAGTTGAGCGGCCAGGGAACGTTCCAGAAAATCCTCATTGTGCTGTTGCTGCTGTAAACGCCTTTGCTCAATTTCTTGTACAAGTGATCGAGTTATGCGCACTTGTTGATCACCTAACTTACGCGCCACTGCATCCCGTGAACGCGTTTGCTGGTCACTAAGCGTACGCGAAAAGTTACGCTGAAGATCTTGCTGTATAGCAGTTAGTCGCTGCTCAAAATCGCGCCTGAGCCCTTGAAAGCGCTGGTCAAAAGTACGCTCGAGATCACGACGGTGTCCCGATAGTTTCTGATCCAAGATGGTATTGAGCGCTTGTAGTTCATCTTGAGTAAACGACATTGGATACTACCATTCCCTTCTTAAAACACAATTTTTTGGGGCCGTTGAATACCAGTATAGAAACAGCATCACATTGTGTCAACGAATACATGCATGCAAGCCAATGTGGGCTATAACAACCTATACATTCAGGTCTATCAACAGTAAACGTAGATCACTACAACATTTCTTGTAAATACCTCTTAGGAAAGATATGGATACCTTCTCTATAAAGATTCGGGTATAATTTACCTTTTCTTAAAGTGTTGAGGGTTACACTATCTAGCAGAGAGCTCAAAAAACCGTGTCAGTACGAGGTGAGCTAACACCTTCTAAGAAAACGCAGGAATAGGGCACAAAGAGCCACTAATATTTGAGGTGGTATTCCCTCTCTCCTCCGGCTCAGAAATTCCAGGATGGAAGGCTGATGAATAGTTTTGCCATACAGGTTGTTGATAAAAAAAGTTAGGAGTTGCAGTTTTATTTTCATATGGCTTATGAAAAACAGGCGTAACGGAAGCAGACAGAGGAGGGACAATCCATCCCCAATCAGCTGCTAATGTGCGCCCAGCCCTACGCTCACGCTCTTCATGCAATAGAAATTGCCGGCAAACAGTATGGTGGTCAACGATAGAGACTCCATAAAGGGCAAAAGAATGAAGCACAGCAATATTCAGCTCAACGAGAGCACGATCACGCCATAACGTGCGCTCAGAATACGTTGCGAAACCAAGTTTTTCCGCAATAGTGGGAAGAAGATTATAACGCTTTTGATCACCAAAATTACGTGCACCAATCTCTGCACCCATATACCAACCATTAAAAGGTGCCGCCGTATAGGAAATACCGCCAATTTCCAGGCGCATATCAGAGATAACAGGCAAAGCATACCATTTTAAGCCCAGTGCCGCAAACCCTGGATGATCAGGATGGCTAATGGGCACTTCTAGTACCACCTCTGGCGGTAACTCAAACAAACGAGGAGCCTGATGAGGCATTTGAATTACAAGCGGGAGGAGATCAAATGCGGTACCAGGTCCTCCTTTCCACCCAAGTTTTAGCAGGATTGCGGTCAGTTCAGCTTGCATGGGATCACCCAGAATAGAACCATCAGATTGACGATAGCCTGCATAGCGAATCAGTTGCGAGTTCCAGATCCGCACACCACTATGAGCCGGTGTCTGTGGAGCAAAAACTGTCATGAGAGGGCGAATCTTCCCTCCATTGCTCGCAATCTGAATATGTTCAATCAAGGCAGTAAAAACGCTCTCCGCCGTGCTGAGATGACGCATATCACGTACATGTAAAGAGGACCAATGCAGCCTACCAATACAGCGTGTAGTATTACGCCAGGCCAGTTTCGCTCCATAAGACAATTCATTGCCTGTATGCTCATAATACCCACCCACCTCTATCTCCGACTGAATCTGACGTAACCGATTAAGCAAATCAACAGGCAATGCCTGCTCCCTGGCAAATTGGCGCAAATAATCGTTAGCTTCCGCAAAAAGCGCATGACGTTTACTTATGTTTGCAAAAGGTTTTTGTCTTACCTGGGCATGCAAAGAGAAATAAGGCCGGATGCCATAGCTATCAGAAGATAAAACGTTGCTATCCACACAGCCCTCACATTCCACAGTTCATTGAAAATAAATATAAAATCATATCCTATATGACGTATCTTTAGTAGAGCAGTAACAGTATTTCACATAAAGGGTGCGAAAAAGATGCATTCTGAACTCAATCTATCTATGCAGCTCAGAACGCAATGGTTGCATTAGACATTGAAAGAGGCAGGAAGCACAATTACCTCTTGATCTGGTTTTAATACCGTTTTTAATCCAGCTGATCCACTAATCAATTGATTATTCACAAAAATACGCACATGATCACGAATCTGCCCCTGCTCAGTACACAATCGTTCCCATACAAGAGGGTGCTGGCTCCGAAGCAAAACTAAGAGCTGCTCAACCGTATCAGCTTTTAACACTATCTGACTTTTACCTCCACTATAAGCACTCAATGTCGAAGGTAAACGTAAGGTCACTGTAGCCTTACCTTCATCGCTCATAGGCACCTCTCTACTATTTATTACGAAAAACATTTTTCATAAGCTATTATACATACCATAGAACACACACAATAACATATGTTCTACGACTTTCTGCAAGTATACGAGTAAGCTCACAGGATTGCAAGCGTCTAACAGGATGAATTTATCAAAGTATATATCATAAAATAACGAGTGACATATTGTTTATTGTTTACATTATACATCTAATGGCTATGAATATATTGATTCAGAATGATAAATACAGAGTACCAGGTTGACTCACTTATAAAAGATATTCTCACTACTTCTACATGCTCAATGCAACACATTGTATTGACATACCACAACAAAATCTGCTAAGATATTTTATACGGAAAGATATGATAGCAGGGTAGAACCAAAGTTGTGAAAGGCTGTAGTCATGACTATTTCTTGCAAATTGCGTCTCTTGCTCGCACGCACAAATGTTGAACGGGCCAGGCAGGGTCAACCCGCCTTAAGCTTGCGCCGCCTTGCCAGCGAGAGCGGCGTCTCTCTAAGTGTACTTGCTGCACTTCATACGGGCAAGAGCCAGCGCATAGATTACACTACTATTGATCATCTACTTATGTACTTTAACCATTATTTTCAGGTTACAACCGATGATCTATTGACATGGGAACAACCACTGGAAATAGATGTGCAAGTAGGCTATAAATAAAAACTTATAATCGAGAGAAAGCATACTCTATTAAGCATTGTCAAGAAAAAGAGGAATAGATGGCAGTTCTATTAAAATCACAAAAAGAGATAGACAAACTACGAGCAGCCGGACGACTGGTCGCAGAGACATTTGAAGTACTTCGCCCGTATGTAAAACCAGGCGTTTCAACTGCGGAACTAGATACAATTGCAGAGGACTATATTCGTAGCAATAACGCTATTCCCATCTATAAAGGATATGGTGCACACCCTGGTGGCCATGGACGTGCTCCAATCCCGCCTTTTCCAGGTACGATTTGTGCCTCTGTCAACGAGGTAATCTGCCATGGTATCCCCAGTGCACAAAAAATTCTACAGGATGGAGATATTATAGGTGTTGATATTGGCGTCATCCTGAATGGCTGGGTCGGCGACTCCTGTATGACCTACGCGGTCGGTACCATCGATAGCGTGTCTCAGAAGCTTGTCGATGTGACCAGACGCTGTCTCGAACTCGGCATCGAACAGGCACGTCCAGGCAAACGCCTTGGCGATATCGGAGCCGCTATTCAAACATACGCCGAAGCGAATGGATTCTCGGTTGTACGCGATCTCGTTGGACATGGCGTTGGGCGCTCACTACATGAAGACCCCGGAGTAGCACACTTTGGACGCCCAAATACCGGTATGAAGATCCTGAAGGGTATGGTGTTTACCATCGAGCCTATGATTAATGTGGGTACCTACGAAACAAAAACTCTGGCTGATAGATGGACCATATGCACAGCCGATGGCTCTCGCTCAGCTCAGTTCGAACATTCACTAGCCATCACAGACAGCAACCCCGAATTGCTTACTGCTCTCTAGAGTAGTACCTGCTGGCCTCTCTCATACAGGGTATAGCTTTGTATGAGAAGGGCTAGGAGACAGATTTCCCCGACGTTCCAGGCACATGCTATAATAAACCACAAGGAAATATGGCAGATAGGGTGCATCAAATAGAGATAACAATCCAGGAGGTACACAATGGCACAATATGGATTTCCTATTATGCCTGTTGAAGACTACCTGCTACTAGATCAAGGTAGCCAACATGCACGCTACGAATACCTGGATGGCGAACTGAGGATGCTAGCCGGAGGCAGCAACTATCATTCAGCGATTATTGCAAATCTAACACTAGAAATTGGTACATCTCTAAAAAATAGCCCTTATTGGACATATAATTCAGACGTACGGCTACAACTCTCTGAAATGCGTTATGTCCATCCTGATGTGTCCGTGAGCTATGATGAGCGCGATCACGAAGCAGGAGACGCGATACACTACCCATGCCTGGTTATCGAAGTGCTTTCACCAAGTACAGAAGCAGTTGACAGATTTAAAAAGCTCAACTATTATCTCGAATGTCTTACTATACAAGAATATATTATGGTTGACTCTCAGAGCATCCATATAGAAATCTATTTTCGCGAGAAGAATAGGTGGATATTCTGCACCTATGGACCAGATAGCATTGTTCAATTAGCAAGCCTGAATATCCAAATCCCTATCAATGACATTTATCGAGGAATGAACCTTACCGAAACCCGCAAAAACCAGTAGAGGAGCAATTCATTGCGCCCGCAGTACCCGCTGATATGCCGATACATGTATCGCCTATTTATAGGCATAGATATGCATAGCAAAGATACAAAAATTTGCATATAGAGCTAAACAAATAATATTAGCGAATATTACAAGCAAAATTATACACCTTCTCCAGAGCCTCGCCCACGGTCTCCGTTACATGAGCACCGGCCAGTACAAGCTGTTCCAGCAACGCCAGGCCCTGGCCGTGTGTATAATCATGGACAGCCATACCAAAAAGTTGTACACCGCTTGATCTCTCTCCTAATGGATCGTTTGGGACACAGGCTGTATCCACCGGCGAGATTAATAAGAGCACTGGAAGTCCTTCTTCTGCTACCCGTACAGCCTCCTGGAGCAGCGCGAGATTACCTGGCCCGATTGCAGTAGGACAAATAATGAGCAGTTTTACGTTCGCGAGACATACACGTACGCGATCCAATGCAATTTGAGAAATAGGCGAGTAGGGCTGCTCAGTAATTATCTCTTTAGCCAGACGTAAAGCGAGTGTATGATCGCTATCGCCAATGTTTAATGCACCAGCGCTAAATGGAATACGAGCATCCGCCAGCGCACGCATCATTAGTTCACCAGAGCCACCACCCGCTATAACATGCACAAGCGCAGACGGGCTATGCTCATCCTCAACAGTGGCAGCATCGCGTGAAGGCGGCAACACGCTTAAATGCTCAGCACCACGCAAGATACCAACCTGGACATCGATCCCATATACACGGCGCAGTAAGCCAGGCTCCAGTACCTCGGTTGGGCTTGCATCTGCGACAATACCCCGCTGGAAGAGCACAAGGCGGGAAAAATAACGGGAAGCAAGGTTTAAATCATGCATCGCCGCCACAATTGTCATATTGCGCTCACGATTAAGCTTTTGCACCAATTCCAGTGTCTCAATTTGATACTTAATATCAAGATGGGAAGTCGGCTCGTCAAGTAACAACACAGCCGGCTGCTGGGCCAGTGCCATTGCAATCATCACTCGCTGCCGCTCACCTCCGCTCAATTCATTAAAGATGCGCTCAGCCAGCGCTGAAACACCTGCCGCTACCATCGCATCATGCACAAGTGCATGATCTTGCCGTCCCGCTGTGCGCCAGAAGGATGTCATAAATGGAGTACGTCCCAGGCCCACCATATGCTCTACGGTAAAGTCAAAAGGCATATGCATCTCTTGCGGAACGACCGCGATATGCTGTGCAGCTCCACGGCGGCCCCACCGCCGCAAATCGCGTCCCTTCAGCAGAACGTGTCCTTGCTGAGGCTGCAACACGCCACTGAGCAAGCGAAGTAACGTTGTCTTGCCAGAACCATTGGGTCCCAGTAAACCAATCATTTCACCAGACTGAATGCCAAGTGACACTTCGTAGAGGAGCGCCTGCTGTCTATATCCAAAAGAAACCTGCTGCATCTGCAATACAGGAAGGGGAGTGGTGTGAATGGTGTGTACGCGATGATTCTTTTGCCCTACCATGTATATTCTCGCTTACTGCCCCTTAACAAGAATAAGAAAAAAGGCGCACCTACAAGCGCTGTAAAGACGCCTACTGGCAGCACTATAGGGGCTAAAACAACACGCGCAAGCAGATCCGCCAGCACCAGAAAAATCGCTCCACCAAGCGCAGAAGCGGGCAACAGCACACGATGCCTGGGACCCAGCAGTAAGCGCATCAAGTGTGGTGTTATCAGGCCAACAAAGCCAATCAAGCCACTAATAGAAACAGCCGCAGCCGTGAGCAACGAGGCAAGCATAACAATCACAAACTTCGACCCCTCAACATGGAGACCTAGATGGGCAGCCCCTTCCTCGCCGAGCGCAAAGACATCCAATACAGTCGCAAAGAAAAGTGAGCAGAGGATACTTGCAATTACAATAAACCCAACCACAAAGAGAGATTGCCACCCCACAATCGCCACACCACCTGAGAGCCAATTGAAAAGTCCCAGTATGCGTCCAAAATTAGGAGAAGGCCATAATGTTAAAATCAACGTTTGAAACGCAACCAGCACAGCATTCACCACCACACCAGCCAGCAGCAAGGTCACAACAGGAGTACGCCCGTCAGAGCGAGCCACAACATAGACCAGTAAAACGGTAAAGAGCGCACCCACAAATGCCAGCAAGGGAGTCAGAGGGAAAAAGGTGCCATACACTGTATCAAAAGGCAATACAAATGCGATAGTAGCACCCAGGGCAGCACCAGAAGACGTGCCAATCAGATATGGATCAGCCAGGGGATTGCGCAGCATACCCTGAAAGAGGGTTCCAGCAACCGCCAAAGCAGCTCCGACAAGTGCGGCTCCAATCACAATTGGCATGCGTACCTGCCAGATAATCACCTCAAGCGATGCATCCCATTGACGGGTAAAATGGAAGAGTCCAGTACCATTCAACAGGAGCCGCACAATCGTATCGATGGGAATAGAGACCGAGCCAAAGCTCACCGCCACAAGAACGGTAAATAACAAACATCCAGCCAGGATCGGCAGCACAACAGCGGCTGAGAGGATGCGCTTTTTCGCCCTGATCTGCGATTGCGACGGGCGAGTTGCAAGTTTCATGATTCTCCCTGACCCTTTTGAGGATACCCGGCAAACGTGAGACCAGGCTATGTTACATCATAGTATATCTATATGAGATATATACTGTCAATTCACAGCTTCATCTTCATAGAAAGGGATTTTCTGTCTGGAGATCAATGTAGCAACTCACTTTTTTCGACAATAGGTCAGCTCAGATTACTTTTCAATGATCCTCTATCGCTCACCGAATGTGAGATTCATCCCCACTACAAGCGAAGATGAATCTCAGAGTAGAGTTTAGGAAAAGGTTATGCTTGTGGGAGGGATCGACACTGCTACACCTGGTTGCTGTTGTTGGACCTGGTAATCGATGGACCTGATAATATCATGCACAACATTATTTTGCGTCAACGCTCCAACCGCCGCTGTAATTAATAGCGGATGCAATACAAGCCCAATTGCTCCAACAGCAATCTGGTCGGTCCAGTCCTGAGCCCCAACCTGCACAAAAGTTCCCTGATTCGCTCGCTGTAGGGATATTCCAAGCGCCTTGCCCAATCCAGTAATAGTCCGCAAAGTGCTTTCTTTTTTGAGCTGAATATTCACTACATCCGTATTACCAAATTGACGAGCTTCAAAACCTTTTGCCTGATATTCTAGCACTATCGCCTGTGCAATCCTCTGAAGATCTAACTCCTGGGAATGATAAAAACGCGTATCCATACTATTTCCTTTCTAAATTCTTTCTACATCTGAAATTTATTTTCCACATAGAACTCTTATTTCCACTTAATAACGAACAACCCAATCTCTAATTAATAATAAACAGTAGGAAAACAGATGTCAAATCCTTTGTATAGATTAGATGAGTTTGTTTGGCTGTACAGCACTTACAAGCGGTTATTCCATTTAGTTTGCATTTACTCTATTCTTGTCGTTTCTGACAAGAATAGAGTAAATGCAAACTAAATGGAATAACTAAAGAAAGTTTTCAGAGGAGTAGCCAGGTGCTGCACTTTTGTACAGTTGACAAGATGCTTATTGAACATGATACTCTGTAAACAAGATATAAGTCACTCTGACAAAAAAGGGAACAAGTCAAGCGCGTCAGGGGCGGGAGAAAGGAACCAACCACTGCGTTCGGTGCGGAGCTCAATGGATATTCCTATGTTTCCATATGTTCCACTTAAAGGATTAATACATGGCTATTGAGAAAGAATTTTTCCGGCAGGTAATGGGACGCTTTGCCACAGGAGTAACAGTCGTCACGACACGTAGTCAAGGGGAGATCGCAGGCATTACAGTTAACGCCTTCTGCTCAGTTTCACTCAATCCACCACTAGTTCTTGTTTGTATTGATAATAAAAGCAATACATTACCACTTTTTCGCGCAGGCAAAATTTTTGCAGTCAATATGCTCACCAATAAACAGGAAGGCCTCTCGCGCGGTTTCGCAACCAATAGTAAAGAGCGTTATGAAAACTTCTATCATGCTCCATATCATATAGCTGCCACGGGCGCTCCCATTATCGATGGCGTGCTTGCCTTTGTAGATACACGTATCGTAGCTGAATATCCTGGCGGGGATCATATTATCTTTCTAGGACAGGTGGAAGCGATGGGGACAGAAGGCAAAGTAATCTTTGTCGATGATGCAGGGGAAGAGAAAAGTACATTAATAGACTACAACGATGCCACACAGATAGATAAATCACATCCACTTATGTATTATCAAGGGCAATATAGCCACCTTGCTGAACAATACAAGCAGTCCAGTATCGAAGAGACGAATGTAGTAAAAAGTCGAGAAGAGAAGCTTGAAGAACACACAAGAGGCAGATAGGAAAGGGAGGCAAGACGAACTTACCGTACTACAACAACGCATTCGCACATGCCGACTATGTGAGCAGCATGGCTATATTCCTAAAGCCCATCCGATTGTAAGCGGGCGTGCTTTTGACCGTATTATGATCATCGGCCAGGCACCTGGTCACCTCTCGGTGGCCAGGAATATACCTTTTAGTGGTCCAGGCGGACGCATTTTGCAGGCATGGCTTGAGATAGCTGGCTTCTCTGCTGGCTATTTGCATGAACATACCTATCTCAGTTCTCTTACGCGTTGTGATCCAGGACGCAATCTGCGCGGGAGCGGTGATCGCAAACCCTCACCACCAGAACTCGCACTCTGTCGCCCCTATCTAGATGCGGAACTAGAGATCGTCCACCCCAAAGTAGTTCTCCTGGTAGGTACCATGGCAATCGAGGCATTCTTTGGTAAAGGGAAGCTGGAACAGATCATCGGTACCTACCAGGAACATGACGGTATGCTCTTCCTGCCACTACCACATCCATCGGGGGTAAGCCGTTGGCTCAATGATTCTGAGCATAAAAAACTACACCAACAAGCTCTAGACATACTGGCTGGCTGGCGCAAAACATACGAATTATAGATATCCCTCAGAATCTCTAGCAAGAACACGCTGCACCATACTTATAGAAGACACGTGTCTCGCCAAAATTTCTATTTGTAATTGGTATTATCGGCAAGCTGATGCATATGGTGCTCGTGCACACCCTTTTTAAGCGTGCCCAGCGCAAGTGTAGCACACGTTGGGCGTGTCATCACAACCTCACGTCCAAGCTGTTCCATAAGATCTTCAAAAGTAATCGCGTCAATCTCTTCCGCGCTCAGGCCCTGGACCATCTCTGTCACATAGGATGCTGCCGCGCGACTGATCGTACAGCCTGTTCCATCCCAGCTAATGGCCTCTACTTTTCCATTGGGGTCGAAGCGTGCCTGCATCGTGATCACATCAGAACAACCGGGATTACCACCACTCAAACTCACATCAGGATGCTCAATTTCACCATGATTGCGTGGATTTTCATAATGATCTAACAGAAAGTCAATTGCTTCTTGGCGGTCCATTTTTGCTCCTCTATAGAGGGGATTAATAGTAAGAGAAACGCATATATGAGCGCCCCTCTCTATAGACAGTATTATATCATGCTATAACACGATTGGCAGACAAAAATATTTCAATTTCTATATTTCAATGCAGAAACGCCAACCCGGTAGCACGGCACTATCGCCAATCTTTTCTTACATGGAATTTGCACTTTTCCTATTTTTGCACTTGGTGCAAAAATAGGAAAAGTGCAAATTCCATGCTCATCCCCGCTACTGCGATTTCAGCAATAGAATCTTGCCCGTATGTGGAGATAACGTAAACATCTGACTCACAGGCTGACCGAAGATATCAACATAAGTTGTTACATTATTGGTTGTGACCGTAGCGGGAGTATCCGTTGGATTAACGAGTACTTCGCCACCAGTATAGTCACGCCAGTATGCTCCCTGCTTTTCATACATCTTGCTCAACGGGCTACCAATCTGAACATTCAATTCAGGAATCTGCATATCACCGCCATATGCTTGAAAAAGGGCAAAGTAAACCATCGACAATTGTTGTTTACACATTAAGTATGAAGCGAGCACCCATTCTTTTTCTTTGTTCACAATGCCTTTTTGGAACTCATTGATGAGGAAAAAAGGCTTATTTTGTGCCTGCACACTATCGACGTAATGGATCATTTGCAGCCACTGCCCCGCCGAAAGATTATTCTCTCCGTAATGAGAAAAGCTACTCTCATCCAACACACCATCTGAATGCAGCAACACCTTTTGCATAGCTACTGAATCGATAGGGACCGAGCCAGGATCAAGATTAGAGATCAAGAGTAGAGGCCTTGAAAGTTTACGCAAAGCCTCCTGCATCTGCGTTATCCAGTTAGCAACATCGGCTTGCCATTGTGGATCATTACTCTTTCCCGTATAGCGCTGCACCCATTGCCCACTCTTATCATAGGAACCACAAGCACCAAACATATTATCCATATTGACGTTATCAAGAGCGATAGCATCGTAGCCATACCGGGCAGCGGGGGCTGCAAACGATTGAACCATCCAATTTAGAATAGTTGGATCTGTCAGTATAAACGGCATATTTGGATCATAATATTCATAGGCAGGAGTTGTACGATCACATTTATACAATACCCAATCCGGGTGTAAAGCCTTCCAATAATCCAACCCTTGTTGTTTACCTAAAGCAGTATCAATAAAATCGCCATGGTTACGATGCATAGGAAAGTAATAGCTCAACACGATATGTGGATTAGTAGCACGATATGCTGCAAGATGTTTATAGTTTGCGCCCCAGACAAAATCATATTTCTGTGCAATCGCAGAAGGATTATCTATCTTATAATCAAATGTCAGAAAACTATGGATATTGGTCCATGTATTGGTGAATGGGCCTGTATAAACAGGGCGCGTAAGATGGGGAATTGGTGTTGCAGATGCTTTTTTCGGCGACACACTACTCTGCTTACTTGCAGGTATACTCTGCTTCTCAGGAAAACCTGAGTACACCAAAACAAAAAGAAGTGAAGCAACTAATACACCAATAAAAATAATAATTCCAATATTTACCGGATAATCCTGCCATGCTTGCCTGGCTGGCTTACTGGAACTTTTCCCAGTTATATTGCTTCAGATCAGGATCATTTGCCATCATCGCCCCCTTTTCCATCATCATAACAGACAAATATCCAGTGAACAAAAAGAATACACGTATTTAGACTATTATTGCTATTGTCGGCACAGCAAAGAAGCGATAGCCACCAGATCTATACCAGCGTCTTAGAACCGACACCCTTGCTCATCTGCAAAAGACGTTCCGCAAGTCCAGTATTGCGCAGTGCAACGCGGTCGTTATGCACAGCCCATTCCAACGCCTGCTGCTGACCGACGATAACACAAAAGCGCTTGGCACGTGTGATAGCTGTATAGAGCAGATTCCGCTGCAAGAGCATGCGATGCTCTCTGACTAAAGGTAAAATAACCGCAGGATACTCGCTACCCTGGCTTTTATGCACCGTCATAGCATAGGCAAGCACCAGCGCATCCAATTCATGGAAAACATAATCAACTAAAAGCGGACCCGCCTCTTCCAAAAATTCAACTTTGAGCAGCTGCGCTCTCTTTATCAATCCGACGAATGAAACCAACGTCACCATTAAAAACACCCTTGTCATAATCATTTTTCGTCTGCATTACCTTATCACCCACACGGAACGTGCGATCACCCCACTCTACCTGCGCAAAAGACGAAGGGTTTAATTGAGCCTGGAGACGTTCGTTAAGCAGCGTCACACCGACAGCGCCCTTGTACATAGGAGCAAGAACCTGAATATCGCTCACGGGATTAAAATTATAGCGAGCAGGCAGACGACGTTGAACTAAATCCAAAATAAGTTGCTGAGCGGACAATGGATCTTCCTCAGGCATAAAGAAAAAATCGCTGGTGGGCTCGATTTTTGTGATTGGCAAGAGCCCGCGATTGATGCGGTGAGCATTTACTATAATCTTACTCTCCTGCGCCTGACGAAAGAGCTCTAAGAGACGGACAGACGGCAGAGTATCGTAGCGCAGCAGATCACGCAAAACATTGCCCGGCCCAACTGAAGGCAATTGATCGGCATCACCAACCAGAAGAAGATGGGCATCACGAGGAAGAGCCTTGAGCAGATGATAGAACAATAAAATATCAACCATCGAGAATTCGTCAACAATCACAAACTGGAAAGGCAATGGATTGTCCTCGTTGCGCTGATAACTATTATTATGTGGCGCATATTCCAGCAGGCGATGCAGTGTCTTCACCTGGGCCCCCGTCGCTTCCGAGAGCCGTTTAGCCGCCCGACCGGTCGGGGCGGCCATGGCGACCTCTATCTTACGTGTACGCAGAAGCATAAGCAACGCACGAATAGATGTTGACTTGCCAGTACCAGGACCACCAGTCAAAATAGAGACCTTTTCCTTATACGCCAATTGCACTGCTTCACGTTGTCTCTCCGTCAGATGCATATTGCGCTTTTGCTTGAGTAACTCAAAGACGCGATCCCACTGTTGCTGCGAGGTCGGGGGCAGGCTACTTGGAGCCTTCTGCAACAGGCGCAACAAACGTGTAGAACCACTCTCCGCATACCAGAATGGTCCATAATAAACACGCGACTGCATCTTCTCTTCCTGCTCCTCAGCTTCAGATGGCATATCGGCTAAAGCTGCAATGCTTTGTGTGGCCTGAGCACTATCAGCAAGAGCCGGAGCGGCCACAAGGATATTTGCCGGAGGCTCAATAAACACATCGCGATCATTATGCAACTGCTCCATCGCAGCCTGGAGAGCTTCTGCGGGTGCATTCAGCATGCTTGCAGCTCGGAAGAGAAGATCATTTTCAAATACAAAACAGTGCCCATCTTCATTCGCAGCCTGAGTCAACACATATTTTAAGCCCGTAGCCAGGCGAGGAATACTATCTGGTGGCAGACCCAGCTTGATAGCTATATCATCTGCCGTACGAAAGCCAATACCATTGACTTCCTGTGCTAATTGGTAAGGATTTTCACGAATGACTTTAATAGAATCTTTGCCATACTGTTTATACACGCGCGTTGCCACATTCATCGACACGTCATGTGATTGTAAAAAGAGATGCAGTTCTTTGATGTCAGTCTGTTCCAGCCACACCTTTATTATCTGGTCGCGATCTTTCACGCTCACACCCTTGACCTGGCTAAGAAGTTCTGGTTGCTGCTCAATAATCGCCAGCGTCTGCTCGCCAAAGTGATCCACGATCAATTTGGCCTTCTTCGGTCCAATCCCCTTGATTAAGCCTGAGCCCAGGTAACGAATCATTCCCTGCGTCGAAGCTGGCAAGCGCTGCACAAAGCTCGTCACACGCAACTGGCGACCATAGCGTGGATCACTCTCCCACTCTCCCTCAACCGAGAGCAACTCGCCAGTATGCACGCCCGGCATAACGCCCACAATTGTTGCCAGATCATCACGAAAGAGCCGCCCACTATCATTTAAACGGAAGCGAGCCACAATATACTGATTATCTTCGTTGCGAAAGACAATGTTTTCGACAGAACCTTCAAGCTTCGGCATAGTACTCAATTCCACAACAACAACATAAATAAGGAAAATAATACCCATCTATCATAGCATAGCTATTCAACGTGCGTCGAGAAGTCTATCTCGCTCTGCATCGCACACCCATGGCCCTGCGCGATGTCCGCATTTGCTGAAACAAACAGGTTCACATTCCATTATCTTCCTGTCTATAAGAAATTATTAACAACAGAAAAGACAAATAAACATGTACATCTGATGTATAATTATCTCTATCTAATCAGTTCTAGCCTAAAGGATTTAAATATTTTTATGAGCAACACACCTTCACCACAAAGTAGTGACGAGAAGAAAGCACATGTACAGGATTACTTTAGCCGTACAGCTGCAAGCTATGTCACCAGCATCTCGCATCGCACAGGTGGCGATCTAAATCGATTAATTGAATTGGGAGAATGGAACCCTCAGCAGCAAGCCATTGATATCGCTACTGGGGGCGGCCATACGGCGCGTGCTGTAGCACCACATGTAGCGCAGATCACTGTCACCGATTTAACTCCTGTCATGCTCGAAACTGCCAGGGGATTCTTGCAATCAGAGGGCATTACCAACGCTCAGTTTCAAGTTGCGGATGCTGAGAACCTCCCATTTGCGGCAAACACTTTTGATCGCGCTACCTGTCGTATCGCACCCCATCATTTTCCGAATGTGGCACAAGCTGTACAAGAAGTTGCCCGTGTGCTAAAACCGGGCGGACTCTTCCTACTCATCGATAATATTGCTCCAAAAGATCCTGTCCTGGATACATTTGATAATGCCATTGAAAAGCTGCGTGACCCATCACATGAGCGCTCATACACAAAAGAAGAATGGCTGGCTTTTTTTACGCAGGCAAAGCTGCAAGTTACACATGTGGAAATCTTTCGTCGCACACTTAACTTCGATGATTGGACGCTACGTTCACAGATGCTTATCTCTGACAAAGAGGCTCTGGAAAAATATATACTGGACAGTAACCCACACATTCGGCAATACTTTGATGTTGTAACACGAGAAGATGGACATCTTTCCAGCTTCACAGTCGAATCAATCCTGCTAAAAGGACGTAAGCAATAATACGCGCTCATAGCACTTTCATCTACCACGCATAACCAGCACGAGAAGAAGGTACTCATTGACAAAGTTAGTCTTCTCGTGCAAAATTAAGTACTATCTTGAACAAATAAACAAGCAAGCAGAAAATAAATCGAGTATAGCGTTGTGATGTCTGAATAATCGGGTTATAATAGAGAGTAAAATAATAAACAAGAGCATGTACCATTTATTACATCCATCTTTCGCATAGAGGGCAGATAGGCAGAAGACATGAACGGTAAAGTCACCTATCGCCAGCAGTTTACACGCTGTGGTAAACCACGCTGTCATAAATGCCGAGAAGGCACAGGGCATGGGCCATATTGGTACGCCTATTGGAGTGAGAAGGGGCGTACCGTCAGCAAATATATTGGAAGCCATCTTCCCGAAGATATTGCAGCTGAACAGAATACAACGGGGGAAGATAAACACGCCGCAAATACTGATACCACAACTCAACAAACAGCTACACCTATTTTGCGTATCTATTTATTGGGACAATTTCGACTTGAACGAAGAATAGATGGCGAATGGAGTGCAGTAGATAGCCGTACCTGGCATCGACGCCGTGCACGTGCATTGCTTGGTTGCCTCCTCAGCAGCTCCGGGCGCAGGTTGGGACGCGAACAAATCATGGATCTACTCTGGCCCGATCTAGATATTAATATTGCGGCCAATCGCCTCAACGGCGCAGTCCATGAATTACGCCAGATTCTAGAGCCTGGTATCTTGCGACCGGCCTCCTCACGCATGCTTCGCCTCGAAAGAGATGTACTTGAGCTTGCTGATAGTACACAGATATGGGTAGATGCAGAAGAATTTGAGAATCTACTCAAAGAAGCCGATACAGAGACAAATACAGAGACAATAAAAACGCGCCTCGAAGCTGCTGCAAACCTCTATCAGGGCAGTTATCTCCTGGAAGAACTTTACTCAGAATGGGCCACACAGCGACGTGATGCATTGCAACGCGCATGGGCTGGTCTACTTCTCAAACTGGCACAAGTCCTGGTTGAACGGGAAGAATTTGTGAATGCAATAGAAACGCTGGATCGATTACGTTCCACTGACCCCGGCAATGAGACGGCTCTCCAGCGTTTAATGATTCTCCTTACCCAACTTGACCGACGAGGTGAGGCACTGCAAGTCTATCGACAACACGTCTCTATGCTACAACGAGACTATGAAAGCGATCCACTACCAGAGACTGTTGAGCTCTATGAAAAGCTGCGTCAGGGTCACATTCCCACTCTCCCCAGCACGAAAGCAGTGGCGAAAGAGCACATAAAGCCAGTAACAAAAATTGAGCAACAGACCCAGACAAGTCCGCAAGACATTACGTTCATACGCCCTATTTTCCAACTAGGACGCCATAAACAAAGCCCACTTATTGGACGAGAACGGGAGTTGCAGATACTTCACCAGGTCATGCATGCGATTGAGGGAAATACCCATGCTCAACAATTAGAGATACAAGAGGATGGTACAAAGATCTATGCCCTCCCTACTGTCCCTGTAACTCCATCAGGACGTACACATTTTTTACTTTTAAAGGGCGAACCTGGCATCGGTAAAACTCGCCTGGCAGAAGAACTAAGCCTGACCGCTTATAACGCTGGTTGGACGGTGGCCTGGAGCAGATCATACGAACAAGAAAGCTCTATTCCTTATCACCCCTGGACCGAATTATTACACACTCTGTTTCAGAGCTCATCAGCATTTACAGATTTAGTCAATAGCGCGGTTTCTGCCAGCAAGACGACAGCCACCTTCCCAGGCTCATCAGCGCTCAAAATTGAGCGACTCGGCGCATTATTGCCCGATCTTCACCTGCAACCAGGGCCTACAGGCACAAAACCAGCAGCGCCTGTTCCCCATGAACAAGAACGCTTACATCTCTGGGAAGCTGCGCTTGGGCTTATCGAGGCTTGCAGTAAACGTCATCCTCTGCTTCTTGTGTTGGATGATCTACATTGGGCAGATGATAGTAGTATTGAACTCCTTACACACCTCGTACATCATCTTTATAATCAACGTGTCCTGGTTGTAGGTACGTGCCGCGATGGCGAGATCGCTCCACAACATAGGCTCCGCTCGCTTGTAGCCGATCTACAACGTGAGCAGACAATCGCTATTGTATCCGTTCAGCCACTTACACAATCACAGATTGGCAGTATGGTTTCGCATCTCCCTGTGGATATCGTGCATAGCATTCAAACGCAGGCAGCTGGCAATCCTTTCTTTGCCGAAGAACTCGCTCGCCATGTAAGCGCAACTCATGATGACAAAGATCCCTTCGAAGCCATTACTCTGGATGAACAACTGCATAATATGCCATATCCTACATACACTAAACATACTCGTAGAGCTCGCGTAGATCGCACCAGGAGCACTACACGCGATGTACCACAACCAGAGGGCCTGTTACCTGAAGCTATCTCAGCCGTACTCGAACGTCGCCTCAATCGGCTCAGTAGCGATTGTCAGAATTTATTGGGGAAAGCAGCAGTGCTTGGTGGCTCCTTCGAACTAAGTCAGTTACAGACAATGACAGGCGAGCAAAATGAGGATAGTGTTCTTGATCTATTAGAAGAAGCTCTGCATGCTGGTCTGCTTACAGAAGAAGGAACAGGAGCACATATTACCTATCACTTCTGGCATCCGCTCATTATCAGTCATCTCTATGGGCGACTCTCAGCCGCCAGACGAGCTCAACTACATCGCAAAGCAGCCGAAGCCGTTAAAGTTGCATACCCCGAAAAAGCGGCGGCAACCATTGTCTATCACCTGAGTAAGGGCGGCGGCAATCCAACACAGATCGCCTACTATGCAGAAATTGCGGGTAATCAGGCCTATATACTTGCTGCATACACAGAAGCACAACAATATTATCTCCAGGTTCTGCAAGCTCTCGCACATAACGCATGGGAAACAACGGCAAATACAGATATACAGCTGCAAATTCAATATATGCTCGCGCAAGATATTGCGCATATTACTTTTGTAGACCCTCTGCATGCCTGCCGCACCTTAGAGCGTATAGCAGAATGTAGCATCATTTTAGGCAAATTCGAGGAGGGGAGACATCTCTACGAAAATATTTTGCAGCTACGTACTGGAGTACATTTTCAGCGCATTTTCCCTTCTACTACAATAACTGATGAGCAAAAACAGACAGAAGCGCAAATTCAGGCACTACTCTGGCGCGAGATAGGCAATACCTGGTCAGCAACAGGTAATTATGAACAGGCTTACGATTGTTATGGAAAAGGCAAAGATGTTATGGCCCAGGCAGGCATAAGCAGTGGTGCAGCCTGGGCTTGCCTGCATATCCAATATGGTGCAATGCTCAGACTAGATGGCAACTACCATGAGGCCCGCCGCTATCTACAAGATGCATTGCAGATGTTGGAAGAGGCAGTTCAGCATCCCCCCTTCGCTGAACAGAAATTATCAACGTTGTCGCACACACCCAAAACAGCGCCACGACTAGAGCATAATGGCAATCTAGAAACTCCTCCAACTCGTATTGAGCGAGCATTAAAGGGAGATCCATTGGAAATCGGGTATGCACATGAGCGTCTAGGGATCGTTGCTGCCAGCCTGGGAGAGAATGATGCTGCACTTGAGCATCTGCATACAGCCCTGGCCATCTATGAACAGAGCGAGTTTGTCTCTATCATGGCACGCGTTTGCGGAAACCTTGGCGCGGTCTATATCACCCAGGGCGAACATGACGCGGCCTGGAAGTATCTACGGCGTTCCCTGGATCTTGCTGAGCGTGGAGGAGACCTTCCCAATATGACCTTTGTGACCCATAACCTGGGGGATGTTGCACAGCGTACAGGGAAACTACAAGAGGCAGAGAAATGGCTCCAACGTAGCCTTTCACTGGCAGAACGTATTACAGATCGAGAGCGTATGAGTTCAAGCCGCGTAGCGCTCGCCTCAGTGCAGGTAGACCTGGGCAATTGTCAGGAAGCTGCGGCCAATATCAAACGTGCTATCAATAGTGCACGAACTATTAAGAGTCCTCGTTGCATTCGTTATGCCCTTGTCGGCCTGGCTGATTTACGCATTGCCCAGGCAACGGAAGAACTTCAGTTACCAACATACATAGAACAAGGGGTCAATACGTTCCAGGCACGACACTATCTTTTACGTGCTCAATCTATACTCCAGCGAGCTATTGCACTTGAAGGGATGGAAGTCGAAAACATTATTGACGGCAAATATCTCTTAGCGCTGGTCTATTTCTGGCTTGACGATTTAGAGTCGGCATCCTGTGCAGCACAACAGGCTCTACGAGATGCGCAGGAACATGAAACCTCAAAAATTATTGGACGAGCCCTACGACTTTTGGGACATATTCTGGCACGACAAGACAAACCACAACAAGCTGATAGCTATTGCCAGCATGCAATTCAGTATTGCCAGGAACACGGGCTACAGCTCGATTATGCACGGGCACTCCATAATTACGGCACGATCTTACTACAGCGCTACACGGCTTTGTTACAGAATAATGTCTCGCACTTCAAACATCCCTCCACACCATCCCTTCAACAACAAGGATTGAACTATCTCTATGAGGCTCGCACTATCTTCACCGATTGCCAGGCAGCAACCGATCTTAAGCTCGTCAAAAATACAATTTCAACGTTCTTACATCTCTTCCCTGAAGAAATTTAATCAACACTACCAGTTCATATACAATTCTTTTTATTGACTCCAACAAAGCTCATAGTCACCACAAAGTAATTTTTAGCACAAACAGACTATAAGAAAATCAAAACAAAATTTCTTCTATAAAAAAAGTACCAGGCACAAGATTGTCTTACTTAATTGTCCTGGCAACATCTTGACTGGTGGACAAGTAAAGAGGATGCCCATCAATCAAGATGGGCATAAATGCGCTGAAATGCTCGTCGTGCACGCGATAAGCGGCTACGTACAGCGGACAATGAGTCTTGCATAGTTTCGGCAATCTCATTGTATGTAAAGCCTTCCGCATCCAACAAAAGACACTGCACAGAAGACCGGGGAAGCTGCGCAAGCACATGATGTACAAGCTCACACTGCACAATGCGCTCTTCAAATTGATCATCGCTCACTAAAAAATCTTCTGCTTGCTCGCTAAATAGATTATCATCATTTCTTTGAGGCGATAAAAAGGGCACAACCTTCACATGCTTACGGCGACGCCACTCGCTACGAACCAGGTTTAAAGCTATACGATAGATCCAGGGAGCAAAATGCAGTTCATCGCCATTCATTCTGGGCAATGCACGATATGCGGCTAAAAATGTATCCTGACAGAGGTCCTGTGTAAGCTGCATATCCTGTGTCATTCCATAAAGCATGCGTCTTATACGGGGCTCATAGAGTTGGAGCAGAGACTCAAACGCTGCTATCGAGCCTTCACATGCTGCCCTAACAAGCTGCTCCTCATTTTCTACCGCTTCTATTGCTTCCATTACACTCATATTTTTATATCCATAAAATCGTCAAATACACATACATCGAACATATTCACTACATTTATCTTGCCAGGGAGCGCAAAAGTTTTCCTGGCAGACGATAGGCCTTCTACTATTTTGCAATCTTTTACACAGGAAAACTATGAAGCAGTTCACATTTTGCAGCGACTTATCGTTTAGACAACATATATCTATCTCTTATGGGACAAAGATAGCAAATATGAATATATCCGAAAGAATCTGTTTTACCGATATATACTCTTTATCCTTCTATTCAGTTGATGCGCGTATTATGTCATAAGCATGGAATAGAATATCGGTGACGTTTTGCTGACCGATTTTGAGGGGAGAAGGGCCTAATCTTTTCAAGACAGCCTTATCAATATCAGGAGAACGTGGCTTCACGATGAAAGTATCCAGGTCAACACCTGTTTGCCAGAATGTGTCTAGCTGATCCTCAAGGCGCAGAGAGGCTTCATTGACTGGCTTTTCTATCTTGCTATTCATATCGGTATAGCCATCTATTGCAAGAGATGAACCAGGAGCTGGCGTTACTTCCAGACGCTTCTTTCTGAGGGCGGCAATAATTTCTTCTTTTGTACGTCCGCGTAATGTAAAAAGTACAAAAGGGTCTTCATCAAATTGTTCCGCAAGGATGTAGTAGACAGACGCTGTATGTTTGCAAGGATTTGCCCAATCAGGACAGGAGCAACGAGTACGTAGGTCTTCTTCCGAAGTGGGAAAGAGAGAGATTCGCACAGACGCAAAAGCTTCCTCGATGGTAGACGGCATTTCTCCAGCCAACAGTTTCGCGGCGAACACAGCCTGAGCCGCCAGTGCTGATGTCACCTTTTCCCACTCATCATTGGAGAGGGGCAGTACATGGATAGTAACTCTGTAAGGCTCCCGTATTGATCCCTGAACTTTTGCCTTCACAACTCCAGGCTTGATATCAATTGAGACAACCTGGCCCTGGCGTGCATAAGAACGGCCACGGGACAGACGTGAACCCATACCAAAAGATTCCAGCATATGGAGCCAGCGTTTGGACCACCAGGTTTCGCCAATAGTACCACGATCTTTCTTCGTCCTCATACCATCAAGGACTCTTCTGGGACGGCTCTCAGAATAGTAGTCCCAGTCATACCCATCATATCCATCGCCCATGTTATTCTCCTACCGCCTCACGATTCAAAGCAAAAAGCTCTTTCAGCTGGTCTGTAGACATCTCAGTTAGCCAATTCTCACCCTCGCCAACAATGCGTTCCGCAAGATCTCGTTTTTGTTCTATCATCTGGTCAATGCGTTCTTCAAGTGTTCCAACACAGACAAACTTATGTACCTGCACATTCTTGCGCTGTCCAATCCGAAATGCTCTATCCGTTGCCTGATTCTCTACAGCCGGATTCCACCAACGATCAAAATGAAAAACATGATTGGCTGCCGTCAGATTTAGCCCCACACCACCTGCCTTTAGCGATAGAATGAAGATCGCGGCCCCACGCCGCTCCTCCTGGAACCGCTGAACCAATATATCGCGCTGCTTCTTTGGCGTACCACCATGTAAAAAGAGAACCTCAACGCCCAGAGCTTCCTGTAAATATGGACGTAGCAAGCCACCCATTTCTGCATATTGCGTAAAGATAAGCGCTTTATCGCCTTCTGCCAGCACCTCTTCGAGCATCTCTTCTAAGCGTGCTAACTTCCCCGAACGATGGTTGAGCAGGCTACCATCGCTCATAAACTGAGCCGGATGATTGCAGATTTGCTTAAGCTTTGTTAAGGTCGCCAGAATAAGGCCACGACGTGTTATACCATCCGTCTCTTCAATCCTCTCCAACATTTCTTTCAACACAGCTTCATAAAGAGATGCTTGCTCCTGCGTAAGGTTGCAGAAGACATTCATCTCCATCTTATCAGGCAGATCCTGAATGATCTCTTTATCAGTTTTCAGGCGACGCAACACAAAGGGTTGAATCAAACGTTTCAGCATCGCGGCCCGGTCGGCGTCATGATAACGTTCGATTGGGTTGGCAAAACTCTTACGAAACTCGGTGTCCGATCCCAGATAGCCAGGATTGAGGAAGTCCATAATAGACCATAATTCGGACAAGCGGTTCTCAACTGGAGTGCCAGTGAGAGCGATCTTAGAATCGGCTTTAAAGCCTTTAATCGCTTGCGTCTGCTTCGCGCTTTCATTTTTGATATTTTGCGCCTCGTCAATTACCACATTCTGCCAGTCTGCCAGTAAGAGATGTTCTTTATCCCGCAATGCCATGGCATAGGTCGTAATAACCACGTCATGCTCACTTGCGGCCTCGACAAAAGCCGGACCGGATAAGCGCTCTCCCCCATGATGGACCATGACCGAAAGTGAAGGAGCAAAACGCTGGAGTTCTCGCTGCCAATTCCCCACAATGGACATAGGACATATGAGAAGTGTGGGCCTGAACTGAACGCCGATAATCGCTTGAGAGCGTTCATGGAGTAACAAGGTAATAAGCTCGATGGTCTTACCCAGACCCATGTCATCCGCCAGACAGCCACCAAAACCAAGTTGTTTGAGAAAAGCCAACCATGAAACCCCTCTTAATTGATAGGGACGCAATTTGCCATGAAACGTGGGCGGAGGCTCTATAGGAGTCAGAGGCACACGCTGAGCAAGTTTATCAAGGGCATCTTTCACCCATCCCTCGGCCTCTATATCAGTGACCGGGAGGCCTGCAACATTCATGTCAGCACTCAGGCTATCGTGTAACGCTTCTGCCAGTGATACAGCCTGCTTTGTATATTTCTTCTTGAAAAATGCAATCGCCGCCTCAATCTGATCTGGGCGCAACTCTACCCATTGGCCTCGCACTTTGACCAGCGGCAGTTTTAAATCAACCAGCTGCTCAAACTCGCGCATCGAGAGGGTTTTATCGCCAATAGCTATGTTCCAATCATAATTGACAAGCTTCTCAAAGCCGAGCAGACCCAGGCTCGCGGTTGTATCGACCTTTGGTCTCAACTTGAGTTTGACCCCAACACGAGCCGATGCCTTCTGCCACCATGGCGGGACCAGGACACCAAAACCACTACTCTCCAGGAGAGGGGCTGTCTCGCGCAAAAATGTATAAGCCTGCTCAGTACTTAAAAGCAACTCTTGTGGACATGCAGCTTTCAAACTTTCCTCGATCAAAGGAAAGAGACGAGAAGCTTTGCCAAGGTCGGCAAGCAAACGTTCCTGCGGATGATCAAACTTGCGCGACAAGAACGTCAAGGCTTCAGAACGTTCCTGCCATGCCTTTTCCGCTGGCACCAGAAGGCTATGATCATCATTTGCTTGCAGGTGAAAACTGACGTGCCAGACATCAGGTTCAGCCTGCTCCTCACCTGGTGGATCTAATTTGAAACAGGTTCGGAAAGGTGCCTGGACAGATTCTATCTGAGCATTTTCTAGCCATTTCTGGATGGCCGTCACGGTCGCTATATCAGTCGAAGAGAGTGGTAATACCGCACTCGGAGAGGAAAGGGCACGCATCCACCGTTCAGGGAAGTTTTCGCGCCCATCCTGGTTCGCACGACGACTTTTTGTAACAAGTGTCGTTGTTGAAATCTGCGCACGAACAAAGCCATCGATTGTTTGATTCAGGAAATGAGTAAGCATGTCCAGCAGAAGTGATGCTCCCTTTTCACCAGGAGGGATGTTTGCCCAACATACAGGAGGCATCGCCTGGGCCAAGTTGTGCACGCGCTGACTATCCTCAGGGGACAGGAGCACACCCCAGCGTGCATAACCAGTATATACTGTACCATGCTGATCCACATCGATAGTAGGAACGAAACATTGCCGCATTATCAGTTCAAGCGCGAGTTTGGCAGCTTTTACCCAAAATCGCAAGGAATCCCCAAAAGCGATACCCAGAGGTGGCTCGGCAGGCAGTTCCAATAAAAACTCTAGTGCAGCGCGTGCAGCAAAGTTACACGTCTCGACATGCCACCACTTTAAGGTCTTTTTTGTTGTAAGCTTAACGCTCTCATCTAACAAGAGCTCTGGAGAGGGAAGGGGCCTATTTGAAGAGGTTGGCAAGCGCAACGCCAGCGTGTCAGCCTGATCTTCCGACCGGGGCACATGCACGAGTAAATGTGTAACCTCATCTTGCAACATAGCATGAGAAGGCGAGAAGGGATGAAACTTATCATGCTCACGACCAGCCTTGTCTTCAAGCTGAAGTGCTGGTGTAGACACTAACGCAGATGATTCGCCCCAGAGATGTAGAGTGCCAGATGCCGTATTATCCCAAATGGCATGTAGAACAATCAAATATACTTCCTTAATAAATAATGCTTTACTACGTCTTTACAAATAGTCAACGGATCTTACATCATGCCCATATATTGTACATCATAGCACAAAAATCTTTATTGATCGTAAGTATTACCACACGACGAAAAGCATTAACCGCGATAGTGGTACACACGGCTCACACGCCGCCACTCTACTTCACGTCCTCGTACTGGACGATCTTCATCCAGGGCCATCAGCCTATTTGTTGCCAAAAAACGACGCCGTAAGCTTGAAAGGTCTATCTGCTCATCGGGCGAGCAAAGTGCCCGATAGAGTAACGAGGCCTCAGCAAGCGTAAGTGTTCCATCACCTGCATCCGGCTTTTTTACCACGCTCAGCGGCAATGTATCACGATTAACGGATTCCGATGTATGATCCTTCTCCTTGCGCCACCATTCACTCGCGGCGCTAGCGCCCATCTGACCCATATCCGCGAGATAGCGCAGTATCACTTCAGGCTCACGCTGAACATATGCACGAAGCGATTGGAGTGCCAATAACACGCCAGGTCGTACATCGGGGTCCATCGAGCGTTGCCCGGATTCAATCTCGGCGACAGGTACCCATTCTACATGTAAGCTGGGTACTGGCTGTAAATGTAAATTTGGGCGCAGCTCGTCCCGATTTGCACGCAACAAAATACTATGCATCAGGGAAACGGCCATCCCCTGTTCCTCGCTCCCCCACACTTGCACCTGTTGCTCTTGCCAACCCGCGTGCAATTGCAGAAGGGTAGAATCAGATGCCCATAACAATAACGCATCCAATGTGCGATCTACCGCATCCACGACCGATTCATTGCCAAGTACCAGACGCATGGGTGGCCCCCACGGCCCTACACGCAACAATACCCTTAGCGACCAATCACGAAATGCAAATGCTACCACACCCGCCGTTACAATCAGACGGCGCGGGGTCATATCGCGTGCAGGCTGCGAAGAGATTGGAGTAGTCCCCCTCGGGAGAAGTGTACTCATTTCGTCTCATTCTCATATTTTGCATGATCTAAATACAGAGATGATTTTAACATTATGCATCCATTGTATCCATCCTAGAGAACATATGCAAGTGTATTATCATCTATCTCTTATCAAAACGGCACCTGCCCGAAGCAGGTGCCGTCTTAGCTTACACAAAACAACATACTCTAGCGCCCAAAGATAATATGGAGACCAAGTGCGAAGGCTGCCGAGAGCACAATTGAGAGGAATATATAGAGTCGATAACGTGCCGCAATCACTTTCTCATCAAGCACAACTGCCTTTGCGCCACTAGAAGGTCGATTATTCTGATATGGTTTTTGCATAGAGTCTTTCCCCTTAGAAGAGAAAGTAGGAGGATGACCTACTTCTAATAACTTTCTGTAACTATAGTGTATACGATCTAAGCAAGCTTTTCGTTGTACTTTATTGCAATATAACTCGAAATGGTGGTAAGAAAAATAGCGTTACATCCTTTTATGATGCAATGTGAGGAGTGTTATCTTTTCTCGACTCGAAGATCTCAGGACTTTCCGGTGAAATCCATTCATAATTCATTTCTAACAAGCGACGGGCTTTGGTAAAATCCTTCTCCTGCAAAGTACGAAAGACCTGCTCACACACCGCAATAGACTCGGCAGCCGAGGCACGTGCAATTGCAGTTAGCGAACCCAGCACATCATGACGCTTGGCCGTGCGAAATAAAACATGGACTTTCTCCAGCACTTCAGCGAACTCATCATGCATCTGCTGATTCCAGACTTGTTTTTCGACGAGATGCAAAGCCTTGAGCAGGAAGCGGGCACACACCTTGACGACCTTGTTATAGTCCGCATTGCGTACATCGAGCAACGCTTGCAGAATGCGCTTCTCATCAACAACATCCAGCGCAACTACAGAGAAGATGCTCGCCTCACCCCCCATCTCACGAATCTCACGAGCTAGCTGGCTAAAATGCTTTTCGACCTCATCCGAATAAGGAAGCAGATACACAGAGTTTTGGAGGGCATAGGCACCTAGATTTTGAAGACGACGCCATACCCACACGCGTTTCTGCGATGGTTCGCTCGGAACCTTATACGTCAACTGCAACCAACGCATTGTGGCGTACTCTTGCATGAAAAATTTGCTCCCCCTCTCAAGTAAAAAGTTTACTATGCACCGGCAACACTTGCAGGTGCTATAGTACCGCAAAGAATCGAAGAAAGTCAAGCGTAGCCGCTGGACATCTAGCGCGTTTGTTCCAGCGATGCCAACCACTTCAACGCTTCAATCTGGACTCGCAGCGGCAAAAAACAAAATTTACACCACAGATAGAGCAATCTTATCCTCTAGAAAGAGACAAAATTACTATTCACGCTGTATAATGATCACTAGCATATGTACTGAGATAGGCAATGGTTCGCTCAATGCCTGCTGCTTACAGCAGTTCCCTAAAGAATTTACCAAGCATGCCATTGAAAACTCGTGTATGCTGTTTTACAATGAGGTAAATTTATGCCTGCATTTTTAAACATCTTCGTTCAGTCCTTTTGTATTGAGGAGGATACACTGGCATGAGTAGTAATCTATTTGAGGACACCGACAGTATCTTATCAGAAGATCGCATTTTTCCCCCAACACCCGAAATGGTAGAGAATGCCAATATCACCGCTTATATGAAAAAGAAAGGTTTTAGTGATTACGAATCATTCTACAAATGGTCACTGGCCAATCGTTTCGAGTACTGGGATGATATGGCAAAAGAGCTGCATTGGTTTGAGCCCTGGCAACAAACCTTCGAATGGACCGATAAACCTTTCTTCAAATGGTTTGTTGGTGGTAAGCTCAATATTGTCTATAATTGTCTGGATCGCCACATGGATACACCCGTACGCAACAAAGTAGCGTTCCACTGGGAAAGTGACAAAGGCGAAACACGATCAGTCACCTACGAGCAACTGTACGTAATGACTAACCAGGTGGCAAAGGGACTACAAAATCTTGGTTTGAAGAAGGGTGATCGTGTCGCTATTTACATGCCTGCGATACTTGAGCAAATTGTGGCTGTACTCGCTGTTGCCAGACTGGGAGCCGTGCATACAGTAGTGTTTGGTGGCTTCGCGGCCAGCGCACTGCGTGATCGCATTATTGATGCAGAGGCGAAAATCGTGATTACCGCCGATGGTAATTACCGTGGTGGTAAGCTTATCCAGTTGAAGAAGATCGCTGATGAAGCCGTCGCGGAGACTCCAACCATCGAGAAGGTTGTTGTCTACAATCGCGAGGGACTCGACGTACCGATGCAGGCAGGGCGCGATGTTTACTGGCACGATCTCATCGCCGATATACCTGAAAGTACGGTTGTACCCTGCGAACCCATGGATAGTGAAGATATGCTCTATATCCTGTATACCAGCGGTAGTACAGGAAAACCAAAGGGTGTCGTCCATGTTCAGGGTGGTTATGCAGTTGGTGTCTATGCTACAACCAAATTTGTCTTCGATATTAAGGATAACGATATTTTCTGGTGCACCGCCGATGTCGGCTGGGTAACAGGCCATAGCTATATCATCTATGGTCCACTTATGAACGGCGTGACCAGCGTTCTCTTTGAAGGCACACCCGCCTATCCCAATCCTGATCGCTGGTGGGGTATCGTCGAGCGCTTTAAAGTTAATATACTCTACACATCACCAACGGGCATCCGTGGCTTGATGCGCTTTGGCGAGGAATGGCCGGCAAAACATGATCTCTCCAGCTTACGCTTGCTGGGTTCTGTAGGAGAACCGATCAATCCAGAGGCCTGGATGTGGTATCGCCACAATATCGGACACGATGAGTTGCCCATTATGGACACCTGGTGGCAGACTGAGACTGGCTCGATCCTGATCAGCCCGACCATTGTCCAACCTCTTAAACCTGGCAGCGCAACACGTCCACTACCCACAATTGAGGCCGATATTGTGGATAAAAATGGCAATTCCGTTGGTCTGGGAAAAGGTGGCTTCTTGATTGTACGTTCCCCATGGCCTAGCCAGATGCGTACAATATATAAGGACCCTGCCCGCTACCTGACCTACTGGGAGACGATCCCTGACATCTACTTCGCAGGTGACGCCGCAACTATGGATCAGGATGGCTTCATTCGCGTACAGGGACGCGTGGATGATGTGATCAAAGTCAGTGGGCATCGCCTTGGATCAATGGAGATCGAGTCAAGCCTGGTCAGCCATCCCGCCGTGGCTGAGGTGGCCGCTATCGGCAAGCCTGACGAGGTGAAGGGTGAACACGTAAAGGTGTTTGTCATTCTCAAAAATGGCTACGAACCAAGTGATGCGTTGTCCAAAGAACTCAAACTCCATGTGCGTACAACGGTTGGCGCACTGGCTGTACCTGATGAGCTTGAGTTTACACCTAGCCTGCCTAAGACACGTTCTGGTAAGATTATGCGTCGCGTTATTCGTGCCAGAGAATTAGGCGAACCAATCGGCGATACTAGTACACTTGATGGTTAATTAGAGTACTCTACGATGAGATTCTGTGAGGGGCCGGCACTAGTGACGGCCCCTCTTTATTTGTTTGGTAAAATGTGGGTTGGAGATACCCCTCTCTATGAGAGTGTGAGCAAACGCTTGACCATCGACTAAACCTACGTTATAGTAAAAACTGCAATATTCAGGTTGAAGAGAGGAAATGATGTCAGTAATCAGTGAGGCAGATAATATGGTTGAATCAACGGCTCAAGATATTCTTGGATATCTTACCAGCCTTATGCAACAAGCAGTCGCATTGTATCTTTCACAAGAACAGACACAAATCGATGCGACACTGTTGCCTATAGATCTGCGTTTTTCAGCACAAGCAAGCTTCGGCGACTACTCCATGCCCGTAATGTCCTGGGCTGGCAAACTCAAGTTGCCACCTCTAAAAATTGCCGAAGCTCTCAAAAGTACACTCGAAGCGCTACAATCCCCTGCAATCCAGGAGATTACGGCGACGAAACCCGGCTATATCAATTTCCGTCTAAACCAACCGGTCCTCGGCAAGAATGTTATCGAGCACGTCCTGGAAGCCGGCCCCGATTTTGGGCAGAGTGATCTCGGCATTGGCACAAAAATCATTGTCGAACATACCAATATTAACAGTAATAAGGCTGCACATGTCGGACATTTACGCAATGCCTGTATTGGTGATACTGTCGTACGCATGCTACGCTCACAAGGGTACCAGGTCGAGGCAAATAACTATATTGATGACTCTGGTGTACAGGTTGCGGATGTGGTTGTGGGCTTTACCTTGCTGCAAAAAGGATTGCTGCAACTGCCTGAAGGTAACGAACAACTCCCAGACGAGTCCTTTGATTACTATTGCTCACGCGTCTATGTGAACGTTAGCAAAGTTTATGACCATAAAGACTCTGAGCTGGGAAAAACTGCGCTGCAGCTGCGTAAAGAGATACTCCATGCTATTGAAAAAGGCAACGAGCCCGAGGCTGGGCCAGATTATCCAGTCCTGGCCGCTGACATTTCACATCAGGTTGTCCAGGCACATCTCACAACGATGTCGCGCCTTAACATTTCTTATGATGTGTTGCCCTGGGAATCTGCTATCCTGCATGCAGGTCTGTGGCAGAAAACCTTTGAGATGCTCAAAAATGGTGGCCTGCTGGAGAAGCCTGAGACGGGAAATACCGCCGGATGCTGGATTCTTCCTTTCGGGGATGGCGATTCTCAGACGAGCGATGGGGATCGTACAAGCGATAAAATCCTGGTTCGTAGCGATGGCACGGCAACCTACACGGCAAAAGATATTGCTTACCAATTGTGGAAATTTGGCCTGGCTGACGAGCTAGGGGTACAATTCCACTTTGTTCCATGGGGTATTCAGCACGATGGGCGCAAACTCTGGTCCATGCGCACACCCCAGGATGCAATATTACAGAGTAAAACAGAAGAGGCACCGGCATCACGCTTCGGTCATGCTAAACGTGTAATTAATGTTATTGACGCACGCCAGTCGTACCTGCAGCAGGTCGTCTATGAAAGCGTACGCCGCCTCGGTTATGTGGAACAGGCCGACAATTCAAAGCATCTGGCTTATGAGGTTGTGACTCTTTCCGCACCTACCGCTGCACGTCTGGGTATCGATACATCCGATGGGCGCGAATACTATGCGATGTCGGGACGTAAAGGAGTGGAGATTAAGGCCGATGATCTGATCAACGCTGCCATTGAACGCATGAAAGAGGTACGCCAGCAGGATAATAAGGCGGATCTCACGGATGAAACGGCAGAACTACTCGCGGCCTCAGCTATACGCTACTTCATGATACGCTTCAATTTACAGCAGATCATCGCATTAGATATGGACGAGGTCCTGCGTCCAAACGGAGATACAGGCGTCTATCTCCAATATGCATACGCACGTGCTAATAGTATTCTACGTCGCCTACAAGAGGCTGGCTATGAGATTCCTGAACAGTTGACAGAGCTACCCACCCAGTTGGAGCAGAGCGAATGGGATCTGCTGCGTTATATAGATACCTATCCACGCCGCCTGGCCGAGGTCAGCGAACAATTGGCCCCACCGCTGCTCGCAGCATATGCTTATGATCTAGCAGCCCATTTCAGCGACTTCTACGAACACACACCACCAGTTGTCAAAGAGACAAACGAGCAGGTGAAGGCATTCCGTGCCCGGCTCGTAGAAGCAACCGCCCAGACGATGAGCAATGTCCTGCGTGTACTTGGCTTTGAACCCCTTGAGCGCATATAATAATTCCATGCAAAAAGCAAACCCAAAGGGCCGTTGCAAACATTATTCTGCAACGGCTCTTTTCTATTTGCCAGAATGCGGGATTTGCACATCTCACGTGTGTAAGATAGACTAAAAGAAGCACTGGATAAACACAGTGCATCGCTTGAGTTTTGTATTTCATGTAGCAAGGAGCGCAAAACCTATGACCCAGCAGAAACATTTAAGCTTTGGCATCAAAACCGCACCTCATCACACAACATATGAAGCAATGCTTAGCGTCTGGCAAGAGGCTGATGCTGAACCCAGTATAGAACATGCCTGGCTATTTGATCACTTCTTCCCGCTGACTGGTGATACCAGTGGACCCTGTCTGGAAGGTTGGACTCTCTTATCGGCCTTTGCCGCACTTACCAAACGTCTACGCGTCGGCCTCATGGTCACAGGCAATACCTATCGCCACCCGGCAGTGCTCGCGAATATGGGTGCGACGGTTGATATTATCTCGCAAGGGCGGCTCGATTTTGGCATTGGCGCAGGCTGGAATGAGCAAGAACACACAGCCTACGGCATTCCTATGTATACAACTGGCGGACGAATTCGTCGCCTGGGCGAAGCATGCGAAATAATCAAACGCTTGTGGACAGAGCCTACTACTGATTTCGAGGGCCGCTATTATCAGCTAAAGGGGGCCTATTGCGAACCTAAACCTATCCAGAAGCTTCCGCCTTTTGTTATCGGTGGCGGCGGCGAACAACTGACGCTACCTATCGTTGCCAAATACGCCGATATCTGGAACATGGCAGGAGGCCCACCCGAAGTTTTTAAACATAAAAGTGAAGTATTGGATAGACACTGCGCAGCAATTGGACGCGACCCCGCAACAATCGCACGATCCATTCAGGTGATGATCAATCCCGACAACCTGACGGAGACGCGCAACCTGGTACAGAGCTATGTTGAGATGGGCGTCAACCATGTCATCCTGAACCTGCGCTACCCCTATCCCCAGGGCATCAGCCATCGCCTGGTAACTGAGGTGATTGAGCCGATCAAGTCGCAATACGCATAAGGGATAGCACACAAACTCATCAGGCGAAGGCGAGGGCTATGTTTGTGCCCACTCCATAGTACATTTATTTTTACACCTCCTTGTGCTCGGCACAAGGAGGTGTAAAAATAAATGTACTATGGAATGAGTAACAGACATGTACCACTCCCTCTTGCAAGCTCCTTTTTATTTTGGCTTTAGTTTGTAATCCTGCACAATCTCTTCGGCGGCCCGTGCCCCTTCGCGTGCAGCGCCTTCCATGTATCCCTGTTCTTCAACAGAGCAATGCTCGCCAGCGAAGTGAATGGGCCCCTGGCGCACACGTTCATAGCCACCAAACAGCGTATACTGTCCAACCCCCCAGCATGAGTAACTGCCCCGCAGATAGGGATCGCCCGTTGGAAAACTCAATGCCGCCGTCCCCGTGTAATGAGGGCTGATACCGGGGATGACCAGCTCTAATTGCTCCAGACAACGCTGTGCATATTGCTGGATCAGCTCTGAGTCGTTCGTCGTTGTATAGGGCTTTGGCGGTGAGTATGCAGCTCCAAACGAGCCACCCGAATAATCAACGAGCACTCCACTCGTACCAGCATATCCTTGCGTGGCTTCCCATAGGACCTGGATATCAAGATCGGTAATAATAAAGCCGATCTGAGCACCAGGCCACGGTCCCCTCTTCATTCCAGTAGCGCCTATCAAACTGTAAGAAGAGCTTGGATATGGTGCCATAGCCAAGTTGCGTGATGGCCGTTTGCTTCAAGGCATCAAATCCAGCCTGACTGTAATCGAGATGCCGTAGGACGCTGAATGGCAAGGCCAGGATCGCATGATCACAGGTCACGTCCAGAGGACCAGATGGTGTTGCGAAGGACAGTGTAATTGTGCCATCGCTATTGCGTCCAATAGAGACAAGCTGATGTTGTAATTTGAGCCTCTCTGCAGGCAGGCTACTGGCGATGGCAAGCGGGAGAAGCTGGTTGCCTCCCACTATTTTGACGCTACTCTGCACAGGTCCCGAGGTGACTGGAGGGTCCTGAGAAACTCTTGGGGCATACATATAAACGAGGTTGAGTGCGCTCTGTTCTTTTGTGCCAAGACCATAGAAACCTGTACAGGCCGTACTCAGCAAATGACCAGCAGGTGAGTCATGGCCGCCCGGTACGTAGCGCTCGATCCATTCATAGATGCTCATATGATCCAGGCGATATCCTTCGTCGGTGTAGGAGGTATATGTGGTCGGGAAACCTGACGCGGTCGCCTGCTGCTGCAGAATGGGTGCGAGAGATTGAAACTCTTGAGCTATCTCTTCTGCACTGTGATACCGGTTGTAAAGATAGGTGATACTCTGCCTCCGGCCCGCACCCGGCCAGTCCAGGTTCACTGTCTGCAACCCAAATTGCTTGATCAGGCCGTGAAGCGTGTCGTGATCGCTATCGATGAATTCGCCACACAGTTCAGTTACCAGTTCGCCTCCCCAGGTGGTCGTATCAGAATGCATACGACCACCAACGCGGTTTGCAGCCTCATAGAGTGTGTACGAAAGACCGGCGTTCTGCAATGTCAGGGCGGCATTAAGTCCGGCTATACCAGCACCGACGATAGCGATATGAGGCATAATTCTTCTCCTTTGAGGATCGCCATTAAAGTAACGCGCTTGTCTCTTTCGATTGACGAACGATAACCGTGGTCACATGCTCAGCAAACGACGCTTCAAAAAAGCTACCCAACCGTGACCAGTGAACTCCAATATTCTGTCTCTGGATAAAATACTCTAAATCCCGTGTCCAGGATGCATAGGTATCTTGATCTATCATTTTCTTGGTCCACTGATGATAGATATTCTCGTGCAATACTAACCACCATGTTAGCAAGTTAAAATAACGCTCCCGATCAATCTCATCGAGGTCGTCAATGGACTGCCCTCCCAGCCTCCACAATCTCGCTAGCTCACGATCCTGGGCCAGTTGCAGATTGAATGGTGAAGATAGCTCCACCAGTTTCTGTGTGTTGGCCGTCCTTACAAGCCTGGTATTCTCCCGCAATTGATACCAGACCAGGTAAATAGAGACGATGAAAAGAATCCCTTGTACAATAATAGCAAGACTTGCCAGATCACTCAATGACATATCGGCCCGGCTCCTTTTCCAAAAATTTTGTCTTAAGGGCTACAAATCACTCTATGAAATTTAAATAAGGTTATGCTCGTCCAAATTGTTTAGAAGCTTCAAAAATGCCATGATCATAGGCGCTACGAAACTCGTCAAAATCATGCTGGACTTGTTTGGTATAAGAGCGAGCATAGATAAGCAGTTCATCCTCCCAATGCTTTGTATGGGTAAATTGCGCCAGATCGTGGGCGTTCGCCACTCCTTGCCTGCCGGCGCTGCGCAATTGACTCCAGGCAACCACTTTTGCAATCGTCTTTACCAGTTTCTCCAGGGACACAAGCTTCCCATGGAGTAGCGCCACATTCACTTTATCTTCTGATGGCTGCAACTCACGCAAAACATACCATGCGTTATTTAGTTCGATGGCAGCCAACAATGCAGGTGAAACGCCTTGCCGCCAGCGCTGAATGGTCACAACCCTTTCGGCATCGCTGCTCCAGTGCGGCTGCTGGTTGATAAGATACGGTTGTAGAGAGGATGGAGTGGCCGCTTTAAGATCCAGCAGATAATTTTGATCGGGAGAACCCTGGCCTTCAACCAGCACCACATAGCGCTCAACGCCTAAGCTGCCAACACCTGCAATACGCCTTGCAACATCCAACACCTTATAGAAATCCGGGTTGAGTTGCTTTGCACCCCAAAGCTCGATCACCTCGGTTACCTGCCGATGTTCGGCCTCCGTAGCAGCCAGGGCGTGCTTACCATCCACTATAAGGGTACGGCTCTTTCCCGCTAGCTTTGTACGAGTATTCAAAAAGTCCTTGCGATTGCGCTCTTTCACCTGAAACAACAAATCATGTACAACGCCCGTCGTTTTCTCGGCTTCGATTGTGCGCACCTGGCTCTTTTCAAGCTCATCCTTGTAGACTTCAAGAAAATAGGAGCACAGTTTGAGCATCAGTGAATCTTTAGCATCCAGAACATCCGCACTGATCAAAAAGCTCACAAGCAAACGAGCCAGATCCCAGGTACAGGGGGCCAGCACAGCCTCATCAAAATCGTTAATGTTGAAGTAGACGAGCCGGTTATCGCCTTTGTAGCTTCCCAGGTTTTGCCAATGCAAATCGCCGCATATCCAGCCTGATGGAGCGGTATTTAGCGCAGAGTGCGCAGGCCAATCTTCATAAAACAGATGACACGTACCACGATAAAAGGCAAACGCATCAGCTCGCATTGCCTGATACTTTAGCAACAGGAGCTGAGGGTTACGACTCTGGTTGAAAACGCGCAAACGTTCCACGATATCACCCATACGTATTTACCCCTATTCTAAAAAAAGCCCTGCTTACCATCGTCACAAACGATACTTGTTGATCTCAGCATTCAGTTCTATTGTTGCACTTCTGGCTGCTTGTCCATAATCCTGCTCGTTAGAAGCATAGATTATACTCCGTGAGGAATTTATAATTATACCCCAATTGCGGCTATCTTTGCCGGCATGGACGGTTGCAGCAACATCGCCTCCTTGAGCTCCAATGCCAGGGATGAGAATAGGTATATCGCCCACGATGGTACGTATACGTTGTAATTCGGTCGGATAGGTCGCGCCCACGACAATTGCGCAATTCCCGTTTGTGTTCCAGTAGCGAGCAACATGTTTTGCAACAACCTGGTACAATGGCTCCCGTGCCTCTCCGACTTGTAGATCTTGAAACTCACCTGAGCCAGGATTAGAGGTTTTTACAAGGACAATAATCCCTTTCTCTTTGCGTGCTAAAAATGGGGCGAGCGCTTCTTTACCAAGATAGGGGTGAACAGTGATTGCATCGACATCCAATATATCAAAGGCCGAGGTAACATAGCCCAGGTTTGTACTTCCAATATCTGCCCGTTTGGCGTCCAGAATCACAGGAATGGCTGGATAGGTATCTTTGATGTAATGGACAATTTTAGTTAAGGCATGCAGTCCTTCGTCGCCCTGCGCCTCATAAAAGGCACTATTTGGTTTATAGGCACAAACAAGATCATGCGTTGCATCGACGATGGCACGCCCAAAAGTGAAAAGTGCTCCTTCACGAGAACGCGTGCTTTTTACGGCGGCCGGGAGACGACTGTATTCAGAATCGAGGCCAACGCAGACAAAATTGCCTTGCCGCCAACGTTGCTCTAACATCGTCATAAATGTCTTTGGCTCAGGCGCTACTGGCTGTCCTCCATCTTGTATCTGTTGATCTGGCATAATGACTTCACTTTCTTCTGCAAAAAGGAGATATCTGTTCACTACAACAAATATCTCCCGCATAACACATAATAGCTACTTCCCGCTCTCGGCTTTTTGCCTGGCGAGAAAAGCGCGGCCCTTCCCAAACTCGGTGTTGATCGGCACGTTCTGCTGGCAAAAAGGGCACTCATCTTCTCTATATGTCTGCAATGAGAGTGCAATAAGGGCATGAATAGGCACATCACCAACATCTTTTGACTGAACATTCCCACGATTACATAATGCGCTCAGACCGATAACGTTCCCGCTGTGGTGGCGGATGAGATCGATAACCTGGCGTGCTGAGCCGCCCGTGGTCAACACATCTTCAACCACTAATATGTTTTTGTCAGGGATATGTTTGTCGTAGCCACGACTGAAGTTAAAGTTTTTATCCAGGCCATCACTCCCCTTTTCTGCGAACACGGCCAATGTTTCACCCGCAGTACGCCTTTGATTGAGGTAATGAGCCACCCATTGTGAGAGCACAACACCGCCGATCACAGGGCCAACAACAACATCGATCTGATCCGCATTATATGGCTGGGCCATACGCTGGCAGAGCACCGAGATCGTCTCCGTATGAAGGTACAACGCATCTTTATTCACATACACTGAACTATGCCGACCAGAGCTGTATACGAAATGGCTATCGCTGATAATCGCACCCGTATCTGCAAACATCTGCATAATCTTAGGGTCATTCATTAAAAACTCTCCTCTTAAAGAGTCGCGGCTTTCTCTACGCTGGCAGCTTTTTCTTCTGCAGTGGCGGCCAGTGCTTTATTTATCCGTTTCACGACTCCTGGTCCTTCATAGATAAAACTGGTATATATTTGAATCAAACTTGCACCCACATCAAACATACGCCTGGCATCATCAGGACTGAAGATGCCACCAACACCAATCACCGGCAATTTACCATCCAGTTTCTTACATAAGTATTGCACAATTTTAAGTGAGCGTGCATATATTGGCTGACCACTGAGTCCACCTGTTTCTGTAGTACTTGCATGTAATCCTTCGCGTGAGAGGGTCGTATTTGTGGCAACAATACCACAAACATTGCCATTAAGACACACCTCAATGACATCGTCCATCTGGCCCTCAGTAAGATCAGGAGATATCTTCACAAGCACAGGCTTAACTGCAGTCCTACCACCCTGCCTGCCAATCGCTTCTGTCTCTTGCACAATAGCCTGCAGTAACCGACCTAAAGGTTCTTTATCTTGCAGTTTCCGTAATCCTGGTGTATTGGGAGAGCTAACATTGATGGTAAAAAAGTCAGAAAAAGCATACAGTTTGCGCAACGAATAGAGATAGTCTTCAATCGCCTCTTCTTGCGGTGTTATTTTTGATTTCCCTATGCTCCAGCCGATAGGAATTGCAGGCTTTATAACCCTGGAGAGTCGAGCCTGAACTTCATCGGCTCCATCATTTGGAAAGCCCATACGATTTATAAGTGCATCATCCGCTGAAAAACGTATGATACGCGGCCTATCATTGCCCGGTTGCTTGTGGCGTGTGACCGTACCAGCCTCTAGAAAGCCGAAGCCAAGAGCTGCCAATGCTGGAAGTGCATGCCCATCTTTGTCGAATCCACCTGCGAGGCCAACCGGATTAGGAAAATGCAAACCCCATACATCCCGCTCTAATACAGGCGATTTATACGCATTCGCAACCTCGATTATCTTGAGCAATACGTGGTAGCGGGATGCAAATGCCAGCCAGTCGATAACCTGGTGATGTGCAATTTCAGGGTCTTGCGCAGATAAATTAAATATTACAGGGCGAACTACAGTTTTAAATAGCATTGACTCCCATCCTTTACATTCATTAAGCAACAAAGCACCATTTCCAAGTATAATGTCTTTGGGCGAATTTGGGAATAGAAGTTGCTTCTCTGTTCGAGGGAGGGTTTGATCCCTCTCGCCATCGCCCGCTCTCTTTTCTCATGAGAGCCACGTTTTCGGCGTGGCTACCTGCTTATCTGTTATTACATCCTGAAGCGCGAATTCTCCGCGCAAACTCATAAAGAGGTTATAGTGCATGTTAATTTGTAATGGTGTGGCTGTATTAGTGGACGGTCCCGTACGCCTGGATATTCGTACACGCGACGAAAAGATAGTCGAGCTGGCAGAGCATCTTGCTCCTGAAGCAGGGGAACTTGTCGTTGATGCATCTGGACTGCTTGTGCTGCCAGGCTTGATTGATTCTCATGTCCACTTTCGTGATCCCGGCGGTACACAAAAAGAGGACTTCTTGAGTGGCACGCAAGCCGCCCTCGCAGGTGGAGTGACAACAATCCTGGATATGCCCAACACTCAACCATCAGTAGATAGTAGAGACCACCTGGCTGCAAAAGTTGCAGTCGTGGCTGCAAAAGCAGTCGTAGATTACGGACTGTACTTTGGTGCAACCGATACGAATATTGAAGAGGCTGCATCGATTGCCAATAAGGTTGCTGCACTAAAATTATATATGGGCTCCTCTACTGGTTCGTTGTTGGTGACAGAATTTTCCCCCATCTATCGGCATTTTTCGACGTTCCCGCAGTATAAGCCTATTGTCGTGCACGCGGAGGATGAGCAGTCACTTCAATATTTTGCGCCACTTGGTGGAACAGATCATAATAAATCCCGCCCACCAGTCAGCGCCCAGATCGCCATAAGCCGTGCCCTGGCAATTGCGGAGAAGACAGATAGGGTCTTACACGTCGCCCACGTCACAACACAAAGAGAACTTGAACTCATACAGGAAGCTAAGCAAAAAGGTGTCCGTGTTACATGTGAGGTGACACCCTTACATCTCTTCTTAAACGAAAACGATCAGCAACGGCTAGGAAATTTTGGGAAGGTCAATCCACCCCTACGCAGCGAGCAGGACCAAAAAGCACTCTGGCACTACTTTGACACTATTGATACCATCGCAACCGATCATGCACCACATACCAGAGCAGAAAAAAATCAGCCATATAAGCAAGCTCCTTCGGGTATGCCCGGCGTCCAGACTATGCTACCGCTCTTGCTAACCGCCGCCAGCGCGGGCAAACTTACGCTTGCACAGATCGTGCAACGCTGCGTTACTCATCCTGCACGGCTTTTTGGCTTACAAACAAAGGGAGCCCTTGAAGTGGGAAAGGATGCAGATATAGTGCTGGTAAACCCGGAGCAAGAATATGAAATTACAAATGAGCAGATACTTTCAAAGTGTGGCTGGACTCCCTTCTCAGGCCAAAAAGTAAAAGGGAAAGTGCAACAAGTATTTGTACGCGGTACACTCGCATATGCACAAAATGTATGTTTAGCCAGTCCAGGAGATGGCAAACCTGTTCAATACGGATTTCCTATGATGCGCAAATGATAACTGCTGCTGATGATACTTTTTACACTATTAACACGCAATTATATACTAATAGTGTAAAAAGTATCATCAGCAGCGAATTTATAGTATACCCGCCTGGTACTCATCCCATGCTTTAATAGGAATCGTGGCTAGATCTTTCTTAGCAAGCGCCTTTATAAAAAGACGAGCCTGCTTCAGTTTAGTAAACAAAGGAATGTTGTGGTCAACTGCGAAACGGCGCATAGCATAATCATCGTCCAGCTCTTTCTTGATATGTCCCTCGACTATATTGATTGCAACATCAATCTTATTGTCCGCAAAGTAAGTCAGAACATTGGGCGCTTTTTGCTCGTGAATCTTATATAGCATGGTTGTCTCAACACCATGAGCTCGTAAGAACGCGCTGGTCTTCTCCGTAGCATACAACGGAACATTAAGCGTGCTTAACAATATGGCGCTATCCAGGAACCTGGCCTTTTTTTCGTCGCCACCCAGACTGATGAAAACTCCCTTTTTAGGAATATTGCCCCCAGTAGCCAGAATCGCTTTTAGATATGCCTCTTCCAGATCATCGCCAAAGCAAGCAACCTCTCCCGTTGAAGCCATCTCAACGCGCAAGACAGGATCAGCCCCCGTAAGACGCGAAAACGAGAATTGCGGAGCCTTTACCGCTGTAAAATTCAGTTGTGGGATATCAATCACAGGAATATTCGCTTTAAAGAGTGCATCAATAAACACCTCGATAAAGTTCACGCCCGTCACCTTCGAGATAAAGGGAAAAGTACGCGACGCACGCAAGTTTACTTCGATTACATAGACCTCGTTGTCCTTGGCTAGAAACTGCATATTGAAGGGACCAGTGATGTGCAGAGCACGCGCGATGTCACGTCCGACCTGCTCAATCCTGGCCTGCGTGGGTTCGTTAAGCGTTTGTGGCGGGAGCACTATTGTGGCATCGCCCGAATGGACACCCGCATTTTCGACATGCTCAGAGATTAAGAAGACTTTGATCTCACCTTGCTGCGCCACTGCATCCATTTCAATCTCTTTCACCTTACGCATAAACTTTGAAACGGTGACGGGATGCTCTGGCGAGACAGCTGCCGCCTCGCGCACATACTGCTCCAGCTCTTCGTGGGTATAGCAGACATTCATGGCACTACCAGAGAGCACATACGACGGTCGGACAAGGACCGGAAAACCAACACGATTCGCAAAGCCAGTCATATCCGCAACATCGCTAAAACTGTTCCATTCTGGCTGGCGAATGTCAAGCTCGTCCAGCAGGGCGGAAAATTTGTTGCGATCCTCGGCACGATCAATATCTTGAGCAGAGGTGCCAAGCAGATGAAAGCCATAATTGTGCAAAGACTTCGCACGATTATTTGGCGTCTGCCCACCCACCGAGACTATCACACCCAGGGGAGACTCGAATTCACAGATATCAGCAATACGCTCAAAGGTCAACTCCTCAAAGTACAGGCGATCCGATGTATCATAGTCGGTCGAAACAGTCTCGGGATTACAGTTAATCACAATCGAGCGCTTCTGATATTTCTGTAATGCCTGCACTGCGCTTACCGATGTCCAGTCAAATTCGACCGATGAACCAATGCGGTAAGGGCCAGAGCCTATGACCACGATACCCTCAGCCCCCGTGGGTTGCACATCATTATGCTGTCCATTATAGGTTGTATAGAGATAATTGGTCTCGGACGGAAACTCTGCAGCCAACGTATCAATCTGGAACACAGCAGGCGTAATACCTGCCTGCTTGCGAATCTTGCGGATCTCCAGGCCCGTTTTGCCGACAAGCTCGCCGATACGCTTGTCGGACACACCCATTTGCTTTAGAGCTCGCAAACGAGCCGGCGAAAGATCTTTATGCGTGCTCACATCCTGCTCTATAGCAACGATATGCTCTATGCGCTGCAGAAACCAGGGATCGATGCCAGTCACATCGTGAATTTTCTCGATTGAATAGCCATGGCGTAGGGCCAGAGGCAGAGCAAACATACGCTTAGGCGTGGGAGTATAAAGATATTGTGCGATAACATCTTCTACAAGTTCGCGGCCTGGCGCGAAAACTTTTTCAGAAGTGGCACCCTCGAAATCCAGGTCGAGCATCCGAATGGCTTTTTGATAGGCCTCTTCAAACGTGCGGCCAATGCCCATGACCTCTCCCACTGACTTCATACCCGTGCCAATCGTCTCATCTACCCCCTTAAACTTTTCCAGGTCCCAGCGTGGAATTTTCACCACCACATAATCCAGGCTTGGCTCAAAACAAGCTCCAGTAACTCCCCCGGTGACTCTATTTGCAATATCAGTGAGAGCATAGCCCAGGGCAAGCTTCGCCGCTACATATGCCAGCGGATAACCAGTGGCCTTACTTGCCAGAGCGGAACTACGTGAGAGGCGTGCATTAACCTCGATTACAGAGTAAGCCGATGTCCGGGGGTCAAGGGCATATTGCACATTGCACTCACCGACGATCCCCAGACTCCTGACAATCTGGATGGCCGCCGAGCGCAACATGTGATACTCACTATTTGTTAGCGTCTGGCTCGGCGCGATGACGACGGACTCACCAGTGTGGATGCCCAGCGGGTCCATATTTTCCATGTTGCAGACGGTAATGCAATTATCGAATGCATCACGCACCACTTCATACTCTACCTCTTTGTAGTGATGCAAGTACTGCTCAATTAGCACCTGCGGCGCAAAGGCCAGCGCACCGCTCACAATATGCTTCAGTTCAGCGTGATCTCTGGCGATGCCCGAACCCTGACCACCCAGAGCAAACCCTGCACGCACCATTACCGGGAAACCGATCTCATCCCCGAGCAGCAAAGCATCTTCAAGTGTCTCGGCCGTTTTGCTTTGCGGCGTTGGAATAGCAATACTCCCCAGGTGATGGGCAAACTCTTGCCGATCTTCCGTCAGTATGATGGCCGAGATTGGCGTTCCCAGAATGCTCACGCCATATTTTTCTAAAACGCCGCTTTTATGCAGCGCGATGCCACAGTTTAACGCGGTCTGACCACCAAAAGAAAGCAAGATACCATCGGGACGCTCCCTGGCAATTATTTTTTCAACGAAGAAAGGCGTGATGGGCAAAAAGTAGACCTTATGCGCCATCTCTTTCGATGTCTGTATGGTTGCAATATTTGGATTGACCAGAACCGCCGTAATCCCCTCTTCTTTTAGAGCTTTAAGCGCTTGCGATCCTGAATAGTCGAATTCGCCCGATTGCCCGATTTTGAGCGCCCCCGCACCTAACACCAATACTTTGCGTGGCTTATTCATGCTCTCCCCTTACGCGCTCGATAAAGTGGTCAAAAATCCAGTCTGTATCCATCGGGCCCGGCGCAGCCTCAGGATGAAATTGGACGGAGAAGAAAGGCAAGTGTGTATGGCGCATACCTTCATTTGTCCCATCGTTTGCATTGATGAACCAGGGAGTAAAGCCTGGCGGAAGCGCACCAACGGCAAAGCCATGATTTTGCGTCGTGATATAGCAACGTTTCGTGCCCACTAACAGGCTCGGCTGATTCTGGCTTCTATGCCCAAATTTGAGCTTATAGGTATCACCACCAGCGGCAAGGGCGAGCAATTGATGCCCCAGACAGATACCCATAGTTGGAATCTCACGAGCCATAGCGGTCTGAATTGTCTGAATTGTCTTCTGCGCTATCTTCGGGTTCCCTGGACCATTTGAGACCAGAATAGCATCAAAATCAAAGTTGCAGGCAGGAGAGAAAAGATCATAATCCCAGGGCACTGTGATCACGCGCACATGCTTTGACAGTAAGCTACGTACAATGTTTCGTTTTGCTCCGCAATCGATTAACACAATTGTAGTATCACCAGAGCCATCTACCCGCACCTCTCGCGTCGAGACTTGCGCCACAAGATTATCACTGTTAGGATCGTGAAAAGACAGGTCCGTGTCAAAGACAATCTTGCCCAACATTGCTCCATGTTTGCGAATGTGCTGGGTCAGCATACGCGTATCTTTGATTTCTAACGCAGGTACTCGCTCACGCTGCAGCCACGTGCCAAGATTCATCTCACTATCTACATGTGAGGGCGTGTCGATATAATTGGAGACGATGAGCCCGGCCGCATGTATCCTATCATCTTCCCATTCAGAGGGCATTGGAACACCATAGCTACCCATAATAGGATACGTCATAACCAGAATCTGGCCGGTAAATGAGGCATCGGTCAACGCTTCTGGATAGCCAACCATCCCTGTGCAGAAGACCACTTCACCCGCTACTGCCCCGTTATAGCCAAAAGATTCACCTTCGAAGCGGGTACCATCTTCTAATAGTAATGTGCCCTGCGTAGCATGCCCCTCTACCCATATATTCGTATCTATTGGACGCTCCTCTACAAGAAGAGCACTTTTTCTATTATTATTTTGCATGTATTATCCTCTCATATAGAAAATTCTTAGATGTAGTCTTTCTATTTCGACTTCTCTTTTATAACAACGTAGCTCTACCCAGGATCAGAGCCAGCAGCGCCATACGGGTATACAAACCATTTCTAATCTGTGATCGCAGGTATACCGCACGCTCATCAGCATCTACCGCCGGATCAACAGAGTCTACGCGTGGCAATGGGTCCATCAAAATCATATCTTTACGCGCATAGGTAGCCAGCAATTGAGGGGTTGCCATGACGATCTCTTTTTGGGCGGCACGATATTCTTCTGGAGATGCGAAACGCTCTTTTTGTATGCGTGTCCAATACCAGAAGTCGCAATCTCTAGGGATCTCCCTTTCACTACTAATCTCTCTCACACGTACACCACGATCACGAAAGATCATAAAATCGTCGCGCGACAGGCGCAAGCGTCGTGGCGCAAGAATGTATACAGTATTGTTTTCGTAGAGTGAAAGCCCACGAATCAGTGAATGAATAGTACGACTGTTCAGTGCATCACCGGCCAGCAGTCCAGTGAGATTATGCAACCGGCCAAAGCGCTCATAGAGCGTATAGAGATCCAGCAAGGTCTGAGTAGGGTGCTCATTATTGCCATCACCAGCATTCACAATAGGTACACACTCAGCCACATGAGCGGCCTGTTTCGCAGAACCTGCAATCCGATGGCGGAGCACAATAGCATTGGTATAGGATTCTATTACGCGAATAGTATCCTCAAACGATTCACCTTTACTCACTGAAGTCACCGTCTCAGGATTTTGCATCTCGATAGTCTGACCACCCAGGCGCTTGACGGCGGCCGCAAACGAGCTAAACGTGCGGCTCGATGGCTCAAAGAAAAGAAGCCCAACCAGCAAGCCTTCTAGTATACGAGAAGGTTCGTTATTTATCACTATCTGCTTCATCTGTGCGCTCAAACGAAACAGTATATCAAGATCAGCCACAGAAAATTGATCAAAAGAAACAATATCTTTACCCTTAAAACTCCCTTGTATCTTTTCTAGTTCGTGTTGAGGACGAGACACAACTTTAAACATAGAACCTCCCTCGAAAAGCTTTTAACGACAGGTTGACAGGTCATCCTTTTCTTCCGCACTATCTAGCAATACACCCTGTGGTGTAGGGAAACAGCGCAAGGGCACCAATATTTTTAGTAGCAATCAGATCTACAGAGCAAAAAAAATTCCTCACCCCTGAAACAAAAGGGGCGAGGAAAAGATAAGCTTTCTTGAAAATACGGCACCCGGCCCATCCTGAAAATGGGAAAGACGGAAGAGTTCTTGCATCATTGCGTTCCAAGAATTTTTGCCCATAAAGGTGCCGTGCTTTCTAATCGCTTGAACAAACTGGGATCAGTTACAAATTGTTAAGAGTATACACACAATTTGCAGACCTGTCAAGAAAAAAAGCTAGAAAGCTAGAAAAAGTTACTGTTTAATTTCATTGCTCTCCCGCCGATCCCCTCTCTATCCTCCAAAACTACTGTTGCTGCTGCTGCTGCTGCTGCTGCGGTGGAGGCTGATCTGAGATACCTACATTAGTCACATCAAAAACGAGAGTTGCATTGGGTGGAATGATTTGATTACCCTGCTGATCTTTGTAACCCTGAGCGCCGTAGGCCAGGCTTGCAGGAATAATGAGACGGCGAGACTCGCCAAGCTTCATACCAGTGAGCCCTTCATCCCAGCCTTTAATGACCTGTCCCTGACCCAATGTTAAAGGTAATGGCTGCCCAGCATGATCATAGCTACTATCAAATTTTTTGCCGCTACTCTGAAACCAACCAGAATATTCAACATAGACTGTCTGACCCGACTTTGCCCCCGGGCCCGTCCCTTCTTTAGTCACAACATATTCCAACCCATCGGCAAGTTTCTGAGGAGTGCCAGCTACTGCAGGTGGGGTCGCCGGGCCTGAGGGATTCTGTTTGATTAAATCATTCACGGTTGCTGTCGCTTTAGCGTTGACTGCCACGACCGTCGCAGTCGCATGTGCAATGTTTGCATTGGCAACTGCGGTCGCGTGTACATTATTTGCAGCAATCACGTCATCATTGTGACGTTGATTTAACACTAAACCCACAATTGCTGCAATAATAATGGCCGTAGTAATACTAGAAATAGTAATAATTTGTATGCGACGACGACGACGCGCAATGCGCATTAAACGCTCCTGTTTGCGCTGGCCGGGCCGTCCCGGTTTTAAGGGCGAAATATTCTGGTTGTTGACCATCTGCATCACAAAGCTATCCTCTCGTGTCCATATATAAACTCATAACACTTGGTCGAGGTTACCACTGTTTTGGCATTCTGACAAGGGGAACAGAAGTGAATATGAGATAGAATATTTTAACTCACTCACTATTCAGTTGGATAAATAGCTTGACATTCTTGCTACAATATTTCCGACTCCATAATGGCTCAAGTAAGGAGTAAACAGGTGACAAAGATGTCTCATAATAAATCTAGCAAGCTCACAACAGCTGAAGTTGCCAGGCAATTCTATCAGCAATTCAAAGTGGAATATACCCTCTTTTCTAAACAAATCGAAGGCATCACACAACTTGTAGATCAGCTTGAATATACCTCTTTGCTACTTAATCGCTTGCTGGTACTTTATTTTTTACAAGCACAATATATACTCGACAACGATCCACACTATCTCTCTCGCCGTTTACATCAAGCACAACACCATATGGGCACAAATTACTTTTATCGCCAGTATCTCCTACCGCTCTTCGCCCAATTATATGGTATATACACCCAACCAGACATCCACACAGGACTTATTGGCACAATACCCGTTCTGGCCCTTCCTATCTTCAAAGTACAAGCTCTGGAACTCATTAATACATGCCTGGACATTCCTGACAGTGCATTCACACAAATATTTGCATTTTTCGATCTTTACACCTGGCACATCAATGCAGATGCACCTCAGGACAAATATACATTACATCCTGACATTCTGGCTTACATCTTCGAACACTCGGTCGATCAAAAACAATCTGGTACTTACTATACTCAAGAGGACATAACAACCTATATTGCAAGCAATACAATTATAGCATACCTCCTGACAGATCTGACAAGATCCTCTTCACCAGCACATATCTGGCACCTGTTACAAAATGATCCAGATCGTTATATTTATAATGCAATATGCAACCCCTCTTACCTCTCCGAAGAGACTGAGCTGGAGTACCAACACCGCCAGATGCATTATAAGTATCTCTATACCCAGCTCTCTCGTGGCAAAATACAGAATATAGATGATCTCATTACATATAACCTTGATTTAATACAATTTGCAGATGATGTTATTCGTCACTGCCACAACGATGACCTTGTACTGACAATCTATATGCGACTTAAAAATATGCTTATACTCGATCCCACATGTGGGACAGGCGCGTTTCTTTTTGCTGCCATGACCACTCTTGTACCACTCTACACAGCCTGCATCGAACGCATGCAAGAAATTACAGCAAGCAGAGAGTGGACAACAAAAGATACACAGACCCATCCTTCTATTCTGCATACGATGCATACCACCCTTGCACAAGTAGAACAGCATCCTACTCCTCAACATTTTATCCATTCAATGATCATCACACATAACCTCTACGGCATAGATATCATGCAAGCGGCAGTAGATATCTGCCAGTTACGCTTTTCTCTGATACTACTGGCTCACAATGGAAACAATCAGGCAAAAGATCACACACCAACTGTGCTCTTAAACGTTCGCCACGGGAATACTTTAGTTGGCGATATACATCCACAAAGCTCATCTTATGCTCCCAACCCTGTCCAGCAAGATACCGAACAGGCAGATACATTGAATAAGCCCTTCCACTGGCATGTAGAATTCCCTGTCCTTGCTCAACGAGGTGGCTTTGATGTCATTATTGGTAACCCACCATATCTCGAATACAATAGAGTCCGGCAGAACTCTATCGCTCAGAACTTTGAAAAGAAGAGTTGTGGCAATCTTTATGCTGCAGTCATTGAACGCTCGCTGGCATTATGTCGAAGAGAACAATTTTATCTGGGCCTGATTGTGCCCATAAGTATCTGTGGAAGTAAACGCTTCGCGTTTTTGCGCCAGACTCTCTCTCAGGCTGCATCCTCACTCTGGCTTGCAAACTTCGAAATCTTTCCTTCCCGCCTCTTCGAGAATGCTTTCCAGCGCGTTTCAATCGTGTTGATGGCCGGACATCCGCCTACAACATCTACGGCCATACTGCATGTAACCAAAATTCTTCGCTGGTTCACGCAAGAACGTTCTCACCTGCTACAATGCCTCACCTATACAAAAGTTGAACATGATATGCTGGTCTTTCCTAAGTTTGCCTCGCCCTGCCAGGAACATATTATACAAAAAATGCTGCACAAAGCAGATGGCATGAAGGTTGCAACTTTTCTCCACGCCCACACAACCAGACACTTTGTCTATTACCAGGAAGCAACCAATTATTGGATAAAGGCTGTCTGCCACATCCCTTACTACAGAAAAAATGGCGAGATCATGAAGCCTTCACATGGCAGATTTCTTTTCCTTGAGCAAGAACGTACGGCAAAGATTATTATGGCGCTTATGAATAGTTCGCTTTTCTATATATGGTTTATAACATATGCCGACGGCTTCCATCTCTCGCACGCTCTGGTGAAGACGTTTCCTGTCAGTCTTGCCCTGCTCACTTCGCAAGAGCTTTATGATCTTGCATTGCTCCTTGAAGATGATATTCAAATTCATGCACATCTCGGTACACACAATACAAAGTACAATATATATACAAAACAGGCAGGGCATCAAATAGATTTAGAAAAGTATCAGATGCGTTATTCTAAACATATTCTTGATAAAATAGATCAAGTGCTATCACAGTATTATAGCTTTACATATGAAGAGCTAGATTTCATTATCAATTATGACATCAAGTATCGCATATCCAGCCGAAGAAGATGTAACCCATAAGTAAATTGGTGCGTTTGTAACTTTACAAATAAAGAGGGAAAATTTATTATAATTATTATAAATGTGAATAGTAAATTCTTCATAAGATAGGGAAAAAGTCGTGCTTAACGATTTACAATACATCCATTCTTCTTCAAAATATAACACTAAAGGCTTTTATAATCGTTTCAAGGTAGAACGAGTGGCATTTCAGAGTGTTATGCAAGAGAGCGTTTTAGAGCGAGATAGCAGTCAGTACGAACAATACATTTCTCTTATCTTCAATCGTTTACTATTCCTCTACTTTCTGCAGAAAAAAGGCTTGCTCGATCACGATAAGAACTATCTACCAAATCGATTACGCCTGATGCAGAGACTACAAGGGCCGGATACGTTTTACCACGCCTTTCTACTACGTTTGTTTTATGAGGGTCTATCCACTCCCCAACACTCATCAGAATTACAGGATCTCTTTGGTACTATCCCCTGCCTGGGCGATGGTTTGTTTACACAACGTACATTTGAGTCTATGCCATCCTCATTGAACATACCAGATAAAATATTTGAACGCCTTTTTGCGTTTTTCGATAGTTATAGCTGGCACCTGGATGAAACTCTTGAAGGCGCAGAAGGCATTACACCCACCATTCTCGGCTATATCTTTGAGCAATTTGTCAATCAGCAACAGATGGGGGCCTATTATACAAAACATGATGTCACAACATATATAGCGCAGAATACTATTATTCCCCATCTTTTCGATGCCCTGGCACAACACTTGCTACCAACATTACAAACAGAAAAAAATATCTGGAAAATGTTGCAGGCATCGCCCAATCGCTACATCGCAGCCACTATACAGCACCAGCTCTATCTGCCGACAGAGACGACTCGCGAATACACACAGCGGCAGCAGTACTATCACAGCTTGAGAAGAAAGCTGGTCGAAGGTCAGATTACAACTATTGATGATCTCATCACTTATAATCTCAATATTCAGCAGTTTGCCTCTGATGTTATATATAATATCAGAGATGCTGATCTCCTTACTACATGCTATGAACAACTCAAGAGGATGACCATTCTCGATCCGACATGCGGATCAGGTGCATTCTTATTTGCTGCTCTTCATGTTCTCCTACCACTTTATGATTCATGCCTGGATGCAATGAGTATGGCATCGTCTCCTGCACTGTTCCAGGATGTGTTGTCTGAATTGCCACCATACCCGCAGCGGCGCTACTTTATTCTCAAATCTATCATTGTAAACAATCTTTATGGGGTTGATATCATGGAGGATGCCGCAGAAATCTGCAAGCTACGTCTCTTGCTTCTCCTTCTCACACAGGTCGAACATATTGATAAGGTTGAACCATTGCCTCAGCTTGCGCATACTATCCAGGTTGGCAATATACTAACAGATCAGCTTGAGTATACGCAGGGAGCGATGCACACAATACCTGATCAGCGTGAAAAAGCTGCCTCTCACTGGCAGATACTATTCAAGGATATTCTTTGCAACGGAGGTTTCGATGTCATTATCGGAAACCCGCCCTATGTGGAATACAACGAAACAAAACTATCGTACACACTTGGCAATTTCAGCACGCGTGCCTGCTCCAATCTATATACTTGTGTCGTTGAGCGTAGTCGCATGTTGCTCTCTCCGCACGGTCGTCATGGTATGATTCTTCCTCTGGCAGCATTTGCGACAAGAAACATGCAGCCCTTCCTGGGTGCCTTTCGCCTCTGGTTCCCTGTAAGTTGGCTCTCTTTCTACCATTTTCGCCCATCTATGCTCTTTTCAGGTGGGAAAGTCGCAAATGTTGCCACTGCGATCTATCTGGCAAAGACGAAGGGAAGCGAGCAACGCTTTAGCACACAGCTTCTCAAATGGCCACAGGAACAGCGTAACCTCTTATTTTCACGCCTTACCTACTGTCAGATAACCGTTCCTCATGATCAACAAAACCTGCATTATTATCCTAAATTTGGGGCAGCGCTGGAAAACGCGATCATGAGCAAAGTACTCAAACACAAGGTTGTCAAAAATTATCTGGCATCAAAGCCTAATGAGAACACGATGTACTATCGCTCCGCTGGTGGTCTCTATTGGAAAGTCTTTGTCAACTTTATGTGGCCATACGATACAACTTCGAATAAACAATGCTTCTTTCAAGAAGCATTTGACCGCGATGTCTTCATTGCCTTGTTCAATAGCTCACTCTTCTGGTGGTATTATACAGTTACATTTGATACATTTAACCTGAAAGATTATATGTTATTTGGGTTCCGCTTCTCTTATCCAGCAAGATCCCACACTTCTTGCGGCGTTGCATATGTACAGCGAACAACTCATGGATGACTTTCGCACGTATGCCAAACACCTTAAGCGCGGGAAAACAGGCAGTTACACGATATACGCTCGCAAGTCCAAATCGATTATCGACAAGATCGATTGCGCACTCGCACGCCATTATGGTTTCACCTCTGAAGAGCTCGATTTCATTCTCAACTATGATATCAAATATCGAATGAGCTCGCATGATAACACGAACATATAGGGTGAGCGGAAATCATAACATGTGAACAATCGGGGCATATATCTTTCATAGAAACCTTTTCGTCCCCTCCTCCCTTAAGGTACTAGACAAATGCATCCCAAAAATTTACTATAGTATTACGCATTAAACCTATAGCATTTTAGTGGCGTGTTACCCTATACTAATCATAATCCCCCGTCAATATTTGGTCAACTTCAATACGTGGGGCTATATTATATTTAGAAAGCCAGAATTTGGAGGCCTACATGCCGTCGTCTTTATTAGAAATTTTTGCACCAGCGTGAAAGGCATGAAAATAATGCTTAATAGCCTCCCTATCTGGCTTCGCTCAAAAAGCACAAAAACAAAATTTATAGCAATTAGCGTGTTTTTTCTATGCAGTCTGGTTATAGCCTCACTTCTAGTTAGCCACATAAAGACATCTACAAATGCACATACATTATCTCAGGCAAAAGAAAACCTTATAATTACTATAAAAATAGGATTCGACGACCAATTCAGGGCCAACTATTGGACACCAGTGCAAGTCATGGTTACAAACAATAATAGTTTGCCCTTCCAGGGTACGCTTTCCGTACAAGCATTCAGCGGTTCCACACATCTACGTGATGTCAGTGTGTCTTCTCCCTGGAAATTCGAGTCACCCGTTACATTGACAAACAGAGCACACAAACGCATAACTCTCTATGTACCTCATAATATGAGCAATCTCATCACCAGAGGTTTCACCGCGACGTTACGCAATGAGCAAGGTAAGGTTGTCGCAACGCAGATAAGCAACCAGGGCTATGAAATAAAACCTGGCGATATCTTCGTGGGTATCCTCTCCCAGCAAGGTGTCATTAGCGATCAATTAGACAAGGTGCTCCTGCCTAACCAGTCAAATGTGCTTGCAACCTCAATATTGGATGCCAGCACTATGCCTACCCGTGAATCGGTGCTGGAAAACTTCGATGTGATTATACTGGATAATTTTCCCACGAACTCGCTGAACTCAAATCAGATTACTAGCTTGCGTACGTGGGTTAATCGAGGTGGTATTCTGGTTGAGGTAGGTGGAACCTCCTGGCAACATACACTTCAGCCTTTACCTGCCGATATGCTACCCATCACCCTGCATGGTACGCAGGCTCTTCCTGCCAATACGCACCTTTTATCGTTTGATGGCGTGTTAACAAACCAGAACGATGCCGATGTTCCGCTAGATCCTACGATGATGAGCAATGCACAATTGCATCCGACAAGCACATTTACGACGGATGAAACACTACTTACGACAACTGACGACCAACCACTTATTGTACAAGCACGTCAGGGCTCCGGCATTATTTGCTATTTAGGCGTTGATCCTACTGATCCACCTATGGATACCTGGCTTGAGACCGCAACTTTCTGGCAAGCACTTCTAGAACATCTACTTGGAGATAAGCTTTTAGTCTCCAATACTTCTCAAAACTATGATAGTGGTCCAGGCCAGCTCCTTGTTCGTGGTGGCGTCCTCAACTTGATTACACCACAAACACCACAGGGATCACTGATCATTGGCCTTCTGCTCCTAAGCTATATACTGGTTCTTGGCCCGATTCGCCTTTTATTCACTCGTTACTTCAAAAAATCTATCTGGTGGCAATGGCGTATCGTACTTGCTACAATCGTTATCTTTTCCCTATTGGCTTATGGACTTGCCTACTACCAACGTAACGTTGCGGTAAGCTATAATAGCGTCTCTCTCATCCAGATGAACCAGGATGGCAGATCAGCGCACGTCACAACATATATGGGAGTCCTTACACCACGTCAGGGAGTGTTCCAGCTCCGTATCCCAGGCGAGAGCTTAACCGAGCCTATTGCAGCAATATATATGGCAAAAAATCCGGCTATACAGTTAAAATCAAAAAATAGCGCTCCAGCAACAATTACAACTGACGAAAGTGCGACCGAACTGACGATGAATACCCCAGGACTCTGGTCGCTCAATCCGGTCATAACCGAACAGGATCACCAGTTTCAAGGGAAGATCGTAACCAATCTAGCATTAAGAAATAACAAACTCATTGGGACAATCACAAATACTCTGAGCACCTCGCTTAATGATCTCTATATCCTTTTTCCACATAACTTTATACCGATTGGACATCTTGATCCAGGAGAAACGCAGCAGATTGATACCCCACTCCATTTCACTAATGGGCCAACATCCGAGCAGACTCTCTCAGATCAAATTGCCCACCAGGGTAACTTGCCTGCTCAATATTTGCCTGATGTACATAGCAAGCAGCCACAAAACGATTTTCAGCGCCATATGGCTTTACTGTCTGCATTAAGCGGCGTAGGCTTTTCTTTTTCCGCTTGCCAGGGATCATGCCTGACACACGCAATTACAGCAAAAGGGGTCATTTATGTGACTGGGGGACAGATACCAGATCCCAATATAAAAAATGATTACGATCCACTTCTGATACCAGGTACATCAGCTACATTAATTGGCTGGGCAGATCAACAGATTGATGAATTACAACAAGCAACCATCAATGGCGTCACACCTCAGGGTCAGCATACAAACTTTCTGCAGATGCCGCTCAATGTCAACTTCTCAGGACCACTCAATGTGCCACAGGATTTCATCACAGGCAACATCGTGGCTATCTCTAGCTACGATGCTGGAGCTATACTGCCAGGGGCCTATTCGTTATCGACTGGCAGTATCACCTTTGAACTTACACTACCCAATACCACTCATATGAATATCAATAGTGCTACGATTACCGTGCCGGATCTGGTCGCACATCCATCTGGCCCTGGCTCTGGCTCCAGCATACATAACAGCGACATACAGGTCCAACTCTATAACTGGGAAACACAGGGATGGGATACCATCAAACTCAACCAGGACGTCTTTACAACAACAGATCCAGAGCTATACGCAGGCCCTTATGGGCGCATACTGGTGCAAATCAGTAGTATGGATACAAATCAAATTTACTTTGGTAAACCTACCCTCAATTTAAATGGGCACGCACCTGGTTAGTAAATAGCAGCCAGTCCAACCTGCAAATTCACCTCCCTTTCACTCTCTACAAAGCGTTCCAAAGCTGCAAGCATATATCAGCATGCAAAAAAACCGGGCTAAAGTATTTCTGCAATGATGACGATTGAGTCGTGTACAGAGATCTAAAAATGTCAAATAGTATTCACATTCTTAGAAGAGCCTACCCAGGAGAATACTGTGAAAATTTTTAACAATATGCGTATACATTCAAAATACCTATCAGTCATCATTCCCGTCTATAACGAAGAAGAGAATGTCCCACTACTCCACGAACGACTGCATCAGGTTTTGATACAGCAACATTTCTCTTATGAAGTGATTTACATCGACGATGGCAGTAAGGATGATACATTTGGACAGCTTCAACGCTTAGCAGAGCACGACGAACATGTACGCGTCATTCGTTTTCGTCGTAACTTCGGGCAGACTGCAGCAATGTCTGCAGGCGTTGCGCATAGTACAGGCGAAATTTTAGTGTTCATGGATGGGGACTTGCAGAATGATCCGCTGGACATCCCTCGCTTGCTCGCAAAAATTCATGATGGGTATGATGTCGTTAGTGGTTGGCGCAAAGATCGTCAGGATGCCCAATGGAGCCGGAAATTTCCCTCTCTGCTTGCCAATAAGCTGATTGCAAAGGTCACAGGAGTTCATCTGCACGATTATGGGTGTACATTGAAAGCCTATCGCCATGAGGTGTTTCAACATATTCACCTCTATGGAGAAATGCACCGCTTTATTCCTGCCTATGCGGCACTCGCAGGGGCTGCAATTGCTGAATTAGAAGTAACACATCATGCACGACAGTTTGGGAAATCAAAATATGGCATTTCACGCTTTATACGTGTTGTGCTCGATCTCATGACGCTCAAATTTCTTGGTAGCTTTGGAACCAGGCCGCTACACCTCTTCGGCACACTCGGACTCATTTCATGCACACTTGGCGCAACTACTTCTCTTTATGCGCTCGGTCGTCATGTGCTACCAGGTCATAGACAACATATGTCTTTACTGCCCAACGCTTTGCTGTTTTCAGGATTTGGGTTACTTAGCATTATGCTAGGTTTACTGGCAGAACTTCTCACACGCACCTATTATGAGGCACAAAACAAGCCGATCTATACCATCAAGCATATATTGCCACACTCAGTTATCGAGCCAGGTAATATACGACCAGATGATCTGCAAGTACGACAAAAATATAGCAATGGCAGAACTGAAAGTGTCTCCGGACGCTAGAAAATGCACATCTAAACAACATAAGTAAGGTGATAGTTCATTCCAACCTATCACCTATCGTTCACACATACATACTATAAAAGAACTGAAAATAAGCAGCCATCTCTATACATCAAGAAGCCAATGCATGTATTAGTGCAGTAACCTATTACGGATCGAGGGAATAAAGAAAAGCTGATGCCGCTCCCTGCTTCTCTTAAAGATCGACGATGCGAACAGAACAATGCCTAACATGTCAAGGGTTTTGTATTAGGTAGGAAAGGGAACACTGTGAGAATTCTTATGATTGCACCTCAACCTTTTCTTGAGGAACGAGGTGCGCCATTCGCGATCTATCATCACATCAAGGCGCTATTAAGTATGGGGCACAAGATAGATCTAGTGACATACCATGTTGGCAAGCCCGTCGATTTACCCGGCTTGCACATTATGCGTATACCAGCTTTACCATTCATCCACGAGGTCAAAGTTGGACCATCACTGGCAAAGTTTCCACTGGATATGCTTATTTTCTGTCTGGCACTCTGGCGCTTATGTATAGCACGCTATGACTGTATACATACACACGAAGAGGCGGGTCTGATTGGCATTGTTCTCGGCGGCACCTTTGGCTGCAAACATCTCTACTATATGCACTCTGACCTCTCACAACAGATTGTTAGCTCAGACTTTACAACAAATCCGTTGCTTATCAAGATTGTAGAAATAGCACAAAATTTAATTGTGCGCAATGCCGATGCCATTATTGCAATATGTCCAGACATCGAAACGGCTGCCAGGAATATAACACAGAAAATACCCATTTATATGATCGAAAACTCTGCTGTCGATGAAAATTTACCACAGCCAGAGCTTCAAGAGATACAACAATTACGCACAGAACTTCATTTGGGCAACGGCCCAATCATCCTGTATACTGGTACACTCGAAAGTTATCAAGGCATTGAGATATTGCTCCACAGCATTCCTACTGTCTATGCAACATTTCCTGCTGTGCGCTATGTGCTGGTCGGAGGACAATCGGCTCAAGTTGAGAAGTTTTGTGCGCTAGCACAAGAGTTGGGAATCACAGATGTAGTGCGCTTCGTAGGACACCGCCCCCTGGCTGAAATGCCACGTTATATGGCTCTGGCTGATGTGCTTGTTAGTCCACGTAGCAAAGGTACCAACACACCACTCAAGCTCTACACTTACTTACATGCTGGCAAACCTATTTTAGCCACCAGCATTTATTCACAAACACAGGTACTTACAGCAAAAACTGCAATGCTTGTGGAACCAACTTCGGTTGATCTGGCACAAGGAGCTATTGACCTTTTACAAAATCCACAAAGCGCAAAAGCAATGGGTGAAAGGGGACGCTTATTTGCAACAGAGCACTATAGCTGGCAAGTGTTCCTGGAAAAAAGTACACAAGTACAACAAGAATTTAATACAGATATATTTATCCCGGCTGCCTAACCAGGATTGATACATCTATTATGTCTATATAAAGGAGAACAGTATGTACTGTATAGTTACGGGTGTTGCAGGATTCGTAGGCTCGCATATCGCTGAACGCTTGCTGGCCGATGGACATGAGGTATGTGGGATTGATGCCTTCATCGATTACTATGACCGATCTATCAAAGAGCAAAATCTCGCAGGTCCTCGCTCCTGGAGAAGGTTTACGTTTATTGAAGGGAATTTAGTAAATCTCCCTTTGAATTCTCTGATTGATGGCGCAGACTGGATTTTCCACCAGGCAGCACAAGCTGGTGTACGAGCAAGTTGGGGGAACGAATTTGCACGCTATACAGAATGTAATGTGTTGGCAACCCAAAAGCTCTTAGAGAGTGCATTGCGCGTTGGCGATGTGAAACGTTTTGTCTATGCATCCTCATCTTCAGTCTATGGCGACGCAACGCAGTTTCCTATTAGCGAAGATGCCCAACTGCACCCATTCTCGCCTTATGGTGTCACTAAACTTGCCGCCGAAAACCTCTGTACACTCTACCATCGAAACTTCAATGTGCCAACAGTCTCGCTGCGCTACTTCACCGTCTACGGCCCACGTCAGCGCCCAGATATGGCTTTCCATCGCTTCTGTAAAGCAATATTGAGACATGAACCCATCAGCATATATGATGATGGATATCAAACACGAGACTTCACCTACATCTCCGATGTCGTTGAGGCAAATATACGCGCTGCGAGCGCCAAGCACGCCACCGGACAAATTATGAACATTGCGGGCGGCTCCAGAGTAACACTCACAAGCGTTATTGATATTCTTAAAGAGATCTCCAGTACTCCCATTACCGTTAACTTCGAGGCGAAGCAACATGGTGATGTACGCCACACGTTCGCAGATACACGCCGTGCCCAAAAAATTCTTGATTATTATCCTTCAGTAACCCTACAGAAAGGGCTTTTCAGCGAGTTTGAGTATATGCACTCAGTATATAGATCCACTCAAAAAGTATAAATCCTTGTACGCTCCACATTCTTTACCGGTTATACATATGAGCAGTACAAAATAGTCTAGTAAAGAGATAATAATGTAATGAGCATTCCAATTCCAAAACAGGTTGATCCTGCTAATAACATACCACAAGAGTTCAGCATACAGAGATCATCAGAAAAAAAACCATCTTCAAAAAGCAAACTCGCGAGATGGCTAAAATTTGGGCTCCGGCTGGGATGCACAATTGCGCTGCTCACTTTTTTGTTTAAATCCGTCTCATGGCCGACTATACTACAGAAAATACCTCTGCTTGACGATAGAGAGTTACTGGTAGGAATTACTATTGGATTGTTGGGCGTGGTTATCAGCGCTTATCAATGGCAGAAGTTACTGATAGCCGAATATATACATGTGGGTTTGAGACGACTTGTTAAATTTTATCTTGTCGGCATTGCCTTTAACCATTTTCTGCCCACAGGAATGGGAGGCGATATGATCAAAGCATATTATGTGGGCAGAGAAGGAAACAATACGGTTGGAGCTACCAGCGCAGTTGTTATGAGTCGTGTCACCGGCTTTATAGGCATGCTGTTCATATCAATACCCACAGCGCTTATCTGGCACAATGTCTTTTCACGCAATCTCACGATTACGTTTTTGCTGGCATGCCTTGCAATGTGTAGTGCATTGGCTGCAACGTTTTGCGGCTTCACATTGCTACCCAGGTTATTGAAGGGGAAATGGGCTGAACATAAGATGATCTTACTTGCACTCAGGCTGGGTAATACACTCTATGCAAGTTGTAAGCAACCACGTACGCTGTGTATGGGCATTGTCCTTGGCATGCTCTTCCATCTCAGTGCAGCTCTTAACTATTATGGATATGCGATGGTTTTACATCTTCAGGTACCTTTCGTTTTCTACCTGGTCGCGATTCCTTTTGTCTCTCTTATCGCCTTTTTGCCGATTTCTATTAACGGCTTTGGATTGCGCGAAACAGCTTTTATATATCTCTTTACGACTATGCATATTCCACCAGCTCTGTCATTTCTACTCGCCATCTTGATGGATCTCCAGACGCTCCTTTTCGGAGTTATTGGTGGATGTATCTATCTCTGCATGGGAATGAAAAAGGGGAAAAACCGCTATGGACCGAAGTATAATGGATGACAATAAACAGACACCTGTATTCCATACCTATTCCAAAGCCCTATCTAACCAGATTGTGCCGCTTAAAAATACGGCATCCATCAAACAAGATAATGGACGAATAGTAAAAAAACTACAATACCTTGGAATAGTATCAAATTCAATGCCGGACAGCCAGAAGTCTGCACAACCTTATAACGCATTTATTAGTGGTCGCAACCCAAAGCAAGAATTCCCGTTGGTGCCCAGGACACGAAATGTGCTGGCAATTACAATCACATTGCTTATTACACTGCTCTTTGGCGCGTTAGTTTATACTTTCTGGTACGTATTCCTTGCAGTACAACCTGTGACAGCCTATCAAGTTGATAAAAAACAAAATGTAAGTCAGTATATTGGTGGTGGGGGACTTGTTTACGCACATCAACAGCTAGACATGTCATTCCCAGCGGCTGAACGTGTGCTAGATGTTATGGTGCAAGCGGGTGATCATGTCAAACAAAACCAGCCGCTGCTCAAGCTTGATCCAACTCAACTTAATGCACAAGTTACTCAGGCATCAAACAACGTTGCAGCAGCTCAGTCATACCTATACTCGGTTTCAAACAGCTCGCCTTATAACCCGATTACAGTGGCCCAGGCACAGCAGGCGTTGGATATTGCCAAAAACCACTATAATGCGCTCGTCGCACAAGCCTCTTCACCAACTTTAAATAGCGGAAATCTGATTTCGCCTGTGAATGGCGTTGTGACTATGGTAAACATCAATCCCGGCGAGGTCTTCGATGCCAATAGCATCTTGCTCACTATCATGGACCTGTCAACAGTGACAGTGCACGCAAAAATTCCACTCGCGAACCTGCAACAGATAAAAACAGGTTCACCAGTTCAAGTTACGCCATCCGCCCTGCCCAATATCAGCCTTCAAGGCAAAGTCGTATCCATTATTCCGCAGGCCGATCCCCAGACCGATACCTTTGAAGTATGGGTGAGCGTGCCCAATGCACAACAGCTTCTTCTACCAGGCATGAGCGCTTTTGTACGTATTCAAGGTCAACAAATTGCATTTGTTGTACCACGTATGGCAGTACTCAACCCGGACCGCGAGTCTTCTGTGTTTATCGTACGTAATAGTCATGCCTATATGCAACCCGTCCATGTAGCGGGCAATGCTCCCAATGTCTTCTTTATCGATAATGGACTCTCCGCTTCTGACACCATTATCCTACTCCCACTCAATAAACTACATGATGGACAGGTGGTCGATCTTACAAGCGTACGACATTAATTATGTATGAATGAGAGGAAGATAAGTAAAAAAGAGGAAGGGATTAGTACGCTATGTTAAACCAATCTACACATCGAAGCTGGGCATGTTACCGTGCCATCATGCCAGCGGCAGCAGGGAGTATCATGCTCATCGCAAGCTTCCTGCCATGGCTGACTGATCCTACAGGGAATTTTTTCTGCGCATGGCAACTCCCTGTTGATGTCGGCTGGCAATTGCGCTCTGGGATATTCAATTATGGATTGCTGTGTCTGGCCTGTGCATGCTCTACATTTTTTATCGCTTATCTGGCATGGCGCACACTACAAATAGAACGCGATGCTGAAATAACAGGTGGACCCCTGATGGCCGTCTATTCACTGGCAACATACGCCCGCATAGCGGCCTGGCTTTGCCTCATTCCTGCTCTGCTTTTCGTCTTACAGTACCTTTTTATCGATATGGGGAGTGTAGCAATGCTCACGCGTAATGAGCTGCAATTACTCCTGGTCAAAACGCACTTTAATTATAGTACTACTGATCAGTTTATGCCTATCCAATCTCTTGCCTTTCAGCCACTTAACTTCAGTGCAAGACTCGCTCTGGTACTCGATCATAGCAACATAGGCCTTTTCTTGCCGCTGGCAAGCACGCTCATTTTGTTGCTTACCCATACGCTCCACGTACCCCAATACATCTACGAAGCCAACAACACTCTATCGTGTGAAAAGTAAGCAGCACCGCTTGCATTTCATAATAGCAGCCGTATTAAGCTTGTTCATTGTTATAGTGCTTGCACGCGGCCCAGCCGCATTTATCTGTATATATCAAGCAGAAAATTTGCTAAATGCTGGCGATTACAGTGGGGTTTTACAGTGGCTCGATGTGGCTCACCAGCTTAATCCATCGTTGGATCAACTGGCCGCCTATCATATTGAACGTGGACAGGCGTGGTACTTTTTGCATCCACAACAACTCAACCTGGAAAGTCAGAGCTACCTGGCCGCTTACTATCGTCAACAAAATGACCTGCTTTCTTCTTACCAGGAATTGCTCACGGTGCGCAAGCAATATCCGCATACATTGTGGCTTACCGACGAAATGAGCTTATCCCTTGCACAGCTTGCAGAATTGAGCACACCGCTGCAAGGACAACAAACTCAGCTTATTGACAATGATACTCCCGCTTTACCCTGGTTATATCAACTCGAACAGATTGATCCAACAAATTTTTATGCACGCTATACAATTGGTCGTATCCTCTATGATATCCACGATTATTCTGGCTGCGAAACTTTTATGCATTCTGTTCTGGCATTAAATACGCTCAATTCTGTACAATCATCTGCCTACACCTATATGGCTTTAAGCAAAATAGGGCAGGGAGAAAATGCCGTGGCGCGTGAGTATCTGTTTGAAGCTCAAGATCTTGATCCAGAATACCGTAATAATACAGCACGTCAGGACATTTCAGGTCTGCGTTAAGATACCTTTCTCACTACCAAATACACAGAAAGATGATACATATGATTGCTCCCTATAAAATACAGCCAGAGATATCACCACAGAAAGTGCTGGATATCGCTAGCATAAAAAGAGCTAGAAAGCATCTATCTGGTACTTTATTATGGTTTTGTCTTCTGCTCGCCTGCCTGGGTACGAGCTGGTTTACATGCCAGTATCTACTTGTGCCACAGTCCAAAAGTTACGTTGCTCACTGGCAAAATGCACAATGGATACAAGCAACTGATACAAAAGTCTCGACAAATACAATATCTCCCGTAGCATACTTTCGCTATACTATGGACTTTACGGCGGTGCCAGACAATGCATTTATCACTATTGCAGCAAATCAGGTATTCCAGATCTATGTCAACGGAAACTATATAGGCAACAATACACAAAATTTTGTACAAGGTAAGACATCGGCGACCTATATGTTTGATATAGATTCTATCCTGACAACTGGTGTGAATAGTATCGGTCTGCGCATTGTTGATGTAGACCAGAAAATGCCTCAGGTGCGTGCCAATATCGGCGTAACGTGGGGGCAGCAAACTTACTACTATGGAAGCAACAATAACTGGCAAGCAACAGAGCAGACAATGCTGGCTTACTCACGCCATGCATCACAGGCCAACCCCTGGGCAATGCCTGGCTTCGATGCCAGTCAATGGCTGCCTGCTACGCTTGTTGCACAGCCAATAGCCACAGCAGCATCTCTGGCTGTAAATCCACTCGTTTATGAACAACCATTGCCCACACATTGGATCAGTACGGACTCCAGTCAAGAAGGCTATTTCGTTCGCCACGTTGTATTAACAGATGGTACGAACGAAGCGCTCCTGCGTCTGGTCGCCACGGGGAACGCCGATGTCTTCATCAATAACCACCTGTACATACAGTGGAATGGACAGGTAACAGTGCCGCAAGAGGCCGTCAATGCCCTGCTGGATAACAGCGCGGAAACGGCACCTTATCGTAATGGCTTGTTGCTCGGTGTATACGATATCTCACCCTATGTACATGCTGGCAGTAACACTATCGCTATCCATGTGCTGTCCCCCGGTACCAGTACGGCGAAGGTTGGTCTGGAGACATTGAAGAGCGCGATGGCAGTAGATATGATTGTTGAAGCAGCAGGCACACATACAAACCCGCTTGCATCTGATACTGGCTGGCATGCCTCTTCTCAACCTGTCGCGAACTGGACAAGTGCAGAGAGCCAGGCTTTTCAATGGGCGGCTCCCGATCCAGTTGGGCGTCCAGGAGCCAGTCACTCTTACTACTTGCCGGACAGCAATACTACACGTAGTATACAAATAATTCCACCAATGTTGCTCACCGAGACCATACTGTATAGTGTGCTGGCGGTTCTGGTGTGCTGGCTCCTTATGGCACTTATCCTGTGCCGTTACTATACTTCATTACACCTTGCTCTTGAGGGGGCCTGCTTAATTTTCCTTCCAGCACTTGCAGTGGAAACTCTGTTGATCTCTCTTTCACGAGAACCGCTCTTGACAAGACCATTCCCTTACACTGGCTTCTGGGCTGTTCTCCTGGTAGCCCTGGTAATAACAAGTGCGCTGGGGCTCTGGTTCTGTATACACAAGCAATATAGGTGGCAAAAAAGCGTTGTAGAAGAATATACTATTTTTAAATATTACAAGTGACAGGAGCTTTTCAAGCAAAAGAGTGCCGCGGTACACAAAAACAGCGTTTCTTGACCTGGCTAAGGCTAAACTGGGGACTACTCCCAATTGTGCTGCTCGCTATTCCTATGGCTTGTTATAATCTTGCTTATGAGCCATTCTGGCAAGATGAGTTATCGAGCTATTATGCAGCGAGAAATATTATGCTCCATGGCTTCCCTGCCTTCCCATCTGGATATCTCTATCCAAAGGGAGAGCTATTCTCCTGTATTCTGGCACTCGTAATGTCTATCTTTGGCACAACCAGTGCTGTAGTTCCTCGTACTATCAGTGTATTCTGGTACTTGTTAAGTCTCCCTGTGCTCTACTTCTTTGGACAGAAGCTTTTCAATCGCAAGGTAGCCTGGCTGGCAACTACGATGCTTGCGTTTTCACCGTATGCTCTCATCTGGGCACGCCAGACACGTATGTATGAGCAGGCACAATTCAGCGCACTTCTCGTCTTTTTCATGTTTTACCGCGCCATACGGATGCGCAACCAAAAACGTCCTGTTTATCTTGCTGTACTCTGTCTACTCTTTGCTTACTTTAGCCACGAAGAGAACTTTATTATTATGCCAGCAATACTCATTTGTGTACTATCAGGCTGTAGGGAGGGGCCCTATGGCCTGCCAGCAGTATTACGCAAAAAGCATTGGTGGTACGCGGCTATGCTCGCTATAGTACCCATCATATTCCAGTTGCTGGTGGTCTTCTGGACGCACCCACAGATGTTCGCTACCGATCAGAGCCAGCGCCCACAAATTCAAATATCGCTGGATAATATCCCATACTACTTTGCCTTGCTGTTTAAGGGCGGAAATGCGATTGCGAATAATGTGGCCCCCTGGCTACTTACCCAGCCATGGATCACCGTCAATTCTCTTCTGGCCGTACTTGGCTGCATACTAGCCTTTAGACAGAAAGATCGCCGAGTACGTTACTGTGCACTCTTCCTGATCATCTCAAGCTGTACTCTCATATTCATGTTTACCATGCAGGCAGATCGCTACTACTATCCGTTGCTTCCCATCTACTACCTGCTGGGTGCCTATGCCACCTGGCGCGTTTTAGAGGCCATCTGGCGATTCGCACGTCCCCATCTTGTTCTGCCAGTTGAAAGGCAACATCTGTATCCTGGGCTTGCCCTGTCGTTACGTATTACCACAAGAAGCATCGTTGCCCTCCTGTGCATAAGTGTACTGCTACTACCAATGTTACCAATCAGTAACTATAATCTGTTTGTCAGTCGCATAACGGGCCTCCCGTATCGTCATCACTTTGCCGATTATAATAATGTCTCCAAGTACATGAAAGATCATTTACGTCAAGGTGACATCGTGATTACCGTAGCGCCAGCAGTCTCAATCCTCTACTATGTAGGGCAGGTTGATTACTACTTCTCGATAGATCGTGCACTCTTCTTGTTTGAGCAAAATGACAAACTTATAGAAACAACATCTGGCGCTAGCCCGCTATTAAACCAAAGCGATTTCCAGAATATACTCTCGGCACATAACCGCATCTGGCTTATCACAGACAATGGAGGATATCAAGGTGGCGTTACCAAAAATAACCGTTTTACTTTTCCACCTCCTGATTTTCGCCGTGTATACGAAGGCTATGGTTCAGCTATCTACTTTCGCAGTGTAGGAGGCTAGCATTCGTGACGAATTCAGCCGATTATAATAGAGTGGAAGAATATAAAACAGTATAGTATCCTAAGTCATCAGAATTGTTTATAGTACCAGTATAAAGCTTCTTTATACCGTACTATAAATAGCAAGTATTGTTAGACTGATAAAATAGAAGGAGAGGAAATGTGTAACCCCTTCAAACGCTCTATTCCTTACAGTTCGCTCATACTGACTCTATTTGTCATCACTGCTTGCGCAGGATCAAATAGCAATCCACAAATAAAGCATGTATCAAATTCAACAACACAAGTTAGTGCGATAAGCAGTCCGCAGGGAATCCAGGCCTCCATTGGCCAGCTTTCGCCGACAATTGATAAAGTCGCACAGCAAGTGCTTGACAATATCAGCCAGCACGGCTGGAACCCTGAGGCACTAACTCACGGGAAGGTTACTGGCGGATTGCTCATCAACTGGAAAATGGATGACCCAGGCCAGACGAATGCACTCAAAGCTGGTAGTGATGGTACGACTATAGGAAATCATGACCCTCAGGTCGATCTGCTCTACCTCAATGCGCTTGCCGAGTATACAGTACTTCATCCGACAGATCATAAGTACGATGGAGAAGTGCAAAAAGCAACAGAGCAGGTACAGGTTGATTTCCAGAATTATAGTGTCCCCAAAGGCTGGATCTACTTTACACTATTGCGCGACGGCTTGCTCTTAAAAAACAATACCCTGGTGGACGATGCACACACAATAGCAAAAAATTTCTATATTCACTGGTATGACCCTACAGTTGGCATCGTATTCAATCGAGCACATATTCCTGGCGACGTTAACGTGGAGCATGCACTTAATTGTGGGGCCGCACTTATCGACGCTGGCAGCCGCTGGAATCAACCTGATTGGATGCAAGCAGGAAAATCAACACTCGATCATATGCTCGCATTCGCTATCGACCCTCAGTATCATCTGTTTTACAACAGTATAGAGGTCACAGCTGACAAACAGTTGCAGGTTCAAAACTATCAGGCAAAACCAAGCACGCAAAGCAATGGTGCCGAGGCACTCATCGATGCCTACAACACGACTCACGACCAACACTACCTGAATGTGGCAGGACAGATACTACAAACTATGTTTGCAAGTGGTTTATGGGACACAACGAAGCAAGGCCTGTTTTTTGCCTTCGATATGAATACGGGCAAAGTAGAGCAGAATTATAAAGAAACGAGATCGCAAACGCTCTCACTAATCGCGCTCTATCACTATAACCAGACGCTACAACAAATAAAGCAGCCTGCACAAATGCTCGATCAAGAGCAAGCATTGCGCAATATCATTGCAAATCGTTTCTACCAATCTACTTATCATGGCTACTTCTACCGCATGACACCAGACTATCATATCTACGTTAGCAGCCCCGGCAAAGGTATTGGGGTAGAGGATTACTTCACAACTGAAGCGATGGGAACTGCACTCGATTCATTACAACAAACGGAGTTCGCACACATTCAATTGTAATAACACAGAAAGTAGGCAATAGTATGCAGCAAATGGAACCTATAGCAGAGATCCCTGCTGCGGACTTTCCACTGCCGGACTTCTCGTCGTCCGAACACACTAATATGCTAGAGAACACACACAATACACAGGAGCCTGCCAGCCTGATCTGGGCCTATCGACTGCTCTGGCTCACATTTATCATCTTTTTTGCCTCAACCGGAGCTGGCAAATTGTGGGACCGCGTCTGGCATGCAACCATAAGATTCGATACATTCTGGTCTCCTCCACATTTCTTTGTCTTTCTTATGACGATGATATCAGGACTGCTCATAGCCACGATTGCATTCACGCCTGGTTTACAAGCCTGGTATGGTCCTGGCATTCAATTGCCTATCGCCAAATTTAAATTTGCTGGCTCGCTGATTATATTGGGTGCTGGACTTATCATGTTGTGCATTACGATCATGCTTGATAGCTTCTGGCATGGCGCATTCGGGCTGGATGAGACACAATGGTCAGTACCGCACTGCATGCTCGGATGGTGCTGGCTTACTATCATTCTTGGCTTCATCTCGGCACGTCTGGCGTTCCGTGCCTATCGGCCAATCAACTGGCTTACAAATGTGGTAATTGCCCTGCTTATTCTGGAGTTTTTATGCCCCGCTGTTCTGGGACCATTCTACCTGATGTACTCACCAAATCTTATCCATGCATTGGCAAATATTCCCATTGTCCGTGGGGAACTTTCCGCTCAACATATGTATCGTATCTACTTGTACTATGGCTTAACACGTCAGACAAGTCCGCTCTTTATCCCATTCGCCGCACTATTTGCGGGAGCCGCGATGGCTTTATTGCAGCAACTAGAAGCACGTGCTCGTGTGTTTATTATTGCACCATTTCTGTGGTCAATCACGTTAATGGCACGCGACTGTTATACTATCCTCTTCTTGCACTACGATGGCGTCAAACACATCGCAGATATCCCACCTGTTCTAGCGAAAGAGCCCTCGCTATGGCTTCCTATCCCACTGCTTGTAGCAACTGTTGTGTTTACGCTGTTAAAGCGTTCCAGCCTTAGAGAAGGACGCATGTTCGCTATCAGCGGACTGATCTTTGGTATCTGCACCTTCTTCATCTGGCACTCGACAAACTGGATGATCTTGCTAGCTGTTCCAGCAGCCGCTATAATGGTGCTGGGAGCCTGGATTGGCAAATGGATTTACAGGGTTGTCGAAAAGCCACGCTTAGATTTGTTGCTACGTCTATTATTAACAACATGTGCACAAATCCCAGCAATTCTAGGCATAATCGACTTGATTATGCGGAAAACAACACCATAGACACTACAAAGGTCAGACCAGGACTAAACTCCTTCTACAAGGTTATGTCAGTACTGTTCACGAACATACCTTGAAACAAAAAAGGAAGATTACACATACAATGGAGTCACCTGACCTGCGTAAGCACACTGCACCTTCCCTTCCGACATACACTGTCACACGCCATACCTATGGCAGTGAGGAGTTCAACTTCGGAGACCTATACTTGCCCGATACGCCAGGCCCACATCCTATTGTACCTCTACTACATGGAGGGTTCTGGCGAGCAACATATGATTTGACGTTGATGGACAAACTTGCCGCATATCTTGCACATCATGGTATTGCCGCATGGAATATCGAATATCGTCGTGTTGGGAACAAAGGGGGAGGCTGGCCGGGCACATTGCAAGATGTGGCACAAGCAATAGATTACCTATGCACAATTACAACCGCATCAAACATAGATCTACTACGCATTGTACCCGTTGGACATTCAGCTGGAGGACACCTCGCCCTCTGGTTAGCCGCACGTTCTTGCCTCCCATCCCACAGCCCACTAGCAATAACAAAAACACCTCTCGCCCTGACCGGGGCGATCAGCCTGGCTGGCGTGGTTGACTTAGAACTCGCATGGCAACTCAAACTAAGCAAAAACGCGGTCAGGGACTTCATTGGAGGAAGCCCCGCTGAGATGCCCAAACAATATGCAGAAGCATCACCAACCGCACTTCTTCCATTCCAAGTTCCTCAAGTCTTGATTCACGGTAAAGATGATACGATTGTTCCATTAGCGATTAGCCAGTTTTATGCGCTTAAAGCCGCAAGAGCTGGAGATACCGTTAAAATCATGGAATTGCCCGCTACTGATCACTTTGCAGTCATTGACCCATCGTCGGATGCATGGGCTGCTACAATGCACGAACTACAACTACTTCTGACACCGCATTAATATTATTACAGCTCCCTCCCCTCATCTGGATGGGGAGGCACCAAATTAGTATTCATTCTGACATAGACGTACCTTTCTTGCTGGTTTCGTTCGTTTATGGATTAGAGATCAAAAATAGCTTTGATCTCCTTATACCTTTTAGGGATAGTGTAAACATATCGATCAATGGAGAGATTTATCATGCAAAAACCAAAGGCGATTATTTTCGACCTGGATGGTGTTCTTACCGATACATCCGAATATCATTATCAGGCCTGGAAACATCTTGCAGATGATGAGGGTATTCCTTTTACACATGAAGAAAATGATACTCATCTCCGTGGTGTAGGTCGCCGCGACTCATTACAATATCTTATCAAGGATCGTAAATACAGCGAAGATCAGATCGAGGAAATGATGGATCGCAAAAATCGCTACTACAACGATCTCATCAAGCAGATGAAACCTGACGAAGTCGTAAAAGGCGGCATTGATCTCCTGAAGGAGATTCGCGCTGCTGGTATCAAAACAGCGATTGCTTCGGCCAGCAAAAACTGTAAAATCGTGCTAGACAGGCTGCAAATTACCACTTATTTCGATGGCATTGCCGATGGGTATAGTATTGTGCATGGCAAACCAGCACCCGATATCTTCGTTTTTGCGGCGGGCCTCGTTAATGTTCCTGTGGCAGATTGCCTGGGCATTGAAGATGCGGATGCTGGTATCGAAGCAATCAAAACAGCCGGCATGTATGCCCTGGGTATTGGACCCAAAGAGCGCTTTCACCGGGCAGATGCAGTTTTAGCAAATATGGAGAACAAACATCTGCAAGATCTGCTGACAGACTAATAAATTTAATTATTACACTAGAAAACACGTACCAGCAACTTTTTTGTCATTATATTGGAGGATGCGTTTTGGTAAACCTTTGGTATGTAAATGAAGATTCATTTGACACAAACCCAAAGAAGATGCATAGCCAGGAGACCGCATTTACAATCGGCAACGGCTATTTCTGCACCCGTGGTACATTTGAAGAGGGCTATCCCGGCGCGACAACAGCAACGCTACTCTTCGGTGTTTTTGACGCTATACCCATCGCAAAAGAAGAACTCGCAAATGTGCCTGACTGGACGGTGATCCAACTCTTTGTGAATGGCGAACGCTTCCGTCTCAATCACGGTACCATCCTGGACTATCATCGTGAACTGGATATGGAACATGGTGTATTGCGGCGTACTATCCATTGGGAAAGCCCGGCAGGTAATCGTATTCATATTAGCTCTGAGCGCTTTGCAAGCCTGGCAAATGAGCATGTTGGCATCATTCGCTATAGTGTGACGGCTGACGAGACAAATACAAAGCTATTGGCTGTTGACTTGCGTGCTAGCTTTAATAGTGCACAAGGCAACTACAATGTTATGCACTGCGAGACCGTGGATCAGGGGCATGAGCACGAGTTGCTCTGGCTACAAAGCGAAACCCGGAAGAGCAAAGTTCAAATCGTGCAGGCAATGAGTTTTGTGATCGATAATGCAGATTTCCAGAAAGATGTGGTGGACTCAGATATCGAACCCAGTATTCGCCTCCACGGGAACCTGGCACCAGGCACAAAGCTCATAACCGAAAAAGTTGTGGTGACCTATACTTCACGCGACGGCGTAGATGCACAGCCCGCAGCTCTGAAAAGCTTGCAGGAAATTACAACGCAGTCCGGGCAGGCACACACTTTCGTCTATGATGCATTGTTCGTATCACATCAAGAGGCATGGCGGCTCTTCTGGCAAGAGGCCGACGTCATCTTAGAGGGCGATGATAGTGCCCAGATCGGCCTGCGCTATAGTCTCTATCAGCTACGTATCAATTCATCAACGCATGATAGCCGTTATAGTATCGCAGCCAAGGGCATGACTGGTTTCGGGTATCGTGGTCATGTCTTCCACGATACTGAAATTTTTATGTTGCCCTTCTTCACTTACGTGTTGCCAGACATTGCACGCAACCTGTTACTCTATCGGTACAATCTTCTGCCAGCAGCGCGTAAGAAAGCGGCGAGCAATGGCTATGAAGGGGCCCAATATCCCTGGGAGAGCACCCTGGATGGGGAAGAGACAACACCACCATCAATTATCCATCCAGAGACGGGCGAGGTCATCCCGGTCCTCAATGGCTTCATTGAACTGCACATTACGTCCAGTATCGCTCACGCGATCTGGGAGTATTGGCATGTTACTGGCGACGATGATTTTATGCGCGACTATGGCGCAGAGGTAATGTTGAGCACAGCTCTGTTCTGGGCCAGCCGTGCCGAGAAAAACGAAGAGCAACACGACTACGAGATTACAAATGTGATCGGGCCAGACGAATGGCATGAACATGTGAACAATAATGCTCATACCAACCAGATGGCCAGGCGCAACATCCAGACGGCTCTCTTTACTTATGAATGGCTGCAAAAAGCTTCCGCTGCAAAAACTCAAGAGCTTACGAAACAGCTCGGCCTGACAGAGGAACGTATTCAGCACATGCACGATGTTGCGGATCATCTTCGTTTCCCTCAAGATCCAAATACCGGTCTCATCGAGCAATTTGACGGCTTCTTCGAGCTCCAGAGGATAGATTTAGCAAAATATCAGGGACGCAAGGATTCCTACCAGGGCATCCTGGGTGTTGAAGCTATTCAAAAATATCAGCTCGTTAAACAGGCCGATGTTCTGATGATGCTCACAATGCTCGACCAGGAATTCGACCGCAAGACGAAGGAAGCCAACTGGGACTATTACTACCCTATCACCGATCACGACTATGGCTCATCTCTCACTCCCGCACTCCATGTGATCCTGGCTTGCGAGTTAGATCATATGGAAGATGTCTACGCTCTCTTTATGAAAGGAGCCCGCGTCGATCTCGATAACTTGCGCGGGAATACCCCGGATGGGGTCCATGCTGCCTGTGCAGGTGCTGTCTGGCAAGCCGCTGTACTAGGCTGCGCCGGGTTACGTATTACTGACGACGGCTATACGACAAAACCAAGCTGGCCCGCCAGGCTGGACACGTCTGGCCTTCAAAATCAAGCGCAGAGGCGAAACTATTCATATCGACTTGCATCGCTAAAAGGTAGGTCTTCATAACCGATACAGGTGTTCAGATGGTGTTATCTGGACACCTTTTCTTTTTGCAACTAACAATATGGCGTTTTTCTATAGGAAAAGTATTGACAAGCAAGACGGGTCACGCTATTATATAGCAGGTGATGATGAGCGGTTGCAAACAACATAACACTCTACATTTCCAGACACGGCGCATTCGTCTAGCGGCCTAGGACATCGCCCTCTCAAGGCGGAGATCACGGGTTCGAATCCCGTATGCGCTATTGATGAAAGAGACAAGGGAGAGAGAAATCAAACCCTTGTCTCTTTGCTATGTCAGAGACATTTTTGCTATAGTAGGAATATCTCCTCACAGGATATTCTCATTCATTTGGAATACCCCATAGGAGACAAATAGAATGTATACTACTAACTTACTAAGGAGGACTTCACGAAACACTTATGCATAAGAAGCTTCTATTTGGTCTTTTAGGTTTCGCTGTCTTGACCATTTTATTCACTTCTTGCCGGGTCATAGACGCTAGCACACTTCCAAAAAATCCTAAAGTACAGATGGGCCAATCAAATTTCCTGACCCCTACTATCAGTATCAGCAAGGGTCAGTCTATTGATCTCATCGACACTGTCTCATCAAACCATGTTATTCTCAATGGACGCTGGAATGGCTCAACACAAGCACCAAAAAAAGAGCCCAATGCACCCGATGTGAATGTGACCGTCAGTGCTGCAGGACAAAGTAAAACTATCGGCCCTTTCTCTACCGCAGGAACCTTTGATATCTATTGCAATGTTCACCAGGGAATGAATCTGACGATAACAGTTAAGTAAGATTTCTGTTCAAAGAATACAAAAGAGAGCATAGGCCCACTTGAAGGCATTTATGCTCTCTTTCGATACCTGCCTGCACACCACCCTTATCCCAGGTATAAAAGACAAGAGAACCTAGTACTTTCATAGTAGAGATTCTATAAATTCTATGGACAGAAGCGTGAAGTATGCTATAATTTTCAACAGTACCACAACGTTGATAAGGGCGATAGAAGAGCTATGCAACAAAATTCAATACAACCAATACAAAAAAAACCTTTTCCTTTTCTCCCTATTACATATGGAGCCATTCTTCTTCTTGTAGTATTAAGTACGCTTATTGCTGCCTGCTCTCCAGGGCCAGATACCACCACAAATGGAGATACTGCACTAGGTGCAGGCTCTACTGCTACTATCCACCTGAATACTAATCTCTCCCCAACTCCATCGCTGGCACCATACTGGTGCGGAGCCTGGACCACAAAGTCAACTATCCCTTACGACCCGAATGGTGTTATCGCGCTCTATGCGAAATATACACGTAATGTGGATGGAAATCCAGTGGGCGTCGCCGGAGCTCAGGTAGATGCGCTCATCCACTGGGGAGATGGTACGACACCAGCTCCCATAACCCAGACGACGGGCACTGATGGCCTGGCTGTCTTCTTTGTGCCGATTGGCGATAAACAAGGGGCCATGAATAAGCTCTCACTGGTTACCTTCACGTTCAGTGTGCCAGGGACTAATACATGCCAGGTAGACGATAAAAGACCTGCCTCGTTCGTCATCGTAGAACCTGCAGCCACCCCCACCCCCACTGACAATAATAATGGAGATAACGGCAATGGCAACGGCAACGGCAATGGCAATGGAATGGTAATGGTAATGAATGGTGGTCGTCATAAGCACAACTAAAAATCTCTATTAATACATATTTAAGAGACGAGAGCATTCTTTTCTGAAAAAGAATACTCTCGCTTTTTTTGCGATTGACAATATAACCATGTGTGTGCTACGCTCTCAAAACATAGGCTATTTCTTCCTTTAAAGAGCTTATGTGAAAGCTCAGCAGTGTGCTATTTAATCTCTTTCGGTTGATCACGTCCTATATCTATGCCTACAAAACCTTCAATTTAAGGTTCTCTTGTTAGGCGAGCAAGGAGTCGAAAACCTTGAGATAAGCTTTCCGTTAAGTTAAAGTGTAGAAACTTTTAATCAGCTTTCTTTTGTGCAATCTCACTTTTGTGTCGATTGGTTCGAACAGGATATCTCGCGTGGCATCATTACAATGAATACACGCGACTAGTAAAAGTGAAGGTGCTATCAATGATGACGAAACGCGCAATCACAGTCACGGTCAATGGTCAGGAACATCACTCTGACGTTGAACCCCGTATGTTGCTTGTCCATTATTTACGAGAAGTGCTAGATCTTACAGGCACACATATTGGCTGTAATACCTCACAATGTGGAGCATGTGTCGTCTTGCTCAATGGAGAGGCTGTAAAATCTTGTACCGTTCTGGCAGTTCAGGCAGACAGTAGCGAAATCACAACAATTGAGGGGCTAGCGCCTGAAGGAAGTCTTCATCCTCTTCAGGAAGGTTTCTGGGAGAAGCATGGCCTACAGTGTGGCTTCTGTACACCAGGTATGATTATGGCTTCTTATCAACTACTCAAAAATACTCCTGATCCGACAGAAGCAGAAATCCGCAAAGGGCTGGAAGGCAATATCTGCCGTTGTACCGGTTACCAAAATATTGTTCGGGCAGTTCAGGATGCCGTGGAAAGAACACGCACCAGTTCCTCACAACCTGTAGGAGCCGGCGACTAACTCCACAAGAAAGCAAGGAAGCTCAAACCACCCCCGTTGTATCTTATTACCATTTCGTTTCTCGATGTCTGAGAAAGGATATACACTTATGGGCATTGCAGCTATGGTTGGCACACCAATTAAGCGGCGAGAAGATCCTCGGCTGATTACAGGTCAAGCTACCTATGTTGACGATATTAAGCTCCTGGGTATGCTCCACATGGTAGTACTTCGTAGCCCCTATGGACACGCCCGCATCAAAAGCATCAATACCGATGCAGCTCGCAAACATCCTGGTGTTACCGCCGTCTATACCGTACAAGATCTCAAAGGGAAGGTTGGCAATATTCCAGTTGCGGCTCCTCTTCCCCCTCACATCACCCAGGGTATGGGTCGCCGTCTGCCACTAGCTGATGGCAAAGTACGCTTCTATGGTGATCCCGTCGCTGTTGTTATTGCTGAGGATCGCTATATCGCACGCGACGCAATAGATCTGATTGATGTGGACTACGAACCTCTTCCCGCTGCTATTGATGTCGAAAAGGCTATGCAGCCTGGTGCTCCTCTTCTCTACGAAGAATATGGCACGAATGTCCCTTTTTCTATTCATCCACCCACTGAGACAATTGACAAGGTTTTCGCTGATGTGGTGGCCAACGGCGGCGTCATTGTCAAAGATCGCTTCGTCAATCAGCGTGTGGCTCCTTCCCCTATGGAGACACGCGGGGTAGTCGCTGAGTACCGCAAATCCGACAAGGCGCTCAGCCTGTGGAGTTCCTCTCAGATTCCACACCTCTTACGCAACTATTTAGCAGAACAGCTCAATCTTCAACAACATAAAGTGCGTGTTATTGTTCCTGAGGTTGGCGGTGGCTTCGGATGTAAGCTCAACATCTATCCTGAAGAAGCTCTTGCCTCATTCGCCGCTATACAAACTGGGCATCCCGTTAAGTGGATTGAGGATCGCGACGAGAACCTGGCTGTCACTATTCACGGTCGCGACCAGGTGAACTATATGGAGGCGGCCGCAACCAAAGAGGGCAAGGTGGTCGGGCTAAAATTCCATATTATCTCCGACCTCGGTTCCTACCTGCAGTTCTTCACCGATGTTATCGCGATAGCATTCACACTACCTATGCTCAGCGGCTGTTATGATATTCCAAATATTTATAGCAGTTGTGACATTGTTTTCACGAATAAAGCTGCAACCGATGCCTATCGTGGAGCAGGACGGCCAGAAGCAACCTATATGGTTGAGCGTTCAATGGATCTGATAGCTGGCGCGGTACACCGTGACCCCACTGAAATCCGCTTGCTTAACTTTGTTAAGCCTGAACAGTTTCCCCATACAATGGTCACTGGAGCTGTTTACGATAGTGGAAACTATGCCGCTGCGCTCGAAAAAGCGATGGAGATGATTGACTACCACCATCTGCGTGAAGAGCAGAAACAAAAACGTGCACAAGGTAAGCTGCTTGGTATCGGTGTCTCCTCTTATGTCGAGATATGTGGTATCGGCCCCAAAGGTACAACCCCCTTTGGCCTCTATGAAAGCGCTCGTGTGCGCGTCGAGCAGAGTGGCACAGTCATGGTCTATACTGGAACTTCACCCCATGGGCAAGGTGAGGAGACAACATTTGCACAATTGGTGGCTCAGGAGTTTGGCATTCCAATTGACAATATTCTAGTCTTGCATGGTGATACAGATTCCACACCAGAGGGGCGTGGCACATATGGTAGTCGCACTACAGCCGTGGGTGGCACAGCGGTGTACCAGGCATCGCTACGGCTTAAAGAAAAAATGAAGATAATCGCTGCGGCTATGTTAGAGGCGAGCCCTGAAGACATCACATTAGAAGATGGCAAATTCTCGGTTGTCGGTTCAGCACAGAAATCTGTGGAATTCGCGCAGGTTGCGGCCGCCGCCAATACGTCCAATACACTCGCTCCTGGTGTTGAGCCAGGATTAGAAACAACCGTCTTCTTTGAGCCTGAAGCCTGCACTTTTCCTTTCGGCACCCATATTTGTGTCGTAGAGATTGATAAGGAAACGGGCGAGGGAGAGATCGTACGCTATATAGCAGTAGACGATTGTGGACCACAAATCAACCCACTTATAGTCGCTGGACAGGTTCATGGCGGCATTGTGCAAGGCGTTGGACAGGCAATGTATGAAGAAGTGGTCTACAATGAGGATGGTCAATTGCTGACATCAACATTTATGGACTATGCTATGCCTATCGCGCCAGAACTTCCACAATTCGAGCTGGGCCATACTGTGACACCCACGAAAGTAAATCCACTTGGGGTAAAGGGGGTTGGCGAGGCTGGCACTATTGGCTCGACGCCTGCGGTCGCAGCTGCCTTTGCTGACGCTCTCGGCGTTGCACACGTGGATATGCCTTTCAAGGCTGAAAAATTGTGGCGCATCATTCACGGACAATAGTAGACAATAGACAAACTGGGACGGAAGGCATATGCTGACCGCCCACAGTTGGCGATAAAGAGGAGAAAATAGAATATGTCTGTACCAGCGGTATTCGATTATCATCCAGCCAAAACAGTAGATGAGGCCATTGCCTTGTTACAACAGTACGGCGATGAGGCAAAAATACTGGCAGGTGGTCATAGCCTGATCCCGTCGATGAAATTACGCCTGTCCCAGCCCGAACATCTTATTGATATTAGCAAGATAGCCGACCTCTCCTACATTCGTGAAGAGAATGACAAGATAGCCATTGGCGCAACAACGACTTATACCCGCATTGCACGCTCTGACCTTTTGCGCCAAAGCTTCTTCTTGTTGGCAGATGGTGCCAGTGTCATTGGTGATCAACAGGTACGCAACCGTGGGACGATTGGGGGCAGTATTGCACACTCTGATCCTGCCGCCGATATGCCTGGTATTGTTCTGGCCCTTAAAGGGGAGGTTGTCGTACAGGGTCCCAAGGGGCAACGGACGATTCCGGCGGATGATTTCTTTGTAGATACCTTTACAACTGCATTACAGCCCGATGAGGTACTCATTGAGATTCGTTTTGCTAAATTGCCTGCCCATACTGGCACAAGCTACGAAAAGCTGGAAAACAAAGCCTCTCACTACGCAGTCGCAGGTTGCGCCGCTGTTATTACCCTTGATCATGATGGTACCTGCATTGCCGCAAGTATCGCCATTACTGGGGCAGCAGTACGCACTACTCGTGCCAGGGACGTAGAGACTGCGCTCGTGGGTGAAAAACTTGATGCGGCGACCATCGCTGCTGCCGCCAACCATGCAGCAGATGGCATGGATTTAATATCAGATATCCACGGTTCTACAGAGTATCGTCGTCAAATGACGATGGTGATGGCCCGTCGTGCGATTACATCTGCAATCGAGCGAGCATAAAAGGCATCACATCCCGTCTCCTGCGAAAGTCAGGGTAAACATATTCGCGTTACCTTGACTTTCCGTTCATTTCAGCCATTATTGCCGTATAATAGGAAAGAACAAAAGCAATTGTATCTCCAGGATTCGTACTATTTCTGTATTTTTGATCAGCTAGAAAGAGAAGTGCATTTTACTCATGTATGATATTCGTATAGAACGTTGGGCGCATACACTGGTTCATTATTGTCTCTATCTGAAACCTGGCGACATTCTTGCAATTCACGCTACACCGCTGGCCGCACCGCTTGTCGAGGCCGTATACCGCGAAGCTCTCCACACCGGCGCACGACCAATCCCGCTTATTGAGCTGGAAGCGCTTGATGAAATCCTTTTACGCGAAGGCAGTGATGAGCAATTGACACTGCCATCACCTGTCGCCCAGGTAATGGCCGAACAAGCTAACGCTCGGCTTGTGATTTCCTCGCGGAGCAATCCAAAGGCCCTGAGCAATATAGATCCGGCACGGGGAGCCAAAAGGCGTCAGTCTGCACATACTATCTCTCGTCGCTTCCGACAACGCGAACAAGAAGGAAGTTTTCGCTGGTGCGGTACCCTTTACCCAACAACAGGCTATGCACAAGAAGCAAATATGTCACTGGGTGAGTTTGAAGAGTTTGTCTTTGACGTATGTTTCCTCAATGATCCTGATCCCATTGCACGCTGGCAAGAGCTTTCGCGGCAACAGCAACGCTTTGTGGACTGGCTTGTTGGACGCAAACAGGTACATATTATCGGAAAAGAGACAGATCTTACACTTTCCATTGCTGGACGCATTTTTATCAATAGCGATGGCAAACGAAATTTCCCGAGCGGGGAGTTCTTCACTAGCCCGGTTGAGAATAGTGCAAATGGAGTGATCCACTTCGCTATCCCGGCCAGTTATGATGGGCGTGCCGTTGAGAATGTCCGCCTCGTCTTTCGCGATGGCATAGTAACTGAAGCTAGTGCAGGCCAGGGCGAGGATTATTTGCAACAGATGTTAGAGCTTGATAGTGGAGCACGCTATCTGGGCGAGTTCGCTTTCGGCAATAATATACGCATGACGCGAGCCACCAAACAGATCCTCTTCGATGAAAAAATGGGAGGAACAGTCCATCTGGCACTGGGAGCCTGCTATCCCGAAACCGGGGGAGTGAACCAATCCGCATTGCACTGGGACATGATCTGCGATCTGCGCACAGCGGGCGAGGTCTGGGTAGATGATACGCTCTTCTTAAAAGATGGCAAAATTCTGGTATAACATCTACGCTTAGACAGAACACAAACTTGCACACTTCCCTTTTGATAGCTTAAAATGAAGTATCATCTCTCTTTAAAAAAATATATTCTACCATTTTCTACCTTGGAGGCTTACGTTGGAGCAAGAACTGCCCATCAACTTTTCAACGATTGAAGATGTACAACGCGCTTTGTTTGCGCAACGCTATATCACAGATCGTAGCCTGGCTACTGCTGTTTATCTTGCACTCAAAAGACGTAAGCCACTCTTGCTAGAAGGCGAACCAGGAGTCGGCAAAACGGAGGTTGCAAAAGTACTGGCCACGCTCCTCAATACAAATTTGATCCGCCTGCAGTGCTACGAAGGCATCGATATCAATGCAGCCGTCTACGAGTGGAACTATACACGCCAGATGCTCCACATCCGTATGTTAGAAGCAAGCCAGACAAACAATCAACAGGAGGAATTGAAAGAGATCTTTGGCCCTGAATTCCTGATGCAGAGACCATTATTACAAGCTATCGATCCCAACAACGCGCGGCCTCCTGTCCTACTAATAGATGAGCTAGATCGCAGTGACGAGGAATTTGAGGCATACCTGCTCGAATTGCTGTCCGATTTCCAGATTACTATTCCCGAAATTGGGACTATTCGGGCTAAAGAGCCACCTATCGTTATCATCACGTCGAACCGCACACGCGAAATTCATGATGCGTTACGCAGACGCTGTCTCTACTACTGGATCGATTTTCCAACATTAGAGAAAGAGTACGATATCGTCCTGGCACGTATGCCAGAAGCTCCTGGGCTCCTGGCAAAGCAAGTATGCCAATTTGTCCATGAGTTGCGCGGCATGGAGCTCTACAAAGCTCCTGGCATCGCAGAGACCTTGGATTGGCTCAGTTCACTGCTCGCCCTCGATCAGACCGAACTGATGGAAGGGCCGTTGCGCGATACATTGGGCGCAGTGCTTAAATATCAGGATGATATCTTAAAAGTTGGTGGGCTCGATATAGGCAAATTACTGCAAAAGCTGCGAGGAGCTTAAAAGCATGACCCCACAAAACAGTGGCGAGTACGACTCCGAACTAGAACTACAGCCATGGGAACTCGAACGCGGCGAACGTCTGCTCTATCGGCTCACCGAGTTTAGTCGCTTGCTATGGGAATTCGGGGATGAATGTCGGCCCCCATCAGGTGCTTGACCTCGCCGTAACTCTTAACTCTATTGATATTACCAATAAAGAAGATTTTTATCACACACTCAAGTGCAGTTTGCTTACAAAGCATGAGCAAGAGCCAATCTTCGATCAGATGTTTAGCTACTTCTGGCTCATACGCAGCAAGTTAGAGAAAAATAAGGACAATAATAAGGATAAGGGCATTAAAAAGGAAGAGCGGCAGATGCGCCTCCCTCCATCGGAACGCAAGCGACTGGCTGAACACTTAAATACTAACGATCCGCGTAAAGATACGCGTGGTGAGATGCGCCCAATGGAGCAACCCAAAGCTCTGGAGGATGAACGCAAAGAGACACACAATGATGTTGGCGATCCACACGAGACTGCATATAGTGCCATCGAACAATTGCGGAAGAAAGATTTCGAAAACTTTACCTGGGAAGAGGTACAGGAAGCTAAACGCCTTATGGCTGCGATGCGCTGGAACCTGGGATTGCGTTCTACACGCCGCAAATCCCCTGCACGCAAAGGCTCATACCCTGACATGCGCCGGATCGTGCGCCGCAACCTCAAATATGGCGCTGAGATACTTGAAGTGACCTGGCGCAAAACGAAGCAGAAGCCACGACCACTCGTTATCATTTGTGATATTAGTGGGTCTATGAGTCTCTATTCGCGACTCCTCTTACACTTCATCCACACTATCTCTAATGGACTCATGAACGTGGAAACATTCGTTTTTGGCACACGACTCACGCGTATCACTCGTCAACTCAAAAAACGCGATGTCGATGATGCTGTACGTGATGTCTCTAAAATCGTGCAAGACTGGTCGGGGGGCACACGTATTGGTGATGCGCTTCATTATTTCAATTTCACCTGGGCCAGACGTGTATTGGGACGCGGTGCCGTCGTGCTCCTGATAAGCGATGGCTGGGATCGTGGAGACGTTGGCGTGCTCAAAAATGAGATGGACCGCTTGCAGCGCAGTTGTCATCGTCTTATCTGGCTCAACCCGCTCCTGGGCTCACCCGACTATCGCCCATTGACTATAGGAATGAAAAATGCTCTACCGTTTATCGACGACTTCTTGCCTTCTCATAATCTAGATAGCCTGATCAGTCTGGGTAATCTACTCTCATCTATCGATGACAACAGACCACTTCGTAGCAACGAGGCTCGCCGTAAGGCTGTACAAGCCTGGAGTAAGCCTAAATTGTAGATGTATATGATACACTCAACAAGAAATGTTTCTTCGCACCTTCTGGAGGTTCTTCATGCGTGATGTATTGACCGATATAACAAAATGGCGTTCTCGGGGCGAAAAAGTGGCTCTGGCAACTGTCGTCAGTATGGCAGGTTCAGCACCACGGCGACCAGGGGCAAAATTGGCCGTCAGTGAAAAAGGCGAACTCGCCGGGTCTGTCAGTGGCGGATGTGTCGAGCCCGCCGTCGTAGAGGCTGCACTGGAAGTTATTAAAAATGGGCAACCACAAATGCTGGAGTTCGGCATCAGTGAGGAAGATAATCTTGCACAGATTGGTCTCGCCTGCGGAGGTACGATCCAGGTCTTCGTCGAACGGCTCGATTGGTAGCAGCAAGTCCCACAACTAGCCCCGCTCGTCTGACTGCATAGCAAGTTAGACGAGCGCTATGTATTCGGGAGTAGAGACTCATGAGTGAACTTTTTGAAGAGCTTACACATATATTAGAACAAGAACAAGGAGTAGCTCTGGCCACAGTTGTACATGGAACTACGTATCTTGGCTCCAAGCTGATCGTTTTCCCAGACAAAACGACGCGCGGGACACTGGGCAGCAAAGAACTTGATGCCCAGGTTATCGAAGACGCCGAACGCGCCATCTGGCACAATAACCCCAAAGTCCATACTTACACCCTGGCAACTACAGAGCAAACGATTGATGTCTTTATCGAGGGTTTTCCACCACCACCTGAGTTGCTCATTATCGGCGCAGGCCACATTGCCATCCCCTTGACCACCATTGCCAAAACTTTGCAGTACCGCGTGATCGTTATTGACGCACGAGCCGCTTTCGCCACCCCCGAGCGTTTCCCAAACGCTGATGAGCTCATCGTCGCATGGCCCGACGAAGTATTACAAAAAATGCATCTTTATCCGTCTACATCTATAGCAGTCCTTACACATGATCCAAAATTTGATGAGCCATCGCTCAAAGTCGCGCTAGCCAGCCAGGCAGGATATGTAGGGGCAATTGGTAGCCGAAAGACAAGCATCGAGCGTGCCGAACGTTTGCTGCGGCAAGGTCTCACAGAAGAACAGATCAAACACATACATGGTCCGATTGGCCTCAATATTGGCGCAACTACGCCAGAAGAGATTGCACTGGCTATTATGGCTGAAATAGTTGCTTTTCGTCACGGCAAAAATGGCACAACAACAAAATAACACAGATACCTACAGTACGAGGAGGAAAGGGGCCGGTATGCCACAGCGTGATGCTCACATGATAGGCGGTCTTTATCGAACAGGGCAGGTTATTAGCACTACAGGCAACATGCTCACAGCCTACACAGCCTACGATAGTAACACAAATGATGTGGTAGGACTCTATGTGATCGAAGTACCTACACAAGAACAGCTTGCTACCTTACCTCATATCCTGCAACCACTTACAAAACGCCAGTCCATCCAATCCACACATATACTTAAGCTGCATAATTGGGGTATTGATGGCTCACGCATTTACATCGCCACTGATCCTCCACGTGGTGTTACACTTCAACATGTTCTCAATACAGAAAATATAGATGTTCCACGCGCTATTGATCTATGTAAGCAAATAGCAATTGGGCTCACAGTCTTCCATGCTGAGGGCGTTGCAGGCTTAGACCTACGCCCTCAACTTCTCACTATTGATACTCTGGGTATAACAGATCGCGTCCAGATCGATGATATTGGGCTGCGTTCACTATTGAGATCACTCAACTATGTAAGTAGCATGCGCAGTGATGACATAGGCCATCTTGATCCACGTTATGCTCCGCCAGAATACATCAAACCAGACACAATTGGACCGTGGAGCGATATCTACCAGGTGGGTCTTCTTCTCTTTATGCTTATCACCGGACGCCTCCCTTTTACAGGGCGTACAGTTGCGCAAACGGGTATGCTACAAATGACAAATCCAGTTCCGCAAATGAATCAATATACACATAAGATCCCACAGGAACTACAGGGGGTCGTCGAATATTGCATGGCAAAAGATCCAGCTCAGCGTTTTCCCAGTGCGGCAAAGCTTATTGCGGCGCTAGAAAAGCTGCAACAATCAGTTTCCCCGACCGCAAACGGATCAATTGACCTGCCAGAAGTGGCACCGACTAAAGAGATGTCCTCTATAGATATGAAGAAAGCATTACAAGAGATACACAGTAGTGAACAAAAATCACACCCTCTCCCCGTTACCAACATCCCCACAGAGCATGGCGTCTATGCATATCTCACGTATGAAAGGAAATCAGACGATAAGAAGGCAGTCGAGCTACAACGCATCCCGATTATGCAAAAGAGCATCATTGTTGGCCGCAAAGACCCCAAACGAGGTGTTACCCCTGATATTGATTTAAGTGACTTCGACACTGATATGACCGTCTCACGACTCCACGCACGCATTAGCTTCGAGGGCTCTTTCTTCTACATCGAAGATCTGAAGAGTCGTAATAAAACTCGACTGAGAGCATTAGTTCTCTCACCGATGAAAGCTGAATTACTTCAGCACGACGACATCATACATTTCGGGCATGTTCGTCTGCGTTTCCTGCTGCCCGGCATGGGAAATATTGGAACTATAAAAAAAGCGGAGGTTCCTAACTAAACGTTAGAAACCTCCACAAGATTATACTGGATTCTTCGCAGACTATATTACCTTTGCAATTGCAAGCAAATCGGCAAGGAGTCCCTGGCCCGTCTGTAAGCGTCCTGCGCCAGGGCCACTAATCGTTACCTCAGAAAGCGTATCCGTCTGGAATGTAATAGCATTCATCACACCATCTACACGAGCAAGAGGATCATGTAAAGGAAGCGCGACTGGCTCAACACGAGCCTGAATAGCACCATCAGAAATCACTTGCAGCGAAGCAATCAATTTAATCCGTTTCTCTGCTTCAAGAGCCTGCTGCACCTGCTCTTTTGTAATTGCAGTAATCCCCTGACGCTGCACCTGATCGGGTTTAAGAGCACATCCAAAGACGAGCGAAGCCAGGATCAGCGTCTTCGCCACGACATCATAGCCCTCAACATCGGCAGTAGGATCGGCCTCAGCGTAACCTTGCGCCTGAGCTTCAGCTAACACTTCAGCATAGTCACGTCCCTGTGCCATAGCAGTAAGAATGTAATTCGTCGTGCCATTGAGGATACCGCGCACTGCATGCACACGAGCCCCTGCCATGCCTTCACGTACTGTACTGATGACAGGTGTACCAGCCATGACCGTTGACTCCATACGCAATTGCACATTATGTTGCCGCGCCAGTGCAAACAGTTCGTCAGCAGCCAGAGCAGCGGGGCCTTTATTTGCAGTTATTACATGCATACCCTGTGACAGGGCAGCACGTATATGGCTGAGACCCGGCTCCGCATCGCGTAGATTTGTGCCTGTGGCCTCTGCCAACACATCCCCACCGCTCTCACGGAGACCCACCAGCGGACTCTCCCAGGCGCGTATACCAGGATGAAGAAAAAGAGGTTGACGCGTAGCCGCAAGCTCTAGCAGGGTAGGAATATCCAGCCCTTCTTTGCAATAGATAAAACCATCACGACTATTAGCCACGCTCACAAGTGAAACGTCTACATCAAAGTCCTGCCGCAACAAATCCCTTTTTGCCGCAAGTAACTCGGCCAAACCCTGACCAACAACACCAAAACCAATGATGGAGAGACGTATATGCTTCATATATTCACCACTATTAGTCTATAACTATTTACTATATCCACGATAATTTGAGACGATCCAGTATACGTTTCACAGGCCCCAGTTCCTCGATGCCCAGGAAGCGTGAGCTGCGAATATACACAAAAATACCAACAAACAACTCGATCAAGAGCTTAATCAGCGCCATAAAGGTTCCTGGCAGACCCATAGATTGCGTATGTGTTGTTACCAGCACAAGGTCCAGAAGGGCACGTACAACGATAAGGCACACGCCCATAGCCAGCGAAGCCAGCAGGACACGTCCGATAAAGATGCACAGCACCTTAACTTGCAAATCGCCAATACGCTGGTTGAGCAACCAGAAAAGCGCCACCGCCTCCAGAGTATTCGCCAGCGACGTTGAAAATGCCAGAGCGCCCAAACCCCATTGAGCCCCAAAAATCCCTACATTTATCAGTAGTACACTTAAAGCAATTTTAAAAGCAAACTGAGCCACGCTTATAATGACCGGCGTTTTGGTATCGCGCATCGCATAGAAAGAGCGCGTCAATATTTCAACAGCAGCCAACCCACCAAGGCCAACAGCGAAAAAGGCCAGTGGAACAGAGGTATATTCTGCATCGTTCAGGGTATAGTAACCATGCTGAAGCAATACCTGAATAATGGGTAAACCCAGCACAATCAAGCCCACACTAGAAGGGATCGACATAAACAGGATGCTACGTAATGTTTCCAGGATCGTATTGCGCACACGATCAAAACGGCCCTTCGCAACATTTTCCGCCAGTGTTGGGAAAGCCGCAGTTGAGGTTGCCAGCCCAAAAATACCATAGGGCAACAACACCAATTGGAAAGACTGATAATACTGCGTAATCAAACCATTGGTCCCAGCAGCACCTGCCACACTGCCCAACAATAGAATCAGACCACGATCCACAAATGTTGACAGATAGATCATACCTGAATTAATGATACGCGGTACCATTTGACGCCCTATTTGAATGACACCTTTATCGCGCCAATCAAGTGTAAAGGTATAGTGCATCTTCACTTTAAAAAGGCCTGGGATCTGGAAGGCAATCTGCAACAAAGCACCCACCACCACCCCCCATGTAGCAGCATAAACAGCTATCTGGTCGTTGCGATGCCCACTAAACGCCAGAAATATACCCGGAAGAAGTCCTGCAATCAGACCAACATTATACAGCACCGTCCCAATAGCTGGACGTTTGAAATCTTGCCTCGCATTGAGTACAGCCGTAACAATAACACCACCACCAAGTGCAATCGATTGCAACAACATGATACGCGTCAGGGTCGCGATCAAATCTAATTCATGGGCATCAACACCCGGATTATAGAGTGGTACCAGAGCACGCGCAAAAATGATTGCAACAACAGCTAAAATGGTCATCATAGCCAGGGCAAGATTTAGTGCTGCACTAGCTACATGCCAGGCCCCCTTCTCATCTTTTTCACCAACCATCAAATTGGTAAAAACAGGAATGAACGCTGAACTGAGCGCTCCGCCAGCAACGATATTAAAAATGAGGTCGGGAACAAGGAAAGCTTGTAAGTATGCATCTGATGTAGGGCTCGTGCCAAAAACAAATGCAAACATTGAGGTACGCAGTAAACCCAGGACACGACTGGCGACAAATGCGACCGTCAGGATAAATGTGGCCCGACCAATACGCACTTTCTGGAGCATGCCCGTATCCTGCGCACCCGTTGCTGCAGGCTGCAATTCTGGCCCTGCCACCCTTCCCTTTGGCTCAATCTGAATACCATCGGGAGGCAATGTAGAAGCGCGTACAGGAACAATCTCACCCTCTGAAGGCGTAGGTGAAGGAGACTTGAGATAGCCTGAAGGCGTCCTTCCGCTGGCAGGAAGCGGCATTTGAGTGCCTCTGGGTAGCACCGATGGAGGCGTTGGGTACGGTGGAAGAGCCTGATTGCCGCCTCTATTAGTCCATGGAAAAGAGACTGTCACATCTGGCTTTATGCGCCGCTGTTGACGCCGCATACGTTCCTCGCGCAACTGCTGTAATCGCTCTTGTCGCAACTGTACCATCGGTTGCGATGGCTGCGGCACATCAACGTATTGATACTCTGTCCCTTGCCCATAGCCAAGTGTTGTACCCATATCCTGGATCGGCTGCTGGTACTTTTGCTGCGACGCATCTGGTCGCGGCCCTTCATGCGCTTGAAATGGGTCTATTGGAAACTGGTTTGGCTGAGGATGTACATAAAGTGGTCGCGGTGGGACACCTGAAGGTGATCGTGGCGGCATTATCTCTGTTTCATCCTGGTCATATTGCCAACCATAATATGCTTGTTGCTCTGATAGCCCTTTGTCAGGCGGGGGCCCTTGTTGTCCTTCGTTTGCCACGTTTTTCTCTAATAAATCACTCTCAATAAGTCAAACAAATCAGTCCAACTACTTTTCTATACAGTATCGCTCGTCCAGCATACCATACTCACATTATTCTGGCTAGATGATTGTCAAAAGGTACTCATTCTCTTCTATCCTCTCTTACCCTCTCATCGTCCCTCATTATCTCATCGTCCCTCATTATAGAGAACTCAATGCTGTTTTGCAAACTGTGCAAACTCATGAAACAATTTTCGATCTTTGTCTCTCATACTCTATGACACCACAAATTCGGGGTGGATTAAATAGGATTGGGAGAGGTATCTCTGCATTGAGTGAGGTACCATCACCGGAGGTTTGATGAAGTTTAGTACCTTGTACAGAGGCATAGTTCTCGTCGCTGTTATTGTCCCTTTTGTTGCCACAATCTACGCCATTTGGACCTTGTGGAATCGGGCTGTTCACTTGTCCGATATTATACTATTGCTTTGTATGTATACCTTTATTACTATTGGCGTTACTGTCGGCTTTCACCGGATGCTCACCCATCGTAGTTTCCGACCACATCCAGTCGTTAAGTTCCTCTTACTGGTCTTCGGCTCGATGTCGTTAGAAGGTGCTGCATTAGAATGGGCCGCAACACATGTGAAACACCATGCACAGGCTGACCGTGAGGGCGATCCCCATAGTCCCGTTGAAGGCTTCTTCCATGCCCATCTCGGCTGGCTCTTCAAAGATAAAATGGCTGATCCAAATGTTTATTGTCGCAACCTGGTCAATGATCCTATCGTTGTCTTCGTTAGCCGTACTTTCCTGCTGTGGGTTGTTCTCTCGCTGCTTATCCCTTATGCAATTGGTGGTTGGAGTGGTTTGCTCTGGGCTGGACTGGTACGCATCTTCCTGGTCCATCACGTTACCTGGAGCGTGAACTCGGTCTGTCATACCTTCGGTATGCGCGAATTTGAAACAAATGATAAAAGCCGCAATGAATGGGTCGTGGGCTTGCTGGCCTTCGGCGAAGGCTGGCATAACAATCATCATGCCTTCCCACGCTCGGCTTTCCATGGACTACACTGGTGGCAATTCGATCTCTCCGGCTACCTCATTCGTCTGCTCGAACGGACTGGACTGGCTACAGAAGTCTATCGTATTCCACCAGAAAAACTCGTGAAGCGTTCTAATAAACCTGGGCAGGCTCTCGACGATGTTATAGCCCCACAACTCGAAGAAGCCGTTTTACAATAAAAAATTATAGAGCATGTGCAGCCACTTCCCCATAGTATTCAGGGTGTAGGATTATCAAACCTACGCCCTTTTTTGTACTGAACCACATTTGCAATAAGAACATGAATATACATATACATTTTTACATATATACTTTTTACATATATATAACTACATCCTAGTTCATCTATTTGACACAATAGGAAAACACCGATACAATTCTTATTGAGAAAACGTACGCGAGCAGCAGCGATGTGGGACGTACTCAAAATCATCGAGAACAAGGTCAAGCACCCTTGTACCAACAAGCGGCTCATGTAAACGGCAAAAGTGAGCGATTGTCAACTGCTAAAGTTGTTACGGTGGAGAACATGGCTGATCCCTCTCCACCCAAGCCCCAAGAAAGGAAGACTTGCTTCCTCCCCGGCTTGAAAAGCGCGGGGTCTCCGCAAGTCGAGTTAGATGAAACATTTTAACGCCGTTATTTTAGCTGGGGGGAGTGGTACACGGTTGTGGCCACTCAGTACGCCCAGCTTTCCCAAACAGTTTTTACCTCTTCCCAGCGGTCATAGTATGATACAAGAAACACTGGAGCGCGTCGCACCACTTGTGACGCCTGAACAGTCCTGGGTGGTAACAGGCAAACAGATGGCACCCCTGGTCGAGGAACACCTGCCTACGATCCAACCTGATCACATTTTACGCGAACCGATGGGACGCAATTCAGCACCCGCTATCGCCTGGATTGCGGCTACAATTGCTAGAGAAGATCCTGAGGCTATCATTGCTATCTTCAGTGCCGATGCGGTTATTGCTTCTACCGAGAGTTTAAGGCAGACACTTCATCTGGCTTACGAATTGGCTGAACAGGGCAAATTGGTTACAATTGGCATAAAACCAACACACCCGGAAACTGGCTATGGCTATATTCGTTTTGCGCAAGAAGTGTATACAGGCTATGGCTACCAGGCCTTCCAGGCAGAACGTTTCGTAGAAAAACCTGATCAGAAGACTGCACAAACTTATCTACGTGATGGTCACTATGTATGGAATGCAGGGATCTTTATCTGGAGTGTCCGGGCCATTTTGGCAGAATTTGCTACATTCTTGCCTGAAATGACACAAAAGATACACACTATCGTGGATGCTGCCCAGACACAACACGCACGCACGACGCTCGAAAATCTCTGGCCCACATTACAATCTATTTCTATCGACTATGGCATCCTTGAAAAGACTCATAACCTGGTGGTGATTCCTGCCAATCTTGGTTGGAATGATGTCGGTAACTGGGAGCAATATGGCTCTCTTTTCCCCGCTGATGAGCAGGGCATTCATGCTGTCGGTTTGCACAAAGGACTGGGAAGCCACAACGCAATCATTTATAACAATACACAACGTCAGATCTACACGATTGGTATGGAAGATGTGATTGTGGTTGAAATGGATGATGTAACAGTTATTTGTCATAAATCTCATGTCCATCGTGTCAAAGAACTTGCAACAGAACAGAACCATCCCATAAAAAGCTTAAACAAAGAGGTTCCTACTACGTGATGTAACTTTATCAATAGCACAATACAAGAAAAAGCGGGCCAATAAAGATTACACGCGCCAGGGCACTGCCATCAATACGAACGGATATGTTATAATTATTGACGGTTAGCAAAGAGGACCTGCGCATAATTATTGCGCAACTCACTCTGTATCTATTATGGCAGGATGGCACCAGACACGAACAGGCTGCAGTTACGTGCGAACATATCCACCTGTAAAACAACTTTATTGTGCGCCACACTCACAAGATCAGTGGCAGTTTATCGTGGATAGAGTTTAGTGTAGCAAGGAGGGATTAGAAAGCATGGCTACCCACCCATATCATCATGGTATTCCCGCAGAAATTCTAGCGCTATCGCATGAACGCGACATCCTCCGTCGGAAGGGGCAATACGAACGCGCGGACATTCTCAAACGAAAAATCGAGGATGCCGGCTTTGTGGTCAAAGATAATCCCCATGGTGCACACCTGGTTATTCTGCCTAGCATCGAAGTCGATGGCCAGCTCTATCGTACGGCTCGCCAACTCCCTTCGCTACTCGATGAGGCTGATCTCTGCACATTTTCGGTGAACATTATGGCCCAGGATAGTATCGATCAAACTCGCCGTTGCGTAGAAAGCGTTCTGCGCTTCGCTGAAGGCCATAGCCTGGAAATCATTCTGGTTGATAATGCGTCACGCGATGGCCTGGACTTGTGGGCTGAAGCGCTCAGACATAAAGACGCACATGTACATGTATTGCGTACAACACGCAAAATGGGTATCGCTGAGGCTCGCAATATCGGCCTGCGCCAAAGTCGTGGACGCTATATACTCTTGCTCGATACAAACCTGGAATTGACTGGCGATATCTTTACTCCATTAGCACAGACGCTCTCCAATAGCACTATTGGTCTCACTGGTCCACGCGGGTTGCGTACAAATGACCTGCGTCATTTCGAAGAAAGCCAGGACCCCGAAGTTGAGGTCGTTGACGGGATGTGTATGGCCTTTCGACGCAAATTGCTCCGCAAAACGGGCCCGTTCGATGAGCGTTATCGAGCTCCAAACTACATGGATATCGATTTTAGCTTCGCTATCCGCGATAATGGGGTGCAAGCAGTGCTAACACCAGGCCTGCCGCTTACGAGCCATCCGGCCGCACAGGGGACTAACTTGTCTGCTGCCGAACAAGCACGCTTGAATAAACGCAATTTCTACCGCTTTCTCGAAAAATGGGGTGATCGCGACGATCTGCTCCTCTACGAATATGATGAAGATGAGGATGAAGATGAACAGACAGATGAGGATACAGAAATAGAGTAATTTTTGTTTGTCTGCACACTGACAAACCAGTGGGAGCGAAGAAAAACTTCGCTCCTTTTTGTTACAAACATTTTGTGCATTTTATGCTTAAAAAGAGAGGTCTTAAAATTATGCGACCTCAAACACCAATTTTATGGTACGCACGCTTCATAAAAGGCACTCTATCATGCATTCAGCGGATTTTCTGACCACATATATGTGGTCAGCATCAACCTTAAAAGAGCATATGTCTGTTCAATTCCTATTTTCATCATGCTTTCTTCAAACATGACACAATTCTTTGCTTATGTTTATACGTCTCTGGCTTTTTATATAAGAGAAAAAACGATTTATGCCTCACATAATACTAACATTACCCCATAACACAAGATTACTATTGTTTATTTTTATAGAGTTCAGTAGATTAAACTGGCAAAAGCATATGATATTATGTGAGTACAGCCAGAAACGAATGAGTTTTTCTACCTATTTTTGAAAGGTCGTATCAACATTGCAAACCTTTAAGAAGAGAGAAGAGATTCCAACAGAGTACACCTGGAATCTCACAAGCGTGTTTTCACAAGATAGTGATTGGGAACAGAATTTTCAAGCCTTACAGAAGAAGCTACCCACGCTCGAAACCTTACAGGGCACACTGGCCCAGAATGGACAAGCCCTTCTTACCGTCTTACGCAAGCGCGATGAGATTTATGAGGCACTAGAAAAACTCTACACATATGCCTCTATGCGCAAAGATGAGGACACGACGAATAGCACATATCAGGCCATGGCAGACCGTGCCATGCAACTCTTTGTGCGTACCTCCACAGTCGCCTCTTACATTGAGCCTGAAATCCTGGCTCTTCCTCAGGAAACACTCGAACAGTTTATCCAGCAGACACCAGGGCTGGACCTCTATAATATCCAATTACAGGACCTCAACCGTAAACGTCCGCATATCCGCTCGGCTGAGGTCGAGGCAGTTCTGGCGGCTACTGGCGAAATTACGGATGCACCTGATTCCATATACTCTATGATCGATAACGCTGATCTGAAACTGCCGATCATAAAAAATGAGCTGGGAGATGATGTAGAACTCACCCAGGGCAACTATCTGGCATTTATCCGCAGCAAAGATCGTCGCGTACGTAAGGATGCTTTTGAGGCATTACATGGCACTTTCTTGAAACAGCGCAACACAATTGCCGCAACACTGGCCGCACAAGTCAAAACCGATATCTTCTATACGCGACAACGCCATTATAGTTCAAGCCGGGAACGCGCACTTGCACGCTACAACATTCCAGAAAGTGTCTATGATAACCTGATAACTACTGTCAATGAGCATATTCCACTCCTCAATCGCTATATGAAGCTACGTAAGCGCATACTTCAACTTGACGAACTACATATGTATGATATGTATACTCCCATTGTTGAAGAGGCGGCTGGCGAAATTACCTATGCACAGGCACAGGACACTATTATCCAGGCCCTATCGCCCCTGGGTGAGAACTATCTTAACATTCTCAAGCAGGGTTTTGCACAGCGCTGGATCGATGTCTATGAGACTCCTGGTAAGCGTGGCGGGGCATATAGCGGTGGTGCATACGGTACACAACCCTTTATTCTGATGAACTTTCAGAATAAACGCGAAAGTATGTTTACTCTGGCTCATGAGCTAGGCCATTCTATGCATTCTTATTTCACACGGAATAATCAGCCCTACCAGTATGGCGATTATACGATATTTGTAGCTGAAGTCGCATCGACTTTAAACGAGGGACTCTTGACTGAATACCTGCTCAAAAACACTAACGATAAAGAAGTGCGTATCGCCGTTCTCAATCATGCTCTCGAGGATATCCGTGCAACCCTCTTCCGACAAACGATGTTTGCAGAATTCGAGCAACAGATACATCATCAGGCAGAGGTAGGCGAAGCACTCACTGCCGATACTCTGACTGCAATGTACAAAACTCTCAATGGGAAATATTATGGTGGAGAGGCTATCATCGACGATCTATTGGGGATCGAATGGGCTCGTATACCCCACTTTTACTACAACTTCTATGTCTACCAATATGCAACTGGTATCTCAGCTGCATCCGCGCTTATACAACAAATTCTTACCGAAGGCCAGCCAGCGGTGAAGCGCTACTTGAACTTTCTCAGTTCAGGCTCATCTGCCTATAGCATAGATCTACTAAAGAAAGCTGGCGTGGATATGACAACACCTGAACCCGTACATCAAGCATTCCAACTCTTTGAGTCTCACCTTGCACAAATGGAGCTGTTGTTAGACTAAATCACGCGCATCTACATTTTCACTGGATGGGTTCGCACGGCAAAGCCGCAAACATGCAAGGAAAACGAGACGGCGAAACTTTCTTAACGAAAGTTGTATCCTTTTTTGTTTCTAGCAAGTATCAAATATAGAGGGGAGCAAACGGTCGTTTCTCTTTTATAACAGAGCAACTATCGCTAAGACAATAAGACACCCTTCATTGACACTATAACTACTAGTTGTGATACACGTTCAAAGGAGAAAACATCATGAACGAAGAGTATGAAAACAAAGATCTGGGAACTCAGGGCCAGGAAGATAGTGTAAAAGGGAAAGTGAAAGAGGCTGTAGGCAAAGTCCAAAGCAAAATTGGCGAGATTACCGACAATCCAAAGACTGGTGCTAAAGGCGACGCTAAACAGGTCGAGGGAAAAGCCCAGAATGCACTTGGTAATACAGAACAAAAAGTTGACCACGCTCTGGACCCAAACAATCCTTAGTACAAACTATCATATGTACAGATGTAGCATGATACGGCTCGCCACGAATTGAGATCGGATCGGCTACCCGTAGCCAGCCAGAGACGACTTTACAATTCTATCCTAATAAAGAAGGTGTGACCTGTTTGATATCGAAACAGGTCACACCTTCTTTCTTTCTATAATCAGGAAGCGACTAGGGATTATCCCACTCACGTCCATCTTGCTGAATAAGCTTGTCAGCTTCCTCAGGGCCCCAGGTTCCAGGTGTATAGGGGCGAACGGTATCTGGGGCCATATTTTTCCACGCATTTGTAATGCTATCAATAATGCGCCAGGAAGCTTCGATCTCGTCACGACGAATAAAGAGCGTTGAATCACCCATAATACAATCGGCAATCAAGCGCTCATAAGCGTCAGGAGACTGAATACCGAAAGTGCTCGTGTAGGCAAAGCCCATATCTACCGCTTCTAAATGCTGAGATGCTCCTGGTACTTTCGCGGCAATCTTTAATACGATCCCTTCATCAGGCTGAATACGTAGCGTTAGACGGTTTGGTACAAGGCCCTTGGTCTCATCGGGCTTATACAGTTGATGAGGCACACGCTTGAATTGAATAGTCACCTCGGTACTGCGTTTGGGCAAATGCTTACCCGTACGAATATAAAATGGTACATCCGCCCAGCGCCAGTTCTCGATAAATAACTTGAGCGCAACATAGGTTTCAGTCACTGATTCAGGATTAACGCCCTGCTCCTCTCGATAACTCTTTACAGGCATACCATCTATCTCACCATCAGCATACTGACCACGGACCACACTTGTAGCTACATGCTCAGGAGAAAATGGCGGGACCGAATGTAAAACCTTCACCTTTTCATCGCGAATGGCATCGGCATCAAAAATCGCCGGAGGCTCCATTGCGACGAGGCAGAGCACCTGCATGATATGATTCTGGACAATATCACGAATCGCGCCTGCCGTTTCATAAAACTCTGCACGCGCCTCTATGCCCAGACTCTCAGCAACGGTAATCTGTACATGGTCGATAAATTTCTGGTTCCAGAGCGGCTCGAAGATACCATTCGCGAAACGGAACGCAATGATATTCTGCACCGTCTCTTTCCCCATATAGTGGTCTATACGATAGATCTGATCCTCTTTGAATACGCGACCAATCCCGACATTAAGTGCCTGTGCAGAGGCCAGATCATGACCAAATGGCTTCTCAAAGACGATACGTGTCCAGGGCTGATGACCATTAGCGGTCTTCTTGCACGCCTGCGCAAGACCAGATTCACCAAGACGCTGCACAATCAGGGGATCAGTATCCGGGGGGGTCGCCAGATAGAATAAGCGATTGCCGCCCGTCCCTTGCTCTTTATCCAACTTATCAAGCAAAACAGAGAGTTTCTGATATCCCTCACTATCATCAAAGCTTGACTGACAATAGTAGAGATTTTGCGCAAAGGCCTGCTTTGCATCATTATCTAACTTGTCGTCCTCTGGCATATATTTATCGAGTGCATCTAAGACGGTTGTCCGCCACTGCTCATCACTCCAGGGACGACGTGCAAAAGCCACAATGCACATTTTTTCTGCAAGTGGGTGGTCATGTATCAAATGTGCCAATGTGGGTAAAATTTTACGTTTAGCAAGATCGCCCGTCGCACCAAAAAGAACGATTACACATGGGTCTGGGATATGCGCATTCTGCCAGATTGTATGCTGCTTGAGCTTTGTGTGAGCGGGAGCTTGAGCATTCTGTGTCATTAAAATCTCTCCTTAACGGATTTTTTCCTCTGTAACCTAGAGTATACTTATAATACGCACAAAATAGATATTCCACACACAAATATTCCTGGTGATGCAATTTACGGAGGCGATCTATGGCATTTTGCCAGCATATGGTAAATTCTCTGAAATTATATTACACTACATTTATAGTTGTATTTATTTATTGGGGTGTTTGAACTTTTACCCATAAGGTGGCAATTTGGGCCAATTCATAGGTCACAAGTGCAACGGCAAATTATACTTCACAGACCGTTTTGAGTTGAGAAGAATGGCTCAAGCCAGCAGTAGCCTGACTCCAAAGCCCATGAATAAAAACATTGGTAAGGCAAGAAACTGCTCTTCTCATGAAGTTTGGATGGTTTTGCTGCGCCTGGGAACTGCCAAAATATGGGTTACAAATCTGTTTTGAGTTCAAACAAAAATGGATGGCATTTTGTCAATCCCAACATGAAGCTGGCGGGAGGAGTATAATTATCCAGGTCAACCTGGAGAGGCCTCTTGAACTGGAAACATACCTGCTCTCTAACAGCCAAAAGGGGAAGAAAGGGGCTGAGATAGGAAAATTATTGATGAATCTCATGAAAAAAATGACTGTGAACGCTCAAGAATATATTGTGATGCTGAGACGATTTGACGACATTATTGATCATCAGTACGGTGCTGAGTATCATGGGTACTATATTGACATCCAGAGCCAGCACGCAACAGTTACAGCCAGAAGATATGATGATGAAGACGTTGTGAGTATTCAAAAAGGCTTGAATCCGAAAGACGCAACGCTAGTTGAAGACGTGAGGCAGATCGCTAAGGAGCTCTTCGGCATAGATAAACTTAAGCTTTTAACAGGCAATGGCTATCATCCGCTGTAGGTGCCATGTTGCCTGAACTTAACGTACTTGCGCTTGTGTGCGCTGCCTCGCCTCGATCATTTGGAGAAGGATGGAGAGCGCATGGGTAGCCATGTTAACGAGATTCCGAAATTAAGATCCTGCTTGGCTGTACAACTGAAGAACAGCACACAATTTTGCAAGTACACGATCAGTCATCATGGGGCGGCGCACAATCAGCCATTTTGATTGTGCGCCAGCCTCAGTTAACCTGAATTTTATTAAAGAGAGTGAAGCCTATTGTAGTGAAAAGCTGGCGCTCTCTCAGAACACGGGCCAGTATCAGCGCTTTTTGACTTTTTTCAGATGTGGCGCACTTTTAAACATGTGATGCAACATTGTTATCGGTCGGGTAAAAACAAATGCGCAGATAACACATGCAACAATAGGTACGATAAGTGCAAAGGCAATTGGTGCCATTACAGATACATGGAGCAGCGATAAACAAACTAATTGTAAGACAACCAACAAGCCCACCAAACCCAATGTGGTTAAGAGTGAGGTAACTCGCCAGCGTGCATGAAGACGGTCATGCAAAGTTCTTTGGCGCAACTCCGCTTGCTCACGCACACTATACTGCTGGGCAAAGACCTCCTGACGTTGGGTGGCAAGTTGCTGCCGCTCTTGCTCCAATATACTTATCATACGCATAGCTTCACGCTTCAAATATACAGTTTCCGCCAGGTACTTGTTGCCTTCTTCTTTTGCCTGCCGCTCTAACTCTTTCACCACATCCTGCAACGCTGTAGAAGCTTGATCGGGCGCAAGGCTAATTCCACGTGCAATCTCTTCCATGCGCTTCTGTACTTCTTCTTCAACCGCTTGCTGGAACGTTGTGGAGAGTTCCTGGTAACGCTGCTCCAGTCCCATCTGGGCCTGGTATAAACGGTCGCGCTCATCTATCATTTCTTGTAGATGGCTTTGATACTGTGCAACCTCTTGCTGGTGACCACTGTGAATAATGGAAACCTCGTGCTCAAATTCGTTTTTCTGCTGATCATACTTGCTGATCAGTTGCTCTACCTCAGCACGTTGTACATCGAGCTCGGCATGTAAGCGTTTGTTCTCTTCACGCAACTGAGTCACGCGCCGAACTAACTTTGCATTTGGGGTTTCTAACGCAACTGCAGGCAATGCATCAGTCTGCTTCTGTTGTAGAATATTGTGACGACGTTCAGTTAAAGCACTACGGCGATCAAAATTACGAGGGAGTTGCTCAAGAGCATCAGTAGTTTGAGTAACCTCGTCTGGCGAGAACATCCTTCCTCCTTGGGCTCCTTAAGTGATAGGCAAAAAGGACACAATGTACATTGCAATAGTGCATATACAGCAGTGAATGCAAAAAGCATTCCTTACGATAAATTATGCGCAAAATTATGCAAATATGCAAGACTTTTTGCCATCAGTTCCAACATGAGCTTATTCTCTTAAACACTTTGGTCGCCAGATCTATCGTGAGCTTATCTTCTTAGACTCTCTCGTCGCCAGTTCCTATACCTGTCAACTCAAGTGCTTTCGTAGCAGATCTTTCCCTACCAATCATATCCGCAACTATTTTCCCGGAGCTCATAACTCCCGGTAATCCAGCCCCTGGATGAGTTCCCGCACCAGCGAAATAGAGATTTGGAATATCCTCGCTTACGTTATGCGGGCGAAACCAGGCCGACTGGGTCAAAATAGGCTCAACGGAGAAGGCGCTGCCAAGATGACTATTGAGCGTATCACGGAAGTGTAATGGATCAATCATATGTTCAGAAACGATATGCTTCGAGAGATCGGGTAAGTAGCGTTGCTCCAGATACTGGATAATAGAATCCCGATACGGCTTTGCCATTTTTGTCCAGTCTGTGCCGCTCCCTAGATGAGGCACGGGTGAAAGGACATAGAAGCTATCGTGGCCTTCGGGAGCCAACGATGGATCAGTTGCAGTCGGGCGATGGAGATAGAGCGAAAAATCTTTTGCCAGCACTTTACGTTTGAAAATATCATTGAGCAAACCTTGATAGCGTGGCCCCATGAGAATCTCATGGTGAGCAACATTCTCGTACTTCCGATTCGTCCCAAAGTAGATCACAAAGAGCGACATTGCATACTGCATACTCTCAATCTTGCGATCAGTATTTTTGCGCCGGAAGCGCGACTGAATAAGTTTGAGGTAGGTAAAGGCTACGTCTGCATTGCTTACGACCGTTTCAGCCGGGATAAATGACCCATTATTGATACGCACACCCTCGGCACGTCGAGTCTGCTCATTGATGACAATCTCCGCGACCTCTGTATCCAACACAAGCTTGCCACCAATATCGTGAAATAGCTTGACCAGGGCACGCACAAGGGCCCCTGTACCACCAACAGCATACCAGATACCAAAACGCTGCTCCAGCGTATGAATCAGGGCATAGATCGATGTGCTCTGGAAAGGATTCCCACCAATTAAAAGGGGATGGAAGCTGAAGACCTGACGCAACCTCTCATCTTTAATATACTGATTCACGAATGTCGCCACAGACTTCTGTGACTGTAAACGCACAAGATCGGGTAGCACCTTTGCCATATCAGAAAACTTCGTGAATGGTTGATCAATCAACTCAAAACCCGTTTTATAGATCTTTTCTCCCTCTTCCGCAAAACGTAGATAACCTTCAACATCGGCAGGGTTCAACGCTTTTATTTGCCGCAGCAAGTTTTCACGATCAGCATTATAGTGAAAGACCGTGCCATCCTCAAAACGAATCTTGTAAAAAGGATCGATGGGAATGATCTTTACATAGTCCTCGGTCTTCCTGCCACACAATGTAAAAAGATCATGAATCAGCCAGGGGGCGGTGATAATTGTCGGTCCACCATCAAAAACAAATCCATCCTGCTCGTATACATAAGCGCGACCCCCTGGCTTGTCACGCTTCTCAATAACCGTTACATTATGGCCCTGCGCCTGGAGGCGAATAGCCGCCGATAACCCACCAAAGCCACTCCCTATCACAATAATATCCATCTAAGTTCACTCCTGCGTAGTATATTCAAATGACTAGAACAGATTTAGCTTACAGACATAATAGCATCAAAGAGACGAAGCCATTACCGAAAGTGGGTATGATGCCTGCTTCTAGATGTGTCATAATTACACGAATTCTCTCATAGCTGGCTTCGTTAAGCATCTTTTTCCCACTCATTTACAGCTATATGGTACAATGAAAAGCACTTAGGGAGATATTGTATAAAATACACTAAGTCAATGGCCATCAATGGAAAAGAGGTACGCAATGATGAATCGTCGTGCTCCCAGTTTACACCCAGGATTGATGACAGATATGTATCACCCAGACTCAGCCTATGTTTCGTGGCGCACAGGTCGCAATGGACTGACAACCTTTGATCTTTATACACGTAAAGCGCCCTTTGGAGGCGCATATCTATTGGTCGCAGGGCTTGAAGCGGCACTGGAATTCGCGCAATCATTCCGTTATACAAATGAAGAATTAAAATTTCTGGCTCATATTCGTGATTATGACACAGCCTTTCTCGACGAACTGGCCACACTACGTTTTACAGGCGAGATACTTGCCTTACCAGAGGGAAGCATCGCATTCCCCAACGAACCACTGCTCCGCGTGACAGCTCCATTCCGCGAAGCAATTCTACTGGAAGCTGGCCTCCTCCAGTCTATTGCGCTCTCGACATTAATTGCCACCAAGGCATCGCGTATCGTCTATGCAGCTGAGCAAGGAAAAGTGCGCCGCGTCTCAGAATTTGCCTTCCGGCGTGCCCAGGAACCAATGACAGTCGCACGCGCATCATATATCGGCGGTTGCTCAAGTACTTCACTGCTCAATGCCGCTTACGAATATCGTCTTCCCGCCACAGGAACAGTACCACATGCTTTAATCGAAATGTTTCCTGGTGAAGAAGAGGCTTTTCAGGCCATTGCCGAGGCATATAATCGCTACACGTTGTTGCTCGATACCTATGATTCGCAACGTGCCATCCATACAGCAATCGCAGTGGCCCTACGCTCACAAGAAAATTTAGGCCATACGCTCGCCGCCGTACGCCTGGATAGCGGCGACCTTTTAAAAGATTCCAAATACGTACGTGAGCAACTTGACAGAGCCGGCTTACACTCTGTGCGCATCCTCGCGAGCGGCGACCTCGATGAGTGGAAGATTACAGAGCTGCTAGAGGCCGGGGCCGAGATTGATTCTTTTGGCATTGGGACAGCTCTCGGCAATGGTGCAGGCTCCATCGAACGCAATATCGAAGGTGGCTCCCTGGGCACTGTCTACAAAGAAGTATGGTATGTCGATGAGACAGGCACAGAATATCCCAAAATAAAGATTGCCGGGGCCAAAAGTACATGGCCTGGCAAGAAAGAAATTTATCGTCATCCCGCCTGGGAAGAAGATATTGTCCAGCTATCACACGAATCGCGCCCGGAAAATTATCAGCGTTTGCTGAGACCAGTTATGCGCAATGGTGAGATTATTCCAGGTAGCCTGCCACCACTATCGGAAGTTCGGGAGTTGGCACAGCAAAACCTCGCCAGAATTCCAGCTCAATACCGGGCTCTTACCGTTGAACAGCCATACCCGGTACACTTCAGCCAGGGACTACAAGCACTACGTAAAGAAACCGCCTATTCAATTGGCAAAGAGGTTTAGAATGCACAGTACCTCGGAAATAGATCCCAATAATGAACAGGCAACCATTATTTGGACACCGAGATTTATCGCCCTTTTTGCACTGACGCTTGTCATTAGCCTCAGCATGACAACTATACTTATTCAAGGCTGGCTCAATGGTTATTACGCAGATACGGCAGTGCTACTGGCTTACATCCCATTCATTCTCTTCCTGTGGATCGTCGTTTTCGTAAAAGCTCATTCAGCCTGGGTGCGTGCAGGAGCCGTTTGTGGTTGTCTCTGGTCTCTCTTGATGGCTGGCAACTTCTGGCTTAACACGCTCACCGTTGATCCACAGACAACAAGTGCACTGGAGATGAATATTGCTGCAAACAGTGCATTATTGTGTATGTCTATCTGCCTTTCGCTCGCACACACACCATTTCATCGTTGGGATAACTGGTTCTTCAGATTGCTCCCTCTGCTCACGATCTCCATTCCTGGCGCAATCTATCTGCATGTATCCAAAGAAGCTGGAGCTTTCTCTATCATCGAGAGTTTTAGTGCTACACTCCTGCTCTATCTTAGTAGCGCAGTCTGGTGGTTACGCCTTTCGTGTTGGCACAATCAGGCAGGACCTGCATTTCTCTTCGGCGTTGCACCACTTATCCTGCTTGTTTTCGTCATTCCCAATTTAGTAGGTCGAGAACAGGTTTTTTTATTTCAGCAGATTTTCTTACTCTGCATCCTACTTGGGGCCATGCGCATTCTGCAAGGTGAGCTACGCTCCTGATCATTTCATACCTGTTTAGTTCTTTTACACTCATTGTTCTTTGTGCCAATGAGTATAAAACGAGCAGAAAAAGAAATAAAATCTGACCTACTCTCTCAGATCTTTACACCATGCAACACCAAAACCACCAGAATGGCGCTGAGGCCATTGTTCATCACATGCAAGATAAAACCAGGCCAGATCGAACGGGTACGCCAACGTATAAATGCCAGTGCCAGACCAATACAAAATAAAACCGGAAAAGAGGCAGGATCGCCATGTGCAGCACCAAAGATAAGAGCACTCAGCACAATAGCCCACCACAGCGGCATACCATTGCGCAGACCCATAAAAACAAAGCTACGGAAAAACACCTCTTCGCAAAAGGGGGCTACCACTACAGCGGCGATTAACGTCGCATAGGTTGTTAATGGCGCTATCTTACCCTCATCTAAGAGACGTTGATCATTCGTTTGCACATGCAGGTTAAAAAATGTGATCAGCTGTTGATAAAGTACATTTACTAACAAAAAAGAAAGGAAGAGTATAATAATCCATGGCAACGCAAGCCCAATATCGAACCTTCGGAAACCCAGTAGCTGCCAGATTGTACGATTTTCTTCCTGTGAACCCTTCGCATAACGCCGCGCATAATAATATGGTGCAATAAGAAATGCCCCCTCAACGACGACAGCAAAGACTAGCGAGATCACAGCATTCAGCAGGTCAATTGGTGGCGAAAGCGGCTTATGTGAGGCTGGTGTACTTGTATTCAAGAAAGAAAGCATGCTTGAGAGGACAAACCAGGGGATCAAAGTAAAGAACGTACCATTAAATGTCTCTCTGGTAGTCCATGGAACAACTTCTTCAATTTTCTGCTTAAGCAAGAGCTTACTCCGATTTCTTTCTTGAAATAGTATAACATTACTTACCCTATCCTGTCTGTAATCGCACCCCTATTGCCACGAAAAAGATATGGTATACTAATTTCAACGTCATTTTCTCAATATAATAGCACGTCTTACATAGTCAGGAAGGACACCTGGTTGGCAGGGACAATAGACACAAATCCAGCAGAAAATTCTAACTGGCGTAAACATAAAAATGCATGCCCATTCTATCGAGAGCGATGGTTTCCTTGCAATGACGTCTCTGGTGAGCCCATGTACCAGGTCTTTTGCTTGCAAGGTACACCCCCCGAGACGACTGAGGAGCAGGAAAAGTGTTTCCGCAGCAAATCATGCTGTTGGCGTCTCGCAGAGAAGAAGAAATATGCACGAACAGAATCCGAAAGGCAAGCGAATCCAGTGTAGCATATACCTGATAGTACGCTTGCATTCCAGGCTCGGCTCTTTATAGGCAGTTGGCAAATGTACAATCCGCTTTTCTACTTGTCTTTGACATAAATGAATGATCACATCACTTGTGCAATACAAATGTATGAAAAGGTAAAATACTAGAAAGTGAGAGGCGGATACCCATGCATCCGCCTCTCATGACTATATTTCTTGTGTTCATATAAGTAAGTAGGATTTTTGTTAACCGCGTTCGCCTGAGTTATAAATATAGTTTCCTAAAATATCGTCATAGGTGAAGATCTCTTCAGGCTTGAAAAAACGGACAACTTCGGCCTTTGCGGCCTCTAAAGAATCAGAGCAATGAATAAGATTCGCCTGCACGCTCATAGCAAATTCTCCGCGAATTGTACCAGGGGCGGCCTCACGAGCTTTGGTAATACCAGTGAGTTGGCGCACTGCATCAACACAATCGGTCCCCTCTAAACAAAGGGCGACCACTGGCGTACGTTGCATAAACGATTTCACTTCTGGAAAAAACGAACGTCCAACCAGATGACTATAGTGTTCATCCAACAGCTCATCTGAAAGGCTCATCATCTTCAAGCCAACAATTTTCAAACCTTTACGCTCAAGACGCGTAAGAATTTCGCCGACAAGGTCTCTCTGCACCGCATCGGGTTTAAGCAACACTAATGTACGTTCCATGTATGTACTCTCTTTCAATTATATTAGTAGCTAGCAACCACCTGTAGCAACTGGCGGCAAGCTTTCTTCATCTCCTGACGAACGCGACCCAGATTACCTTTACTATTCGTGGTTACTACAAGGATGAGGTCGCCGGTTTCTTCCATTTGTATTGTACCGCTTTTCGTCTCAATAATAACATGACGCGTCTCACTATTATTCGCGTGCGCAGTTAAATTGTTAATAGAGCCAAAAGCAGCCGCCGACATCGCACCAATCACTTCCTCATCCTCATTATGCAATATACTAGAGACGATCAGGCCATCCTTGCCTACAAGGATTGCATCATAAACTTCATCAAGGTCGGTCAACCGTTGCAGAATCGTTTCCACGCTTATGACTCCTTATTTACATTACGAAAACACTTGACCTTTTCGGCTTTCCCATCTTTGATCCTTCAAAGCGGCAGTGGTCTGGCTGAGACACAATATCGCTCCGCTTGAGGGATACTACAATTATAATAGTAACCACCCACAGCTCCGCTCGTGTACTAGTTTTTGGCTTTCTTTGCCATTGTAAGAGCTTTATTATAAGCCTCCATTGCCTGCAAATACTCACCCTGGCGCATATAAGCATCTCCCAACACACGATAGCCAACAGAATACTTCGGTGCCAGCTTTAGAAGTGCACGAAGATTACTTACTACCTCACCTAGTAATTCAGGAGTATTCCGAATAATAATGCGATATTCCTGCATCGCACCATCATAGTCACCAATAAGTTGGGATTGATAACCGCGCAAGAGGCGCTCACGATAACCTGCATTGCCATTTCCTGGGCTAAGCGTTACTTGTTCAGCTACCTGCCCTCTATTCTGAGGAGATACTTCCCGCACGGCACGTTTCTGCATAGGCTGCAAACGTACTGCTGGACGTTTCATGGTAGTCTCCAACTCACTGTCCAATAAAGGATTCATGCGTACCGCTGCTCCCTGCAAAATATCTGGTTGGCTTTTTGCTGTCGATGGATCAGTCGCTTCAAACGATGGACTAAAGATAGCTTCAGCCCTTACTGGAGGCTTTACTTTCGGTTCTTGTGGGACATTTGCTACCGGCTTGACTTCTGGCTTGACTTCCTGCTGCTGATAAGAGCGGGTATTTCTCACTGCGGGCCCAATTTCTTCCCTGGGTATACTCTGAGCCGCCACCTCTGGCATAGAAGACATAGGAGCGGAGGCCGGAACAGCACGCAGAGATGCAAGCCATGAAGGCTCTGCTGCCGATTGCTCAGGTACGACAGATGACTGAGCGGGAGTGGCAATTGGCTTCTCATTGGATGCTGCGGGCTGAATAAAGCTACCAAGTTCTGCTAGAGCAGAAGACAATGATGGTTCCTGTCTATGATCTTGCGTATCGTACATGACTGAGTGAGCTAGCTCTTCAGAAGAGGGTGAAGTGCTCTGTGCCTGAGCAATTGTAGAAAGCGAATTAGGCTCTAGAGGAATAAAGCCTCGTGAGAGTAGCTTTTGCTCTAATTCTTCTAGCGTAGTGACAAGATTCGCCTCTGACTCTTCATTTGATTGTGGCTGAGTTTCATCAGCAGCTTGAATCTGTGGCCCCGACATTTGCGATAGCCATGAGGGCTGTCCCTTTTCTGCCTCTGACCAGTGCGAATCCCAGGCTTGACTTACCAGATGCTCTTTCTCCTCCTGCTCTATCTCTGGCTGCAACCCCGCTGTCGAACTATCCTCTACTTGCTGATACACTGGCTCATGCTGTTCGTATTGAGGCAACGAACCTAACGCATCCAGCCATGTCCCACGTTTCGGTTGCTCTTGCGGCTGTGCTATATGCGCTGACCATGATGCTCCTTGCAACTCCTCCGCTTCCGGCTCCAGGCTATATGAATACTCGCCATTCTGCTGAGGATTCACCTCGTACTGTGATGCTCCCCAGTCATTATGTTCAAGCTTATACTCAACCTCTGGCTGCAATCCCGCTGTCAAATTATGCTCCAAGGGCTGATGTGCTGGTTCAGATTGTTCATATTGAGGCGATGAACTTAATGCATCCAACCAGGTCTCACGCATTGGCTGCTCTTGCAAATTCTGAAAAGAACCAGCAGCCCAGGAGTCATTCGTGACTTCAGATTGACGTTGCTCAGGTTGGGAACGCCAGGTTTCATGTACTTCCTCTTGCGCTTCTACCATCTTAGATATTTCTGGTGGGACCTGAATAGGGGGAACAGACATTGCAACTTCTTCTATCTGATCACTTTCTAATGATGCGGCCCCCAACGACTTCAGCCAGTTCGGACCAAAAAACGACTCTTCCTCTTCCTCTTCACCTTTTCCCGCATTAGCAAGGCTGGTCGGAGGGGTCCAGTTCGCTCTCTTATCATTCACAGGCTCTCGAACAGACTCTCGTTACCTGGGGCATAGGAGGCGTCAGGGGTTGTGACACGCGACGCTGTTCATCAGAATGAATGGCCGGCATCCCACCGCTAAGCTGGTTACGCTCAGTTTGTGCTAACACGTTTAGCCATACAGGCGACGCGGAAGAACTATTCTCTTGCAAAATTGGGAATAACGAGGAATCTACAGTTTGCCTCTCTTCAGGTATACGTGCATTCACTTCTTCTACATACTCACGACTCTCCTGCGTTGGCTGGGCAGACAATGTCTTTGCATGGTCATCATACAGCGCCTCCAACTGAGACAAACTTTGTTGCGGCTGACTCAAAGGGGCTTCTGGACTTATATTATTAAGTGCATTCTGTAGCAGTTGCCAGGGTTCTGGTTGACCACCATCATCTTCCGATGATAAAGGTTGCATATCCCCTTGAAATGCGCCCCATGAAGCAGAGTATGTAACATCCGTTCCGCCCCACAGGGAACTAGAACCGGAGTTTTGCAATGGAGTAGCGGAACTTCCAGCGTAATTTTCTATAGGGCTATCTGCATTCCACGCTGCAAGAGATGGTAACGCATATTGATCAGCCTCATTTTTTCCCCAGGTTGCTAGAGCATCTGACGATGGCGCAGAGGTTGCAGTTGAGGTAAAAGAGAAATTCGCAGTCTGCAACGTAGGGCTATCAGCAGATACAGGCGCATCTTTCCTGACAGCCTCCTCACCAAGCATAACCGGAGGCTTTCTTAGCAGCTTTAGAAATGGATCGCGAGATTGACTCGCCAGATGATCTGCAAAAAGATCGTGCGCCATTATCAAATCTGGATCGAGAGCTTCTACACGTTGTATGAGTTCTTGCGACTGCAACATATCCTGGGGTGCCGTCACATGAGCCTGAAGCACTAATGCTTTTACACAACCTGGAACATCCCGCAGAATCTGATTCGCCAACTGCGATGCTTGCTCATAAAGGCCTTCTCGCCAATATGCCTCTAGCAAGCCGGTACGTGCATCCAGCCGATCTGGCGTTGCAGCGAGCACCACATCCCACTCTTGAATAGCCTGGGCAAGCAGGTCGCCACGCATATAAAGGCGAGCCAGACCTGCACGAGAGAGCATAAAACCCTGCAACCCAACCTGTTCACTCAGTTCATTAAAAGCCTGCCTGATTTGACTATTGCCTCGGCTCAACTCATAGGCTTGTTGATAGCAATCTAACGCGGTGTCATAATCAGACATATTCTTACTTACCAGGGCTCGACTGCAATAGGTAACCACATTCTCGGGATCGTTCGATAATACCCAATCAAACGAGTGGCGAGCATCTTCTAAACGCCCTTGAGCAAGATAGACTTCACCGAGAAGACGCTGCACTTCCAGGCAATCTGGAAAATACGTTAAAATAGACTGGCAATTGGCAAGCGCCTTATCAATTTGTTTAGAACCAATTGCGTCTTCGGTCTCCTGTAAATAGTCACGAAGCGTTATCTGTGCCATAAAACTTGGTCTCCTCTTCCCGCTTTACACACCTGTGAGCAACTTCACAAATTGTCCAGCTCGACGTGTATCATCTGGCCCAATAACAGCCAAGCGACGCCACTCAGGAGCAAAGCAGATGCGCGCAACACGCTGTATGTCCTGTACTGTAACAGCATTGACCTGAGCTATCACTTCTTCAACTTCCCATACACGATTATACAAACACTCCTGGCTACCCAGCCATGATGCCACCTGCTGAGTGCCTTCTACGCTGAGCAGAATGCCACCTCGCACATAAGCTTTTATCCGCTCCAGTTCATCAACAGGAACAAATTCCTGGCTCAACCGTGAAAGCTCTGCAACAATCGCATTAACCACATCCTTAGTATGCGAGGGGTCTACACCAGCGCTTACGATCAGGCTTCCTGTTTCATAATAACTATTGAGATAACTACCGATATCGTATGCCAGCCCCTGCTCTTCACGAATCGATTGGAAGAGCCGAGAACTCATACCTTCTCCAAGTATAGCATTGACAAGCAGCAAAGGATTATAGTCGGGAGAGGCATATGCAGTACCCAATGTTGCAAGGCAAATATTTGTTTGCTCGGTAGCTTTCTTGATCATACGAACAGGGGGAACGCCCGATGGCGGGAAACATGCGGTCCATTGCGGATGTTCGCGCGGTTCCCAATCTCCGAACAAACTTTTCACTAATTGAATGACCTGGTCATGATCAATATTACCTGCAACGCTTATAACAAGCGAATTCGGGCGATAGTATGTATCAAGATATGCAAGCATCTGCTCACGTTGTAACGATGAAACAACCTCAATCGATCCGGCATCATCTCTTCCTAGAGGCAGGTGAGGCCACATCGCCTCATCAACTAAAAGGTTCACCCATTCCTGCGGATCATCCTGGGTCGCACTTAGTTCCTCAATAATAACGCCACGCTCTTTTTCAATTTCAGCCGGATCAAAAAGCGGGTTGCGTATCATATCGGCCATTACACTCAGAACAACTGGCAAATATTCACCAGGCACACGGGCAGTATAACCGGTTAATTCCTTCCCTGTGCTCCCATTAAAATTCCCACCAACCCCTTCAATTGCCTCAGAGATTAACCTGGCGCTGGGGTATTGCTGAGAACCTTTAAAGAGCATATGCTCTATAAAATGAGACATCCCTGCAATGGAGTCTTGCTCATAGCGTGAGCCTACAGCAAAAAAGAATGCAATACTTGCAGAGCGCATACCAGGCATATGAGTAGTAAGTAGGCGTAATCCATTATGTAGTGTTGTTCGCACGTAATTCATTAGGCAATTGGGCACAGAGCACTTCGCGTACAGATTATGAAAAGAGTGCCCCAGTTCTCCTTATATTTCCCGATCAATAGTTACTAATACAAGTTTCAACTGTTAGTTTTTTCTTTTTTTCCTGCATACCAAATTCATCTTATCCCGCAGTATTATAGACGGTTTAATGCACTGCCGCAACAAAACCATACGCAATAGGAAGAAAAGTAGCCAAATAATGCCTGATAGTCAGGCATTAAAAGAAAAATCAAGATAGGAGACCATTGAATACACAAAAGGTTTATGAGGTTGAACCTCTACACATATTCGTTGTCTGTCCTGTCTACGATTTATAATAAATTTTCGGTCACACAAACATATTACAAGCCAATATCATCGACTAACTCTCCTAGACCCCCTAATAGACCTTCATTGCGATGATGATGAGGCCTGCCAAAACCCATATCGCCCTCAACCCGATTCTCAATAGAATTTTCTGCTCCATGTAACAACGCTTCAGCACCAAGAGTAGCTACCACACCGCCAAGCGCCCCCATAGCAAATTTTCCACCATTCCCCTGTAGAAAACCGCCTTGTTGGCCCTGTACAGGCATATTTGCCGGCGTCGGTACAATCCCCATCAGGCTTGTTCGGCAACTCACGCAGTTCGCAGTCCCCAATGGAGCCTGCGCCATGCAAGTAGGACAACGTAACACCATCGGCGCTTGACCTACCATAGGTTGTCCTTGATAAGCATTCTGTCCATACTGAGGTTGACCATATACCTGCCCATACTGAGGTGGTGCGTATAGCTGCGCATTCTGCTGATATTGCCCCTGCTGATACGGAGAAACCGGCATCTGCGGATTTTGCACGTATTGTGGATACTGACCTGATGGTCCATACTCTGGTGTGGAGGGAACATTCCCCACAAGCTGACGGCCACAACCACTACAAAAACGTACGCCTGCTGCATTCTGATATCCACATTGTGCACACTGTATTGCTGCAGGCGAAGCAACCCGCGCATGCATATCCTGCCCACAGTTGGTACAAAAAGCACTTGCAGAGGAAACTTGCTGATGACATGCTGGACAAAAACTCGTAGCCGACTGCACCGCCGCGTTCAGCGCAACACCACAATGCATACAAAATGCTGCACCGGATTTCACTTCACCATGACAACGCGGGCAAGAAGAAACTGCTACAGCCTGGGCAGTTTGTGGCTGCACAGGCGTTCCACACTCAGGACAAAACTTTTTTCCAGAGACATCATGTCCACAAGAAGCACAGGTCACCATTCTCCACAGCCTCCTCTTTGCTGATAGAACGTCTTCTATTTACATAAACAGGACTGGATATATTTTTTGCTACACCTTTTTCAGACCTAGTGTAGCATAATTTCTTCCACACGTCGAGCATGACAAACATACAAATTTATGCTTCACAGAAGATCTATCCATCCATACACGCATAAAAGTAGAAGGAGATAACCTCTATTGTTTTCACAACGCTCTCTTTTTACTCTGCTAGCAAGTTCTCGATGGTTGTTTCTATCGTCGCTGCAGACGGGAAAAAGGCTATCTCCTCGGCCATATTATATGGTGCCGCTGGAGCAGCAACAGCAGCGATAAAGGCGGGAGTGCTATCCAGATCATAGAAACAATGCTGGACAATCCATGAATGAATATGGCGACCAAAGCTTGTCAGATCGACCTCCTCGGTCACAACCAGCACACGGTTGGCCTCTTTCACAGTTGCCACGACCGTTTCCTCGTCAAAAGGCATTAACGTGCGCAAATCCACAACTTCAATTGCTCCGCCTTCACGCTTCACAACGTTTGCGGCAGCGGTACAAGCTTCCAGGACCATTGTACCCCAGGCAATAATAGCGACCCCAATAGGCCCTGTGCCAATACGCATACGCCGGGCTTTTCCTAGTGGAAGTGTGTAGTAGCCATCGGGAACATTCCAGTATGCCGCCATTGCCGGAATGATATTTCCCTCATCATCCTTGGGAGGCTCAGAACGATATAGACGTCCGCGCTCCAGAAAGACGACTGGTGATTGAGCCCGCGCAGCCTCCAGCAACAGTCCCTTTGCATCAAACGGGGATGCCGGACAGACGGTGATCATGCCTGGAATATTGGTGAACCATTGCTCACCAGCATTAGAATGACCATAGGCACCTCCCCCTACCGAGCTACTTGAAATAGGTCCACCACCACCACTACCCGATTTGGTGCGGATCAACAAAGGCACACTCCAATGACCATAGGTTTGATACAGGAAACGGGCTGCGAGACGGATCGTTTGCGCCGCTGACTGATGATAGTCAACAAATTGGATCTCCGCGCAACGGGCCTTCCCATCACGTAGCCCTGCACCAGAGGCGATACCAATAATCATCTGCTCATTGAGTGGGCTACTGATAGCACGTTCGGGATACTGGGAGACAAGCGATGCGGTTGCACCAAAGACACCACCTTTCGGGCTACCCACATCCTGCCCATAAACAAAGAAACCGGGATCACGCTGAGCCAGCTCAACCAGCGCCTCATTAATAGCTCCAAGCATGGTCAAAGTACGCCTTGTACCACGTGGGATATTTTCGCGCCATTGGGGCACAGTAACCACATAATCCAGCACACGATTGGGACCGGGCTCAGGTTCTTTGAGTATCTCTTGCTCAAGGCGTTCGAGTTCTGCACGTATATCTTTGCGCATACTTTGCAGATCTTCTTCTTGCACAAGCCCTCGCTCGACAAGCCAGCGACCAAAATTTTTAACCGGGTCTTTTGTTGCCGCCGTCAGTTCAATCTCCTCTTTTTTACGGTAAGATTTGATGTCAGTACTACTTGAATGTGCATCTAATAATCCCAGGTGCAAATGCAAAAGGGCTGGCCCCTGACCCGTGCGGATGTATTGGACAAGCCGGCATGCTGTCTCATATGTCGCCATTACATCGCTACCATCCACCTCTTCTGCATACACATTGCCACTTCTTGCCCATTCAACAAGAGAGCCACTCCACTGTATACCGCCAGATGTTGTGATAGCCCAATTATTATCTTCTACCACCATTAAAACCGGCAACTGATGGACTGCGGCCTGACGGAATAATACATTGAAATCATTCGTCGCCACCCCACCATCACCCGTTGAACACATGATCAGTTCACTGCTCTTATCGCGTTTGATCGAGAATCCTACACCACCCGCAAATGGTGCCAGGCCCGCAACCTCACTGACACCTGGTAGCACCCGTAGCTGCTTGCTCACATAATGTGAGGGCATATTGCGACCTGCACTCATGGGTGCAGTTGCACGCGAGAAAGCTTCGCGCAAAGTAGCAGATATATCACCGGTGCGTTGTAGCCATGCCGCTAAATCTCGATAATAGAGTGCAAGCCAATCATTTTTATCCAGAGCAGCTACCACTGCGGCCATCGCTTCGTGGCCTGCACAACCAATGTAGAAAGGGAAGCGGCCCTGCGTCTTACGAGTCTTCAATAGATCATTTATCAGCCTTGCAGTCAACATCGTATGGTAAAGCGCAATCTCATTCAGAGGCTCTGCTGGCATCTCTGTCTCTATAGGGAACTGCATATTCACTGTCATTTTTCTATTGCCTCCGTAAAATGTCCGCACTGACGCTTCAGGCATTCGATGCACACTCTTCGATAATTACAAAATCATTATAAGATTGCAGGTCATGAAATGCAATAACAAGATGAGTCATACAGCCATTTTTCCCCACCAGGCATAGCAATGATGCACAATCTCAACTATGCTCTCTAGTGCAGAAACACTTGACCTTTTCAGCTTTCCTATGTACAATCCCTCAAGACATAAGCGGCCTGACTGAGACACGATGTCGATCCGCTTGAGGATACTGGATTGAGGATACTGAAATTAGACAGCACTGGAGGTTGGGCACTATAATGTGGCTAACTAGTAGTAGACACTCAGAAACGCCGCTTGATTGTAGTTAGCATTGCTCATCTGACTGACTGGGTACTTCTCCCCTTAATGGTGTCGCATGAGCGAAAAATGGTAGATGATTTAGCAGCTAGCGGGCACACAACGAAATGAAATGTACCAATAAATGATGAGCATTGCTCCATCTCTTACAGCTATACGCGATATCTATGCAAAGATGATTCTGACGCGCATCGTAGGCGATTATGCACGCAACTTATATGAATGGGGTTACATTCAGTTTGTTGCCATTTGTCATGGTCATGAAGCCGCTCAAGTGGGGAGCGCGGCCTGCATCGAAGTGGGCAACGATTTCACGTTACCCTATTACCGAGATTTAGGGGTCGTTCTGACTATTGGCATGACCCCTTATGAGGTTTTTCGTACGTATTTGCAAACACACCAACAACATTCCTCTGCTGAAAAGAATGAAGCAACCTGTGAGGGCCAACTCTCTACGCAACATTGGGGCTACCAAAAACACAATACTATTGCTGGCCCCACTCCAGCCGCAACCCAGCTTCTCCATGCTGCCGGGATCGCTTTTGCCAGCAAACTACGTAAAGCTCTTGCCGTTACTGTAGCATATTGCGGCGATGAAGCTACAAGAGAACCGGATTTTCTTGAAAGCTTGCGTTTCGCTGCACAACACAAATTACCAGCTATCTTTATTTGTGAACAAGATTGTCATCACTATATGTTACATCCATCTTCTGCTCCTTCATGTACACAGTCACTATCGCTTCCGGCTGACCTTATTCATCAACGTATTGACGGAACAGATGTTATCGCCGTCTATACTGCCATGCAAACAGCTATACAACACGCACGCGCAGGCGACGGACCAACTCTACTCGAAATGTATGTCACACGCCCACTTCCCGACTTACATAGACAGCAAATAGCAGGGAATAGTGATATTATCATAGAGAGCGCCAATTCTCTACGCGCAACGTTTCAATACGATGATCCACTCGTTCAGTGCCAGCGTTATTTAGAGGCACAGGGCGCATGGGATGATACATGGGCCAAACAGCTAGTTACACATACTCAAACAGAGGTTGAGCAAGCACTACAAGATGCATTGCGCGATACCTTGCAACCCACCCCATGAAACCTTATGAAGCCCTATGAATTAAGAGCCATTTGCTATCGTTGCGCTCTTAAAAATTGACCTCAAAAATTTAGCATTAGACAGGGAGAGGAAGACACACATGCAATTTCCATTACCAGAGAAAATCTTATATGGCTGCGATTATAATCCAGAACAATGGTCAGAAGACATATGGCAAGAAGATATGCGCTTGATGAAACTGGCCCACATCAATATGGTATCAATCAATATATTTTCCTGGGCGCTGCTTGAACCAGAACCTGGTCGCTACTCTTTTGATCAGCTTGATCGCATCATGGATCTACTACAGCAAAACGGTATTGCGGCTGATCTGGCAACCGCAACAGCATCCCCACCAACATGGATGAGCCGCCTCTATCCTACTATGCTCCCAGTAACTCATGAGGGGATACGGATGACCCATGGTTCACGCCAACATTACTGCCCCAATAGCCCTGACTTTCGCCGAAAAACTGCAGAACTGGTACAACGCCTTGCAGAGCGCTATGCCAGCCATCCAGCACTGAAAATGTGGCACTTGAATAATGAATACGGCTGTCATATCTCTCAATGCTATTGCGATAATTGTGCCAGCGCATTTCGCGGTTGGCTACAAGAACGCTATCACTCGCTCGCGCATCTGAACGACGCCTGGGGCACAAATTTCTGGAGCCAGCATTATTATAGCTGGGACGATATTTTTCCACCACGTCTCAGCCCTTCATTTTCCAACCCCGGACAGTCCCTCGACTACTGGCATTTTATGTCTGACTCACTGCTAGGCTGTTATCGTGTTGAGGAGGATATCCTGCGCACGGTTACCCCTGATATTCCACTTACGACTAATTTCATGGTTGCCTTTAAACCCGTCGATGGATACGAATGGGCCAAACATATTGATATTATCTCTTTCGATATGTACCCGCCTTATGGAACACCGGCTTCCTTCAATGCACTACACCACGATCTGATGCGCTCACTCAAAGATGGTCAGCCCCATATGGTCATGGAGCAGAGTCCCAGCGAGGTCAATTGGATGGCTCAGAATCCTCAGAAGCGGCCTGGCCAGATGCGCTTGCATTCATTACAAGCTATCGCCCATGGCGCAGACGGTATGATGTTCTTCCAGTGGCGGCAGTCGAAGGCAGGCGCGGAAAAATATCATGCAGCCGTCGTTACGCACGAGGGCAATGAGCACAACCGCATTTTCCGCCAATGCGCTCAGGTAGGGGCGGAGCTAGAACAGATCGCACCAGCTGTGTCGGGCACGCGCATTCACGCCGATGTCGCCATTGTGATGGACTGGGAAAATTGGTGGGCCGTTGAATACCGGCCAGCGCCCAGCGACCGCGTAAATTATATAGAGCTTATTTATACATACTATCGTGCCTTCCACCAGCTCAATGTCGCCGTAGATATTGTTAATCCAACCTGTGATATCAGCAAGTATCGTGTCGTTGTAGCACCACTCCTGCATATGCTACGCCCAGGTGTAGCAGCTAACCTGACACAGTTCGTCGAGCGCGGCGGCACACTGCTTACAACATTCTATAGCGGGATCGTTGATGAGCACGACCACGTTGGCCTGGGTGGCTATCCCAGCGAACTACGCAAACTACTGGGCATTCATATCGAAGAGCTTGATCCATGGACACCTGCGATGTCAAATGAGGTTGTGATCAAAGAAGGGACGCTTGCCGGTACATATTCCTGCGATTTGTGGGGTGAATTGCTGCATCTTGAGGGCGCTCAGGCCATCGGGGTCTTTGCAAGCGATTACTACGCAAACTCGCCCGCGCTGACCGTCAATATATTTGGCCTGGGGCGAGCATACTACATCGCCACACAAGGCAACGAGGAGCTTACAGCTAAACTCATAAAAGAGCTATGCCATGAAGCTCAAGTCGATTCAGTGCTACAAACTTCTGCCAATATCGAGGTGACCAGACGTGTGCATAGTGATGGGAGCAAGATCTACTTCTTGCTTAATCACACACAGCAAGCACAACAGATACAAGTTACCTAGCAGGCAGTTTTACATCACTATTCAATGGCGCACATGTTACCGGTGATATAGAGATACCTGCAATGGATGCGGTAATAATCCAAACGCGATAAGGGAACGTTATGTAGCATACAAAATGCACTTTATCTATGATTGTGCATTGCATAATCATAGATAAAGTGCATTTTGTATGTGGCAAGACCTGATCGCAGCAAAATCACACCGAATTATTTGAAGCTACTCAAAAGAGCCAAACAGATTATTCAAAGATTCTGCTAATGTAGGATGAGCAAAGACACCATCACGTAATACGGTATAGGGAAGCTTGCCTAACATAGCAATCTGTAGCATAGACATAATCTCGCCACCCTCAAGACCTAGTATGGACGCGCCAAGAATTTGATTATCGTCAGCATCAACAATAACTTTCATTATCCCCCTGCTTTCATCCACCTCTAAGGCGCGCGCAACAGAACTCATAGGCATTTTGGCAATTTTGATATGCCTGCCATGCTGGCGAGCTTCTGCCTCGGTTAGCCCAACGCGGCCCAACTGCGGATCAATGAAAACAGTATAGACAGTTTGACGATCTTTGATGCTGGCATGCCCATGCTCTATAAGGTTTGCACGCATGATGCGGAAATCATCGTAAGAAATATGCGTGAAAGCAGGACCGCCCTTTACATCTCCAAGTGCATAGATACCAGGCACATTTGTCTCTAGCCAATCATTGACATGGATATATCCCTTTTCGGTCACGTACACGCCAGCAACATCAAGCTTTAATCTATCCGTGTTAGGAGTACGCCCCGCTGCCGCAAGCAAGTGTGAACCAGTGATGATACGTTCCCCTGCTGCTGATCGTATGGTGACCTGGATACGGCCATCGGTCGTTTGCGCAGCACGCATGGCCGAGGTTTGTAACAATACCTCGATGCCATCCTCGCGCAATATTTTATCGACTTCCTCAGCAATATCAGTATCTTCGCGTGCCAGAAGTTGTTTTCCGCGTTGTATAATTGTGACCTGGCTGCCAAAGCGTCGAAACATTTGCCCAAACTCTAAGCCAATATAGCCACCACCGAGTACGATAAGATGTTCCGGCACGCTATCCAGCTCCATAATCGATGTAGAATTGAGGACAGGAACATGCTCGATACCTTCTAATTTGGGTTGAGAGGGGCGCTCCCCGGTATTCAGGCAAATAATCTCAGCCGCCAATTGACGTACTTCACCAGTGTTTAGACGTACCTCTACCGTTTTAGGACCAATAAAATAAGCCTCGCCCATCAACAAATCTACGCCCTTCGTACCAACAATACGCCGCTCACTACCACTACGAAAACTATCGACAATATCACGTTTCCGCTTTCTTACCACAGACATATCTATACTTATTGGACCTGTGTGCACTCCATAATCGGCCGCACGTTTCGCTAGATAGGCTACTCGTGCACTAGCAACCATTGTCTTGGTAGGACTACAACCTTCATTGATGCATGTCCCACCAATATGTTCACGCTCAATAATAGCCGTTCTCTTACCTGCCTGCGCAAATGCCATTGAGAGCGGGCCACCGGCCTGCCCAGCACCAATCACTATCGCGTCATACTGCTCCGTTGTCACTATATCATCTCCTCTTTACCCGGTGAAAAAACACTTGACAGAGTAGGCATTGTTTCGTTTTCATTCTCCACACCAGGATAGGTGTGGAGCAGTATCAGGTTTTCTTCATTTTTTCGATCCGTCATGGGATACTACAAGTAAGCAAGGAATATCATCAGTGGAGATCAAATGATATTCTTCCGCTTCTTCCGGTTACTACATCTCTGCTACAATCACGAAGAGTGATTGACAGAAGATACGCCTGCTACGTCAAGGGATACGCTGGTCCTCCTCAGTGCTACTTAGCTGATTGCGTAAGACTGCACGCTCCTGATTTAACAGAGCATCTTCTATACGCTGGCGATGTTTGGGGAGGACATTAGGAGGTAAGGCATCGGGAAAAAAGTAGCGACACTCGCGTGACTCTTCTGTCTCTAGTATCACACCGCCTATCTTACGACAACGAAAAGATAGCACGACCTCTTGCTTCTGGGGTTTCGAGTAGACACCAATGAGCCACTCTACCACGACCTCTAACCCGGTCTCCTCGCGTACTTCGCGACAAACGGCTTCCTCCACCGTCTCACCTATCTCCATGCCTCCCCCCGGAAGATTCCACCAGTCGATGTCGCGTCGATGCGCCAACAGAATTTGCCCTCGCTCGAAAATGAGGGCATAGACTCCTATGCGGAAGTTTCGCAGTAAGGCAGTTTCAGTCATCGCTCAATCTCCCAATCACCTAATTTCCCATCGTAGCAATAGTGTATAACATTCCAACAAAAAGTGTGCCGTTAGAATAACATTTCTCTTGAACATACGCAACGCAGAATAATCTCTTAAAAAGAGTATTCCTGCGAACTAGCTTCCTTGTTAATATAATAGGCAAAAACAGGTACTATCTTCTTTCTTGTCAAAGCCGTATACTATCAGAGAAAAGATGATCGAAAAAGGACATATAGTATAAGCGCACGAAACAATAGAGGAAAAATGTAGAAGAAAGGTATCCGCAATGCTTACCCGATCAGCAAAGAAAAAAATTCCAATTCTTATGTATCATAGTATTTCAGATGATGCGAATGTAAAGTTTAAACAGTTCACAGTGCCATTGACGCTATTTGCAGATCAGATGTCTTATTTACACAATTCTGGCTATAGAACAGTAAATATTACACAATGTTTAGATATCCTTTATCAAGATTTCCCTACTTTACCTGATAAAATTGTCGTTTTGACATTTGATGATGGCTTCTCCGATTTTTATACCGAAGCTCTACCAGTGCTCAAAAAATACAATTTCACCGCTACTATTTATATTACTACAGGCTTTATTGATAAGACAAGTACATGGTTGCAACGTGAGGGAGAGCCAGGACGCCAAATGCTCACATGGGCACAAGTGGTGGAGATTAGCCGTAGCGGCATCGAATGTGGTGCCCATACTCATCATCATCCTCAACTTGATACACTTCCAATTGCTATAGCTAAGAATGAGATTGTGCAAAGTAAAGAACTCCTTGAACACTATCTTAATCAAGATGTTTTGAGCTTTGCGTATCCATTTGGTTATTCTACCGCTGCGGTGCGACAGGCCGTTCGTGATGCTGGTTATACATCAGCATGTGCCGTAAAACACGACATGACTTCTGAACACACTGATCCTTTTGCCCTGGCACGTTTCATGGTGCGTCCAGATACCAACATATATGCTCTATCGGCATTCCTCGGCGGTTCTGTACCTATGATAACAGCGACGTATGCACGCATGCGTACTCCTGTATGGCAAATGGCCCGACGTAGTTCTGCTATCATAATACGAAATATACAAGGACTCTATGAGTACACTAAAAAATCATAAACCGGCTGTTTCTGTTATAATCTGTGTCTATACAGAAGAGCGTTGGCACGATATTATTGATGCAGCTGCATCAGTACGCAAGCAAAATACACTGTCGCTTGAGATCATTATTGTCGTTGATCATAATACACAACTATTAGAGCGGGTGCGCACCTATCTCACCGATGTGGTGGTGGTTGAGAATAGCGAACCACAAGGACTATCGGGGGCACGAAATAGTGGACTGATGGTCGCGCAAGGCACGTTGATCGCTTTTCTGGATGATGATGCGACTGCGGAACCTGATTGGTTGGAGCACCTCTTAACCTGCTGCAACGATCCACGCGTGCTTGGGGCTGGCGGTACTGTTGAGCCTGATTGGCTGAGCGAACGACCACGCTGGTTTCCTGAAGAGTTTTACTGGGTTGTGGGTTGCAGCTATCAAGACCGACCGGAAAAGCCTGTTGTCGTGCGCAACCCCTATGGCGGTTGTACCTGTATCAGACGCGAAGTATTTGATGTCGTTGGCGGCTTTCGCAGTGGAATTGGGCGCATCGGGAAGCTCCCTATGGGATGTGAAGAAACAGAGTTGAGTATTAGAGCCAGACAATATTGGCCGCAAAAGTTTTTTCTCTACGAACCGCGCTCTGTCATTCATCATCGTATACCACCCGCACGTGCAAACTGGCACTATTTCTGTTCACGCTGCTATGCGGAAGGACGCTCAAAGGCAATTGTATCTCAGTTTGTCGGCTCCAAAGATGCCCTGGCCTCTGAACGCACCTATACCCTGAAAACCTTACCCCTGGGAGTGATGCGCAATATTTTCCAGGGATTTCTCTATTTTGATCTGGCCGCTTTCATGCGAGCAGGAGCTATTGTCGTCGGGTTGGCGATTACGACAACAGGGTATCTCGTGGGCATTGCTTCTACAAGCTCTCTTGCCAAAAGAAGTTTGGTCTGATACAGTTGAAAGGACAGAGCATAGCACAAACGTTCCCTTTCACTTATGACAAGGATCACATGATGCTTGTAGCATATGGACCGGGTAATCAACCCATTATTGCTGAAGATTCTTCGCTTGCACAATTGCAGCATTGGTCGCACGAACGCGCTCTCTACTGCCCAAATTGTCGCGGTTTTGTACATGTACGCGGGGGACCGGAGAAACGCACACAATTGCACTTTGCGCACCAGAAAGGCGAATGTGCATGGAGTACTGAAAGCGAATCGGTTCGTCATATGAGCGGCAAACTTCTGCTCTCACAATGGCTACGTATACAATTTCCGCATGCAATCATTACCCTCGAAGAACGCCTACCAGAGCCCAACCGTATTGCCGATGTCTTTGTGGCTCACCCCGACGGAAAACACTGGGCCATCGAATTTCAGTGCGCTCCTCTCGATGTCGATGAGTGGAGACATCGGCATACAGCCTATCGTAAAGCTGCTATCATTGATACCTGGATCGTCGGCACTAACCGGCGTGAAAAACAAGAAGCTTTCATTGAAGCAATCTTAGCCACAAATAGCGAGCTTATGTTTCTAGATCCGCTGGTTACTCCCGCACGCATATGGTTACGCTGGCCCGTTACGCGTCATGAAGCACAATTGTGGCAGGAACACCATACAGGTCAAGAGACAGAGATCACGCAGGGTGGCTGGGTAGGACGCACAGGATACGGCATGACTGTCGTAGATTCACTCAATGCAATTCATTTTGATAATCGTGCCCGACTTATACATCCAGCAAAAACGAGCTCTGGAGAGTCGCACGCGATTACTACAAACAATGAGCAATGCCTCAGAGCCAGATGCAGCACACATTATGGCATACCTCGGTCCACATATCGATGACAGGGCTCTACACCTCGTACTCATACCTCTTATGAAAGCTTATCTGCATGATCCAGAACTCTTGCAACGTTATAACTACGGTCGTGGGCAACCCGGTCGCCCGGTTAGCAATGCGGATAGGACAAGAGTCTCGAAAGCACAAAGCTGGTTAATCAGCTTAAAGCAGCAAGGTTTCCCGCCAGATGCTATTCGTAAGCTCATAAAAGCTATACCATACATAGGGCCATATGCCACTCTTACTAACTATACTGAATTGCTGCTTGCATTACCATGCTAACTATACAATTGTCATTTTTACCAGATGAAAATTGGCTCATCTGAAACTAAACAGTTATATAATACGTAATCTTAACAGTACAATGTATATAACCAGTTGATTTACACCACCTGGATAAGTATAGTGAAAGGATAAGCACATGAACAGCTTTTTAAAGGGCCTGCTCTTTGGTATTGGCCTTGGTCTGCTTCTCGCACCTATGCGCGGAGAAGAGATGCGCAAATTGCTCAGCGAACGCGTTGGTGAGTTGCGCGGTTATATCCCGGAAAGCGATCAGCTAGATACCTACCGACAACAAGTTACAGATCGCGTTTCTCAAACTGCTGGGACATTAAAAGATTACGCACAACAGGCAGCTTCTACTGTAAAGAGCTCCGCCGACAACCTGAGCAACATCGCTCAGAACGCTGTCTCTACCGTGAAAAACACTGGTCAGGATGTTGCAGATACGACAAAGCATGCCGTTAATTCTGCTAATAGTAACTCAAACCTCTAAATATATCTTATACAGAGGGGACTGAGCACTCTATGCCAGATCAGGTTGCAGATTCACTACCAGTTTTGTTCCATTACGCCGTACAACCCTCGGCATTTACGAGGATTTGTACGGCTTTATTCACTGACTTTTCACTTTTTTATCCGAATTGCTGCTTTCACTTTATAAAAAATGGATGAGATCCTTGCCATCTCTGCCTATCACCTTTTTTCACTTTCTTCCAAAAATGAAAAAAATGAAGATTATTAATGATCCGCATACACCTATTTGTTTCTCCTAGTATAATGAGCAAAGGAAACGTGTAGAATGGCGGAATATATCTATGTTATATAAAACACTTAAAAAACTTGTCAGTTTATTTTTTAACCTGCTGAATCTTCTGCTGGCAGGCAATTTACCTCCTTTTGGTTGTGTTTGTGTTGTTGTAGAAAAAGAAAAGCAATTTCTGGTCGTCGAATTGATAGATGGTAGTATTGTCTTCCCTGGCGGCTTTATGCGCTGGCATGAATCGCCAGAACAAACATTGAGGCGTGAGGGGCAAGAAGAGACTGGTCTACTCCTCCGTGCTGGCAACATTATTGGCTACTATCCATATGCAACTAAAAGTATAACTCAGATGAGTACGGTTACTCTTGCTTATCAGGGCGAGGTGGTCGGTGGAACATTAAAAGAAAGTATGGAAGGCCGTCCCTTATGGATCACTGCCGATATGCTGCCAGAAAAGCTTGCTCCTACTTACCATACTATCTTCCAAGCATATCTTCGCTATCGCTCACTATCTAGTGACACGAATACCCATACAACAGAAACACTTGCATCCACAAATACAACTTACCCGTTGTGACAGGCCTGCACAATTGTTATACTTCGCATTTTTGGGGTATTACCTGTTGTTTCAACAAGAGTTTACATGTTATAGTGAAATAGAAGCAACAGACAAAAGAATTTAATGCCAGAAAGTCATTATATATATGCAGCAATACATCTTGACTAGAGTGCTATCCATTGATCCTGATGAACCCAGTAAAGAATTGATCGAGGAGGCCGCAAACCTTCTACGCAAGGGGCAACTGGTAGTTTTTCCGACCGAGACGGTCTACGGCCTGGGCGCAGATGCTCTGCAAACACAGGCTATCGAGCACATTTTTTCTGCCAAAGGACGACCCTTTAGCGATCCACTTATTGTCCACATTGCAGCAAGAGAAGAGCTAGAGACACTGGTCTCCTCCATTCCACCGCTAGCACACCAATTAACGCAGGCGTTCTGGCCCGGACCATTGACGCTCGTATTGCCTGCAAGCTCCAGAGTTCCTAAGCTTATTACTGCAGGGTTGCCTAATGTTGCTATACGCATGCCAGCCCATCCTGTTGCCCTTGCACTAATTCACGCCGCCGGAACGCCCATCGCCGCCCCAAGCGCTAATCGATTTATGCATGTCAGTCCCACTACCGCGCAGCATGCCCTGGCCGATCTAAATGGGAGCGTCCCGCTGATCCTGGATGCTGGCCCCAGTAAAGTTGGGGTAGAGTCAACAGTGCTTGATCTTTGCTCTGCTATACCCACAATTTTACGTCCCGGCGGAATCAGCCTGGAGGCGTTGCGCATGATAATCCCTGAACTACAAGCGCCACCACACTCTACAATGGGCAGAAATCAGGCACAGCAGAATACAGAAGCACATACAGCACCGGGCCAAATGCTTGTTCATTATTCTCCTACAGTGCCAACATTTCTTTTTGAAGGATCAATAGAAGAGATGCACGCTACTATGTTAGCGGAAGTACAACGACGACAAGCACAAGGAGAGCGTATTGGTGTCCTCATTGCTAACGAGGACATGGCAACATTCCAGGAGACGGGAGCGAATATATATTCGCTTGGCAGTACGATAGAACAAGTCGCGACGCGCCTCTTTGCAGGTTTACGAACCCTCGAAGATGCAAATGTACAGGTTATTCTTTGCCGCAGCTTTGCTCAGGACGATATTGGAATGGCGGTACGCGACCGGCTCCTCAAAGCGGCCGGCGGCAAAATTTTCAAAAAATCGTAAGCAATCACACCCGTTTCTTAGTTCTTACATTCTTTGCATTTAGCATACATTTTCTGTGCAAAATGTATGCTAAATGCAAAGAATGTAAGAATGTAAGAATGATCTAAAGCGCGAACTCATTGAGCGCAGAAGGCAATAACTCTACCTTTTTTGTAAATGATGAATTTTCAGGGCAATCTGCAATGAGAGACGTAGTTCGGGATCTTCTAAGGAGCGACCCAGAAGCGCCTCAATACGGTTTAAGCGATAGAGCAATGAGTTACGGTGAAAGTGCATTGTGCGTGCCATCTCGCTTAAGTTGCCATTGCAGCGAAAAAAACCCTCTAGCGTCTCCACATATGTGCTATCGTGATTGAGTAATGGGCCAAGGGTTTCATAATAAAAATCATTGAGCTCATTGTGGCCATTGAGGTGGAAGAGTAAGCGATAGATGCCAAGACGAGCAAATGAATGCAGATTTCCTTCGCCAAAGAGGCGACGTCCAATCTCTAACGCCTGTTGTGCTTCACGAAATGAAACCGGTATGCCCTGCAAGCTTTTCGCGATACGCCCAATACCACAGGAATACATAAATGCACTTGAACCATTACTTCTAATAGAGGGAATACGCGAAACTATACGCTCCAGGCGCGTGTAGAGATTATTTTCACCTTCACGATCAGTCTCCGGGTTATCATCTACCAGAGGAACAGACAAAAGGGCGGTAACACGGCGTGACTCGATCAAGACCCAGCAGCCCGGCCAGGCCCTTAAAAGCTCATCGCGCACACGCTTACTCCATTGAGCGAAAGAGCCTCCAGAGGGCCCTTCTTGCTCATTAGAGATCTCGAAAAGAACTACACTCTGAGGCGTTGTCAGATCATAGCCCAGCAGACGGGCTCGCGCTAGCATCTCCTCCGGCTGTTGATAATGACCCTGCAATATGTCAGTAAATGCCTCAACTTGATAGCGGCTCTCTACCTCACTCCGTTCTCGCTCACGAGCAAATTCGATAGCCAGAATAGGCGTTACTTTCCCAAGAATGATCCGCTCCATATAATCGAAATCACTCTCGTTACCGACGAGCGATAGATAACCAACGATCTCATGGCGACTGCTCGGAATAGGCTCCATGACACGTGTTAGGCCCAACAAACGTAATTCATCATCAGTAAGAGGATTGGGCAGCATAAGCGGCTCATGCTGAGAGGGGGCGGCCTGAAAGCGTACATTCTGATCTGCATCTTGCATAACAACCCATTTGCCACGACTTGTCGCTAAATGTTCACAGACGCCCTGTATTCCAGCCCCTTGCACACTCAACTGCATAAGCTGATTGGCAATTTCAGTTGCCTTACGCTCGGTCTCTCCTCGGAAGCTGACAACAAATGTAATAACCTCCCTTTCAATCTCTTCCAGGAGTACAGATGAAGGGAGCAGAATAAGGGGCAGATGCATCTGATCGGCAAAGTCTCGCGACTCGCTACCCAGAGCTTCTGCTGACGGTGCTGCAACTGCCACAACGGCAACGCCAGCCTTATGCAAACTTTTGAGCAAATGAGGAAGCGTCTCGTCCAGGCGACGCAATTGGGAGAGTGTGAGCAGGGCTAATTCACCACCCTGCACACTCTCAAAAGCGGGCAAACGAGCACGCATACGGCACGCCCACGTTACGCGGCGTTCCAGGCCTCCCCCACCTGCTACCAATTGTGCATCTCGTGAGGCGAGCAGAGATAAAATGTTTCGGACTGAAGCCGATGATTGTGATTGCGAAGGGGATATACTGCTCATAACTCACACGCGTATAACACAGCGCAGCCTATTAACGACGTGCTGTAGGAGGAACTACGACACCAGCCTTCTGAGCCTGATGCTCTTTCTCTTTTAGTTTCTTATCCTTACGAAGATGTTTGTGCCATGCAACTTTTTTAGTTTTGTTCAATGTATTATACCTTCTTTCAAATAGAAATGTTACTCGTCGATATCGGTGTTGCCACCTTCAAATTCAATTTCAGCCATCTCATCAGGCTCATCACCACCATCATAGTATTCATCATCGTTACCCATGTCATCCTCATCATCACGGTCATAACGCAGAATAGAATCTTTGATGTAGGCACGTACCTGGTCGCCACCACCTTGCGATGGAAAACTCACCTTTCCAAACATATTTGGATGCTGATACTCTTCACGCAGTATTACGCGCACCAGGTTCGCCTCCAGAGAGAGGATACCAGCCGCATAGCGGTTTCCACCCTCCATATACGAAATGAGACGATTGGCCATGCGCGGTTCAAGCTGACCGATGGTATCACCAGCTCCATTACGCACCAATAATCTGTGCCCTTCAACATGCAGATTAACGCGATCACCAACACCTACGCGGCTAAGAATAGCAACTGGAGCTATATTGATTAGCTCCGAGATCCCTGTCTTGCCCGTCTCTTCAATGAAGAGCCGGGGATCTATGCGATCAACACCAACTGGCCCCGTGCCAGCGATATCTTTCAATGAACCAAGGCGCTCCAGGTTTTTCTTGGCAATCGAGTTACCGGGGCTATATTTTAACGTCTGTGTGTATGCCTGACGTGCTTCAGAGTATTGCCCCAACTCACTGAGGGCCTTACCCAAACGATTATAAGCCTCAGGCTCCTGTGGGAAGAGGTTCAATACATTTCTATTCGTCATTACTGCTTCTTCCCATTGACCTTCTCTAGCCTGCTTGACAGCTAATTCTGTCCACTGCTTTTTCAACCGAGCTTTCTCTTCGGCTGACAGTGCTTGTGTCATCAAAACCTCCTCCAACTTCGCGAGATACGTTCTTTCTAGTCTGGCTTATTATACCGTAACAGCGCAACCTTGTAGGGACCAGGCAGTGGCATGCTCCACACGCACCTGTACAAGCTGACCAGGTTGAAGAGCTGATGCGTTGCCAGATTCGTTTGCCTCTGGCTCCGGGAAAAAAACCCACTTGTTCGTACGATTACGTCCCTTCAATTGGCGTCGGCCATGCGTTACATTTGTATCTTCGACCATCACTTCCTCTACTTTGCCAACATATGCTTGATTGATGTCAAGCGCAATTTTTGCTTGCACTTCTTCTACCCTATGCAGTCGTCGCTTCTTCTCGGCCAGAGGGATATCATCTTCCCAACGGGCTGCAACGGTGCCGGGCCTTACCGAATAGGCAGCCACATGTACAACATCAAAGCGAATCTTCTCCAGCAGGTCCAGTGTATGCTGAAACTCCTCTTCCGTCTCACCGCAAAAGCCAACAATAACATCAGTAGAAAGGGTTACATGAGGCCACAACTCCCGAACACGTGCGATACGCTCACAATATTCTTCCAGTGTATAACCACGCTTCATACGTTTGAGCATAGTATCATCACCGGATTGAACAGGAATATTTAAATGCTCACAGACTTTTGGCAGATGTGCCATACGCTCAATCATGCTGTCGGTCATATAGCGAGGATAGGATGTCATAAAACGAATACGCTCCAGGCCTTCGATTGTGTTTAGGTCTGTCATGAGATCAGCAAGATCGTGCTTCTCGGGTAAGTCCAGCCCATAGGATTCAACGGTTTGCCCCAACAAAGTCAGTTCTTTTGCGCCTTTATCGACCAGCGAACAGGCCTCAACCATTAACTCTTCGATAGGACGGCTACGTTCACGTCCACGGCGGTAGGGCACAATACAATAGGTACAAACCTTGTTACATCCCAGAACGATAGGTAGCCAGGCCATAGGGCTAGCATTGGCGTTCTCGATTTTGGTTGGATAGTGGGCAACACGCTCACCTGGCTTTGGCGTAATCGCCATTGGTAGCACTGTACGTTTGCCAGGGCGTGCTGTCTCGGTGGCAAAAGTTGGTACGATAGGTTCAACAAAATCAGCCAATTCGGATTCAGCTGGCATAAACTCGATGTCCAGACAGCCAGCGCCTGAGATAGGCGTCCAGCGTTTCTCAAGAAACTGGGGCAAGATATCAGCCTGCTCAACCTTCATGAAGAGGTCAATATGTGGATAGCGTTTGCCCAATTCATCAATAGTTTTCTGGTTCCCGATCATACATCCCATCAAGGCTACGAGAAGATCGCTCCGCTGCTCCTTGGCTCGTCTCAGGTTTGCAAGTTGGTTATGAGCCTTCTCTTCTGGAGCTCGACGCACGCTACAAGTGTTGAGCACCACAAGATTCGCCTGTTCCATGCTCGTCTCTTCCCACCCTAACTCATCAAGCATGGTCTGAATACGCTGAGAGTCAGCCTGATTCATTTGACAGCCAACTGTCCAGATGTGATATTTTCCGCGTGGAATACTACTTATAGTGGTCATTTCAGAGCCTCTCTTCAAGCATTGATAGCGTACCTGGTAACCGTAGGATGTTTCTTCCTTACTTATACTTATTCTGAAGATGGACGGTATTATACACTAAGCGATGCTAACTGTCACCATTATAGTCATTTTATTTTTCATTGTGATAACAATGAGAAATTTTTAGTCATGACACAGTATATCTTATCCGTCTAGAGCTTGTTGTTATTTTTTGCGCCGATCCTCGACACGTGCGCTGGCTGTCTTAGATTCCCCACCACTGGCACGCGGCAAGCTATCGGCTGGCACAAGTTCGATATGTGGCGTGTTACCGGTGATAGACTTGACGGCGGCCGCCATCTGAGATTGCAGTTCTTTCTTCTGATCGCTGTGATCGAGTATTTGCTGGTCTTTCACCTCTACCTTCAGATCAAAAGTATCCAACCCATTTCTCTTGTCAACAATAATACGGAAGTTTGACCCGGTCTCCGCAAACTGTACCAGCGCGGCCTCCACCTGACTTGGGAAGACAATGAGACCTCGGATCGAAACGGCATCATCGCTGCGACCTTTAATCGCTCCAATCTTGGGATGTGTTCGTCCGCAGGGGCAACTTTCTTCCCACCATGTACGCGAGAGGTCACGGCTGCGATATCTGATCATTGCGGTTCCATCGCCCGTCAACCAGGTCCAGACCAATTCCCCATCCTCCCCTTCATCCACTGGCTCGCCGGTCTCAGGGTCAATACACTCGACCAAAAACGCATCCGCCCAGGCATGCATACCATCACGAACTTCGCATTCGCACGTCATACCAGGGCCCAAAAATTCGGTCATGCCAAACTCATCGTAAGCAGTGATCGTAAAAAGCTCTTCTAGCTTACGCCGTGTCTCCCAGGGCCAGGGTTCTGCGCCAAAGAGACCAATCTTCAGCTTTGTGTCTTTGAAATCCAGGCCGCGCTCGCGCGCTTTATTCCCAACATACAAACCGACCGATGGGGTCATACAGAAAGCAGTCACGCCAAAATCGATGATAAAATCAAACAAACGCTCATATTGACGCGCATCCGAGCCCATTGGGATAGACATTACGTCCATTGCCATTGCGCCATAATGAAAGCCAAAACCACCGGTTGGCAGGCCATAACCATAACAGTTCATTAATACATCGCCGGGTCGTACGCCGGTCATCCACAATTCGCGTGCGTTCAGATCAGCCCAATTCTCAATATCCTTCTTCGTCGCAAAAACTGGGACACTCTTGCCCGTCGTTCCGCTGGTGGCATGTAACTGGAGCGGGCCACCTTCTCCCAGAGCTTTCAGAGCCATCCCATAAGGATACGCAGCACGCACGGTTTTCTTTTCAAGAAATGGCAATTTACGAATATCTTCTAAAGATTTTATATCTGCAGGCCGGACGCCTGCCTCATCATAGAGAGATCGATAGAATTGATTAGAATTATAAGCGCGTTCAACAATTGCTTGCAGCCGCTCCAATTGCATTGCTTGCAGTTTCTGCCTGGGGAGCGTCTCCATCTCTTCGTTGAAAAACTTACGATAACTTACCACAGAATATCCTCCGGTTCATATTAATAATATACGAGATATGATAGTATCAAAACAGGTAGAAAAATAATAGTATCTGCTTGCCTCTACCCAATGTAAACGTTGGTCATTACTGAGCAGATGCAAGTTCGAAAATCAGGAAATAATAGCTCATGCTTCGCCCCTATTCTACCATGGTTGCAGGTATACGTCTACGCAGAATCTTGTCAGTCGGCTTTTCAAACGTCGTTCGCGTAGTCGGTAGCGGCTCTTCCCTGTCGTCGATTGGGCCTCCTGGTGGCAAGTGCCCGACGACAACCACGTCGGATTCTCGCTACACAGCTACGGCACGCTTACAATGAAGATCAACGGAGTTGTAGGGATAGAGAAAGCATGGACATAGCCAGGAGAGAATGGATACATGACAAATCAGATACGCGCCGTCATCTGGGACCTGGATGGAGTCATCATCGATAGTGCGGAAGAACACCGCCTGGCCTGGTATCGCATGGCTGGTGAAGCGGGCCTCCCTTTCAGTGACGAACAATTTGTCGCAACCTTCGGCATGCGCAACGATAAGATCTTCCCGCTACTCTGGGGAGAGATGCCTGCCGAGCGCATCAAAGAGCTAAGTGATCGCAAAGAGGCATATTTCCGCGAGTTTGTACGCGAAAAAGTTGGGCCATTGCCAGGCGCTATCGAGCTGCTTACTGCGCTACGAGACGCTGGATATGCCCAGGCACTTGCGTCATCCACTCCTATAAAGAACATCGAGGTCATTAGCGAAACGCTACAGCTGCAACGATATTTATCCGTCCTGGTCTCAGGAGAAACCGTCCCACACGGCAAGCCGGCACCCGACGTGTTCCTTAAAGCGGCGGCCGAATTAGGGGTTGAGCCAGCTTACTGCCTGGTTATCGAGGATGCGGTTGCCGGTGTTGAGGCGGCGCACGCTGGCGGTATGCGCTGTATCGCTGTGGCTGGCAATCGCGACCTACCCGGCTTGCACGCCGCCGAACTCATGGTGAGGGACCTCACCCAGGTCAACGTAGAGAAGATACGTAACCTGCCTTGACAACTATCTCTATGCATGGCACAATCAATGCCAGCAAGAGCATGGAGGTGTAGGGGCCCCGGTGGGTCTCACCGTCTTCAAAACGGCTGGGGGGTCGCTCGGCGCGGTCCCCGGTGGGTTCGACTCCCATACGCCTCTGCCTATTTC
>CAWKKX010000043.1:0-9741 GCA_963850365.1 uncultured Chloroflexia bacterium
AAAAAGCAGCAGAAATGTACAGAAGCGTAGAAAGAAGTCTTTAGATAAATAAGGTTTGTGCAGTTTTTGTTGCAGTATGGCTTTGACGGCTAACAGCGTCAAAGCCATATTTTGATTAGCATACTTGCAGATCCACTTTTTGGAAAGCCTGCGTGCTTGATTTCTGCTTGGGGCCCTTTCCGCATAAAATGAAAAACAAAATTTGGGAAGCAAACAAGCTCCCGTCTGGCTTGTGCTGTGATCTCTTCGAGAGGCATTTTCTTCGCGCTGTGATGGTGTTGTGATGGTGAGGATCTATGCTATTGTCAGCGGAGATGATTGCTGAGGCACTCCTTCAGAGGAGTACAAAGTTGTGTGTTCATCAATGGCATGAGATCATCTGATATATGCAGCGGAAAGAAGGATACAGATGGAACGTACATGGGTTACGATAGAAGGTAATGAGGCGGCAGCCACTATTGCACATGCGTTGAGTGAAGTCATCGCAATTTACCCGATTACCCCCTCTACACCTATGGGCGAGCTGGCTGATGCCTGGTCAGCGGCAGGACGAACAAATATCTGGGGTGTAGTGCCGCAAGTTGTAGAGATGCAGTCGGAGGGTGGCGCAGCGGGAGCCATCCATGGAGCTCTGCAAACGGGAGCATTGGCAACCACATTCACGGCCTCACAAGGATTACTCTTGATGATCCCGAATATGTATAAAATTGCTGGTGAATTGACCCCCGTCGTTTTCCACGTGGCGGCCCGCTCACTTGCTGCGCAGGGACTTTCTATCTTTGGTGATCATTCTGACGTTATGGCGACACGCGCGACTGGTTTTGCGCTTCTGGCCTCGAACACGGTCCAGGAAGCACAGGATATGGCCTTGATCGCTCATGCCGCTACATTGAAGACCCGTGTTCCTTTCTTGCACTTCTTCGATGGTTTTCGCACCTCCCATGAAATTGACAAGATTGAACAGGTGACTAGCGCGGATATTCAGGCTATGATTGATGATGCCCTGGTCCGGGCGCACCGCGAACGAGGACTTTCTCCTGAACACCCCTTTATTCGAGGCACCGCGCAGAATCCAGATGTCTACTTCCAGGCGCGTGAAAGTGTCAACTCTTACTATCAAGCCTGCCCGGATATTGTACAGCAGGCGATGGATCAATTCGCGGCTTTGACTGGCAGGCAGTATCATCTGTTTGATTATGTCGGAGCATCCGATGCTGAGCGCGTGCTTGTCCTCGTGGGATCGGGCGCTGAGACCGCGCAGGTGACTGCTGAGTATCTTGCTGCACAGGGTGAGAAGGTTGGTGTAGTCAAAGTTCGCTTATTCCGTCCTTTCTCCGTAGCACATTTCTTGCAGGCATTACCGCCCACCGTCAAGACGATTGCCGTCCTGGATCGCACAAAAGAACCAGGGAGTGTGGGAGAGCCGCTCTATCTTGATGTGGTTACAGCTATCAACGAGGGGAGAGGAACAAACCCCGAGGAAGCATTCCAGCCATATATCATCGGTGGCCGCTATGGTCTCTCCTCCAAGGAATTTACTCCGGCAATGGTCAAGGGTATCTATGATGAGATGCGCAGCGGGCAGCCTAAAAACCACTTTACTATCGGTATTAATGATGATGTGACCCACACCAGTCTTGAGTATGATCCGATGTTTTCTATCGAAGAGGCCGATCTCGTGCAATGTGTCTTCTGGGGCCTGGGATCTGATGGAACCGTGGGGGCGAACAAAAACTCAATCAAAATTATCGGTGAAGAAACTTCGAACTACGCACAAGGATACTTCGTCTACGATTCCAAAAAGTCAGGTTCGGTCACGATCTCCCATCTGCGCTTTGGACCGCGCCCATTCTCAGCTCCTTATCTGGTTGGTAGGAATCAGGCTGATTTTGTGGCTTGCCATCAGTTTTCCTTCCTGGAGCATTTCGATGTGCTGAAATATGCCAGAGCTGGCGGCATTTTTCTGCTAGATAGCATCTATGGACCCGACGATGTGTGGGTGCACTTGCCAGTTGAGGTGCGACAAGATCTGCGGGAGAAGAAGCTGCACTTTTATGTAATAGATGCTCATCGCGTTGCCAATCTTACGGGTATGGGTGGACGTATCAACACGATTATGCAGACCTGCTTCTTTGTGATTAGTGGTATCTTGCCCAAAGAGCAGGCGATTATGCAGATCAAGCAGAGTATCCGCAAGAGCTACGGCAAGCGTGGGGAGGCTGTGGTGCAAAAAAACTTTCGTGCTGTTGACGAAACATTGGCGCACCTGAGTGAAGTGACCATCCCCTCGGTCGAAGAGGTAGAACCTGTGGTTGTAGGTGTATCAGCTCTACAACGTCGGCAAGCTGTGCAGCTTCCTATGCTCACACGACGGCCTCCGGTCGCTGCGGAAGCTCCCGCTTTTGTGCGCAACGTGCTTGGACCGATGATAACGGGCGAAGGTGATACATTACCGGTAAGTGTGCTCCCTTGTGATGGCACCTATCCAGTTGGTACGGCTCGCTGGGAAAAACGAAATATCGCCCTGGAGATCCCAACCTGGGACCCGGACATTTGTATTCAATGTGGCAAATGTGTCATGGTCTGTCCACATGCGGTTATCCGTATGAAAGTCTATCCTCCTGAGAAGTTGATGAATGCACCAGAGACCTTCCTTTCAATGCCTGCGCACTTCAAAGAGTTCCCGGATATGCGCTATACATTGCAGGTTGCACCTGAAGATTGTACCGGGTGTAGTCTGTGTGTCGAGGCTTGCCCGGTGAAAGATAAGCATCAGACCGGTCACAAAGCGATCAACATGGCTCCTCAAGCGCCACTACGCGAACAAGAGAGGGCTAACTGGGACTTCTTCCTTACGCTGCCGGAAGTCAATACAACGGATTTGAACGTTGGCGCAATCAAAAACTCTCAGTTGCTTGAGCCGCTGTTTGAATTCTCTGGTGCCTGTTCGGGATGTGGAGAGACGCCCTATATTAAGCTGGTGTCACAGCTTTTCGGTGATCATATGGTCGTCGCCAATGCTACGGGCTGTTCCTCCATTTATGGCGGAAACCTGCCCACGACTCCCTGGACAGCCAATAATGAGGGGCAAGGGCCGGCCTGGTCCAACTCGCTGTTTGAAGACAATGCCGAGTTTGGCCTGGGCATGCGCGTCTCGCTTGATAGGCAAGAGGCCTTTGCTTCCGAACTACTCACCCGCTATGCAGATCTGCTGGGTGCCGAATTGGTATATAGCCTGTTGCATGCGGACCAATCGAGCATGATAGGGATACAGGCTCAACGTGCACGTGTCGCATTGCTCAAGCAGCATATAGAGCATATCATAGCCACAAATGCCTCGCAGGCAAACACGATGCATAACTTACTCAGCCTGGCTGATGCTTTAGTATGTAAAAGTGTATGGATTATTGGTGGCGATGGTTGGGCTTATGATATCGGTTATGGTGGCCTTGATCATGTGCTTGCCTCAGGTCGTAATGTGAATGTATTGGTGCTCGACACCGAAGTGTACTCCAACACAGGCGGTCAGGCATCAAAATCGACACCCCGCGCCGCCGTGGCGAAGTTCGCAGCTCAGGGTAAGTCGATGCCGAAGAAGGACCTGGGTATGCTAGCTATGGCTTATGGTTATGTGTATGTGGCCCGCATCGCCATGGGAGCGAACGATCAGCAGACACTGCGAGCCATTCTGGAAGCGGAGGCGTACGATGGACCCTCGTTGATTATTGCCTATAGTCATTGTATCGCGCATGGTATCGAGATGAGTAAAGGATTAGAGCAGCAGAAGTTGGCCGTACAGACTGGCTACTGGCCTCTCTATCGTTATAATCCTACACTGCTCGATGAGGGCAAAAATCCACTGGTGCTGGATTCGAAAGCGCCAACCCTCCCATTGGAGAAGTATATCTACAATGAGGCACGCTATCGGATGCTTGTCCAGAGCAATGAAGAGCAGGCTGGTATACTGCTCAAACAGGCGAAACACGATGTGCAGGGACGTTGGGACCAGTATCAGCGCCTGGCAATCGAAAATAAATAGTGTCAGCCAGGATAGAGGAAAGTGAGCAAGAAACCTATGACAACGACAGCCATTGACCTGAGTACGACCTATCTGGGTCTTCAACTCAAGAACCCACTGGTTGCTTCGGCATCCCCACTCTCGAAGAGCGTCGAGACCGTGTGCCTGATGGAAGATGCCGGAGCTGCAGCTGTAGTGATGTACTCATTATTCGAAGAGCAGATCTCGCACGAGAGTTACGAACTGGATCATTTTCTGAGCCGGGGCAGTAATACCTATGCAGAATCCTTGAGCTACTTCCCCGACCTGGATCATTATAACCTGGAGCCGGACTCCTATCTGAAGCACCTTGAGCGTGTCAAACGTGCAGTAGATATTCCAGTAATCGGCAGTTTGAACGGTATCTCATCTGGTGGCTGGATTGAATATGCACGCCACATCGAGCAAGCCGGAGCCGATGCTCTGGAGCTGAATATCTACTATCTGCCGACTGATCTTGACTTGAGTAGTGCGGCACTGGAAGATACCTACGTGCAACTGGTAAAAGATGTACGTGCTCAGGTAAAGATTCCCATTGCGCTCAAGCTCAGTCCATTTTTTACTGCACTTCCGCACATGGCCAGGCGTTTTGTTGGAGCAGGAGCTAATGGGCTGGTGCTCTTCAATCGCTTTTACCAGCCCAACTTTGATCTTGAGGCATTAGATGTTGTTCCCCATCTGGAGCTGAGCACTTCGCGTGACCTGCTTCTGCCTTTACGCTGGATAGCGCTCCTCTACGGGCGCGTCCAGACCGATTTTGCGCTTACCAGTGGCGTGCATACAGCTCAGGATGTTCTCAAGGCAGTGATGGCTGGAGCGAATGTGGCGATGATGACCTCTGAGCTGCTCACTAATGGTGTTGAGCGGTTAGCTGTGATCTTGGCAGATCTGCAAACATGGATGGAAGAGCGCGACTATGTATCAATTGTGCAAATGCGCGGCAGCATGAGTCAGCAAGCTGTAGCAGAGCCCGCTGCCTTCGAACGCGCCAACTACATGAAGGCGCTCAATTCTTTTGATGCTTATATTCGGTGAATTGTGATAGTAGAAACTGCTAGATCAAGCACTTTCTACCTATTTTATTTATTTTTACAACTTATTGCGCTTTGTGCAATGAGTTGTAAAAATAAATAAAATAGGTAGAAAGTAAAAAAAAGATTATGAGCGCTGAAGGCGCGAACACACTGCGGAAGGAAAGAAGCCCATCCTCACTGTGCCTGGCGTAAAACAATGTGGTAGCGTACCTCATGAAGAACTGCGCCAGATAGTTCCTCACTCTTACTACCACCGTCCAGCGACCATCCAGCTATCTCGTAGAATTTGCGGGCACGCGCGTTGCTTGCAAGGACCCAGAGCGTCGCTTGCTCATATCCCCGCTGCCGCAAATCCTCGACTGCATGCTCGAAAAGAATCCGGCCAATGCCTTTGCCGATTGTGTCTGGAGAGAGATAGATCGCAAAGACTTCAGCAATCATGGGAGATAAGTCAGGATCACGGTTAGGTCCCGTCATTGCAAATCCTGCGAGGTATTCGGCCTGTTCAATGACCCAGCAGCGATTTTGAGGCGGCATATGTGCAAGTTGGTTTCGACGTACCTCAATGCGTCTTTCGAGTGTGGCCGATAAGTTAGCGAGGTAGTCGTCGGGAACGAGGTTATGGTAAGCCCATTGCCAGGTACGCACATGGATCTCTGCAATTGCTTGAGCGTCGGCAGGTGTGGCGTGCCGAACGATTACAGAAGGTTGCGTCATGTCTTTTTCTCCTTATGCTTCTAACATTATTTATATTTTTCATGAATGTTAAGAACGCCGAAGGCGTGAGCATTATGAGACTCCCATGACCCGCAATTCGGCAATAAAGAAGCTATCAGTGTCCTTCTTGACGGCAGCAATGTATCTATAAGGAGGAGTATAGGGCATGGGATAAGGAAGAGATGGGTTGGTTATGTAGAGTGTCCAGGTGGACCGATGTGGCAAGCTATCACCGCTTTGAGTGCCGAGTACCACATGACCCTGCGACATATCAGCAGTATTAGATGCCCAGATCTCGAAGTTATGCAAAGTGTCCCCTTGGAGTTGATCCTGCCTGGTGACCAGTTGGATCTGTGTGATGGCATAGGGCTGGCCGAGATCAACCTCCCACCAGGCGGCAGTATCGCCTTTTGCCGAAGACCATCCTGTATTGATATCTCCATTGTTGGCTTTACTGGCATCATAGTCTGTTGCCAGGGTAGAGGAAGCCCAGGCGGCCTTGTTCAGTGCGAGGTCTGGTACTAAGGGATCGTGCTGATCGCAAGATAAGCAGAGAACGTCACTATAGGCTCCCCATGCATCCCATTCGCTTTGATTCAGTGGTTTCTTGATGCCCATATTTTGCATATAGTTTTCGGCGGTTTTTCCATAGGCATAGAAGAGAGCCTTTTTGTTTTCATATTCTGGACTGTCAGTGCTCAACCTTGCAGTTCGATTTGTGATAGTATAAGAAAGCCACCATGCTCTATTATAGGTATAGGTACCTGCTGCGATGATTGCTTTTACTGCATCGCCGGTTGCGTAATGATCGGGGTGACCATAGGGGTCCCGTGAACTGTCGTAATCGGACGCTCTTACCCAGAGATTGGTGCTGAGGTTGGGAGTACTAGTTATCTCTTGCGTCATGATTGCTTGTAATGTATCACAGAAATCTGTCCAGCCGTAATAGGTGGCAGACTCGTCCACGGCTGTTATCGTTGCTATTTGTCCATCCCGTAGTTTGCACAAAGTTTGGTAATGAGTAGACTCACGACCTCCATTATCAAGATAGCCATCTGGCAGTCGCATAAAATAGCTCACGGTGTTCCCATAGGTATATTTATGAATTACATGAGTTGTGATTTGCACGGGTATGGGACCAGACTCGGGTTGTGATGGAGAAAGGGTCGCCTTTATGGCTGTGACTGCTCCTAGTTCCCTGGCTTGCCACCATCCATTTGTGCGACCGGCATCACCCGCTGTAATGTAAATGCAAACTACTTTGATGTTGTGGTTATGCAGGTCTTTATAGAGTGTTTCACCACAGAACAAGAGGGCGTCGTCCTGATGTGCACCAATGTAAAATACAATATCCACTGTGAATGGCCTTCTTTCCTAGTTTTTTTCTAGAGACTGCAAGAAATTATCGATTTGCTTCAGCAACCTGTGAGAGGTAATTTCGTATGATAGTGCTTCCATGGCTTCTTCTGCTAATTGGCGGGCTTTTTCCCATTCTCCTTTAGCCTTAGCCACTTGAGCCAATCCAAAATTTGTATAGACTACTCCGATAGTAGTTTTGGCTGGAGCATTATCAAGGATATTTTTAAATGAGATTGTTGCTTGCTCAATATCTTCCATATCGAGATAGCTTAAACCAAAACGATAATTTAATTCTCTTGCCTCTACATCTCCTACTTCACCTTGCTGCAAAAAAGCGTGATGAGCCTTTTTGTAGAACTCCAGTGCTTCTGTATACTGCTTCTGCATCCTTGCAATATCTCCAGCTATCTTGTTAACTCGGATGCCGTAAATAGGGTCACGTACAAGAGCAAGACTTTTATGGATTAGCTCTGATGCTTGTGGAACGTTTTTTCGTGCGAGTTGTATCCGTGCCAGGTATGCATTTGCAAGAGCGATAAGATCACGAGCGAAAGAGTTCTCCGGGTTGATGCTTTGAGCCAGTTGCAAGCCCATAGATATTGCTTGTTCCGCATCATCCAGGCGATCTTCCTGAATAAGTGACCAACTCAGACCATCGATGTAAAACAGAGCCGCATAATCGTCCATACCCAACTTGTGTGCTGTCTCTGCCACTTTTTGTGTGTTGTCAATCCGCTCACGAAAGAACAAACGTCTGTCCATGTAATGGGTCAGGAGTATCATTAGCTCAATAAAAGTCTGGCCTTGTGCCGCTTGATCTGCCCATACTAACACATTGCTCAAGTTCGGCCACTCTATATCTACGGGTGCGAGATTGCGTGTTTTCAGCGCGTTCAGGAAGTGTTCTATAGATGTGTCTCGCTCAAGAGAGTCAGCGGCAAACTTCAGGTAGTAATTACTCCAACGTTTTCTTGCGTGTTCTTCAAAATCAGGTCTCTGCTGCAATTTATTGGTTGCGAAAGCGCGTGTAAGTGGATGTATGCTATAGCGGTGACTAGATGCTGCCTCTCCCTCTCCTTCTATGATCTCCAAAAGCATAAATTCCACCAGCTCTTCTATTGCCATATCCAGATCATCGGTCGTCAACGCTGACGTAGTGCCTAGTGCTTCTTTGCTCATAGAGTCGGCGAAGAATGTCGCAGCCATTAAAATATGTTTGCCGTTATCTGTCATGCCTTGCCAGGGCCACATGAATATCTTATCGAACTCGTTGTTTGTGCCCAGGAGAGCAGTTTTGAAGAGTTGTATAACGTCGTTCAAGCTCTTGCCACGTTTGACAAGCCCTAATGCCACTTCGATAGCCTTAGGGTTTCCCCCTGTGACCTCCACGAGAGGGCGCAGTATATCTTGACTGGCAGTCTTTACTGAGTTGAGCCCAAGGCGCTGAGCATGTTTATTGATGAGTTTTTGTGAGGTCTGCTTACCTAAGTTTTTCAGGTCAACATTCCAGGCATTGTTGACATTCCAAGCATTCAGGAACCGGTTAGGTCTACTGGTGATGAGCACCTTGCTAGGTTTTGGGATGCACTCTAACCAGGATTCAAGGGCCGAATCTTTAATAGTCTCGAAGTTGTCAATGATAAGTAGTGTCTGATTGGTAGATAGCAGCTTATCTACTGCTTGCTTTTTCTTTTCTAGCTGTTCTGTAGGCAGCATGACAACAGAGAGATCGCCAAGGATACGGGCAGTAGTATCGAGAACATCATTCAACCAGAGTTGTTGCTCCGGGTGGTCTTTAACTGAAACCCAGACGACATACTTGAAAGGTGGATCTACAGCTTCCTGCAAGCAAAGATGGGCTATCTCGATAGCCAGCCTGGTTTTGCCCATTCCTCCCATACCAACAATAGAAATGATTGGCCAGGACTCTGCCAGACCTTCCAGGACACGAGCAATATCCTGATCTCGTCCTAAAAAAACGCCGTATTGAGAAGGTAGGTTATGATTTGCCTTTGGTATTTTTGCAGGCATTGCTGGGAGGGCAGCATCTTTCTGAATCTGCTCGTCTATTGCAACTGCTCGTGAGGTCTGCAGTTCTTTGACAACTGCACGAAGATTTCTCGCAATATCTTCATATGGCTCGTCAGGATCTTCCCATTTCGTAGCAGGCATTCCCCCGGTTGGTAATACCTGTAATTTGCTAAAAGGGGCATCCTTCCAATCGACTGGTCGCAGGATGATGGGTATAACACGCGCCATTCCTTCTTCATGCCTCTTTAATGCTTGTTTCATCTCTTTGCCATAGCAATAATCCGAAGCCAGAAAAGCAGCACTGACCAAAAGTAGAACAATATCTGCGGTACGCAGGTGTTTGTCAATCTCGTGTTCCCGCTCCGCGCCTGCACTAATTTTTCCATCATACCAGATATCGACAAGCTTACGATGTTTTAAAATGCTTAAATGGTTGTCGATTTTGTCACGTAGCGCTTTATCCTCATGGGCATAACAATAGAAGAGTTTAAGAGGATTTGTAGCCGATTCTAACATTTCCCACGTACCTCATCTTATATAGGT
>CAWKKX010000044.1:0-22987 GCA_963850365.1 uncultured Chloroflexia bacterium
CTTTCATCACTTTGGTAAAAAAGGTTTATTAACGCTCTAGGTTGGGAGGCCGGGCCGGGTGCAGGGTGTAGCGAATATAACTGGCGACCGGGCGATGCAGAAGTCGAAGCTGCTTTAAAGATTGCCAGAATTGCGGCATTTTCGCGTACATACGGCCTTGGGTCGGGTCGGCCATCTGTTTTTGGATCGATGCGTGCACCGCTCAAGAAGTCGTCCTCGATAAATTTGAGGTAGGCGTCGAAGCTCAATGTCTGATGGTCGATGTATCCTTGTTTGGCGTAAGGGCTGATCACCAGGCCGGGGACGCGCAGGCCATAGCCGTTTTCGTCCACATGTGGTGGCGTGATATGGTCACAGAAGCCGGCCCAGTCGTCCCAGGCGAGGAAGATGGCGGTACTATTCCAATCGGGCCCTTGCATCACGGCATTGATTAGACCCGTAACATAGGATTGTCCGGTGCTCACGAGTGCAGGTGGATGCTCGCTATCTTTTCCGTTGGGTGTGACCCAGGAGACTGCTGGCAAGGTACCTTTTTTTGCGGCGGTAGAGAAGTTGCTGATATCCTGGATGTTGGCGAGCTGCCCATCTTGCTTGACCGTGTCAAACTGCGGTAGGGGATTCCAGATGCCGGGCACTTTAACCTTTTGTTGCTTCTGCGTACACGTCATCTGGTCGTCCTCGCAATCCGGCTGGGTACCTTGATCGAGGTAGTATGCCCAGCTTACCTTGTTCTTATAAAGAAGGTAGCTAAGATCGGTCCAGGCATAATCATTGTTCTGGACCCCTTTCGGTCCACTTGCCCCATTAAGTGAATTTGTACAGCTCTCAGCGTCGCCCGGTGTTGAGCACTTTGCGGACCAGCCGGAGACCATGAAGAGGTGTGAAGGCAGGCTCCAGGATGCATTCGGCTCAAACATATGATCCTGCAACACAAAATCCTTCGCATACGTCCAATAGTTAGGAATCTCGCGTGCATCATGATAGCCCATCACATCGGGGACGGCCCCATTCGTACAGTTGGGATTGTTGGGATCGACGCACCCTTTGCTCGCTTTTTCGGCTTGCGTGATAAAGCCATCCATCTTGCCGCCGTCGATGTCCGCCCTCGCCGCTGGTGCGCCATGTGGTCCACCACCGTTTTTATCGTTGGCATCATGATAGGGTTGCACGCACTTCCCCGTTTGGGGATCATTGACACAAACACTGGGGGTCCCATTTTTCATTGGAATGCCTTCTGCGCCTGGATACGTCCCGAAGTATGAATTGAACGAACGGTTCTCCTGCATGATTACAACAACATGTTGGATCTTATGGATGCCTGTTCCTGTGCTGGTTGTCGTTAGATTAGACCCTCCGCAAGCTGCGAAAGATGTAATGATAAGCAGGCTTATAATAGGGAACTGGGCGAGATGATGGTGTACGTGTGATACTCGTTTCATCATATGTTCTCTTCCTCTGTACTTTTTTAGCATATGTATATCCAGCATAGGAGCAGGTGGAGATACATAATTTATATATATAGATGTATAGACGTACGAGAAGGTTGATCAGAGCCTGTTTAGAGCGCGTTTGGAGCCTGTTTACTGGCCTGTGTTATGTTCTTGTATATGGGAGATGTTTGCTCTTGTGCTAACCTTGTGCGCTCGTTGCGCAGGATAGTGCGCACAAACATACCGCCGCCATGTAGCTTGATCCATTCTTTGAGCTGCGGGTCCAGGCGAAATCGTAACGTTCCGTCAACTCCTGTTCGTCGTCGTCGTCTTCCTCGGGTGAAGCGACAACATGCCGGCTCGTTCATGTGTGTAGCCCATGGCGAAGGCTCCCTGTTCGCGTCAATGAGTGGCCAATCAAAGGCATCAAGCGGGAGTTGTTTCATGAGCGGAAAGAGTCAATGTTCTTTGCCAGCCTTGATCATTGTTGGGAGCGCCTGCTGTATCACCTGTGGCGGGCGAGCGCGAGGCCTGCTGATAGAGCTGCTCTGGTGGCCGTCTCAAACGCTTCATGGCGAGCAAGTAAAGCAAAGAGCCGTCCTAAATATGTATCCTCGTGTTGTGGGGGATGTTCTTTTTATCTAAATTTTTTAGTACTAGCATAAGCTTGTACCTGAAAACATAGAATAACCGTAGAATCTTAAGAAAGGGTTCTCATTATCTCAAGATCTGGCAACTTTTTGTAGTGGTGGGAAAATGGAGGTGTAGAAGATTATGACCATCTTGTTGTTACTATAGGTACATGTAATGCCTTGTAACGAGAATGTATACTGGGATGCTACAATTTGCATACTTAAAGAAGATCTTCGGATGTTCAAAGTTGAGGGGACTTTGGCGGTAAAGAATCAAAGGCCGAATAAAGTACCGGGATGCCTTAATCTGATAGCCCCTCCACACCGTTTGCCTGCTAATGAAGAACAGAGGAATAGACAACATGCATAGTATACTGAAAGATTTCGATTGTCCTCTGTGCGGGAAGAGGGATCACGTTCTGTTAGTTGATACAATTGTGCAAGGTGGGTCTGAACGGGTGCGCTCACGACATTTGTGTCTGTGCGCGGAGAAGAATCGGGTAATTCAGGATCAACCTGCACTAGCGAAAAAACTTCATCCTCCTAAAGATGATCTTATTGCATCATGGATTGCATTTATTTGGTATTAAGTATTTTTATGATCTCTCTCTTTTTCTTTCGTGTACGTTATCGAGGTTTACTTTCTTTTTAATGACAAATAATTAGTGTGAGATGTAATTGCCCTGGATATGATAATCTTTTTTGCGCCACTTCCCATATTTGTATTGTGATGGATTATTAATTTAGCCGTGGCTATAGCCGACCGGCCACGTTTTATTAAGAGGTTTCAGCGCTGGCATGTGCTTTATTATTGTGCGTCGCACGATATTGTGTCCTACCTGGCACACATACGCAATGAACCATACTCTCAAGATGCGTGATTTGCTCTAATAGAGGATCAAGCATTGTTATTCGATTTTTGAGAAATTTTGCGCACCTCGCAAAAATTATGAAAAATGGAATAACAATGCAAGCTGGTGTTAGTGCTGAAGGCGCGAAACCCTTTGGTTTTTCTCGCCTTCTCCTATAGATTACCTGGGGTATGTACCGTGGCAAGGTGTGATGCTGGGCCGAGTCCACGCCGCGGGAGCCGCGTAGTGATAATGGTTTGTCCTTGTCCGCCTGGTGGGGCTCGTAGAGGCGGGTCCACGAGGATAGGAGAAGAAGGGAGGAGGAGGAGGAGGAGGTGCAGGAGGAAGGAGGAGAAGGAGGAGGAAGTGCTCTACTGGTAGGATAGGGAAGCTGGTAGGAATACAATGATAAAGAGCCTGCAACGAGGAGAGAACTGACTTGTTAGCTGATTGCTGAGTGGGTGTGGGCTCATCTAGTATTGTGCATGCTGACATTTTGGGGTCAAGAATCTGCTTTTTGCTGGCCTGTTGCTGGTCCTGGCTGTGGCCTTTGTAGTATATGTTTTGGTGTCCAGAGATGTCGCTGATGGCTTTGGCTGCGATGAGATATGGGCGCAGCAGCAAGGTGTCACTTTTGGCTTGGCCGGCCTGCCTTTTCTGGATTTGTGAGATTGTTGTGCAGGACACAACCGTATCTCTCATACGTCTGATTCGCATTATGTGTATTGTGGGTGTGCTCGTGGTGACTTTTCTTGGTGGTGTATATGGTGCGTGGCATACAAAAGCTTATTTGCTTTGGCCTTAGGATTGGCTTATGGAGTGGCATGTTGAGTTTGCTCGTTGCCTGGATTATAGTAAATGTTCTCTCACCCTACGTTCTGTTGGAGCGTTCTGCAGCACTATCCATATAATATACAGGGATTCGCGCATAGTGGTGATCCCGATATCATGACCTACCTCGTCAAACATGCCATATTTGCATCTGCCGCTCACCTTGTGTTTGGTCCCTGTTGGGGCTTGCGCTCTGTCTTTCATCACTTTGGTGAAAAAGGTTTATTAACGCTCAAGGTTGGGACGCCGGGCCGGGTGCAGGGTGTAGCGATAATATAACTGGCGACCGGGGCGACTGCGAGAAGTCGAAGCTGCTCTCCAGATTGCCCAGAATTGCGACATTTTCGCGTACATCCGGCCTTGGGTCGGGACGGCCATCGGTCTTAGGATCGAGGCGTGCACCGCCCAAGAAGTCGTCCTCGATGAATTTGAGGTAGGCGTCGAAGCTCAGCGTCTGATGGTCGATGTAGCCCTGTTTGGCGTAGGGGCTGATCACCAGACCGGGAACGCGCAAGCCATAGCCGTTTTCGTCCACATGTGGTGGCGTGACATGGTCATAGAAGCCGCCCCAGTCGTCCCAGGAGAGGAAGATGGCGGTACTATTCCAATCGGGCCCTTGCATCACGGCATTGATCAGACCCGTAACATAGGCCTGTCCGGTGCTCACGAGTGCAGGTGGATGCTCGCTATCTTTGCCGTTGGGTGTGACCCAGGAGACGGCTGGCAGGGTACCTTTTTTCGCGGCGGTAGAGAAGTTGCTGATATCCTGGATGTTGGCGAGCTGGCCATCCTGCTTCACCGTGTCAAACTGCGGTAGGGGATTCCAGATGCCGGGCACTTTAACCTTTTGTTGCCTGGCGTACACGTCATCTGGTCGTCCTCGCAATCCGGCTGGGTACCTTGATCGAGGTAGTATGCCCAGCTTACCTTGTTCTTATACAGCAGGTAGCTAAGATCGGTCCAGGCATAATCATTGTTCAGGACCCCTTTGGTCCGCTTGCCCCATCAAGTGAATTTGTACAGCTCTCAGCGTCGCCCGGTGTTGAGCACTTTGCGGACCAGCCGGAGACCATGAAGAGATGTGAAGGCAGGCTCCAGGATGCATTCGGCTCAAACATATGATCCTGCAACACAAAATCCTTCGCATACGTCCAATAGTTAGGAATCTCGCGTGCATCATGATAGCCCATCACATCGGGGACGGCCCCATTCGTACAGTTGGGATTGTTGGGATCGACGCACCCTTTGCTCGCTTTTTCGGCTTGCGTGATAAAGCCATCCATCTTGCCGCCGTCGATGTCCGCCCTCGCCGCTGGTGCGCCATGTGGTCCACCACCGTTTTTATCGTTGGCATCATGATAGGGTTGCACGCACTTCCCCGTTTGGGGATCATTGACACAAACACTGGGGGTCCCATTTTTCATTGGAATGCCTTCTGCGCCTGGATACGTCCCGAAGTATGAATCGAACGAACGGTTCTCCTGCATGATTACAACAACATGTTGGATCTTATGGATGCCTGTTCCTGTGCTGGTTGTCGTTAGATTAGACCCTCCGCAAGCTGCGAAAGATGTAATGATAAGCAGGCTTATAATAGGGAACTGGGCGAGATGATGGTGTACGTGTGATACTCGTTTCATCATATGTTCTCTTCCTCTGTACTTTTTTAGCATATGTATATCCAGCATAGGAGCAGGTGGAGATACATAATTTATATATATAGATGTATAGACGTACGAGAAGGTTGATCAGAGCCTGTTTAGAGCGCGTTTGGAGCCTGTTTACTGGCCTGTGTTATGTTCTTGTATATGGGAAGATGTTTGCTCTTGTGCTAACCTTGTGCGCTCGTTGCGCAGGATAGTGCGCACAAACGTACCGCCGCCATGCAGCTTGATCCATTCTTTGAGCTGCGGGTCCAGGCGAAATTCGTAACGTTCCGTCAACTCCTGTTCGTCGTCGTCGTCGTCCTCGGGTGAAGCGACAAGATAGCCGGCTCGTTCATGTGTATAGCCCATGGCGAAGGCTCCCTGTTCGCGTCGATTGAGTGGCCCATCAAAGGCATCAAGCGGGAGTTGTTTCATGAGCGGAAAGAGTAGCTGCTCTTTGCCAGCCTTGATCATTGTTGTAAGTGCCTGCGGTATCACCTGTGGCGGGGTGGCCGAGGCCTGCTGATAGAGCTGCTCTGGTGGCTGTTCTAACGCTTCGTGCTGGGCAAGTAAAGCAAAGAGCCGTCCTAATATGTATCCTCGTGTTTGTGGCATGTTCTTTCTCTCCAATTTATTTATACGTACAAGCTTGTACGGATAGTATACCCGTACAGATTTAAGAAAGGGTTAAGATTATCTCAAGATCTGTGCACTTTTTTTGTGGTGGCAGGAAATTGGAGTTGTCTGCTAGAAGATTATGACCATTGTGTTGTTACTATAGGTAATATGTAATGCCTTGTAACGAAAATGTATACTCACATGCTACAATTTCCATACTTAAAGAAGATATTCGGATGTTCAAGTTTGAGGGGATTTTTGGCTGTAAAGAATCAAAGGCCTGAATAAAGTACCTGCATGCGTTTAAATTCTATAGCCCCTCCACACCGTTTTGCCTGCTTATTTAAGAACAAAGGAATAGACAACATGCATAGTATACTGAAAGATTTCGATTGTCCTATGTGCGGAAATAGGGATCACGTTCTGTTAGTTGATACAATTGTGCAAGGTGGGTCTGAACGGGTACGCTCACGACATCTGTGTCTGCGTGCGGAGCAGAATCAGGTAATTCAGGATCAACCTGCACTAGCGAAAAAACTTCATCCTCCTAAGGATTATCTTATTGCATCATGGATTGGATTTATTCTGATATTAAGCGTTTTTATGATCTCTCTCTTTCTCCTTTTTGTACGTCATCCCGATCTACTTTCTTTTGAGCTACAAGAAATAGTGCGCTATATAACTGCCCTGGATATGATAATCTCTTTTGTGCTGCTTCCCATATTAGTATTTGCGAGTATTAATTTAGCTGTGGCTATAGCCTATCGGCCACGTTTAATTGAGAAGATTCAGCGCTGGCACGCGCTCTATTATTGTGCGTCGCACGATATTGTGTTCTTGCCAGGCACACATACGCATGTACCCTCGTCCAAGATGCGCGATTTGCTCTAAGTGAGGATCAAGCATTGTTATTCCATTTTTCATAATTTTTGCGTGCAGCGCAAAAATTATGAAAAATGGAATAACAATGCAAGCTGGTGCAAGCGCCGAAGATACAGCCCCCCTGGACTTTTTTGCTCTTCTCCTATACACTACCTGGGTATAATTCGTGGCAAGGTGCTAACGACTCAAGCGCCTTATTGGTAGGATAGGCAAGTTGGTAGGATACGATAACAAACAGTCTGCATTAGGACACAACTTATTTTTCTCGCTCTTTTTTAGTTCGTTGCTGCTTGGCTATGGGCTCATCAAGTATCGCGGCATGCTGACATTTTCGCGTCAAGGGCTACTTTTTGCTGGCCTGTTGCTGGTCCTGGTCGTGGCCTTTGTAGTATATGTTTTGGTGTCCAGAGATGTCGCTGATGGCTTTGGCCGCGATGAGATATGGGCGCAGCAGCAAGGTGTTACTTTTGGTCTGCTGGCCGGCCTTTTCTGGATCGGCGAGATTGTTGCGGACAATATAGTCGCAACACCCATGCGCCTGATCGGCATTATTTGTATCGTGGGTGTGCTCGTGGTGACTTTTCTTGGCGGTGTATATGGTGCGTGGCATACAAAAACGTTTCGCTTTGGCCTCAGGATTGGCTTATGGAGCGGCATGTTGAGTTCGCTTGTGGCCTGGATTATAGTAATGTTTCTTACCTATATTTTGATGGAACGTTTGCAGCACTATCCACAGTATATACAGGGATTCGCGCATAGTGGCGATCCCGATATCATGACCTACCTCGTCAAAAATGCCATATTTGCATCTGCCGCGCACCTCGTGTTTGGTCCCCTGCTGGGGCTTGCGCTCGGTGCTCTAGGGGCGCTACTTGGGAAGGCGCTGGTACGGGCGAGGCGGGCCTGACCCCTGTGCCCAATAGCTATCAACCTAAGAATCGATGAGTTTCTTTTGAATGAGAAATGTGACGCAACCATCGTTTTTGCTCGTGCAACTTCTGGAACCTATAGGTGCCGATTTATGACTCCACTGGGAAATTTTGTACGGACAACCAAACGGAACGGAGGAGGTATGAGCCGATGTTACATAACGCACGTTTCTGTACAAGACATGTGCAATTGCTGGGTTTCATTGCAGGAAACGCTGCGTCATGGAGCGCGTTTTGCGTGCTATGATCGTTTTATGCAATTTTGCAATCACTTGTTGCCGAATCAAACTTGTCCGTACAAAATTTCCCAAAGGAGCCATAAATTGGCACCTATACGTTTCAGTGTATTTTGCATGAAAAATGCAATAAGCGTGCCTTTCTTTTTCTCATCCAAAATAAGCTTAACAATTCTTAGGTTGATGCGTATTGGAGAACAACCACAAGGGTCGTCGCGACGCGAGCCGGCCCACGTCGCGTCGCGACGACCCTTGTGGTTGTTCTCCTCGCCTTTCGCGAAAAGGACCCAATGATGTTTGACAGAGCAATATATCAAGTACCTCATTAGAGTAAAAAAAAGTAGTAAATTTGTGCAAGATACTAGATACAAGATGCTAGATATTGGAAGGCGGAATCCACACATGTATCTCCGTGGAGGGTCGCTTGCTGCGCCAGCGTAATATGCTAGGAGAGTCATGTCCCCATAGGCGATCTGAGGACCAGCGAGCTACGGGCGCGACAGTGAGTTCAGCCAGGCCAAGCAATACCGTATCGTAGTTGACGCGCCAACCTTTGAAATCGCGCCATGCTTGCTCACGATCAGCTTTAAGTGGTACCTCTGCCTCTGCCAGCTCGTCCAGTGCCGCATCAAATTCTGCTCGTGTGATACTGATAGGATCATCTGGCCCTGGATCGCGAATATAGTCGATACGAAAGAAGGTGGCAATGTAGCGCAACGCGAGATAGCCGGCGCGTATGCACAGATCAGCCTGCGTATTGCGCGGTATGTCAACCGCCGCCAGTGCCAGCGCGGCGGCGTCCATGACCGCGCCCGAGGCCGAGACCCACGAACGTTGCGGCTGCGGTGAGCGCAGGAACGCGAGTGCCGCAAATGAGGTGTGACTCTCTTCCATTTCAACAAACAAGGTTTCCCACATCGACCAGACCTCTCCCAGTTGATCGAGACGCTTTAAACGGGAGTAGCGTATGAGCATCTCGACGGCTGATGGTGGTGCACCAGCCCGTACCTCAAGCATTGTCACTGCCGATTCGCGCCGTGCGAAGGCTGAGTAGATTGTTGGTAGATAGGCGATGAGGAGCGCAACCAGGATCAAACCTGTGGTCGCCTCCGAAAAGGTTAAGATCGCTGTCGGCAAGTTATCTACCAGGGAAAAACCGAGCGTGAGCAGGGAGGAGCCACTGATTTTGAAGGATTCGTACAATGATAGATTATCTACCGCCCAGTACATCCCCATATATCCGAATTGAATGCAGACTAACCATACTACCAGGAGCATAAGCAGGCTCACAGGCGCGTATAATTCCATCACACGATCTACGGCCTCGAATGTATGTGCACGCCTTCGCCGCATCTCAAAGAAGTAACGCACCACGATAAATGTCGTCCTATTTATCACGTCTGGCGCGCTGCGTGGTAACACAAATGTACGTACGGCAGAGATAGCAGTGTAAAAGGTAAGTAGGGCACCAAGTAGAAATGAAATACTATGGCATAAAATGAGAATCAGTGCATTCAAAGATGGTTGTCTCCAGATTCCTTTATTTCGACTATCATTTTGCATTTTACCCATTTTTGTGTTTTGTGCAAAAATGGGTAAAATGCAAAATGATAGTCGAAATGTTTGAAGCGCGGCAAAGCCACGCGAACTCATCAGGCGAAAGAGTGAACGTGATTGGGATCGAACATACTCTCTCTAATTGTAGCACAACCAGCCGACATAAAGTGTCTGGAGGACCGAAATACATGCGATATAGATATTGATGCGACTTTTATTGTAGCGGGGACTACAATGAATATAAATTGCTATAGTGGCTAGTAGCATTTGTACAATTATTATAATGACGATTTGAGGATGTAAGAGAAGAACTCTTTGCATTCGCTGATGCAGGCTGCTGAAGGTCTCGATGAGCAGATAGACGAGGAGCGCAAAAATAACGCTGGCAAGAATAGCACGCCCTTGATAATGCATAAGCCCCCCCTTGCTTTTTGGGTACAATAATGAGCTTTCACGATATTATTACATATCTTACGTTTGCTACATTATTGTGCTAAACGTAAGAATGCAAAAAATGTAAAATTATGTAGTGGAAAGTGTAGTACGGTCTGTGAACTTGCGGCTATGAGTGAGCATGTATAAGTATAGAAAAGTCAATTTAAGGGATCAGGCCTTCTCTATGGTAAGACGAGTATTGTCGGCTATAATCAAATAGCCAGAAGAGACGCAGGGCTTTCTAGATAGAAGATGTGTTGATGCGATTGCCGTTACCTAAAAATATAGGTAGTACTTCCGCAAAAAAACGGATGTTACTGCCGAAGAAAGTCGGGTCTTCATAGCGACGTTAGAAACCCCATTTCCAGTACAATTATAATTAAGCGGAGGCTGTGATGTTGATACATATGCCCTGGTGGCTCTTCAGCTAACTAGTATATTTTAGCTATTATATAGAGTAATTGTTTGTAATCGGGTATAATATGTTAAGAGTCAATAGATAGTGAGCGAGGAAGGAAATAGCGATGAAACGGTTCTTAATCGTGCTGATCTCTTGTATTGTGTTTACCCTGGCATTTGTCGGGGGGGATAGAGCAGCTGCCACAACCCATGCTACTCAAATAGATCATGGGGCGATTGCATGTCCATGTCACATGGGAAATGACCCAGAACCGGGTATGTAGTTAAGCCGGATATTGCACAAGGTCGAATCTAGTCCAGTCCAGCTAGCAACTTGATGCGATCCTGGCTAGAGGCATTCATAGCGAAAACAATCGACGGCAGCGCCATTATGTAAGGCGATTTGTACGGGTCACTTTTCAAACAGAAGGAAATAGCGATGAAACGGTTCTTAATCGTGCTGATCTCTTGTATTGTGTTTACCCTGGCATTTGTCGGAGGAGATAGAGCTACCCATGCAACTTCTACTCTCAGCGTTCAAAATGTGCAGGCTGATTTAATTGACTATTCACGGCCAAATTGTCCATGCCATATGTAATTCTGCTGACGAGCGCTTACACGACTGAAAAACGTGTTATTTAAAGAGTATAGCAAGCATGAACCAAAAAATCGTGATTTTATGCTTGCATAATCTTAGAGATGGGATAGTGCCTATCAAGTTGATGGCACTATTGTTTCGATATAGAAAACCATTACTTCATTGCATTGACCTTTGCATATTTAGTGTCTGTATCCAATATCGAATTTCATTGGAACGGTAATGACCAATCTGCTCGAAGATAGCCAGGCTGGTCTGCCCTAGTTGTTTTGCTTCATAGAGGTTGTTTTGCATTGCCGCTATGCGAGCCAGACCGTACTGAGCATTGGCGGTCAATTCCTGGTAGCCCTCTGGAATGAGTGCGAGCATTTCTCGCAAGACCGTAGCCGTAGCTTGAGGTTGTTGCAGGCTGAGGTGATATTCGGCCTGGTTATAAAGGGTGTTACAGACGAGGACAGGAATGCCAAGCTGACGTGCTAATAATAAACCTTCTCTTAGATAGACCTCTGCTTGACTATAGTTTCTATTTTTGATTGCTTGCATACTGAGGTTTGAAAGCAATATACTTATGTGCCTGCGGTGACCGAGCTGGCGTGCCACGGTTATACCTTCTTGTAGGTATTCTTCAGCCAGGCTATTCTGTTCCTGGGTGATTGCACTTTCGCTCAGGCTCGATAGGTAGGCACAGATCAATTCACGATGGCCGATCTGCCGTGCCAGAGCCAGCCCTTCCTGCAGATATTCATTGGTTTGTATAGTGTTGCCTCGCTTCATTGCAATGACACCCAGATTCTGCAGCAGATCACTGATCAGTCGATTATGACCAAGTTGACGTGCTAGTTCCAACCCTTCTAATAGATAGAGCTCCGCTTGTCTATAGTCTCCTTGATCCGTTGCCACCACGCTCAGCTTCAAGAGTAACTCGCTGAGTAGTTCAAAGTGAGTAAGCTGGCGTGCTACGTCCAATCCTTCTTTTAAGTAAGTTGTTGCCTGTGTATAGTGACCTTGATCAATTGCGGCCCCTCCTAGTGCCCAGAGCAGTCCCCCAATCCGTTCACGTGAATCAACCTGCTGAGCCAGAATAAGCCCTTCTTTTAAGTATGCTTCTGCCTGTTCATAGTTGCCTTGCTCGCTCGTGACCCAGCCTAAAGCGGTGAGGATGGCGCTTGTTCTTTCACGAAGCCCAATCTGGCTATCGAGAGCTAACGCTTCTTTCAAGTATGTTTCTGCCTGTGTGTAGTTTCCCTGCTGACCTGCGAGCACGCCAAGGTCTGCGAGCAGATGGCTGACCTGCTCGTGCGCCTGCAACTGACGTGCCAGAGCCAGCCCTTGCAGATAGTAAACTTCAGCCTGCGTATAGTTTCCTTGCAGTTCAATTACAACCGCTAAGCCGCCGAGGAAGCGGCTGACCTGTTCGGTGTATCCCAACTGTTGAGCCAGGGTGAGTCCTTCTTTCAGGAATGTTTCAGCTTGCACATAGTTTCCGTGTTTGCGTATGAGGTCCCCCAGATGATAGAGCGTCTGTAACGTACCTTTGTGATCCCCCAGCGCCATAGCTGCTTTGTAAGCTCTTGTCAGTTGCTCTTCTGCCTGCACATATAAGCCGCGTATAGAGAGGAAGGGGGCAAAGGCACAACTGATTTGTACCAGTTCGGCAAACATTCCGGTCTTATCGGCAAGCTCCAGAGCAACAAAAATGTTGGTGCTTTCTAATTCCAGCAATGCGTAGTTTCTCTTGTGTTGCTGGATATAGTTAGCGATATGAGCCACTAAGCGCTTTTCTATGCTCTTATCCTGCTGTTTAGCTCGTGCATAATCTACAATTGTTTGATGCAATGTGTAGCGACCGGGGCCGCTACTTTCAAGCAAGCCAGTATCTGTCAATATATCCAGAGTCTCTACGGCCATGGAGCAGACCGTAAGTGCAATATCCTCAGAAAAGCTGTTCGGTTTCGCAGGGAAAATGGATAATGCATAGAGAGCTTTGCGAGCCTGAAGATCCAATTGTCGCTCACTGGCCTCAATCACAGCTTGCAAAGACAGGGGAGTGTCTGCTGGCAAACTGAGGCTACGCTCCAGGGAGGTCTGTGGCTCTGCTAGCAACAGGCGCTCTTCCGCATTGTACAGCCGTTCAAGTGCCGCCTTCACGCGGCGTGGTTGACCGTTATACGTCTGCCTTTGCAGATACTTGCCCATAAGGGTTAAGGCCAGGGGCAAGCCACCAACTGATTGTACAAGCTCCTGGGCCGCAAAGAGTTCAGATGAGACCAGATCTGGTACAAAGTGTGATAATAATGTCAGGCCATCACAGAGGTTCAGCTCTGGTAAGAGGATGGATTCCCTCGATGCAAACTGTAGCGCTATACTCTGGAAGCGTGTGGTTACTAAATAGGAACAATTGGGGCCTCCGACTTTGAAGGCCAGTGCATCCTCGATACTCCAGGCATCATCGATTATAAGAAGAATGTGGCGCGTATGAATAGCATTGCGAATAGCCTCAGTCCATGCCTCATACGTCGTCAAACTTTCCATCTGAGCGGCAGAGATGCCGAGCAATGTTCCCCATCTACTCAGCAAACTCAGGATGCCAGGTGCAGGCCCTACTCTTGCCCATAGGACACCGCCCTGAAAACGAGTTTGTATTTCTCGATTATGTACAAGTGCCGCTGAGAGCGTCGTTTTGCCTACCCCTGGTAGCCCGTGAAGGGCTATGCATACCGGGTGCTGACTAGAACAGAGGCGCTGTTTAAGATTCTGTAACAATTTATCGTGTTCAACGAGATGAGGTGTCCCTGCAAACATTGGGGGGGTGGCGGGATCATACAGAAAATCAATGGGAATCGAAGCAGAGGAGTTCATCTGGCAATCGGATTCCTCGTTTCGCCCATCAGTATTTGTGCTTTGAATCAAGCCTAACTCTTTAGTTGTCATCTCAAAAAGCTCGCATAGCTTCTGGCTAAAGTGAGCATTTGGGGATGAAACGCCGCGTTCCCATCTCCCAACCGTTTTGGGGTCAGCGAGGGCAAGTCTTTCTGCTACATGTGCTCGTGTCCATCCACGAATTTCCCGTGCGTTTCTTAAGCAAAGGTTTGGGATTGCCGATCTATTTTTTTCCATGTATTAAATGCCGTCTTTCTATCTTCTTCATTGAGAAAGGAAATTTTTTTATATACAGCAAATCCACTTCTACTACTCACAAGAACTATAATACCATGTTTAGCGGCAAAGTATATCAATACTAGCTAGTTTTTCATCCTTCTTTTGAAGATAATTGGGAAGTGATACACGCTATAACTTTTCGCAGAGTTTGCTCTAATGATATGCAATGAGTCATTAGCCCCTGATCAGCCCCCTCGGGTTTTGTGCCTGGCCCCTGATTAGCCGTTTCTTCCCTCGCCATTTCCTTGTATACTTAGATCAATATTAATGAATGTGTAGAACATAATGGTAGTACTTGGGGAAGTAAAGATACTATCCCTTTAGGTATGTTTACAGAGATAGTATTGAATTTTTGCAAAAAAGTAAGAATAGACAGATTATTTGTTTATAAATTTCTTTTATATATGTGTAACAGGAAGTTACAGCGCGATTTGCTATTTCGCATGATACCATAGTAGAAAGAGAAAGGATATATTCCCTAGCATGTACAAGATTCACCATGACACTTTTCCGCAGCAAGCCAAAACCATTTCTAGCGCGGAAATGTTCTGCCGCGACCTTCTACGCACGGACTCCGTTCTGAATATCAATGAAGAGTGTCGTATATTGAGCCTTTTGCGCACTCAATTCCCTTCTGTTCTCGCTCAACAGCGATTTACAAAGAATGAGTGGACACTGCTTATGACGCTGCTGAATCACTATCCTTTTTATGCACCACATGAAGTATTGCTTGCCAGTCTTACTTCCCTCTCCTCAACTGAATGTCGAGAACGATTGCAAGAGGCTCAATCTTTTGGATCGGTTGCAGTGACGCGAGAACTCAAGCCTGTATATCGAGCCCTCTCAGCGGCGCGCGTAAAGCTGGCAAAGCTCTGCCCATATCTAAAAATATCTATTGTTCGTGATGCTGGCTATGTCATCACGGCCGCTCAGCAAGAGGATGTGCCTTGTAAAGAGATATGATGAGACTTTGCGAGCATCAAATGTAGAAAAATCATTATCATTGAGCTCTGCCGGTGGTAATCCATGCCGCCCAATCGGGTCGCTGCTGATTGAGTGCTGCATCGGCTGCAAGTTCGAAGGCATAAGGAACCTGCACGTGTTCTATCTGCCATGAGTGGGCCATCCTGGTCAAGATAGCATAGCGAGCGTGAGGACTGCCGGCTTCCATCGCATGTGGAAGAGGTGTCTCCATTGTATAGGCTGGCAGTCCGACGCTACCTGGATTTATGATTAGCTTGCCCTGTGGTAGCGCGACGGTGCGGGGTTGATGACTATGCCCACAGAGGATGACTGGTTGTGTAATAGCGGTGACGCTAGCCGCAATAGCGCTTGTATTCCTCAAAAAGACGCCGGTAGCTTCAGCCTGTTCGAGCAAGTATGGTGAGTCGAACAAATCTCCGTGGCAGACAAATAGTTCACCTGCGACCACTGTTGTTGCTGGCAATCCATGCAGCCAGGCCATATGAGCCGAGGTGAGCTGGTTGCGTGTGTATCTCTGTGATGATGAAAGCTCCTCCGCTGGAGAGAACAACACGCGGTCATCGTTGCCGCAGATGTTCAGCATGCCTCGCTCGATCAGAAGATTGGCTGTTCCAGCTGGGTCAAGCGGGCCAGCCAGATGATCGCCAAGATTGATGATTTGCTGGATGTCTCGCCGATCAATATCTTGCAACACAGCTTCCAGTGCCCAGCGATTGCCATGCACATCAGCAATAACAGCAAAAGAAGTTTGATAAACCTTTTCTTCACTCATAGTTTTGCACTTTCCAACAACATGTTATTCTCACACTATATCCTATACTATATAGTATAAGAAAATCTGAGTAAAGTAAAAGGCCAATTGAAAAAGAAGAATGGAGAAACAAAATATGACACATGAAGATGTTCGTGCTACTATATATACTATATATAAAGGAACCACTAAAGCGAGGAGAGCACGAAGGGAAGAAGCCAATGGTCAATAAACGCCAGGTCACGACAATGTGTCCTATGAATTGCTTGCCCACACAATGTGGCATGACGGTTGAAGTCGAGAACAATAAGCTATTGACGCTCAAGGGAGATGAGCACAATCCCGATAGTCGAGGCTTCCTCTGCATTCGCGGGCGGGCAACACGCGAGATTTTTGATAATCCTAAGCGTCTCCTTTCTCCTCTCCGTCGCGTGGGGGCACGCGGCGATGATAGGTGGGAAGCGTGCTCATGGGACGATGCATATGCTATGATCGTCGATGCAGTCAAGCAGACACAGCCCGAACGCGTCGGCTTGTGGCGTGGACATGGTATCGGCACGACTGGAGTTTTGCCGACGTTAGTCTCGCGCTTTGGGCTTGTGAGCGGCTTTCAGCAGTGGGCGTCTGCTATTGTGTGCTGGGCCATGGGCGGCTATGGCCTGGGTCTGACCGGCGTTCTTGAGACAAGTACAAAAGAAGATATGGCGGCCAACGCACGCACAATTCTCTTCTGGGGCTCAACCCTTGCCAGCCAGCCAGGCATCGCTCCTCACCTGATCGAGGCACGGAAGCGAGGCGCATACGTTGTGCATATCGACACCAGGCGGACGGAGATGTCGCGCCACGCCGACGAGGTGATCTTATTACAGCCAGGAAGTGATTCCGCACTCGCGCTTGCTATCGCGCACGTGATTATCCAGGAGGGGCTGACTGATCAGGCGTTCATCGATACATATACACTTGGCTTTGCAGAATTTTCCAAACATATAAGCCTGTATACGCCTGCATGGGCCGCAGCCATCACAGGCGTTGAGCCGGAGCGCATTCGCGACCTTGCCCGGCGTTATGCCAACGACACACCATCTATGATCGTGCTGGGTGGTAGCTCGATGTTTAAGCATCAGCACGGCTGGGAGGCGAGTCGGGCTATCGCTTGCTTGCCCGCGCTGATTGGGCAACTGGGATTCGCGGGCGCTGGCATGGGGCCGCGCCACGGTGCATCAACGCATAGCGAGGGCTACGCTAATGTGCTGCCAGTTGTGGATAGGCCAGCCGAGAAATTTATCCCCAGCCATATGACGACTATCATAGAAGCGTTGAAAGATGGGCAGATCGACGTGTTGTTGCTACTGGGAAGCAATATACTCTCATCCTTTGCATCGGCCAATGAGATCGCGCAAGGGCTGGAGCGGATCAAGCTTATTGTCTCCTATGACCTCTTTATGAATGCAACCAGTCGTCGCTTTGCGGACCTGATCTTGCCGGGAACCGCCTGGCTGGAGGATATCGGCCTGAAGCAGACAGCCACGCATATCTACTTTATGGAACAAGCTCTGCAACCGGCGGGCGAGTGTCGCACGCTCAGCACTATCTTGCGCCAGCTTGCGGACAGGTTGGATATCACAAATTTCTTTCCCTGGCAGGACGACGAAGACTATATCAACGCGCTTTTATCTTCGCAACGTACAGAATCCGGGGCGGCGCTTACCGTTGATGAGCTGAGGAGAAGAGGAGGATATTGGCAGAAGAATAATCTCTCACACGTGGCCTACCCTGAACGCAGCTTTCATACGCCATCTAAAAAGATCGAGTTTTGGAGCGAGCGAGCACGGCAAGTTGGATTGTCTGCGCTACCATCCTATACCGTGCCAGAGCTGGAGGGATATCCACTGCGCTTCTGCCAGGGTCGAACGCTCACCGCCTTCCATGCCTTCTTCGACGAGGGCCAGGCGCTCCCCACGCTTGCCAGAGCCAACACCGGACCTGAGCTATGGATACATCCCCAGGATGCACAGCCGAGAAGCATTCAAAGTGGTAGCCCGATAGTAATTGCGAATGGGCGAGGACAATTTGAGGCCAGGGCTCATGTGACTGACGATGTACTGCAAGGGGTTGTATGGATGAGGGATGGCTGGGCGGGCGTCAATTGTGTGACCAGTGGTGCCCCAGTCGTTTCGCTCTCCGCGAACGATCTCGTGCCTGGTATCCCTGGTGGACAGGCGACATATGACGCGTGGGTTGATGTGCAAGTTGCAGCTATGCCATAAGTGCACGCACAAAAATATAGATGGCAACATGAATAATACTATCGAAGATCAGCAAATACAAAAGGAGCAAGCTGATGCGCCTACCCATATTGTAAGTGGCCCAGCGTACACTTGCCAGAATCGCTATGCTGCATACGCCTGAAAGCCAGATGGTATTTTTCGCATCTGGCTGAAAGATAAAATAAAGAGCGATGCTATCAAAGCTAATCAGGAAGATTAACAAGAGTGCAATTGTAATGCGATTTTGAAACATTGGCCTCGTCCCACAAATAAGATTGCTTTCTTGTTACTCTATCGGCTATTGTTATGGGTTGTGAAGTGCTGTGCTCATATCGACATAGAAGAGTTGCACGTTGACAAGGATTGTGCAACTCTTCTGTGGTTCACAAGATGAGCGGGCGGCAGCGCGAAAAAAAAGCATCTGCCGTCCGACCTGTAGCTCTACTGTGGAATAATCCAGGGGATGAGATACTGTTGTGCCATCACTAACAAGCCTAGCAACGCCGCCAGGAACAGGCTATGCTTAAAGACTCGTGCCACTATCAGGCCCTCTTTGCCCACCAGGGAGCTTGTCGAGACTCCAGTCGTTATATTTTGCGGCGAGACCATTTTTCCCATGACGGCACCAGATGAGTTTGTAGCAGCCATCAGCACGGGGCTGAGATTGAGCTGTTTTGCCGCAACAACTTGCAGGTTGCCAAAAAGTGCATTGCTGGAAGTATCACTGCCACTCAAGAAACAGGCAATCCATCCCAGGAAGACCGAGAAGAAGGGGAAGATTCCGCCCACCTTTGAGATCGCGAGCCCAAGCGTATAGGCCATGCCGGAGTAGTTAAAGAGATAAGCCAGTCCGAGAATGAGCATGACCGTTAGAATGGCAAAGCGGAGCTGTTTCCAGGTATCTATCAATGCCAGGCCAATAATTTTCGGGCTTGAGCCTGCCGCCACCATTATCAGTGCTACCAATATCACTGCGAACAGGATAGCCGTTCCAGTGCCCAGAGGCTGGAAAGCATAGAGGGCCGCATAAGGCTTATTATAGAGAGTCAGGAAAGTAGCATTATGTAGGCCCGGCCATTTTATGCTCTGTTGTCCTATTGATGCTACTTTAAAGTAGGTCCAGACAATCACAACGGCACTCACCATCACCCACGGTGTCCATGCCAGCATGGCCTCGTTCATCGTGGGTCTGGCTCCTTGAGCGGGCGCAGGCGATGAGCCAGGAACCAGTACGGGCACATGTTCCTCTCCAATCGTCGTAGCCCCTTCTGTACTCTCAGTAATAGCGCTAAATTGTGCTTGATACTGCTCGATATCGCGGGGCTTCCAGACTCGGACGAAGGCGATAACGCAGATGAGCGATGCGAGCGATGCCAGTACGTCTGGTAACTGCGGCCCAAGAAAGTTCGAGACGGCAAACTGAGTTAAAGCAAAAGATCCGCCAGCTACTAAGGCCACCGGCCACATCGTTTTCAGGCTGCGAAAGCCGGAGAAGATAATAAGCGCATAAAAGGGTAAGAACAGGCTGAAGAAAGGCAACTGGCGGCCAATCATAGCGGAAAGCGTCCCGGCATTAAGGTTAGTGACGGCACTAAGTGTAATTACGGGCGTCCCCAATGCGCCAAACGCCACCGGCGTTGTGTTAAAGATCAGTGTGAGTGTAATGGCTTCCAGGGCGGGAAAACCCAGAGCGATGAGTAACGCGCTACCAATGGCGACCGGGGTGCCAAAACCAGCGATACCTTCCATAAGGGCACCAAAGCAGAAGCCTATCAGGATGAGCAGGATACGTTTGTCGGCTGGAACGTTGTATACCATCCAGCGACGGAAAAGTTCAAATTTACCCGAATGAACTGTAATATTGTAGAGCCACATTGCATTGACAACAATCCACATAACGGGGAGCAAGGCAAACAGCATGCCATTTAACGTCGAGCTGGCCGCGAGTCCAACCGGCATCTGCCACACTCCAATGGCGATCAGCAGGCCAACGACGAGCCCCGACAGGGCCGCTTGCCAGGCTGGCCGCCGCAGCACACCAAGCATGATGAGGACGACCGCAATTGGAATCAATCCGACGAGAAATGAAAGGAAGAGATTCCCTGCGACAGGAGCAAGGATCTGTTTGAACATCAGCGTTTCCTCCTTCGACAACATGTGACCAATACGATATAATTGTCCAAAAGACTCTATATACGCAATGCATACTATGATGCTTCTGAGCACCATATCGCACGAAATGTGGAATTAGATCCCTCCTTTCTGTCTAAGCTGCTACACGAGCAAGAAGATTGGCTGCACACTATGCAAAATGTGAAATGAGTATTGATAATTAATGGAACCCATACAAAGTAGTATAGCTAGCCAAAAGTCAACGTGCAACATATATAAGTCTCAATGTAATCACAGCTATCCAGGAAGGAGAGTCGTTGGCTGCTGCGCAATATGCTAGACGAACAATAGGAAAATGGGTATGGCACGCAGATAGAGTTCCACGTCATAAGTTAAATTACGATTGGGTTCATTGGTATCAAGAGTGCCTGTAGAATATCTGGTAGCGCAGTTTCTTCGGGGGAGTGGTAGCAAAACTCGGTTGTCGGCCCTAATGTCATTTGCCGTTGCCATAGTGTGCCTATTGCCTGCTTTTTTAGTGGTTGTAGCACATTTTCTAGTTCTGCATAGCTCATAGTCGCGGGTTTGGCAAACCAGAACGCAAAGTGTGTGGGGAGAGTATCTTGCCCTGCAAAGCGTAGCCGGTAAAGCCCACCCGTTCCCCCAGCCGCCCAGCGTGCAACCTGGTTATGTGGTTCCTGCCGTTGCCCATTTACCGCATCCTCGTTGAGGGGATCTAAGGCCGCCGAATTCTCAATGAGGTACCAGTCCTCATACGTCTCTGTATCTCTGCCCAGCCAGGGAGCTTGCTCCAACAAAAATACCTTTGAAGTGATAAATCCGCTCGGTTTGTGTGCTGTAAGTCGCTGATGAAAACTTGTTAGATAACTCTGGTAGCTTTGTGCATCGATCTGTGTTGTGCGCCAATGCCAGAAAACATATGCGAGCATCTATCTATTTCTCCTTGTCTTTATCTTGCGCCGTGGTTTCCAACTGATTTTTCAGCGTTTGGAAGCGTGTAACGACATCTTTTTGCAATACAAATCGGATGATTGGTGTGCTGAATTACATCTCTTTTCGTAAAAATTTGCTAAACTATGCTTAATCTTCTCTTTTCACTTTAAGTATAACATATTCTGATGACAGTATTATGTCAGTAGTCAATTGATTTCTGTGTTTGTTGTAATTCAATTACAATATTCATCTGGTAAATCCCGCTAGCTGGAGCGTTTTACAAGTAAGCAAAACAAATATTACTGCTTTCTGGCATTAAGTATACGTGGGAGGGATATACGATAAAGCATTAAAAACGTAATATTCTATAGAGCTGGTTTTAATGTTAGAGTATTCTTTCTTGTAAATGGAGTGGTTATGATTATAGCTACAACGGTAAAAGCGGGAGCAAGAGTATCATCGTTTAGCGTTAGTGCATTTTTGGTGTTGCTGGCCTGCATATTTACTGCGTGTGGGAATGCTGGTACCTCTTCTATACCTGCATCCGCATCTGGATCTTCACCGACAACGACAACTGTTTCCACAGCTAGTAATAATAGCGGCAAAACGTCGTCTAACGGCGCGAGTTCAGGGATTATAAGTGCGAAGGCGGCGGGTCCGTTTACATCAATACGGATGCTGGATCAGCTGCATGGTTGGGCATTGAGCAAGTCAGCAGTTTTTAAGACGGCCGATGGCGGTCTCCACTGGCTTAATGTCTCGCCCTCGAACGTCGCAAGTCCTCGGAGTAACTCTATTCCTCAAGGTTCGGTTGGCACTTTTATGGATGGGAATCATGCCTGGATCGCCAGCGTGATTCAGCCAGAAGTGTCTAATAGCATTAATATACAGCGCACGAGCGATGGTGGCAAGAACTGGCAACTTTCTACGATCAATGATCCCGCTACTCAGGTGTTTGATCCGCCACATTTTGTGAACGCGCAAACAGGCTGGCTTGAAACAATCGACTATGGTGGCCCCGGCGCTGGCAACGAGAGTGCCGCGATCTTTGGTACGAAAGATGGTGGGCAAACCTGGAGCAAGCTTGTGAGTACAGGACATGGCTTTAATCTCGGTGGCTTTAAAACAGGAATCTCCTTTAAAGATGCGCGAAATGGTTGGGCGACCGGCTATAATGCTTCTTTTAAAGCACTTTTGTACGTTACCCACGATGGCGGACAGACCTGGCAGCCACAGGCTTTATCCGGCCTGCCTGGCTCTATCGGGACGCAAGCAACCTTTATGAACTTCCAGACTTCTCCACCTGTCTTCTTTGGTAACTATGGATTGCTGCCAGTACACTTTAATGGACAGATTGAGGCGAATAAACCTCTACATGGCTTCTTTTTCTTAACCACTACCGATGGTGGACAGACGTGGTACTCTGATTGGAAGGCCGAGGTCAATGCATTAACCACTTTTTCTAGCGCTAACCTTTATATTGCCACATCACAAAATGCCTGGGCGTCCGATGATCAAACTGGCACCATCTATGCCACGACGAATGGCGGCAAGAGCTGGCAGAAGGTATCGGACAGCATCGGGAACATAAAAGCCTTCAGTTTCATCGACAGTGTGCATGGTTGGGCCATTACCGCAAGCGCTTTATGGCATACGAATGATGGCGGCAAGAACTGGCAACAGATCAGCTAAGTTCTCAATTAATAAAGTGGTCAA
>CAWKKX010000045.1:0-98074 GCA_963850365.1 uncultured Chloroflexia bacterium
GGTGGCCCATATACCAGGCAGAGTTAGCTGCTGAAAGGCACGTTCCATTTGCGCTGGTGTGTATGGCATCTCAGCCCGGAGCCACCATTTCAGCAGAGCGAGAAAAGATCCTGCTAGATGTTGAGAGATCAGGGTCCAGGAGATTGTGGGAGGAGCTTTATCCGCATAGGTAGCGATCAGAGTCTGTTCAATGGTTTTGCTCAAGGTAGTCTGTGCCGCCTCCCATAGTATTTCTCCGGTGCGCCCTCGTAACATAGCTTGAAAGTACTGATAATTCTGTTGGACATGCTCAAACAGCTCCAGAGTTGGGATGATCCCCTGTCCCGCCCCCCTTTGGGCGAACTGCTCACCAAATGTCTCAAGCATCTGCTCCACTATACTTGTCAGCACATCCTCCTTATCGAAATAGTGAGTATAAAACGTGGAGCGCCCAATCCCCGCTTGCTCTAGAATATCCTGCACCGTAATCGAATCGTAGTGTTTCTTAAACAACAGTTCTAGCATGGCCGCATTGACCAGGCGTCGGGTGCGCTGGGAACGGCGATCCTGTTTGTCTTGCTTCACCGAACAAATTCTCCTTGCCATACAATTTGGGCCATCTGTGCGTTAACGAACATTTCATCTCCTTTGCTTATTGCTGGAAGAGGACTCAGCCCTGTATATATAGAACGAACAATGTATTCATTACAAAACAAAGTGTTCGTTTGAAAGGAGTACAAGAATATGTCTATGTCGTCGATGACCATGATCGGGCTGATGATCCTCTTCATGGCAGCATTTATGGTCCTTTTTATGTTCGTTGTGCATGTTATGAGGATGAAGCACAATAGCAAGCATGGGGTGTCTTCAGGTGGGGCTACAGGCGTGTTTCCCATCATCAATTGGGGCATCAAAGTGCTGTTGCAGCTGGGTATACCGGTGACGATTTTGGGTCCGATGATGCTGCTCACTATTCGTGGGCGCAAGACGGGCAAGTTGCGAACCATCCCCGTAGATCTGCACGAGCATGATGGTCGTCGCTTTTTGATTGCCACGCATGGCGAGGGCAATTGGGTATACAATCTCCGTGCGGCAGGCGAAGGAAGCTTGAGTCTCGGTCGGGGTCGCGAGACGTTTACTGCCGTAGAGTTGGCCCCAGAGGCCGCAGGATCAGTGATTAAAGAGGTGTTATGGCCTTTGCTAGCCTCTCAAGGTGTGCGTGGATCAATTTTGCGACAACACCTGGCTGTAACGCCAGAATCCTCGCTGAAAGACTTCGTCAATGCGGCTCGCAGTCACCCTGTCTTCGAGCTTGACCCTCCCATTAAGCCATCTACCCGGCGCTAGTTTAATCGGGAGAGGGGTATGTATGCGAAAAGGTCCTGGCCCCTCTTCCGGTCCTGGCTTCGGCTTTTTAAAGTGTGCCATATGGTCAATATGCAACTTTTTTAGCTAGTGCAATCTTTAAATTTATAGATAAGATAAGTTGTTCTTATCGAAACTATCAGGGAAGAACGATATGATACACTATTTATGGAGATAGTAACTGTGAAACATCATAGAAGATTTGCAAGGATGTTCTGTATTGCGATCATCAGTATTTGCGTTTCAAGCATATTTACGCCTGGACCTGCGCATGCAATAAGCATCTGCAACGTTAAAACCTACGGGGCAACAGGCGATGGAAGCACTAAGGATACCACCGCTATTCAAAATGCTATTAATGGCTGCTCAGGCGGTGGAACCGTAGATTTCCCGGCAGGTAAGTATCTTACCGCTCCCCTCACCTTCTCGAAGGACAACATTACGCTCAATATTGAGCGTGGCGCGACTATCCTGGGCTCAACGACGCTCTCCGATTATACGGGGCCGGACGCAACCAAAGCCCTGCCTTTAATTAGTTCGAACGGTGTTAGCAACATCACCATTACGGGCGGTGGAGTCATCGATGGACAGGGCGCTACCTGGTGGGCGGCTGGCGCGTCCGCTCACCTGAGTCCGCGTCTGATGGATCTCTCCAATGGGAGCAATTTAACGTTGCGCAATGTAACGCTTCAGAATGCCGCATCCTACCATGTGTTTTTGAAGAAGATAAATAACATTGAGATAAATGGTGTCACGATCAGTGCACCCCTCACATCGCATAACACGGACGGCATTATTACCGAATCTGTAAACAACATGATCATTGAGAATAGCAGTGTCAGCGATAATGACGATAACATTGGTATGAAGGCGCAGAATGCAGGTGAACCAAGCTCCAGCATCAGAATTAGAAACTGCTTCATTGGTACCGGACACGGCATCTCGCTGGGTTACGATATCACGGGCGGTATGAGCAATATAATCGTATCACACGTCACGTTTAACGGCACGACTAATGGCTTGCGCTTTAAATCTATGCGCACAACTGGCGGTGATATATCGCATGTTACCTACACGGATATAAAGATGACGAATGTGGCATATCCGATCTGGTTCGCAGCCTATTATCCCAACATTCCAGACTCAGATACGGCTCAACCGGTGACCGCCACCACTCCCTATTATCACGATATTACGGTGAATAATCTTACGGCCACCGGGGCCACGGCGGCTGGCTATATCGTGGGCCTGCCCGAAAAGCCCTTGACGAATATCGTGCTCAATGCGGTGAAGATTAGCGCGACGACCGGATTAGAGGTGCGCAATGCTGGCGTTGTCACCAGCAGGGGAACGGCAATCACGGTTGCCAGTGGTAGCAGCTATATCATTCAAACCGGTGGAAGTGTAACGGCGCGGTAAAGTCGTTAAGTTTTCTAGCTATGACGTATACTTTACATTTTCATAGCTGCAAAAATGTAAAGTATACGTCATAGCTAGAAAACTCTTATTCCTCTATTTTTGGTGCTATCTGCTTGCGTACAAGGAAGAGGACTTCGATCAACGTGACGAGCATCAGCGTAAGGGCGAGCAGGCTAGTCACGAGGGCCGAGCCGAGCCAGCTCCCCGTAAAGGCCAGCAGGATCAGCAGTCCTACACAGCCCAGGCGGGTTGTTAGCTCGCCTGTTTGTAGAGGGGCCGGACCGATCTGGTGCACGAAAGTGATGATGAGCAGGGTGAGAGCGCTACCCAGGCCTAAGGTAAGGCTGGCCACATAGAGAAGATGTACTTCCGCCTGCCCGATTGCCAGTGTAATACCCACGCTGGTGACGGCCAGTCCTGCGAAGATCAAAACATGGGCATAGCTCCATGTAAAGCTGCGTATGAGTTCGCGTGAACTGCCATACTGTTCAGCCTGGGAACGCTGGATCGCTGCGACATCAACGCGATCAAAATATAACCACCACAGGCAGGCGGCGATAATAAAGCTAGCAATGGCCGTCACGGCGCTATTGAATTGCCAGTTAGTCTCGGATAGGCCGGAGCCGATGTGAACAATCAACTCGCCGAGCACGATCAGGGTGAAGAGGCCGAGCCGCTCTGGAATGTGGGAGACATAGACCGGTCGTTTTTTCAGTCGTAGCGTCACGAGCAGAGGGGTTGTGATCTCGATGAGCAGGGCCAGTCCCCACAGCACGTAACGCAACGGCGCGGAGATCCAGAGCGAGGCGAGCCAGAGCACGGTTGCGATTGCGAAACCGGTGGCAAATTGTGTGGCCCAGCTACGAGCCTCCTGATCCCGTCTGCCCCATAGGTACAGGAAGGTGAGCAAGGCTTGCAGGATTGCATAGAGCAAAATAAAGGTCGCTGCATGGTCGCTGAATGCGCCCTGGATGTTCACGGCCAGCATGATACTACATAGCATGATCAGCAACATCACCAGCCGGTAGATGACATGATCAGGATCGAACTGGTCGGAGAAGAAGGTAAAGCTGAGCCAGGCCCACCAGACCACCACGAAGAGTCCTGCGAAATGAAGGAGGCCATCAGGTGTCAGGTGGTCGCGGAGATAGTCTGCCAGCTCGGAGACTGCGAGCACGAACACGAGATCGAAGAAGAGTTCCAGCCAGGTTGCATGATGTTCCCCGCCCTCTTTGGGAAGGCCGGGCAAGCGTTTCAGTATTTGCATAAGCATGCTCCTTTTGCATGATGATCGCATTTTCTCAATGCTACCTTGAATTGTTGGGATTTGCAAGTCTGTATTTATGAAATAGATTCTACATGTACAATCTATCTCATAAATACAAGCCTGTTGTCTAAGCTCTACCGCGAGGGTCGCGATGACGAGATCTCTGAGCTCAGAGATGCGCATCGCTCTGGAGGCGGCTTGCTGCGATTTTGGGCAGTCTCAAGACCTTTTTCCCTCTCCAAAACCCCCTCCAAAAACGAGACCTGCGCAAACCCTTGTCTGAGCTGGCTTCCCATGCTATACTTGAGGGGTAGGAGTCTAAGAGGAAAAAGGAGCCCGTGCGGGTTTGAAATATCAAAATGGCTGCTTCGTGATGATAGTGTTCTTTTGTCGTCTAAGAGGAAAAAGGAGCCCGTGCGGGTTTGAAATCACATATAAGGCTGCAATAGTATTGTGCAGTAGAGACGGTCTAAGAGGAAAAAGGAGCCCGTGCGGGTTTGAAATTGTGATGGCGTAATGACAACAAGTTTAGCGAATACCGTCTAAGAGGAAAAAGGAGCCCGTGCGGGTTTGAAATGATGCAACTTTACTCTCATCGTGGACTCATTGCTATTGGTCTAAGAGGAAAAAGGAGCCCGTGCGGGTTTGAAATTCGGATCGCCTGCAATGTTTCCAAAACTAATCCATTACGTCTAAGAGGAAAAAGGAGCCCGTGCGGGTTTGAAATACTAACTCTTGGCGGTCATGAGCGCGTAGCATGTATTGTCTAAGAGGAAAAAGGAGCCCGTGCGGGTTTGAAATTACCATTGTAGGAATTCTGCATCGATCGATGATCTCGTGGTCTAAGAGGAAAAAGGAGCCCGTGCGGGTTTGAAATTGGCTGTTACAGGATTCAAGCTCCATTATCTTCTACGTCTAAGAGGAAAAAGGAGCCCGTGCGGGTTTGAAATCATGGCTGATTGGCTGCTCATGATATCCCATCCTTCTCTGAGTCTAAGAGGAAAAAGGAGCCCGTGCGGGTTTGAAATCATCAAAACTGCTGTACAAGATTGTAGTCATCCGTCCAGGTCTAAGAGGAAAAAGGAGCCCGTGCGGGTTTGAAATTACTCATCTTGCCAGTAAAATTACGTATTGCTTTTCCACGTCTAAGAGGAAAAAGGAGCCCGTGCGGGTTTGAAATGAACCAACTGTTAAGCATGCCTTGAGCATAACTTCCCTGCTGTCTAAGAGGAAAAAGGAGCCCGTGCGGGTTTGAAATGCAATCCATTGATGCATACGAACCTCACCTTTTCTCAAGGTCTAAGAGGAAAAAGGAGCCCGTGCGGGTTTGAAATGAATGGCCGCTAAGGGCTGTCATTGTGCATTTCGTGGTCTAAGAGGAAAAAGGAGCCCGTGCGGGTTTGAAATTCTCCACCTGGAAACTCGATAATCTCAATATGTCGATTGTCAAAAAGGAAAAAGGAGCCCATGCGGGTTTGAAATATGAAAATTGTAGCCACGACAATACCTGCAATGACAAGTCTAAGAGGAAAAAGGAGCCCATGCGGGTTTAAAATATACCAGCATTTCTGGCCTGAAGGCACAGAGCTTCCTGCACGCGTTTATGTGAATCAGCGAAATTTTGTAGAGCTTAAAGATGTATAAAAGATGATTGTAAAACGGAAAATATCAATACGGCTCACAGCCGCGTATATTCTACTTCTGTTCGTCACAGCGGCTACGCGCGATTTTGGGATTACTCCTCTTGTCACACGCGAATGGGGTCCGGTGGCCGCCGCTTTTGTGGAGCCGACATGGAAGCTGCTCTTCTGGATATTGCCAGCCCTTCTTTATATTGCAGCGTTTTATACTGGCAATGTACTTAGCTATTTGCGGCTCACGAGCAATATAAAGAAGGGCATCATCTGGGGCGTAGTTGGAAGTCTCCCTTGCTGTATTCGCGTGCTCCCACTTCTTATAGCCAAACATACGTTGCACTTTGCCCATTCCTTCGATGATTGGTTGAATGTCGTCTTGCTCGTTGGGCTGATTGAAGAGATTGTATTTCGCGGATTTTTATTCCAACACGTGCAGTCTTTGTTCAATGGGATAGGGGTAGGGGTGGGGGCGCAGTGGGATCAGCCTTTGCTGCCAATTGTGCTGAAGGATGAGAGCGTTGACTTGTCGAGCTGGATGCCGAGCCGCAGGATGTTCTGGGCCAGTACGGTCTCGACGTGTGTTTTTGCGCTGGCCCATTTCCCTTTGTGGATGTATCAGCATCAGCCGCCATTGGCCATGCTGAGTGGCACGATTTTTAATGTGCTTCTTGGCTACTATTTGTGTTTTATATTGCGCTCATCGCAGTCTTTGTGGGCGTGTATCCTCATTCATATGTGTAATAACTTGGTTGTTACGTTAACCCTCCCGTAGCAAAAACTCTTGTGGTTGTCGTTGTTGTTTTACGGCATTACTCGCTCTCTAAGAGTCGTTGGAGAAGGGTCAGTCCTTCCACAATCGTTTTACGCTCTTCACTGGTCGCTTGCTGTAATGCTAGCACGAGTGGACCCAGGCGACGTAGCGGTTCGTCTTGCTGCATGTAGGTCTGGACACGCTCTGTAATTGCGATCCGTGTCCGACGCCGGTCGGTGGGATCGGTCAGGCAATTCACAAGTTTTTTCTGCTCCAGGCGCTCCACGATGCCCGAAACGGTGCTCTGCGCCAGCCCCATGCGCTCGCTGAGTTCTTTTAGCGTTATGCCCTTCGGCTGGGGACCTTGCGTGAGTGCTGCCAACGCTTGCAGCTGGGGTGAGGTCAAGGATATTTTGTTTTTATCAGCGTCAAATGCACGCAGCAGTGTGCGACGAATGAAGCTCACCTGTTGCTCAATGAGCTTTGCGTCCCGGAGCAATTCCTCATTATGTTCCATAGGCAATTCCTTGTTCTTCCTGTATTATTTTTAATATTCTACTATAGCAATTTCTATTTGTTTTGCATGAAAGAGATCACCTAGATATTTATATCACCTTCTGAGTAGCTGCTGGCCTGGGACGAGCTGTGGTACATGTTGTTGGTATTGGGTGTATTGTGCGCCGAAGGTCTCTTTTAGCAGACGTTCCTCAGATCTGATCTTGATAATTATGGCAATCAGTCCAACACCTGAGTAGAGTACCGCGATACCGAAGCCGTTTATGAACGTGGAACCTAGCATCATGGCGATAAGCCCCGTGTAGATTGGGTGACGTGTGATATGGTAGGGTCCTGCGGTGCGTAGTTCATGCTGCTCTTTGATCTCGGCGAAGGCGGCCCACATGGTACCCAATACCCAACGTGCCCAGAAGGTGAAGATGGTGGCACCGATGAGCAAGACAGTTCCTAAGATCTGTAGCCAGGGCGCGGTGAAGGTCAGGAACGCCAGGAAGTCGTTGCGCCGCAGGAGCAGCGTTGCGGTCCATACCAGTGCGATGCAAAGAAGCCAGGCGGGCAGAAACGTGGATCGTTTTTGTACCGCTTTCGCCTTTCGTAGATTATAGATCCATCCAGCGAGCCAGAACAGTCCAAGCCCTCCCCAGCAAATGGCAAAAATTATCTCGTAGATTCCATGCATCATAATCACCTCTCCTTGTTTTGGGGCAGCGAACACAACAATCTGAATTCCTAGTAATCGAGTCGCTGCCCTTATCATCATGTCGTCTGTTATGACCATAGTAGAATTACATCGTGTACGATTCATCGTACACGATGTAATTCTACTATCACAGAAGGCAAGTGTCAAGGAGCTTGAGATTCTGCTTTAACCACAAAGTGCTGTAGCAGGCTAACTTGCGAGATCGTCGCTGCGTTGTGGCAATGCGGCTATAAAGGTGCCGGTGACTTTGACATCGCCATTCTGGTCGGCGGCCTGGACTTTGCCGGCAATGCGTACTTCGCCGTCTGCCTCGTATTTTTCGGTAATGACGCCTGTGCAGGTAATGACATCGCCAAGATGCGTCATGCCTTTGAAGCGCACGCCGAACTTGCGCAGTGCCGTTGGCCCAACGTAATCGCTGAGCATTTGCCCTACAAAGCCCATGATGAGCATGCCGTGCGCGATAATGCCCCCTGTGCCGATCATCTCACCAACCTTCGGGTCGGTATGTAATGGATTGAAGTCCCCGGATGCGCCCGCGTATTTTACCAGTTGTAGATGTGTCACCGGCTCCTTGGTTAACACTGGAATTTGGTCCCCAACCTGCACATCCTGGGCATAGACGGTTGCTTTTGCGTGTGTTGTCATATATTACCTTCCTGTCTTCTTTTCGTTATTGTCTTTCGTCATGTTCATTAATTTCGTCTCTGAAAACCTGATGCCTTCGGGATTGTATTTATGTATGTATGTACACCCTATATATGACCATGTTATCTCACAAATAGAATTATTCGCGTATCACAATTGTGGTGCGCGTATTCAGAACGACTATATTTTGCTGGTTGGTGTAATGTGTCTCCGTGGTAATGATATCCATCGAAGAACCGTCGCTTCCGCGCCGTGTCTTGCCATCGGCCACCGTCGTGGTGCCGGTCAGCACATCGTTAGGATAAATGGGGGCTAGGTATTCATATTCTTCTTCGCCGTGCAGGATGCGTGCGACGTTGATGCCCAGGCTTGCCAGATCGTTGCCCTGTTGCCTGGGACCCCAGAATGTAAACATTGTGGGTGTCGTGGGTGAGATGGGTACATCCGGTAGGCCAGCCACCTGGGCCTCTTCGCGGCTATGATACACGGGATTGTTATCTCCTATCGCGCTGGTGAGCTCGTGAATTTTATTCTTTTGTACTTCGATGGTGAAGGGCGTAAAGCTATAACCTATCTTGCTTTTATCAAACATATTACCTCTCTTTTCGCCTCCCGTGTTGCGATCCCCAGAGGGGGATCGCAGCGCATTTTTCTAATTTATGAGTGTGGGCCGCCTGCAACATAGATGACCTGGCCGTTGACAAAGCTTGCTTCGTCGGAGGCAAGGAAGTTGATCACATTTGCAACGTCGCGTGGCAGCCCGACACGTCTGACTGGAATGGTCTTTGCAGCCGCCTCTATGCTTTCTTGTGGGTCGAGGCCCATACGTTTTGAGGTGGCGCGTGTCATCTCGGTGTCGATATAGCCGGGTGCGACGGCGTTGGCGGTGATGCCGAAGGGGCCAAGCTCGATTGCCAGGGTTTTTGTCAGGCCCTGCAGGCCAGCTTTGGCTGTGGCATAGTTGCTCTGGCCGCGATTGCCCAGCGCGGATACTGAGGAGAGCGAGATGATGCGTCCATACTTCTGCTTTACCATGTAAGCCTGAGCCGCCCGGCTGCACAGAAACGCTCCACGCAGATGGACGTTCATGACCGTTTCCCAGTCATCATCGCTCATCTTGAAGAGCAGGTTGTCGCGTAAAACTCCGGCGTTATTCACCAGGATATCCAGTCGTCCGAACTGCTCGACTCCTTGCTGCATAGCGGCCTCGACCATCGCTTTGTCCGCAACGTTACAGGAGACGGCCAGGCTTTTTTTATCCATGCGCCCGATCTCGGTGGCGACTTGCTTGCAACCTTCAACGTCGATATCAGCCAGTATGATGCTCGCGCCCGCCTCCGCTAGACGGATAGCGGTAGCCGCGCCGATGCCTCGTCCAGCTCCTGTGACAAAAGCTACGCGTCCATCAAGTTGTCCCATATGTTTAGCTCCTTCGTCAATGAATAGGTAAACGACAATAAAATATCTACACTAACTGTATCGTCTATTTTCAGCGCATTCTGTTATTCCAATGGTACAGTGAGCGCCTCGATTTGTTTGGTTTTGTGTCAATCCTATATTGCGCTAACCTCAAGCGTACTGAGACAGGTCTGTGAGCAAAGTAGGTCAGGGAAGGGTATCCAGGCACCTAGAGCAGTTGCTCCGGCTCAACTAGCAATATGGCTTCCTCCGCCCGAATGTCACTGTGGTTGGGTATCCTTCTGTCTTCTCGTTTTCCCAACAACTGTGCATGAAAATAGTCTAGCTGAACCGTGATGTACGTCTCCAGGCTGATTTCTGGTGTGAAGCGCCATGTTTTCTGCAGGGCCCATTGATGCCCTAACCCAAGCACATTGGCCGCCAGGACACGCAGCTCTGGAATATCGGGTGTAAAGATGCCTGCCTGTTGCCCTTCTTTAAAGAGCTCCATGAATTGCTCGTCCAGTGTTCTGATTGTCATAAGGATGCGCTGGCGAGTCTCGCGTTTCAAGGTGGAGATATCTTTGTATACGATGATGAGCTGTTTGGAGTCCAGGTCCAACGATGCGTACAGCTCGCGTACAATCGTGTCGAAGCGCTTGAGTGGATCGGTAATGTGGCGTGTGCGTTTGAATAGATCGAGGTGGAGAGCGGCGACATCTTCACAGCTTGCTAGCAGGATATCTTCTTTGCTTGCGAAGATGTAGTAGATGAGGCCGGTGCTTATACCTGCTCCGCGTGCAATCTCCGGTATTGACGTTCCATGATATCCCTTGCGGCTGAAGAGGTCACGTGCGGCTGCAATAATTTCATCGCGGCGTGTATCGCGGATATTTTTCGTGCTCAATGCGTACCTCCATCCATCACTGCACGCTATACATGATTATAGTGCTTAAACTTATCTCGCATTTTACTTGATTGTTTAAGCCTATATTCTTAAGTCTACAAGACTTTAACATATTTCTATTGAATAGTCAATAGAAAATAAGGGAAGGGTTGAATTCTATTGGTGTGGTAGTTGTGAGCAAGGGATTTTTCCTGTATTTTAATGCTATATTGGTCTATACTAAATATACGTCATGTCTAAAGTGCTAACCATTTGAGGTTATGTGTTTATAGAAATATTCATCTCGTTTTTGTATATGCTGGCGAAGATGAACCTATTTCTTGTTCACGCTGTTTGCAATACGATTATTGCAGGTAAAAATAGGAATAGAGAGAAAAAGGAGAGATGATGACTGTCATGGATTTTGATGTGGTTATCGTTGGTTATGGGCCAGTGGGTCAGATGTTAAGCGCATTGTTAGGGAAAGCTGGTCATCGCGTCGGTGTCTTCGAGCGCTATAACGATTTTTATCCGTGGCCGCGTGCCATCCGTTTTGATGGTGAAGTTATGCGGCTCTTCCAGAATCTTGGCATGGTAGCGGAGATCGAGGACGAGATTGTAGCGGCTGACCACTATCTATGGTTTGGTGCCGATGGTGATCTCATCCTCGATATTGACATGACCGCTCCCTCGCCTTCGGGCTGGCGCGGAGATTATGTCTTCTACCAGCCGGTTATCGAGGCGGCGCTCGATAGAGTTGCGCGTTCCTGGCCTACTGTTGAGGTTGAACGTGGCTGGACGGCAGAGGCATTGGTGCAACATGATGATCACGTTGAGCTAACGCTCCGTCAAGTGAGCCAGGAGGGCATCAAAAGCGATAAGCCAAGTGATGCGACGCGTGTGGTCAGGGGACGCTATCTTATTGGTGCCGATGGAGCGAATTCGTTCGTACGGACAGCCAGCGGGATATCCTGGATTGACCTTGGTTTCGCCGAACGGTGGATTGTTACCGATGTGCGTCCTCACAACATGGATGCGTTCAGCCATCTTCCTGTAGCGGCCCAGCACTGTGACCCGCGTCGTCCAATGACGATGGTACGCAACGGGAAGCACCATCGTCGATGGGAGTTTATGTTGCTCGAAGGTGAGCGCCCGGAAGATTTCACGGCTGACCCCACACGTGTCTGGCAACTCCTCGATCCTTATATCAAGCCAGATCAGGGAGCTATCATCCGTCACGCGGTCTACGAGTTTCGATCTCTTATCGCTGAAACGATGCAGGCTGGCCGTGTGCTGCTGGCTGGCGACGCTGCCCACCTCATGCCGCCATTTATGGGTGAGGGCATGTGCGCTGGCATACGCGACGCGAACAATCTTGCGTGGAAGCTTGATCTTATTCTGCGAGGTGTCGCGACCGACGCGCTTCTGGCAAGCTACTCACCTGAGCGCCGCTATCAAAACGAGGTAACCATTGGTATCTCGCTGGCGATGGGCAAGGTATCCTGCGTTCTGGATGTTGCGGGTGCGTCGGCTCGTGATGCCGCCTTCCGGTCAGGTCAGGTGCCCCCGCCACCGCCGTTGCCTGGTATCGGCGCTGGTATTGTGCATCATGGGAGAACGGCTGATCCGGTGGCCGGTCAAAAAGCCGTGCAGGGTCGGGTAGAGGGGCCACAAGGGGCCAGACTCCTCGATGATGTGATTGGGTCCGGGTTTGCCGTCATCTGCTTGGTCGGCGATCCAGTTCAAACTCTTGGTCACGACCGAATGGAGTTTCTCAACCAGATCGGGGCTCATGTGCTGACCCTTGATCCTTCCGTCACAGGCGCATTGCGTGATGCCGATGGCGCACTCAGCGGCTGGTTAACTGGGCATGGGCTACAGGCCATAATCAGCCGTCCTGACTACTATGCGTTTGGTGGCGTACAATCTTTAGCCGAATTGCCGATGCTGGTTGATGACTTGCGTGATCAGCTCATCTTAACGAGATCGGATATTTAAGAAATTGCCGGTTTATCATCTATTTTACGCTTTTTATATTTTTGCTGTATAAATATGGAAGAGCGTAAAATAGATGAGGAGATAAATGAAAAGAGGCACTTAGAGAGAATTACAGGCGTGGCCGTTGTGTAGGCTGATGTTTAGAGTGATGTGCTGGATAGGTGAGGATCTCCTCAACCAGGGCATCAAGTTGCGTTCCGCTTTGTGGTGCAGGTAGCGCTTTCCCTTGTGCCTTTGCTATGCGCACCTCGGTGAGATAGTTCTGCACAGCTGTAAAAGTCTGTTCCATAGTCTGAGTTTGTTCGCGTAATCGGGTGAAGCGACCAAGGGTGTTGTTGAGACTGCTCCCAACAGGCCAGAGGAGATGGCCCTGCTCCAGTTTGATACGGGCTGTATGATCGCCATTAGCAAAATGTGTCAGCCCGCTAACAATCTCCTGTACTCCTGTTTCAAGCTGACGCTTCGTTTGCAGCTCATGCCGTGTTTGCTCGGCCATCATCCTTTGGAGTTTGGTAACCTCCTCCGCTTTGTCCGCACGTACCAAATTTTCTTTCAGGCTTGTGATTACAATGAAGCTGATCAATGCACACGCGATCAGGTCCGAGGTAGGAACAAAAAAGAATGGACCTGCATTCATATGTATGTACATTTGAAGATCGGCGGTCTTGGGTATCACAAGAAGCACAAAACATGTTATACACACATTGATCGCTGCCACTATCAGGACTCCTCCCGCAGGAAAGAGCAATACTGAGATCATGAGCGGCTGGATGAGGAGAAATAAGAACGGAAGTTGCCCCACTGACAGATGGCCTCCTGCTGGAATTACCAGTACAAAGGTCATCGTTAGTTCCAGAATACTCATGGCAATCCAGCCAGCTGGCAGTAGTTTTCCCAGGCGGTTGAGTATTGTCGCAATGATAGCGGCACCTACAGCAATGAGAAGTGCAGGAAATGATGCCGTCCCGTCATGTGCGGCCGGATAAGCTTGGAGGCCCATTTCGATAAGTTCGATGAGTAATGCAATGCTCGTAAGTTTTCCTCGCCGCAAAAATTCTCGTTCTTGTAGAGTGAGTTCTTCTACGCTTTTTTGCGCTGCTGGGGCTGCAATCGCGTACCACCAGCTTATCCATGGATAAGCGTGAAGGCCAGTAATAGAGTATGCTGGTTTATTTTGTGCCATTGGTTTCCTCCATATTCTTTATATGGAAAGCTGTATAACGTGTAAATAAGAACGATGTAGCGCTAAGGGCGAAAAATATCTTTGGATTGTTTTTTGCTTTAACGCGTGTATGATTGTGGAGCGCGAGTAAAGAGCGAGACATCTGTTTACCTTTCCTTGTTTCTGAAATCCATTATTGGTAGAGCAACATTAAATTGTGGAGGGTTCCTTGTTTGAGCTTATTTTTGTGCGATTCTTTGAGCTGTCTACTATTTAATGTGGCTTTACTTCGTTAGCAACTGCGCCTTTTATTAGAACTGTATGTATCCCTGATGATTTAGCTCAGTGATGGCAAGAAAAATTTCTTGTACCGATTTATGAAGAATATGTGCAATATCAGCGATAGGGCGTTTTCCATCGACTAAAGAATAGATTTGACGATGATGCATTGATAACTTAAGTAGTTGCGATGGAAAAAGTGGGGTCGTCTGATAAGGAATTATCAGGGCATATTGTTTTGCCTGTGCCGTCTGTGCCGTCTGTGCCGTCTGTGCCGTTGTTTCTGGCGCTTGTTTGGTCGGGGAAAGCGACGTTCGCTGGGAGGGTTCAGATAGATGTGGTTGTGTCAATTTCCAGTTTAAAACACCGAGCCGAGAGATCCGTGTTTCCCATTTATCCCACTTATGTTTGTGTTCCTGTGCATCGATAAAATAGCATGCGCAAATGTAGCCCTCTTTAGCTTCAAGCTCGATATAGCCCTCTTCAGGTAGAGCACGGGAAGCCATTATTTTAGCACGAAAAACCCCTGTGTACGAGAACTGTTGTATGATTTGAGAAAGAGTTACATAATCAACACTAAACACCTATACCTCCTTTCAGTGAAAATGGTTTTTAGGCATTTTTAATATAGCAGCAATCGGCCTGGACTTCAATGCCTCCTGTGTCTGTATATGCTTGTACTTGCCGGATCTTTATAAATTTTTAAGGCCTCTCCCTGGATTTCTACGCTAACGATTTTTTAAAAAGGAGCATATTGACATCTCTTACCCTGCTGCATATACTTGGGGTTGTTGAATCAGGAGGTAACTTATGTATAGTATAGATATAGAAGCAAGGATGAAGAATAATGGAGGTCCATACTCTATCGATATTCTTAATACATCGCTCTTTGTAGCGGACAAAGAAAGAGCTATCGGGGTAGGTTTTCATAACATAGGTGGTGTGTTACGCGCATCAAATCCAGTGATTGTTGCTAAATTAGATGCGCACTATGGTGAACGTTGCGGCCATCTGCCGTTTGATGCGCATAAGCTGCGTGTTCTGGTTGAGGTGTCCACGTCTGCCATTGATGCTCAGATGATCTATTTAAGTCAGATTTTTGCGAAAGAAATAAGGGCGGTTACACGCGAAGCGTTGCAGGCGGAGAGCGCTGCGGGCGAATATCCGCTGGTGGTGCCATATGTGAATGTTCCTGAAGCTGGCCAGTATGTGAAGGAAGTTGTGGATGCTGAGATATGGGGTCTACCGGCGGCAATGGTGCATGTGTTGAAGAATAAAGCTGACTTTTATCAGTTGATTGACGAGTTGAACGAGTCGCAACCAGATGGCTTACGTACGCCCGACTATACAATTTCAACGCTCGCTGAATTGCCTGATGCTGCCTGGAGCTTCCTTGCTTTTATCGAGGAGCTTTATGCTGAGGCCGGGCTTACAGGGCGCTATCCGCTGGGTATTGTCCTGCGTGCCGCTGAGTCGGATGGCAATTATGGGAGTTGTCTGCTCTATGCGCGAGGCAGCTCTGTCCTGCTGGTGCGCGATGGCGATGCCGATGTGATCGAATTTTACCCGGATTGGAAATCTGCGCTTCTGGCGGCACAAAGCAGTCTGGCGGCGACGATGCACACGGAGAAAGAGGTGCGTGTCGTAATCAGTCGGCTTATGGACCTGGCTGATTCGCCCGGACTATCAGTTGTGCTGTTTAATGGATATGTCGAGTCTTTGCGCTGGAATGGTCAATTGCAGGGGCAGGAGAGCAAAGCATGCGTTGGTACCAGTACTTATGTTCCTAAGACTGCACATTTACGTGATCTGCAACGGTGCTACGAAGAGCAGACGGCGCACTTCTTTGTTACTATGCTCAAGCAGACGGCGCTAAAATGTGGCATCGATTTTTCTACGATACGTGGCCTTGCTAATATTGATATTATGCTGCCTGGAGCTGCCGAAGTCGCGTTGCAGCAGAAAAGGGGCCAGCCTCTTACCAACTATCTCGCCGAGTGCAATCCGCGCTGGACCAACTATACCGATGCAATCATGACCATCATCGGTGCTAGCCAGAGGGAGCCGACGATTAGCAATATGCAGAGCGTCATCCAGCAAGGTATCTCCACCATCGACAAATCTCCCTTGCCCTCACAACTCGATCCTGCTATAGTGCGCGAGCACGTCTATAAGCTTGACGACACTCTTAAGCAGCAAGGGACGCGCATCATCTGTCGTATGACGAAAAACCCTATGGGCCTCATCTATGCTGGCGACATACAAAAGGCGCAATACGAATTTGGTCAACTTATTGCTAAGCTAGCCAGCAGTAACTAATCGGGGAAGTACTTTACGGAGAGATAATTTTTAACTTCGAGATTGGCTGTATGCAATGTGCGAGATCAATACAATTGGCCGCTGTAAAAAGGAAGCGGGCCTGCTATAGTTACTAAAAAAAGCACAGAGCGGAAAGGCATATCCACATGAGCATACAGAGCACGCTTTCGGCTGCGGCAGACCAGTTTCAGATACGTTCCGATATCACGTTTTTAAATCATGGGAGCTTCGGCGCTTGTCCGCGCCCGGTTTTCGAGGTCTACCAGGAATGGCAACGGCGACTAGAGGCTGATCCTGTTGAGTTTTTGGGGCGTCGTCTCACTGGCCTGCTGGATGAGGCGCGAGAACCTCTGGCCGCTTACGTGGGCACGCAGGCCGATCAGATCGTCTTTGTCGAGAATGCGACGTTTGGGGTGAATATTGTCGCGCACTCGCTTTTGCAGCAGCTTGAGCCAGGGGATGAAGTGCTGGCAACCGATCATGAGTATGGCGCATCTGACCGCACCTGGCGCTTTGTCTGCGGACAACGTCAGGTACGCTATATCAACCAGCCCATCCCGCTTCCTCTTACGAGCGATGAGGAGATGCTTGAACACCTCTGGCGGGGCGTGACTCCACGCACCAGAGTGATCTTCGTTAGCCACATCACCTCGCCCACTGCGCTGATCTTTCCGCTTGAGAAGATCTGCCAGCGAGCGCGAGCTGCGGGGATTATCACGGTGGTGGATGGTGCACATGCTCCGGGCCAGATCCCTTTGCATCTCGATACGCTTGGGGTCGATTTCTACGTCGGTAACTGTCATAAATGGCTCAGTGCCCCCAAAGGCGCGGGCTTGCTCTACGCACGCCCCGAACGCCAGGCACTTCTAAAGCCGCTCATCGTCAGTTGGGGCTGGGAGAGCGAGGTTCCTGGTGTCTCGCAGTTTCAAGACTATTTTGGCTGGATCGGCACAAAAGATCCTGCGTCCTATCTCAGTGTCCCGGCTGCGATTGCTTTTCAGCGCGAACACGATTGGGATACCGTACGCCTGGCCTGTCACGAGCTAGCCTCGTCTGCACGTCAACAAATCACCGCCCTGGTTGGCTGTGAGCCGATCTGTCCCGATAGTCCTCAGTGGTGGGGGCAGATGTGCGCTATCCCCTTGCCCGATGGTGATGCCTCCGCGCTACAGCAGCGCTTACGCGACGAGTGGAGCATCGAGATTCCCGTGTTCTCCTGGCATGGTCGCCGCCTCATCCGCCCATCCCTACAAGGTTACAACGGCCCTGCCGATGTCGAGCGCCTGTTAACCGCTTTAAAATCGCTGTTTTCGACGAGCATATAAGAATGTAACAGGTTTAAGATATAAATTTGCCATTTTTCATGTTTTTGATGCGCAAAAACATGAAAAATGGCAAATTTATATCTTAAACAACAAAGATCCCCTAGCAAAAATTCACAAATCCTGCCGGATAATCTCGTCACCCCTTGACAGCCGCCTCTTTACGATGTAATATCGTATTAATGTATCAATGTTATGATACATTAACAGATAAGGACAATAAAGTGGCAATCTGGTTACATGTCAATATACATAGCGGCGTCCCTATCTATATGCAGTTGATAGAACAGATCCAGCATGCCCTGGAAGTCGGCACGCTCGCGCCTGGAGATGCGTTGCCATCGGTGCGCGAACTGGCAAGCGAGCTGTCAATTGCACCCAATACCATCGTCAAGGCCTACAACGAGCTTCAGCGGATGGGTTTCATTGAGAGTCGAGCAGGGAAAGGGACCATGGTGCTCGGCAAGGTGGATGAGACCATCCGGGCGCGGCAGCAAGAGGCACTGGTAGAGCGTCTACGTGCAGTAGTATACGATGCCAGCAAACTAGGGGTGGGCGCAGAAGAGTTGCGGGTCCATTTTGAGCAAGCCATCCAGCAGTTCTTTCCTGAATTGTCGCGGCAAGGAGATATGCCATGAACGAATACGCGTCAAGGACGCAGAGTGGGGATGCTCGGTCTCAGATATCATCCAGCGGAATGGCCATTGAAATCGAGAACCTGACCGTCAACTACGGGGCGAGCCAGATCCTCAACGGACTGAGCCTGAAGGTGCCTGTTGGTTCGATCTTCGGCTTTTTGGGAGCCAATGGGGCTGGCAAAACGACCACCATCAAAACCCTGCTTGGATTCCGGCCCCCTACCAGCGGCAGTGCACGAGTGTTGGGCTATGATGTGGTTAGCCAACAGAGAGAGATACGCATATCTGTCGGCTATGTTAGTGAGACCAACAGTCTCTATGATTTCTTAAGCGTCTCCCAGTTGTGTGACCTCTCTCGTGATATGCACCGGCGCTGGAACCAGGGAATGGTTGACCGCTATGTCCAGATGTTTGAATTACCATCGAACAAGCCTGTCAGGCACTTCTCCAAAGGGATGAAATCGCAGCTTGCCCTCTGCCTCGCACTGGGCAACGACCCTGATCTGCTGATCCTGGATGAGCCGACGACAGGGCTGGACCCGGTTGCACGGCAGGTGTTCCTCAAAACTCTCATCAGGGACGTGGCTGCGGCGGGCAAGACGGTCTTTTTCTCCTCGCACATCCTCTCAGAGGTTGAGGCCATTGCCGACCGGGTGGCTGTCCTTCATCATGGCACAATTGTGCTTAACGACGAGCTTGACCACCTGCGCGAAATACAGAAGATGTTGCGTCTCGCCTACATGGAACAGCTACCAGCAGAGGAGATCACGGTACTGCGTCGCCTGCCGGGTGTACACCAGCTTGAGCAGGAAGGACGCACTGTGCGCCTGCACATCGAAGGGGATGTCGATGAGATCGCCCGGACCATTCAGGCACGCCCTTACGCGGTGCGCGATCTGGAGGTGGTCGCGGTTCGTCTCGAAGATCTGTTGCTTGAATATATTAGAGGAGATGGAGAATGAAAACGAAAGAGTTGCTGGAGGCGCGTTGGAAAGTGATCACCTTCGCCTTGCTGGCCTTACTAGGGGTAGCTGGGAATATCGCCTCTTACCCGTTTTACAAGATCATAGTAACGACTAACAATGTTCCCTCCTTGCTCCAAAATCTGCTGCCAGAGCTTCTCGCGAATAGCTTCAATACATTTGTCTGGAGTCACTGGTTCGCGACGAACGGGCCGTTTATCCTGGTGATCTTCGCGGCTATCCTGGGTGGCGGGCTGATTGCCAACGAGGTGAGTAAGGGTACCATCTTCTTTCTGCTCAGTAAACCGGTCAGCCGGGAACGTATTCTGCTGACAAAGTATGGAGTGAGCTCAGGGCTACTCCTGGCTGTGAGCGTTATGGGTAGCATAGTGATTGCCATCGCCGGCATCATTTTGGGGCATCCCCAGGATCTGCTGCCTCTGCTGGTCGCAACGGGGCTTCTCTGGCTGGCGGTGTTGTTCCCACTGGGACTCTCACTCTTCTTCTCTATCGTGTTATCCGACAGTATCCGCCCAGTGATCTTTTCACTCCTTATAACGGCCGTGCTTGTATTGCTGCCTGCAAGTCTGCCCAACGGTCTGGATTGGAGCCTATGGCGCTACTGGAGTAGCCTGGATGCTTATCTGGTGGGCAGTTTTCCACTCAAGGAGTATCTCGTCTGCCTCGTCATGGCGTTGATGCCCCTGTTCGCTGCCCTCGTCGTGTTTCGTCGCAAAGCCTATTAATTAAGAATTAAGAAAAGCTGGTCGTGGTGGTTGGTGCTCTGAAATGGAGAAACATCACTACGGCGTTTCAAAAACAAGGAGTTTTCTCATGCATATATCGTCGTCTTCTCGTCCTGTTGTCCCATCTTCAAAGCTTCAACAACTTATGCAGCGTCACCCGCTGGTCTGCTACTTTGTGATGGCCTATGGTTTCAGTTGGCTGGGATGGTTGCCCTATATACTTTCTCTGAGTGGGCTAGGCATCTTGCATGTTCAACTTTCCCAATTCGCAACTCTTCCTGGAGCGTATCTGGGGCCACTCTTGTCGGGGTTCCTCATGACGGCAGCCATGGAAGGCAAGCCAGGTGTACACCGCCTGTTGCGTCGCTTCATCCTGTGGCGGGTGGGCTGGCAATGGTACCTGGTCATCCTTATTGGAATCCCTGCGACCATCTTTCTGGGTTTCCTCACACAGCCGGGGGCCGTGGCTGCTCTCCATTTCCCTTTTCTTCAACTTCTTTTGTTCTTTCCGCTTCTCCTGGTCATGGAAATCTTCACGAGCGGACTGGCAGAGGAACCCGGCTGGCGTGGCTTTGCATTGCCTCATTTGCAACACCGCTATGGTCCCCTGGTGGGAACCATCATTCTTGGGCTGCTGTGGGGGGCCTGGCATCTGCCTTTGTTCCTTACGGGATGGGCGTTGAGTGTGAGTGGGCTTGAGATCTGCGAGTTCATGCTTGCTGCCATATGCATTGCAATCGTGATCACCTGGGTATTCAACCACACACGGGGAAGTCTACTCATGGTGGCTCTGCTGCATGCAACCGTTGATGCCTTTAACACTGTGGCCGCCATGACCGGTCTCTTTTCGATGCAATGGATGCAGAAGAATAATTACCTGGCTCTCCTCATCGCCTTTGGAGTGGCTGCGCTGCTGCTAATCGTGGTTACACGTGGTCGTCTAGGCTATCAGCGAGCATCCTCATCTTCTGATGCAATGCCGATCCTGAATGATGGCAGGGTCTCTGTGTTATAGCAACGCCTACGCGGCGAGTGGAGCATCGAGATTCCCGTGTTCTCCTGGCATGGTCGCTGCCTCATTCGCCCTTGCAACAGCCCTGCCGATGTTGAACGCCTGTTGGCCGCCTTAAAATCGCTGTTCTCGACAAGGTATATTAGGAATGTAACGGTCACTTTGTTATGTATATAGAGTAACAGGTTAGCGCTCGACGAAGCATTAGTAGTGTATTTGGGTTATCGACGGAGGCGCAATGTATAGAGATCTTGTTGCTGAATGACCTCAGCTTGCTTGACAAGTTCCTGGATATCGTCGTAGACATTGATGAAGCGACCGGTGAGCGAATTGCTTGCCCTGATGCCAGGAAGAGGGCCAGATCGGCGGCCCGTTCTGCCGGAATTCAGACTCATCGTAGATCGTGAACCTGGATGGCTGTTGATTGTCCCTTATATGGTCCCCGTTTGGTCTTATTCTTTAAGCATATATCTAGTATATTTTCTCCATACGATCCATTTAGTATTGTGTTCACCTGCAGTCCGTAAATTTGATCATGCATTGTCGCCTTTTTAATTATCTCTAGCTCTTTAGATGAAAAAGCTTGGTAAATTGCATGAGAGTATTTGAATGGCGACTAGGCCCAAAAATTTGGGTACTTGAGAAAATATGACAATAGTTGTATCAGTTCACAGTTCAACTTGATCTTATGGAGGGAAACGTTGATGCAGACAGCAATCAATGAGCAACTTTCTGCGCTTTTTCAGCGAGAGGCGCAAGCAGTTGCAGACTACAGCTATCTTGATGCTCTACGCCAACAATGGAAAGGGCCCGCTATCCAGGCAGGGTTCTTTCCATTGGGTGGCATAGTCACTATCAGTATGTTGCCCCGCGACTATCGTATTCATCCCCTGGAATATTGGCGAGTAGAACGAGTCAGCCGACACGAGTTGAACCGCTTTGCGGTCCCAGCAGAGGCTCATGAGAAGCTTGCTTGTGCTTATACATTGGGTGTGCCAGTGAAATGGTTGCTCTGGGCGGAACAGTATGTGACACCCCCAGAAGTCAAGTACCACCAGGAGACAGTCTACGTCGATAAGTATAAGTATAGGCACTACGATCCTGCTCTGATTGCCGTCTTGCGGGCAGGTGACGACGTCGGCATCCCCTACCTGGTTCATTGTTGGCTACATAGTTAGTTGAGTAGGTGTTTTATGCCGGAAGACGAGTATGACTTTGCAGAAGCGAATCCTTCCATGTTTTTGCCTCTTGATGAGCATGCACTGCCTTTTGATTACAAAAAGCAGTTGCTACAAAAGGGGTATACGAATGACAGTCCACCTGATTCTGGTGGACTGTTCAAGGCTCTTGCAACCGAATATATCCCTTCTATCGTTGTGAACTTACCGCCCAGGGTTGTTGAAAGAGTAAGCTGGCGAGATCGCACTGCACATTTTTTTAGCATGCTGTTCGGACTTTTGCTTTTCTTTCTGCTATATGGAACTTATGTCGCTCTTGGTATATCACTTCCCTATACGGCATTAGCAGACTTTGAACTTAAGAACAGCATGCAGGCCGTTAGTTTTTGTACGATTACCTCAGAGCAATCCTATACTGTTTCTTATGATAGCGACGACGGTCAGCAGTATTCTCCTTGGATTGAGTTTACTTTGTATGCTTTAGACAATCGGAACTACAATACTATAGATGGTGCTCATCCCTGGTTTTCCTCATTACATGATATGGATGTGTACCTGTCCGGGTACCAAGTCAACTACACCTATCCTTGCTGGTATAATCCTGCCAACCCAACTCAAGCTACACTTGCCAGGGGGGAGATCAACTTTGGAGATTACGTTGTACTTTTTTTCAATGCTTGCGTTTTTCTTCTTTTCGGTGTACTCCCGAACGTGCTGCTCATCCGGTTTTTTGTTCGTGCTCTTGCTGACAAAAATAGCCACAACAGTAGCAAGCCCCCTTCAAGCGGTGGACTCTGACGTAAAACCTACAGCCAGAGAAAGTCCAGCGGTCTGGCAAGCGGAGGACAAAGTGGCCACGCAGGGGAGACGCTTGCATTAACTGCGGAATGCCTTTCTGTGGATGAGACACACTTCGTATATGGTATAATCTCTCATGTACAGTTGAATAGCACTCTACAAATCGGTACGCAGCGGGAGCGAGTAGCTGAGAGGCGGGATCAAGCCCACCAACCGTTTGAACCTGATCTCGGGAAGCCGCCTTGTCCTTGTGACAACGAAGCGGAAGACGAGCGTAGGAATGGCGACCGACAGATGGAAGTCAAGGCCAGGGCATTAACATCCCTGCTGTAGGCACATGGCCTCTTTACTGGCTTAAGTACACCAGGACCAGGAGACTCTTGTGCCTATTTCGGCTTGTTCTTTTCTCTGTCTTCCCGCCCCTCTTCCCATGCCCGTCCTCCTCTCGTACGTACCACACTGTTCTGACCTGCTCTACCTAACCTACTGGTATAGCGTTCAATCATGGAGGTCCAACGTGTCTTCATCCACCATTCCGTTTCCGAGTAGCCGTAAGGTCTACATCGCTGGCAGTCGTCCAGACATAAGCGTCCCGATACGCGAGGTTGTCCAGTCGCCTTCGCCTGTTTCATCAGGAGAAGAAGAAAATCCCCCCGTTCGCGTCTACGATACAAGCGGGCCGTACACCGACCCCAATGTAGCGATTGATGTCCGCAAGGGCCTGCACCCTTTGCGCCAGCCCTGGATACTTGAACGTGGTGACGTTGAGGAGTACCAGGAACAACGTGCCTTCCAGCCTATCGAGCGCAGGTCCCCCTCTCACTCTCATGCTGCCCATCGCGCCAGCACTTCCTCTGGCAGTCCGTTTTCAGGCGATTTCACTCATCAGCCACTTCGCGCAAAGAGCGGTCATGCTGTGACCCAGATGCACTATGCCAGGCAGGGCATCATCACCTCGGAGATGGAATTCGTCGCTCTCCGCGAACAGGTCGAACCGGAATTTGTGCGCTCTGAGATCGCTTGTGGTCGCGCCATCATCCCAGCCAATATTAACCATCCTGAAAGTGAACCAATGATTATCGGGCGCAACTTCTTAGTCAAGATCAATGCAAACATCGGTAACTCCGCCGTTACCTCCTCTATTGAAGAGGAAGTGGAGAAAATGCTCTGGGCTACCCACTGGGGTGCCGATACCATCATGGACCTCTCGACAGGAAAGAACATTCATCTGACGCGGGAATGGGTCATTCGCAACGCACCTGTTCCTGTCGGTACAGTCCCCATCTACCAGGCGCTGGAAAAGGTAGGCGGTAAGCCTGAGGATCTGACATGGGAGGTCTATCGTGATACCCTCATCGAGCAGGCTGAGCAGGGCGTTGATTACTTCACTATTCACGCGGGCGTGCGCTACAACTACCTCCCTTTGACGATGAAGCGCATGACGGGCATCGTATCGCGTGGAGGCGCAATCATGGCGGCGTGGTGCCTGGCACACGAGCAGGAGAACTTTCTCTATACGCACTTTGCCGAGATCTGTGCTATCCTACGTTCCTATGATATTTCCTTCTCGCTTGGCGACGGCTTGCGACCAGGCTCTATCGCTGATGCTAATGATGCGGCACAATTCGCCGAACTGGAGACACTGGGCGAGCTTACGTCCATCGCCTGGGAACACGATGTACAGGTCATGATTGAGGGACCAGGTCATGTCCCCATGCAGAAGATCAAGGAGAACATGGATCTCCAGATGAAGCTTTGCCATGAGGCTCCTTTCTACACGCTTGGTCCCCTCACAACCGACATCGCACCGGGCTATGACCATATCACCTCTGCGATTGGCGCTGCCATCATTGGCTGGTTCGGCACGGCCATGCTCTGCTACGTCACGCCAAAAGAACACCTGGGCTTGCCAAATAAAAACGATGTGAAAGACGGAGTCATTGCCTACAAGATTGCCGCCCATGCCGCCGACCTGGCGAAGGGACACCCCGGAGCCCAGGTGCACGATGATGCACTTTCCAAAGCACGCTTCGAGTTTCGCTGGCAGGACCAGTTTAACCTCTCGCTCGATCCTGAGACGGCGCAGGCGTATCATGATGAGACGCTGCCTGCCGCTCCTGCCAAGACGGCTCATTTCTGCTCTATGTGTGGCCCACACTTCTGTAGCATGCACCTCACCCAGCAGATCCGCGAGACGGCTGTGCAGAAGGCTATCGGTGTTGAGCCGCTTATCCAGATTGGGCTACACGAGAAGACCCGGGAGTTCCGCGAGATCGACAGTTCATCGGTAAATTAAATCTCTCTGTTTGTAACTACTCAAGTCCCCCTCCAGGCTCCGCCTCAAGTGGGCTTGGAGGGGGACTTGAGTAGTTACTTCTGCTCTGACACAGTTCAAATGGGGGAAGCCGCGTAGCGACGACCCTTGTGGTTGTCGTCGTAGAACCGCCTGTCGAGCCGGGCCACGGCAACAGGGACAAGCCACTGTCGCTACGCGGCCTCCCGTTAAATGAACTGTGCCATAATTAAGAAGAGGAACAAGATTAATTGTCGAAAGGAACGAAAATCAACATGGCGAATAGTGACAACTTCAACGGCCTGGGCATGGGTCTGGGAAACCTCGCTCGCCTTTCACATGCGAAAACGCGTTCTATTAGTGCCGAGAACTTTACCGGCGCGAAAGGCAAGGGAGGCGCGGCAACTGAAGGCACGGGCGCACATTATGCACGCGAGCTGGGAACCGGCTGGAAAATTTCTCCATCTGTAGCCATTGCCCGACAAAGTACTTTCACGTTGGCGGATATCCAGGGGCCAGGCGCGATCCAGCATATCTGGCTGACAACTTTTCCGACCAATTGGCGTCAGCTCATCCTGCGCATGTATTGGGATGGCGAGGCGGAGCCCTCAATAGAGTGTCCGCTTGGTGATTTCTTCGCGAGTGGCTGGTGTGAGCGTTGTACTATTAATTCGCTACCCATTGCGGTAAATCCGGCGGGGGGCATGAACTCCTACTGGGAGATGCCTTTTCGCCAACGCGCCTACCTGACACTGGAGAATCGAGGTGTAGAAGATGCTATCGTTTACTATCAGATCGATTACACGCTCACCGATGTGCCAGAAGATATGGCCTATTTTCATGCTCAGTGGAGGCGCAATAATCCCTTGCCCTATAAAGAAGTCCATACGTTACTGGACAATGTAAAAGGGATGGGACACTATATTGGGACATATATCGCCTGGCAATGCAATAACACAGGCTGGTGGGGTGAGGGCGAGGTCAAATTCTATATGGATGGCGATAGCGATTTTCCCACTATTTGTAGCACCGGTACAGAAGATTATTTCGGTGGGGCCTGGGACTTTGAGCAACCGCAAGGCGCATATGGGGTCTTCTCCGCGCCCTTCTCCGGTTTGCCCCAGGTCATCAAGCCAGATGGATTATATCGTAGCCAGCAGCGCTTCGGCATGTATCGCTGGCATATCATGGACCCAATCCGCTTCGAGGAGGACCTGCGAGTGACCATCCAGGCTCTGGGCTGGCGTCGTGGAGGGCGCTATCTGCCCCTGCAAGACGATATTGCATCTGTGGCATTCTGGTATCAGCGAGAGCCGCATACCCCTCATCCGCCCCTTCCCGATGCTGATGGGTTAGAAGTGATTTAGTTACTGACTCTTCATGCTAGAGTACAGCACTTTGACAATTATGGCACTTTGCGCAATAATTGTTAATGTGCCATCCTCTAGAATAAAGGATAGATATGGACCTGTAGCCGTGAGCAAATATATAGGGAAAAGAGGCATTAATCATGAAACTGAATCATCTCAATCTTACAGTCACCGATGTCGCAGAAGCAGCGCAATTTCTGGAAACATATTTTGGATTGCACAAGCAGGGTGGCAACAAAGGCCTTACCGTGCTATTTGACGACAATGGTCTGGTACTCACCTTAATGAAAGCTGGTCAAGTTAGCTATCCCGGCACCTTTCACATAGGCTTTATTCAGGAGAGTGAGCAGTGCGTAAACGAGATGTATCAACGCTTGAAAGACGATGGCTTTAAGGTCGAGCCACCGCAACGCAGTCATGCATGGACATTTTATATTCAAGCGCCAGGTGGGTTTACGGTTGAAGTTCTTAGCTAGCGAATTGAAAGATCAGTTTGAAAAATGAGAAGTATGCTTAAAATACTGATCTTTCAAAAAGTTGTATAATTAATATCATAGATATCTATGAATGTACACAAATAGAAAGAGACATGACCAATGCGCGTAAACCACGTAAAAGAGTTGCTCAAGCGCGGCGAGCCGGCCTTAGGAGCCTGGCTGAACATACCCAGCACATCCACGGCACGCATCATGGCGCGTCAGGGCTTTGATTGGCTCTTGATCGACATGGAACATACGGCCCATAATCCATCTATTGTGGGCGATATGATCGCGACCATCGCCGATGCGGGTACCTGTGCTCCATTTGTGCGTATCCCCTACAATAGTGTCGAATGGTATAAATGGGCGCTGGATGCAGGTGCGTGGGGTGTGCTCACCCCGATGATGAATACCCGCGAGGAGGCTCAGCGTACCGTTTCCTGGATGAAATATCCTCCGCTAGGAACGCGCAGCATTGGCGGCGTCTTCGCCCCATACGGGTTTGGCACGACTGATCGCAGCGCTTATTTGCAGGGTGCCAACGACGAAATTCTAGTTATTGTACAGATCGAGAGTGCGCAGGGCATGGAGAATCTTGACGAAATCCTCTCGGTCCCCGGCATCGACGTCGCATTTGTAGGCCCCAACGATCTCCATGCCTCCCTTGGCCTCGCCCCCACTCTTTATAGCACACAGCCAGTTTTCCTCAATGCCCTGGATCGCATCAAAGCCCTCGCCAAACAACATCATGTAGCCACGGGCATTATGAGTAGCGATGGACCCGCCTCCGCCGAGCGTGTGCGTGACGGTTTCCAGATGATCACCGTCACCACTGACATTAGCAGCATGGTTGCCGCCGCTAACCAGAATCTGCAAAAGGCACGTGCAACCTAAGAATGGTTGAGCTCATTCTAAGTGAGAAATATGATGCGATAGTAGTTTTTCCTTGTGAAACATGCGAAAAGTATAGAGTGCTAATTTATTGTGCACCGTACGTGCCATCAACGTAAGAATGGATGAGCGTATTGAGCGAGAAAAAGAGAGGCATGGTTATTGCATTTTTCATGCAAAACAAGCAGGAGCCTATAGAAGCTAATGTATGGTGCATCGTACGTGCCTCAGCGTAAGAAAGGCGCGATTATTGTATTTTTCATATAAAACACGTAGGAACCTATAGGTGCCAATTTATTGTGCACAGGCCGGCTTCCCCAAAGGGGGCACGCAGCCGGAGGGAACCACAAAACGTGCTTCTACACACAAAAGTTCATCTATCTCATATGCTCAAAATACATGTATCGCGCCTTTTGACGATGAAAATGTGGAACAGGTGTGTGCTTTTCAAGCTGGAAAGTCAAAGCGAACGTTTCGTGTATAAGGAAGTTTCGTGGAGCTCTCCGGCGGGCTGAAGCCGGGATGTGCACAATAAATTGGCACCTATAAGTTTCAGAGGTTTCACGAGCAAAAACGGTGGCTGCGTCACCTTTCTCGCTCAAAAAACTCATCAATTCTCCGTGAACTGCTTGTTTGCTCTAGACAATAGAATTGAGAACAGATGTTACGCAAGATTGATTGTGTCATGATGCGGGTGGATAATGTGGAGGCGGCGGCAAGCTATTACGCGGATGTCTTTGGCCTGCGCCCGCAGTGGAGCGGCGATGATGCTATTGGGCTGGTTTTTCCAGAGACGGACGCGGAAATTGTGCTGCACCGCGATCCCAATATCCCATCGTCGGTAGAAGTGCATTATTTAGCCGATGATGTTGTTGCGGCTGTGGCCCATTATGCACAAAGGGCTGTCGTGTGCTTGTTGAACCCTTTGATGTTACAATTGGGAAGTGCGCGGTAATCCAGGACCCATTTGGCACCCGGCTGTGCATTCTTGATATGACGAAGGGGCCACGTCCGCTCAATCTTGCTGATGTAACGTTAAAAGATAGAAAGGAAGTTTGATTATGTCTGATGCGCGTAATGATCGTGATACAAAACATGCGCAGATATGGACCGGTATCAAGTTTTTGCCTGAAGCGATGGCGATACTCGAACCGGTGGCGTCGGTCTTTGTGAGTCAGGTGGGGGAGTTTAATGACTGGTACGCGGAGGCGGCGAGCGCGGATGTGATTTTTGTACGCGGTATGACGGTGGTGGATGGGGATGTGCTGGATCGCCTGGGACCGAAGCTAAAGATAGTGGCTCGTGCGGGCATTGGCGTTGATGTCATCGATCTGGAGGCCGCGACACAACGTGGCATCCTGGTTATAAATACGCCCGATGGGCCGACTGAGTCCACGGCGGAGCACGCGATTGCTCTTTTGCTCAATCTGTGTAAGGGGGTAGCGCGAGGTGATCGTCGTTTGCGGGCGGGCCAGGGCTTTCCTGCGGCGGGCGTGTTTGCGCCTGGCCTGGAGACATCGGGCGCAGTGCTGGGACTGATTGGCCTGGGACGCATCGGTAGCCGTGTTGCCGCTATCGCTCGTGTGCTCGGCATGCATGTGTTGGCCTTTGATCCTTTTATCACTCAGGAACGTGCCCTCGCGATGGGCGTTGAGGTTGTTTCGTCCCTCTCTGAGATGCTTGCACGCTCGCAAGTCGTCTCGATCCACTGTCCCGCAATCCCCTCGACGTATCACGTTATAAACGCAGAAACCTTGAGCCAGATGCCTGCTGGCAGCTATTTAGTCAACGTCTCGCGCGGCTCGCTAGTTGATCAAGCTGCCCTGCTGGCCGCCCTGCAATCAGGACACCTTGCTGGAGCGGCCCTGGATGTCTTTGATCCTGAGCCTCCCGCTGTCGATGATCCGCTCTTCTCGCTGCCCAACACCATCTGCACGCCTCATATCGGTTCTTTCACGAGTGCCAGCCTGGTGCGCATGCAAGTAATGGCCAGCGAGCAGGTCGTAAGCGCGTTGAAAGGCGAACGCCCCACCAACCTCGTGAATCCCCTTGTATGGGATAAACGCCGCCCTCTCTTCTGATTATTTCATGTGTTGCGTCCAACTCTTCTTACATATTTTTACGTTATATACATTGTTGCACACAGCGTAATAATATATATAATGTAGAGCAAAAATATGTAGACTTATATTTAAGGAGATGATTATGACACCAGTAGAATTTTTACGAGCATATGAGCGGAAAACCAATACACACAATTTTGAGGAAGTTGCACCATTAATTGCAGATAACGCAGTGTATTGGTTCAACGATGGCTCGTTTCAGGGGAAAGATGCTATCAAACAGGCGTTTGAGAAAACGTGGAACTTGATCCAGGATGAGCACTATGCAATAGAAGATGTGCGGTGGCTTGTAGATGATGAGCATGTTGCCGTCTGTGTATATCTCTTCCGTTGGCAAGGAAGAGTAGAAGGGCAGCTCATGCAAGGAACTGGGCGAGGAACAAGTGTCTTAGAAAAGCTCCATAGTCATTGGAAGGTCATCCATGAGCATCTGAGTTCACTCCCCAGGTAATCCTTACATCATATTATATTGTATGCTCGTATTGGCGTTTATCATCTTTCTTGCGTGCCAGGAGGCGTCCTATCAGAAAGAGCCAGAGAGGAAGGAGTACGAGTGAGGGGATGAGTACAAGAAAGGTCAAGGGAATAAATGCAATAAATGAGTACAAAGCAAGATCGAGTGCTACAATAATACCTATTACACGGATCGCGCCTTTCTCCTGCCATGAGGCCGAGGCGATCCAGATAGCGGCAGCCACATTAGCTCCATAGCGAAGCGTAAGATAGGTAAGTTTATCTGCGCTATTGAGTTGCATAATATCCGTTGCCATATCCAGCACAAGCCAGCCGTATCCAGTTGCTTGTGCCCATGTTGGTGCTGGAAGTCGTGCGATGACCGGGAACAGGATGAGGTGTTCCGCAATGGCCAATAGTGCGAGCGCTTCAGCGCCAATTGCTGAGCTATTTGTTGTCACATCACGAATAGAAGGAATAAAATAGGTGATGAGATGGAGAGCAAAGAGAAGAGCTGCACCATATGCAGCTTTTGCCGTCTGCTGAGATAATGTGTTTCTGTCCATAAAAATCTCCTGATCGTGTTTTGCGGGATGATATAATGCTCACAGCAACCCTGCTCTGGTTTACATTGAAGAAAAGCTTTTAATATATTACATTACAAAAGATACAAAATAAAAGCCTTGAAGCCTTTTTAGAGGAAATATATGAAACGACGATTCCGTCGCAACTATACTGTACGTTATGACGACATAGATTGCTATGGATGGCTTACCCCTGCAACATTTTTGCGTTATTTACAGGATATTGCCGCTCTGGATGCGGAGAATGCACAGCTTTCAGGTGGGGGCTATTGGGTTGCCAGGCGGACAGTTATGAATTTTGCTGCTCCAGTGCCGGTGCATAGTGATCTTGAGCTTGAGACGTTTGTTATCGGCGTGACGCGCATTACCGCACAACGTGGCTATATAGCTCGCATGGTTGGTGCAGGTGATAGTGAACCGATTATTTCGGCGCGTACACTATGGGTGTACCTCGATGCACGTGGGCGTCCTGCGCGTCTGCCTGATGAACTGGCTTTGAGATGGCTGCCCGATGGGCCGGAACCTCTACAGCCAGAGGCGGCCCGGCGTGCATTCCCTGCAAGTAGTCCTGTACGTTCTGAATATAGAGTACGTTTCCTGGATACAGATCTAATGCAGCACATGAACAATGCAGCTTATGTGGTGGCATTAGATAATGCCGCCTGGGATGCATATGTGCCAGCCGGGATGACGCCTGACGCCGTTAGAATGCATGTGCTGGAATATGATATAGAGTATTTTGAGAGCGCCCGTTTTGGAGAGCAGCTCGAAGTGTCCACCTGGCTTGATCCTTTGCCGGTTGTGGGCCAGGAATTTACCCGGCTACAGCAGATCAAGCGTGGCGATGTTGTGCTGCTACAGGCACGTTCGCGTTGGTATTGTCAACAAGGTAGTTGAAAAGGGGTAACACTAATTTATTCCATTATACATTTATATAAATAAATGGAAAATAATGAATAAAAAAAAGTAACATTATGTTTTCCATTTATAATATAAATAGAAAATCTGTGAAATGCGCAAGGATGCGTGCGCACGAAAGGCACGAATACACACGGAAAACTCACAAGCCCATGGGGATGGGAAGCTGATACTTGCTATAAAAAGAGGTTCGGACTCATGTGGTGAGAAGGAGAAGATATAGTACATTGCTACAAAAGATGTGCTTTACACATCTTTTGTAGCAATGCAGAAGGACAGTGATATCCTATACAGTAATTACCTTGCCATTGGCCTCAATGATGTATGAGGGGCCGCTGGAAACCGTTATTTTGGTCCCACCTGTAACCGTAACTGTCGCATTTCTGACCACTATTCCCGTCTTTGCTGTAATCTTCACAGCTTTGAGAGTGATCCCCGTTAGTGGTTTCTCTGGAACCCCAACGATTGTGCCGGCATCTTTCGCGCCAGTCGCCACCAGATTAGTGACCGTGATATTGTGATAGTACGGTGTTGTGCTGGTGATGGGTTGTGCTGAATCGGATGTCGGGATGCTGGGATAGTAGGCGGTGAAGAGGATTGGATGGGTGACGTTGGTCATCGTCAGATTGCTATAGTTGACATTTGAAACTTCGCCGCCGACCGTCCGATTGGATTTGATGCGCAGGCCGTTGGTCGTGCCGTTGAACGTACAATTTAACACAGTGATATTGGAGACGCCGCCAGTGGTACCACTGCCAATTGACACCCCATGCCCATTCTTAAATTTGCAGTTTTCGACCAGAATATTGGAGGAGCCGAGCTGTGGAGCGGTGCTCTCCGCAATCCCCGAGACGACCGCAACATTGTCATCGCCAGTATCAACATTGCACCCGTTAACCACTGCATCATGTGAATAGCTGAAGTCGATGCCGTCCGTATTGGGCGAGGTGGATGGTGCCGTAACAGTAATGTTATTGACGGCGATGCTGCTGGAGCCGAAGAAGAACAGGTGCATGCTGCCAGCATTCTCAAGATGAACATCTGAGACAACGATGCCAGTAGTATAGGCCAGCTCGATCAGGCGTGGGCGCTCATGAGCTACTTTTCCGGTTGCCCACCAGGGAGCACCTTCCCCATTGATCAGGCCACCACCGGTGATCTTCACATTGCTGATCTTGTATCCATTAATAAATGCTAGCACGAGTGTGTGTACTGTGACGCCTGAGGGAATGGTATAGTCGCTGAGAGTTTTCGAAGCGTCTAGCGTTGCCCCTGTATCAACCTGTAGATTAATATTGCTCCGCATATAGAGTGGAGCACTCAGATATGTGCCAGGAGGAACCTCTACAGTTCCGCCGCCAGCTTTGGCCGCACAAGTATCTATTGCCTTCTGAATTGCAGCGGTGTCTTTGTGTGTATCATCGCCTACCGCACCAAAACTTTTCACATTACATACATTGGTCGCGGCGTGGGCCACTATGCTGCTTCCGACTGCTACAAAAAGTGCAACCGTTACTGCACACACCATCGTTATGAGTAGAATGTACGCATACCTGCGTTGCATTGTGCCGGTTTTAACCGTCATAAATCAGATTCCCTTCTGTGAGACACTAACAATGTGTTTACGAGAAATTACCTGGCTGCACACCAAGTTGATTAAACTGCGTTGTATAGACAAAAAAAGGAATTGGAGCATAAGGAAGGAGGAAGGAAACATACATACAGTAGGATGATGTTTGGTGGTTCCTTCCATTTCTTTTTGTATAGCCAACAGCCCACTTACGAGCTATGCTGGCTCAAACTTATTATGTGCAGCCATCCAAGCGCAGTAATAAGTAGCGCGATTTCTCGCTTCATCAGGAAGGGTAACACAAAAATATAAAGCATGTCAACTACTAGCGCTATTAGAGTTTTAGGAGTTAACGCTGGTATGCTGCTCGGTTAAACGTTACGAAAAATTCCTTGGCTGCATTACCAGGTTGGTTGAACTGGTTGTATAGAAAAAAGAGAAATTGGAGGGGTGAGAAGGAAAACATACATAGAGTAGAACTATGTTTGGTAGTTCCTTCCATTTCTTTTAGTACTATATAGCATAATTTGGCATCGCCAATTGTGCTATACTCTTGAATAGACATGTTCCCTATACACACTTCATATTGTCATGTGAGAGTATTTCGCAATATTAGCTATAGGATATCGTATGGGTGATACAAGTGTTGTCATCGGCAACTATAATATTATTTCTATTATTGCTTCTGGTTCATTTGGAAGAGTGTACCTGGCTCGTCACCGTATTCTCACAACGCGCCTTGTGGCCCTAAAGCTGATGCATACGGTCCCTTTTGCATCAATGCGTGAGCGTGAGCAGTTCGTACAAGAAGCTCAGGTTCTTGAATTGCTCAAGCATCCATCTATTCTACCTATTCTGGATGTGGGCATGCACGAAGGTATGCCTTATATTGTGTCGGAGTATGCGGTGGGTGGTTCATTACGTGATCGCCTTCAGGACCAGGACAAAGGGCCTCTCTCACTTGAAGAGGCCATCGCAATTCTCTCTCAACTAGGGCAGGCCTTACAGTATGCTCATGACCAGCATATTATTCATCGCGATATAAAACCAGAAAATATCCTCTTTAATGCACAAGGTCATGTACTCCTGGCAGATTTTGGTCTTGCGACTGTGTTAGCAACAGCGAGTGTAAAGTCAGTGAATCAGGCTGGCACGCCGCGCTATATGGCACCCGAGCAATTTCAGGAACAGGCATGTAAGGAGAGCGATCAGTACGCGCTTGGTTGTGTTGCCTATGAACTCTTTACCGGAAGTGCCCCTTTTCTGGCCTCTGAACCGATTGCGCTGTTTTATCAACACGTCAATGTTCCCCCTGTCTCACTTAGAGAGCACAACCCGCAATTACCCGAATATATAGAACAAGCAGTCCTCAAGGCGCTTATGAAGCAGCGTGCTGATCGTTATCGTGATATACAGGCATTTGTTGCTGCTTTGCAGCCACCTGGAAGTTTGCAGCCCCTGGATTTTGCTACAACACCGATATCTGAGCTGTCTGTGCAGCAAGAGGGGGTAGCCAGAAGCTCATCTCTTGCATCTGCTTTGCATATCAATGCAGAACTAGAAAAGCATGAAGCCCTTGCTGAAGATGAAGCATATACGTTACCTTCGTTACGTGCCCAGGCTAGTAGCAGCAATGTAATTACTCAATATAGTAGTGGAAGTGCAGATGTATCGCATCCACTGTCAGCGCAGGCGACGCCCTGGCACTCTTCTGCTATAAATGGATTGAGCTTCAGCTTTTTTTTGAAGTACAAAGCTATGCCCAGATCGTTTCTTGCGATAAGTTGTATTGTCCTTATCGCAATTGTTTCTAGCTCTGTACTCTGGGTGACTCATGCTGCATCTTCTATACCCGGTCATACGCAAGGGTCTGATCTTTCCCGACATAGTGTACTTGCTGCACACTCTTTGTCTACGCCAACAGTTCAACCTGCTCAAAAACCGACGCAATTATCTGCGACCCCAACCCAGTCCCCTACAGTACAGCCAACCTCTATTGCCCAAGTCCAACCAACGTCTATTCCTCAGTTGGCATCTGTCTCCCGGTCCCAGCCAACGCCAACGACGCAATCCGCCCCGGCTTTCCAGCCAACGCCAACGGTGCAACATGCCCCTGTTGCTCAACATGTACAGAAGTCATCTTATGCAATGAGCTATTATATCTGTGGAGACCACGTTGTATTGACAAATTCGAATGCGTGGAATGCTGTCCAGGCAAATGCAACGGTCCATGCGTCTCAATATTCCGGTCCTGTCAATGGTTATGCTGGACCTGCCGGTAATCCCAAGAATAGCCCAGGCAATTGCTCTGGCTTCTACCAATGGGCCTGGAACCAAACTTCTGTACAAGCTCAATGGATGTGGTCGAATGCCCACCTCCCTGATGGAATATGCAATGTATCCGTCCATATTCCTTCCTGGTATGCTGGTGCGCCAGATGCCCATTATGTTCTTACTGCTACTCCTAACGCAGGTGACAGTACCACTTATGCTTTTGATACGCAAAATCAGAATCAGGCAGTAACGACATGGATCGATCTGCATATCAACGGGCAGGTGCCTTTGCTTGCTTTGCCCAGTAGCTCAGATGGTATTTATACACTTACTCTGACGATGCAGAATGGTGGCACCCCTAACTGGTATCTGGGGGCCGATGCGATCAGGTTCAATTGTTCTTCTAGTATGCCTCAATAATAGGGTTATGCCCATTTTGTACATCCTATAAACTTCACATATGACACCGTATTGCGCAATACTGTATTATATGTGAAAATTATGGAAGAAGCAGGTGTCGGAGCCTGATACATTCACTTGGCAGCATTTGGTATGCAAGAAGAAGGATAGAAATGGCGGAGAAGATCACAATACGTGAGATAGCCCAGATGGCGCAAGTCTCTATGACTACTGTTTCTCGTGTATTAAATAACAAGCCCGATGTCGATCCACAGACACGAGAGCGTATCATGCATATTATAGAAGCGTATAAATTTACGCCCAATCTTTCCGCTCTACAGTTGGCGGGAACCCCCTTGCAAAAAAATCGTCCATTTCAGCCGATTTTCCCGGCCGATTTTCTCTGGGGGACAGCCACGTCAGCTTATCAGATTGAGGGGGCTACCTATGATGATGGGCGTGGCCCCTCTATATGGGATGCCTTTGCCAGAGAGCCTGGGTCTATTCATCGAGGCGAAACTGGTGAGATTGCTGTAGATCACTATCATCGTATGGAGGATGATGTGGCGCTCATGGCAACGTTGAACCTGAGAGCATATCGCTTCTCGCTTTCGTGGTCGCGTATTTTGCCGCAAGGTACCGGGGTTGTGAATGGGCGAGGGCTCGATTTTTATGAGCGCCTGGTTGATGAGTTGCTGAAAAAGAATATTTGCCCCGTGGCGACGCTTTATCATTGGGATCTCCCGCTGGCATTACATGAGTGCGGAGGATGGCAAGAACGTGCAGTGGCCGAGGCTTTTGCTGAGTACGCAGAGATAGTCGCGCGGCGATTGGGAGATCGTGTCTCCTGGTGGATTACCCTGAATGAGCCGTGGTGTTCAGCCTATCTAGGGTATGGGATCGGCGTTCATGCTCCAGGAGAACGCTCTCTCCAGGCGGCAGTGGACGCGGGCCATCATTTGCTGCTTGCGCATGGTCAGGCTGTTGAGCGCCTGCGAGCTTATATCCAGCCGTCAGCCAGAATAGGAGTAACGCTCAGCCTTACCCCTATCTCCGTCACTGAGGATAGTCAAGCTGTTCAGGAAGGGGCTGAACGGGCAGATGTATTGTACAATCGCTGGTTCCTTGATCCATTATTACGTGGAAGTTACCCGGAAAGGCTTTTTCAGGATATGGCAGTGCGCCCGCCTGTGATCAAGGATGCTGATATGGCTCTGATCTCAGTTCCCCTGGATTTCCTGGGCGTCAACTATTATTCACGCATGCTTATGCGCGCGCGTCGAAGTACGGGGCCCGCATCGGTTGGTGCGGAAATGTATGAGCAGGTCGTGCCTGTTCCCGGAGCAACTTATACTGAGATGGCATGGGAGATCTATCCTCAGGGGTTGCGCGATGTGCTCTTGCGCATTCAACGAGACTATGCTCCCCGTTTGATGATGGTAACAGAGAATGGGGCTGCATTTGCGGATCAGTGGGATGGACGCAAGCATGTGGCCGATAAGCGGCGTGTGCAATATTTGCGTGAGCATATTCAAGAGTTGGAGGAAGTGCTTTTGTCTGGCGTGCCTCTGTGTGGATATTTTGTGTGGTCTTTCCTGGATAATTATGAGTGGACGGATGGCTACAGTAAGCGTTTTGGCTTAGTGTATGTTGATTATGCTACCCAGCGTCGTATCGTGAAAGAAAGTGGGCGCTGGTATGCCGCTTTTATCGCCGCACAGCCACACGCAGGGCCAACGGAAGAAGATGGTTTGCATGGTCCAGGATAATACCTTTTTGGTATAAGATGGTCATATTGAAGGATAATTATAAGACATGGTATAAGACGTATAAGACAATTTCTGCAAATTTTTTCTCGATTGTAGAACGAGTTACAAACATTTAAGTGAAGTGCCTGGCGTCTCTTTGGTTTGTGGATGTATGAACAAGTTTGTTGTCGCATACATTGAGGATACAAGTCACTTTTTTTATTTATTTCTCTTCGCAGTATACTATTACCTTTGTGGAGTATGTCAGCTTTTCGTTCGTAGTAGCCCCCAAATTTCCTATCGAATACTACCAGTTTGCTCTTTTCCCCTTGTTTCGCATGACTCTTGTCTATAAAGTGAGGAGTTTGCTTGGAGTTATCCTAAAGCATATACGCCTATACTTTACAGTAATAGAGCGTATATATTATGCAACACTTGAGATTGTACTTTTGCTGATCATGGAGTTTATGGCGAGCAGGAAGTTTGTAGGGGTGAGGAAGCAGTGCAAGTAGTAGAGGTGTTGGCCATTGTAGGATGATAGTTTTGTACTCCGTCACTGTACTTTACTTTCTAGCTGGAAGGGACCCTTACGATGAGTAAAAGTGAAGTTGCTCAGCTTCGTCAACAGATCGAACTAGAATTAGATGCCTTGCGTCGTGGTCTGTTTGCGCTTTCAACAGGTGGCGCTCGCCATGCGTTTATTCATGCGAAAATGGAACGCGTTGGTGCCTGTCAGGATGTGCTCGCCGACTATATTGGCGAGAATGCTGCCAATATGGTTGTGTGTCAATTATATATTGAGGCAATGGAGCCGAATTAAGTTCTGCTAAGGAGTTCTCTTCAGCCAGATGAGTAAAGCGAGCCGCAATCAAACGGCGTCTCTGGCAGCCTTTAGAGAGAATGAACTTGTTTCCCTGGGTGGGGACAGCTTATCTAGCGTATTTGTATATTGTTTGTATATTGTCTCTCTTTTTGTTGGATTCCAGACACGCATGAGGATACGGGATGTTTGAAGAGTTCAAAGCATTATATACCGTTCGCCATTGGATTAGATACACCACATGGGCAGGGCTCTTGTGTGCTGCCCTCTTCCTTCTCGTGGTAGGAGGTGGTTTTCCACCGCAATCCTTGCTCCTCTTCCTGCAAACAGTGGTAGAGTTTCCTGCCCGTGGCTTTACCAGCTTGCCGCGTATGCTGGGAGCCATTATCTTATCTCTTTTCTGGGGATGTGCCTGGTATGGGTTATTCATGGCCTGCCGTCTTACCTGGCAGTTACAGCATCTTATACAGGAGAGTCAGCAAGAAGTCACGTCATGGGTTCCGACACGTCAGGTCTCGCTTGCCCTCTCCACGCAAGGGAATCAGCTTGACAAGGGTTGGGATGTAGCGGTTCCCCGTTTACGTCTGCCTCAGCGTGCGCCGCAGACCCCTTTAGCCCAGGTCGTGCCGCAACGGCGTAGCACCACACGTTCGCTTGCTCAGCCAGACGAAGCCGAAAGAAAGCTCAAACCTGTTTATAGCGCTCTACCAGACATTCCGACGCGACCGGATTTATCGAGATCGCCACGGCGGACCGTGCCTCTGGTTGATAAGAGGCCGTTATCCGTTCAACCGTTAGAGATCGGCGTGGGCTGGAACGCTGGTCTCAAGCGCATGGATGAGCCTAATGAGGATAGCCTGGCTGTATTGCAAGGGACCTACACCTATGGGGGTCAACTGCTCCCGTTTGGCCTTTTCATCGTGGCCGATGGTATGGGCGGCTACGAAGGCGGTCAGGAGGCCAGTCGCCTCGCCGTACAAAGCATGATGCACACTGTCCTACAAAATATTGCTATGGGCACGGAGCTGAGCGATAATTTCTTCCTCGATATGCTGATCGGGGGGGTCGATTGGGCCAATCAAGCGATCTACCAGCGCTGCCAGGCCGAAGATTCGGAGATGGGTACCACGCTTACCGCTGCCCTTGTCATCAATATGAAGGCGCATATTGTCAATGTTGGGGATAGCCGGACGTATCTCTTTCGCGATAGTGCGGGCCTGATCCAGATCACTCATGATCACTCGCTGGTCGCCTCGCTGGTCGCTTTTGGTCAGATCACGCCCGACGAAGTCTATACACACCCTGAGCGCAGCAAAGTGTACCGCTGCCTTGGTCATAGTCTTGACCTTAAAGTAGATTCTTTTAGCATCGACCTGTTGCCGCATGATAGCCTGTTGCTCTGCTCGGATGGCATGTGGGAAATGGTGCGCGACCCTGCCATTGAGCGAATTATACGCAACGGCGACACCTCTCACATCGTGGCGGATCGCCTGGTCCAGTCCTCCCTGCGCGGAGGCGGCGTCGATAATGTCAGTGTCATCGTCGTGCAAGTTCCTTAATTGAGCCTGATCACATCGCCTTCACGCTACGGAAGGTCCTGAAACTAGCCCTCTAGCTATCGTTGCTGCATTTATAGTAATATACTACAATAGAAAGAGCTTAGCCGGTTGTGCTGCTAAGCTCTTTTGCTTCGTGGAGAAGGTGCCCCAAGACCAAAAAGAGATTGAGCCCGGACGTTTGGCAGACGTCTGGCTCAATCGAAGCGTATCAGTCTTTTTGATTCAGAGCCTGGTTAGCAACCCGAGCTCTGATCCCCATCATCATAATGACTCAAATTTATCACCCCAAAAAATCCTGGAGCATCTTATCGCGACTCGGATGATCCAACTTCCGTAGTGCTCGAAACTCCACTTGACGAACGGCTTCGTGGCTTAACCCTAATTTTTTACCAGTTTCCGATAAACTATGCTCTCCATTTCCCTCAAGTCCGTAACGAAGCTGCAATACCCTCCTCTCTCTCTGAGACAGTGCATCAAGCAGATCGTGAATGTGGCCTTTGAGCGTCTCCGTAATGACGATCCGTTCGGGAGAGTAACTAGGATCGTCCTCTAAGACCTCGCTCAAAGAGATTTCGTCGTCGCCCCCTTTGCGAGGCATATCCAGGCTAATGGTCTCCTGACTGGTAGAAAGCAACGAAATAATCTGCTGTACGCTTACTTCCATCTGGAGTGCCAGTGCTTCGAGCGTTGGCTCGCCCTCTGCACCCTGCTCTTGCTCCATGCGGCGGCGTACGCGGCTCAGGCGTTTGATCTCCTCTACTTTATAGAGGGGGACGCGTATCATGTGAGCCTGTTCGATCAACGCCCGTGTGACGTACTGGCGAATCCACCAGGTAGCGTAAGTGCTGAAGCGATAGCCTTTCCTATAGTCGAACTTCTCGACAGCATGCATCAGCCCAATATTGCCTTCCTGGACGAGGTCCATCAGATCGACGCCAAAGCCCCGGTACTTACGAGCTATGTGTAGTACCAGGCGCAAATTGGCTTCGATAAGTATCCTTTTTGCTTCATCCGCCTCATGTGTTGCTTCACGCGCTGCTTCTAGCTCTTTTTTCTCTTTGGGGATACGTTGTAGACCGCGCTGCCTCTTACCGGCGGCGGCTTTCGCTCTTTCAATGCGTTCGCCGAGGCTTTTGACCTCATCCGTTGTAAGTAGTTCTACCTGCCCGATCTCGTAGCGATAAAAGCGACTGGAGTCGTTGAGACTCAAGATCTCCGGGTCGGCCTGAATGCGTACGTTTTCATCTGGTGCGTCGGTTACCATCATCTGTTTCATCTGGACCTCCTCCAACCTGTAATGGGTGCTTTCTGGTTTCATCTGTGATGTTATTTGTGGTTTTTATTGGCCTCTGTTGACATGAGTATACGTGGGTGTGCTTTCTGCCATCTCCCACGTATCTTCCTTGTAGAGGAACCGGCATGCAGCTCAATTTGTTGGCGTAATGGTGTTGTTCTGGTTGGAGGGATGATGAGAGGGTCGAAGAGGGCCTTTGCTGGTGGCTGGAATAGACCGCAAAAAAAGTTTGTACACGGGGTTGTGCTATGTCTGTATTTGTCTTATACCAATCTTATCTATGTTGCTTCCACGATGGTTGCTAGAAAAGACTTTTGGTAGGCTTAGATGCCTGCTAAGTTCGCGCGGCTTAGCCGCGCTTCTTTATTTCTTCTACCATCGATTAGATTTTCATCCGTGTACACTTTTTGTGCGTCGTAGAAATGTCTCCCAGCTAATCTTCCCTACGGCATGATCTGGTACCAGGTTCACTCCTGAGGTGAATGCTTGAAACATATCTCCTGTTGGTGGCTCCTCTTGAATGATTGCTTCCCGGCCCTGTATATGCAGGTAAGTGGTCGTCATTTCTGCGATGGTGAGTATCTCTGGTCCGCCCATATCCGGTATATGTCCTGCTGGCCCTTGCTCGACGAGCGTGACCAGTTGTGCGGCGACCTCGCTTACGTCGATGGATTGGAAACGCATATGGCCTGGTATCTTAACTACTGATTGTGTATCAACCCCAAATCCCTGGAGGATATTTAGCACAAGGTTATGAAATTGCGTTGCACGTAGGATCGTCCACGGTAGTATTGCGTGCTCGATGATTTCTTCTGCTGCTCGTTTTGCCTGGTAGTAGGAAAATGTACTGCGGTCTATCCCAACGATAGAGGGATAGATGATATGTGTACTTCTGTTTTGTACGGCTTGCAATAATAAGCGCGTGCCCTCGACATCCACCCGTTGTGCGTTTCGAGGTGCGCTTGCACAATGGATAATAGTATCTATACCCGCAACTGCCGCATTCAGCCCGCTACCGGTTCCTAAATCTCCGCTAATCAGCTCTACACCTGCGGGCACAGGCATTGCACCTTGCCGACTAAGCACACGCGTGCGATATTGTTTGCTTACCAACTGTTTTACAATCTCACGGCCCAGCGTCCCCATTCCCCCGGTGACTAATACGGTTGTTGACATGATTAAATGCTCCTTATCGATAGCTAAAGTTGCTTCTCACAGGTTTGAAAGATTCAGGCAATGCTGAACAATTTGATCGTTCAAAATAGTAGACTCTCAATTGCTTCTATGCTATTATATCGATGTTAATGGATGAGGGTGATTGGCACAGCGGCAACTGCACTTGACTGTAAATCAAGGGCCTTCGGGCTACAGAGGTTCGAGTCCTCTATCACCCATTTTATGTATAAGTATGCATTATTTTTCCTCTTGATGCCACTTTTATTGCGTGTTAGATGCCAGATGAGGAACACTCCCCGGTCTCTTTATCAGAGTAGGCGAATGAGAACTGATTGTCCAAGATATTTTTACTATCTGATAATCTTTCTGTATTTGCCATGCATAATCTTTTCAGATTTTTCCTTATATGCTTAAGGATATAGCGCCTAAAATTCATAGATTGATGATTTGCATGACAGTTTATTCATCATAGCGAATTTGTGTTCTATACATATGGAAAATGGGAAATGGCTGTGGTATAGTATTGAAAGAGTCTTGATGGTATGTGGTGGAAGGAAGAAGGTTAGATGGCGAAGCAGTGGGACGGGACTATGAAGTGGTTGGTGGGCGAGGCTCCCCAGGATTTTGTTAGTTGGCTCGGGCAAGGTTCCTCTTTTGTGTCTGAGCTCTCCCCTCATTTAGGTGCACGCAGTATTGATGCCGATCTTTTATATCGGGCCCTGTATGAAGATCATGTTTATCTCTTACACATTGAGTTTCAGAAACGCAGTGTCAAAAATATGGCAATGCGAATGTGCGAATATAATATGCTAGCGACACGCAAATATGAGCTACCAGTACATTCTGTGGTAATCTATCTAAGGAAGGATCGTCCAATAGTTGAATCTCCTTACGTGCATACGCTGCCCTGGGGAGAAGAATCGATTCGTTTCAACTATAGAAGCATCAAACTATGGGAGGTTCCGACAGAGGCGATTTTGCGTTCGGGCAACCACGGTTTGTTACCGTTGGTCCCGCTAACAAGCGAAGGATCGAATTATAAGTCAATTGAGCGCGTAATTGCCCTGCTAGAACCGGTTGAGGGTCAGCCAAAAGTGGGCGCACTTTCGCTAACATACGCACTAGCATCGTTGGTATATACTGGAGAAGACGATTCGGCCTGGTTGAAAAGGAGTTTTGTTATGTTGGGTGACATACTTGATGATATCCTAAAGGAATCCTGGGTTTACAAGGAGTGGACGCAAGAGGCCAATAAGCAGGGCAAGAAGGAAGGTCTCGAGAGGCAAGAAGGAAGGCCTCAGGCAGGGCAAGAAGGAAGGCCTCAGGCAGGGCAAGAAGGAAGGTCTCAAGCAAGCGCTCATGGCTATGGTGCAAACTCGTTTTGCTTCGCTCGTGCCGTTAGCAAAAGAGCGGAGTGCGCAATTGAAGACACCAGAGGAGTTGCAATTGCTTTTTACCCGGCTCATGCAGGCGCAGGATGAAAAAGAGGCTTTGCGTTTATTGCTCGCTGAGGATGAGAGGTGAAAACACGCCGCTCAGCCAATTCTCCACCACCGCTACCGCCTGAGCGGGTCCGTGAACAATTGCTCAGAGATGTTGAGCATGCATGGATCGAGGGTGTGTTGCAGCATTCACCTTATCAGGATCTTTTGCATGCGCTACACCTGGCTTCGTTGCCGGATGCCCTTGCTCACCCCTGGCATTTCCAACTTCAGGCGGCGCATACTCCGCCAACGCTTTTGCCGGCCGACACCTCGATTCGCGAGATCTATGAGCAGTCCGGCAGTTCATTATTGCTATTGGGGCAGCCGGGCGCGGGCAAAACGACCGTCCTCCTGACTCTTGGTCGTGACTTGCTCGCTCGCGCCCGGCTTGATGGCCAGCAACCCGTTCCTGTGATTTTTAATTTGTCCACCTGGACGACGCAGCAAAGAACGTTGGATGGCTGGCTCTTTGATGAACTTGCTGCACGATATCATATTGAGCGTCATCATGCTCGTGCCTGGCTGCGTGCTGATCTGCTTGTACTCCTGCTCGATGGCCTGGATGAATTGGCTCCAGAAGCGCGTACCTCATGCATTGAGGCTATCAATGTCTATTATCAAGAACATCCCTCGGTTCAACTGGTAGTATGTAGTTGCGAAGATGAATATCTGGATCAGGTCGCTCGCCTGGATTTGCGCTGTACAGCACAACTTCAGCCTTTGAGTAAGCAACAGGTGGAGCAGTATTTTGCTGTGATGCCGGAGCTGTACAAAAATGTTTGTCATGCCTGGCAGTCGGATGCAGGTTTGCAGGCGCTTATGCAGATTCCACTTCTGCTGACGATCATACTACTAACCTATCCTGATACGGAGAGCTCTCGTATATTGCCTATAGCCATGCAGCCACAAGAGCAGCGCGAACAGATTTTTGCGACCTATGCTGAGCAGGTGTTGCGGGGATCTGGTGGTGATGCTGATGTTCCGTCTTATACGGATGAACAGGTGCAGCGCTGGTTGTCCTGGATTGCGCGGCAGATGCAAGGACGTAACCAATCTATATTCTACCTGGAAAATATGCAGCCCGATTGGCTTCCTACCGTCGCTCTGCGTCGTTCTTTTGCTATTCTATTTGGACTGATTGCTGGTTTGCCCTATATATTGCCGATAAGTTTGCTTATCGGGGGGATCAATGGGGTTGCCTATGGGCTGGGGGCTGGCCTGATCGTGAGCTGGCTGGTTGGCTCGTTTGTCGCGTTGCGCAGCGAGATTAGGCCGGTGGATACTATAATTTCGGTATTGAGAGCGTTGAGTAAAAATATACTTATCTGGCTACTTGGTGCGTTGCTGGTGAGTGTGCCTGGCTTCTCCGTTGGTGGGGTGCTCTATGGGGCGTGTATTATGTTGCTTTATGGATTGTTGGTCTGGGTGGTTGTTGGGCCAACCGATGAACGTGCTAGCGGTGGTCGGCAGGGTGGGACAAAATCACGGCTTGCTTTTCTCAGGTCTAATCCCAATGGCGGGCGGCGGAGCAGAAAAATACTGACGGTTCTTTGGGAGGATACAGCAAAGGCAACCAGCGGATATGGCGTTCCGGGCAGAATGGGCTGGCGATTGGATTGCTTGCAACGCTTGGCTTCGGGCTGCTTGGCGTGCCCTTTGCTGCGCTCTATGTTGGGTTGATTATCGGTCTGCTTGCCGGGTTATTTGCTGGTGGCTTAACGTTTATACGTCATTTCCTGCTGCGTTTCCTGCTCTCGCGCTCGAAAAGTGATTATATCCCTTATGGTCTTCCCGCTTTTCTTGACTATGCTTCTGAGCACGCTCTACTCTGCAAGGTTGGTCGTGGCTATATGTTTCCTCATCGATGTGTGCAGGGCTATTTTGCTGCCGTGGACGACGATCTTCGATTGAATCGCGCGGTGTAGCGATAGCTCTGAAGGCACTGACTCCAACGTGTTCGTGTTGGGGTTCGAAAAGAAGGAAGAAAAATAAGAAAAGTGGTATGTGGTATGGAAATTAGAAGCAAAGAATAGATGATATATATTCCAAGGGAGGAAATATATGTACTTGAAGGTAAATGGCACCCAGCTCTTTTTCGATGTGGTTGGCAGTGCTCTCAAACCAACAGAACAAGGAATGATGCCAAAGCCGACCCTCATCTTGCTCCATGGTGGTCCGGGAGTGATTGATCATACATACTTTCGTCCTTATATGGACCCACTAGGTGAATTTGCTCAGGTCATCTATCTTGATCTTCGCGGTCAAGGACGTTCTACCCGTGATCGTCCCGAATATTACCAGATAGGTATTATGGCCGACGATGTCGCCGCTTTTTGTACCAACTTAGGTATTGAGCGCCCTGTGGTGCTGGGCCATTCGTTTGGTGGCTGTGTTGGGTTGAGTCTTGCAGTGCGTCATCCTGAGCTTCTTGGAGGTCTCATCCTCCTTGCTACCAAGTCAAGTTCAGATGCTACGTTTGATCTGGACTGCCTGGAAGGGCTGGTTGGCAAGGAATTACGCGAGGTTGCTGCCCGTATCAATGCAGGCCAAGCAAATGAAGAGGATGGGCACCGATTTGGAGCGGAACTCGTCCCCCTTTTCTGGTATCCGCCTAAGCCAGAGGTAGTGAGCTTTCTGGACCGTAACCCGTTTCGCAATGAGGATATAGACACGCAGATGGAGGAGCGCTTCCCGAATACCTACGATGTGCGGTCACAGCTTCCCAGTATCGCCCTTCCAACACTTGTTTTGCATGGCCGCTACGATTGGGTTATCCCAGTAAGCGAGTCAGAAGAAATGGCACAGAAAATCCCCAATGCTCGTTTGTATATTTTTGAGAATGCCGGACATGGTGTTCCTTATGATGCTCCTGAAGAACTGATTGAGCAAATACATCTGTTTCTGACTTAGGAGAAGTGGCTCGTCTTTCTTTACGGTGAAATGCGTGCTGCGCTGCGATACCTGCGTTCTTGCAGCGAACGGAAGCGGGCCTGACGCTGCATAGGCACCCCAAACTGCTCAAAGGAAAGCTCTTGCCCGACCAGTCCACGGATGGGCAACGCTTTGATCACCTGTTGCTCGTGGATCACCTGCATGCTGTACAGATCAGCATCCAAAGGCAAACCCACACGGTTATGGATCTCAATGCCCAGATTCGCTCCAAAGCGGATGAGTGCGGCAGGAAAGTCACTGCCTGCTGGGCTTCCTACCCAGCGCGGATCTCGATCCAGGGCGATGCGCTCTGGCCGACCAGAGCGCGTGAGCGTGCTTGCCAGGGCCTCCAACGCGGTTTCTGCTGTGAAGTCAGGACGGACGTGAACATCGAGCAGCACCGATGTTCCCATGTCAATGATGTTGAGCGCTTCTCCTAGGTGCTGCTGCTTTCCATCAGGGTCGGCGGGCACACTCGAGATATCTTTGAACTCGATTTGCCAGCAGGTCATGGGCGTAGGCCCTCGTCGGTGACCATCACTTCATTCCCTCTCTCAAACCAGAGCTTGACAAACGGAACGAAGTTCCGTATAATAATAGGTAATCGGAACAACGTTCCGATTGATAGTATCGGAGCAGTGCTCCACTTTATCAGTATACTCTGGAGGAAGACAATCATGCAATATACCCCAGCTACCAGGGCCAACAAAGGAATCGGTCTTCAGGACCACGCTTTGATCGGTACAGCCGCAAACATCCCGATGAGCCCAGAAACACCTGTTGTTTCCGTCAGTCCGGTGGTGTTAAAAGTACCAGAGCGCGCCGTGGATCTGCAGATACGAGTTTCCGCGCCGACGACCGGACACAACCTACCCATCATCCTTCTCTCGCACGGTCATGGAAGATCGAACAACCTCTCCTCGTTGAACGGCTGCGGCCCGCTCGCCAATTTCTGGGCTGCTCACGGCTTCCTCGTCATCCAGCCCACTCATCTGAGTTCAAAGACTTTAAGCCTCGATCCAAAAACTCCCGGAGCGCCTTTATTCTGGCGGTCCCGCGCTGAGGACATGAAGAGCATCCTCGACCAGCTTGACGTCATCGAAGCTTCAGTTCCAGAGATCAAAGGGCGATTGGACCGAAGCCGGATCGCTGTCGCCGGGGTTTCAATGGGTGCGCTGACGGCAAGTATGTTGCTGGGTGCGCGGGTGACCGATCCTACCGATCTCAAAAACGGAACGGAAGTCGATATGGCCGAGCTGCGAATCAAAGCGGGTGTGCTGCTTTCCGCGCCTGGCAAAGGTGGGGCCGATCTCAGCGCGGTCGCGGCTCAGTCTTCCTACTTCTTGAACCCCAACTTTGCTCCTATGACGACGCCAGCCCTCGTGGTTGCGGGCGACAACGATTCTGGTGGGATGACGGTCCGGGGTGCGGACTGGCATGCTGATCCGTACTTCCTCTCCTCCGGCCCCAAGTCACTGCTTACGCTGTTTGGCGCAAAACATTTGCTTGGTGGGGTTTCTGGGTACGACGCAGCCGAGACGACCGACGAGAACCCCGAACGAGTCGCCCTGGTCCAGCGGCTTACCTGGGCCTACCTGCGCACCGCGCTCTACCCCGAAGACCCCGCCTGGCCTGTAGCACGCAGGGCTTTGATGGAGAGCCCCAATCCACTGGGTCGAATTGAATCTAAGTAAAGCTCTCAGAAGCACACTGCACGCTCCCTCGCCGACGTCGGTGAGGGGGCGTGCAGTGTGCTTCTGAGAGCTTTACCACCAACACCTATGACCCAGTTAGCCCTGAAATCCACGTATGTAGCCTTTTTGAAACTCCGATGCGAATTATAAAAAATATCTGTAATATATCTCTAAATTATCTCTAATCATCTCTTGCATTATTTTTCGCTGAAATGGTTTATTATCGTCTATACCATAGATACCATGTTTTCAGCGGCCGGATTCTCGCCTATTATTCGCATTCACATGCAAAATGCATTATTCGCATCGTATTTTCATCCTATTGAAGGGGTATTGAACACGAGTGATGGTTACTACGCGACGGACCTCAATAGTACAACCATCCCCCCATCCTGCTCGTATGCCATCCACTCACCACAGCTCAAAGAAATCATCTGTACCTAGAGTGGGGATGAGCTTATGAGCCATCTTCGCTAGCATCCCTTTTGTATCATATAGTTCGAGCCAGCCATCGATGCTGCTTCGGTAGCACATGCGTTCCACGCCGAACTGGCGTTGTGCGGACTTGAGAAGGGTGAAGCGCAACACTGGCGTGAATTGAGCAGTACGGTCCAGATCAGCCTGCAACTCTGAAGTCACAGCCTCCTTTGGCTGGAAACTCGGCGGTAGTATACTGAGCAACTCGTCGATATCGGGGCCGGATTGTTCGTAGATCTCGATCATGTTGTGCTTAGCTGCGACCCGATATCGATGGGCCTGGGGGTGTCGTTTCATCTCAGTCTCGATGGCTGCCACTTCCTCGGGCAGGATCAATGAGGGGCGGTCTTTGACCAGGGAGACTATGCCGTTGACGCTTTCGCTGATGGTGAAGCCGGGCGGGAGTTCCGCGACTTCTTCATCCTGGCTCTGGCCCGTGCGACCAAAGTAATAGCGTGGCTTGCCGGTTTTGGTCTGGCCTTTGTATAACGTGTATGTCTGGCCTTTGCGGTTTGTGTGGTTGATTGGCATGCTGTTTCTCTTTCTTTTCAAGCATTGTTCTTTTTAACGAGCATAAGTTGCCAGCCAGTCTCCCTGGCGAATTGTTCTTGTGCCGCTACTATGGCTTCCTGAGAGGTTGCGCCTTTGTACGGAAGCGAAACGGCCTGCTGGCTCTGATAAATCGAGGGCGTGCCTGTTGGGGTAAGGTCCGGGGGCAGGACAGTGCGAGCCATCGCGGCCAGAGCTTCCTGGTGAATTCCCTCCTGAACCTGTACCTGCCAACCCGTGCGTGCCTCAATTTCATGAAAGAGTTCTTCATAGCGTTGGCGGGCGATTGCTGGAAAATGGAAACGTACGTTTAGCAGCCTACGTACTGCGTCTGCGCCTACTTTGACAAAGCCTGGCTGGGTACGCAGCATGCTCTGCGCAATCTGGATGGCTTTGTTCTGCTCGACGTATGTTTGTGCTTGTGCTGGCTGGCGCTCTGGTATGGGCGGCAAAGAAACGTTGCCAGCGGGCGACTGAATATCGAACTCTAATTGCCAGTACGTACATGCCCAAAATTGCTCTTTGGCCGCTGCAATATCCTCTGGGCTGGCCTTACCCAGGCATTTGATCTGAATGATCTGATTTTCATGATAGATCGATGGAGAGCCGTGCTCGCTCAGCCCGGCAGGCAGGACCATGTGGGCGAGACGCACCAGCTCACCCTGGTGGGGCTGGGACGCAATGTTAAGTGATACACCTGTTTCTTCGGCGATGGCCGTGAGCTGCTCGACATAGTTTTGCTCGGCGATGGCCGGGAAGTGAAATGACAGCGTAATCTCGCCTGTGTCCGGGTCGATACTGCGCCGATAGAGATCCGTTGCGCCATCCAGATGGTGGCTAATTACTTCTTGTAGCCAACTTTGATCGACGCGTGGCAGCTCTTCCGGCTCTTCCAGGGCCTCGCTCCATTCCGGTGCCAGGCTGTAGAGAACCAGCCCTTCTCCTTCCATGAGCGTACGCCGTTGGGAAAAAATCTGTGGGTTTTTCGCGAGGAGTCTTCGCCATCGCCAGACGGTCTTCTAAAGCGCTAGAGGAGATGCCTGCGATCTGGCAGAGATCGCTCAGGGTATAGGTCGCTTCTTCCTCACATTGATGGGCCAGCGTGTGGGCTGAGAGACGCCGACGTACCCGACGTGCGGTTCTGACCAGGCTATCCAACCCTTCAGACATGCCAAAGCGTCCATCGAGCATCTCCTCATCGGGCTCGCCCAGGATATCCAGGATGGAGGAAGCGGGATAGCGTGAACGGACAAAATCAACGCCCCTGGGATGCTGGACGCGGATTCTGGCTCCCGGCTCAATCCCCTGACAGAACACTGGTTTGCTGCTGCCTGGGCTGATCTCAACAAGCAGAATTTTGCCCACCAGATCAGCTAGAAAATCACCGGGTGCCTCGTCGTTCTGTCCTCGTACCCGATATGCCTCTTCCAGCGCCTGCTGGCGAATAAAGTAGCGTTGCTCTCTATCGTTGCCCAGGACAGCCAGGATGCCGCTGGTCGTAGCCTCGGTGGTTGCGCCATACCAGATCGAGGCGAGTTCACGCACGGTTACCATGCGCAATGTCGGAATGTTCGTCACAGCCTGCCAGAGTTCGGGTAGCGTTCCCAGATCAAGCTTGCGCCCTTGCCCGATACCACTGGGCAGGGTGGAGAGGACGTGTGCTGGCTGCCCTTGTTTGCTGACTCTCCTCTTCTGGCTCTGCGGTGTTATGGCGGCACCATTATTCGGTAGCAGGACCTCCGTTTCGCTGAGTAAACGACGCAGAGCCAGACGCGCCTCCTCGTCGCCGTGGACCAGCGCGACCTGTCGCGGCTTGAGTGCGGCGGCATAGGCGGCCAGTTCACCGCCATCGGCATGCGCACTCAGGCTATATTTCGCAACATGACAGCGCACCGGGACCGTGGTCCCATTGAGATCAAGCGTGCTGTTCTTCTGATCAGCCAGATCAAGCAAGCGTTTGCCGGGTGCCTCTTCATCCTGGTATCCCGTAATCAGAATTGAAGCCTGTTCCTGAGCCGCCAGACGTTGTGCGTACCAGACGCTTGGACCGCCAGTTAACATGCCCGAACTGCTCAAGATGCAGGCAGGTGGGCCGGCCAGGATACGCTCACGTTCTCGCTCGTCGCGCACAAATTTGACCGTGCGTCCCGTAAAAGGAAGATAGCCCTTGCGAATCTGGCGTTGCAGGACCGGCGGTAGTGCTTCGGGCAAGAGCAGATAGGTAGCACAGACGCGCCTGACCAGCCCATCGACATAAATTGGAAATTCGGGGATCAGCCCCTTGTCTTGCGCCGCTTGCAAGATCAGCAAGAGTTCCTGGCCGCGCCCCAGGCCAAAGCAAGGAATCAACGTATGGCCGCCGCGAGCGATACTCTCAGCCACAGCCAGCGCAAGGCGTTGCTCTTCGCCCTGACGATTGGGGTGCAGGCGTGAGCCATAGGTAGATTCCAGGATGAGCAGGTCACAGTGCTCCACAGGTGGAGGTAGCGCCCCCAGCACAGTGCGTTGGGCCGTGCTACTGATATCGCCGGAGATAACCACCGTGCCATCAGGTCCGGTAAAACTAAAACTGACCGCGCCAGCAATATGCCCGGCCCGGCTGGCATGGATCGTCACTCCTGGCAATTGCGGGAGCGTCAACGTTTCGCCAACCGGCAATGGACGTACCTGATTGAGCATGCTGGACATCAATTCGCCTGGATAGAGCGGAATCTCCATCTCCTCAACGGCCCGTTTGTTCATAATCTTCAGCGCATCGGCCAGCATAACTTCCATGAGCAGGCCAGTAGCACGCGAAGCGAAGATGGGAGCCGTGGGAAACGCCTGATGGACCAGCGGGAGTGCGCCAATATGGTCGGCGTGCGCGTGTGTGACAAAGATTGCGCGTACATTTTTGCCCTCAAGCAGCGCCAGATCTGGCAGAGGATCGCTTTTGCGATCAACGCGCACACCTGCATCTATGACGATCCACTGTTGCGCAATTTCAAGTGCAACACACGATGCCCCAACTCCAGACGCGCCACCCACAAAAACAACCTGCATACTCTTGTCTCCTGTTTGGTTTGCTTTGGTTTGCTGGAAGTCCTGCTCCAGGGAGACAGGCACGTGGGTGTCCCTTGTCTCCCTGGCGCAAGATTTTCATCACTTCACTATACCATAGAAAGTTTTAGTTGAAAAACTTCTCTTGCTTAAAATTTGACGAGAAGGGAATATTGGCTAAAACCTGTGAACATTTTTGTTGTGGTGCTATGCGGGAATCTCTGTTGGCATGCTTGTGATATCATGTTTATCGCAGAGTATATTCTGACAAATTTTATTGAAAGGATCGTGATATCTTGAACCTCAACGAAGTAAGAGTTCTCTATGATTATGGTTACTGGGCAACTGAAAAGCTGCTAGAAGTAGCGTCTCACCTCAGCGAGGCCCAGTTGAACGACGAGATGTCGAATGGTGTGGGGAGTATCCGTGTCACGCTGGTCCATTTGTTGAACGGAAACTGGATATGGCGTGAGCGCTGGCAGGGCAACAAACCGACTACGATATTTAGCCCGGATGATTTCCCGACGCTAGAAACGATCCAGGTACGTTGGCAGGAAGAAAAACAGCGTATGTATGATCTGTTTGCAACCTTGCGCGAAGAAGATCTGGAGCGCGAGATCACGTATAGCTAATATGAAGCTTCCAGGCCAGGTCTTTCATCAACCTCTCTGGCAGTTGCTGCTGCACGTGGAGAGTCACGGAATGCAACATCGCAGCGAAATTGCTATGAAATTGACCGAAATGGGGCATTCTCCAGGGGAGCTAGGCATGAATGTCTTCTTTCTTACACATCCCTGATCTTTTTTTCATCCTCTACCAGGAGGGAAAGCTCGTTGTAAAGTGCCTCGGTTTTTGCCAGAGATTCCTGGAGCTGCATACTGGTTGTGCCGGTTGCACCGAGAAGCGCGTAGATCCTCTCGACAAACATATCTGGTCTCAGGCGAAACGAACCGACATCCGCAGCCAGCTTTTTCTCGCTGAGATAGTAAGTTTCATTGAGTGCGTAGAGGATCTGGACGAGGCAGTGAACGGTCCGCGCCAGGTTGCCAGTGACGAGATAGACTTCTCCGCGTGCCGCTGCCCTGGAGGTATTGTCGAGCGTGAACCGGGCACGCCAGAGAAAATCTTTGATGATCGCTTGCTTGAGCCGAGGGGAGTAGCGAGGAATTACCTTTGTTTTGAGCCGCTCGATTACCTGATCGGGGTCGTAGAGAGGGCGGCAAATGACAGTCTCGGTGCAATACATGAAGCTGTGAAAGCCGTAGGCCGGTTGCTGCCAATAATCGGAGCGGATAATGCCATGATTACAATCATCGAGCGTCGAGGAGACAAAGTCGATGTTGCGATAAAGAAAATCAACGCGCTGGCCCCTGATTGTCAGCCATGCGCCACCATTGACCCAGGGTCCCCATCCACCCAACTCGGTCACCGTAGGGTCGGCAGTATCGTTGAGCGTAGAGGCGATTGTACGGATATGAGCCGTATCCAGGGGCTGATCCGCGTTATAATAGAGGCCAATGTCGATATCAGAGTCTGGTCGCTGTGAACCGCTCGCGTACGATCCTCCCAGGACAATCGCTTGCAGCCCATAAACTGGCTTGAGCTGATCGACAAGCTTTTGCAGCAGTAATTTATGTTGCACGATATGTATGGCTCCTTCTTTTATTACTAGAGCGTTATGCTAGTTCGCGCTTGACCTGTGCTCAATCACTTCCGGCGACAGAGTAAGGCGCTCGCGGCGTCAGGTCGAAGCGCTTGTTGGGTAGTGCAGACAAGCCGTCACGCCTGTCAGCAGTCGAACACCGACCAGCAGATCTCGTTTCGCAACCGCTGATCCTCCAGGACGAGTTCGCGAATCGCATCGGGGAGCTGTTCGCGCTGCCAACGGCACTCGAGCCGGCCGGCGCTCTCACCCTCGCATCCGGGGGTGGCCGCACGTGCGGCCTTGATCGCGTAGGCCGCAGCACCGAGCTCGTGTGCGGCGACATGCGCCACCGCTGCGGCCTGGCCGGCAGCAAATGCGGCGTGCCGAGCGGCTCCGCTCAGCTCTCTTGCCGCAGCTTGGGCGTGGCCAGCCGAATTGCGGGACTGAGACATCTTGATCTCGCCGCGCACCCATGCCCGAGTCTGCTCAATCGCCTGACGGGGCCGCGGGTCCGAGGGCTGCACCGACTCGAAGAGGTGCAGAACGTGCTCTGCGCACGCGGCTGCCCACAAAGCCAGGAGCCGATGGTCGGAGTCCGTGAGCGTTCCCCCACGGCGGATGGTGATGAAGCGGGGGTCGCGGTCTTTGGGAAGGATCATGGTTGCACCCCTCCTGTTGCATCTGCCCAACGGCTTGCGTTACCGGCGGCTGGGGAGAAACAGGCTCGGAAACGGAAACCGCCGAAGCTCAGAACCAAGCTCCAAAAACGCGCACAGTCCCAGCCGTCCGGTGCATGCTTTGTTTGCTGGCTATTGTCCATAGATGTATTTGTACAATCGCTTGTTAGGCAAGCCAGATTTCCTTCAGATCAAAGCACTGGCTTTCCCAAAATAGAATAAGGGCCTACTATATAATAGCAGAAGGAAGAAGGAATGCATAGATTAGTTATTGACCTTCCAGCCACTGGAACGTGTACACTGAGAAGATGGATATGTTTATTCGCGAATTAGCACGGCGCACTGGTGTCTCGGCAAAGACGATTCGTTATTATGAGTCGGTTGGATTGCTTCCACCTCCTCGTAGGTCGGCAAACCAGTATCGGCTCTACAGCGAACACGATGCCATCGTATTGCGCTTTATTGTTGGGGCACGTAGCCTTGGCTATCCTCTTGCGGAGATTGCTCGATTTCTGGCAATGCGTGAGAACGATTCACTGCCATGTCAGCAGGTGCTTGCATCTCTGGATGCACGTCTTTGCGACATTGAGCGCCGGATAGCAGACTTGCAGGCTGTGCGCGACACCTTGGAGCGTATTCGAAGCGCCGCAGCCTTACGACCACAACCACAGAAGTGCAATGATCAGTGTGTATGTTATCTTCTCATGGAAGGAAAAACTATGCAAACCGAGAAAACGCCTCAAGATGATGTTATTATTGCTTGCGACCCAAATGCCATTCCCGCCGATATGAGGGATCGATGGGTTGAAACGGGCAAGCAAGTGTATGCAGCTGTACAGGAAATGCAGGAGATGCCAGAGGGATACGGATTTCGTCTCCCTCCCGATTCAGCAATGCTGCTCAAAGTAGCCGAATATATTGCCAATGAACGGCTCTGCTGCCCTTTTATACGTTTTACACTAGAGATTGAGCCGAATAGAGGATCTTTCTGGTTGCGTTTGACCGGAGGTGAGGGGGTCAAGGAGTATATGCGCTCCGTGTTTGAGGTGCACGATTTGCTTAACGAGGGTGTTGCCAGGGCTGCTGGCTTGCGATAGTTATTGAACAAGCCCAAGCACAGCCAAAATCGCGCATGTTTATTTATTTATGCTACAATAGTGTATTAAGTGCATTTGGTACGCTATTGTGGTATAGATTCGAGACACGTAAAGAAGTCGAGCGTGACCGGGAGAAGCACGGCTTGGAATGCTATGACTTTTGATGATAGTTGTTGATGTACTGAGTCATCTTTACAATCCAAAAATGTTGATGTAGAATAATAATGTTGTATAAATTAACATATTGACTCTTTACCATCAATACTGTGCAATATAGTTGTATGTTTGATTCTCACCTTCTGTAAAATCTACTCGCTTGATAACAAGCATTTGCGCAGTAGTTAATTCAACAGGTACTTTTGCTGAATCGTCATGAAATGAATCAAGAACCAGAGAGATGAGGCAGATCCATGTCAAGAGACCTATTGGTGCAGAACGACTTGCTATTTCGCGCCTTGATTGAAAGCAGTACGGATGCCATTACGCTGATCACTTCAGAAGGTACTATTATTTATGCCAACCCTTCGGCCATCCATATGACTGGCTATACTCCCAGCGAATTGTGTGGGACAAATGGTTTTGTCCTTATCCATTCAGATGATCGGGAGCAGGTGATTGAGCAAATCACCGACTTGCTTAAGCGGCCCGGAGAAAACTTCGCCTTTGAGTGTCGTATCTATCACAAAGACGGAAGCTGGCGCTGGGTAGAAGGTACGATTACTAATATGTTAGCGGAACCGGCGGTCGGCGCAATTGTGGGTAACTACCGCGACATCACGGAACACAAGCAGTATGTTTTCCAGCTTGAAGGGGAGAAAGAGGAGTTACGTCGCCTGGAAGAGCAACTCCAGTACGCCGAACGTAAGTTTCGCTCGCTGGTGGAATCCAACATTGCTGGAGTGATGGTGACCGATAAAGAGGGGCACATGTACGAGGTGAATAATCGTCTGGTGCAGCTGCTGGGCTATAGTCGAGAGGAGTTGCTCTCTGGGACTCTATCTGTACCAGATCTGCTTGTACCAGGGATATATAGGGGCACGCTCACGCGCCTGGCAAACACTTATCTCGCAGGGGGCTTCACTCCCCGAGGAGAAAGAATATATCTGCAAGGACGGCAGTCGCTTTCCCGCATTGGTGACGGCCGCAACAATAAATCCTGAACGCACCCGTGCTCTGGTAATGTGCCTCGATATTTCCGACCGCAAGGCAGCAGAACTGCGCAAACAGGAATTTCTGGAAATGGTGAATCATGAGCTTCGAACCCCACTTACGGTTATCCAGGGTATGATCGAGGTTGCGCTGATGTATATCGAGCGCATCCCTGATGGTTCTCCAATGGATGCAAAGAGCCTCCATCAACTGGATACTCTACTTCAGCAGGCCTTGAGGCAAGCAGAGATAGAAACACGGCTAATCGCAGAACTACTCGACGTGGCGCACAGCGATATGGAACAATTCGAGTCGGTACTCCAGTACAACAATCTTGTTACGATTGTACAGCAGGTGGTTGCAAGTCAGCGGCCGGTTGCATCCTCGCATCATATTGAGATGGTATTGCCATCTCAATCGCTCGTGCCAGTGATGGCGGACGCGGATCGTATTGAGCAGGCACTTACCAATTACCTGATCAACGCTTTCAAGTATTCACCGCCCGACCAAACGATTGTGGTACGGCTGGATATAGAAGGAGACATGGCACGTGTATCAGTCCAGGATCATGGGCTAGGCTTAACCTTAGAACAGCAGGAGCATGTCTGGGAGCGCTTTTATCAGACGCGAACCGTAACATTCTCAAAAGAGAATGCCGGTTTGGGACTTGGACTTTCCATCGTGCAGTCCATTATTGCGCAGCACCAGGGGCAGGTGGGTGTTGAGAGCTATCCTGGACAGGGAGCGACCTTCTGGTTCATGCTGCCCCTGGCTCAGGAGCAGGTGTAGCTGTATAAAATGTAGATAGAGTGAGAAATTTCGCAAGTTGTGAAAATACGAATGTGGTCCTTGCCATCTCCCATATAATTGTGAGGTAGAGAGAATTATAATGGGAGAGGTTTTAGTATGATAGCAGGAGAGCAACACGCAAACGTGGGTATCGCTTTTACCCATAGCGATGAACGGATCAGCGAGCTACTGCAGCTCTGGCATGAGATCTGCGATTTTCAGTCCGTGGAGAATCTTCTCTATTGGGACCAGCAAACGACAATGCCTACGGGCGCGATTGAAGCTAGAATGCATCAGATGGCAACGCTACAAAGCATCCAGCACGAGCGTATCAGTACGCCACATATGGGCGAGCTCCTCAAGAAGTTGGAGGATGTCGTTGGACAGACTCGCTTTACCGATGCTGACCGTGGCCTTGTTCGTCAGGTGCGACGCCTTTATAATGAGCAAGCGAAACTGCCTGGGAAGCTGGTTGAAGAACTTGCGCGTGTGCAAGTCAGTAGTGATGAACACTGGGCGCTTGCGCGTAAACACAACGATTTTGCTCGCTTTGCCCCCTGGTTGCAGCGTATCGTGGAGTTGCAGCGCGAGGTCGCGGATCGACTCGGTTTTGTCGAAACGCGCTACGATGCGTTATTGGATACGAGCGAGCCGGGTCTGACCTCTGCTCGCTTAGAAGAATTATTCGCCCCGGTACGCGCCATAAGTACGAGCTTGCTCCAGCGTATCCAGGCCAGTGGTCGCAAACCCGATACCTCTTGCCTGTATGGTAGCTTCCCGCTTGAGCAGCAGCGAGCATTGAGTGAGAAGCTTGCCGCAAGCATTGGCTATGATTTTTCGCATGGTCAGATTGCAACATCCTCTCATCCCTTCACAATTGACCACTCGGCACCCGCTGATGTGCGCTTCACGGTCCGCTATAACGAACACTATCTACTGCCCCTTGTCATGTCATGTTTGCACGAAAGCGGCCATGCGCTTTACGAGCAGGGTAGTTCATGGAAACTTTTGCGCACCCCCCTTGCCGGTGGCACATCGCATGGTGTGCACGAATCGCAATCGCGCCTATGGGAAAACGTGCTTGGCCGTTCCGAGCCTTTCTGGCATGGTAAATATGACCTGTTGCGTACCGCCTTCCCGGAACATTTCAAATCGCTTGATATCGCAACTTTTGTACGTGCCTTGAACACAGTCGAGCCTGGCCCTATTCGTATCGAGGCCGACGAAGTTTGCTATAACCTGCACATTGTGATTCGCTTTGAGCTGGAGAAAGCGCTGGTCAACGGCGAGATCACGGTCGAGTCGTTGCCTGCATTATGGAATGACAGGTATCGTGCATACCTGGGTGTTGTGCCAGAGAACGATGCCGTGGGTGTGCTGCAAGATATGCATTGGTCGCAAGGTTTTGGGAGCTTTCCCAACTACACGCTCGGCAACATCTACTCGGCCCAGATCCGGCACAAGCTTTATAGCGAGTTTCCAGACTTTGATCAGCGCCTGGCGGCCGGGGACACCGCTTTCGTCTTGCAATGGTTACGCGAGCACATATATACCTATGGTGCAATCTACACTCCCCAGGAACTGTTGATGCGCCTGACTGGTCAAGCTGCAAACCCGCAGCACTTCGTAGACTATCTGACCGAAAAGTTTCAGCGCCTCTACGCTCTAACGGATTAACAAAGGTAAAAGTCCTCTCCTTTTTAGTCTTTGTCACATTTTCATATGTTTACAACTATAGTGCTTTGCGCAACAGTTATAAACATATGAAAAATACTTGCAAGAAATATTAATCCTTTCCAGATAGTTTCTTGATATCTCTATGCTATGCTTATTCATGAGAAAGAAATGAATATCTCATGATTGATAACGTGTTCAACATTTCCTTTACCGCCGTTGTTTTTCCACATGGATGGACAATATATAAGCATAGAGATAAATCAAGGATAAATCATATGGTTATCAGGACAAATTATTCAACTTCAAGTATGACTTCGGCGCGTTATATCCCATCTATAATCGAGACAGCCCGTAGCAAACAAAAGGCTACTGCACGGCGCGGGTTAGCACTCTTCTTCTTTTTGCTTCTTTCTCTCTCATCACTTTGTTATTGGTTGATTATGGTCCAGCATACTACTTTCGGCACATTTTTCCTGATGTGGACACCAGGCCTGGCCGCGCTTGTGACGCGTCTCGTATTGCGAGAGCAATCTTTGCCCAATCGTTTGAATGGTCAGCGTCTACGGTCGGCGGTGGGCATCGCGCTCTGTACCCCATTGGCAATTGCCCTGCTCGCTTATGGATTTGCCTGGGGAGTTGGCGCAGCGCCACTGACATATTTTCATCTATCTGCGACCCTCGCTTCTTTCTTGCCCTGGCTAGGTGCAAATCCCTCTTTGCTGGCTTGCTCGTCTTTGCATTGTTTGTTGGTTGTGCGGAGATAATAAGTGCTACCGGTGAAGAACTTGGCTGGCGTGGTTACATGTTGACTCATCTGATCGATGCGGAGGTGCCTCAACCCGTGCTTCTAAGCGGGTTTATCTGGTCGCTCTGGCACTGGCCGCTTATACTGCTCAGTCCATCCGTCAATGGTCTGCCGCAAGTTGTAACTGCCTGTATCTTTCTTATCACCATCACCTCGCTGGGCTGTGTGAGCGCACATCTCAGACTTATGACTGGTAGCCTCTGGCCTTCTATTCTCCTGCATGCAGCCTGGAATGGAATCATCCTGGAGGTCTTTAACGCATTTACAAAGGACGTTGATGTCTCAATCTGGACCGGGGAAGCAGGCCTGCTCGTCGCATTTATTACCATGTTTGCTGCGCTCATTATCGTGCGTTCAGGGCCAAAAGTGCAAAGCGAAGGGGACGTAAAAAATTCTGGTTGGAGCCAGGCATTTTGCAAGACTGGCGCGTAGTTCTTCATCACCCAGGTAGCAATGATCGGGGTTAATTTGTGGAACAGATGAATAATTAATAGATAAATAATTAATAAAGGAGGTAGATGGGGAGCCTCCCTTCCAATCACACAACACATTTCCTTGTAGCTCCCCATCTGTGTTATCGCCTTGTACATCCGCCTCTCCCTGCCACATGAACTTTGGAAGATCCCGTTGTGCACACCTGCGCCCACCCTGCTACATGAACTTTGGAAGACCTTGTTGTATCCACCTGCACCCACCTCGCCACATGAACTTTGGAAGATCTCACTATACACATCTGCACTCACCTCGCCACATGAACTTTGGAAGATCCCCACTGTATCCACTACTGCACGCCCCCGCCCCACGAACCGTTTAGCCACCCACCCTACAGCCGCTACGTTAAGGATATGAACTGTTGATCTGCCTCACCCGTCTCCAATCATCCTGCCGCCCTCACCACAAACATCTTCTATCTGCTGTGCACACCTGCAACTACATAGCCACACAAACATCTTATAGTTTCCAGCCTCATTCTTTTGCTATCACTTTACCGCATAGACTAATTGATCCACCTGATTCTTTTGCAATCACATAGCCACATTTTGGTCCATCTATGCAGGGAATAATAGAAAAGGCAATGAATGGTGCAGATGGGGCCTCCTCTTCATCACCTTCGCGCATCCACCTGATAGGCCCTCGATCTGCATTGCCACCTTGCACACTACTACTTCTTTTCAGAGGATAACATAAAAATTACAGATTGTCGATAGAATTTTGAACAATATTACTAGAATGAATAAACTGTAACTTAGTAACTCTATTTGTGAATATAGCCGAGCTTGCTTGTGCGAAGATGAGCCAGAGCTGGTGCGCTAATATGAATAAATTGTAATCATTGAACATTTGTGAGAAGTCGCGTGAGACAACACCATACGGATCGAATCCGCGCTCGGTGACTTCACCCTGCAGAGAGCGATAGTGCAGTTGCACGCGCTGACCGGCCTGGAGCGCCGAACTAAGCACTGTCACGGCAAGCAGGGAAGGTGGAAAGCGAAATGAATCATCATCAAAGAGAATTGTCTGTTCTACCGCTTTGACCTGGATACGAGTGGTTTCAGGCAACACACGCATCACTTTCGCGAGTACCCCCTCAAAAGCTGCTGAAGCTTGCGCAAACCCCTGCACCCTCGCTATCAACAGTGAGAGTGTGAGTGCAAGGGACTCGTCCTCAGTGAAGATCAGCGGGGGAAGTTTGTAGCCTGGCCGCAGCCGATAGGCTCCATAGCGGCCTCGTTCTGCTTCTACGGGAATGCCAGGGTCACCAAGCATCTCGATATAATCTCGCACGGTGCGAATATTGACCTCAAGCCTGCGAGCCAGTTCTGCGCCCGTCATGCGTCCATGCGACTGTAAGAGTTCGAGGACGGTGAGCACACGGGCAGTCGGGCGATACACCACTTTTCTTTTTTCCTCCAACAAATTCTTTTTAATTAGGGTCAATTTTACCATCTTTTCGGAGTAGACTACAACTATCAAGACGTTGCACACAGATACATATAAGAAGAAAAGGAAAACTTTTATGAGTGTCACACCATTTACCATCCATATCATGCCGGAAACGCTGACGGACTTGCAGGAACGTCTGGCTCGCACTCGTTGGACAGACGAGGTATCGGGAGCGGGATGGGAGTACGGAACGAATTTGGCCTACCTGAAGGAATTGGTAGACTATTGGCAGCACCACTTTGACTGGCGAACGCAAGAACGCGCCCTCAACGCGTTTTCCCATTTTCATGCTCAGGTGGATGGCTTCTGGCTTCATTTCATCCACGAGCGAGGAAAGGGCGACCATCCGTTGCCACTCGTCCTCCTGCATGGCTGGCCGAGTTCTTTCTGGCAAATGCTCTCGATCATTCCACTCCTCACTGATCCTGCACGTTACGGAGGAGATGCCGCAGATTCATTTGATGTGATCGTTCCTTCGCTTCCTGGATACGGGTTCTCAGATCGACCCAGCGAAAAGGGAATGGGCGTCGGGCGCATTGCAGACCTCCTGGCGAAACTGCTCACGGAAGAATTAGGCTACGAACGTTTTGCAACGCGTGCAAGCGACCTGGGTGCTGGTGTCGCACAACAACTAGCGTTGACGCATGCACAGCAGTTGATCGGCATTCATCAGAGCGGAACTAATCCCTATGTAGGACACATCCCCGACAACTTAACCAGGGCAGAGCAGGAGTTCGTGGCGAACGCAGAGCGTTGGAATCAGCAGGAAATGGCGTATGCGATGGAACATGCCAGTAAGCCACAAACGCTGGCATCTAGCTTGAACGACTCTCCAGCAGGACTGGCGGCATGGATTATCGAGAAGTTCCGTGCGTGGAGCGACTGCGATGGCGATATCGAGAAGCGGTTCAGCAAGGATGACCTCCTGACTAATCTGACCATCTATTGGGCGACCCAGACCATCAATTCCTCGATCCGCCTCTACTATGAGATGGTACGTAACCCAGGACGTTGGGGACGTGTCGAGGTGCCGACTGCCATGTTGATGTCCCCCAAAGACATGTTTCCAACTCCTCGCGAGTGGGTTGAGCGGTCCTATAATGTGCAGCGATGGACGGAGATTCCTTCTGGTGGGCATTTCCTAGAGCAGGAAGAGCCAGAACGGGTCGCTGAGGACCTGCGTGCCTTCTTCCGCCCCTTGCGACAGACACGTAAGAAGTAGTGTGACGATTCTCTTCACGAGTGTGAAGGCGGCCACCTCCACCGGAGGTGGCCTATATATAGCCCATTCAGCCTCACTATGACGTTTTGTTAACTTTCAAGCGATCTGGCACTTTTAAGGGGACTTTGAATGCTTATCCTGCTATGCATGTGATATTTACTATTCCTAATCTGTCTCATTAATCAATTACGGTTTTATCTCTGTACTAAGCTCAATTGTATTGGCATGAAGCTCTTCTTGATACTGTTTATCGAGATAAGTGAGCAGCTCATTAAGGGATAGCGGTTGGATTATCTGTTCTGCTATCATGAACGGAGTTTTTGTTCGTATCATGAGCGCGATGATTGGCGATCTTGATATAATCAGGGGTGAACATAAGCAGCAGGGACAGCATAGAAGACTTTACCTTTTGGAGGTATTTCTCTAGATATTTCGGGATCAGGAGCGTTTGAAAGAAGTTATTTGAATCTTTTGGGAAGATACCTATACAGCGTAATGTGCGCATGCGCTTTTTACTGCCTGTTGACAGCTCAATTGGGTAGATTTTTGTGATTTCTTCCCAACGAATCTTCATGCTAAGGTTGATATACCACGGCATTATGGGACTGTAAGCGATTCCTGTATCATCAATGGTAAGTATTGGTTTCGGGAAGAGCAGTCGCTGCCATGGATACATAACCAGGGCTTCCCAAATAAAAACAGCTATTATGCCAATAATCGAAAAAGACCTGAGCTTCCTTTTTTTGCTGATAGAAGCAAGGATAAGAGGAATGATCAGGACCCAACCCAAAGCTGAGGGCCAGAACATTTTGAAGAGCTTTGCTTTATCTTCGTACAAAGCCAGGCCACGTTTATCTATATCGTACTCCATAAGAGGCCTCTTTTCGGCTATTTCTTATAAAAAGCGTGTATTCTCATAAGAAGATACGCAAGAAGCGCAAAAAGGTTCCATTATGAGTCACCCAAAATTTTCATATGCATTACCTGCCCACTTGCGCCTTAGGCGCTTGTTCTTTTCCTTTTTTTCTGCATATATTATGTATCACTTCTGTGAATTATCTCGTGTAGCTTCATTTACCATCACGCGGAAAATAGCTCGAAGAGAGCTATTTCCGGTCGGCAGTCGAAACGGATGTAGGGTGGGAGCATGCCAAGGCCATTATTTGTATAGTGAATGAGATTATTTATTTTATACAATCCCTGGGGATAGCGACGCGAGAGTGGTGGCAGGATAACGGGTCCGTGGAAAGGGATACGTACCTGACCACCATGCGAGTGACCGGAGACTTGTAGATCAATACGGCTGTTTTGTGCGGCAACATCGGCGAAGTCGGGCTCATGGACGAGCAATATTGCTGCGCCCTCAGCGGGCAGTCTGGTCGTGAGTTGTTTTAGCAGAGGTTGATGTGTCCATATGGGCTCCGGGGTACCCTCGTTTGCGGGCCAGAGATCATCCAAACCGATGATGTGTAACATTTGATCGCCGCGCCTTATCGTATGTGTCTGGTTTGGGAGCTCTTGTATCCCCGCTGCGTGTAGAGATTCGCGTATCCAGTCCAGCCCGGCTGGATGATCGTGATTGCCGAGTACGCCGAAGACTCCATCCGTTGTCTTGAGCTTACTTAACTCGAATAATATACGTCTGGCAGCTGGCAGATAGCTGGTAACAAAATCACCTGTAATCACAACCATGTCCGCATAGAGATCATTGATTGTTTGGACCAGGCCGCGCAGGCGTTCAGCCGTCATAAAAGTATTGTCCGCGTGGATATCGCTAATGTGGAGCAAGCGATAACCCTGAAATGCCTGCGTGAGGTTCGGCAACTGAAATTGGTGGTATGTAACGTCAAACCAGGCCGGCTCGACCTCATATGCATAGTAAACGATGCTGGCACCGGTCAGGCCAATGCCGACGGTGGTAAAAAGAGTTCCCTTTAAAAGGTTACGTCTTGTGACAAACCTTTTACTTTGCTTATATTTCATCAAGATCTTTTTCTATGTTAAATTGTTGTATCTTCCCTACTCATAAATACCTTTCAACTCTATTCTACGTATTGAGGTGGCAAATGGTGACGATACTATCACCAAGATTAATGGTTGGTGAGTCGGTCGTGCCGAGTATGTATCCGTCATAGGGTGCGGTGATTACCTCGACGATTTCAAATGTGCGCAGGGAATAGATGTGCCCTAGCGTTTGCCCCTTGCTGACGCGATCTTTACCCTTCATCTGGCGAATCCAGAAGCCACCTGAATGTGCGAATATATTGTCCATATGTGAGCCGTACAGGGTGATCTGTGGTCGATCAGGAGGCACGACCTCTCCGGGCAGCATTTTGAGGTATTTCATAATATTAGTGACACCACGTACGCCGAGCTCGATATTCTCCAGTTCAAGCCGATTGGTGCCCCCAAGTTCGGGCGTGATCGCGGCTATACCCTGGGCATTGAGTATATTACGCAGTTTGCCATGGAAGCGTAATTGCTTAAGTGCGTCGTTTACTTCTTCTTCCAGTAAGACGTCTAGCCCGAAAACTTCTGCTAATTTGCGGCTGCCTGTATTGTTGTTGCCGTAGACCACGTGGAGCTGTTGATTGCTGCTTGCCGTATGTAAATCCACGACATATTGCGCATGCCGAATGGCCTGGTTGTACAGGTTGTAAGCGGTTTGCTGGCTTACGGAACCATCTATTTTGCCAGGCCAGACGCGGTTCATATCTTCCTTATCGGTAGGGTGTCGCCGTTGGCGCAAGACGAAGCCTGGTCCATTGGCAACTGGTACGGCAATCAGGACACCGTGTAACTGTTGTGGATCAAGGCTGGTGATAACCCTGCGTAACACCTCGATGCCGTTTACTTCGTCCCCATGCACGGCTGCCTGGATATAAAGTGTTGGTCCTTCCTCTATTCCTGCGACAATATGTACTGCATTCTGTATCTGGGTACCGTCTGCATATGTACCGTGCTCGATTACTCCTGCAGCTTTTGCACCGGCATGGAGACCTTTTATCGTACCAACGTTCCATTCTCGCTCTTGCCATACTAAATCTTTGGGCTGTTCCATCTGTTGCAAAATAATCCTTTTCTCTGCTTTTTTCTTTCCTGCTAAAAGCTTACATCCATTTGTTTTAATAGGCAAGGAGACATATATAAATTTTTACTGTACCGAGAACTGGAAATTGTGGCCTGAAGCATGTTATAGTATAGTATAGTATAGTGAATAAAAACTGAATATGGTTGTGATGTCTTCGGGGCAAGGTGAGGGAATGGTTGTTTCCCAATTCCTGATCGGCGGTATAGCCCGCGAGCCGCTCTCCTGGCGAGAGAGGCAGGACCTGGCGCAGTTCCAGGGCCGACGGTATAGTCCGGATGGGAGAAGACAAGAAAATATCCTGTGCCAATCAGAATGACACGAACAATATGGTTGTGTGTTATGTGTCCTGGTACTGTTTTTTTACATAAAATCGCAAGCTTGTGCCTTTATGTAAATTCTCGCTATCTCTTTGTCTCCTCCCCTTTCGCCCCATAAAATCACAGACCGCCTGGCGGCAAGCCCTTGTGGTTGTTGCAGGTAGCTCATCAGAAACCATCGAATGCATAAGAGACAAGAGAGGCGAATAATGAACGATAGACCCGCTATTTCAGGACGTATGTTGACTATTGCCGAGGCAGTGCGTGAGGTGCAGTCGGGACGTATGGTCATCCTCTGCGATGATGAAGGGCGCGAAAACGAAGCGGATATCTGCCTGGCAGCTCAATTTGCCAGCCCTGAGACGATCAATTTTATATTACATCAGGCGTGTGGGCTGATTTGTGTTGCCCTCACCGGGGCAAGGCTTGATGCACTGCGTATACCACAGGCCGAAAGCAGGGGCAATCCTCTTCAGGGAACTGGTTTTACCCTCTCGGTTGACGCGGTTGGCTGCACCAGCACCGGCATTTCGGCAAGTGATCGTGCGGCCACTATTCGTACACTCGTTAGCTCAAGTGCAGTACCGGACGACCTTGCCTCGCCTGGCCATGTCTTCCCGCTACGAGCACGACCGGAGGTATACTTGAGCGTCGCGGTCATACAGAAGCGGCGGTCGATCTTATGCGTATTGCGGGTCTGGAGCCTGGCGCTGTAATCTGCGAGATCCTGGGAGAGGATGGCGAAGCAGCACGCGGCCAGGTATTGCTTGATATGGCTTATAAGTGGAATATCGGCATGCTTACCGTAGATCATATCGCTCAATATCGTCGCAGTCACCACGTCAGTCGTATCAGCGAAATATCCCTTCCCACTGCTGATGCCACGTTTAGATTGTTGCATTATCGGGAGATCGAGACGGGGCTCGATTATCTCGCCCTACTCCTGGGTGATGTCCAGGCACAACGGATGCCACTTCTGCGCCTGCATTCGGCCTGCGCGACAGGCGACCTCTTTGGATCGCAACGCTGTGACTGCCAGGCTCAAATGCATACAGCTCTACGAGAGATTGCCGCTGAGGGTCATGGACTGCTGCTCTACTTGCCTCAAGAAGGACGAGGCATCGGGCTGGCCGGCAAGCTGCAGGCCTATCGCTTGCAGGAGCAGGGCTATGATACGTTCGAGGCCAATGAACATCTTGGCTATCCAGCCGATGCACGCACCTATGATACCGCCATCGAGATTCTGCGCGACCTGGGCATCAGCACCGCTCGCCTGATGACCAACAATCCCGCTAAAATACAAGCCCTACGCGACCGCGACATCAGCGTCGAGCGGGTCCCACTCGAAATAGTGCCCAATAAAACGAATGAACGCTATCTGCAAACAAAACAGCAGCGCTTCGGGCATCTTGCAATCGTTGCAAACGGGTTAGCTGGCAAAGAAGATATGTTTGTTGCGCCTGAATGAAAGAATTATAGCTAGTAGTATTTATGTGATAAGGAGTCAAGTCATGAACCATACAGCTATCCCTCTTGCACCTATGCTCGACCTGGATGGACGCGGGCTGCGTGTAGGTATAATCGTTTCACGTTATAACTGGCATATTACAGGCGCGATGCTGCATCTGGCCCAGGAAGAGCTACAGCGCTTGCATGTAGCGAGCGAGGATATCGCTCTAGCCTATACGCCAGGTTCCTTTGAGCTTCCTATAGCCGCGCAGACATTGTTGGGCCGGGGAAGCTATGATGTGTTGATCTGTTTCGGCTGTGTTATGAAGGGGGAGACGCGCCACGATGTTGTGGTGAGCGATGCGGCGGCGCAGGGTATACAGCGTGTCGCGCTTGATGCACACATCCCCATCATTTTCGGCGTCATCTGTGCCGAGAATCAGCAGCAGGCGCAGGCGCGTATTGTCCGTGGCCGCGAGTGTGCGCAGGCGGCGGTCGAAATGTGCATGCAACGGTTGTAGCGGGTTGCCACGGGGCTATATGCCTCGTGGCTGCTCTGGTTAAATTTCTTATCTGTAACTAAGTTGTTGGTTTTAGCTTAAGTATTAATCCCATAAAGTCTGCATATATAGTTCTTTGTTTTCTCCTGTACTTTTTTCATGTAAGTATTTTATCTGAGTGAGTGTTAAGTGCTTTTGTATAAGCAGAAAAATACTCTCTGCTGGCACATTTGCTAATTCACCAGGTTCTATTTTGTGCATTCCACCACCATAAACACGACCTTCTTCTATTAAAATCTTTGAAGATATAGTCTCAAGTGCCTGCCATACCAAATTCACCATTTTTGGATTATCTTCTAGCACTTTTTTGAGCATAGGCTTAGGGCATAATATGTGGTAAGCATTAGTCGCAGTGGCTTTAGAAAAATTTAGTATAAAGCGAAAAGGAGAGCTTTTCCTGGTATCCTGCCTGCCCATATATGCACAGAGGAATGTACATTCTGGACGTTTTTCTTGCAAATACCATAATTTACGATTCTTGCATAAATAACCGTTATTAATCCCCAGCTCGATTCCTCTTTGAAGATATTTCCAAAGAGATATATACTTGTTCTCTATATCTTTTTCTGAAAGATTACATGTGAGCAAGTATAATCTCTGATCTAAAATAGGATTTCCATAATTATCTGTTTCAATGATGTTGCTCCTAAGATTGCGAGGACCTGGTAAAACGGGGGTTAAAAATTCTTCAGGAAGTTGATATTCAAATACTTGTTTTTGGCTTAAGATGAAATACTTATTTGCACCTGTTGCTATTCCTCGTTTAACATCAAAAAAATCGGATAGTAGGAATTGTTTCTCCTCCTTTCCTCTTATTATAGTTTCTCCCTCTTCTCCAAAGAGACTATATTCCTGTTTCTTTTTAGTATCCTGATCTACTTGAGCGTTATCGGTATCTAAAAATAGTCCATTCCATTTAGCTTTACTGGATAAATGTTTTATGGTAATATTTTTTGAAATTGCTGGCTTTAATAATGTTCCGCCGTATGTAAGTTTGACTACGTGATTATTGGATGGCACTGCTTTCTTGAACCATACAATTGCAGATGACACTAATGCATCCTCAAATTGTACATCATTTGGATTAAAACAGTGAATATGTAATAATGTAACCTTACTGGATAAATATTTCTTTATTTGTCGTCCATAGTTGACACTCATGAACTCCCCGGGAATTAACCATCCCGCTAAAGCGTTCTCTGCCATCCACTTGTGAGAAATAAGTAAGAAATGTCCATACAGGCCAGCCTGTTCACTAAGCTTTATATCAGTTTCTTGCTCTCCAAGTTTTTGCAATCGCTGCTTTTCCGCTTTTTGTAAGTAATGGTGTCTAACATAGGGTGGATTACATATAAGTAAGTTAGGCTTTTGATTATCTCTATCTGGCGGTGTTGCTTGTGTAAAATCCTCGATATACAGTTTTATAGATTGCTTACCCCAAAAATCCATGGATGGAAGCCCGCATAGAGGATCAATTTCATAACCTATTGCTGTTGTGATTTGTGAGGTCGGAAATGTCCTTAGTAAAGCGGAATAAAATGAGCCAGTGCCAATTGCAGGATCAAGGAAGCTGATTTTTGAGTTAAATTATCAACTCCTGCTAAGATTTGTTTGTATCCTCGTTCGTCGAGCCAATTGTTGATCATTTTGAGCTGCCTTTGTTCTTGAGCATTACGAATAATAGGATTAGTTGAGGCTCCACATAAACGGTCTGCAACGACGGTTGCAGCTCTATAAAGTTCCTTCTCATTTGGGATATGCTTATCTTCTAACCAGGGAAATAAATCTCCATCTGCCAATCGCTCAATAATTTTACCTATTTTTTGAAGTTCTTGCTCAGCAATCGAATATGCCATTCTAGGTGGTAAACGTTTTTCTTCTTCCATAGTTTCAATAAAACTTCTTGATACGCCTGCTAGGCCGCTAAGACGATCACGCGCAATGGGAGGTGCTGTTGTCATGCGTAGCATAGACAAAATCCCAGGATAGAGTCGTAAGAGACGTGGTTGAATGTCAGTTAAGTTAGATGTCCACTTTAACGCATTCTCCACGTCCCGCGCGGTTTTGACTCTTGTGTCCCTATAAGCCTTTGGCGCGAATATCATAAACCAATTATTGTACATGTCTACAGATTGTAATACATCCGCTTTCCAACGAGCTGTTTTATCAGCATTTACGGCCATAGCATAATTCTTATCCTTTACTTTGGTTATAAAGGTAATTTAACACAGCCGATTATCGTTATCAATGGCTAGATTGTCCAGCGGTGCAAAAATGAGGACTATTTCGTAATAGAAGATTGCTTCCCGTAGAGAGTAGAAGCATTGTCTCTCCTTCTCATATGTTTTATCCTTATTAGTGAAGAGACAACTTGCGTCGAGTTCTATGAATACGTTTGACCACATTTTGGAGGCAGCGAGACATGAACATTCAATCACAAAATCCAGCTACCGAAGAAGTTTTAGAGACGTTTGAGTTATTTAGCCCCGCGCAGATTGATGAGGCACTGGCAGCAGCACATACAGCTTTCCAATCCTGGCGTGAGACCAGTTTTAGCGAGCGGAGCGCCCTTTTTCAGCGTGTTGCTGCCTATCTACGAGCACATAAGACGGAGTTGGGATCTATAGCAAGTTTGGAGATGGGCAAACCCATCACCGAGAGCGAGGCTGAAGTAGAGAAATGTGCGTGGAACTGCGATTACTACGCAGAACATGCGCAGAGTTTCCTGGCTGACGAGGAGGTACAAACCAACGCTACAAAGAGTTATGTGGCGTTCCAACCGCTCGGTGTGGTTCTGGCACTGATGCCCTGGAACTTTCCCTACTGGCAAGTATTCCGCTTTGCCGCCCCCGCGTTAATGGCAGGCAACACAGCCGTACTCAAACATGCTTCCAACGTTTCACGCTGTGCCTTGGAGATTGAGCGTGTGTTCCGCGCGTGTGGTTTTCCAGAAGGTGTATTTCGCACCGTGCTCGTCCCAGGAGTAGAAACCGGAAAACTGATTGCTGATCCCCGTGTCGTTGCTGTCACTCTGACTGGCAGCGAGGAGGCAGGTATAGCTGTAGCTTCTGCCAGTGGTCAGCATCTAAAGAAACATGTACTGGAATTGGGAGGTTCAGACGCCTTTATTGTGCTCGATGATGCAGACCTGGACGCCGCCGCCCAAACTGCCGTACGCGCCCGCTTCCAGAACACAGGGCAAAGTTGCATAGCCGCCAAACGCTTTATTGTCGTAGAGTCGGTTGCTGAAGCGTTCGAGCAAAAATTTGTGGAGGAAGCCGCCAAACTGCGCGTAGGCGATCCTCTTCAACGTGAAACCCAGATTGGGCCAATGGCTCGCGGTGATCTCCGTGCGGCTCTGGATAAACAGGTGAAGAGTTCCGTCAGTATGGGAGCCAGGGTCCTCTTAGGTGGCCGCCCTTTGGAAGGACGGGGTCACTTCTATGCACCAACCATCGTGACGAATGTAACTCCTGAGATGCCGATGTTTCGTGAGGAAACGTTTGGGCCAGCAGCAGCCGTCATCCATGCCCGCGACACAGAACATGCGCTAGAACTGGCGAACAATTCTAAGTTTGGTCTTGGCGGCAACCTCTGGACACGCGATATCGAACAAGGCCGTAAACTCGCTCGCCGTTTAGAAAGTGGTTCTATATTTCTGAATGGTATGACAGCAAGCGACCCGCGTTTGCCATTTGGAGGAATCAAACATAGTGGATATGGGCGTGAACTCTCAGTGTTTGGCATACGCGAGTTTGTGAACATCCAAACGGTCTGGATTGGGCCAGTGCTCAATACTGCTCCAGCAACGCCAAAGAGTGAGTAACACGAAGTCTCTTTCTAGCATGCAGCCGCAAGGACTTTGACAAAGTAGTCCTCTATCATATATTGTACAACTGTACAATATATGAATGAACGGAAAAACGGGTGCTCACGACTTCAGCATGAGCACCCACAAGAAATCCACAGCAGCTCACAAGGAGATCAGCGAGCTTTACTGGTAAATAGCAATAGATGGAAGCGCGTGCCCGTTGAAATCAAAGAGAGTCATATTGTCCCAGCCATCGCCCTGACCAGGCTCCCAGCCAACACCGGGAATCCAGGCCGACTCCCAATAAAAGATGCCGGTGCCGCGATTGTTGGGTACCTGGTGAAGGATCGCCAATAAAGCTTTTATATAGCCGAGCTGACCCGCAGGCGTTGCTGGATAGGCCGGGGGAAGCTGCGTGCTCGCAGAAACAATGTTCGCTGTACTATCCCCATCGGCAAATGTCCAGGGGTAAGCGGTTTCCACAATAACGATATCTTTGTTATAGCGTGGGGCCAGGTCATTGAGGTTCGCCTGTAGATCGGTCAATGGGCCATGCCACCAGGGATAATAGGAGAGGCCAATAACGTCAAAATTTACCCCTTGTGCCAGAATATTGTCATAGAAATATTTTGCGCCACCATTATCGCCACCGCGATCAATGTGAACCATGACACGTGTGCGGGGAGAGGCCGCACGCACGGCAGCAATGGCCGACTTGAGCAAGGTAGCAAACTGAGGCCAGTTCTGGCTGCCGTTAACATAGATCTGACCCGATTGGCCAGAGCATGCCGTTGGTTATCTCGTTGCCCGTCTGAACCATATCGGGTGGAGTGCCCTGCGCCACAAGACTGGAGATCACATGCTTCGTATAGTCATACACGGTTTTGGTGAGTCCTGCGAGGCTATGATCTTGCCAGCTGGCCGGGATAGGCTGTTTGCTTGGATCTGCCCAGAAGTCCGCGTAGTGGATGTCGAGCAGAAATCTGAGTCCGGCCGCTTTGGCGCGTTTGGCCATGGTCAGTATGTGAGGAAGGTCGTTAAAAGGAGCTGGCGGATTTACCCACAGGCGTTCGCGAATGTAGGTTGCGCCATGATTGACCAGGATCTTCTCCAGCGGTTGCACGCGTCCATGATCAGAGAATGTTTTTCCGACGCTCTCCTCTTGCTGCAAGGTGGAGATGTCGTGACCCAATACCAGGCAGCGTGCTAGCGAGGACTGAGTATCAGCGGGTAAAGTCAAGCCTTGCAACGAAGACGCAAATGCTGGTTGAACATCACCGAGCGCGGCCATCCCTGCAACGCTTGCGGCACCTGTGATCGTTCTTGCCAAAAAGCGACGACGACTGAGCGCGGAGAACTTGCTAGATGCCAGATCAGAAAAATGTTTCATGTTGTGACCTCCTTGTACACGAATGAATGAATGCTTTACATGGAAAATAGTTCCAGACAGGTTAGTTAAAGTATACAAATACAGGAATACAGGTAGGGAATGGGATGGAGGATATATGCCTTGCTGAAATACCTACAGAAAGTGTGCACTAGAAGCGAGTATTCTAGCTATTCGTCCTGTGAGTTTACCGGTAAACCTCTTAGAAGAAATATACCTGGTTTCGTGGTTTGTGTCAATGGATGCGTCCGGTCGGGCTCTCCATCCTTAGGATGTTGTTGGCGAATTGCCAATTGAGCTTGGAAAATCAATTCGCCAGCAGTATCCGCAAGGATGGAGAGCCTGGGCAGAAAGGCCCTTGACAATGCCTCGCTCAAGGTATATCATATCAACATGACGTTAACGTAACATTTGAGAGGGTGAGCGATGAATGACCGCATGCGCATAGGTGATTTGACGGAACGAGCAGAGGTAACTGCACGCACCGTTCGCTATTACGAGAGCATTGGACTGATCCCTCCAGGTGAGCGTGAAGGTCACGGTCAGCACTATTACACTGAGGAGACGCTTGTCCGCCTGCGCAAAATTGACCAGCTAAAGAAGCTTGGACTCAGCCTGGATGAAATACGTGACGTTATCGACCTCTATTTCACTGACCCTGGTGGAATACAACCAAAACAGAAAGTTCTCGCCATCCTGCGCCAGCATCTGGCCGATGCAGACCGGAAGATCGGTGCGTTACAGCAATTTCGTGCTGACTTACAGGCCAATATCGAACGCTTCGAGCGCTGGTTTGAGGAAAGAGAACAGTAATCAGGCTTTTTTTGTCCCAAACATGACGTTAACGTCATGTTTGGGACGTTAACTCATTCAGGAGGATTGAGAAATATGAGTGAAACGATTGGATTTATTGGACTCGGCAATCTGGGTCTGCCACTAGCGAGCAATCTCCTCAATGCCGGGTATGCTCTCCGGGTGTACAACCGCACGGCGAGCAAAGCGGAACCTCTGGTTGCTCAGGGCGTGCAACAGGTGAGCCGACCAGTTGACGCTGTGACGAGCGGAGGAATTGTTGTGACCATTTTGTGGGGTGATGCGTCTGTGGAAAGCATCGTCACGAGTGATGGTTTTTTAGAGCAATTGGGACCAGGTGGTATCCATCTTGCGATGAGCACGATATCGCCTGAAATGGCAAAGAAGCTTGCGGCAATGCATGCACAACATGGCAGTGTCTATGTTGAGGCTCCCATCTTTGGAGGGCCTGAGGCCGCTGTCGCTCAACAGCTCTGGATTCCTTTTGCAGGTCCACAAATAGCCAAAGAACGCGTCCGACCACTCCTGAAGGCGATGGGGGGACAGGGCATCGTTGATTTTGGCGAAGAGGTCGGCGCGGCAACGCTTGTCAAACTCGTGGGCAACTTCCTGATTGTTTCAGCAGGACAATCTCTGAGAGAAGCACTCTCGATGGTCGAGAACAATGGAGTCGATCCAAAAGCAGTACTCGATATGCTGACGACGGCACCCACGTTATTCCCCGCTCCCATCTATCAGAGGCATGGCAAGAGGATTGTCGAGGACACCAAAGCTGCGCCTTTCAGGCAGAGTAAGATCCCGCTGAAGGATGTTGATCTCTTCAAAACGACTGCACAACAGGTGGAGTCATCCACACCTATTGCAAGTCTTTTGTCTGATCTCTTGAGAAGCGATGAAGCAAGAGCGTAGGCTCTTCCTTCAGCCAATTCCTCGATTCTCTCAATGTATGGGAGAATTGAGGAATTACTTCTGGGTTATCCATTCGCGCCGTAAAACCCCTTTCTGAAGTTAGCTAAAGTTCGACTCTTTCATAATCAAAACGTCCGGTGGTTGATGGTAAACGTGCGGCAAAAGGAAGAGTTTATGAAGATGGGATACAATCTACAAGCACGCGCCCAAATACCTGATTGCGCCTGATCGCGTCAAGTGCATCTTCAGCCTGCTCCAGCGGAAATGATGCGCCGATGATCGGTTTTACGCTACCATCATGCACCATTTGCAGCGAATGTGCAATCTCTGCACGCGTAGCGTACCGCGTACCCATGATGGTGATCTCTTTGTTGATGAGGTACATAGGAGCGACTGAGATGACGGCGCTTTTATCCGAGCGCAAGCCCGGTAGCGTGCCTACGATAACAAACGTTCCGCCACGTCCAAGTGCGGCGATTCCACCTGCGGTCGTAATGGGGGTGCCGACAACATCGATACATGTATCAAGCTGACCATTGGCGGCAGCGACGAGATCAGCCTGCCAGCTTTCCGCTGAAGAGTCTACGAGCGCGTCGATGTTGAAGTCGTGCAGGCGGCTCAGCTTCGCGGGATCACGCTCGACGGCAATGACGAATGCGCCGAAGGCTTTTGCTACCTGGAGCATATGAATGCCGACTCCGCCACCTGCGCCAATGATTGCGACTCGCTGGCCCGCGACGATGCGTGCCCGTTCGCGTGCGATGTGATAGGGCGTTGCCACGGCATCGGCAATAATGCCTGCTTCCCGCAGGGCAACTCCTGCTGGGATGGGTACGAGGTTACGGGCTGGCACGACGATATATTCAGCGAAGGCTCCGTCTATCTTCGCGCCGATGTTGCCTTTGTTGTTGCTACATAGTGTCTCGCGACCGGATGAGCACATGATACAGTTGCCGCAGAAGAGATAAAACGAGCCAGTAACGGGGTCGCCCTCGCGCCAGTGTTCGACGCCTGCGCCCAGTGCTGCAACGGTGCCAGCGTATTCGTGGCCCATGATGCGTGGCGTTGAGCCTCCAAGATGTCCCAGGCGTATGCTCTCAAGGGTCAGGCCAGCGCCGCATGCGACGACCTGGACCAGTACTTCGCCGGGGCCGGGTTCGGGTATCGGCCGGGTCTGGAGCTTGAGTGCGCCTCCAAACTCTTCGAGCACCATTGCACGCATTGGCATGATTTTGCTCCTTTACGAAGGATATGAAGGAAAGATCGGTAATGAAGCTGGATCTGCTTGGGTTAGTGTGCCTTGCCGAGCAGCTTGTAACAGGGACCAGATCTTCTCAGGCTTGAGGGGCATATCGATGGTTTTAATGCCGAATGGGGCCAGGGCGTCCAGCACGGCACTGACGATTGTTGGTGGGGCCCCGATACAGCCCGATTCGCCAGCTCCCTTGGCCCCCAGCGGATTATAAGGGGAGGGCGTTTCGATAAAGTCGGTGACGAAATCAGGCATCATTTGGGCGTTTGGCATGGCGTAATCCATAAAGCTAGCGGTGAGCAGTTGACCATCCTGATCGTATACTACCTCTTCGCACAGGGCCTGACCAATGCCCTGAGCTAAGCTTCCGTGCACCTGCGCCTCGGCCAGGTAGTGGTTGAGTATTTTTCCACAGTCATCGACCGCCACATATGTTAATATCTTGACTTCGCCCGTGTCGGGATCGATCTCGACGACGGCGAGGTGCGTGCCAGAGGCATATGTCGCGCCGGGTGGGCTAAAGTCGCGCCACGCCGCCAGCCCCTCGATAGCAACTCCATTCGCCGGATTGGGCGCTTCCCGTTCGATCAGGTCGGGTTGCTCTTCTACGCGACGGGCGAGTTCACCTAACGTAATAGTGCGCGTGGGAGTCCCTCGCACGATTACTTTTCCATGCTCTATGAGAAGATCGGCGGGGGCAGCTTCCAGAATATCGGAAGCGAGCTGTAAGGTTTTTTCCTTGACTGCTTCTGTCGCTAGTAATATAGCCGACCCGGCTACCTGGGTGATACGAGATCCATAGGTGCCAATGCTATAGCCTGGCAGGTCGCTATCGTTCATGCGCACCTCGACGTTGGCGGCGGGTATATTCAGGGTGGTTGACACAATTTGAGCGAAGGCGGTGAAGTGTCCCTGTCCGTTGTGTGCGACGCCGCATTGAAGCAAGACCGTACCATCGCGGCGTACGCGTACAGTAGCGGCTTCACGGTGAGCGTTGGGCTGAGTGAAAGCGTCGCCAGATAGCTCAATAAAAGAGGCAAGACCGATACCAAGCAACTTAGGGTGTTCAGTTGCGCGACGCTGGCGTTGTTTTGTACGCCAACCGGCATAGTCACCCAGCTCAAGCGCACGTTCGAAGGCCGCCTGATAATTGCCGCTATCATAGGTAATGCCCGTGACGGTTTTATGCGGGAATGCTGTGGGCGAGATAAAATTGCGGCGGCGTACTTCTGCCGGGTCGAGGCCCAGTTCGAGGGCGATACGATCCATAGTGCGCTCGACGATATAAGTAGCTTCGGGTCGTCCCGCGCCTCGGTAAGGGGCGGTCGTGGCCTTGTTGGTGAAGACGCCGATCATGTGGCTTTCAAGCGCCTGTAGCTGATAGGGTCCGCACAGCATTGATGGGGTGCGAGCGGGTATCATTGCCGTTGCATACGTGAGAAATGCGCCCATATCGGCAATTGAGCGGACGCGCATGCCGAGCAGCCGACCATCGTTCTGAACCGCAGCTTCAACATAGTTCAACTGGCCGCGCCCCTGCGAATGGGCCTGTAAATTTTCGTCGCGCTGCTCGATCCACTTGACCGCCCGCCCCAGCTTAACGGCCAGCAGTGCTGCGATAATCTCTTCGCCCAGGAAATGACTTTTCGCGCCAAATGCACCACCGACGTCTGCATTGTGTACATGGATGCGGCTACGCTCGATACCTAGAAATTTTGATAATGTATCCTGTGCTCGAAAAACCGCTTGCGACGAGACCCAGGCCATAAGTTCACCGCTGGCCGAATCGAAATCGAACAGGCAGGCACGCGACTCTAGCGAACTGGGGGCGACCCGCTGGTTGACGAGGCGCAAACGAACAACACGGTCTGCACGTGTAAATGCGGCCTGGATGTCGCCGCCGCCAGAGTGTTGTGAGAAGGCGAGATTTGAGTCCAGCTCGTCATACAGCCGAGGTGCCCCTGGCGCAATGGCAGCTTCCGGGTCAACGACGACGGGCAGGATGTTATAGTCAACGTCAACCAGGTCGCGGGCATCTTCCGCAATGGCGAGGCTCTCGGCAACGACAACGGCAACGGGATCGCCGACATAGCGCACATGTCCCACAGCCAATGGACGGCGTTCAGGTTTTCTCAGTCCGGGCAATGGTATGCTAAAAAGTGTGGGCAAGTTGCTGGCCAGCTCCGCGCCTGTGAATGCCGCGACAACGCCAGGCAGTGCTCGTGCCGCATCGAGATTGATTGCCGCAATCTCCGCATGGGCATAAGGGCTACGTGCAACCATCATGTGCAACGCCGGGAGACGGCCAGGGAGTGGTTTTATGTCATCGACGTAGAGGGAACGGCCCGTAATAGAGGTATAGTCTTCTCGTCGGCGCTCTAATCCCGTTGTTTCAATACGCTTGTTCATAAATACTACTCATTATTTCTCTTATGCGGATATTTCAGCGGTAAACCAATTGTCTATTGATCATACCATTGGAGTATGGACATGTCAATTTCAGGTGGTTGGAATGGGGTTGTTCACGCAAGAAAAATGCGTTTTGTGGGCTATGATGGTTTTTGCGACTCCCCGCGTAGCGACCCCACAGGGGCCTACCCCTAACGGGGCACACGGCGGCGATCCTTGTGGCACTGACTCCAACGAAATTGGCTGGAAGATTCAATGAGGCCAATTGACCGCGTACGTGTATTTCATGGCGAAACGAGCAATACTGTTTGGGTATGGACGCGATAGGGAAAAACTGGTCCCTACGTTTTCGCGCGATAAATCGCTATGAGTAGAGATATAGTGCATATGAGCTTGAAAAGATGAGAAAGAGACAATGAGAAGAAAAGACGAAAAAGGAACACCGTCTCTTCATTTTTTAAATCCAGCCCATCTTTGCATCTCTCTTCTCATCTGTGCGTGTTATCCATATTTATAAGCGATTTACGCGCGAAAACGTAGGGACCAGTTTTTCCCTATCGCGTCCATACGCAACGCCTACGACGCTGTTCACCCTGAAATCCACTCATACAGCCTTTTCGAACCCCAACAAGAATAGGTTGGAGTCAGTGCGGCTTGCCGCCGTGTGCCCCGTTAGGGGTAGGCCCCTGCGGGGTCGTCGTGGAACCGCCTGTCGAGCCGGGCCACCGCAACAACCACAAGGGTCGTCGCTACGCGGGACCCGTGCAATCAAGTTTGATAGAGCAATACGTGCCAGAATCATTGACCGAACTAACTGTAATAGGTTATATATACAATAGGGATCACGACTAAAGTCATACTTCATTGTTCAAGGAGGAACGAATGAAAAGCAAAGGACGCTTGCGTTTACCCACCCTTGTTCTCGTGCTACTGCTAATCTATTTTGTCACCAGTAGTTTTTTCCGAGGCCCCGGCACGACACTTGCTGCATCTTCATATTGTCAGGTGAGCTATGTGATAGCGAACCAGTGGACTGGCGGGTTCAGTACAAACGTTACTGTTCAGAATACCGGTTCTGCGGCCTGGACGAGCTGGAATCTGGCATTCACCTTTCCGGCAAACGGGCAGGCGGTGACCCAGGGTTGGAATGGAACCTTTACACAGTCCGGCCAGAACGTCACGGTCGCTAACTTGAGCTATAATGGCAGTGTTGCGGTCAACTCGTCGGTTGCAACAGGCTTCAACGGGACCTGGACCAGCAGCAATCCAATTCCCACAAGCTTTACCGTCAATGGCAATGTCTGCGGTGGGGCGACGAGCGCGACGCCAACCCCCTCGACAACATCCACCCCTGGTGTAACACCCACGCCAGGTACAACGCCAGCTCCCGGTGTAACGCCAACGCCAGGCGCGACGCCAAGTCCATCAACATTTGTTCCCGTCGTCGCATCCACACCTTTGACTCTTACAGGGACTCATACCGGTAATGCAACCTGGTTTTCTGCTTTAGGAGCTCCTTATGGGGGCTGTGGTGTTCCGCAGGCAAACCTGGACTCGCAGAATTTCGTAGCGCTCAACGTCCAGAATACTCCTGGCGATTATAGTACGTTTCTCACTCGTCCAATCGCGTCACCGCATGTGAGCGCCATTGGCCTGTTTAGCAATGGCCTCAACTGTGGACGTTGGGTCCAGGTAACCATCGGCAATTACTGTACGGGAACTAACGATGGCGCAATTAACCAACCGTTCTGCCGCAATGGAAGTTGGGTGGCCGACAAATACAATGGAGCAACCCTGACCATGCTCGTGGCCGATAGCTGTCAGGACGGCAATGCCTGGTGTCGCGATGATCCCAACCATATGGACCTGGCACAGAATGCTTTGAATCAATTTGTCCTCAATGGTCAGCCGGTGGGCAATATGTATCCTAACGCCTGGAATAATCGGCAGATTAGCTGGCAGTTTGTTGCGCCGCCGAACTATAGCGGGGATATCAAAATTGGCTTCTTGCAGAGCGCCAATCCCTATTGGTCGGCCATCTCGATTACTCACCTGGCAAATGGCATTCATGGCATCGAGTATTATCAGAACGGAACCTGGATCAATGCCCCCATGGATGGCGACCTGGGGCAAGACTATATCATCTTGCCAACCACAGCGGCTGGCAGCAATTACCAGATTCGGGTCTTCGATTCCTCAAATCAAGCAATCAACAACGGCCGGATCTACAATTTCTCCTATCCTGCCAGTTGTGGCTCTTCGTGTAATGGTGCATATACGGCGGTGACTTATACGACGAGTTAAAGCGGGGCGTTGTGAGACTCTCAGGTTTGTTTAGTACAGTATGTAATTTTTGCATTTTTAGAAATTGTTGCAATGCAATACTTTCTAAAAATGCAAAAATTACAGGATGAGCTTTTCCAATTATTGTGAAATAGTAAGAATCAATGCCACGAGGAATTTCCCACATGTGGGGCTAGCTATGCGTAGTCCGCTTTAAGCCCGGCTCCACAGAGGGGGATTATCACCTGCGTGCGTATATCTGTGACTACTTGCGCAATGGCGGCAAATTGTTGATCTTTATAATATTTACTGCTTGTCGCGTCGAGGCAGGCGCGAAATCCTGCGTAGGCTGCGGCTGCGGTCGGCTCGACATATAATCCCTGTGTTGTGAGGGTCTGGCGAGCCTCTTCAATGGCTGTATCGGGTACAGCAATAATGCTGCCCTGTGTATCGCGTATAGCTGAGAGAATCTGGCGGCTACGGGCGGGTGCGGCAATGGCGATCCCTTCGGCCAGCGTGCCTGTGCTGACAACTGGGGTAGCTACGTCGTCGCCGCGTTGAAATGCCTCGGCCAGTGGTGCGCATCCCTCTGCCTGGACGGCCAGGAAGCGCGGCATCTTCTCAATCATGCCGGCCCGCAGGAGTTCTTTGAAGCCGTAGTACGGTCCAAGAATAAGTGTGCCGTTGCCAACTGGTAACACTACAACGTCGGGTGCACGTTGTCCCAGCTGCTCCCAGATCTCAAAGGCGTATGTTTTTGTACCTTGATAGAAGAAGGGGTTATAGATGTGGCTGGCATAGTACACATTATTTTGCTCAACCGCTGCGATTGCCGCCTTTGCTGTATCCTCGCGTGTGCCCGGAATTGGATGGACCGTTGCGCCATGGGCTGCGATCTGCTTGACCTTTTTGGTAGATGTACTGCTCGGAACATAGATATCGCAGGTGATGCCTGCTCGTGCTGCATATGCTGCAAACGCGGTCCCGGCGTTGCCGCTACTATCGGCCACCGCATGCGTCACGCCCAGCTCTTGTGCCTTGGCGATCAGGATAGCGGCCCCTCGATCCTTGAATGAGAGCGTGGGCATGAGATAATCGAGCTTGAGCGACACATTAGGATGCTGCTTGCCGAGTGGGACAAGTGGCGTGAGACCCTCACCCATCGTCACAGCTTGCCAGCCTGTGTAGGTTTCGTCGAACGGAAGCGCCTCCCGGTAGCGCCAGAGCGTCGCGGCCCGTGTCCTGATCTTCTCCATTGGGAAGCTGACGGGAAAATTGGCGAGATCGAGCAATCCTCCACAGGGGCAACGCCAGATAAAGCTGGCTGGATCATATACTTGTTCACATTCATTACATATAAAGCGGAAGGTTGTCATCGCACCTCATTTCTACATTTCTTTACTCCAACGTACATCTACACAACATTCTATCACGCATCATTTTGTCGCACAATTATACTGAATATAAGGGAACTAACTCTTTCTTTGACCCAGAGCATTTGTAATACACTACTCTATCATTTGTAATGTGTTGTTGTGTAAAGAGCATATTGAGGAGCATCATATGAACGAGAAGGATAACCATGCCGAATCGCCTCTTACGCTTAGTGTAAGCCGCCGCAAGCTCTTTTCTACATTTGGGGCCCTTGGTCTGACAGGAGCCACATTCTCCCAGCTTAATAGTTCTCCTGCCCTGGCCGCTGCCCTTCCGGCCATTGATAAAGCCGGCCGAGACAATCAAGATGGCTGGCGCTGGTGCAATAAGTGTCAGGGTTTGTTCTTTTCTGGTAACGCTACTCAAGGTGTGTGCCCGGCCTGGGGCGCACACGATTCTACTGGTAGTGGCAATTATCAACTCGTGGATAATATACCAGGGGCACCGGGGCAGCATAACTGGCGCTGGTGCCATAAATGTCAGGGTTTGTTCTTCGCCAGTCATCCTTTTCAAGGACGCTGCCCGGCTGGTAATGCCCATGTTACCGTTGGTAGCGGAAACTATGCGCTTATGTTCTTTTCACCGGGAGGATCGGGGCAACATAACTGGCGCTGGTGCAACAAATGTGAAGGCTTGTTCTTTGCCGGCGGCTTCAATCTAGGCGTCTGCCCGGCATGGGACGCTCACGACCTTTCCGGTAGCGGCGATTATGCGCTGATTGTCAGCTAAATACTTAGAGGGAAAGAACGTCAGAGGCGTGAGTTCAGGTGGTAAAGTTACCACAAACTCTTGACAACGAACTTCCCATAGCCACAAAATATATGAATTGGGCAAGAGCTAGTAACGGTGTAAATTACTACTAACTGTACAGAAGGAAAACTCTATGGACAAGGAGGTATTTAGAGCATGGGCGGATCTATCTCAGATGACACAATAGCGGAGATGAAAGCTTACTATCGTGCCAGAGCGACAGAATATGATGAGTGGTTTTTGCGTCAAGGTCGGTATGACCGTGGACCTGAGATGAATGCTTTATGGTTTCGTGAGCTAAACGATGTGCAGTTAGCTCTGCGTGCGCTCAAGATTGAAGGCGACGTTCTCGAATTAGCACCGGGCACAGGAATCTGGACTGAACATTTTCTCCAAACTGCAACTTCTATTACAGCGGTAGATGCCTCGCCAGAGATGATTACTATGAACCAGGCCAGGGTAGCAGATCCTCGCGTTTCCTATGTGCAAGCGGACCTCTTTAGCTGGCAACCCACTCGTACCTACGATGCAGTCTGCTTTTGCTTTTGGATCTCACATATCCCGACCGAGCGCCTGGCATCTTTTATTGATACGGTTGCCAGCGCTTTACGTCCAGGTGGAAAAATCTTTTTTGTGGATGGACGCCGTGAATCAGGCGGAACGGCCGTTGACCAGGAGCTCCCAGGAGAGCAGGAACAAGTGATGATACGGAAGCTCAATAATGGTCAACAATTTCACATCGTCAAGAATTTCTATGATCCTGCCTTTCTCACGAAGCAATTCGCTGCCTCCGGCCTTGCTCTCACTGTCAAGGAGACTCCTACCCACTTCATTTATGGGTATGGCACGTATAGTAAATAATAACTAAAAGCGAGAGGTATTGTAAAGTGCCCGATAAGCACTTTACAATACCACTCGCTTATTTAACTCTCTGGACTGACTCTAGCGGCAGGAAGAACATTATCTCTTACCACTGCCATGCCAGCTCAGTGAGTACTACGCTCTACCATTTTTTCTTGGTAGTACGATTAAATGGAGCATTTGCCTTAGTGACCTTACCAGCAGCAGGTTTAGCAGCTGGTGAAGTGGTTGTAGTGGTTGTAGTAGCCGCTGTAGCCGTCGTAGCCGCCGCTGTAGTAGCCGTCGCCGCAACCGTACCCAGGACAGCAGTTCCCGTTGTACCTTGAGAGGTAACCGAGCCACAACCAACCGGCAGATTATTCTGGGCAGGATCAGTGATGCTTACAAACCAGGTAGCTGGAATGGCTGTTAGCGCTCGCTGATTATTAATCACCGCATCGACCGTTACCTGGCTATTGCCATCGGTATTGAGGGGTTGCTGGAATACAGAAGTACCTGTGCAGCTATTCGTAAGGACATTCAGGTTGATCTGTTGATTTGGATGATTGAGGTAGGTAACAGTTCCTGCAACATTCACCGTACCCGCCTGGGCATCTTTTGTCAACGTCAGCGTACCAGTCGCGATCTGGGTAACACCAGCAGCGGTGGTGCCAGCATTTGCGGCTGAGGGTAATGTGATCGTCGCAGCAATTGCGACACCGTTACCATCAAGCTGAACAGTGACAGGGTTTTGCACATTGAGCAGGCCAGTGCAGTTCAAATTGCCAGCCCCGAAAGCAGCCATATAGCGCTGGGCCAGGAAAGTGAACAACGAGTTTGCAGCGGTTGCCATCGGCGTCGTTGCATTAACCGTTAGAGTCATGTCTTTCTGGATACGAGGCAGGCCAACATTCAATAGATTCTGACAGTACGTGACAGGATCAGTCTGTTGAATACCACCTGGGTTCTGGTCAACACCTTTACGATAAAGAATGGTTTTGTCCTGGCTCTGAACACCGTTGACGAGCGTCATAGGATCGTTCAATGGTACCAGGGCAACTGGAGCTTGCTGATCAGCATTTGCCATAATCTCGTCAAGAGCCAATGATAACGTGGGTGTGTTGTTGTTTGCCAGGTCGGGAGCCTTCCAGGGAGTGCAGCCCAATGTGGGATCAATGAACTTGGTGACCAGGGCATTATCGCTCGGATTGCCAAGGGTGATTGTATTTGCTAGTGCGGCCTGGTTGGCAGCGGTAAGCTGAGCAGTCTGACCATTCGCGGTAGCAAGGTATTGTGTTTGTACGTTGTCGCTCTGGTCCTGGTCTACGACGCTGAAGTCGCGGGTGGTTGGGCAGGCCATACCATCTTTTGCTGTGCCTAATGCAGGAACCGTCACCTTGCCATTAGCAATACCTTCATTGACAGCGGCAAAGAAATTTGGTGCATTACAATAGGAGAACTGACCAAAGACGGACCCATTCAGGCCATTCGTGCACTGTGCCTGGGCTAATGTATTGTCGCCATTCGCGCCCTGCTGGGTCAGGTTGGTGCCGTTCGAGCCAAACCAGATGCCGACCACCGCGTTGGCTGGCAGCGTTGGTACTACTGGCGCTGCGGCAGGTTGTGTGCCCTTGTCGATGACGAGCGGACTATAGACACTGAACGCTCCGGTGGCCGGGTCGTAAATCGTTGCCTGCACAAAGGCACCCTGGTTGGCATTGGCTTCGTTACAGGGACCATTTGCGGCGGCATCCGGTGCAAATAATTGATAAGGCGTCGCGAGTCCCTGGGCCGTTAATGCATTATCAGGTACTATTATAGTGCAATTTGGATTGGGAACGGCTGTTGCCGCATGCGATGGCGCATGTGGTTGCATAACTACAATAGTTACACCGATGAGTGCTAAAAGAACAGGAATACTTATACCAATAAGCATTAATGGTGAAAGTTTCCGGTTGCGCCTATTCATCGATGAAGTTGGGGCATCTGTACTACGTGGTTTGGTAAGCATCTCTTTACTAACCTTCCTTTTGCTAAGAATAGATAATCCCTCGTTCGTTAATTCTTTGCGAAGCTCGCCAGATAAGTCTGTCAGTTTAAGTGAGATTGGTGTACACTTGGCAATCTCGTTTGGCTTCGCATCTGTATTCGACAAAAATGAGCCACCGACGAGGATAATGTTGTATGTTTTGTTGGCCCTGACTTGTATGGTCAGCCTGGCTCTGCAGGCCCTTTTAGTTCAACCATAAAAACAGCTCTCTACTAAGTAGCACATTTTTATCTTGCAATTTTTTCAATCAAGGCTAAAAGTCCTGTGCAAGAATAAGTGTGGGCAAGAATGTTTGATCTTTTGCTTTTCAGAAGCCCAACGCTCTCTAAAAAACAATTCATGTGAGTTCCTCTAGCTTTTAGCTTTTTCATGGCGCGTCAAAATAACTTGCTACTAAGTACCACACTTTTGTCTTTCGTTTTTTGCAAGCAGGACCAAAAGTCCTCTACAAAAATAAGCGCTTGCTTCCTATGGCCTTCGTCTACCCTTTTTTGTGCGTGTCCGCTTATTGGATGGCCTGAAGTGCGGTGAGGCTGCGCAAAATCATCATTCTTTGATTGACAATACCGGATATAATAATAGTTAAATAAAGATGAGATATAAGAGTGATTGTCCTCTTAGGAGTGGAAACGTATCATGAAACTGAACCAGATTATTGCAATCGAAAAAGGAATCAAAAGCCGCGCATTGCAAGAACTTACAGAATCCCATCAGACGCTCCAGAAGCCTGCATTACTGGCTGGCATCTCTCGTACCTATCGGCCTAAAGACGAGGAGGGTGAACAATTTCCTCCTGAATCCACACGTGTGCAAATCAAGGCGGAAGATATTATCCGCAAAACGACCGATGAACTTACCAAACTTTTCGATGTTGTGGCCACAAAAGATTGGGCCAACTGCACTGCCAAAGCCGATGTTGTTGTCAATGGTGTGACATTGCTTTCACAGGTCCCTGCCACCTATCTTCTATTTCTTGAGAAGCAACTGGCGGACTTGCATACGTTCATTAAAAAACTGCCCGTACTCGATGCCTCGGAGCTTTGGACCTTTGATTCTTCGGCAGACTCCTGGGCCACGGAGCCAATTCAGACAACGAAGACCAAGAAGATTCCACGTAATCATGTCAAAGCTGAGGCCACAGAGAAGCATCCGGCCCAGGTTGAGGTCTATTATGAAGATGTGTTGGTTGGCAATTGGCGCACAATCAAGTTTTCCGGTGCACTGCCGGCCCGACGTATCAACGAACTACTGAACCGCGTTGAACTGCTCCAGGAGGCGGTCAAGTTTGCTCGCGAAGAAGCAAATAGCCTGGAAGTTAGCGAGCAAAAAGTTGGCGCAAAAATTTTGAACTATCTATTCAACTAAAGAGGTTTTCGTCAGTACAGATATTGAGTTTTTACTCATAATCTGTACTAACTGATTTGCTTTTCCCCATTTCTTATAGTATAATCCATCACCGGAGCACAAACTCAGACTGAAGTTGAGTCTCACGGCATGCGACGTCAAAGGGCAGGTTCGAATCCTGCACCCGCCACTCATGGCGGGGTAGCCCAGTTGGCAGAGGCAACGCCGTAGCCACCCCAGGATCAGACTATTACTCCAGGCTCAGTATTCACCGTCGAACGCCAAATCGAGCGTGTGTGGCCGATATTGTCGTATGCTAGTGCAATTCCAGCCCGGTCCGTTCATGGGCCGGTAGTTTAATAGAAAAACACGATAGTTTTAGGAATGAGCCACTCACTATAATTGTGTTGGTGTGCGCAAATGGACGGTAAATTGGGACTCGGGGCAGGCTATCGCCCCGAGTCTCTTCCTATCTATTATTACAATATTTTAGGAAGTGAAATTGTGAAAAGGGCTCACAGATATTTATGGTTTACGTTGGTTAGCAATACTTTTTTTCTTGTATTGGCAATAGTACGTTTGACATGGGATATTGCTACTCATGGTTCAGATTCTGGAACTTATAGCGTTATGATCGTATTTTTTGGTGTATTTTTTCTTGTAACTCTCATCCGTATTATTAATCTTATTGGTCCATAGGGTATAGGGATCAGGATGCTACATAACGTGTCTGGCGCTAGCGGCTATCGGGTTTCTTTTAATAGTGCATTGCAGAACCACTGGATGCAGAAAGCTTTAAAGGGTTCTATGCCCTCTTCTTCAAGGGTTGAAGCGGTCTCAACCATCCAGCGTACAAAGCCAATGATCATGTCGGCCAGCAGAGCCGGGTCGTAACAGTGTATATATCCCTCTTCCATGAGTGTACTTAGTATGTGCATTGCATCCTGGAAGCGTGGTCCACGGGCCGCAATGCCAACTTTGTGTAGTTGTATACCCTTGAAACTACTGTCCAGATGAACCATTCTCAGCGCGTCACGATGGGTGGAGGCGAAGATAAATACTGTCTCGACAAATTGAAGCACGCCAGCTCTATCCTTAAGATTTTTTAACAACAAGACAAGTTGTTCGATGAGTTGAAGGCGCTCCCGTTGGGCAATTGCACGCACCATCTCCTCTTTCGAGTCGAAGTAGAGGTAAAGGGTGCTGATGACAACACCGGCTCGCTTCGCAATATCGATGAGCCGTGTCTCACTATATCCTTGCTCAAGAAAGACTTCCATTGCAGCTTGTAGAATGGTTTCACGACGATGTGGATCTGCCGGTCGTGCCAATGTTTATGCCTCCCTCACTATTGTTTGTTGTGTCTCTATTACTCTATTATCAGGTACATCTCTCCGTCCTTGCCACCATTGATTCCACCAGAAGATCAGCAGGCCATAGATGGGCAAGAGGCCCAGGTTCCAGGCGAGCCAGGTGGGGATAGGCGGAGGAGCTGTTGCTGTTAGTGGTATAGACGCTTGTCCCTGCCCAGCCGGGCCGTTAACGGTGATATTGAGTACCCAGGTACCACGCGTGACAAGGGTGATATTGCCAGGCGTCCCATAAGGCGTTTGTTGCTGCACATTGATGTCTCCCTGTGTTACCGAACCGGATACGCCGGGGCCTGGATCAGCGGTAACTGTATAGGTGAGTGGACCTTGTGTGCCCGGTGCTGGCGCGATATTAAAGGGGATCGCATCACCCGCTGGCAATGGATCAGCATACAGGGCCAGCTTGAGCTGATAAGGGCCAGCGGTTGCATTCAGGAAGCGCGTGGGTGCACCATGAATTGTCGAGGCCAGCACAATCTGATAGTATGAGGTGGCGGTTACTGTCAAGGCACCAATGGCAAAAATCAGCAGGACGATCTGTGTTGCTTTACGCATTGTCTGCCTTACCTTTGTAATCTCTGAATCTCATTGCCGATCCTCAGTCCAAGCCAGCTGCCAATGAGAGCGCCGGGAAGAGCCAGGAAGATTGATAGCAGGATGCCACTTGTTGAACTCGCCCGCCCGGCGTTTAGGGTGAGAAGTATAATGCTTACCACAATGAGCATACTGAGCATGGCTGCGATCATGATGCCCCAATTCATCACGGTAAGCGACCATTTCCTTCGGCTGCCTGCCCAGATTGTACTATCAATGGCGATTCCCATGAGCAGGAAAAGCGGCGTTTGTCCCAGGAGAGGAACAATCTGCGCTCCGATTTGAGTTGCACGTGGCAGATATTGCTGGTGTTCTGCCTGGACGAGTGCAGCCATCGCAGGCGGCACAAACGCTTTTACGGCCAGATAGAACAGGAGAAATGCGCCAACAGTCAATGTCGCGCTTCCAGGCCAATTCAAAATTCGAACAGCTAATACACAAGCGATAACTGCGAAAAATGATATTAAGAGTGGAAAGAGGAAAACTGTTCCAAAAGGCAGCTGCAAGGTGCCCTGGTTGCCAAGAGATGGGAAAGCGAGTGTGCACAATTTTGAGAGCATCTCTCCAAGTAGAAGGAGTACTCCGCCATATGCTAACATTGAGGTCCAGCGGCTTGATTCCAGGAGGTGTGCGGCCGAGAGCAGTATGTAAAGTATTCCAAAGAGGCTGATAAGACCACCTGTATACAACATGATGTGGAAGGGTGCCCACAACGAAACGTCAATGCCATAAAGTGAGTGCCAGTAGGTATCAAGCGGAAAGGCAATCGCGGAGCAGACGGTACCAAAGCCTACCATATAGCTACCCAGCGAGCTATGCAGAAAACCGAGGAAATCAGTACTGACCTGCTCTAGTTCCCGATGATGTTTTACCCATATAGTCTCAAGCAGAATGCTCGCCAGAGCTACCAGGCCAGTGCACCCGATCCCGACTAAAATCATGACATGCGGAGGTGTGAATGTGCGGTCTCGCCCGATCATCGCATGCCATTGAATATCCCAGTTGCCACCAAGAAACCCGATCAATGAGATGCAGAGCAGGATATACCCTGTCGTGAGCCGAAGTACTGCGATGTCACGGACGCTCTTCGCGTCCCATCCCGGTAACAGAGGAGCGTGCATGCTTGCTACATCTGCCATGAAAATCCCCCTTTCTCTTCCATTAATGAAAAAAATATTTTTTCTAATTATGACACTTAGACTATAAATGAAAATGTTGGAGTTTGTCAAGCTATAAAACCTTGTGTAGCTTATAGAAGGAGAGGAAAAATGTAGTGATAAATCATCGTAGCCCTGGATGATTTTATGTTGCAATGCAAGTATTAGGTGTAAAATATAGTGAGTGTTATGAGAATTATGTTCTGAAAAATCTCCTTTCAGTTACTTGATCATGTGGAAATTAGGATGTTGCAGCCAGGCACGGAGAAAATCGGGATCGATCAGATGTGATATCCAGAGGGTATTGTTCACCGTAATATAGTATATGTGAAAAATGCGTCCAGGGAAAGATAACTCCTGCACATACTGCTCTACCTCTTCGACGGTCACATCACTCCAATCTTGCTTTGGCTTGAGCGGAGGCTCGATGGCACCATAGAGATCGATGATGCCATCGTATCGCTCTGCTAGCAGAAGTGCCAGTTGTCCTAGCATCCGATGGTCAAGAGGTCGGTTGCAACCAGCACCAAGGTCCAGACTCTGCTTGGGAACAAAACCTAGATATTGTACAAACTGTTCATGTTCTATTTGCAGTTCAGCCTGGGCCTCCTTATCGACGACGTCTTGTTCTGTTTCCACCTTGCGAATGCTCAGTCCAAGAGCACATGCTCTGTGACAGTCGTCGGGCAGGCCAATGAGGTTTCCGTCTGTGATCCAAAATGATCTCCAGTCTCCCCGTTTGCCTTCCAGGGACGAGGTAATGGAACGTAACCATTGCTCCAGGCTCGTCAGTTGCTCCTCAGTAAGGGCATTGCGTAACAGAACGCGGGCACCAGGGCCACCCATACATTATTTCCTTTCTACGAAGAATTTATATTTATTATAAAAATTATAATGAGAATATAGCAAACTATAACATAATGAGGTCCGTTATGCTCTCATTATAATTTGAGGGATGTGCTGATTTAGCATGTGTTTGTGGGTATAAAGCTTTTTAAAAGAGTCACGTATTGTAGTCGATGAGATGTAGAGCCAAATAAATTGCTAGCAAGAATAGAGAAAGTGGTAGGGTCTTTATGGAAAAGAGCGATGAGCAAGTATTACTGGTTAACAAGAGTAGAGGTAGTCGGCGTACTTTTTTCAAGCAAGCTGGCTCCCTATTGGTGGCGGGCAGCAGCAGTGGTTTAGCTATGCTAGGCGGGAATACTATCGCGCTGGCGGCTGGTTCAGAGGCAATGGTACGCAATACGCAGGAAAAGGTATTGGGCTGGCAGGGATGGGAGGATTTAAATGGCATTTTGTCATCCAAGCCATGTGTGGCTTCGTGGGCTACCGGACGGCTAGATGTGTTTGCACGTGGCCTGGATACTGCGCTGTGGCACAAGTGGTACAACAATGGCTGGAGCGGCTGGGAAAGCCTGGGAGGCGGTCTTACCTCAGGACCGGGTGCGGTTTCCTGGAGCAATGGTCGTATCGATGTGTTTGCTGTGGGACGGGATAGTGCGCTGTGGCACAAGTGGTACGACAATGGCTGGAGCGGCTGGGAGAACCTGGGAGGCGGTCCTCATCTCTGATCCAACGGTAGCGTCGTGGGCATCAGGACGCCTGGATGTGTTTGCGATAGGGGAAGATAGTGCGCTATGGCACAAGTGGTACGACAATGGCTGGAGTAGCGTGGGAAAGCCTGGGAGGCGGTCTTACCTCAGGACCGGGTGCGGTTTCCTGGAGCAATGGTCGTATCGATGTGTTTGCGATAGGGGAAGATAGTGCGCTGTGGCACAAATGGTACGACAACGGCTGGAGTGGATGGGAGAGCCTGGGCGGCGTTCTTATCTCTGATCCAACGGTAGCATCGTGGGCATCAGGACGGCTGGATGTGTTTGCACGTGGCACGGATAGCGCGTTGTGGCACAAGTGGTACAACAATGGCTGGAGTGGCTGGGAGAGACTCGGTGGCCTTCTCACCTCAGGGCCAGGAGCGGTTTCCTGGGGAAGTGGGCGCATCGATGTCTTCGCACGTGGAACAAACAGTCATCTAGTACATAAATGGTATAGCTAATGGTTGTGACAGCTCCCGCGTAGCGGCAATCCCTTGTGGTTGCCGCCGTGGGTTCCTTTGCACTTCATTTGACGGGTGATCACGGTCCATAACATGGCCTGATAAGCGCTTCTAGATCATAGAATGATCCGTCAATTGAAGATTAACAGTCTACTAACGTGTCATTATTGCCAGAATGACTGTCTTTCATCACTTTGGTGAAAAAGGTTTATTAACGCTCAAGGTTGGGACGCCGGGCCGGGTGCAGGGTGTAGCGATAATATAACTGGCGACCGGGGCGACTGCGAGAAGTCGAAGCTGCTCTCCAGATTGCCCAGAATTGCGGCATTTTCGCGTACATCCGGCCTTGGGTCGGGCCGGCCATCTGTTTTGGGATCGATGCGTGCACCGCTCAAGAAGTCGTCCTCGATAAATTTGAGGTAGGCGTCGAAGCTCAATGTCTGATGGTCGATGTATCCTTGTTTGGCGTAGGGGCTGATCACCAGACCGGGTACGCGCAGGCCATAGCCGTTTTCGTCGACATGTGGTGGCGTGACATGGTCATAGAAGCCGCCCCAGTCGTCCCAGGCGAGGAAGATGGCGGTACTATTCCAATCGGGCCCTTGCATCACGGCATTGATCAGACCCGTGACATAGGATTGTCCTGTGCTCACGAGTGCGGGTGGATGCTCGCTATCTTTTCCGTTGGGTGTGACCCAGGAGACTGCTGGCAAGGTGCCTTTTTTGCGGCGGTAGAGAAGTTGCTGATATCCTGGATATTGGCGAGCTGCCCATCTTGCTTGACCGTGTCAAACTGCGGTAGGGGATTCCAGATGCCGGGCACTTTAACCTTTTGTTGCTTCTTGCGTACACGTCATCTGATCGTCCTCGCAATCGGGCTGGGTACCTTGATCCAGGTAGTAGGCCCAGCTTACCTTGTTCTTATAAAGAAGGTAGCTAAGATCGGTCCAGGCATAATCATTCTTCGGGACCCCTTTTGGTCCGCTTGCCCCATTGAGTGCATTTGTACAGCTTCGGGTCGCCCGGTGTTGAGCACTTTGCGGACCAGCCAGAGACCATGAAGAGGTGTGAAGGCAGGCTCCAGGATGCGTTCGGCTCAAACATATGATCCTGCAACACGAAATCTTTCGCGTACGTCCAGTAGTTAGGAATCTCGCGTGCATCGTGATAGCCCATCACATCGGGGACGGCGCCATTCGTACAATTGGGATTGTTGGGATCGACGCAGCCTTTGCTCGCTTTTTCGGCTTGCGTGATAAAGCCATCCATCTTGCCGCCGTCGATGTCAGCCCTCGCCGCTGGTGCGCCATGTGGTCCACCACCGTTTTTATCGTTGGCATCATGATAGGGTTGCACGCACTGCCCGGTTTGGGGATCATTGACACAAACACTGGGGGTCCCATTTTTCATCGGAATGCCATCTGCGCCTGGATACGTCCCGAAGTATGAATCAAACGAACGATTCTCTTGCATGATCACAACAACATGCTGGATCTTATGGATGCCTGTTCCTGTGCTGGTTGTCGTTAGATTAGACCCTCCGCAAGCTGCGAAAGATGTAATCAGAAGCAGGCTTATAATAGAGAACTGGGTGAGATGATGGTGTACGTGTGATACTCGTTTCATCATATGTTCTCTTCCTCTGTACTTTTTTAGCATATGTATATCCAGCATAGGAGCAGGTGGAGATACATAATTTATATATATAGATGTATAGACGTACGAGAAGGTTGATCAGAGCTGTTAGAGCGCGTTTGGAGCCTGTTTACTGGCCTGTGTTATGTTCTTGTATATGGGCAGATGTTTGCTCTTGTGCTAACCTTGTGCGCTCGTTGCGCAGGATAGTGCGGACAAACGTACCGCCGCCATGCAGCTTGATCCATTCTTTGAGCTGCGGGTCCAGGCGAAATTCGTAACGTTCCGTCAACTCCTGTTCGTCGTCGTCGCCTCGTCCTCGGGTGAAGCGACAAGATAGCCGGCTCGTTCATGTGTGTAGCCCATGGCGAAGGCTCCCTGTTCGCGTCGATTGAGTGGCCCATCAAAGGCATCAAGCGGGAGTTGTTTCATCAGCGGAAAGAGTAGTTGCTCTTTGCCAGCCTTGATCATTGTTGTAAGTGCCTGCGGTATCACCTGTGGCGGGGTGGCCGAGGCCTGCTGATAGAGCTGCTCTGGTGGCTGTTCTAACGCTTCGTGCGGGCAAGTAAAGCAAAGAGCCGTCCTAATATGTATCCTCGTGTTTGTGGCATGTTCTTTCTCTCCAATTTTTTTATACGTACAAGCTTGTACGGATAGTATACCCGTACAGATTTAAGAAAGGGTTAAGATTATCTCAAGATCTGTGCACTTTTTTTGTGGTGGCGGGAAATTGAAGTGCTAGAAGATTATGACCATTGTGTTGTTACTATAGGTAATATGTAATGCCTTGTAACGAGAATGTATACTCACATGCTACAATTTCCATACTTAAAGAAGATATTCGGATGTTCAAGTTTGAGGGATTTTTGGCTGTAAAAAATCAAAGGCCTGAATAAAGTACCTGCATGCGTTTAAATTTTATAGCCCCTCCACACCGTTTTGCCTGCTTATTTAAGAACAGAGGAATAGACAACATGCATAGTATACTGAAAGATTTCGATTGTCCTATGTGCGGGAATAGGGATCACGTTCTGTTAGTTGATACAATTGTGCAAGGTGGGTCTGAACGGGTGCGCTCACGACATTTGTGTCTGCGCGCGGAGAAGAATCTGGTAATTCAGGATCAACCTGCACTAGCGAAAAAACTTCATCCTCCTAAGACTATCTTATTGCATCATGGATTGGATTTATTCTGGTATTAAGTATTTTTATGATCTCTCTCTTTCTCCTTTTTGTACGTCATCCCGATCTACTTTCTTTCGAACTACAAGATGTAGTGCGCTATGTAACTGCCCTGGATATGATAATCTCTTTTGTGCTACTTCCCATATTTGTATTTGCGACTATTAATTTAGCCGTGGCTATAGCCTATCGGCCACGTTTAATTGAGAAGGTTCAGCGCTGGCATGCGCTCTATTATTGTGCGTCGCACGATATTGTGTTCCTACCGGGCACACATACGCATGTACCATCCTCCAAGATGCGTGATTTGCTCTAAGAGAGGATCAAGCATTGTTATTCCATTTTTCATAATTTTTGCGCGCATCGCAAAAATTATGAAAAATGGAATAACAATGCAAGCTGGTGCAAGCGCCGAAGGCGCGAAACCCCTGGACTTTTTTGCTCTTCTCCTATACACTACCTGGGTATGATCCGTGGCAAGGTCTATCTCTGCCCAGTTCTGTCGCGGGAGCCCGCGTAGCGACAACGGTTTGTCCTTGTTGTCCTGGCTCGGCTCTACAGGCGGTTCACGACGACAACCACAAGGGATTGTCGCTACGCGCGAGCCCCCCTCCGGGTGCTAACGACGCAAGCGCCTCATTGGTAGGATAGGCAAGTTGGTAGGATACGATAACAAAGAGTCCGCACTAGGACACAATTTATTTTTCTCGCTCTTTTTTAGCTCATTGCTGCTTGGCTATGGGCTCATCAAGTATCGCGGCATGCTGACATTTTCGCGTCAAGGGCTGCTTTTTGCTGGCCTGTTGCTGGTCCTGGTCGTGGCCTTTGTAGTAGATGTTTTGGTGTCCAGAGATGTCGCTGATGGCTTTGGCCGCGATGAGATATGGGCGCAGCAGCAAGGTGTTACTTTTGGTCTGCTGGCCGGCCTTTTCTGGATCGGCGAGATTGTTGCGGACAACATAGTCGCAACCCCCATTCGTCTGATTGGCATTATGTGTATCGTGGGTGTGCTCGTGGTGACTTTTCTTGGTGGTGTATATGGTGCGTGGCATACAAAAACGTTTCGCTTTGGCCTCAGGATTGGCTTATGGAGCGGCATGTTGAGTTCGCTCGTTGCCTGGATTATAGTAATGTTTCTTACCTATGTTTTGCTGGAGCGTTTGCAGCACTATCCACAGTATATACAGGGATTCGCGCATAGTGGTGATCCCGATATCATGACCTACCTCGTCAAACATGCCATATTTGCATCTGCCGCTCACCTTGTG
>CAWKKX010000046.1:0-21260 GCA_963850365.1 uncultured Chloroflexia bacterium
CTTTTTATGGCTGTGCTCCATACTATATGTAGAAGGGAGGGAGGGAGGGAATGCTATGCACTTTTCTCTCTGCCTGTATACTCGATGGGAATAACATGTCTGAAAGGATTTGATCATTCATGCAAACAGTGAACACTCCAGTTCAGCAAGCCGCTGACCTGCTCGTGCATAGAAAGACGCATTTTGCGTTGTGGCATCCGGCCATCACCGATCCCGCTCCAAAGCTTATTATTGGGATATTTGAACCCGGCGATCCGCCAAGGCTGGCACGAGAACAAGCCTTCACGCTCATCCCCTCGACAAAAGGATCGGACCTCTGGGATATCGCGGCCACGGCGTGCCAGCTTGAGAATGGCAAGGTCTATCACTACTGGTTTGAGGTGACGGATAGCAATCTGTACAAAGAGCATCACCCACGCATCCGCTGTACCGACCCGTTTGCCTTTAATGTCGATTGGCGCTTGCTTGCTCCGCTCCCCGATGATTCGACGTACAGCGATGAAGAGAGCTATCCGGCGAGCGTGGTGCTTTATAAAGATGGCGAGCTGCTCCCCTGCGATCCCGATGGGCAGCGGGCCGATTGGCGGGGCGATCCTCCCCTGGAGATACTACCGGTAAACACGCAACTGGTGATCTATGAGCTACCGACGGCATGGGCACGAACACGGAAAGAGGGCGGCACAGCGGTTGCGAAGGGCACGTTCCGCGACGTCCTGGCGCTGATCGATCCCGGCGCTCTCCCGTTCAGCTTCTTTGGACTGGCCGTGCTACAAGAGGGACGGGCACACTTGCGCGATCTGGGTATTACCGCGCTCGAACTCTTGCCGCCAGCGGACAGTTATTTTCCTAAGGGTTGGGGGTACGCGACCACCAACTACTTCGCCGCCGATCACGACCTCGGCAACTATAGCCAGGGACGGAAAGCCGCGCCCACCGCCGAGCTCACGCGGCTGATTCGCGGCTGCCATCAAAACGGCGTGCGCTTCTTCGCCGATGTGGTCATGGCCTTCTCAGCCCACAATCCATATCGCTCGATCAACTTCCCCGACTTCTTCGTCAAGGCCGACTCCGGCGATCCCGAAGAATACGTCGAGGGCGTCAGGCGCGACGGCTTCGGTAGCGACCTGTTCAAATATAATCACGAGGTCGAGGCCTACGATCCATATACCGGCCAAAAGACAAAGCTCGTTCCTGCACGCGCCTTTATGCTCACATACCTTGACCACTGGATGCGCGACTATCGGATCGACGGCGTGCGCGTCGATAGCATCGTCAATATCGCAAGCTGGGACTTCATCAGTAGCTTTAAGGATACCGGCCACCGCATCTATCAGGCACGCTGGCAAGAGCAGGGCAACGATCCAGAGATAGCCGGCGCACGCTTCCTGGCCGTAGGCGAAGAGCTTGCGATGCCCCTCGATCTGATCCGCCACCAGCACATCGATAGCCTGTGGAACGAATACTTCAAACGCTACGTCCGCGCCGCGATTACGGGCAGGAGCCATCCAGATGAGCAGAATTTTGAAGAGATGGTCAAGAAGATGGTCGATTGCCGCCTAATCGGATTCAGCGATGGCTCACAGGCGATCAACTATATCACTTCGCACGATGTCGAGGGCTACGGCAACGAGCGCATCTACGATTTCCTTATGCATAACGGGATCACGGAGACGGAGCAGCGTATCAAGCTTGCCTTCGCCTGCCTGATCACTTCGGTTGGCATACCGATGATCTTTGCGGGCGAAGAGTTTCGCGGATCAGCACGACGAGCCAGTTGAGGGACCAAAAAAGCAGCTTGACGCGGTGAACTTCGAGCGACGCTATGATCCCTGGCGAGCACGGATCGTGGACCATGTTGCGCGTCTGATCCAGTTGCGCACCAGTTGCGATGCACTGTGGGAGAACGATACGACCTTCCTGCACAGCGATTTCGAGGAGGGCAAACGTATCATGGCCTGGGTGCGCGGCAAGCTAGATGGCCGCAACATGGTCGTTATCGTGGCAAACTTTAGCGATTATATCACCCCTGACGCTAATGACAAACGTTCTACTTATATTATCAACAATTGGCCTCAATTGCCCGCAGGGATGTACTGGCACGAAGTCACCCAGGATCGCAATGTTCCGCTTGAGTGGGCAGGCCGCGAGCCAGTTTTCCCCTGGGAGGCCAAGGTTTATACCACGGTTGAACGTGGTTACTAGCTCTCTCTATTGCACCTGTTCGAGCCGCCATTGCTGGTTGGCCCCGCCGTTATCGGTCCATTGATCGATGCTGCCACCGTCGCTGGTAGATGCGTTAAAGACATCAAGAGCCTTACCGCTGTGACGGTTGATTAGCTTATAATTGCTGTCACCAATGAGGGTAAGGCTCCATTGCTGATTGGCCCCGCCGTTATCGGTCCATTGGTCGATGTTGCCACCGTCGCTGGTAGATGCATTAAAGACATCAAGCGCCTTACCGCTATTGACGCTTATAATCTTAAAATAGCCACCAGAGACGGAGACGAGTTCCCATTGCTGATTGGCTCCGCCGTTGTCGCCCCATTGATCGACGGCGGCACCGTCAGCCGTGGAGCCACCTACGACGTCGAGGGCTTTGCCGCTATGGACATTGAGCAGTTTGTATTTGGAGTTGGGATTAAACGTCCCGGCACTGATATTGCTGTTGGTCTCTCTAAGGACGGTACCATGACGTACAAAGCCTGAGAGGCCGTCTGCTAGCTGAGCTTTGGGCGTCCAGGTTTGAAAGCCGTCCGCACTATCGCTATAGTAATAGGAACCGGATATATAGCCATCCATGAAGATGCGCCAGTTGCCGTTGTCGAGTTGGAAGATGGCAGGACCTTCAAGATTGTTGCCCCAGCCAGCCCAGTCGCCGGTACCTTCGAAGGTATATGGGCCCGTGAGATTAGTAGCGATGGCATGTTCGATGTATTTTGTGGTCTCGTTCTTGATGAAGGCATGATAAGTGCTGCCAATCTTGACCAAAAAGGTATCAATGTAATTGGGCGAGAGGCCAGCCAGAGGAGTTGGCGTGCTCCAGGTGCTCAATTGGCTATCGAGCGCGGTAATCTTGCTGGGGATGAAGTTTGAGTCTCCGCTATTTGTGCTGTTAAGGTTGACGATGATATTGACGCTACCATCGGTATCTATGAACCATTCTGGAGCCCAGGTCTCGTAGATAGTCGATGGCAGGGTAACGTTCTCAAGGAATGTCCAGTTGATGCGGTCCGAGCTGGAGGCGATGCCGATGGTGTTGCCGGTCCAGTTGGTGGTGTAGGTCATGTAGTAGAGGCCATCGGTATAATGCATAATGCTGGGGTCGCGCACCAGGCCGCTCGGCGGGGTGTAGGCCACACCCGCCGATGCCTGATAATAGTTAAGGCCATCGTTCGATTGATAGACATACATATTCGATTGGCTGCTATTAGTGAATACGGTGAAGGTGTAGAGCGATGTTGATGCATGTGCGGTCTGTGAGCTGCTCGCATGCGTAATAAAAGTAGCCATCAGAATAGTAATGCTCCAGAGCAGTAACCGGCGCAAATAAATCCGTGCAATAGGCTTGGGTACGGACATTGGATAATAACCTCCCTGTAATTTGCTCTGTCAAACTTCATTCGAACCATCATCTCGCGGGCCATGTCATGCTGGGCAAGGGCAACAACCGCAAGCGCTGCGCAACAACCATAGCAGCTGCGCAACAACCACAAGCGCAGGGCAACAACCACAAGCGCAGGGCAACAACCACAAGCGCAGGGCAACAACCACAAGCGCAGGGCAACAACCACAAGCGCAGGGCAACAACCACAAGCGCAGGGCAACAACCACAAGCGCAGGGCAACAACCACAAGCGCAGGGCAACAACCACAAGGGTCGTCGCTACGCGGGGTGGCCGCGTCTCGCGTAGCGACGACCCTTGTGGTTGTTGCCCTTGCCCTGCATGACACACCTTGTAACAAGGACGTAATCAAGTTTGACAAAGCAATATGATGTCACATCCTGCGACATAAATTAATGTGCTCTACCAACGTGCTCAGGTGGTAGGTACCAGGTTCCATTGCTGATTCGTGCCGCCGTTATCGGTCCATTGGTCAACCGCGCCACCATCGCTAGTGGACGCACCTGCGACATCAAGGACTTTACCGCTATGGACATTTACCAGTTTATAGGTAGTACCACTAACAAGGACAAGGTTCCATTGCTGGTTCGCGCCGCCGTTATCGGTCCATTGGTCAACCGCGCCACCATCGCTAGTGGACGCAGCTGCGACATCAAGATCTTTTCCACTATTGCGATTAAAGAGTCGATAAGAACCTCCAGTGCTGGGTGTAAGCGCCCATTGCTGGTTCGTGCCGCCATTATCGGTCCATTGGATAATCGCGCCACCATCGGTTGTAGAGCCGCCCGACACATCAAGAAGCTTGCCGCTATGAACGTTGACCAGCTTATAGTAATTGCCAGCCGTAGCTCCTGAATAAGTGACATTAGGAATTACAAACGTCGTAATCGACTGGGCGGGCAATGTAGTGCTAAAGGCTGACTGGGCGATCCCGATGGCTGATAATTGCTGCAAATTCTCGCTGGCAGAGGTCTGGTAAGGGATTGCCGTGGCCCCCACTGCACCGAACTTCGAGAGATCATAGTTGACCGTTGTGCTGCTCGTCGTCGGATTGGTGGTCACGAGAACGAGTGAGTGCGTACTCGCGTTATAGGTGCTCAGAGTGTTGGCATCGCTATTGCCGATCATAATAGATCCTGGCCGCACAAATTTGCTGTAATTGCCCATCGCGTAGTAGCGACTGGGATACGAAATGTTATTGTTGCCATCGCGGTAGGCCAGTCCCCACACATCATCAGCCGTATCGCCGGCCTCGTTGACCGCCTGCCAGGCGACCCAGGATAGCGGGTGAAGCGTCTGCTCATCATCGAGCACCTGATGAGATAACGCAAGTGCGGCACCAATCTGCGAGCCTTGTGGGCCGACACCCCACTCGGACATCCATAGCCGCTTGCCATCGCCTTGTCCGATATGGGCATAAGCGTAGGCCCGGTCGCTATCGCTACCACCGTAAGAGTGCGTATTCCACTGTGCCATATTGCCCCTGGTGCTGCTCGAATAAGAGTTATAATCGCCAAGCGACCAGGTAACCGTATTATCATCGGGAGACGAGACGGATGTGTAGGCCGAAGCACCATTCTGGGCCAGCGCCGACGCGACCAGAGGAAGGACCGTATTCTGCGTGCTATGAGAAACATACATGCCTTCTTGCCCGCCGCCGGAAGTCCACCAGGTACCCTGAGGCTCGTTAAAAGGGGCAACCGTTTGCAGCGTAATGCCAAAGCTATCATGAAAATGTTTGGCAATAGTAGCAATATAGCTAGCAAAATCGCTATAGTGGGCCGAGCTCAGATTGTCTGCGCCACTCGCCCCGCCGGCCGTGCAGCTATTAAGGAGCATCCATGCCGGTGCCGAATTGACAAAGCCCTCAAAGACATTTGCGCCACGAGCCTTAGCCGCCTGGGCAAACCACATCTGATTGGCATCAGTTGTCCAATCATAACTTCCCTGCGTTGGCTCAAATGAAGGCACATTACGCCCTTCGTGCATCTGATTGTGGCAAGTATTGCCCGGTCCATCGGCACCAAAGTTGTAGCGTGCAACATTCAGGCCAATCCCCTTGCTCGGATCATAAAGAGCGTCGGCCAGCGCCGTTCGCTGACTGGCGCTCCAGCCCCCAATGATATTCGCCCACCACGCCATACTCGTCCCCCAGCCCTGGATCGTCTGATACTGGTTTGCAGGCGAGATGGTAATCGTCGTTGAAGACTGAGCGGCCGATGGGCGAGCTGGCTGAGAGGCAAACGCCATCGTCGAAAGCAACATTGCCAGCAATAGCATAATAAACGGTTTTCTGAAAATATGATGCATAATTCTGTTTCCCCTGTGAATAAGCACGTTCACTGTGCCTTTTTTGGTAGTATTATTGTTGACAGATATTTCGCGCCGCAAAAATAAGAAAACGCGCAAAATATCTGTCAACAATAAGAAAATAGGAAAGCGAGCCGAAGGTGCGAGCATGGACAAGAGGTGGCATTGTCTGGACAAACTGAAGCTTGCAGCGTAAGATCTTCTTCATTGAATCCCTCCAATGCTATATCACGTAGCGACTCCCAGGGGTCCCTCTAGGGATCATCCGGGTCGTCAGCCTTTCTGTATCGAATCCTTCCAATGTTGTACAGAAAAGCTCTACATTCTTGCTAGAATAATTGAGCGCACTTATAGCCATCAATGTAAATAGTACTTTTATACTGGACTATTTACTCAACTTCATATCCATCGACAAGTTTTACAAGAGGTTCTGCATCGGTTGCTGGCTGTTCTTGTGGGTGGGCTACTTCATGATGCAGGGACGCGAAGTATTCGAGCAAGAAACGATGGGCAAAGAGATAGCCACCCCCCACTTTATGGAGCAAAATACAAGCAGCAGAATCTTCCAGGAGCCGAAACAGATTCCGTGGCATCTTGCCGGTGCACCAAAGAATGAAACGGAGGAAATTGTATTGCAGGAACGCCAGCCCACCAAGTAATAGCGCTGCCATCAAGGCCCCTATAGGCATAAGCACAGAGTGCATTCGAGAAACCATCAGCGATACTGGCAAGCATGATATGACCCTGCATCATACCGCCTGGCCCATTAATTGTGACACCAGCGATGCCACTGGTCGCAATAGATAACAAGATAGTGACAAACGTACCGATCACAGCACCGACCAGACCATAATATAAAGAGCGCTTAATCCCTTCATTGGGCCTGAAGCGATAGTTGTTATCGAGGTTTCTCTTTGAGAGTGCCTGAGACGCTGCGTAAAGCAGACGCATACCCACCACGATAAGTATGCCAGTGCAAAATCCGGCGCTTATGAGATTGCCCATATTCCCTTGAAGCAACTGTTTACCAGCAAAGATCACCCCAATGCCAATACTCAACAGTACTTCATAGCAGATATATTTCAGCCTTCTCATATGCTTCCAGAATATCTTCCAGGACCAGGAGACGACCTCAGCACGATGAATAAAGCCATCGTTGTTTACCAGCAGCAAACTTAGCAACATTCCCAGCAATATATCACACACGCTATCACGTATGAACAGCGATACCAGGAATGGAATACTGGACTGTCCCAAATTTTGATTTACCAGCATAGTGATGATGCTTGTTGGTCCACAAGCGATACCAATCAACGCCCCTCTCCTGAAATGTGCAGAAGAGAAAGGGAACCCATTCTGTGGTGCGGCGACGTTGGCACCTACTTTCGCCTTACTGCTCTTTTGAAAGAAAAAACGTAACGGTAAACTTAACGCTCCCAGGTAGAGACCATTAGCAAGACCCGCCATCGATCCTTTAGCGACCCCGATACAAAAGAAAGTCAGCAGGCCAACAAAAAGCACCGTTCTTATGTAGTCTCCTTTGATAAGTCTCTTGAAGTTTCCCACTACTACAATTCGCTCTGATACAGCTGGATGATCAACGCGTATCCCACTAAACATATACCCCATCACAGCACCATAGAGAAAATCCAGCGAAACGGCACCAGCACTACCAGCATGAAAGAGCAAAGCGTTTATCAGGATGCCGACAAGGCCCCCAATAAATGTGCCAGGGAGCATAACAGCGAACCAGCGGTAGCACTGCATCCAGAGGGCATCTTCGATCCAGTCCGGCTGCAATTGCTCAAGGTAAAAGACAGTCTGGCTGTGGCGCTGCATTTGCATAGCCAGATATGCAAGGCCATGCTTCATTTGCTGGGGAGAAGAAGAAGTTGTTGTTTGATAACGATGCAGCATCTGCTCTACGTACATGCTGAAGATACGTTGATAGCGCCCCTCTGGCAAACACAGCTGGACAAGTTCTTCAGAAGATTTATCCTGAGCTCCTAATACCAGCATATTCAAAATGAGCGGCTTCATAGCCAATTGTTGGAGGACGAGATCATTGCGTAACACTTGATAGAGGACCTCGGCCTTTTTCCCAAGACCCCTGCGCAGATAGGCTTCGATCTGTTGCATCGTAAGAGGGCGCACCACAATCGCGCTACGTAAGAGCACACGCGGGGGAAAGAGCAGGTATTCAGTCAAGCGGCTACACACCACAAGCGAACTCAACCCATGCGCTTCTTTATATGTATTGATCGCCACCACACAGGCCGAACGAACATTTGCGGTCACTTCATCCAGCCCATCGAGCAACGGTAAAATCATCTCATTGCGCACCCAGTACTCCGCCAGTAGATGCGGTACCTGATATTTGTTGCTCAGTTCCTCAATGAGCCATTCTTCAAGCGGCTGTTGTTTCTCAGTCCAGGAAGAAAGCGGCAAAACCACTGGGATCAAGCCAGACTCATCTCGCTCAGCACGATCCAAAAGATTGCGAGCCAGTTCAAGCAATAACGTTGTCTTCCCCGATCCAGCCTCCCCTAGGATCAACAGTTCGCCCCCTGACTGATCATAAATATCTGTAATCGTTGTCCCTGGCGCAAGCGACTGGTCGTATTTTTCCGATGGATGGTGAGCTAACGACCAGGAACTGGCAACAGCATCTTGTCTCTCGTCTAATCCCAAGGCAATAAAGGAGCCTCCACGCAAGGACTGACTTAACACGCCGTGCACCCAGAACGCACGCACTTTTTGAATCATGCGTAGCCGATTGCGCGAGGTAGAGTTAGAAGAGGAAGCTTTCCCCCCTGGCCTGCCCGGCAGGTCAAGCTCATATAAAGGATTGGCGTGATCAACTAGCCCAAGGTCGAAGCTCTGATGTTTTGGTGCTACTTTATCATTCGTTGCTATAACGGTCACTTCTGGATCTGTTGATCTGACAGTTACTCCCTGATCCACTGGTGCCAGGGCTGCTTTTTGACTCTCCGGCACAACAACTGCTTTCTGTGCAAAATAATGAAAAGCAGGAAAGTCCCTCTTTGGTGAGGAGGAAGGCATCTTCACCACGCGCACGGGCCTGGTCGTCGAACGGATAGCGGAGGGCTGACCAGCTTTTGCTAAAGCTTGCGCAAAAGCCTGGACACTCGGATAACGCTGCTGTGGATTTTTTGCCAGAGCTTTCAGGATCACCTCTTCAACCGCCGCTGTAATTAAGGGGTTCTTGCTCTGTAAACGCGGTGGAGAGGACGAAACCTGATGCAACATGACTTCGACATCTTCTCCCCCAAATGGTCGAGACCCACACAGCCATTCATATGCCACGATAGCTAACGAATACTGATCGCTCTCAAAAGAAGGTCTGCCTTGCAGTTGCTCAGGCGCAGTATAAGCGAGCGTCCCGGCCATCCCCTGGCGGCTCAACATGTCAGGTGAGGGTGCAAATAAAGCCAGTCCAAAATCGCTGAGCATGATCTCTCTTCGTTCATTTAACAACAAATTTTCTGGCTTGATATCACGATGAATAATGTTGCGCTCATGTGCATACTGGAGTGCGTCCGCTACCTGCTCGATAGTATTGATGACCACATCGAGAGCGAGGCGAGTACCAGAAGGATACAAACTCCGTAAATTGCCGCCTGGAGCATAGTCCATAACTAGAAACGGAACATGCTCTTTTATCGCGCTACCTTTTAGTGCCTGTCGCTGGGCGACCGCAAACTCAAGTACACGCACAATGTGAGGATGTGAAAGGTTAGCAAGCAACCTGGCCTCTGCAAGAAAATGCCCCATCTCCCTCTCGGTCAGCACGGTCCGCAACACTTTGATTGCAGCAAGGCGCTTCAGATAGACATGTTCCCCTAAATAAACCGAGGCGAAACCGCCATATCCAAGAGAGCGCAGAAGCTGATAGTTCCCAAGGCGATGCTCAGAAGAACTGGCCTGGGTAGCAAGTTGGTCATCAGTGGTCATCTCTTTTGTTCCAAAAATATGTTATTGATGAACGACCGTTTAGTGCAACAAGGCAAATACTGTTTTGTTCGACGAAAGCATGCAAAGATTTAACAGCTAAAAATTCTAAGGATATTCAAATCCTTTGATAACTCCACATGTAAAGATTTTACTGCATGCTTCATCATCCATACAATACACCCGTACTTATGGTGCGACTAAACGACGTATACAATGCACATATAGGTTCATCAAATTTTATTTATGAGCTATAATAGGTAACAAAAAAAGAAATTTAGCTCAAGGGGCAACCCAGACCTGTATCGTTGTATCACCACCGCCGGAGGCAATATACTTCCCATCAGGAGACCAGGCCATAACACGTGGGGACGCGGTATGAGAGAAGGTAATGAGTTTGAGGTTCGTTGTGGTATCCCACACCTGTATGGTCTTATCATTGCTGGCATAGGCAAAACGTGTCCCATCGAATGACCAGGCAACAATAGAAAGGGGGGCAGAGTAGCGATAGCTCAATACTTCGCGGTCTGTGGTGGTATCCCACATCTGCACCATCCCATCTTCTCTTCCACAAGCCACACGTGAGCTATTGCGCTGATTTGAGGGAGCGTCAGGGCTGGAGGGCGCTATATACGTACTCGGCGACCAGGCTACACTCGTGACTTTCACAAATTCGCCGCGATAGAGCGCGGTCGTTCTTCCCGTGGAAGCTTCCCAGGTCTGCACAGATGTATCCTCACCACCAGAAACGATGCGATAGCCATGGCCTGAAGCGGATGATGGCCCAGGTGACCAGGCCAACGAATTTACATTGCCAGTATGGCCACTATAGATGATTAAAACCTGTCCTGTTGTCGTATCCCACACATGTATAGTACCGTCCGAGGCAGCCGAGGCAAGGAGGTATGGCGTTGGCGACCAGGCCAGCGCATTGACTGTGCTTCCGACATGACCATGATACACGGTGAGCAGGCGGTTAGCGGCAAAATCCCAGATACGCACCTGCGAATCGCCCCCAACGGTGGCAAGCCGTAAGCCATCCGCCGACACCGCGACAGAACGCACGACACCCGATGCATCTTGATAGACTCGCCGATTGGTACCCGTCATGGCGTCCCAGACATGCACAACCTTCTCGTTGCATGCAGAGACGATGCTCATACTGTCGGGCAACCATGATAAAGAACTGACGGCGCTAATGTGACTCCGATAGCTACAGACAATGGTGCCAGCAGGTTTTGACTGTAATAAGGGCACAGAACGTGGAGAAACAGAAGGCGGGGCAGATCCATTGATCTGCGCTACAACAAGAGGAGCTCCATTGGCTAAGGAGGGAGTCGGCCTATTCAAGACTGGTGGTACAGCAGCGCCCGCCATAGCAGCTTTCCTGGCCTGCCCAGCCGTACCCACTATAGCAGCTCTTCCAGCCTTTCCAGCAGAAGATGTATTGATTTGACTGGCCTGTTCTAGAGCATGGGCATACATTCGTACATTGGAAAAGCGCTTCTCGGGATCTTTCTGTAACGCTGTCATCACCACCTGCTCAACTATAGGTGAAATCGAGGGCACTACTTCGCGCAACGAGGGAGGGGAGATAACCAGTTGCTGTGAGAGGATCTCTGCCAACGAGCCTTCAAAGGGGTGCTTACCAACCAACCATTCATAGGCCAGCACGCCCAGCGAGTATTGATCGCTGGCCTGACAGGGTCGGCCTTGTATTTGTTCTGGTGCCATATATGGCAAGGTGCCTGCCACATCCTGCACGGTCTGATAGCGAAACGACTGCGCCATCAGTGCAATCCCGAAGTCGCTCAGGAGAATCTCATTGCGCCTTCCCAGCAATATATTCTCTGGCTTGACATCCCTATGAATCAATTTCTCGTCATGTGCATATTGCAAGGCTTCTGCCATCTGTTTTATATAGAAAACCACTCTGGGTAGCGGGAGCAATGTTCCATAGAGATGCCGCTGACGCAGCGTGCCATTAGGCGCATAATCCAGCACCAGAAACGGCGTGTGGCCCTCCACCCCAAATTCCAGCACACGCACAATGTTCGGATGAACAAGACGAGCGATGTTGCGGGCCTCTGCACGAAACGAGTCCATTGGATAGCTCGCCGCTTGAGCGTTAAGCACCTTGATTGCCGCCTGCGTACCAAGATATATATGTTCCCCAAGATAAACCTGGGCGAAAGCCCCTTCTCCTAAAAGACGAACAACGCGGTAATTGCCAAGCTGTCGCCCTATATAATCAACCATACAGAACCTCTCTCAAGAAATGCTCGCCATCCTTTTCTCCTGTTTAGCAAAAATAGCATATCATACACTGCACGAAAAGAGAACGCTTCCCTTTTCAGCACTAAACTTACGGACTATGAAATATGCAAATTGCTCACTTATCAACCAGGCAACGCGACAATCGCGCATAATCTCCCTGGTTGTTATTAGGTTGTTATTGCCCTATTTCTTTGACTCTAAAAAATATGAGTAATTTAATCTCTCTACAAAAAATATGTGATACACGCGTTTACGAGGTGGAATGGATAGAAGCAGACATAGCCAAACAAGCATCCTGCATCGTACAAAGGTTGTGCGATACAAACGTGAGCCTCTTCACATTTTGAATGGAAACGTAACTACTCCCTATGTTCCTACGTTTAAAACGTAAGAGCTTTCCCTGAAAAATATGGGCGCTGGAATCGTTTGTTTTATAAGGCATAGAAACTGTAAACGATTATATATAACTACCACAGAGTGTTACGTTCTTGTTATATAAGATACAAAGAGAGTACATAGCATGTCAAATAACTTTTTTAATCAAGATGAACCAACGCAGCCAGCCCTCCCACATGAATATAAGCAACCCGGCACACCATCCCAGGAGAAGTTGATCTTGCGGCCACAAGGTTTGCCCACACCCACACCGTGGGGTCAACAACCTCCTACTCCACAGCAACCGCCGGCACGCTCTTATCCTCCTGCTCCACAGCAACCGCCGGCACGCTCTTATCCTCCTACTCCGCAGCAGCCGCCCGTCCACTCCCATCAGGACCAGCCGCCGGCACCTGTGCTTAATCAACAGTATGGACAACAAAGGCCATACGACCCAAACAACCCGCCCAACTACCCCTATCAGCAACGAGGCTCTTACCAGCAACCGGGCCAACCACAGGGCATACCCCCAGCACGCTTCTCTGGCCGCGCACGACGGCGCAGAGGATGCACAACAGGCTGCCTTACCGTGCTCATCCTGCTCATAGTTGTAGGTATCATTGGCTTTGGTGTCGTTCAGCACGTCATGGCGTTCGGCTCACAAATCTCTACCGATAAGACGCGCAGCCCCCTCAGTACAGACAACGGCTATATGAATACCGCTGACCGCACCAATCTGCTCGTGATGGGATATGGCGGTGGCACTCATAGTGGCGCTTACCTTACCGACTCTCTGCTGGTAGTAAGCTTGCTGCCACAAAGCCACCACACCTCGCTCGTCTCTGTGCCGCGCGATCTCTTTGTCCAGTATCCGCCTAATTCGGGGCAGTATACAAAGATCAATTCGGTCTACGAGTTTGCATCCAACAATGGCAAAGATCCTGCGGCTGGCGGCAGTGCGGCTACACAAAAAGTTGCGCTCGTCACGGGGATGGACGTTAAGTATTGGCTCACCATTGACTTCACTGGCTTTAAGAAGGTAATCGATGCAATTGGGGGTATCGATGTCTATGTCCCCGATTCGTTTAATGCCTGCTACCCCAAAAATGATGATGCGGCCGTCGATCCTAGCTGGATTAAGGTGCAGTTCAATAAGGGCATGCAACATATGGATGGCGCGACCGCTATTAGCTATGCCCGCGCTCGTGAGCCACTCGCGGTCTGTGGGATGGGCGCATCCGAGAACCTGGCGGAGCTGACCGATTTTGGGCGCTCGGCACGCCAACAAATTATTGTGAAGGCCGTGCTCTCACAAATTAAGCAAGTTTCGACATGGCCACGCATCTATTCCGCTATGGATGCGTTACAGCAGGCCATTCACACTAATATGTCTTTTGCCGATCTGGCTGCTTTTGCGCTGAAGATGGATCTCAACGATCCCAAATCTGCACGCGTTGGCTTGAGCAATCAGAATGTGCTGGCCGATGGATCGGTCGGAGGTAGTTATGTCCTCCAGCCCGCCAACGGAGATTGGGCCGCTATCCCTATATATATCAAACAACATTTATACAATTAGTAGCTCTTTTAGAATACATTTTCTATCTTTTTGCAGTGAAAAAGATAGAAAATGGAAAATGTATTCTAAATAAAAAAAAGAAAAAAGAAGGCTAACCTGTTGGCTAGCCTTCTCTTGTTTTTTACAAACGTTCTGCGGGTAAATATTACATTACCTCAGCACTAGAATTAGTAGCGGCCACCGCGATCACTATAACCGCCACCGCCGCCGCTTGAACGTCGGTCTCCACCACGGAAACCGCCACGGTTCTGAGATGCCTGACGCTCACGCGCCTCGTTAACGGTGATGGTTCGATTCCCCAGGCTTGTGCCGTTGAGGCGATCAATGGCGGCGTGAGCCTCCTCGTCGTTGCTCATTTCGACAAAGCCGAAACCTTTGCTGCGACCGGTATCTCGATCAGTGATGACTGTTGCAGAGATAACCTGGCCAGACTGAGAGAAAAGATCTATCAGGTCCTGCTCATTTGTTTGATAGGGAAGTCCACCTACGTAAAGTCTCATGTGTATGCTCCTGTGACGACACCTCTAATCGCATTGACGCTCGAAGAAACCATTTCTCACAGAAGCGATACAATTCTTTTTTGATGTCATACTCTCTCTATAACGAATGAGAGTGGTTACTTATTCCAGTTTTTTCACCAGTTTTTTCCTTCTAGAAAAAAGTCGTTCTATTTTTAGACGCTAATCGCCTGAATTATTTACTCACCCATAGCAATATTTAGCTAATCTGAAGCACAATAAGCAGTCTCGATACAGTAAAGCATTATAATGAGACTAGCCCGATGTATTTCAATATATATATTCGTATATTAATATTAAAAATACAGCGTGGTTACATCCCTTCAAGGGACCTTGCGCTTTTGTAGTTATCGTCGCTGAATAACTACATGAAATTTGAGTCAAATGTAAGGAGATTCTTATGTTTTCGATGTTCAAAAAGGCAGAATTTGGTCATTTACAGGATCTGAACGAGGAACAGTTGGATATGGTTTCCGGTGGCGGTGGCTTCAATCCTCAACCTCAACCTGCTCCTGCCAAAGCAGCAGATTCAAGCGATAGTCATAAAAAGGTCGTTCACCATCGCAGCCCAAGACACCATCACCATCAACATCACCACCATCAGCATCATCACTGCGATTGCGACAACGACTAAGAAATATTCACTGGCATGTTCAGTGCTAAGAGTATTTTACTTTGTTAGCAATAAACCGGCAATTCCGCTCCAGCCCTTGTGTATGACCACTACATTTATTTGTAATCAGTCATTCCGGCTGGAGCGGTTTTTTTATTTATTGTATATACCATAAATAAGAAAATCTATATGTATATGCAGTTAATCTTATATACAATTAATGTATCAAGTAAATGCAATTCATATTATGTAGAAATATGCAAAATACATGTCTCACGGCTGAGGCATTTTCTGCCTCCGATATAAGATGGGAAAAAATATGAAGAATGGAACGCTACGTGTCAGCCGACGCACTCTGTGGCAGAGTGCGTTGAGCCTCACACTCTTAGAAGCTCTACCAGAGACGGTGGGCCATACTGAATTTGCGCAGCCAGTTCAAGCTCAAGCTCATGAGAAAAACGCTGATGGCATGCTGGGTAGTATTGTAAGGCAGTGGAATAGTGTTGCACTACAATGTGTCAGCACTACAAATGTGCCTGCGCCGATCTGTGCACGTGCATTGGCAATTTTGCATACCAGTATATTTGATGCGTGGGCGGCCTATGATGCAGTGGCGGTCGGCACTCGTTTTGGTGATACGCTGCGTCAACCACAAGCGGCCAGAAGTGTAAGCAATAAGGCAATGGCGTTGAGCTACGCGGCGTATCGCGTCCTGCTAGATTTGTTTCCCTCGGAGAGCGCTATTTTTAATACGCTGATGCAAAGTCTTGGCTATGATCCAAATAATGGCGCGATGGATATATCCTCTCCAAACGGCATCGGCAATCTGGTGGCACTGGGCCTGCTGGCGTTCAGACATAAGGATGGTTCTAATCAGCTTGGGGATCTGCACCCCGGTGCCTACTCTGACTATACAGGCTACACGCCGGTGAATAGTCCCGATATAGTCAATGATCTCGACCGCTGGCAACCGTTACGCGTCCCGAATGGACATGGCGGCTTTGTGATACAGAAGTGCGTGACTCCACAATGGGGCCGTGTAATCCCTTTTGCGCTAACCATAGGATCGCAGTTTCGCCCTGCCGGCCCAATTCGTAGTTCTCAGGGTGCGTTTTTGGATGAGGTAAATGAGATACTTCTTTATAGCGCACAGCTCAATGATAAGACGAAGGCGATTGCTGAATACTGGTCTGATGGCCCTGGTACGATACAACCGCCCGGCCATTGGAGCTATATTGCTCAGATTAGCGCGGCCAGCGCAAAATATCACGATGCGCAGACCGCGATTGATAACGATGTGAAGCTCTTCTTTATACTGGCAAATGCGATGCTGGATGTGAGTATTGCGGTGTGGGATTGCAAGCTCGCTTTTGATTCCGTGCGCCCCATTACTGCCGTGCAGTATCTCTATGCAGGACAATCGGTCCGAGCATGGGCCGGGCCGGGCATGGGCACGCAGGCAATTGATGGGGGACAGTGGATGCCCTACCAATTACCAACCTTTGTCACCCCTCCTTTCCCTGAATATGTATCGGGGCATAGCACATTTAGTGCGGCCGGGGCCTATGTCTTGTCCCAATTTCAGGGCTCGGACACGTTCGATTTTTCTTATGCGCAGAGAAGCGGCACTTCGCGTATTGAGCCTGGGATCACACCCACAACGGATATATCCCTTTCCTGGCCCACGTTCCTGGCGGCTGCAAATGAAGCTGGTCTATCGCGGCGCTATGGCGGTATCCATTTTTCGCATAGCGACCTGGATGGGCGTACATTGGGACGAAATGTCGCCAGCCTTGTCTGGGGAAAAGCACTGAGCTATATAAATGGTACAAGCAGTGTATATCTGACAGAACATTAGAAAAGTCCGTTTTCGCGGGCGTAGATGGCGGCCTGGGTGCGGTCGCGGAGACCGAGTCGGCTCAGGATGTTGGAGATGTGGTTTTTGACGGTTCCTTCGCTGATGATGAGGCGGCGGGCGATCTCTTTGTTGGTTGCGCCAATAGCGATGAGGCGCAGTACCTCGACTTCGCGGGCGGTGAGATCACCTTTGTGCGGGATAGATGGGGGTTTGTCGCCGTCCCTGTGGAGGAAGTTAAGGGTTGTTCGTCATGGTCTCGTCGGGATATGAGATGGGACTGGAGAGGGAGGCTACGACTTTGTTGGCGATGGTTGGATCGAGCTGATAGATGCCTTTATAGGCTGCATGTATTGCTTTGGCGAGGTCGGAGGCGGGAATATCTTTGAGCAGGTATCCGATAGCACCAGCACGAAGCGCATTGACGACATATTCGTCGTCGTCGAATGTGGTGAGCATAAGGATCTGGCATGAAGCTTGCTGGCGGCGTACAAGCGCGGTGGCCTCGACGCCATCCATGATGGGCATACGTACATCCATCAGTATGACGTCGGGATGGAGCTGCATAGCCTGCTCCAATGCATCCTGCCCATTAATGGCGGTGCCCACAACTTCGATACCACTCTGGATACTTAGTAGCGAGGCAATGCCCTCACGCATCAGGCGCTGATCATCTACAACGAGTACGCGCACGCCCTTGCCTTGCGCTTGCGGATCTATCATTATTATAATTACCTTCCCTACCCGTTTTCACAATCCGCTTTTCGCTCATTCGTTCGAGAGAGGATACTACAGTTTCGGCACATGCACAAGCAAACAAGTACCGCTCCCAGGATTACTATCAATGTGCAGGTGACCTCCAACCAATTGCAGACGCTCCTGTAGTCCGAGCAGCCCGTAGCCGCCCTCACGTCCCGGCGACAATTGCTGGAGGATGGTCGGATCAAAGCCACAACCATTATCGCGCATCGAGAGTATCGCCTCGTCATCATTATAGCGCACATCGACAACGACCTGCGTTGCATTCGTATGCTTCTGCACATTGGTTAAACCTTCTTGTACAGCGTGGTAGAGCGTAAGCTGCGCCTGCTGAGAAAAGGACGCTTTGTCTCCCTCAATTGTAAGTGCTACATCCTGCTGCTCATTGCGCACATGTTCTACCAGGTCATCAATCGATAATGCAAAGGGCAATGTATCTTGTACAGTGCGTAGGGCAGCAACCGATAGTCGTACATCGCGTAACGCCTCGCTGGCAAAACGTTTCGCCTCGCTTACCGCTAGCTCAGCCTCCTGAGGATTCATATTACGGAAGGCCAGCGCCTTCTCCAATTGTACATTGATAACGGTCAAATAGTGGCCAAGCGTATCATGAATATCACGCGCCAGGCGGTTGCGCTCTTTCGTTGTAGCCAGTTCTGCCACCTGTTCGGCATATGCTTTTAACTGATGGTGCGACTCTTCTAACGCATCCAAAAATTGCTCGGCATTAGATCGGCTACAGCGTTCCAGCAGAAAAGCGTGTGCCATGGTCATAGCAAAGATAAGTCCCAATGTATAGATAATCAGATCGTGGACATGTTCGGGCGAATGTAACCATGCAAGATTGAAGAAAGCCTTTTTGATGAAAAACACAATCCACGCCAAAACCATGAAAACGTAGCCAGGTCCAATCCCAAAGTAGAGCGAGACGAGCAAGGGCACAATCAGATAGAGAAAAGGCGAGAAGCGGAATCCATCCAGTTGTGTCACCAATTCAATCAGCACGATACGCGCCACCATGAGAATACAAGCGACATCACGTGGAGTTTTTTCCTCATAAAAATAATACTCGCAGCGATCTATGCAAAGCAAAAAAATAACAGCCAGCACTAAGAATAAAGACCGCCACCAATTGACGCAATTACAGTTATTGGAGGCGAAAGAGAGAGAGAGCAAGGGCACACTAATATAAAGGAGAGAGATCACAAGATCAAATTGTTTGGGAGCAATCCACCATGTCCAGCGTCGAGATGCGCGGGCGCGTGGCTGTCCGGTAGAGGCTTTGTTGATTGAGGGAATATTTGTTACGCTCATAACGGCTTTCACGCTTTCGCAAACTGGCTTTATATGTCAGTGTACCAAAAAGTTCTGCCAGTACACAATATGCCAAAAGTCATATGACGTATGGCTATATCATAGAAATTGCATGACTCTACAATAGATCCAAAATAGGTCGCCAGGCCTACATAGCTTTATTGATATACTGCTATGATTTCTATAGATTCGCGTAGCGGCAATCCCTCGTGGTTGCTGCCGTGCCGTGTGCCCCGTTAGGGGTATGCACCCTCTGGGGGTCGTCCTCGTTCTCATTATAGAAAGGGCTTCTGCAATGGCAACCTTTATTCGTAAATCTCGTGCAGATAGGACAATACAGGGCAGTGAAGCACAAGCGTTTATTGGTCATCTTGGTTTTGATAGATTATTGTCCCTTCTCTCTTGCTGGTTTATTGGCGGTATGTTCGTCGATGGCTGGGCACACTGGCATGGTAAAGTTGACAATACATTCTTTACCCCCTGGCATGCCATTCTTTATTCGGGCTACTTCTCAATGGCGATTGCGCTGATCGTCGTTGTCTGGCTCAATCACAGCCACGGCAATAGCTGGCAGCGCTCTATTCCACGCGGTTATCTCCTCTCGCTACTAGGTGTGCCGCTATTCATAATTGCAGGGGTAGGTGATCTCATCTGGCACATCCTATTCGGCTTTGAGGTAGGTATTGAGCCACTACTTAGCCCAACGCACCTATTGTTGGCCTTTAGCGCAGCATTGATGATTACCGGTCCAGTGCGAGCTGCATGGGGACGAAGCGATAATAATCAACGGCAAGGTTGGCGCGGATTGCAACCGGCGCTCCTCTCGCTTACCGCCTTCCTGGCTATACTAAGCTTCTTCACCAGCTTTGCCAACCCCGTTTCGGATGCTCATCTGGTAACCGATTTCGTGGCAGATGAGAGCAAGTCACGTGCAGTTGCCGGGTTGCTGCTGCAAGCGGTCATCTTGATGAGCATGCTTTTGATCTTAGTGCGTCGCTGGCAATTACCTATCGGATCGATGACATTATTAATCTCGCTTAATACAGCCTTGATGACCGTTCTTGCCGATACATACCTGCTTATACCTGGCGCACTTTTAGCTGGCATTATCGCCGATATATTGCTGTGGCGTCTAAAGCCATCTGTAGAACGTATTGATGCGTTACGAGCTTTTAGCATGCTCGTTCCCATTGTTTATTACTCATTATACTTTGCAAGCCTGGGCCTGACGACAGGTATTATCTGGTCGATCCACCTCTGGCTTGGCTCTATCGTCATGTCGGGCGTCGTTGGCCTCTTACTCAGTTACGTCCTGGTCGCCCCGCAAAATGCGTAATGAGTCTGCATAGCTTCGCCATGCACCTCAACCACATTGTATACAATATATACACTTTCACACCTATTGCTCATGGAGCAATAGGTGTAAAAGTGTATATATTGTATACAGATCTTACTGGACGATATTAGCCACGCGGCTCACCAGGAGCGCTATAATTATGAGCGAAATGACGCTCTGCACCATCATCAACGATTTCGCCTTCGTGGTAAGGGGATAGGTATCGGTGGGGCTAAAAGGCGGTGGCAGCGGTAAAGGCCACAAAGAAATAGTCGAGAACTGTGGTGCCCAACCCTCGCCATTCGCTTGCTGTGGAAACATCAGTCCCACCGCTTTATGTGCGGCCTCATGCCGTTTGCGCGGACCACCACCATCGGTATCCCAGTACCAGAGCGTGAAGACCAGGATATTAGATATCCACAACAGCCCCGCTGTATACAATAATTTGAAGCTGCTTTTAAATGCAGCCAACCTGATTACAAAGAATAGAACACCTATGGCTAACGCCAGCGTAACAACACCAAGCAGCAGAAGGCTCATGCGTCGCGTCAGAAGATAAGACATGGCGCGACAATGCCCAAAATATCCATAAAGGCAACAATAACGCGATCTCAATAGCCAGCAAGATCCAGTTTGTCCCAAATGTCAGTTCATTGGGCAAGAAATAATAGGTAATACCAATCAGTAGGACACCAATAGAGACGCCCCATTTTGGTATCTGCCCGATAAGGTG
>CAWKKX010000047.1:0-40395 GCA_963850365.1 uncultured Chloroflexia bacterium
ATTGAGCTTTCTCTAGTAGGATACCATTGCAACAAAAATTTTGTAAGTGCTCTGCACTTATCTAGTTTGCGGCTATCTTGCTCGCTTCTTAATGCAGAACAGGGCGCAGATCATGCAACATTTTCGAACCACAACACGAATAAGTTAGAGCCAATGGACATCGGACAAGGGAGCAATGGGTATTTCTTCCCATATCCCTTCAACCCTTTAGGAAGATCAGGGCGTCCGATGGCATTGCACTTGCTTCACAATATTTCGACTCGCTTGCCATGACATTGCATAATTATACCCATACAAAATTGTACTCCCACCCTCTAAAAAGTGCCTGAAAAGATGAGAAGTTTCTCCGATGTGCAGAAAGTCTCCTAAGGCTATACTTCTTACAAGAGGTCAAGCATCGAACTGCGAGCTTCCTCCACAAGAGGTCACATACAAACTGTACTGACTACTCTACTTATCAAGGCAACAGAGAGGGACATTATGAACTCTAATAGTTATAAAGTATTGGCAACTGGTAAAGCATCCTCGATGACTATCAAACATGTAAACAATAACAAAACGTTGACAACGCTACCAGACCAACAAGATGAGTATGGTACAGCCAGCACGGCCAGCACGACCAGCACGACCAACACGACAATGACAAACAGCGCAACCGTTGCAGATAGCGCAATCGGACAAATGACATTTTCGGTATGGCAGTCGCGACGCCACAATATAATGCGCAAGTAGCAACGAGAAGCTCAAACGTCGCAGCACAACCAGAAGTGCAAGCCGACGAATATGCCCCCCAGATAATCCCTGACCGCTACACACATGGAAAAACGTCCCGGCCGCTGCGCATCCTTATAGTGGCCACCGAGGCTCCCCCCGTACGCGGCGGCATTGCACGCGTAGTTGGCTATCTGCGTGATGGCTTTCAAGCATATGGACATCATGTAGACGTGCTTGCCTATCCTAATGTTGGCCGTGTTAGCCTTGGCGAAGTACGCTTGAGCAGCCTTAGCTTTAAGCTGCCACAGGTGTTTCGCCACTTTAAAGAATACGATGTCATTCATGTGCATGGCGCAACCCCAACCATTAGCGATGTGATGCTCCTCTTCACGCGTATGTATAGTTCACGCCCGGTTATCGTCTATACCCATCATATGGATCTAGATTTTGGGCCGGTCAAGCTGCTGAACAAAGCATACAACTACATGCATCGTCAATTTAGCGCCCAGGCCGACGCAGTTATTGCAGGGCACAGGACAACCTACCTGTACAGAATAGACGTAGCTCGGTCATTCCCTTTGGTATCGACCTTAAGCACTTTCGAACCAGAAAAGCGAAGGACGATCAATTTACGGTTCTTTTCACCGGCCAATTTCGTCCTTATAAAGGTATACGTATACTTCTACAGGCTATGGCTCAGGTTAGCGGTGTGCGGCTACTCATCGCAGGGCATGGACCGGAAGAGCAGATCTACCGCGATCTAGCGGCTGAGTTGAAGCTGGACGTTGAGTTTCACATCGGGGTGAATGACAACCAATTGCGTAAGCTCTATCAAAGGGCCCACGTGATCATGTTACCATCGGTCTCACGCCTTGAAGCCTTTGGGCTGACCCTGATAGAAGGCATGGCGGCTGGCTGTATACCGATTGCATCGAATCTGCCCGGTGTACGCGATGTCGTGGGTAAGACCGGCCTCACCTTTCCTGTAGGAGATGTAGACCGCCTCGCTGAAATACTGCGAGATCTGCGTGATGATCGGGTGCAAGTCCAACGCATGAGCGCAAATGCGTATGTCCGTGCAAGCGAATTTGATCAGGAAAACACGGTCTACGCATATGAGCGCCTTATGACCGGGCTGGTGACGTGCCGTAAGTTGAAAGATCAGCTTGCAGATAAGATGCAATCCTCGACGCTAGCACTTGATACATTTGTGACGAACATTGTACAGGATCTAGAAGCCGACGAGATGGCGATAGTGTTACGCACAGCAAACGATGAACTCTATCCCGTCGCATCAACACATATCGGTCTGGCAACAGAACGTCCAGAGCTGCAACAGGTCATTGATCTGCTCGCATCTCACGCGATCAATACGGGTAAGAGCACACTTATCGGACCTAACAACGATGGTTTGCGCTTGCGGGACGAGGTCAGTAGAGAGATGTCAGGGGCGATGGTCACACCATTAACAAGAAACGGCGAACACATTGGGGCGCTCTTATTGATGCGCAATCGAGCCTTTACGCAGAACGATCTTGACAATCTCGTGCGTTTCGCTCACTATATAGCGCCTTCGCTACATGCTGCAGGACAGAAAGCGTCTTCGACGCTGAGAATAGTGCAGCAAACAGCTTCAATACAAGAGTTAGCACAGACAAACGCATGTTAGTAGAACAGCAAGTAATGATAGGAGAATCTGTTGTGGAACCTGTAAAAGTGGCAGCCCCCCAACACGAGAAGAAGCCATCTCCATCTTTTCTGATTCAAGCTCAGAGCATTTTATATCGTACACCTGTAGCTGTTGTGGCTATCGTTATAGGCCTGATCACACTGACACTTCACGGCTACAATGTAGATGTGGTACCGGACGTCTTCTCGGATGAGGGCCTGTACCTCCAGGTCGGCATCAGCCTGGCGCAGGGTTATGGCCTTACCGTCAATCATATGCTCTTCCTGTGGCATCCACCCATCTACATGTTACTTGAAGCCGCTTATATCCGGCTGGCGGGACTTACAAACGCCGATCCGCTCACCGTACTTCTTGCGGTACGACATGTAAATATTATCTTTTCGGGACTTACGGCGATATTGATTATGTTTTTGGTCGCAAGCTGCACAGTTGCCGGGCGGGCGTGACAGCTGCCGCCCTATTCATCATGGACCCCTATGTGCAGCGCATCAACCGCCGTAATATGCTCGAAACGGTAGCGATGTTCTGCATTATTCTTGGGTTGTACCTCTTCTACACGAAAAAAAGAGAGCTCACGAACGGACAATGCCTTGGCTCAGGCATTGCCTTCGGCCTTGCTCTACTCACGAAAGAGGCCGTATTTCCTGAACTCTGCGTCATCGTTGCCTATACAGTCTGCTTTAATCGTCGCCAGATCCGCGATGCATGCAATGTTTTGTTAATTGCCATCGCGATCTACCTGATCTATCCAATCTCAATGTTTGCAATGGGTCAGGGGGATAACTACCTTGCATTCAAACTCTTTGGATTCACACGCATCGTGAGCCTGATCACAGGGCATAAATCCGCTCCACCTCCAGGAACCTATCTTCCTACCGCAAACAGACTTACCTTTGTACATAATCTATTATCCAGGGTAACACCATATATAACAAGCTATATGCTCATTGGGTTCGCAGGCATCTTTACAATCGTGCTCTTCCTGTATTTCAGAAAGGTTACGGCCGCACGCTATCTCGTGGTATGGAGCATATTTAGTTTCGGGTTCGGATCAGTGCTCACCAATATTAGCGATCAATATGCTTACTTCTTGATTGTGCCATCAACTATTATCGCTGGCTGTGTCCTGATTGCGTCCATCGAAACTATCTTATATGCACCCCTACCAAAGAGAGTAGCGCTCAGGGATGGCCGGCTCACGGCTTTTTTGCCTGTACAATACCGGACGCTGGGGAAAGCGATCCTGGCTAGCTTCCTCCTGGTGCTGGTCGTTAATGGCTATTTGTGGATGCACACAGATGTCATGGGGGTTGATAATAGCTATATTAATACGATTAGATATGTGACCACGCACTTGCCAGCCGGGACAACCATAGTGGCAAGCGATGATGTTACGGTCTATCTCATATCGCCGGCATATAATATCCGACTTGATCGCGATGAGAAGCTGATCGCTAGCATGCACACATGCTACTTTATTATGAGCTCTAAGGACGCGGAGGGCGGGTATGATGCAATGACACCTGATTTTTATGCATGGGTTATGCAGGGTACTCATCCTCTCATTGAGCAACAAGGCCCAAGCTTTGGGAAGATGGGATTATACAAAAGGATAGTGGCAAAAGGGGATAAAAATGAGAGCTGCAACCATTAAGAGCGTGGCATTCGATGCCCGCTATATAAACGATCAGTATCACGGCATTGGACGACATGCTTATAATTTGTTGGATGCGTTGACCAGGCTGGACCCGCAGCGACGCTATATAGCCTATTATTATCGTGGCTATCGCAATAGCCGCTTCGATATAGAATCGCTGGGAAAGCGGCGGCCAAATCTTGAGTTGCGAGCGATACCATTCCCTCTCTATGCGCTCGGTGAGCAGATCGCCTGGCCGCCCCTCTCATGCAGGCGAGGGCCGACCTCTTTCATTCACCTTATGTGCTCCTGCCGTTGTTGGCACGCATTAAAATGGTCATGACCATCCATGATCTCATTTTCGAGCGCCACCCCGAATATCAGATCCAGAGCTACCTACAGAAATTCTACCGTCCGGTCTTGCAGATGGGCATCAAGCGAGCGGATCGCGTGCTCACGGTCTCGGAGGCAAGTAGCCGCGATATCCAGGAATATTATCATGTTGAGCGCGCACACATCCACGTTATCAACAATGGAGTTGATCAGATTTTTCGACGCGAGAGCGATCCGGCCCGCCTGGCTGCAGTGCAGGCACGCTATGCTCTGCCCGCACACTTTATATTGACGGTCGGAGCTGGACGGCCACATAAAAATGTTGAGACGCTGGTTGAGGCTTTTGCGCGTCTCGATCCTGCCATTGCGCCGACGCTGGTCATCGGCGGTGAGCACGATACGCGCTTCCCCGATCAGGTCGGCGCTCGGATCGCGGCTCATGGCCTCGCCGAGCGGGTTCTACGGCTCGGCATGATCCATGAGGCTGATCTGCCTGTCGTCTATAGCCTCGCCGATGTGTTCGTCTTCCCATCGCTTATAGAAGGGTTTGGCATTCCACCTTTAGAGGCTATGGCATGCGCTACACCAGTTGTCACGTCAACGACACCGGCCGTACTTGAAGCGGTGGGCGATGCCGCGCTTACATTCGAGGCCCAGGACCCGGAGCAGTTAGCTTACACCCTGTACAGAGTCCTGACCGATACCATACTCCAGACCACACTCAGACTGCACGGCCTGGAGCGTACACGAGAATTCACCTGGGAACGAGTTGCACGAGAAACGTTGCACGCTTATGCCTCAATCGAGACAACTGCTAAAAAGGAGTCCCATGCCCTTACACACTGACATCAGTACGGCCTCATCCCACAATGATACTCAAGCACAATCTGAGGTTGATGACGCTCAATTAAAAACAACGGCAAAACAAGCTTCTTTCCGCAAAAAAAGTCTTATACCCTTACATACCGATCCTATTCGCTTCCAGATGACTACGGACCTCCCTTGCGTGTATCTGCCTGAAAGCACGCAAGAAGTATCAACAGCCGACGAGGAGGCTCAAACGCAAGCGATTGCGAGAGCAAAGCAAGCTTCATTGCGCAAATTGCGGCTCACCACGCTGGATGCGCATGGTATTGAGATCAATGCTAACTCTTTCTCCAAAACAGGACCCCTGGGCAGCAGCATTATTAAAGAAGAGGATCAACCGACCGAGCCAATGCTCAAAACGGCGCAATTAGACATCAGCAGCGACGTCCAGGTCACACAGGTCACACGCGGAAAAAAACGCGTTAGCTGGCTTCATGCTAACCGTTATCTATTCCATAATATGCTCCTGCTCTGTACAAACGTCCTGGCAGGCATCTTCGCCTATCTGTTGCATCCATTTCTTGGTCATGTGCTTGGCATCCAGCAATATGGGCAAGTTGCGGCCCTCATTGCACTTACCGTTGTGCTTACAACTCCAACACAGATCATCTCGACGGTAGCGGCAAAGTACGCATCTTCTTTATCCGCCAGCGGAGACCACGCCCAACTGAACGACTTTATCCGCCGTCTCACCGTCATTTTCCTTGTCGTTGGCGTTGTGATGACGGTCGTTTTTCTTGCGGGAAGCGGCTACGTAGCATCTTTCCTCAATCTCAATTCGCCGCAAGGAGTTATTATACTGGGCTTCATCTTCATCATCGAATTTGTAACGCCTCTAAACCTGGGGACGATCCAGGGGCTGGAGAGCTTCGGCTGGTTCTCTACGATGACATTTTTATCGGCGTTCCTGCGCCTGGCGTTCTCGATTGGCTTTGTGCTTTTGGGGATGGGCGTTAATGGCGTAATCCTTGGTATCGTTGTAAGTGCAGTGCTGGCATACCTGATTAGCTTTCTACCGCTATTAAAGGTTATCAGGGGGCCGCGAGCTGCTACAGGCTCATTGCGGGGACTGTGGTCTTATTCGGCCCTTGCACTTATTGCGGCGGGCGGCATCGTGGCGCTCTCTACTATTGATACGGTGCTTGCCAGGCATTTCCTGAATGCGCATGATGCTGGATTGTATGCTGCGCTGGCTACGATTGGTAAGATCGTCTTGTTTGTGACGAGTAGTGTGAGCACTGTTATGTTTCCGAAGGTCGTGGCGCTCCATAAAAATGGGAGGCCGCATACACGCGAGGCGCTGCAAGCGATACTGACGGTCTTGCTACTCTCGGTGGTGGCCGAAATACCGTTTGTGCTTGCGCCTGGGCTCATTACCCGGCTGATGTTCGGGCCGGCGTTCGCGGCGTTCGCGGTCGAGCTCGCGCCTTATGGGTTGGCGATGTTGTTACTTGCTATCGGTCAGGTGCTTATGACTTACTTCCTGGCATGCGGTAATCGCTCCTTCGTTATAATGATCTTATCAGCCTGTATTTTACAGACTGGCCTCATCTTCTGGCACCATGCTGATATAGCCCAGTTGGTGAGCGCTGTGATTACGACGAATGCGGCCCTGGTGTTTGCGCTGCTCTCCATATTCGGGTTGAGAATCTATGTTGGGCGGACCCATTTGGCGGCGTAGGGGCCCGGCCCCAAAAGGGCATACCTCTATATCCCTACGGGCCACACGACGGCAATCCCAGTGTAACGAGGGTCAGAGAAGAGAGATAGGACATTTAATGATAAACAAGATATATAGCCTGAATAACCTTTATAAAGTTCTTCTTCTCTTTTTTCTCGTTGCCATCATTTCTATTCCAACATATATTGTCCTTGCCAATAACACAAATACGAACACGGTCTATTGTCCACAAGCAGCTACGCCCTATCTGTTTGGGACGCTGGAGACGGACCCGGCACGGGCGGCGCAAGAGTGTACAGCCGGGATACAGGTCGCGACCCAGACAATCGGCTGGCAAAACTACGAGCAGTCAGAGGGTGTGTTTGATGAGGCATATATGGATGATGTGATGGGCCGTATTAAAACGGATCTGGCGGCTGGCATGAAGATCGTGATTAGTCCGGCCATCCATTATCCGCCGAGCTGGGTGATGAACCAGCTCAACTCGCGCTATATTAATCAGTATGGGGTTGCCGCGCCCATCACCTGGGCGGGCGGGTATGAGGAACCGAACTTTATCTTCAGCCAGACGATGCGCGATCAGGTTGCTCGCTTCGAGACGCATGTGATGCAACATTTGGCCGCCAATCCTGCTATTGGGCTAAAAAACATCTGGGCCGTGCGCTACGTCAACGGATCAATCGGAGAGACGATGTATCCGCCCGCCGACGATCAACGTGGACATACAAATAGCTATTGGGCCTATGATGCAAATGCGCAGGGACGCGATTCTGATCGCCCGGCAACCATTGCCGCTAATCCCTTTCCCAACTGGCGACCGGGCGCAACGACTTATCAGGGTCGCCCATTCTCAATAATCCAGGTCCAGCAATGGTATACCTGGTATCTAAATGCTCATACTGATTTCGTCAACTGGCACACAAAGTTATATAGGAATGTACAGGGGATCAATTATCAGGGCTACTTGATGCTCCTCACACCCGGCTTCGGTGCACGGGCATCCGAGTATAACGCTTCTATCGCCTATTATCTGGATGGTAGCCAGGATACTAATATGACGGTTGCTCGCGCCGCCGTCTGGTACCAGCTTTTCCCGGCGCTTACTAAGCGTACCAATGTTATTGCGTACGTCTCTTCCATGGCCGACGGATCGGGACAGCCCAAAGACAATCTCTGCAACGGGAATGAGGCCCAGATCAATTACGCGCTGGACCCGCAGGTGAACACCTGGTCTGCGACAAGATATATTGCCGGGCTTGCAAATAAATATGGCATGCTTAAAAGCGGCGAAAATCCTGGTAGTGGCGATCCGAATATCAAAGCGACGAACCGTGATGGGCTGCAAATCATGCAGACGGCCGCAATGCAGATGCAATCCTGCCATCTCCAGGGCATGTTCTGGGCGCATGACATCAATCTTTATGATAGAAGCGTCGGCGTCACCCTCAAAAACTATGCGCAGATCATCGCACAATACAACGGCGTTGTAAAGCCAACACGCACTATCACCTCTCAACCCTGAGTAGAGAGAGGCAAAGCTTATTGGTAGCGACCCATCCTCCATTCTCACCATCTCCTCTGGTGGGTTGCCCCGATAGTCTGTAGATCTCAGTTGGCTACAAAGCCTGGCGTAAATTTCGGAATTACTCAGGTACTCAGGTACTCTGCTGAATACTTTGCAAATCCTCTGGCGGCCAGCTATACTAAGGGAAGATAGTGTTATTGGCTCCTTTTGTGTGAGAAGAACGTATTATGGTGCAAGCCTCCTTACCACTCATCAGCCTTTCAGAGGCGCAAAGAACGCAAGCGCTGGAACGTTTTGCGATCATTCGCCCTGCTCTGGAAGAGGGTGTTTCCCAGGCTCAGGTAGCGCGTACCCAAAAGCTGGCCACCTCGACCATACAATCGTGGGTCAGACGCTATCGAGAGAAGGGTCTGGCAGGACTGGCAAACAATGTCGCACGCGCTCCACAGCTCTATTCACTATTGGGTTTAATCATGAGATGGAACCACTCTCCGACGACGAGACGCTTTTTTTTCTGGATCAGCGCTGGAGTCATCAGGTATCCGCTCATTCCAATGATTTTACTGACCAGAAGGCCGTTGCCGCCATTCTTCGCATCACGAGAGGCATATTTGTCTGGTTGAGCGTCTGATGATGCAATTCGAACATGTTCTGATTGCTAACCAGATCACAGTGGTCACCAAAGAAGTAGTGGAGACCGCTCGCAAGAACCTTATTATTGGGCCTGATTGATTATCTTCAATCAGATGTCTCGAAATCGTTCGTTTGATGAGAAATCCTCCCTGCGAGGGAGGGAACCGTCTCGCGCGTTCTGCTCATCTGCCCATTGACAAGGGCCAGAAGGTCGGAAGTTTGAGAAAAGAGGGAAGTGCTCAGAGGAATTCCCCCTCCCGGAGGTCGGATGTCAGGAACCCTGAAAGAGAACGTCCCTTGACATCCGACACCGCTTCTCCGAAGCCGCCAGATGCCACTATCCGAGGTATGTCACCGTACACTGGCAAGTAGTGTCAATAGCGGTCTTGAGAACCTCAATGAGATTCTCCCCGTAGCGATCACTCCGATACAGGTAGTAGGTGTTATCAGCCTGAAGGGCAATTCGGCCATTCGAGAGGATCACGACGGTAAATTGACAGTTGGAGCCGATGCTGTCAAGGGTCGCCTCACCGGTCGCCTCAATGGCGTCAAATTCTCCGTCGTAGCTCACGCGATGGAGACGACCCAGATAATTGTCCTGGACGCCTGGTTGATTTATGCCCGGTATCGCTAATGCAATCTGGTTGTTTGGCAGGACCCTGACGATCAATTTAGCGGCGGGGTTGAAGGGGTCATTAATAGCGCTTCCGGCCGCCTCAATAGCGCTATCTGTCTGATATCCGCCCAGGGCCGTCGTATCCAAAATCCTGCAAGCCCAATAGCGACCGCTATCAGCTTGCAGGGCGATCAGAGCTCTATCCTCAAACGGGAACGCGACATAGAATTCGGCTGTGTTGTTGGCGGAGGTCTGTCCAGTAGCACCGCTTCCCCCAACAACCAGGACGGTGCCGTCCTGCAACCGGGTAGCCGTGTGGTTCGTACGGGGAACCGTCATGGAGCGAGCGGGGGCCCATCCATTCGACCGCGGAGCGTAGAGGACGGCGGTGGGTGTTTCGCTGCCCCAGGCCCCCCCGCCAGCGACCAGGACTCTCCCAGAGGGCAAGAGCGTGGCCGTGTGATGCACGCGGGCAGGACTCAGGGATTGGTCAAGCTTGGTCCAGGTGTCAGCGATAGGATCGTAGAGTTCTGCCGTCGTGCCAGCGTTCGGACTGCCTTCTCCTCCAGCGACCAGAACTTTCCCAGAGGGCAGCAGCGTGGCTGTGTGGCTTGCACGGGCCACAGTCAGGTTCCCACTTGTTCGCGTGAAGGTGCCGTCAGCCGGGTTATAGAGTTCTGCCGTTGTGCCAACAGTATCCCCTGTTCCTCCAGCGACCAGAACTTTCCCAGAGGGCAAGAGCGTGGCTGTGTGGTTTGAACGGGCCACAGTCGGGTCCCCACCAGTTCGCGTGAAGGTGCCGTCAGCCGGGTTATAGAGTTCTGCCGTTTTCCCAGCATCTCCCATTCCCCCAACAACCAGGACTCTCCCATCCGACAACAACGTAGTTGTTTGCTCCGCACGGGCAAAATTCATATCGGTCGTCTTGGTCCAGGTGTTAGTAGCCGGGTCATAGAGTTCTGCCGTTTTGTCGCCAGGACTAAATGGTTTTCCAACAAGCAGAACTTTCCCGTTGACCAGCAGCGTGGCAGTGGGATCAAAAGGGCGGGCAGTATTGAGGTTGCCCGCCTGGGTCCAGGTAGTCGTGCTGGGGTCGAAGAGCTGTGTCATGGTGAATGACTCGCCACTCTGGCCTGATCCTCCGGCGATCAGGACTTTGCCATCACGGAGTAAGACAGCAGCATGGTTGGTATAACTACTATTGCTAGCGAGCTGCTTCGTTGAGGTCCAGGTGTCAGCGGTTCTGCTGACAATTGGAGTTTGCATAGTCTGCTCCTTCTCTCCACTCTGAGCGTGAATGTGGTCTCACGTCACTGTCAACAACAAAAAGAATCAAAGATGTCCACCTCCTTTTTTCCATACAGGTGTTTGTCAGGTCATCATCAGACAGGTTCACCAACGCCGCTCTCACCTGGAGGAAGCAACGGCCGCCGATTGCTCCCGCGAACGGCAAGACAAGAGAAGGCGCTCCATGACGCGAAAAGCAGGGAAGAGGCAAGGCGGACATGAGAAAAGCAATACAAGACAATACAGAGGAATGTAGATCTACGTAACGCTATAAGAGAGCAGGCGTTATTTCTCAGAAAACGAGAAAACTGGGTGAAAGATCCTTTTGGCGAGATATTTCACTCTTGCCTCTAGTATACATAATAACGGTGAAGGTTGCAAGAAGCAATGGTAATTGACCTGAATGTTCGACGGAATCACCCTCAATCATCGAATGTGGCCTTCAAGGTTCGATCCAGCCAAGGCCTCCGTGGCTTGTGCCGCTCCAGGGGCGGAAGATGCAAGAGAACGAATGGAAATTCATCATACGTCTTTCCTATTGAAAAATACACTGTTCTTATAAAATACTCTCAAGTGTGGAAATGGTGTCGAACATTGGGCGCACATTTTTTTGACCCCAATGTTCGACACCGGGCTTGTCTACGCTCAATTTGCGTCGAACATTCAGGTCAATTACCAAGCAAGCGGCATTTCTGCTCTTCTGGAAGGGATGTCCAAGCGCTTCTCTAGCGGTATTGAGCAGGATGGAGCGGCATTCCTCCGTATCAAGAGGAACAGGAAGCGGTTCCCTTTTCTGGAAGGAGAGAGGGTACTTTCCTTCTTCTTCCGGCTCACTCCTTCTGAACACGGTTGTAGGCACGCGGCAAAAGACAGAGGTATGCGCATTTTGGGCAAGGCTCTTTTCTCACCCATAGATCATGTGTTGAGGTCTCCTGAAGAGGAGCAAAATCGTCCGTTTAACGAGACAACTTGCTCAGTGTTTACAAGCGATTACACACCACTTCTGCAAGCATGAAATGTTCCTTGACAAATCTCATAACTCATCTCAAAATCAAAATCTCAAAACCTCACCCAATTGACGGGAAACGTGAGGCAAAAGGAAGAGCTTACTATGAAGATTGGATATATTCGCGTCTCGAAGCAGGAGTAACATGAGGCATTACAAATTGATGCCTTATCCTCTTGATCTCCTGATCTCCTGAAAGGTAAAGATCTCCTAATAGATTCTAAGCTTATTGGGAGCGATCATACACGCTCGCTTTTAACGCCGGTGGGTTGCCCCAGATGGTCAGTAAGTTCCAGCTACCTACAAAGTCTGGCTGCTGCATCTCGTTGACGGCTTGTTGATAGATCTCCTCATAGTTATCTGGGACGCGCGTCCACTTGCGAAAAAAGGGCAGGAGGGTGCGGAAGAGATGCTTCATATCTTGAGCAAAGAGCTCCCCTTCGCGTGTGCCTGCAGGATACTTGAGAGCATAGGTCCGTGTCTGTACATTCTGAAATCCTTGCTGCTCAAAGAGAGGTGGCAGCATATATATAATTGCGTCCATCTGCTCTGTCTTAAAGTGGCCGGCCTTAAAGAGTGCACTCAAACCGAAAGCGCTTAGCTTCATGAGTGCGGGACTATTCCCCTGGGGGCTATGACAGTCTGTAATGCGAATGACCCCTTCCGGTCTGACAACACGTTGACACTTCTGTAAGAGATCAGGCCAATCCCAGGTGCGTAAATAGCTTGAGCCTAAACGCTGATTGACCAGGTCAAACGAATCATCGGGAAATTCGAGCAGGCGTAGTGCGTCCATCACAAAAAACTCGATGCGATCCGCGACCCCTTGCGCTTCCGCTTCCGCACGCGCATACTCAAGCATCTTCCCGCTTACATCCACGCCCACCAGGCGGGACACGGTTGGATACGTCTTCGCCAACTCAATGAGCCACTCTCCACACCCACACCCGACATCAAGCACTTCGCGGAATATGGTTGGGTCATCTTGCTCCGGCAACGCTCCGCCCATCATGGCCGTGAGCAACTTATCCTGGATCTGGACACGCTCGCGCTCCTGTTGATTTGAACGGTCCTGCACAAAATAGGTGCTGGGATGCTCTCGTTTAGGATTCTCTGTAGACATGGCTGGTACTCCTTTTGCTCGCTCGCCTCACTTTCTCATAAGGATCACTCCACGCTAAAGATAGGAATGCTTATGAGTGACGGCAATAGCCATCAACTTAATATGGATGAGCTTATTCTAAATGAGAAATGTGACGCAACTATCGTTTTTCCTCATGAAACATATGGAATCTATAGGTGCCAATTCATTGCGCACATACCGGCTTCAGCCGGAGAGCACCACGGAACTTCCTAATACATGAAACGTTCACTTTACTTTTCCAGCCCGAAAATTCACATCTGTTCTGTATTTTTAGCGTCAGAAGGTCGCGGTACGTGAATTTAGCAAATGAGATAGGTGAACTTTTGTGTATATAAGCATGTTTTGTGGTTCTCTCCGGCTGAAGCCGGCCTGTGCACGATAAATCGGCACCTATAGCTTCGTTGTGTTATTGCATGAAAAATGCAATTATTGAATGCTTATGAGTAGCGACCCCACATTATTGGTACGTTGACCCGGACAATCAGGGGAACGCTTATTGGTAGCGACCCTCCATTCTCACCTTCTCTTCTGGAGGATTGCCCCAGATAGTCAGAAAATTCCAGGTAGCCACAAAGTCTGGCTGCTGCATTTCACGGAGGGCTTGTTGATAAAGCTCCTCATAGTTGTCCGGGATGCGTGTCCACTTGCGAAAAAAGGGCAACAAGGTATGATATATATGCTTCACATCCTGAGCAAAAAGTGCTCCTTCGCGCGTACCCGCTGCATAGCGAAGGGGATAGGCCCGTGTCTGCACATTTCGAAATCCTTGCTGCTCAAAGAGGGGCGGAAGCTGACTTATCATGCCATCCCCCTGATTTAGCTTAAAGTGTCCTGCATTAAAGAGCGTTGTTACAAATAGAGCATCCAACTGCATGTGTGCTGGACTGTTGCTTTGAAGTGCACCTCCTTCTGTAATGCGAATAACCCCCTCCGGCCTGATGACACGCTGATACTTTTGCAAGATATTGGGCCAATCCCAGGTGCGTAAATAACTTATGCCCAGACGCTGATTGACCAGATCAAACGAATCATCGGGAAATTCGAGCAGGCTCAGCGCATCCATCATATGAAACTCGACGCGATCCGCGACCCCTTGCGCTTCCGCTTCGGCTCGCGCATACTCGATCATCTTCCGGCTCACGTCTATTCCCACTAAGCGAGACATGGTTGGATAAGCCTTTGCCGCTTCAATGAGCCAGCCTCCACAGCCGCAACCAACATCGAGCACCTCGCGAAATATCGTTGGATCGGCCTGCTCCGGCAACACCCCACCCATCATCATCGTGAGCATCTCATCTTGCAAACGGACGCGCTCGCTCTCCTCTTGATTTGAACGATCTTGCACAAAATACGTACTGGGATGTTCGCGTTTGGGATTCTCTGTAGACATGGCTGCTAACTCCTCTCGCTCGCTCATAAGCATCATACACGCTAAAGATAGGAATGCTTATGAGTGGCGGTCCCGCGTTATCACTTTCAAGCCGAGTAAGTTGAACTGGACAATCCAGGGGAACGCTTATTAGTAGCGACCCTCCATTCTCACCTTCGACTCTGGTGGATTGCCCCAGATGGTCAGTAAGTTCCAACTACCTACAAAGCCTGGCAGCTGCATTTCGCAGAGAGCTTGTTGATAGAGCTCCTCATAATTGTCTGGGACGCGCGTCCACTTGCGAAAAAAGGGCAGGAGGGTGCGAAATGCATGTTTCATATCTTGAGCAAAGAGCTCCCCTTCGTGTGTCCCCGCTGGATAGTGCAGAGCATGGTCTCGTGTCTGTACCTGCCGAAATCCTTGCTGCTTCAATAGTGGCGGAAGCTGACTCATAAGCCCATCCATCTGCTCCGTCTTAAAGTGGCCGGCCTTAAAGAGCGTGGTCAAAAAGAGGTCACTCAACTGCGTAAATGCAGGACTATTACTATGCGCGACATCACATTCTGTAATGCGAATAACCCCCTCCGGCCTGACGACACCCTGATACTTTTGCAAGAGATCAGGCCAGTCCCAGATGCGCAAATAACTACCGCCTAAACGCTGATTGACCAGGTCAAACGAATCATCGGGAAACTTGAGCAGGCCCCGCGCATCCATCACATGAAACTCGACGCGATCCGCGACCCCCTGAGCTTTAGCTTCGGCTCGCGCATACTCGATCATCTTCCCGCTCACGTCTATTCCCACTAAGCGAGACATGGTTGGATAGGTCTTCGCCGCTTCAATGAGCCAGCCTCCACAGCCGCAGCCAACATCGAGCACTGCGCGAAATATCGTTGGATCGGCCTGCTCCGGCAACACCCCACCCATCATAGCGGTGAGCATCGCATCTTGCAAACGGACACGCTCACGCTCCTGTAGATTGGATCGATCCTGCACAAAATAGGTACCGGGATTCTCCGTAGCCATCGTTCTCTTCCTCACTTTTTGTGGTCTCGCGGTCTAGTCACAGCCCATTCCATTTCAAAAATGAAACATATCAAACTTCATCCCTGCATTATAAGTATACCTGAGTTTGTGCTTCCCTGTCGAGAACGATCTGCCCTTTTTACCCCGTAGTATAAACATCTCATGGATATTAATAAAGAAAAAGCGGGTTCTGTCCTCGTATACAGAGGACAGAACCCGCTTTTTCTTTATTGGTGCCTGAAGAAGTGTTTATTACCTGTTTGCGCTGAGCATGAAAGCCATACCAGTCGGGCTCGTAAAGCCAACAATAACAGGAGTCACAATACCGGTCTTGGGATCTACCTTCCCCACAAAGCCAGCGACACCCGAGTCAGAAGGAGCCTCGGTATAGATAGTGCCATTGGTGAAGTCCGTTTTATCGAGCGTCACAGCGTAAATCGTGTTCGCTTTACCATCAACAACAAGCAACTTCCCCTCGCCATTAGGGGTCCAGACCGTATCATCGAGCTGTGTTCCAACGGGTAGGCGCAAAACCTGCTGCTGAGCCGTACCGGGGTGGGTCAGCGTGATCACATCAGAGCCACCCTGATCAATCAAAACCAGGTTACCTTTATTATCAATTGACAAAGAGTCGGGATCGATTAGATTGAGAGTAACCTGGGTACCAGCGACAACATCGGTCGCCTTATCATTTCCCTTCAAAATAGGTGTCAGGACGGCCTGACCGTTCTGCAATACGATCTTATCAACGGCAGGAAATACATTAACGCCAGCAGCATTAAGCGTAGGATTCGAAGCAACAATAAAAGCAGTACCATTGATAAAAATAATATCATCGTAGCCGCCGCCATGAGGAGTCTTTGGGAACGTATACGACGTAATTGTGCCTTTAACCGGATCGATAGTCACGATGCGAGGATTGGCATCTTCGTTTGATGTCGCCCACAGCAAGTTGGTAGCACGATTATAGCGCAAACCATCACAGTGGCCCGGAATACTGAAAGTACGGACAACCTGTCCTGCCTTAGTATATTGTACAATTGTGCTCGTCTTGTTGTCTGTGCCATCTTTCGCCGTTACATTCTGATAACCAACATAGACATATGCACCCGCAATATCAACAGAATCAGGATTGGAGTAAGCCGTCGTGCCACGTGCAAAGACGTTAATATCGTAGGCAGGCAAACCAACAACGCCATTTGCGCCCGCCGACTTCGTCATCGTGGCATTTTTTTGTGCACTAACACGATTATTGACAAACACCAGTACGGTCATACATATAGATACAATCATCATAGCTGTAGCTACACGTGCAATAATAGTTGACTTCATTCTTTTCCTCTTTCAATAAAAATTTTGTCTTTCATGGATAACAATTTTTGTCCCTTCAAAAGTGTAGTTGTCGGATATTAAAGTAAAATAAAATTTTTCTTAACAATATGTTAATTTTATTTATCACAAATAATCATATTTAACAAATGCATTTCAGAACGTATCTTTATAGAGTATGCTGTTTCAAAATACTTCAAAGTAATTTAATATTAAATACCTGAACAATATATAATATATGAGCTTACCCAATTTATGCTACAGCTTTAGACTGTTTTGTGTTACACGCAAAATAGTCTAAAGCTGTAGATAAATGGAATATATAGTTAGAAGCGTGAATCGACAAGCAAACTCATTCGGGCGAGGCGGCAATTCTCTGTAGCTTCTGGACACGTGGCAAGCGCTTGAAGGCATATTCAGCTTGTAAGGCCGCGCTTTTGGTAGGAAATGACCAGGCGATGAGCAAGGTAACGGGACGGTGAGCGCGAGTATAGCTACCACCTTTACCCGCATTATGCGTGGCAACGCGACGTTCAACATTCGTAGTGTAGCCCGTATAGAGCGTACCATCCGCACACTGTACAACATACACATAGTAGGCCTCAGGTGCTATGCTCATGTATCACCCCTCCACGCAGCAAGCTTGCAAGCCCCCTGCAAGATGCTTCCCCATGTGAACAGGATGAGCAAGGGGTCAAAGACAATATGGAAGCGCATATAGTCGTCCGCACGATAACCCGCAAGGGTCGTAACGATAACACCATAACCCACAAGCAAAAAGATTGCCGCGAGCTGCACAACCTCTACACGGCAAGCCGGTCGCCGCCAGTAGAGAATCAGCCAGGCAAGCGCACAAACAGGGAAACCGATGTTCAACCAGTAGAGCTGACGATGCAGAAATTGCAGCCAGGCAAGCGGCCCCGCAAGCTGCGGCACATGATAGGTGACATCATGATAATCAACAAGCGACGAGACAAAAAGGGGCAGCGACTTAAAGAGAAATTCGCCTGGATGGTGCAGGATTATCCCAAGCGCAAACGTACCCGCCGCCGTATCATACTGATCATTGGCAAGCGGGGGCACACAAGGCAAAACATGAAAAGGATCACGATCAATGCGAACAATACAGACATCGAGCCGCTGGCTAATCGCCTTCTGGTCCGGCGGCACTTCGTCTTGCATATCATACTGCAAAACCTTACCCATATAGTTCCAGCTTGAAACAGTGGTAAGACCATAATAGTGATTATGAATAGCATTCTGCTCACTATAAATCCAGGTGCAGCCATAGATCAGCACAAGCGAAAAAGACATAATTAACACATATGGCAGAAAATAACGACCCTTTTTGCGCCGACCAACGACCAGACAAAGGCCCGCAAACAAAGGGAGCGGCAGCAGCAGCCATTCCGGCCGCGTAAAGATGAGCAGGAGGAGCAAAACGGTGATAAAACAAAGCGTGCGAAGGCATACACGATCCAGAAAAGAAACGATTGCCAGCGCGAGCGAAGTAAGCAGCAGGGCAGCAAGTCCCTCAGACATAATAGCCTTGCTATAACCAAGCAAAGTAGGATTTGTGCCAAACAGCAAGGCAACGATAAAAGCAAGCGCCGGCCGCCGGAAGATGAGCAGGGCCAGCAAGTAGACTTCCAGCGCCGTAAGGATGAAGAGCACCGCCTGAACATCGCTTACCGCAACAAGATTATGCTGGCCCGCAAGAGCATAGATCAGAGCGATGAAAAGTGGATAACCAGGCAGGCGTGTGGGATCAAGCAGCAGATAAGGATGCGCGAAGAGGCGGTCGGCGGCACTCAAATACGTCGGAGTATCGGCATTAAGATCGACGGTCGGATATGACAAATAGTATAAGACAGTCGTAAGGGAGGTGAAGAGCAAGAGCAAGATGGGATAGAAATACGGCTGTGCGCATAGAGATTTATAAGTAGTATTGAAGTGCAAAAGTTTTTTGCCTGGTTGAATTTTCATGATTTCTATAATAAAGGATATGATTCTCTGTGACAAGGGCGTGGCTGCGCCGCGCTTCTCATCTTTATGACGATAATTTGCACTTTTACATATTTTTGCTCAGCAAAAATATGTAAAAGTGCAAATTATCGTCATAAAAGAAAATACCCTATCTTATCTTCCCCGTTTTCAAGCGTCCAGGCCGATAGAGAAAAAGGCTTGACACCATATACATACATGTGGTATGTATATAGTGGGAGAGAAAGTCATGCGCAAGACAAAAGAAGACGCGGCGGCCACGCGGGAGCGGCTCCTGGATGCGGCCTTAATAAGCTTTCACGCAAAAGGCTACGCCGAAACCACGCTCGACGATATTGCGCGTCAGGCAGGCATTACGCGTGGCGCAATCCAATGGCACTTTGGGAACAAGGCCGAGCTATTCAACACAATGATACGCGAGTGCTATCAACGGGCAATGGCGAAATTTAAAGACATCTATACTGATGGAGGAACGCCATTGCAAAGGCTACGTCGCATACTAATTAGCTGGCTCAGCTATCCAGAGACGGACAACGAGTTCCGTATTATGCTGGAAGTGACGATGTTGAAAACGGTGGTCACTTCAGAGCTAACGGAGGGTATGCAAGAAAAAATCCAGGGCAATCGCGCATCCGTCCAATTCTTTGCCCGGCTTATCCAGCAAGGCATCGATACCGGTGAGATCCGTCCAGAGGTGCATCCAGAGGTGGCGGCAACGGCGGCATTGGGAATTATCAATGGCCTGACAACTTTCTGGCTCTTAGATCCAACTTCTTTCTCGCTCAAAAACTATGCGGAGGAGGCCGTTGATCTCTTTCTGCGTGGCATTGCTTGCCTATAAGCAAGCAGCTCTTTTTTTTCTTTATTATATATACATTCAGTATGTATATATTCAGCATTTCGAAGAAGGAGACCCTATCATGGCAATGATCGATCTTGAAGATGTATGGAAACGCTTTCGAGTGCGGCGCAACGTGGTTGAAGCGGTACGCGGCGTCACTCTCCACGTTGAGGAGGGCGAGATGTTCGGCTTTCTTGGTCCCAATGGTGCCGGGAAAACAACAACGGTCCGTATCCTGGCGACGCTTCTGACATTGGATCAGGGAGAGGCCCGTGTAGCTGGCTACGATCTCGTCCGCCAGCCTGAACGCGTGCGGGAATGCATCGGCTATGTCAGTCAAGCTGGAGGGATGGGCGACGTGGCGACGGGTCGAGAGCACATTATGTTTCAAGCAAGGGCATATCGTCTTAGCGCAAGTGCAGCTCGGCAACGCACTATAGAACTGATCGAGCAGCTCGAAATGGCATCATTTATAGATCGTCCGGTACGCATATATTCGGGTGGGCAGCGTCGTCGGCTTGACCTGGCATCCGGTATTGTGCATCGCCCAAAGGTACTGTTCTTAGATGAGCCTGCACTTGGCCTGGACCCACAAAGCCGTGTTCGCCTGTGGGAAGAGGTGCAGAAGTTACAGAAGGCAGGCACTACCATCTTCCTCACAACGCACTACCTCCAGGAGGCTGACATCCTCTGTAATCGACTCGCCATCATCGACGGCGGCAAGATCGTTGCCCAGGGAACACCTGCAGCGCTCAAGCAACAGATCGCCGGCGACGTGATCACGCTTACCCTGACAGATCATGAGCACACGCTGCTACAAACACAGCAATTGCTACATAATCAGCCATTTGTACGCGATACCCAGGACAACGAGCAGAGATTGCAGGTCTACGTTGATCATGGCGAGGAGGCACTGATCGTGCTTCTCCGTACGCTGGAGACGGCGGGAATCGGCGTGCAGTCTATTTCCCTGACGCGCCCCTCTCTTGACGATGTATTTTTGCGCCAGACAGGACGTTCGCTCAGGGAGCCTGCATACAGCTTCGAAAATTAAGTTTGAGAGGACTTTCTATTGTCAGCTGTTTGTCCTCTACAATAGGGAAACAATGAACTTCGAGATACATGGCTACTTTTCTCGTGGACGCTCAACGCCACACTGCACAATCCGGTCTGGGTCATCATCGGACTGTTTCAGCCACTATGCTATCTATTTCTCTTCGCGCCACTCCTGCAGCCACTCAGCAACAAGGTAGCTGGCTTCCCACCAGGGGGAGCTTTGACCGTATTCACTCCTGGCCTCCTGGTCATGCTAGGGATCTTTGGCAGTGTATTCACAGGCTTTGGTTTAGTGGCCGAACTGCGTTCAGGCTTCATCGAGCGGCTCCGCGTCACGCCTCTTCATCGCCTGGCATTACCCCTGGGGTACATATTGCGTGATTGCCTGTTACTGCTGGTACAATCGCTATTGCTCATTACCATAGCATTACCGCTTGGTGTTCACATCAACCTTGCCGGCCTGGGACTCACACTTGTCCTGCTCATACTCTTAGGGCTCTGTCTCTCTTCTTGCTCATATGCGCTGGCACTGGCACTCAAGAACGAGAACGCCCTCGCCTCGCTGCTCAACACCTTCACCTTACCAGTTTTTCTCCTATCGGGGATCACCTTGCCCTTGACGCTCGCTCCCCCAATCATCCAAACGCTGGCGCGATTCAATCCCTTCTCCTACGCCGTCAATGCTGCACGTTCGCTGTTCAACGGAGATCTGGCAAGCGTTGCAGTTAGCGAAGGATTTATCATCATGGGAGCCCTGGCATTGCTCGCGCTCGTCTGGGCCACCCGCTCTTTCCAACGCGCAACGGCATAACGGCCTTTCACATTTTATGTAACATTACATCATTGCGATTTGTGTAATGATGTAATGTTACATAAAATGTGAAAGATAGATTTAGTAAAATGTGATAAAATAGAGTAAAGCAGTGGAACGAAATTGCACTGTTATCCCTTCTGGCTTTCAGCCACCGGGGTCACAAACAGACCGTTTGAGAAACGAGAAGTGCCATGGCACCTCGTCTACTGGTCATTGACGATGATGAGGACCTGCTTTTCCTTTATCAACAGATCTTCGAACCGGAGGGATATGACATTCACCTGTCCACCTCTGGCTTACTAGAGGTGCTGGATATCGACCATTTTTCTCCTGACTTGATTGTCTTGGATTACCATTTAGACGAATTTGGCCGGAACATACCGCTCTGGCAGCAACTCAAGGCCGAGCAACCCACATCTACAATTCCGCTGATTCTTTGTACTGCCGATGCGAACGTTCTCAGTGAACAAGAAGGCTTCTTGAGAGATGCGGGCGTATATGTTGTGCTCAAACCATTCGACATCTATGAGCTTCTGCAAACGGTACAGCTAGCGCTCCAGGAGACCGTTATTTGACCCAATGGTCGGGAGGGGAGGAGGATCGTGCTGACGAGGGCTATCCCAGGAACGGGTGGATTTCAAGGCGAGATAAGCGCTAGGCATGGGTAGTGGACGCGATAGGGGTAATCGGTCCCTACAATCTCCCGCGATAAATCGCTCAGAAAGCTGCGCTAAAGTTAGATTGCTGGATTTCGTGGTGAACATGCGAGAAGAGCACAGGTAGCGGACGCGATAGGGGTAAATCTGGTCCCTACAGTCTCGCGCGATAAATCGCTCAGAAAGCTGCGCTAGAGGTAGATTGCTGGATTTCGCGGTGAACGCGCGAGTAGAGCACGGGTAGCGGACGCGATAGGGGAAATCTGGTCCCTACAGTCTCGCGCGATAAATCGCTCAGAAAATATCCTTGTGTATTTTAAATGAAAACAGCATATAAACGCACAATAATGAATACCAGACGAAAATAAAAAACGCTTACTCCACTTTTTTTGTTTTTTCTCTTTTCTGTCTTTCTCCTTCTTTTAACACCTTGCTAACGTTTATTAGCGATTTATCGCACGTGTCTGTAGGGACCAGATTTTCCCTATCGCGTCCGCTACCCGTGCTCTCATCGCACGTTCACCGCGAAATCCACCCAACCTCCCTATCGCGTCCTTACGATAAATTTGTTATCGGTGATGGTCGAGGACGATCTCGCGTTACAAGCCCAGACGGGAACGATCTCTCATTTAGACATTAATACAGTCGATCTAATGGCAGAACAGTCTACGTCACAAGCCCTCACGGGAAAAAGGTCACATTTAGACTGAGAACCCGCATATTGCACATTTGTTGCAAATTCCGTCACAAGCCCTCATGGGAAGAAGATCACATTTAGACGCGAACATTCAAGCAGGAAGAGTTGTGATACGGCAAGTCACAAGCCCTCATGGGAGGGTCGGAACTAATTCCTAGTCCCTCGAGCTTCTACTTGTTTTCTCACACGCTGCATTTTGCTCACATTACCCTGATGCTATTCAGTTCGCAATTCTCAGAGCGTTACGGGCTCCTTGAGAAGCCAATTCAATTCAGGGAGCCAAATTCAACCGACAGATTAATTCCGAACCCTTTCACGGGAAAAAGGTCACATTTAGATTAATGAAACAATCGCCATATCTATTAAAGAACAGCTATATAGTCTCAGGTGAACGATCTGCTCGGAGTGTTTCGACGATCCTTAGTATTAGTCGCCGTAGGTGCGCATGGTTCTCGGTCACAACCGCTGAGCGGGACTCTTCTCTCATACAGCGTCGTGATGGATTACAAGACTATTCGACGTTGCGCTGTCACAACCTCTCACGGGACTCTTCTCTGTACCAGACTAAGAGCGATCAACGTAATTCGACCAATGCGTCAAGAGTCAAACCCCTCACGGGAGCATTCTCTCTTTTCGACTCAAGAAGGTATGGTATGGGAAGAATGTCATGAAGGCAAGAATACAGACGCCGCGAGTCGTGGTTCTCTACGGGACCCCGCCGTCCTAGTATAGCATGGAGGTTATTTTAGACAATGGTTTAGTGAAGAGTTTTGAGATGTTTATGATAAGAAATATGTTTATGATAAGAGAAATCGAATAAAATATGCTTATAGAGATTTGTGTGGCTCAGCTCAGAAACCCTCATACTGAGCCTCGCGAAGAGATCGTATTACATGACGAACATAGTATCATCAATGGCAGAGACCCACCTATCGGATTCGCCGCGACGCCGTGGTCCCTTACGGTAACCCTCCGTAAATAAATTAACATTTCAGCGGGAGAGACCATACTCTCATACCAATGCGCATTCATACGATCAACAGATAAAAGATATTTTAAATACCTTTGAGAAGAAACAGAATGAACAACGAACAGCATGATAAAGAGCAATACATGAAGAAGCGTAGCGATGCTACGCTATCCTATCATCAACGGCGATACCATTCCCCATAGTGATATCATCATTTTCCATTCCCCCGCCACTTTCTTCAGGCCATCAGGCGAATATTACCAGCATGCTCAAGCTGTCTGGTCACAATATGAACGTGATGCGACGAGTTTCGAGAGCGGCAGCGAGGGGCAGCTTGAGATCCTGCATATCGCGGTGAGCAATGGACTGGCTTATTGTCGCTGGGTTCCGTAGCGGGCCACGGCTCACTTGCGTGGTAGACCAGAGTCATTCCCTTGCAGTCTGCGCGTAACCGAACTCTTCGCCGTGAAACGATAGCTGAATCTTCTTCACCGCATGCCGATTTGCTACGCTTTGAAGCTTAAATACATACTTACAATAGAATCTAGTCTCCCCATCACAAACCCTCAGCGGGCACTGCGGTGTTATATCTGTCCTTCTCTCCCATTTTGACATCAAGTCGGTACCAGGTATCATGCTGGTTGGTCACAAATCCTCAGGGACTCTCTTCATTTCGACGGAAGAGCCACCTAGATAACAATGACAGTTGCCGCCGTGTGCCCCGCAAGGGTATCCCCTCTCGGGACCATGTCGTCGTGGTTCGGCTCTACAGGCGGTTCCACGACGAACCCACAGGGGTATGCCCCCTTTGGGGGTCCCACCAACTCCAACTCAATTGTCTGGAAGGTTCAAAGAGGCCACGTGATGAGGTTGCGCCGGGAAGCCAATTGACTGCGCACGTGTATTTCATAGCAAAACGGGCAATAGTGCTTGGATAGGGACGTGATAGGGAAAGCTGGTCCCTACATTCTCGCGCGATAAATCGCTATAAAATAATATATATCGCACATGAGATTGAAAAGAGGAGAAAAAGATCATGAGAAGGAAAAGGAGCACATTATCTTCCTTTTTTAAAATCCAGTCCACCGTTGCGTCTCGCCTCTCATTCCTGCATGTTATCTCCCTTTCTAGCGATTTATCGGCGTGGCGAAGGGACTAGATAATTGACTTCTATCGCGTCCCCTACCCGTCATATTCACCCATGCTCGCCACGGGATCCATCCTCTCTTCCCTATCGCGTCCTTGGAATAATTATTGTTATCGGTGATGGTAGTGGATGATCTGTCATCACAACCCCTCACGGGACCATTCTCTCTTTTCGACGACATCCAGACAAAATTTGTGATCGGCATGATCAGCATGTCTGATAGAGTCACAACCCTCACGAGACCCTTCTGCTCTTTTCGACGATGGGATATTGGATGGAGTACTTACACTAAAGCAAATCGTCACAACCCCTCACGGGACCTTTCTCTCTTTTCGACATGCGGTCAACAACCAGGATCGCCAGATGACGGTTGATTTGTCACAACCCCTCACGGGACCTTTCTCTCTTTTCGACCCCTACCCTCGTAGTATAGCACGAGAGGCCGTTCTAGACAATAGTTTGCGCGAGGCGCGTTTCTGGAGCGTTTTTGGGGCGGGGAAAAGGGGTGCGAAAGGCAAAAATCGCAGCAAGCCGCCTCTAGAGCGAAGCGCGGGGCTCAGCTCAGAGACCCTCATCACTGAGCCTCGCGCAAAATGGTAGAGCTTACACAACAAACATAATATCTATCGCCTATGCAGGAAAGCCCATTGCGATTATCGCGTTAAGCTTTGCCTGCGCGGTGGTTAGCCAACCATCCTGGTTGAGGAAATTGTTGACCGAATACTGTTGAGCCTGCTGGCTGGTCAGTTGGTGTGACCAGGAGACACGGCCAGAGGTGCCGGAACCTGGGCCGGTATTATGATATTCTGCATAGTAGGCGGTCAGATGATAGTCGGCGGTAGACCAGTTCTGCCAACCTGCGGCCTCGATGTTCGAACCAATCGAGGAGTTCATGACGATGACACGCGAATAGGGACCCCAGGGACGACCAAGGAAGTTCGAGTTTGGGATGGCTCCATCGATGATGTCGTTATTCAGGACATAACCGGTGGTTTCGCTGGCACTTCCACGCTTTTGGGCGGTGACGGTGCCACCACCACCGGCAACACTGTAAAATTCGGTACGCTCAAAGACGGCGGTTGCATCCCCAAATACATAATCGACGCGCCCATCTATGTAGCTGTTCTCGTAATACTGGCGACCAGTGTTGGCGTAGAGGGTGTCTTGCCAGCCTAAAAACTGACATTTGTCAAAAACGGCTCTGTCACCGGTCACATTTATGGCAACGGCTTGCCCGACATTGCCTGCGGTATTCTGGAACGTGAGGTTGAAGGCGCTAAAATCGTTGGCCTGGATGAAGACGCTAGCACTATCGCCTGTCCCGAAGGTTCCTCCGCCGGGTTTTGTCTTGCCATGATAATTGTTAAACGTAATGATCGTGCTCTTCTCATCCTGTCCATAGAATGTGATGTGCGGTTTGTTGCTGGGAACGGTTACAACTTCTTTGTAGGTTCCTGTTTTGATGTAGATGACGACGGGTGTGGTGTTGTTAGACGGGACCGCGTTAACTGCCGCTTGCACCGTCTTATAATTTCCACTACCGTTCTGCGCTACGATGATCTTTGAGGTGCTGGCGGCAGGGGCGGCTAAGGCATAACCTGCTCCACCACTGGCAACTACACTCAAGAGTAGTATTGCGAGCAGACTACCCATACGGGCCAGACCCCGTATTCCAGTGTTCATAAAGCTTCTGATCATTCTCTTTCTTCCTCCTTGAAGAATAGGCGGTTGGTATATTTCCCAATGCAACGCCATCAAATATCGCTGGAGAGTTTTTCTTCCATGATTGTGCATTCTCCCCCGCTAATTATAGAATGAAAAACGGTTTTTCACAAGGATTTTCAATGATGTTTGGTTTCCATGATGAGTTGTTGTACATTTTCGCGCATTGCGCAAAAATGTACAACAATGCGCAACAACTATTACGCGTGCACTTCTAGTTCAGCAAGTTGGAAACGATAGGCATTGGAGACAGATTCGCCGACAGCTGGCGTTCCGAGGGTCGTGACGACTACGCGTATATGCCGTGCGCTTGTGCGAGGGAAGGTATATTTCTGCGACGCGCCGGCCGGGTTTGCCTGGTTGGTCACGGTCGCGACGGTGGTGTAGCTGCCGCCATCAGGTGCCGCCTGAATCGTGAAGGCAACCGGAAAATCGGGCGTGCCACCGCTCGTCGTTACGGCATCAGTTCGTGGGTATAAAACTACTGAGCTGACACTTTGATTGGAGCCAAGGTCGATATCAACATAGGGCGGTGCGCTACTGGCGTTGGACGAGGAGAAGAGATTGCTCGTGTATCCCTCCGAACTTGGCGTGCTTGTATGTATGCCATCTACCAGGTTCGCAACACCCCAGCCACCATACTCAAGAGAATTATTGGATGTCGCGGTCCTCTTGAGCGTCAAGCTATAGCCGGCGAGGTCGCTGGCAAATGTGTAGTTGCCAGAGCTGATCTTATAGACGGCATAGCCATTCTGGACGCTCTGAAAGCCTTGTCCCGTTGTTGCGACCGGGTTTGTGGCATTGACCGGTAATTTGATGGTTGCACTGGTATTGGCCGGTATGCTAACCTGCAACTGAACGACGGACCCCGATCTGGTCCAGGAGCTACTCACCTGGCCGTAGGGCGTACGGTACGTGCTAGCTGCCTGCGTAAGATTGCCGACAACAGCCGGGCTGATGACGATCTTATTATAGGCTACGGCACTGGCATCGGGCTGGATACCGCCAAGATGGCCGCTCAACCATGCGTTGATATAACCAAGCATGAAATGATCCTGCGAGCCCGTTCCGTTGGCTCCATCCCAGTACTCCGTTAATGATGTTGCACCACTATTGACCAGGGAACCATAGCTGGGATAGGTTGTCTGGGTCATGACGGTGTAAAGCAAAGAATCCTGACCGTTCTGGTCAAGAGCGCGGAACACAGCCGGCAACGCAATCTCGCCGACGCTCAGGTGATAGCCATTGTTCGTGATGGCTTTTATAAGATGTTGTAACACCGGCTGCTGATACTGCGCCGGCACAATGCCCATATCGAGCGCAAGGGCATCGTCGGCCTGAGTGCCATTTGCATAAGTACTGTTTGCCGTGCTGAGGTACTTGGCATTGAAGGCGCTGGCAATCTGCTGAGCCAGAGAAGTGTAGGTCGTGGCATCGCTCGTCTTGCCGAGAATGGCTGCAATCTTGCTCATCGCCTGAGCATCCTGGTAGTAACCATAGGTTGCAGTGACACCAACAGGCGTGCTGGTATCAATCGCGGCCCATTCGCCCAGGCCATAGTTGAGCAGGTTGCCGCTGGCCTTCGACTGCAAATATTGCAGGTAGCTCTGCATATTCGAATAATAGGTCCGTAACGTAGCCGTATCGCCGTACGTCTGGTACAACTGCCAGCTTGAAAGAATCAACGTGCTACCCCAATTCGGATCGTCGCGAAAGCCACCGCTAAAGACCGCATATTCGGGCGCAATGCTAGGCACGAGTCCACTACTTGTCTGGGAGTCGGCCATGTTGCGGATCAACTCCTGGTAGTATGCAGCCACATCGTAGGCATGGCTAACAGAATCGAAGACAAGATGATCCTCTTCCAGCCAACCAAGCTTCTCGCGGTGAGGACAATCTGTCAGTACGCTATACATGTTGTTCTGGATCGCCTGATTGACAATCTTATAAGTTGAATTGAGCAGAGTATTTGAAGAGCTAAATGACCCGGCAGGAGTATTCGCAGTACTCAACTCCAGTCCACTTATAGTGCTCACAGTAGGGGCCGAAGGCAGGCCAGTAACATCCAAATAACGGAAGCCATGATACATAAAATTTGGATGCCAGGTCTCCGTCCCATTGCCCGCAAGAGTATAGGTATCATAAATAGGCGAACCCGTCGTCGTCTGACTAACGGTGCCATCGGAATTAAGCAGTTCGCCAGGAGACATCTTGATCACAGTACCCGCCGGCCCGCTGACTTGCAACTGCTCCCAACCGGCAAAGTTGGTACCAAGATCAAACACATAATGGCCGGAGACCGGTTGCGTGATCTTCGCTGATCGTAAAGTGCTAATAACCTGGACCGAAGGAGTCATCTGTGCGCTAAGGACCGTCTGCGTCGCCGGGGCCGTCGTCACACTTGCCGCCGACCAGGAACTCAGATTTGCCCCAGGCAACTGCCAACCGGACACAGCCTTGCGTGCATCATAGTCCTCGCCACCATACCAATCCGAGAACGTCGTTGGACCAAGCTTTGTACGCCAGGAAGCGTCAGAAACCACCCGCGTCGTCGTACCATCGCTATAGGTTATCTCAAGCTGAGCAAGCAAGCGCGGCGTGCTTATCGTACCCGTAATTTTATCATAGCGAGAGTTCGACACAATATCCGCAATGCCATTTCCGAGCTCCACCCCAATCGAGTTCGCCCCCTGCTGCAACAAAGAAGTAACATCATAAGTAGTATAAATCACCCGCTTGAGATAGTTCGTCTCCGGCGGCTGAAGGACCCCCTTGCTTACCGCTTGCCCATTCACCGTCGCATTATAGACGCCCAGGCCAGTCATATACAGGTTCGCCTTACTCACGGCCTTACTCAGCGTAAACTGCTTAGCAAAGAGGGGCATAGCCGAGGGCGAGGCCGTATTATTGATCCACTGCGCAGACCAGGCTGACGGCCCAAGCAAGCCCATACTCCAATTTGCCGCCGAACTCCACGCCGAAGAAGCTCCCTTGTTATCCCAAACACGCACCTGCCAGTACACCTGCTCCCGCGATTGGAGAGCCAATCCCCCATACGGCACATTGACCGAGTCAGCCGAGGCCACCCGATTACTATCCCACAGGTCGGGAGTGTTTGCATTCAAGAGGTCCAGGCTTGACGCCGCCTGGATTTCATAGGCCCGCTGACTCTCGTTCGGAAACAGCGAAGTAATTTCCCAACTGAGCCGTGGCAGCGTATCATCAATGCCCAGAGGATTTAACAAATAATCAACGCGCAAGTTGCCCACACTTAGATCGGGTTGTGCTGCATGAGCAACCAGGGGGGCGGCAGGCACAATTGACCATGCCAACCACAGACAAGGGAGAATAAAACGCAAAATAACATTCCAGGATAGGTAACGTTTCATCCTTGACCGTTCCTTTCATCATCCGCAGAAAGAACTAATTATTGCATCATTCCTGCACAATGGCAGTGCGTGTTTTAATGCAATGCCATCAAACATAACTGGAGAGCATATTCATCCATGACTTTTGGCTCTTCCAATAATTATAGAATAGGAAACGGTTTATAACAAGGATTTTACATATCATGTGGGCAAATAATATAAATACAAATGAAGTTACCTTCTTTCCTACCAATTTTGCACAGTCTCGCCATATCTGGTCCTTTGCATATATAATCCACATCTACCAGCTTTGCAAGGAAAACAGAAGTACTATATACTCAGAAGAGTATCGAGAGAATCGGCTATAATAAGGAGCAAGAAAGAACTGCTACGCTTTTACATTTCAACAGACAGTGACGCAATATGCAGTGCACAACTAAAAGGCAAGAGCGGCACAGGATACATAGGCGTGATTATATGATTGCAAAGTAGAGAGATATATTTATCTATGAATAACCGCGTGGGGCAAACCTTCGGTAACTATCAGCTTCTGCGCCTATTAGGGCAGGGCAGCTTTGCAGAAGTCTATCTGGGCCAGCATCGATATATAGATACGATAGCAGCAATCAAAGTTCTCCACCACATAGAGCAGGAGACGCACGAACCATTTCAACGCGAGGCACGTGTGATCGCACACCTGCAGCACCCGCATATCGTACGTATTCATGAATTTGGCATAGAAGAAGGCCAGACCCCTTATCTCGTCATGGAATACACACCCAACGGCTCATTGCGCAAAGTTCACCCCAAAGGGTTACCTATCTCTTTTGAGCAGATAGTGAGCTATAGCAAGCAGATTGCCTCGGCTCTAGACCATGCCCACGAGCAACGCATTATCCACCGCGATATCAAGCCAGAGAACATCTTACTGAACGCCAGAAACGAAGTACTACTGAGCGATTTTGGCATCGCCGTCGTCCAGAGCACCTTGTCCGCACACATGACACAGAATCAAGCGGGCACGCCTCTCTATATGGCACCGGAACAGATTCGGCAGCATCCATGTGCGGCCAGCGATCAATACGCGCTCGCGGTAATGGTCTACGAATGGCTCTGCGGTGAACCTCCTTTTCGTGGCCTGCTCTTCGAAATACTTAGCCAACATCTCTATAAAGAGCCGCCCAGCATTACTCGCACACGTACCCCAACTTAGTGCCGCAACCGAAAATGTCATCTTCACCGCACTGGCTAAAGACCCTCAACGGCGCTTCCCAACCGTGCTAGAATTCGCGACCGCCCTGGAAGAAAGCTTTATTTCTACCCAGCTATCATCTCAAGTACCAACATATTTTAAGCCTGGTCTATCATCCCCGTCGTTCCCGTCATTTCCAATAGAACCGCAGTCACATATAGCAGTCTCGCCATCGTCACTTACACAGATGTCACAGCCGCCTACAAATACGCCACCTATCTCTGAGCTCGCATCTGTGGATGTAGGACGGACAATACTAAGTACCACATCAGAAAATTTTTTTCGGCCCACGTCTTTCATTCCACAACCTTTTTCGTTCCCGATGGAAGTTGGTTTCGCTGCTGCTATCTGTGCTTCTAATCGTATCTGGCATTGTTTCCTTCTTCTTACTACAGAGCCCTCGCACGGTACACCAAATTGGGAAGGGGGTTCCAGGCGGACAACCACAACAGTATATAAATAGTGTTCAGAGCCCACAAAATATCTATGCGAGTCTCAAAACACAAGCGCCAGACCTTACTTTCTATAGTGATGGCTGGCTCAATGGAGGTCGCTGTAATTTTGACGCGGCGAATGGTATCTACAATGTTTCTATCGTACCGGGCCAAACTGCTGATTTTGTAAACTATTACTCGACCTATTGCTGGAACCAAAACGCTTTCTATCACAACTTCCTGTATCAAGCAGACATAAACATAGCTCGTGGCGACTGTGCCGGCCTGCTTTTCCGCCTGAACCAGAGTAGCCTGCAAGGTAGCTTATATAATGGAGCGCAACCAGCCGGCTACTATATGGGTATCTGCCCCAACTGGTCCAAGACGCAGGGTGGCACATGCCAATTTTTTGTGTACTTTAATGCACCAGTAGGAAAGGATGACCAGGAGTGTAGCGGCATTGTAAATAATGGAGGCGGAACCGATACAATTGCCGTTTTAGCGCAAAACGGCACATTTTCTTTTTTCGTCAACGGCAAGCTAGCCTTTTCGCATAAGGACACAAAATATCAAGCGGGATACATATCCGTCATAGTCTCCAGCACCAATGCGCCAGTCGGGAAATCGGGGCACCCTCCTCAATCAGGGAAAATTCACGAATCTGAAGATATGGAAGCTACCCGACTAGTGGTCAGAGAAGAAGGAATGAAAATATCAATCCTGGACGACTACCATGACACGCTCAGAACCCTGCAATGTTTCAAGAAGCTGGACGGCCATGAGATCACAGTTTGGAAGGATCACGCCCAGGCTGTAGATGTTTTGGCGGAGCGGCTCCATGACACCGAAGTGCTCGTGCTTTTCCGGGAACGAACCAAGATTCAGGCTACGCTTCTGGAACGTTTGCCCAGGCTCCGCCTGATCAGCCAACGCAGTGTCTATCCACACATCGATATCGGAACCTGCACCCGGCTTGGGATCATAGTTTCATCCAACCTCCATCCCGGCACTCCCTCTTACGCGGCAGCGGAACTCACCTGGGCGCTCATACTTGCGGCTATGCGACAAATTCCTCAGCAGGTTGCGGCCCTTAAGAGTGGAAGATGGCAGACCGGGGTAGGAAGCACGTTGCGCGGCAAGACCCTGGGGATTTACGGCTATGGTCGGATCGGAAGCGTAGTTGCGGGTTACGGCAAGTCGTTTGGCATGAATCTGCTGGTGTGGGCACGAGAAGCGTCCTTGCTTCGCGCTCAGGCAGATGGCTATCCCACAGCCAATAGCAAAGCCGAGTTCTTTGAGAGATGCGACGTTCTCTCGCTGCACATGCGCCTGGTGGATGCGACCCGAGGCATTGTCACCGCCGCTGATCTCGCGTGTATGAAGCCCACAGCGCTTTTGGTGAACACCAGCCGGGCCGGTCTCATTGAACCCGACGCGCTGGTCAATGCTCTGCGTGCAGGGCGTCCGGCGATGGCAGCGGTCGATGTTTACGAATCCGAGCCTGTCCTTGATCCTAAATACCCGTTATTGACAATGGAAAACGCCGTCTGCACGCCTCACATCGGGTATGTATCGCGCGACGAGTATGAACTCCAGTTTGCCGATATTTTCGACCAGATCATCTCCTACGCGCAGGGTACCCCGAGCAATGTCGTCAATCCCGAAGTCCTTATAAACCCGGCGTTGCGGAAAGGATAACAGGAGAGCTTCAACCCCTGCATGCCTTATGCTCTATCGGTTCCAGGTAACGAAACAGATTCGTTTTCAACTCTTTGATGATCTGTTCCTGAGAGAGCGTTGTAGAGGAGAAAGCCAGGGAGAGGAAGGTTTGCCTATCTGGAAAAAAATCACGGCATAGAGATGGCAAGTTTCCGCATTAAGGTGAGGAAAGCGCCTCATCCAGAGCTTTTCTAAATGGAGTACCGATTCATCCAGAAGAGTTTGAACCTCAGTAGGAATTTGAAGAGCAGCGTGTGGGCCGATGACGAGAGAAACCAATCCTGGATGAGCGAATTTTAGCTCAACAATTGGATCGACCAGATGATCAATCATCTCCGCAAGTGGCATCGTCGCCATTTCAGGTTGAAATATCTTCTCATGCAGAGCATGCGCTTCTTGAACATATCTCTCGGTTTATGTTGTGCAAAAAGGAGACACATCTGATGAATGCCCCTCGAATCTGTCCTGTGTGCGGCTCGACCAATGATGCGCCACTCACTCACTGTCACGGCTGTGGACTGCCTCTGATCTCCGAGAAGACGAATCTACAAACGGGGAAGAAGCCTTTTTCTACTCGCCGAAAAGTGCTGATCACCCTGGGTCTTGCGCTCGGGGCCTGTGTTGGCGTGGGAGGAGGGATCTGGTGGAGGAGCAGTCTACATCCCTCCCTGGTCTATCGAGGACATGCAGGCATCCCGCGTGCAGTGGCATGGTCTTCTGATGGACATTCCATCGCTTCTAGTGATTCTTCCGGCACCATTCAGGTGTGGGACGCTACCACAGGTGCGATGAGGGTTTCCTATCAAAGCCATTCTCTGTTTCTAAACGGCGTGTGCACGATAGCATGGGCACCTTCTGGCACACGGATTGCCTCTGCGGCTGATAGCCTCGTCCAGGTCTGGGATGCCGCCACAGGAACGACGATACTGACGTATCGCGGGCACAACAGTCTGGTAACTGCTCTGTCGTGGTCCCCCAATGGCCAACACATCGCCTCCAGTTCCGATGATGGCACTCTCCATCTCTGGGATGCCACCACGGGAGAGCAGATCTGGATCTCCCCAACGAACGAACATGGGGTCGCAGATGTCGCCTGGTCTCCCGAAGGTTCGCGTCTTGCCACGTCATCAGTTCTGACAGGTCTGCACGTCGTCGTTTTGAATGCCACTACGGGTTCGACCATCTGGACCCACCAGACGCCTCTTCCCGATGCCGACAGAGTAAAGGTGACATGGTCTGCTTCTGGCTCGCAACTGCTTACCATCAATGAGAAACTCCTGGTCCCGGGCAACAGCGGCGATCCTGGCATCTTTGTGGGGCAGGTGTTAGACGCCAGAACTTCTCAGGCAGTGTGGACCTCACCAACAGAAAGGTCATCTGCTTTTCAGGTCGCTCTTCCTGTGGTGGGAGCATGGATATCGAGCAGCAAGCGCGTCATCTTCGCAGTGAGCGACTCTCTGTGGGTTTGGGAGATGCCCCATGGCTCGCTTCTCACAACCTATTCCCTGTTTTCTCCGGCGCAAGCGGGTCCTCTGGCTTTTTCCCCAGAGGCCTTTTCTTCCAGACCGCAGGCGCTTGGCTTGTAGTTCTCTTGATAAGGTGCAGATCTACGATATCCCAGAAAGCCTCTAGAACGAAGCTTCTCGGCATCCGCTCATGGGTGCGGTCCCTTAAGTTGGTGAGTTTCATCCTTTGCGAATGTCCAGGGCTTCATATTTTGCCCACTTTGCACTGACCACATACATTTACGATATAATGAACAAAAAGAGCTTTCAACAGTTGAGGAACAAGAGATGCAGTCAGCACGTTTTTGTGATCAGTGTGGTGCAGCCAATCGGAATACAAGCAAGTTTTGCGCACAATGCGGGCAGATGCTTGTTGCACAGGGAAGCAGCGTACAAACAGGAAAGACCGGACTGCTGACCACAAACATAGTGCTCAAACAGCGCTATCAAGTTGTGCGCAAACTGGGACAGGGAGGCTTCGGCGCAGTCTATCTTATAGAAGATACGACGCTGGACGGAGCTGCACGCGTCATCAAAGAGATGAGTATGCAAGGGACCGGCACTCAGCCAGTCGATCCTCTTGAACTCAAGCAGGCCATAGACGCCTTTAAGCAAGAAGCGATCCTGCTCGCCAACAGGAATATATGATGAAGGGATTATCCTGGACAAGCAAGTAGAGATTGTAGGAGATGGGCCACGCGAACAGATCTTGCTCACCTGCGACCAGGCCAGTTGCTTGAGTATGCAGACAACGAAAGCGCTGATCGATGGTTTGACCATCACGGGACAGGCAAAAGGATATTATACAGTCGATATTTCACAGGGGCGGCTCTACCTCAGAAATTGTCTGGTGACATCCAGGACAAACGCGTGCATCGGGATCTATAACAGCACCGCTGATCCTCTGATCCAGCTATGTACCATCTGCAATAGCAACGAGGGAGGAATTGTGGTCAACGCACAGGGGAAAGGCACCATCGAGGACTGCGATATCTTCTCCAATACGTTTCAGGGCATCGCGATCTCAACTGGAGGGAACCCCTTGCTGCGCCGTTGCAAAATCCATCATGGTTCTGATAGCGGCATCTACATCTATGAGTAAGGAGAAGGCACCATTGAAGACTGCGACATCTTCTCCAACACATTTGCAGGTATAAGGATCAAAACCGGAGGGAAGCCGCTGCTACGACGTTGCAAAATCCATCATGGAGCCAGCTATGGCATCTATATTGATGAGCTAGGTGAGGGTACAATAGAGGACTGCGACATCTTCTCCAACGAGTTTCCGGGCATCGCGATCTTAACGGGCGCAAATCCACTACTGCGTAATTGCCAGATCCACGATGGCTCTAATGGCATCTATGTCAACGAACTAGGCCAGGGATGAATGCCTTCAAAGATCATCACTGCATCGCCATAGATCTGTCTCCTCAGTGCAGATTCTATTAATAGTTATTTTTGCCACCGAACCAGATCCGCGCCCTGGTAGGGGATAGCGTCCAATGGTCTTTATATTCAACAATTTTTTCATTGTCGTGCCGGTCATGGTGCAAGAGTTGAATCTAGGCCAATTAAGCTGTTTACCCCGATGAAGAAAGCCAAAGTATTTGCTAATAATGTTCATCATTCCTCCTCATGATCCGCGAACAGATCACGCACACTTACACCGAGTGCGCGGGCCAGCTTGCCCAACGCCTCAAGGTTGACGGACGTTGTTTGATTATTCCAGTATCGGTTCAACAAAGGCATCGTGATGCCAGCTTTAATTTGCAATTGAGAGCGGTTCAGATTCTGTTTTTGCGCAATATCTTTGACTTGTAACCGTACCACGATCAGGCCCCTTGTGCGATTGAATAGGATAGGATAACATCGACGTATCTCTAAAGAGAGTACCACATCTTCGTTGTAACGTCAACGTTATAACGAAGCATTTTCTAATAGAAGGAGGTTATAGCAATGAAAATATCTTACCTTCCATTGCCTAGCCTTATTTGTTTTACAATCCTCTATATTGGATTGGGTTATATAAGTATTGGTGTGTTGTTAATAGGGCTAAGTACGATGCGAGCAGGTATCGCGTATGGGAGCCTGCAAATAACACTCTGGATCACTGCTATCGCTCTTTGGTATCACCATGCATTCCTTGCTGGAGCTGGTGTATATAACAATCTTTGGCCTTTTTATACAACACCAATAAGCGTTTTACCCTGGCTTGGGGCAACATTGCTCTGTTCTTTCATACTGACAGGTCTCCATGGTCCTATCTACCGTTTTCTGTATCAGATTGAGAGGACGCGGCGTTAGGCGATATGTATTAGACCGTTCGCCTTCATTTAATCGATCCTGCGTAGCGACCCCACAGGGGCACGGCAATCCCTTGTGGTTGTTGTCGTCGAACCGCCTGTCGAGCCGGTCCACGACGACCCCACAGGGGCACGGCAAGGACAAGCCGTTGTCGCTACGCAGCGAACCGCCAGATGAACTGTGCCAGAGCAGTATTGCTAATTTCAGGCAATACCATTATGGATAGCGAACGCCGTCGCCGCAGCCCGATTCTCGCTTGTCGTCTTGCTGAAGATATGCGAGAGGTGATTAGCAACAGTTTTCTCGCTGATGCCCAGCTCCTCCGCGATCTGGCGATTGCGTCTGCCACCAACGACGAGCTGCAAGACCCTCGCCTCGCTTTTGGTCAGATTGGCCGGCAGAGCCTGCACCTGTGCCTCAATCACCATTGCCTGCTTCGTCCGTACAGGAGCAGCATTATTATCAGTAGTGTCGCTGTGTCGCGCGGGATGCGGGCGAAAGCTTCGCGAGCCAGCTCTGCACATGCTCAACCGCATCTAACATACTCAGCTGTGCAAAAACAATCTCGACAGACTTAAGGACATGTGCGGCACGTGCATGGCTACCTACGTCACCAACAACGACAGTCTCGTAGCGTGCTTGTGCCAATCCCAGGGCACTTGCACTGCCGGACAGAGCGAGCCACGCCAGCACATTCTCACAGGCCACTATCGCCTCCTGCTCGTCAGCAACGCGAAGAGCAACCTCGCTCAAACCCAGCAACACCATCCCATAACGCTTATCACCAGTCTCAAGCAACTGAAGAGCCATCTCATAATAACTCTTTGCCTCCTCCACCGCCTGTGAGCGCAGGGCTTGCTCGCCAGCCTGTAGCGCATAGTCCACCGCACGTATCGCATCACCACTATTCATAAAGTGGAAAGCGATAGCGGCAAGCAGGTAAGCACTCTTAGAAACTCTGAGCCTCGTATTGAGTTGCGAGAATACTCCCAATCGTCTCATGCAAACGGCGACGGCGCGAGATACTTACCTCAGCATAGAGACATGCACGAATCTTATCATGACTGAAAGTAAAAGTCTCCTCCTGCTCCGAGCATACAAGTTGAGCACGTTCGGCCTCCACAAGTTGCTCCTCAATATCCTCAATCGCACGTCCTTCCACCTGGGCAAGCAACGCCAGATCAAAGGTACGCCCAATGATGGCAGCCACGCGCAAATGATTGATCGTTTCAGAGGAGAGCAAAGCAAAACGTCGGCGCAACGCCCCCATAATACTGGATGGAAGTGTACCTTCAAGCGAGGTCATAGCAACCCATTGTCTACCCTCTAAAACCAGAGCTTTTGTCTCAACCCAGCCACGAAGAAGCTCCTCAGCAAAGAAAGGATTGCCCTCACTCTGCTTATAAAGGAGGAGACTTATATCCTCCCTGATAGGACTCTTGAGGTGATTAACGGCCAGATCCTCAACCTCCGCGCAGGTGAGCGGATCAATAGTAATAGAGCTAAGAATCCTTTGCTGGTTCAGGCAAGTCAACGTACGACCAAGCGCAGGATTGAGATCAAGCTCGCTCTCTCGATAGGCACCAAGAATCAACAATTTAGCCTTTGAGTGATGCCTCGGTAATGTGGCAAAGCAAGTCCAGACTAGCGGAATCCACCCACTGCAGATCGTCAAGCACAAGAGCAAGCACCTGAGAGGCACTAATGTTTTCCAGGAAGAGACCAATTGCCTCATAGAGGCGCAGCCGCGCCTGCTCTACTAGCAAAGGATGAGCAACCGGCGTATCTCCTACCAGCGCAGCTAACTCTGGAAATATGCTTAAGAGCATGTGTGGAGCATGTGCAATCTGTTCGCGCAAACGATCCTGAGGCATCGCACGGATATAGCGGCCAATAGCTTCTAAGAAAGGCAAGTAAGGAGGCATTCCATCAGCTTCAGAGGCACCACCGCGCAAGACAATTGCACCATCTTCCAGCGCAAGCGTAGCAAACTCATCGAGAAGACGAGTCTTGCCAATCCCAGGCTCCCCGACCAGTAGCACAACACTACCAACTTCTTTTTTTGCCGCCTCGTACTTACACCTGATCAAACCCAACTCGCGTTGCCGGCCAACTAACTGCGAAAGCGACCATGTAGAATGGTCCACTTCTAACGATCTCTTCTGCTCCATTACCATTGCAAAATCCTCCTACTATCTATCGTCAAATGTCGCGCAATTGTGTGGCGGCTCGTCTCTGTCAGGCACAATCATAACTTTATCATAAATACGTACCGACAATAGCGATCTACAATTTTTTAAATCACATAATAAACTTTTTTATAAATGTCATAAACAATGTCATAACTTGTATGCTTAGTATATCTATCATTCTATACTTCGTCAATCATAGAAGTAACAACTAGTACTATAGTTCATTTTATAAGTGAAAGTAAAATTGAATTAATTGTGAAAAAGATGTAGATGTTCCCATTAAATCCAGTGTAGTAATAGAAGTAAGTAGAGAAAAGTGAATATTCCGTGCTGATGACGCGAGGAGCAAAAAAACACAGCTGCAAAAATAGTGTTATACTTAATACATAAGGAGACGCTATGACAAAAGCAGAGGCAGACGCTATGACAAAAGCAGAGGCAAAAGAGCTCGAACGAGCAATTAAACGCGATCTAAACACGCAGGAAGATATACGCGAGGCACTCGCCCCAGGGTTGATATATGGGTTGAACAACAAAGGCAAACAGCAAGAGTCACGAAAGCACCCACATTCTACGTAGTGATCAGGCGACAGAATGCCCTGGCCGGAATCACAACCTACATAGAATGGCGCGAATACCTTGCCAGCACAACAGGCATCCCTCTTCCCGTCGTTACGGATGAGACAATGGGCGATGTGCAGTCTCTATGAATGCTCACGCCTTCGGCGTTCGCGCCGTTACTAGTTATATTACATTTTTTGCACATTTCCATATTTTTGCTGTGCAAAAATATGGAAATGTGCAAAAAATGTAATATAACTAGATATACTCTCATTCATGAAGAATACAGCACAA
>CAWKKX010000048.1:0-10955 GCA_963850365.1 uncultured Chloroflexia bacterium
GGATTTGCCTGGAAGTCAGAATGTAATTGTTGAGTTAACTAATAAACGACAATCAAATTTGGTACGATGCTTTTACGGCGCGAATATCGCTGATGTGTTAAACGGGTATTTAGCTTGATGAAGAGATGTCATCATAAGGATGAGAGGTCATTTAAAATCAGATGGATTTAGCATCAAAATAGAAATGATCTCTAAATTTATTAAGTTAGATTACTCTATCTATTCAGTAGCCATTAACTACAAGGTTCGTGAAGGTGAGATAAAAATTGAATCGATCAAAGAGGGATTAAAGATTCTTTGTTCGATAGAAAAAGAAAGTGGTGGGTTTTCATGGAAGCGTATCAGCAATATCCTAGCATTAGTGTGGTCATTCCTACAAGGAATGAGGCAAAGAATCTCCCTCATGTTTTACCACATATCCCTGCCATCGTCACTGAAGTGATTCTAGTTGATGGTCATTCAAGCGATGATACGGTGGCAGTCGCACAGCAACTCTATCCTGCTATCCGTGTTTTGAGGCAAGTAAAAAAGGGGAAGGGTGATGCGTTGAGGCAAGGTTTTGAAGCATGTACCAGTGACATTATCGTGATGTTGGATGCTGATGGTTCAGCAGATCCCCAGGAGATTCCTCGGTTTGTTGATGCATTGCAGCAAGGTTATGACTTTGCGAAAGGCTCTCGTTTTGCCAAGGGTGGAGGAAGTCATGATATTACGTTATTGAGAGGTATGGGAAACCACACATTAAGTAGACTGGTCAACCTTCTCTTTGGAACACAATTTAGTGACCTGTGCTATGGATATAACGTGTTCTGGCGGCACTGCCTTAATTATATAGAAGTTGATTGTGATGGTTTCGAGGTTGAGACGCTCATCAATTTGCGCATCCATAAAGCGGATCTCAAAATTATCGAAGTGCCCAGTTTTGAATATGTACGCATACATGGAGAAAGCAATCTGAATGCTTTCCGCGATGGATGGCGAGTATTGCAAACAATCATCAAAGAACGCTGGAATAGCTCTCCACGGATTGTACAAAACGTAGGGAATTCTGGAATACAGCCCGGTAAGAAGAGGCTGAGTAATGGAGAACATATCATCAATCTCAGCGATTATTTGCACACATACACTGGAGCGCTGGCAAGATCTGACGGAAGCAGTCGCCTCATTGAGCCAGCAGGTGCTTGCTCCACAAGAGATCATCGTCGTTGTTGATCATAATCCCGAGCTTTTTGAACGCGTAAAAATGCACATGCCAGAAGTTATCGCTGTCGAAAACGGGGGTGAGCGGGGCCTTTCTGAAGCAAGAAATACTGGTATTGCATATACGCGAGGTGAGATACTTGCGTTCCTTGATGACGATGCAGTGGCGACTCCAGGCTGGTTAGCATCTTTAACGCAGGGATACGCTCAGAGCCCCCATGTGATCGGCACGGGTGGCACTGTGACTCCAAAGTGGGAAGAGGCCAGACCAGCCTGGTTCCCCGAGGAGTTCTACTGGACGGTCGGTTGTTCCTATCGAGGTTTACCACAAAGTGATGCACCAATACGCAATCCAATTGGTGCGAATATGTCTTTGCGGCGCGAGGTTTTTACCCAGATTGGCGGTTTTCGTAGTGATATCGGGCGAGTCGGATCATTGCCTATCGGATGCGAAGAAACCGAACTATGTATCCGAGCCAGCCAGCAGCGACCAGAGGGAATTTTTCTTTACCATCCATCGGCTCAGGTTTTTCATCGAGTGCCTAAGAAGCGTGCATCGTGGCGCTACTTCTGCGCACGCTGCTACTCTGAAGGTTTATCTAAGTCGCTTGTAACCAGGTATGCCGGTGCGAAAGATAGCCTTGCCTCTGAACGCTCTTATACGCAGCAAACGTTGCCATTGGGCGTTGCACGAGGTATAGGTGCAACGCTTTTTCAGCGAGACCTTGCCGGTCTTGCCCGCGCCAGTGCCATTGTTGTTGGTCTGTCCGCCACCATTGCCGGGTATGTAGTAGGGATGCTCCACCAAAAAAGGGCCCTCACTCTTGCTACCAGTCAGGTGACGCTTCTGCCACCGAGAGAGGTAGATCTTAACACGTTCGTATGACAACTCGCCGGTATTGTTATGAATAAGGTCAGAATAAAATGAGGATAAATTCAAATCTAGTATCTTTTCCAGTGGAGAAGAAGCATATACCTATTCTTATGTACCATAGCATTGCAGAAGAAGCCAGCGAGCATTTCAAACAGTTTACTGTCTCTCCGGCATTATTCGCAAAGCAAATGGAGTATCTTCATCAGCATAGCTACACACCTATGACGGTGACACAGTTGACCACACAGCTCTCACAGGACAAGCATAATCTTCCTGAGCGGCCAGTGGTTCTGACCTTTGATGATGGGTTTGCGGATTTTTTTCTTTCCGCTTTCCCTATCCTCAAACGGTATTATTTTGCGGCAACAGTTTATGTTACCACCGGCTTTGTCGGTGATACGAGTCGTTGGTTATGGCGTGAAGGAGAGGCCACACGACCTATGATGACATGGGAGCAAATCCACGAGATCGACGCAGGAGGCATTGAGTGTGGGGGACATAGTCATAAACATCCCCAGCTTGATCTCATTCCGCTCTCGGTCGCACAACATGAGATTACTCACAGTAAGAAGGTCTTAGAGCAACATCTTGGGCATAACGTCTATAGTTTTGCCTATCCACATGGCTACCATTCTATTGCACTACAACGGGTCGTCAAAGCAGCCGGATATACCTCAGCATGTGCAGTGAAATATGAGATGGCTACCGTAGAGACTGCCCATCCTTTCTCACTAGCACGCTTGCTGGCTGGTCCAGAAACGGGAGTATCTGAACTGGCTACTCTGCTTACTTCATCAGCGCCTTCTAGCATAACTAGAGTATATAAACGCGCTTGCGTCCCAGCATGGCGTTTTGTGCGTTATACCTCGAATATTGTCGCACCACCGCAACACGTGAACACATGAACACAGTGGGAAAGGAATTAACCAGCATGACAACACAAGCTCTCTCCCGCCAGCTTGACCTTGTATCTGATACAAATCAGGATGCTGCATTCATGCCAACACGCATGATTGAGATTGAACTAAGCCAGGCCTTCTCCGATCTCTCCGTGAGCCATGATCTCCAGGGTTGTCCCTATCAAAGAGCCATCGGGGTTGTGCGCCTGCATTCCCAACCATTGGGAACAATAGCATTGACGCTACTCGATGGGACATTGAGCGCACAGGAGCAAGCTTACCAGGTCTGGGAAGTATTAGAGGAACAGATAAACGAGCACCTCAGGCAAGACGGGTGCGAACCTCTTACTCATTTGAGTGAACAAGGTATCACAAGCCAGTCTATGCCAACTTGTTTAGCTGAGCGAGAGCAATTTCTAACGCAAGCTCCTTTTGCCAGTATTGTCGTCGCGACCCGTGATCGTCCAGAGATGCTTCAACGTTGTCTGAATGCTCTCTTGCAGCTCTGCTATCCGCGCTATGAAATCATTGTTGTAGATAACGCGCCTCGTTCATCTGCAACTGCGGAATTAATGGAAGAAACATATCAAGACATGCCTCAGTTGCGTTATGTGAGAGAAGATCGTCCAGGACTCTCCTTTGCGCGCAATCGAGGTATCGATGAAGCTAAAGGTGAAATCATCGCCATTACTGATGATGATGTGGTAATCGATACTTACTGGCTGCTTGAGCTGGTGCGAGGTTTTCAAGTCTCCGAAAAAGTTGTCTGTGTCTCCGGGCTGGTTCTACCCATGGAGCTGGAGACTCCAGCACAGGCATGGTTCGAGCAATTTGGCGGCTATAGCAAGGGGTTTTGTCGTCTCCTGTTCGACCTCCATCAACACCATCCAGGGACACCTCTCTTTCCTTATGCAGCAGGGCGTCTGGGCACAGGTGCTAATATCGCCTTCAAAGCCAGCTATCTACGAACGGTAGGCGGTTTTGATCCGGCATTGGGAACTGGCACTTTGGCTCAGGGAGGTGAAGATCTGGCTATCTTCCTGCAAATTATCATCCAACACTACACAATTGTCTACGAGCCTGCCGCGCTCCTCTATCATCCCAATCGTCGTGACAGTGCGGGTTTACGCAGGCAGATCTATGGCTATGGTGTGGGCCTGACGGCTTATCTTATGAGAAGTGTCATAAACCAACCCTTCCTGCTGTTTGATATTGCTAGAAAACTGCCATATGGGCTCTTCTTCGCGTTTAGCGCTCGCTCTCCTAAGAACAACAAAAAAACTGTCAATTACCCAAAAGAGCTTGCGAGGCTTGAACTGCGAGGTATGTTGTATGGCCCTTTGGCGTATTTGAGAAGTCGCTGGGCGCTCCAACTCTCCAGAAGACGTTCCTAATGTTTCTCTTCATCTGCAAAACTTCTAATGGATAGTCAAAGCTGACTTGATTGTCTATCAACAAGAAACAGAGGGCTTGTAATTGAAGGGGAATAGATCATTACTAATAAAGAAAGATGAACTGCTCAATGGCCAACACTTATATATCTTTGCCATTAGAAAAGGTTCCTGAAGAACCAACTCAGGTATACTATGAACCAGTACGAATGATCGAAATTGAGCTGGCAGGAGCGTTGCCCACACTTTCTGCATTGCATGAGCAAACTGGACAGCGCTATCGACGTGCGAACTGTGTTATACGCTTGCATGCACAGCCTCTAGGCATAATAGAGCTATCCTTCCTTAAGGATACATTAGAGCCTGATTACTATGTAGAGCACATATGGGAGAAACTGCATCAGCAGATTAACGATCATCTGTGCAATGATGGCCTACCCACTATATCAACGTTGCGTGCGGTTGGGCTTCCCTACTCTACTTCTCCAATGTGCATAGCCGCTCGCGAAGAATTCCTCGCCCATGCCCCTTTTGTAAGTGTCATTGTCGCCACTCACAATCGCCCGGCCAGTCTGGCTATCTGTTTACGCTCTTTATTCGCATTGCAGTATCCAGAGTATGAAATCATTGTTGTTGATAACGTACCTGATACTACCGGGACATTCGAGCTGGTCCAGCAATTCCAGCAGGAAAATATCCACCTGCGTTATGTATGCGAAGAACACAAGGGCCTTTCATGGGCGCGTAACTGTGGTGTTGCAGCAGCCAAAGGAGAGATCCTAGTCTTTACTGACGATGATGTAGTTGTTGACTCGTTCTGGCTTCTGGAGATGATTCGTGCTTTTCAGATTGCAGATCATATAGCTTGTGTTACTGGTCTGGTATTACCCCTGGAGTTAGAGACGCAGGCTCAGGTCTGGTTTGAGCAGTTTGGCGGCTTCAGTAGAGGCTTTACACGTAGCTTGTTCGACCAGTATCAGCACCATCCGAAAACTCCTGTATTTCCATACTCCGCCGGTAAATTTGGTACAGGTGCAAGCTTTGCCTTTACCGCTGCCTTTCTAGAAGAGATAGGAGGATTTGATCCAGCTCTAGGCAGTGGTAGTCCATCACAAGGAGGGGAAGATCTAGCAGCATTCTTTCAAGTTATCAAGAAGGGATACACACTCGTTTACGAGCCTTCAGCTTTAATCTATCACCAACATCGTCACGACTATGCCGCACTATATAAGCAAATTTATGCCTATGGTTTAGGCCTAACAGCCTACCTAACGAAGATTGTACTTGATAATCCTATATATTTCATTGAATTACTTACGCAAATACCATTCGGTTGCCTGAGATTTTTGAGAGATCGTCTATCAATCAATAGCGGAAAAAAAGGTCGGGTTGATGCTCATGTAGCTTCTATTAAATATCCAAACAAATTGATTTTACTTGAAATTCAAGGAATGTTACATGGACCACTAGCCTATCTACGAGGTCGTCAAGTAATACATCGTATGCAAGAAAGCAACAGAAGAAAAATGGCGTTGACCCATTTTTCTTCCTCTAGAAGGAAACTGGTACGGTGAAAATTTCACTCTCTCAATGGCTCAAGAAGAATATTACATTGCTGACTAACACCGCCTCGTTGATTGGGACGACGGCGGTGACATCGGCACTTGGCTTTGCTTACTGGTGGTTAGCGGCTCGTCAGTTTACATTAGATGCAGTTGGCCTTGCTTCTGCTTCAGTATCTGCTATGATGCTGCTAGGAAATTTATTTGCATTAGGGTTGGGAACGCTCCTGATCACAGAATTACCCCGCCAGCCAGGTCAAGCTCCATCGCTGATTAGCACGGCCTTGATAGTTGTTGGTGGCACGGGGTGCATAGGTGGAATCGGATTCGCCGTGCTTGTACCATATCTATCACCTGGCTTGCAGCCACTGCATGCAAGTGTGATTACGGTTCTGATATTTGCCGCTGGAGTAAGCCTGACCGCGATCACATTAGTACTTGATCAAGCATTGATCGGGCTGTTGCGTGGAGATGTGCAATTGTGGCGCAATACCTCTTTTTCCGCTCTAAAACTGTGCTTTCTTTTTCTCGCCAGTCTGTGGATCGCTACGCGAACGGGAATATCGATCTATACAACCTGGACGCTGGGGAATCTTCTCTCTCTACTCATGACCATTGCTTATATCAAATTCAACACGTATCCATCTCTACGTGTATTTCTACCACAATGGCAGATGATACGTAAGCTAGGGCGAGCTGCTTTACAACACCACGCACTCAATATTACCTTGCAAATACCAACATTTCTGCTTCCTCTGCTTGTTACTGCACTGCTTTCGACCACGATGAACGCATGGTTTTATGTCTCGTGGATGCTCGCAAGTTTTGTCTTTATGATCCCAATATCTCTGACGACCGTTCTTCATGCGATGAGTTCGGCCCACCCTTCATCACTAGCACAAAAAATTCGTACGACGATGGGGATCTCCTTCGTAATCAGTCTTGCCGCAGACGTATTCCTGGAAGTAGCCGCCCAACCAGTGCTAGAAATATTCGGCCACTCATACGCACAACATGCCGTATGGTGTCTGCGCATTTTGGTACTTGCAGCTTTTCCCCTCATCATAAAAAATCATTATATATCGATCTGTCGTATTCATGACCACATCACACAAGCTTTTTTTATCATGATTCCTGGAGGTGTAATAGAATTAGTCGCGGCTGGTCTCGGAGCTTTTTATGGGGGAATCGCGGGAGTAAGCGTGGGTTGGGTAGTAGGCATCAGTATCGAAGCGCTCTTTATGGGGCCCGTTGTCTATAAAGCAATTCGTCCTCAAGAAAAAGTATTGTTGAACCAGAGTGTTGACGAAGCATATTTCATGATGGAGCCAATCTGGAATATGAATACACTTCCGCTTCCCTCAATAGAAATCGTTGCGTTGTCAGGACAGACTCTCTATAACAATTCTAGTAAAGGACAATACGACCTCAGACCTGCTCACTTACAAAACAATACCTATGATCGCTCTATGGAAGACACGATCAACATCGAAAGTAATAATATGTATGATCATTTAGAAACACAAGATCTCTCACTCTTGGGGACCGTTGAGACAAGCTATGTAGAGGTGGATACAGTCAAGTTGGGCATGCTTCATACTCTCAGAAGGCCTGATGTCATGGACATTGTACTGTTTTTGCTCCCTTTCCTTGCGCTCTTTTTATGGCTTACTTCAATGCAAAGAGTAACGCTCAATGAGATGAACGACCTTGGCCTGATTTCCGTGCTTTCTCCTAATATTATTGCAGCTTTGGTAATCCTGGTAGTCAGCTATACATTAACCCTACGGCGCAAAGATCTGCGAGTCTCATTACTCATCTGGCAACTTGTTAGTATTATAGTGATCATTTATGCAACACCGCATTTGCTTGAAGCGCTGCCTCGTTTCACCAGTGTGTACCGGCATGCAGGATACACAGAGTATATTATGCGTACAGGCTCTGTCAATCCCAACCTGGATACTTACTTTAACTGGCCGGGCTTCTTTTTGCTGAGTGCCTTTTTTACCAAAACCTTTGGATACTCCACTATTCTCGGCTACGCGGGCTGGACGCCGATCTTTTATAACTTGATCTATATGGGGCCACTATACATTATACTTAAAGGGATTACCAACAATCAGCGTACTATCTGGCTTGCTCTCCTATTCTTCCATCTTACAAACTGGGTTGGACAAGATTACTTTTCTCCACAGGGCTTGAACTTCTTTCTCTATATGGTGATTATAGCGATACTCTTAAAATGGTTTAAGATAACCAGACAGCAACCGATACGATTAGGAAAAGATGCGGCTTTTAAGGAAAAGCTGCTCGCGTGGTTTAGTGCACCTGATGCACAGGTCTCAACGCTCGAAACCTGGCAACAATGGGGAATGTTGTGTTGTCTGATCACGATCTTTGGGCTAGTTGTTTCCAGTCATCCATTGACACCTTTTTTTACTCTGTTAAGTATATTATGCCTGGTGCTTTTCCGTCGTTGCGCCCCATTCTGGTTACTACCTCTGATGTCCATCATGACGTTGGCCTGGATTCTAATTATGGCCCATGCCTTTCTGTCTCTGCACGTGAATGAGGTCATTGGGACGCTGGGAGACTTGACCGGGAATGTTCCAAAAAGTATTACGTCAGGAACGCAGGCAGAATCTCCCCTCTACCAGATTATTGCTAGGATACGTCTGTATGCGACGCTGCTGCTCTGGCTACTGGCTTTCCTTGGTGGTGTGAAACGCCTGCGACAGAAGCATCAAGATGTGACCTATGTTCTCCTGGCTATTGCAGGGTTTCCTTTGATTGCGGCACAGAGCTATGGTGGTGAAATGCTAATGCGCATCTATCTCTTTTCTGAGCCATACATGATTTTTTTTGCCGCCGCGCTATTTTGCGAGGATTCGCTAAAGATGACAGCACCTGTACGTGTCATCTCCTGGCGAACAGTCATCATCGTCGCGGCTAATTTGTTTTTACTCGGATGTTTTCTCTTCACTCGCTATGGAGATGAGCGTGTAGATTATATAAGTTATGGCGAATGGGATGCAGTCCAATATTTGTATCATACAGCTCCAAAGAATGCGATGATCGTTCAGGCGTGGGACGATGCTCCCTTATTTTTTGAGAATTACGAAAAATACGATATTCAATCACTATATTATCTTCTCCCGCAAGCAGTTGTGCATACAAACGCGAATGTATTGACTCAATATTTTGAGAGCCAGCAGAATCCTCATGCCTACATTCTTTTCACTGAGGAAGAGCAAGAGCATGCAAGCGCATGGGATGGGCAGCCTCGCGATAGTTTGCAACGTTTAGAAACAAAATTACTTCAGTCTGGAAAATTTAAAGTCATTTATCATAATGATGATGCGCAAATACTGGCCTTCATCGAATAAATAAGAGGAGAGGTGCATTTTGAAGTGGTTCTGGCCTATACTGATCATACTTTCGGCACTAGCTGCCGGGCTGGTAAATTTTGTCTGGCCCGCTATGGTGGGTCGTCCTTTGATTATGCTCTGGTTTTTGAGCATCTGCCCTGGCCTGATGCTCATACGCTTTTTCCGCTTGAAAGAGCTTGTGATGGAGTTGACGCTTGCAGTTGCTTTAAGTTTTACCATTGAGGCAGCTATTCTGAGTATTCAAATCTATTCTGGCCATTGGTCGCCTCCAACTGCGCTTTTGCTTATCATAGGCATATGCATCGTGGGTACTATTACACAAAGCATACTGGTCAGTATGCGTAAAATATCACAGTAGTGACGGCTCTTGTGTTTTCGCACCTTCGGCATTACTCCTCTTATATACTTTGCCCTTTTCCTCTATTTGCGTATTGCGCAAATAGAGGAAAAGGGCAAAGTATATAATGCAACATTAGCTACTACTATAAAGTCTCACAAAAGAGACATACATCTTTTGGGGAAAGACAGTGGTGCTATTGGGGCTCTCTGTCATTGCGCCACCAACTGCAACATTCAACAGAATATTGAAAGGGTGATTGTATACCCAGTTTTGTTGGTTAGTAAGAGAAGTCCTATCAAGAGTGGCATAAGTCGTATTATCTACAGAGAAAATGATATGGTTGGGGTCCCATTGTACGCCGAAGGTATGGAAGTCATCAGTAAAATTGCCATGTGGCAACTGATATGTACCGGAGAATGTATAGCCATTGGGACCATGCACCGTTCCAGTAATTATATCTGGCTTCGTGCCAATGTTCTCCATGATGTCAATTTCACCACAGGCTGGCCAGCCCATGGTGTCACAATTGCTACCAAGCAACCAGAAGGCTGGCCAAATGCCCTGACCAATGGGAAGTTTGATACTGGCTTCAAGAAGTCCATATGTAAAGCTAAAATGCCTACTGGTATTTATCCGGGCAGAAGTATACTGACAAGGCCCATACCAGCACTGCAATCCGATGAGATTGCCCTTTCGAGCCTCAATAACCAAATTGCCCTGACCATCCTGGTAAATATTCTGGTTGTCCGTGTCATACTCTAACTGTTTATTACCCCAACCATTTCCCCCAACTTCGGCGGACCACTTTTTCGGGTCTGGAGGGGCTCCACTTGCTCCATCGAATTCGTCTGCTCCAGACAAGTTTTTTGCCAGGAATCTGAGATGTTGCCGTTGTGGTGCTTTTGGTCATCATAGATATTCTTCCCAAGCTAGTACACGCTGTTAGGAGGTTACAAACTATCACACCCACTGTTATCCCAATGAAGATTGTTGCAATCTTTCCCAATTGCCCTTGTCCCTGCTGGCACCGCCACACATACTGAAGATTTGAAAAATACATTGGCATACCCTTGATCAGATTTGATATATCACAGGTAGGTTGCTTCATAAGTCTATTCCATATAATGAGATGAGATCCTTGTATAGGAGCGTCATTTCAATAGAGCCGTACCTAGTATAGCATGGGCAGCAGCTAAATGCCAGAATAGACGAGAGATTGAGAGAATCGCGATATCTGCGCCAAGTATTTGTTCAAGTTTACTATGTTCGAAGTTATAGTTGTGGATCTTCGTCTGGATTT